>NC_009142.1:4106402-5475203 GCF_000062885.1 Saccharopolyspora erythraea NRRL 2338 | reverse complement strand
GAGACCAGCGGACGCATCGAGCGGGACATGGCGGTCAGCTACCTGAGCCGATTCGCCGTCCTGCAGGGTCTCAGTTCCAGGCTCGGGGCAGCACGCCCGGACGATGCGCCGCAGCCACGCGTGTTCGTCATGGGCTCTCCCGGAACCGGAATCCGCGGCAACCCCGAGGACCTCAACGCCGAGGGGCCATACCGGGCGGTGCCCGTGTACATGAACACCGTCGCCGCCAACGAGGCCCTCGTGCTCGCGGGCACCGACCGGCTGCCGGGTCCGGCGTACTTCGGCTTGAACCCAGGCCTGATCAAGACCGACATCCGTTCGAACTACCTGGGCGAGGGCAGCATCGCGCACCGACTGGCCGAAGCTCTCATCGGAATCACGGGCCAGTCGCCGCAGACATACGCCAAGCGGATCCTGCCGCTGCTGTTCGCTCCGGGTCTGGAGGGACGCACCGGCGTCATGTTCAACAACAAGGCCCAGCCGATCCTGCCGTCCCGCGGATTCGACAAGGCTCACGCCGACCGCTTCATGACAGCCTCGGAGGCTCTCCTGCGACGAGCACTCCGCTGATTGCGGCGCTTTCTTGATGCGCTACATGTGAAGGAGAGGTCACCTGCGAGTTCGCCGTAGCGCTGGTCGATCGAGTGCGGTCGGTTCCCGTGCGCGGGTCGTGGTTTGCCTGTGCGAGGGCGGGGAACTCCGGTATTGACGGCAGTGGTTCAAGTACCGTGACGAGGAGCGTGATCATGTCCACCGAGCACACTCCGGCTGATGACATCGTCTACGACCTGGTCAGCGTTCAGTACCACGCACTGCAGGGCGCGGAGAACAACGACAAGTACAAGCAGGACGCTCACGATCACGACGACGTGCGTTCGTTCTTCGAGGAAGTGGCCAAGCAGGATGCCTGGCGGGCCGAACGCTGCCACGAGTTGCTGGCCAACCTGACGGGCGGAGGCCGTGGTTTGAGCGCGAGCGCGGGCTAGCGGACTGGGGCTGCCGCGAACCCGTTCCCGTCGAACGCGAGCCATCGCGCTCGACGAAACGACCACGCACCTGAGTGGTCTCGCATTCGCCTGTTCACCCGCCTTGGGAAGGCGCTCGGTTCGCGTACTCGCGGAGCTTGGAAAGGCGGTGCGAGCCGTCGATCATGCGGACGGTGCCGGACTTGGAGCGCATGACGATCGACTGGGTGCTGCACTGGTTGGTGCGGTAGTGCACGCCCCTGAGCAGCGCGCCGTCGGTGATGCCGGTGGCGCAGAAGAACACGTTCGGGGCCGTTCGAGCACGCCGGTTGCGCAGGAACTCACCGAGTTCGACGTTGCCGGACATGCCCCCATCGTGCGCCCTCTCCGGCGGTCAAGCCCGCGATTCCCCAAGGCGCGTCCAACACTGTGACCAGCGGATTTTCCGAATGGGTAGACCCGCTGGTTTCGTTTTTGGCCAAGTGTGGGAGTGCGAGGGTGGCTATCGGCCCCGCACCGGTGGGATGGGTCGCCGACCATCGCCAGGGAACTCTCAGGGCTGGATCGGGGATTCACCGGATTCGGCGCTCCGGCCACCGGCGGCAACCTGGTGGTCGTGTCGAAATCCAACTCGCAGCGGTGGCGGCAGGTCGTCGTGTGGCTGCACGTGCTCGCCTCGGTCGGCTGGATGTCGCTGGCGCTCGTCCTGTTTACCCTGCTCGTGGTGAGTTTCACCAGCGGTGACCCGGGCGTGCGGATCAGTGCGACGTCGATGGCGCACGTGGTGGACATGCGCCTGCTGGCGCCGTTGGCCAACGCTGCGGCGTTCACCGGGTTCATGCTGGCCGCCTCGACCGCGTGGGGGTTCTTCCGCCACTGGTGGGTGCTGGCCAAGTTCGGGATCACCCTCGTCCAGCTCTACGCGGGGATCTTCATCCTCTCCGACGCGCTGCAGGCCTCCGTGGAGGCCGCGCGGGCCGGCCTGCCGACTCCGCCGATGTCGCAGCTGGTCGGCACTGCCCTGATGGCGTCGGCGATCGCCTTCCAGACATGGCTGTCGGTGGCCAAGCCGTGGCGCCGAACCCCGTGGGCCGGCAAGGAGAAGCCGTCGCTCGCGCCGAACCGGGTCTTCGCGGCGACCGTCGCCGCAGTGCTGGCCGACATCGCGACCGGCATCGTTCTCGGGTTTCCGTCGCCGCTGTGCCAGCTGGTCGTACTGACGATTCGCCTGGTCGCCCGCCGCCGACCCGAACGGAGTCGGCAGCGAGTCGGGATACAGCCGGTGTAGTTCGAACATCCGAGCCCCGCGGCTACCGATGGCCGGGCCCAGCCACCGCGCGCAGGGACTCAGTGGTGCCCGGCCCCGCGGGTTATCCGTCGGTTGCCACTACGAAGCGAGGGCATCACGGCTGTGGCGCGGCTCGTGTGTGGGATTCTGATCGCATGGCACCCGCCAGGTCACGGCTCAGCTGGGTTGACCTTCCGCGGACTGTTCGTCGCCAAGCGGAAGGCAAGTGGTCCGCCCGTGTGGTGTCCGAACAGAGATGCTCAGGCGGGTACACCGCCGGGATTGCTTCACGTTTGAGGCTCGACGATGGCCGACGGGTCTTTGTCAAAGCCATCCCTGACAGCGACTGCATGGCAGCGCACTATCAGACCGAGGCCGAGGTCTGTGCGGTGCTGCCGGATCGGGCAGCGCCGCGCTTGTGGTGGTCACTGGACGTCGACAGGTGGCTGCTACTGGCCTTCGACGACATCAGGGGACGCGAACCGGACTTGTCGCCAGGGTCACGAGACGTGCCTGCCGTACTCGAGGCGCTGCGAAACCTATCGGAAGTACTCACACCTTGCCCCTGGCCCGCAGCTGCTACTGCCTCGGAGGAGTTGGCTGGAGAGTTCCGCGCCTGGAACGAGCTGACCGCGACACCTCGGGAGGGGATCTCGGAATGGGCCCGTCAGCATGCCACCGCACTGGCCGGGATCGAGCGGCTGTTCCTCGAGCACACCGAGGGCGACACGTTGCTGCACACCGACCTCCGCGCCGACAACATGCTCATCGATGACGCCGGAGAGGTCCGCGTGATCGATTGGTCGTGGGTTGTGCGTGGTGCCGGATGGCTGGACCTGGCGTTTCTGGTGCCGCAACTGATCCTGGCCGGACACACGCCCCGGGCCGCGGAGAAGACGCTGTCCTGCCTGCCTGCGTGGCAGCAGGCACCGGCGGATGCGCTCACGTCGTTCGCCGCGGCGGTTACGGGGGTGTGGGAGCGGGGCCGCCTGGCCGAAGGCCCTGATCACCTGCTGGCGTATCGGCAGCGCGCGGTGCAGGCTGGGGCAGCGTGGCTTGAGCACCGACTACGATCGTAGGGCGGGCGTTCAACGGGGGCTTCCACCGGATGACCCAGATACCTCAACCGAGGTCCACCGGCGCGTGCGTGGATCGAGCCGGGTCAGCGGAAGATCGCGAGCGCCCACATCTTGAGGACACCGGCCTGCTCGTCCCAGGTCTCCACCTTGCCGAGCACACGGGCCGAGAACGGCGCCTTTTCCTCCGGCAGGGCGTCCTGCTCGCGGAGTCCGCTGCGGGTGATCTTGACCCGGACATGGGCGTTGCCGGAGGGGTATGGTGCGCGCAGGCGCGCGTAGTCCTTGTCCGACCCGTCGCCCTCCTCGTACTCCTCGAAGCGCCCGTCGATCGACAGCAGCATCCTGCTGTCGCTCAGCTTCGCAACACCGGCCGGGTTGTCTGTGAGGGTCCTGTGCGGGTGGATCTCGCCTTTGTGGAAGTCGGCGTAGACGATTGCGTCGGCCTTCTCGAGCTCGCGCACGACCTTGCGGATCGCGGTGATCGGCGACTCCTCGGCCTCGAAGGACTCCGTCGTCGAGCCTTCCCGGTTCCGGCCTCCTACGATGCTGAACAAGCTGCTCTTCACCTCGCCGCGTCCCTCCGCGGTCTCCCGGGTGTACTGCTCCACTCGCCTCTTGAGCGCCCGCACGTCGCCGCGGTACTGGAGGATGTCCATCACCAGGGCCTCGTTGAGGTACATGAGGATCTCGTGGTCGCCGATGACGCCAGCCATGTCGCGGGAGCGGCGCATGCGGCGCACGTGCAGAACCACCGCCGCGGCCACGAGGCCGGCGCCGGTGAGCATGAGGATCCAGAACCACGGGTTATCGGCAGCCACGGATCTCCTTGAACGCCTCGGAAAGTGATGTCGCGTTGGCGTCGACCATGCGGCCGCCGGTGGCTCTCGCCGCCTGGTCGAGCTCGCCCGGATTGGCCTCGCCGAAGCGGACGGTGTAGGTGTGCACGGCCTTCGCCGCGGGGTCCCGTGCCTGGTGGTTGCGCAGGAAGTCCTGCAGGGAGATGCCGGCGTTGTTCTCGCCGTCGGTCATCAGCATGATCGTGACGGGCTGTTCGGGGTGGTCCCGGGTCGCGGCCGCGGCCTTGGCGTAGGCGGCCTCCAGTGCCGACCACACGCCGGTGGTCTGGTCGAAGCGGTCGGCGGCGATGTAGTCCTGGACGGCCTTGAGGTCGGCTTGTCCGGTGATGGTGAAGTCCCGCTCGTCGAGCACGTGGCCGCCGAACCGCATGATGGTGACCATCTCGCCCTTGTAGAAGCGCACGAACTTGCCCACCGCGGACGGGTCGGCACCGCTGAAACCGGCGAACGCCGATCGCAGGGCGGCTATTCGCGGCCCGCTCATCGACGCCGAGAAGTCGAGCACGAATATCACGTGCGACGGATCGCGCGACTGCGGTCGGGAGTACTCGGCGGCGAGCCGATCGATCGTTTCCTTGCGCTCCGGGAAGTACAGGGTGTTCGTGCTGAACTCGCCGAACCGGGGGTCGCGCGGAACCTGGCTGTCCAGCGGGCGGCGCAGCGTCCGTTCCATGATCTTGCGCTGGCCCTGCTCGGACTTGAACCAGTTCACGACCGCCTCGTAGCTGTCCCGCTTCGCCGGATCGAGCAGCAGCATCGGGTAGTCGGCGAGGACGATGCCGTCGCGCGGGTAGAGGATCTCCAGCGGCTCGCGCAGCTTTCCGCTGGCGTTGAGGGAAAGCAGCACCGACTCGTAGTTGATCAGGGCGTCGGCGTCGTCCTGGTTGGCGGCGTAGGAGTCGGCGAGCCGGCGCGAGGTGTCCCCGGTGAGGGTGCGCCCGGCGAAGAAGCCGCGGAGCCGGTCGCAGCTGATGTCCTCCTCGCGCAGGGCGCCGCCGGTTCCCGCTGCCGCCGTTGCGACTCCGATCAGCGCGGAGAGCGCGCTGCTCGCGTGCTTCGGGTCCGCCATCCCGAAGCGGACCATTCCCATGGCCGACAGGTCGGCCAGGTCCGCCCAGGAGAGGTGCTGGTCGGTCGTGGTGGCTCTGAGCAGCTCGGCGACCGCCGGTTTCACGCCGATCGCCAGTGGCGAGAACATGAACCTGCTGCTGATCGGCCGTTCTCCGGTGAACCCGATCTGCTTGAGCTTCAGCTCGAAGTAGCGGTCCGTGGACAGCCAGGCGATGTCGTGCCGGTAGTCGCCGGGGTTGAGCGCGTTGGTGGCGTCGATGGTCCCCCGGTGCTCCATGACGAGCTCGATGCCGGTTTCGCGGCGCAGGTCGTCCAGTAGCGGGCCCATGTCGGCGAGTTCGGACGAGGCGAGCACCCGCAGGGTCGTGTGCGGCGGCGGCAAGGGCGTCGCGCACGCGGCGACCAGGCCGAGGACGGCGAGCAGGACAACGGCGGAAAGCCTTCGACGCCCGGCGCGACGCCGCAAGCCCGCGCGATCGCCCAGCCGCATCATCGGCAACCGCCGATCGTGGTGATGAGCATCTCGAACAGGTCGAGTGTCGGCAGGTACGCGCGGGTGTGGTCGTTGCCGGCGGACGGTGCTTCGATTCCGCGGTCGTTGAGCAGGCGGGTCAGCTGCGGGCTCGCGGTGTCCTGCTCCGCGTCGAGCACGCGGAAACCGAGTTCCACCGCCCGCGTGCGCAGCTGCGGATCGGTGCGCAGCAGCTGGGCGAGCTTCCTGCCGTTGTCGTTGAGCGCGATGAACGCGGGCTGGGTCTCGAAGTGGTCGGCGGGGTAGAGCAGTACCCGGTCCTCGTCGGGTTGTCCCGCGGGGCGCCGCAACTGGTGGGCGAGGTACTGGTGCTCGTAGATCACGACGATGGGCGCGATCCGCTTGCCCTCCGGCGACAGGTAGAAGGGAACCCTGTCGGGTGTGGGCGCGCCCTGTGCACGGTAGAGCGGCTTCATCGACTCGGCGAGTGCAGCCACTTCGGCCTCGGAAGAGGCGACGCTGCCGCCGTTCTTGGCGTAGGCGATCAAACCCTGGTAGGTGCCGCCGGAGTTGGACAGGCACACGTCGCAGGTGTGGGCGAGCACCAGGTTGTTGTTCTGGATCCCGTGCTCGCGGATGCCGATGTCGTTCCAGCGCGTGCCCAGCTCGGTGAGCTCGACGAACCTGCTGACGTCGATCCGGTAGTACAGCGGGCTGTTGCTGTCCGGGGTCATGGGTGTGGCGATACCCAGCTCGTGCAGCGCCTCGGCGTAGGGCCGGTAGGTGGCGAGCACGATCGGGCTGACGAACGGGACGTAGGCCTGGGCGCCCATGTTCGTTTTCATGATCATCTCGGCTGCCGGCTGGCCGGAGGGGAACACGAAGTCGTAGCGAGCGACGTCGTGCGTGGCGACCTCGCGTGACCCGGAGTTGTCGACGATGACCTCGAAGTTCTTGCGCCGCAGGATCTCCTGGACCGTGGTGTCGCGGAAGAAGTCGACCTTCGAGCCCATCTTGCCCCGCACGACGGTGACCGCGGGCGCCGGCTGGGCCGATCGGACCAGGGCGGGCGTCAGCACCAGCACGACGAGTCCGACCAGGCCGAGGGCAAGCACCGAGGTGAGAGCAGGACGAGGCGGAGGTTTTTTGATTTCCAACTGCGGCTCTGCGGCCACGTGCCCCTCCAGCGGTCCCCCACGGCGCCTTCGCCTTCAGGGATACTCCCGCATGGTGAACGTGATCGGAAGAGCCGATAACGCTTCAGCCTTCGGTGGGTCGGCGTCATGGCCGACGAACCCCCACCGGTTTCGGGAACACCATCCCACATCGAGATCACGCGGTTGGCGGCGGCGTGTGTTCCTTGATCGGCTTTGGCCGTCGGGGTAGCGGGCTGGTTACGGGAAAATCCCCGGTCGACGTGCGGATACACCGATGTGCGGGCCTTTGCTGGTCGATCTGATGTGGTGTCGAGACCGCCGGCAAAGGCCCGTCCACCTACCCACACCCGGGTTCGATGACAGGCAGTCGGGGCCGGCGGTGCGGCACGAGTCGGGTCAGGCCCAGCGCTTGACGAACTCGATCGCCGCGGAGCCGACCTCCAGGGGGTTCGAGGCGCTCAGGAAGTGCTGCCCGCCCTCGATGACTTCCAGACGCGCCTCGGGGGAGCGGGTGAACATCTGGATTTCCTCCTGGGCGTTCGCCACGGAGTACACCTGGTCCGCGGTGCCGTGCAACCACAGGACGGGGCAGCGCACCTCGTCGAGCCTGCCGTGGAGCCCGTCGCGGTCCCGCAGGTTCACCGTGCTGACGCGCAGCCGGTGGCGTCCGGCGTCACCGGCGTAGTTCGCGCGGTAAGTGGTGAGCCAGAACGCGCGTTCCTCGGCCGGAAGGCCGCCGATGGCTGTGTCGAACACGCCGTCCACGAACTCGTCCGGCACGACCCAGTCCTCGCCGACCGGGTCTGCGAGGGCGTCGATGGTCGGTGTGTTGAATCCGACCCCGTCCCAACAGCCCAGGTCAACGCTGCGCGGGCTCTCGAAGTCCATCGACGTGCCGAGCGGGATGAGGCCCTTCACGACATCCGGGGCGAGCAGCGCCATGCGCGCCGCCACCCAGCCGCCCTGCGAGGTCCCCAGCACGAAGGCCCCGTCGATCCCGAGGGCAGCGAGGACCTGCAGGTTCGCGACCGCGCTGTCCCAGTAGGTGAAGTGCTGGTACGTGGACCTCGTGCGGCCGTGCCCGTAGGGCTCGATGGCGAGCAGGTTGGCCGCGGACCCGAGCGCCGTGTCGGCGAACTGCGGCCGGAACAGCTCGGCCGAGGTGGTGTACGAGTTGATCAGGACCAGCGTCGGGAGTGCGGGGTCGTACGGCCTGCCGAAGGTGTATCCGACGGTCGAACCGCCCAGGTGCGGGATCTCGACGGTTTGCTCGACATTGCTCATGGATTGCTCCTCCAGTGCAGGGAATCTCTGAGACCTGGCGTTGGCATCGCAGGATGTAGACGGCGGCGAGTCTAGGTTCGGCTTCCGCCTCGGCGACATCGGTCAGCTGACGTATCTGGGTCCTTCGTGACCCGTGGCCGTGTCAGCGCGCCCTGCCAAGGTTCTCCAGCCGTAGGTCAGAGCGACGAATGAGCGCTGCGTTGAATAAAGCGCAGACCTTCCCGGGCGGCCAGCGCAGCTACCTCCGCACGGGACGCCACTGCGAGCTTCGCCAGGATGTGCTCGACATGGGTCGAGACCGTGCGCCGGCTTACGACGAGAGCATCGGCGATCTCGGGGTTGCTGGCGCCGACAGCGAGGAGCGTGACGATCTGCAGTTCTCGCACGGTGAGGTCGTAGGGCGCAGGCGTCTCACGCTCGGCCACGAGCACCGTTGCTCCCGCGCACCGGGTCAGATCGATTCGATGGAACGTCCCGGCCTCGTCGATCCAGATGTAGCGGCCGTCCCTGTGCGGAACCGACGTCAGAAGCAGTGGCCACAACGGTCCCTCCGAGCGGAGAATCGGACCGACGTCCCGGCCGGGAATGCGTTGCTCGAGACCGGCCCCGATCAATGCGACGTGCGCGTCGCCGTACACCTCGTCCGCGAGAACGCGGTAAGGCTGCAAGAGATCGCTGGTTCCGGCAAGTAGTGGGCGAAATTGCTCAACGGTTCGTCGCCTGTCGTCCGTGGCCGCACGGGACGTGCTCCAGTTCATGTGAACGGCGCCGACATGAGAACCGTCGGGCAACGACAAAGAAGACGTGAGACCTTCATGGAACCCGGCGGGAATCAGGTGCTGCTCAGCGATGGACGTCACGGCGAACCGGATGTTCCAATCACGCGCCAGATCCGACCAGCGGAGCGCCGAACGGACCCTGTTGCGAACGAGGTGGAAAGCCGGATTCTCCGTGTCCGGAACGAAGTCGTCCAGAAGCCGCCTGAGTGCCGCGTCCGAGTAGCCGTCGGCGGCGAGCAGCTCGTGCTGCGGAGTCGGTGCGAACGGATTCGAAGCCGTCAACATCACCGCGTCGCATCTCACGAGGTCGCGAAGCAGGTGGACGAGTTGCTCGGCTCGCTCAAGCACGCTGGCAGACGCGACTGGTGACATGAAAGCGTTGGGGCTTTCGTACGAGAACTGCCCGGCCACCGTACCCACTTCTCACCAGCCACTCATTGCTGACAGGTCGACCCTTTCCGCGGCCATGCTACCCAAACGATGGTCGCAACGATTGCCCCAAACGTTCCGGTAACAGGCAAGAGCGGCCGATGTGGCTGCAATGGTGGTCGTACCCGTAGTGGCCTCCCGCGTGCAGCGCGGTGATCGCGCCGCACGCGGGCCGGAGGCTCAGCTCCGCCGGAGCAGGAACGGCAGGGCGGCGTCGAGGAGGGCCTGTGGTGCCTCCTCGGGGACGTAGTGCCCGCAGTTCTCGATCACGACGACGTCGGTGACCTCGGAGGCGAGGGCGTTCACCTCGTCGGCCATGTTCTCGCCGCCGAGGGCGTCGCCGGCCACGGCGAGCACCGGTGTGCTGATCTTCTGCCGCAGTCGAGTGCGGGTCTGTTCCATGATGTCGTCGATGGCCCGGTAGTACTCGAAGCTCGCTTTGAGCGCTCCGGGCAGCCGCATCGCCCGCACGTAGGTTTCGACGGCTTCGGGGGCGATCGCGGCCGGATGCGCGGCCTTGGTCCTGAACTGGTGTCCGAAGTAGACGTCCTCCCGCCCGGCGACGAGCTCTTCGTTGACGCCGTGGGCCCGGTTGAAGTTGAAGTGCCAGAGGAAGTCGCTGGTGCGCCGGTCCCCGAGCAGCGGCGGGGACGGCGAGACGCCCGGGACGATCGCGTCGACCAGGACCATCCGCTCGATCGGGCCCGGGTGGTCGGCGGCCATCGCGTAGCCGGTCCACATGCCGATGTCGTGGCCGATCATCGAGAAGCGGTCGTGGCCGAGGATCTGCATCAGCCGGTGGAACTCCGCGGCGGAGGTGGTCGAGTCGTACCCGGTGTCGGGCTTGTCCGACAGCCCGCTGCCGCGGGGATCGACGGCGATCACGGTGAAGTGCTCGGCGAGCGCCGGCATGACCAGCCGCCACTGGTACCAGAACTGCGGCCAGCCGCCGACCAGCAGCAGGGGCGGGCCGTCGCCGCCGCTGACGGTGTGCAGCCGGACGCCGTCGACGTCGACGAGCGCGCTGGTGAACGTGTCGGTGAATCCCTCGGGCAAGCCGGGGACTCCGGTCGCGGAGCCGAATCCGGTCGGGGTGTCCGTGGGTGTGCGCATTACTTCTCCTATCGGTCGGTGGAGGGTCGTGGGCCTGGCGGGAAGCCGTGCCCACGGGCGCTCAGCGCGGTGATCGAGGCGACGGCGGCGAGGGCGAGCACCGCCCACGGGAACGCGGCCGGGCCGACGGTGTCCAGCAGTGCCGCGCCGAGGGCGCCCCCGCCGAAGATGGCGAGGTTGAACACGGCGGTCAGCATCGCCTGCGCGAGGTCGGCCTCGTGTCCGGCCGCGTCGGCGGAGGCGGTCTGGAGCTGGGTGGCGGCACCGCCGAAGGCCAGTCCCCACAGGACGATCGCGAGGTAGAACAGTGGCGGAGTCGCGCCGCCCAGCCCGAGCGACAGCGCGGCGAGACCGAACACGGTCAGCCCGGCGAGGACGAGACGGCGCAGCGCGCGGTCGATGATGCGCCCCGTGAACCAGATCCCTGCGAGTGCGGCCAGGCCGAACAGCAGCAGCACCAGGTCGACCCGGCCGGGCACCTGCACCTACGCCAGGTAGGGCGCGATGTAGGTGTAGAGGATGTTGTGCCCGAGCATCCAGGTGAACACGACGAGCAGCACCGGAGCGACTCCGCGGATGCCCAGCACCCGCAGCACCGGGGTCCGCTCGGCGGTGCTGCGCCCGGGCCGGTTCGGCACGGCGACGAGGGCCCAGCAGATGAGCCCCACGGCGATCATCGACAGCGCCGCGAAAGTCCAGCGCCAGCCCACCATCGCCCCGGCGAGGCTGCCCAGCGGCGTGCCGATCGACAGCGCGATCGGTGTACCGACCATGGCGACCGCCAGTCCGCTCCCGGCTCGCGACGGCGGGACGATCGCACGGGCGTAAGCGATCATCCCCCAGAGCAGGCCGGAGAACGCCCCCGCGACGAACCGCGCGCCGAGCGCGACGGCGAAGCCACCGGCCAGCGCGGTCACCGCGTTCGCCGCGGCGAAGCCGCCTATCCCGATCAGCAGCAGGGGTTTGCGGCTGATCCGCTCGGTGAGCCGGATCGCCGGGACGGCCGCGAGCACGGTACCCAGGGCGTAGGCGCTGACCAGCTGCCCGGCGAGGGCCTCGCTGATCCTGAGCCCGGATGCCAGTTGCGGCAGGAGGCCGGCGGGGGCGGTCTCGGTCATGATGATCACGAACCCGGTCAGCGCCATCACCAGCAAGGGCGCCCACGGGAGCCGCGCCTCCGGCGGACCTTTACCGCGGCGAGGAGGGGAATCTATTTCTAGATCAGTCACTCCAGAAGTATCGGTCACCGCGGCGACCCGTTGTCAACGGGTTCTGGATCACTTAGTCTGGAAGTAGTTTCCTTCCGAGGAGGTAGAGATGGCACGAACCGGCCGGCCGCGTGAATTCGAACGCGACGCCGCGCTGCAGGTCGCCCTGCGCCTGTTCTGGCAGCACGGGTACGAGGCGACCAGCCTCGCGCAGCTGCGGGAGGCGATGGGCATCTCCTCGGCCAGCTTCTACGCCGCTTTCGGTTCCAAGGAGGCACTGTTCGACGAGGTCGTCCGTGCCTACATGGCCTCCTACGGCCGTGTCACCGAGGCCGTCGCCGACGACGAGCTCCCGCCGCGGGAGGCCATCGAGCGGATCCTGCGCGCCTCCGCGCGGATGCAAACCGAACCCGAGCACCCCACTGGCTGCCTCATGGTGCTCGCCGGGGCGGCCGGGTCAGCCGATCACGAAGGTGTCCGCGCGCTTCTGGCCGAGCGCCGCTCCGCGGTTCGACGCAACGTGGCGGCCTGCGTGCGCCGCGCCGCCGAGACCGGCGAACTCCCCGCCGACACCGACCCGCCGAGCATGGCCGCCACGTTCACCGGCTTCCTCTGGGGAGTCTCGGTGGAGAGCCGCGACGGCACCCCCGCGGACTGCCTCGACGCCGCGATCGACCACCTGATGCAGATCTGGGACGCGAAAGCCGCAGCAGCGGCGTAGTGCGGGCCCTTGGAAACCTGTAGCTCAGGCCAATCTCTGGCGTCCGGAAGCGAGTTCGGCGTGGTAGCTGCCGCCAGACGTAGCGCCGGCTATGTCGGCGCTGGCGTGGTGGTTCACCGCGCGGAGGAGGTCGCGGAGATGGCGGCTTTCTTGCTGTCCGAGCGTGCGTCGTGCGTCAACGGCAGTTCCCGTTTCGTCGACGGCGCGTACTCGGCCCGTTGACGTCCGGCGACAGTTCCGGCACATCTACGCCGGCATCTCGGCGGCTGCTCGCGAGATCGCGGCGTGCGGGCGGGCGCTTGCTGTGGCGGTTGCTTTCGCCGGAGGTGCGTTCAACCAAGGTGCGGGTGTCCGCCAGGTGACGGGCGAGCGAATTCGCGCCACATGAGTCCCTGTTCTTGCTTGCGCCCCTGGTTTCACATTGGGTAGCCGGATGGACGCTTACAGTGACGGTCGCATCGAGGAAAGGGGGAGTTGCGAGTGCTCATCCGCCACGTGACACCTCACCCCGACCAGGGGTGGCAGGTCACCGACTCGCACGGCCAGTGCACAGCGATGTACGGCAGCCAGCAGGACTGCCTCGCCCGCGCCAACGTCGACCTGCACCGAGGCGGGGGTGGCGAGCTCGTCATCCACGGTCGGGACGGGCGGGTCCAGGATCGGCGCACCATCGTCCCCGAGCCCCGTCGCGGCCATGATCGATAGCGACCGCCGCGGACCAACCGGTCCCCGTTGGCGTGACCCGCCGTCGAGGTTGTCAGGTGAGAGGTCATGACTTCGGAGGCTGTCGGTGGCCCGCACGCTGCGCTCAGGCAGGCGGTCGCGGCTGTGGAGCAGGCCGCCAGGAGCCGGGACTTGCGCGATCGGGCCGGCGACGCGGAACTCGAGGGCCTCGTCGAGGACCTCGCGGACGCGTTGCTGAGCTTGCAGAGGCTGGTGGTGGCGGTGTCCGAACGGACGTTGGACATCGACGACCGCCGCAGTCCGCGAGCCCGTTCCGGGCCGGGGCGGAGCAGCGGTGGTAGCGATCCGATCGCGGCTCTGGCTCGCTTGCACGCCGCGCTCCTGCTCGCCACCGAGAGCGCCGCGGACAGCCACGAGGTGTTCCGCGCTTCTCTGCGTCGCCACGCATAGGTAGCATTTGCGGAATGTTGTCCTCGGCCGTGCGCACCGCGTGAATTGTTTTCCTTGTCAGAATTTCGGAGCGGATGTGACGACTCACCGCCGACGGTCGACAGTGGATGCCCGATCGGAAAGTGCGCGCGCCAACACACTGTGTGGCTTCGCAAGATTTCTGCCCTGAACACGGGTTTGAAGATCAGGCGTACAACTGATGATTTTGTGAACAGTGCATGAACCCACTCGCCGGGTGGCGTGCGGTCGGGCAGTATCCGTCAGGTGTCGGTGCCGCTTGGCGACGTGCGTTTCGCGTATCAGCCGCTGATCAACGTGCGGATCGGCGGCGTCGTCGGCGTGGAAGCACTGGCGTGTCCACCGAGCGGCGACCTCGATGAGCTGTTCCGCCGGGCGGAGCGCGATGGCATGCTCGCCGAGGTGGATGCCCGGTTGGCCGCGAACGCGGTGGCTGACTTCGCCGGACACGGGACGCCGCTGCCGCTGCACCTCAACGTGCTGGCGAGCACGGTCGCGGACGCTCCCGAGCGGATGGACGCGGTCCGCAAGGCGCTGCGCGATGCCGGGCGGCTCGAACAGGAGGTCACTCTCGAAATCAGTCCTCCTCTCAGCGGACTGGGCGAGCGGCTGCCGGCCGGTGTGAACACCTTGCGCGACTTCGGGTTCCGCATCGCCCTGGACCGTGTCGGCGGTGGAGAAGTACCCCTGGAGCTCGTGGCGGACCTGCGTCCGGATGTGGTGAAACTGGACCGCCGCGTGTTGCAGCTCCTCCCGGAGCGACTCCACCGCCTGACCATCCTGGACTCCGTCCGCCAGATCTGCGAGGCCACCGGCGCCAGAGTGGTGGTGGAGGGTGTGGACAGCCAGGAGCACCTGGCGCTTCTGCGGCATCACGGTGTCGCGTTGGGACAGGGGAACCTGCTGGCGCCCGCCGTCCGGCGACCGCCGGAGAACTCCTGGGCCTCGTCCGCCTGGGTCGACACCCGCGATCCGGCTGTGCCCGCGATCGCAACGCGCTCCGCCGCCGGGCCTTTGGTGACCGACTTCATCACGCCGGCGACGATGTTGCCCATCGATGTCAGTACTGACGAGGTCCGTCAAACCTTCTGAGATCACCTGCGTCGTGCTGGTCGACGAGGACGGCCGTCCACAGCAGACCATCACGCGCAACCGGTTCCTGCTGGGGGTCGCGGGACCCTACGGACATGCCCTGCACGTCAGGAAACCAGCGGCGCGCCTTGCGGATGAACCCCGCGTGTTGACGACCTCGTACAGCGCAGATGCGTTGATCAACGAGTTCGGCTCGGCCGGTGAGGCCGACCTGCTGACCCAGTACGCCGGGCCTTTGACGCTGCGGGTCCTCACCTGGCTGTTCGGCTGCCCGACCGATCTCGGGCAGCGCTTGCTCGCCGACATGGCTCACATCGCCGACGCGGCCGATGCCGGCGCGGCCGGAGAAGCCGGCGCTGACCTCGACGAGTGCCTTCGGCGCCTCGTGCACCTCAAACGCGGACATCCCGGCAGAGGCGTCACATCGCGGCTCATGGCGCACTCCGCGCAGCTCAGCGACGACGAGGTGGTCCACCAGCTCGTCATCCTCATGGGCGTCAGCGGCGAAGCGCAGCAGAACCTGATCTCCAACGCACTGCGCCTCCTGCTGTCCGACGAGCGGTTCGCCGGTGACCTCTCCGGCGGCTCCCTTCCCGTCGAGGACGCGCTCGACGAGGTGCTCTGGGCGGACCCGCCGATCGCCAACCACTCGACCGCCTACCCCACGCGAGAGGTCCACCTCGACGGCGTCCACCTGCCGCGGGTGAACCGGTGGTGATCAGTCTCGCCGCGGCCAACAGCGACCCGGCCCGAACCTCCACGCACAGAGCCGGCAACCGAGCCCACCTGGCTTTCGGTGCGGGCCCGCACGGGTGTCCTGCCCAGCGGCCCGCCCGCATCATCGCCTCCGCGGCCATCGAGAAGCTGCTCGACCGGCTACCGGAGATGCGGCTGGCATGCCCTGCCGACCGGCTCTCGTGGCGGCCCGGTCCGTTCTACCGCGGTCTCACCGCACTTCCCGTGTACTTTCCCCCGGTCGCCGTGGCGGTGCCGCTCCAGGACGACTGCACGCGAACCGACGGGTAATACGGGGCCATCTGACAGCGCGACTCCGGGCTGTGTTGATCATGCGTGCGGGGCGCAGCCGTCGGTAGTGTGGCGACATGGCCCAGATCAACTTCAGCTCTCGCGTCGGCGTCTGGTGGACCAGCGACGCGTGGCCGATCAACGACGTGATCGCCCGTGCCCGCGAGATCGAGCAGCTCGGCTATGCCTCGTTGTTCTACGGCGAAGCCGGCGGCAAGGAGACCTTCACCCAGGCCGCCGCGCTGTTGGGCGGCACCGAGCGGCTGGTGGTCGGCACCGGCATCGCCAACATCCATGCGCGCAGCGCCCCGGCCAGCGAATCCGGTGCCCGCACGCTCGGGGCGCTGCACCCGGGCCGGTTCGTGCTCGGGCTGGGTGTCAGCCACGCCCCGCTGGTCGAGCGCGGCTACGCCGGCTCCTACTCCAAACCGCTGAGCACCATGCGGGAGTACCTGCGGGCCATGGACGCGGTGCCGGCCGAGATCGAGCCGGGGGAGCAGCGCCCTGCCCGGTTGCTGGCCGCGCTGGGCCCGAAGATGATCGAGCTGTCCGGCAGCGCCGGCGACGGGGCCCACCCGTACCTGGTGACCCCGGAGCAGACCGCACGCACCCGGGAACTGCTCGGCCCCGGCAAGTGGGTGGTCAGCGAGCAGGCGGTCGCGCTCACCGCGGACCGGGAGACCGGGCTGCGCCGCGCGCACCAGCACCTGCACATGTACTCGCAGCTGCCGAACTACCAGAAGTCGTGGCTGCGCCAGGGGTTCGACGAGTCCGACCTGGTCGTCGGAGGCTCGGACAAGCTGGCCGAGCACATGGTCGCGATCGGTGACGCCGAGGCCGTCGCCGCCCACGTGAAGCGGCACCTGGACGCGGGTGCCGACCACGTGCTCGTCCAGGTCCTCGGCGACGACCCCTCCACCGACCCGCTACCCGGGCTGCGCGAACTCGCCCCGGCCCTCGGCCTGAGCTGACCACGCCCGGACCGGTGGTCCGACACCGCGAGTCCCGCGGCACGCGAGCGCCGCCGGGCTCGCTTCCTCGTCCCAATCGAAACATGCGTCGCTCCTGTCCAACCCGTCGGTGAGGCGGCTCGAGAGCGTGGTCTCCGGTGTCGCCGTATGGCAGTATTCGTCCTGAGTGGCCGGCTCATTTGGCAGTAGCCGACAAGGGAACGACCGCGATGCGAGCTGTCGGCACCGAGCGCGCGGGGCCTGTGGTTGACGGGCTCACAGTGCGCGACGTGCTCGCGATGGGGATCCTCGCCGACGCGGTCGTGATGGCCGGGGCCGAGGGCTTGGACCGTCCGGTGCAGCGGATCAACGTCATGACGGTGCCCAACATCCTTCCTTGGACCAAGGAACACGAGTTCATGCTGAGCACCGACTACCCGCTGCCGCGGTCGGAGGACGAACTCGTCGAGCTGGTGCGGCAGTTCGCGGGCAGAGACGTCGCGGTGTTCGGGATCAAGTTCGGTGCCTACACCCGGGGACTGCCGCAGCGGGTTCTCGAGACGGCCGACCGGCTGGCGTTCCCGATCGTGAGGATTCCCGAACACGTGGCCTTCGACGACATCCTCAGCCGCGTCTTCTCCGACATCGTCAACCGGCAGGCGGCCACCATCGCCAGGGCTCAGGAGATCCACAGCTCTTTCCTGCACATCGTGCTCGCGGGCGGGCAACTGCCCGAGATCGCGGCGAAGCTGTCGGAACTGCTCGGCGGGGTGGCCGTCTTCGTGGTCGACGAGGACGGCCGGACCAGGGCCTCGGTGCACGATGCCGACCAGCTCGACCGGCTCGTCGCGGCCGGTCTCCTCGATCGGCACGGCCGTTTGCGCGTGTCGCACCTCGGGCTCGGCTCCCAGGCGGTGGCCCAGGACCTGATCGCCGTCATCGCGCCGGTCTCGGCAGGCGAGCTCAGGTACGGCCGGCTGCTGGCCGTTGGTCCTTCCGAGCAGATGGGTCCCGAGGTCACGGTCGCTGTCGACCAGGCCGCGGTGGTCGCCGCGCTGGACGTGACGCGGCAGCTCGCCGTGGCCGCGGTGGAGCGGCAGTTCGCTTCCAACATGCTGCACGACCTGGTGACCGGCAGGGGGGCCGACATCGATGGCGCGCTGGCGCGCGGTGCCGCGTTCGGCTGGGATCTGCACCGTCGACTGGTCGTCGTGGTCAGCCGCGCCGAGTGGGCGTTGTCGTGTGGAAGGGTGAAGTCCACGGACCCGGTCCTCACCCAGCAGCGCTGCCTGGATCTGTGGTCCTCCGAGGTGCACAGCCAGGATCCTGGCGGCGCGGCGGCGGGGTTCGCGACCGACCTCGTGGCCGTGGTCGGTGCCGCCGACGACGATCCGGGCGCGGCCGCGCGTCAGATGTGGACAGCGCTGAAGGCGAAGACCCGGCACGAGTTCTCCATGGGGGTCAGCTGCCCCGTCGAAGATCCGCGGCAGCTCTCGGCCGCCTACGAGCAGGCGCGCAAAGCTCTGCACATGGGACGGCGGACCCGGGGCCCGGGCAAGGTCACGTTGTTCTCGAAGCTCGGGCTCTTCCGCCTGCTCGGTCTGATCGACGACGTCGACGAGCTGCGCGGGTTCGTCGACGACGCGCTCGGCTCGCTCCTCGGCCTCGAACGCAGGGAACGCGCGGAGCTGCTGAAGACGCTCGAGGTCCTGCTGGACAGCCATCTCAACGTCGCAGAGGCCTCTCGCGTGCTGCATTTCCACTACAACACCATGCGTTACCGGATCAGGAAGCTCGAGCGGCTCGTCGGGCCGTTCATGTCCGACAGCCGGCTGTGCCTGCAGCTGTCGGTGGCGTTGCAGGTGCGCGACATGCTCGAGGTCACCAACTGATCGTCCGCACCGCCGGCTGGTCCGAGCACATGGCGAAAGTTGTCGACGACCGAGCAGTTTCCTCGGCAACTATCGCCACTGCCCAGCTACGGCGGGCCGTCTAGGCTCGTTGGCACAGGTTCGACCAGGCATCTGACTCGAAGGCGGAGTTTACGCCGTCGACCACCCCCGAGGAATCCGGAGGGGGAGCCGTGTCGGAGATCGGACAATACCTCGGCAACGGTCTCACGCTGGGAGCGATCTACGCGCTGATGGCGGTAGGCCTCACGCTCGTTTTCGGCTACATGAACGTGGTCAACTTCGCCCACGGCGAGTTCTACATGATCGGGGCCTATCTGTCCTACACGGTCGCCGACGTTCTGGGCCTGTCTTTCATCAGCGGACTGCTCGCCGCGGTCCTGGGCGCGATCGTGCTCGGACTGGCGATCGACTCGGGCGTGCTGCGCAAGCTCCGCGAGCACGAGGACATCGCTCTGCCGATCCTGGCCACGATCGGGATCTCGATCCTGTTGCAGAACGGGGCGATGCTCGTGTGGAGCCCGGTTCCGCAGACCGCCGGGTCACCGTTCTCCAGCGACAGCATCGACCTGCTCGTGGCGCGCACGACACCGCGCAACATCTTCATCGTCGTCGTGGTCGCGGTGACGATCCTGGCGGCGCACCTGCTGATGACCCGCACCCGCATCGGCCTGGACATGCGCGCCACGTTCCAGGACTCGACGGCGAGCTGGCTGATGGGCGTCAACGTCCGCCGCGTGTACGCGATGACGTTCGCACTGGGAGCGGCGCTGGCCGCGCTGTCGGGCGTGCTCATCGCGACGATCTTCCAGATCACCCCGACGATGGGGGCGCTGGCCACGGCGAAGTCGTTCGTTGTGGTCATCCTCGGCGGACTGGGCTCGTTCCCCGGGGCGATCGTCGGTGGGCTGCTGCTCGGCCTGGTCGAAAGCCTCGGCGCCGGATACCTGTCGGCCGGGTACAAGGACGCGTTCGGGCTCCTGGTCCTCCTCGCGGTGCTCCTGCTGCTTCCGCAGGGACTGTTCGGCGCGCGCAAGGTGGTGCAGGAATGAACACCTTGCTCCGGTCCCGCGTGTGGCGCGTCGCGGTGTCAGTCGCGGTCGTGGGGCTGCTCTTCGCCGGCGGGATGCTGGCCGGGCCCTACCAGACGCAGATCGCCGTGCTCGCCGCGATCTACGTCATCATGGCCAGCAGCCTGAACCTCGTGCTCGGCTACTCGGGCCTGCTGAGCCTGGGCCATCAGGCCTACTTCGGGCTCGGTGCCTACGTCTCGGCCATCGCCTCCACCGCGCTGGGGGTGCCGATGGTGCTGGCCGTGGTGGTCAGCGCCGTCGTCGCGCTCGTCGTGGCCTGGTTGATCGGGCGTGTCACGCTGCGGCTGCGGGCGGCGTTCTTCGTCATCGCGACCTTCGCCGTGGCCGAGATCTTCCGCCAGGTGGCGTTGAACTGGGTGGAGCTGACCGGTGGGCCCATGGGGTACTCCGAAATTCCGCCGATCGGGATGTTCGGGTACGAACTCGTGCGCCCGAAGGAGGTCTTCCCGGTCGTTTTCGCCGTCGCGTTGTTCATCGTGATCGCGATCGCGCGGCTGGCGTCCTCCGGACTCGGCTACAGCATGCGCGGGTTGGCCGAGAACGAGAACCTGGCGCGCGCGGTCGGCATCGACACCAGCCGGAACGCGACCATCGCGTTCAGCCTCAGCGGGGCGATGGCCGCGGTGGCGGGCTCGCTGTACGCGCACACGGTCGGGTTCGTCTCTCCGGAGGTGTTCGGGTTCGCCATCATGATCAACACGCTGTTGATGGTCATCGCGGGCGGAATGGGCACGGTGCTCGGGCCGGTCATCGGGGCGGTGCTGTTCACCCAGCTCCCGGAGATGCTGCGGTTCAGCGACGAGTGGCGGCTGGTGATCTACGGGCTGGTGCTGGTCCTGCTCGTGCGGTTCATGCCGCGTGGGCTGTGGGGCACCGCGCTGCACGTGATGCGGCAGCGCGCCTTGGCCGCGGAAGCACCGGCCGGGGACGAGGGCGAGGCCGATGCCGCCGAGAAGCTCGACCGCAAGGGGGCGCGCCATGCCCAGTCGTGAGCTCGTCATGAACGGGAACGTGTCCACAGAGGACTCGCTCGTGGTGGACCGGCTGACGGTGTGCTTCGGCGCGCTGTGCGCGGTGACCAGCCTCGCGCTGGAAGCCGAGCCCGGCCGCATCACCGCTCTCATCGGTCCCAACGGTGCCGGGAAGTCGACCGTCTTCAACGCCATCACCGGATTCGTTCCCGCGGCCGAGGGCACGGTCCGGCTGGGCGCCGAGCGGTTGACCGGCCTGCCGCCGCACGTCATCTCCCAACGCGGTGTGGTGCGGACGTTCCAGAAGCGCAGCTTGTTCCCGCGGTTGACGGTGTTCCACAACCTCCGCATCGGTTTGCACACCACCGAGCCGAGGTCCGTGTTCGGCACGATGCTCGGTGTGCCGCGATGCCGGCGTGCGCAGCACGAGGTGGAGGCCACGGCCCGCGAGCTGGCACGTTTCGTCGGGATCGAGCAGGAGCTGGAGCGCGAGGCCCGTGCCCTGCCCTACGGCCGGCAGCGGATGCTGGCGGTGGCGATCGCGCTGGCGGCACGTCCGGCGTTCCTGCTGCTCGACGAGCCGTCGGCAGGGCTGAACCGGACCGAGACCACGGTGATGGCCGGTCTGCTGGACCGGGTGCGCAAGGCCGGTGTCGGCGTGGTCCTGGTCGAGCACGACATGAAGTTCCTGTTGGGCATCTCCCACCACGTGGCGGTGCTCAACGCGGGCGAGAAGATCGCGGAGGGGACTCCCGCCCAGATCCAGGCCGATCCGCAGGTGCGCGCGGCGTACCTCGGCGAGAGGACCGCGACATGATGAGCGTTGAGGGTCTCACCGCGGGATACGGCCGTGTCCCGGCCATCGTGGACGTCACCATCGACGTGGCGGCCGGCGAGCTCGTCACGATCATCGGCAGCAACGGTGCCGGCAAGTCGACGCTCCTGCGTGCGCTTTCCGGACTGATCCGGTGCTCCTCCGGGACCGTGCGGTTCGACGGTGCCGACATCACCAACCTGTCGCCGCACCGGATCGTCAAAGCCGGACTCGTGCACTGCCCCGAAGGCAGGCACGTGTTCCCGATGCTGACCGTGCGCGAGAACCTGCGGATCGCGGCACGGCACGGCCGGTCACGAGAGACCGAGCGCCTCGAAGAGGTGCTCACCCTGTTCCCGAGGCTGGGGGAGCGGCTTTCCCAGTCCGCCGGAAGCCTGTCCGGTGGCGAGCAGCAGATGCTGGCCATCGGACGCAGCCTGATGGCGGATCCCAGGCTCGTCATGCTCGACGAGCCCTCCCTGGGACTGGCCCCGCTGCTCGTGGCGCAGGTGCTGGAGGTGGCCGGTCGCATCCGGGACCGCGGTCGCACGGTTCTGCTCGTCGAGCAGAACGCCGAGCTCGCACTGCAGGTCGCGGACCGCGCGTACGTGCTCGAGCGCGGCCGGATCACCAACTCCGGCGCGGCCGGCGAACTGGCCGGTAGTCGTTCGATACGCGAGGCGTACCTCGGCGGATGAGCCGGGAGGGAGGCCATGATGCGTCACCGTCATCTCGCCGCACTCGCTGCGTCGGTGCTGCTCGTCACCACGGCATGCGCCGGCGGGGGAGCGGGCAATCCGCAAGAACTCACGATCGGGGTCGCACAGCCCCTGAGCGGGCCGGTGGCCAGCTCGGGCCAGGCGGTCGCGCACGGGGCCGAAATCGCCGCCGAGGAGATCAACGCGGCCGGCGGTGTCAACGGCAAGAGGATCGCGCTGCGCATCGAGGACGATGCCAACGATCCCGCCACCTGCGTCAACGTCGCGCAGAAGCTGGTCAACGAGGCGCAGGTCCCGGTCGTGATGGGCGGCTGGGGATCGTCGTGCACGCTGGCGATGCAGCCGATCCTCGAACGGGCCTCCGTGCCGCTGCTGGTCGAGACCTCCAGCTCGGACAAGGTGACCGACAAGGACCAGTCCGGCGGTGAGTGGACCTTCCGCCTGTCGCCCACGTCCTCCATGGAGGCCGTCGCGCTGGAGCCAGTGCTGAAGGGCATGCAGATCAAGAAGGCCTACACCCTGTCGGTCAACAACGACTTCGGTCTCGGCGCGGCCCGGCACTTCGGCGAAACCCTCACCCGTACGGGAGCGCAGGTCGTGGGTGGTGCGAAGTTCGAGCAGAACGAGCAGAGCTTCTCGACCTTCGTGACCCAGGCCATCGCCTCCGGCGCCGACACCTGGGTCGTCACCACCGACGCCAGCCAGATCGCGTTGCTGCTCAAGGAAGCCCGGGGCCAGGGCGCCACGGCCCGGATCATCACCACGGGCGGGTCCAACAGCCCCGTGCAGGTGGTCCAGCTGGCAGGCCCGCAGGCCGCGGAAGGCAGCTACGCGACGATGTTCTTCGCCAGCTTCGACCCCAGCAAGGCCGCTGCGCCGCAGGAGGCGGAGCGCTTCATCGCCGCCTGGAACGCCAAGGGCTACAACCCGGGAGAGGCCCCCGAGGGAGTGCGCGGCTACCAGGGGATCAAGGTCATCGCCGCGGCGATGGGCGCCGCGCAGAACCCGGCCGACCCCAAGTCGGTGCGTGATGCGCTGGCAGGAGTGTCCGTGCCCGGAGCCATCTACGGCGACATCAGGTTCCAGACATGGCGCAACCTGGTCAACCAGACGGTCCCACCGGTCTACCTGGTGCGCACCGTCAACGGCCAGGTCGAACTCGTCGGTACCGGGCAGCCGCCGTACTGACACCGACCAGGGGAGGCCCAGGATGTCCGTCGCATTCGGACTGGCGGTCGAGAACTTCACGCCGCAGGAGCGCGAGCCGAGCATGGACGAGATGGTCGGCTACGCCACCAGGGCGGAGCAACTGGGATTCCGGTCGCTGTGGGCGTGGGACCACCTGTTCCTCGGAGCGCGCCGTCCGTTCCCGTTCCACGAGTCGCTGACGACGCTGACCGTCCTGGCGGCGCACACCAGGCACGTCCAGCTCGGAACGGGGGTCCTCGTGCTGCCGATCCGCGATCCGGTGCTGCTGGCCAAGGTCACCGCAACGCTGCAGACGGCTTCGGGCGGGAGGTTGCTGCTCGGCATGGCCGCCGGTTGGTACGAGCGGGAGTTCGACGCGGCGGGTGTGCCCTTCAAGGGCCGTGGCCGCATCTTCGAACGCAACCTGGAGATCCTTCACCGGCTGTGGGGCGAGGACGGAGTGACGGGGGAGTACGACCAGACCCGGTTGCGCAACGTGCGCATGCTGCCGCTTCCGCAGCCCCGGCCGAAAGTGCTCATCGGTGGCTACGTCGACCGCGTGCTCAAGCGCGTGGCCACCCGCGGCGACGGCTGGATCACCTACTTCTACACCGCCGAGAGCTTTTCCCAGGCGTGGGCGAAGATCCGCGACTTCGCCGAGGAAGCGGGGCGCGATCCGGACGAGCTGTCCAACGTGGCGCAGCTACCGCTGTGCATCGCCGATTCCTACGAGGAGGCCGACCGGCTGGTGCGGCGCTACGTCGACGACTACTTCGACATGGCGCCGTGGAGCGAATCGACCGCGGACAGCGCGATCAGGGGCACACCCGAACAATGCGCCGAACAGCTGGCCGCACAGCTCGAGGCCGGAGTGCAGCACGCGGTCTTCGCTCCCTTCGACTACCGGCTCGAACAGATCGAGCGGTTCGCGGCCGAGGTGTGGCCGCTGCTGCAGAGCGCACCCGCGGGGAGCGTGCGATGACGGCCACGACATTCCGCGAAGCGCGCGTCGACCTCGAACGCCATGCGCGACCGGTGCGGGACAAGACGTGCACGGCCGCTGAGGCGCTGCGGCTCGTCGAAGACGGTCACCACGTGGGCATCGGGGGAACGCTGTACTCCCGCACCCCGATGGCGCTGGTCTTCGAGCTGCTTCGCCAACGGCGCCGGGGCCTCACCTTGTCCCGGCCGCTGACCTGCTACGAGGCCGAGTTGCTGCTGGTGACCGGTGCGGCTGACCGCATCGTGACCAGCTGGGTGGGCATCGGGCTGAACTGGGGCCTGTCCCGGGTTCTCCGGCACTACGTCGAACGAGGTCTCGCGGTCTACGAGGAGTGGAGCCACCTCGGCATCGGGCTGCGCTACAAGGCCGCGGCGATGGGCGTGCCGTACCTGCCGACGCTGACGATGCTCGGCTCGGACCTCGCACGCGTGGACGAGACCACCACGGTGCGGTGCCCCTACACCCATCAGCAGCTGCTCGCGGTGCCCGCCCTGCACCCCGACGTGGCACTGATCCACGTACATCGCGCGGACGTGTACGGCAATGCGCAGGTCGACGGCTACCGGCACATGGATGCCGACATGGCGCGTGCCGCGCGGCGCGTCGTGGTCAGCACCGAGGAGATCGTCGAGCCGGATGCGATCAAGGCCAGCCCGTTCAGCACCATGCTGCCGCACTTCGCCGTGGACGCGGTGGTCGAGGCACCGTACGGCTGCTACCCCCACGAGTGCTACGGCCGGTACGAGGCCGACACCGACCACTTCGACGCCTACGTGGAAGGCATCCGCGAGCACGGGTTGGACGGCGTGCGGCACTACGTCGACGAGCACGTGCTCAATCACCGCGACTTCACGGGCTTCCTCGCCGAGGTCGGTTCGGCACGGCTCGACCGCCAGCGGCAGCGTGCGGAGGAGTTGACGTTCCGATGAGGCCGAGTCCTACCGAGATCATGACGGTGACCGCGAGCCGTCTGCTCGACGACGACGCGGTGGTGTTCGCGGGCGTGGGGATTCCCCTGCTGGCCTCGGCGCTGGCCCGCCGGCGGCAGGCGCCGAACCTGACGATCGTGCTGGAGGGCGGCATCGTCGGCACGCATCTGGTCCCGGGCCGGCTGCCGATCTCCACCAACGAGATGCGCGCGGCGTTCGGTGCTCCGATGCTCACCGACATCACCGACATCTTCCTCTTCGCCCAGCGGGGGTTCTTCGACTACGGCATCCTCGGTGCGGCGCAGGTCGACAGGTACGGCAACATCAACACCAGCTACATCGGAACACCGGAGGCGCCCAAGGTGCGCCTGCCCGGTAGCGGCGGCGCCAACGACATCATCTCGCTGTGCAACGAGATCTTCATCGTGACCACGCACGAACCGCGGCGCTTCGTCGAGCGGGTCGACTTCATCACCAGCCCGGGCCACCTGCGCGGGGAGAACACGCGCGCGGAGTCCGGACTGGTGTTCGGCGAGGTGAGCGCGGTCGCGACCGACCTCGCGCTCCTGGACTTCGCAACGGAGTCGCGGCGCATGCGGTTGCGTGCTCTGCAACCCGGTGTCTCGGTCGCCCAGGTGCAGGAGGCGACGGGGTTCGAGCTGCTGGTGCACGAGTCGGTCGACGAACTGCCAGAGGTGACCACGGACGAACTCGCGATTCTGCGCGACCTCAACGGCGCCGAGGTCGGTGCGGCGTGATCGGAGGATGGCCATGACGACGGGCGTGCAGCGACGGGTGGGCCTGATGATCCCCTCGTCGAACACCATGATGGAGGCCGACTTCACCCGCGGTCTGCCGGACGGCATGACGCTGCACACGGCGCGCATGTACATGCGCGACACCACGCGGCAGGGCGAGGAGCGCATGCTCGACGAGTTCGCGCTCCCGGCCGCGCGGGACCTGGGCACGGTGTCCCCGGACGTCGTCGTGTTCGGCTGCACCAGCGCGGGCGCCCTGCGCGGCAGCGACTACGACGCGCGCCTGTGCGCGCAGATCAGCGAGGTCGCCGGAGCACCCGCGATCAGCACGATCCAGTCGGTGCGCCACGCGATCCGTGCGACAGGAGCCCGGCGGATCGGTGTCGTGACGCCTTACGTGGACGAGCTCAACGCGAAGATCAAGTCCAGCATCGAGGACGACGGCATCGAGGTCGTGCGGATCGCCGGCCTGGGCATCACCGAGAACTTCACGATCGCGCAGGTTCCGCGCGACACCATCGTCGAGTTCACCGTCGCAACGTTGTCGGACGTGGATGTCGATCTAGTTTTCGCATCCTGCACCAACTTCGGTGCGATGGCGGCGATCCCCGGCATCACGCGGGCGCTCGGTCTCCCGGTCGTCACCAGCAACCAGGCGGTTCTCGCCGCCACGGTCGCGAGTGCGGGGCAGGAAGCCGCCGTCTGAGGCGGTCGCGAGGAGGTTGCGGTGGTCTGCGTTCCCTTCGAGTACACGGCGGTGTCCACCTACGACGACGCGGTTCGAGCGCTGGTCGAGCACGGGGAGGACGCCAAGGTCCTCGCGGGTGGTCAAAGCCTCGGACCGATGCTCGCGTTGCGGCTCGCGCGTCCCGCGGTGGTCATCGACATCAACGACATCGACCAGGGGCAGCCCGAGGTGGCCGGCGAGGTGCTGCGCATACCCGCGCTCACACGACACCGGACTGTCGTCGACTCGCCGCTGGTCCGCCAACACGCACCGATGCTCAGCGAGTGCACGTCCCGGGTGGGCAACGTGCGGGTGCGCAACCGCGGGACGATCGGAGGCAGCCTGGCCCACGCCGATCCCACCGCCGAAATACCCTGTGCGGCGCTGGCGCTCGGCGCCGACATCGTCGTGCGGGGCCCGGACGGCGACCGCGCGGTGCCGGCGCGTGACTTCTTCGTCACCTACCTGACCACGGCGCTCGAGCCGTCCGAAGTGGTCCGAGAGGTCCGGCTCCCGGCGCTGCGGCCGCAGCAGGGGTGGAGCTTCCACGAGTTGGTGCGTCGCGCATCGGACTTCGCCGTAGTCGCCGTGGCCGTGGTGGTGGAGCTGGAGTCCGATGCCGCGACGGTGCGGTCGGCGGAGGTCGCCCTGGCGGGCGTGGCCGACCGGCCGGTTCCAGCCGG
The DNA here is from genome assembly GCF_000062885.1 of Saccharopolyspora erythraea NRRL 2338. Lineage (NCBI taxonomy): Bacteria > Bacillati > Actinomycetota > Actinomycetes > Pseudonocardiales > Pseudonocardiaceae > Saccharopolyspora > Saccharopolyspora erythraea. Next base: position 5,447,764 of record NC_009142.1, on the reverse strand, counting down.
GCGGGAGGCCGTCGCCCCGCTGATCGGGTCGAGCGGCGCCCCGGCCGAAGTCGCTGCCGCGGCGGCGGCCATCGCCGGGAACACCTCGCCGGACGGCGACGTCCACGCCTCCGGCGCCTACCGGCGACGGCTGGTCGACGTGCTGACCAGGCGCGCCCTCACCGAGGCGCTGGGGCGCGCACGGACGAGCGGAGTGGTCACATGAACAAGAGACTCGTGAGCCTGTCGGTCAACGGCCGCCGGTACGACGTGTGGGTCACGCCCAGCGACCTCCTGCTCGACGTGCTGCACGACGAGATCGGGCTGCCCGATGTCCGCTACGGGTGCGGAGAAGGGGTGTGCGGAACCTGCACCGTCGAGTTCGACGGGGAGCCGATCAGCTCGTGCCTGATGTTCGCGGTGCAGGCGCAGGGCCACGAGGTGACGACCGTGACCGGCTTGCTCGGCGAGAACGACACCCTGCATCCGCTGCAGGAGTGCTTCCTCGCCCATGGCGGCTCGCAGTGCGGCTTCTGCACACCGGGCATGGTGCTCACCGCGCATTGCCTGGCACGTCGCGGCAACCGTCCCAGCCGTGACGAGATCCGCTACGAGCTCGTCGGCAACCTGTGCCGCTGCACCGGCTACACGAAGATTCTCGACGCGATCGAGGACTACGTCGACAAGACCGCCTCGGAGAAGCCGTCATGAGCAGCGATGTCCTGACCACGACCGGTCCCGCGACGATGCGGGTGGTCGGTCGGAGCCTGGCGCACCACGATTTCGTCGACAAGGTGAAGGGATCTCAGCTCTACGCGGCGGACTGGAAGCTTCCGGGCATGCTCTACGCGCGCGTGGTCCGTTCCCCGTTCGCGTCGGCGCGGATCAAGTCCGTCGACCTCGACCAGGCGCGAGCGCTGCCGGGTGTCGCCGCGGTGCTCACGGCACGCGATGTGCCTTGCAACCGGATCGTGGAACACGCCTCGGGCGGCCTCGGGGAGCTCACCGTCGCGATGCCGGTGCTCGCCGGCGACCGGGTTCGCTACGTCGGTGAACCGGTCGCCCTCGTCGCCGCGGTGAGCCAGCAGGTCGCCGATGAGGCGGCCGAAATGGTGGACGTCGACTACGAGGACCTGCCCGCGGTCTTCGACGCGGAGTCCGCTCTGGCCGACGACGCACCGCGCGTGCACGACGAGGGCAACGTGCTCGTCACGTGGCACCTCCAGCGGGGGGACGTGGAAAGCGCCCTCGCCGGCGCCGACGTGGTCGTGGAAGGCGAGTACCGCAGCCAGCGCGTCGAACACGCCTATCTCGAGCCCGAGGCCGGGGTGGGCTGGATGGAGAACGGGGTGCTCACGCTCAGGGTGTCGACGCAGGTCCTCGAGCACGCCGTGGAAGTCGCCGAGATCCTCGAACTGCCCAGGAACAAGGTGCGCGTGATCGGCACCTACATGGGCGGCGGGTTCGGCGGCAAGGAGGACATGACCGTCGAGCCGTACCTCGCCCTTCTGGTGTGGCACACCAGGAAGCCGGTGCGGATGGTCTGGGACCGCCAGGAGTCGATGCAGGCGAGCACGAAGCGCCACCCGTTCGTCATGCGCTACCGCACCGGGGTGCGGCGCGATGCCACCATCGTCGCCCAGGACATCGACATCACCGGCGACGCGGGCGCGTATCCGTACCTGAGCGCGCGCGTCATGTTCGCCGGTGCGGCGGTGGCGTGCGGGCCCTACCGCACGCCCAACGCCTCGGTGCGTTCACGGGCGGTGTTCACCAACACCATGCCGACCAGTGCGTTCCGCGGCTTCGGCGCCATGCAGGTGGTTTTCGGGTACGAGTCGCAGATGGACCGCATCGCCGACGCTTTGGGCATGTCGACGACCGAGGTGCGTCGACGCAACTTCCTCGACAAGTCCGACACCATCCCCACAGGCGAGTCGTTGTCCACGGCCGTCGCCGTCGGCGAAACCATGGAGCGCGCGCTGGCCCGGCTGGGCGAGAAACCAGCGCCCAGCGGGTCGACCAAGCGGGTCGGCCGCGGGTTCGCCTGCAACATGCAGCCCTACGGGCGGACGGTGTGGTTCCACGACCGAGCGTCGACGTGGCTGAGCCTGCAGCCCGACGGCACCCTGCTCCTGCGAGCCGGGATCACCGATCTGGGCGCCGGTCAAGCCGCCAGCCTGTGCCAGATCGCCTCCGAGGTGCTGGGTGTCCCCATCGACGAGATCAGCGTCTACATCGGGGACTCCGCGCTGAACCCGGAGGCCGGGGGCACCTTCGGCACCCGGCAGTTGTACATGTCCGGCAACGCGGTCCTGCATGCCGCGCAGGGGTTGCGCGACAAGCTCGCTCCGGTCGCTGCCGAGGTGCTCGGTTGCCCGGCCGATGCGCTGGCGTTCGAGGACGGGCTGGTTCGCGTGGTGCGGGACACGGCGCCGAGCACCGGCATCACGCTCGCCGAGCTCGTCGCCGAATGCGACGAGCGCGGAGTGGACACGTCCCATCTGGCGCTCTGGCGAGCGACTCGGGGCACGTTCGACCCGCAGACCGGGCAGGGCGACAGCTTCCCCGACTACACCTACGGATGCCACGCGGCCGATGTCGAGGTCGATGTGGAGACCGGCGAGGTCGGGGTGCTGCGCTACGCCGCATCCCACGATGTCGGGCGTGCCATCAACCCGATGCGCGTGGAGGGCCAGATCCAGGGCGGAGCGATGCAGGGCCTCGGTTATGCGTTGATGGAGGACGTGCCGCTGGAAGAGGGCCAGTGCGTTTCGAGCCTGTTCGCCAGCTATCTCATCCCCAGCTCGATGGACATGCCCGACGTCGAGGTGGACATCGTCGAGAGCGGCGAGGGCAAGGGGCCGCTCAACGCGCGAGGGATCGGCGAGCCGCCGATCGGGCCTTGTGCCGCCGTGATCGCCAATGCGATCACCGCGGCGATCGGACAGCGCCCGACGTGCTTGCCGATGACCGCGGAACGTGTGTTGGAGCTTTGCGGCCGCGTGGCGGAGACGGAGGTGCCCACGTGACGACCGACCACCGAGCATGCGAGTTGTTCTTCAACGACAACGCGCTGCGCGTCATCGAGGGCATTTCGGCGGACCGCGCGCCGCTGGAGTTCCACCAGCGCATGCCGGACTATGCGCGCACACCCCTGCTGGACTGCCCGCCGCTGGCTGACGACCTCGGTGTCGCACGGCTGTGGGTGAAGGACGAGAGCACCAGGCTGGGCCTCATGTCCTTCAAGGTCCTCGGCGCGTCCTATGCGATCTACCGCACGCTGTGCGACCGGCTCGGTGCCGAGCCCGAGTGGCGCGATGTCGACGAGCTCCGTCGCGAGCTGAGGCCGCTCGCGCCGATGACGCTCGCGGCCGCCACCGACGGCAACCACGGGCTCGCCGTCGCCCACATGGCCCGCCTGCTCGGCTTCTCCGCGCGCGTGTACGTGCCCGCCGACATGGTTGTCGCTCGCATCGAGGCCATCGAGGCGGAGGACGCGGTAGTCACTGTCGTCGACGGTGACTACGACGACGCGGTGCGCAGGTCGGCCGAGGACGAGTCGGACGAGTGCATCGTGGTGGCCGACACCTCGTGGCCGGGCTACGAGAACATCCCCTGGTCGGTCATCGAGGGCTACTCGACGATCTTCTGGGAAACCGACGACGAGCTCCGTGAGCGCGGTGCCGCGCAGCCGGACGTCGTCGCCGTGCCGATCGGTGTGGGCGCCCTCGCCGCGGCGACCGTTCGCCACTACCGCCGCCCGGACGCGGTCGCGACGCCACGTTTGATCGGCGTCGAACCGCTGCCTTCGGCGAGCGTGCTCGAGTCGCTGCGCGCGAGGCGTCGCGTGACCGTCCCGGGCCCGCACGAGTCGATCATGGCCGGTTTGCGCTGCGGTACCCCGTCAGCGCTGGCCTGGCCGCTGTTGCGGGACGGGATCGATGTCCTGGCGGCGATCGACGATGCGTACGCGTGCGAAGCGATGCGCTCGCTCGCCGCGGTCGGCGTCGTCGCCGGCGAAACAGGCGCGGCCGCTCTCGGCGCGCTCCGCGCGGTGGTCGAGAAGTCCGGTCGCGGAGGCGAGCTGCCATCCGACGCGTCAGTGCTCGTCGTCGTCACCGAAGGCGCGACCGATCCCCAGACCTACGCACGAATCGTCACAGCCGGCGGCAGTGACTCCTGATCAGGAAGGGGAAGATCCTGTGAACACCCGAACTTACAACGGCCCTCTGATCGACCTGGCCGGGGCCGTCGACCTGCACTGCCATCCGTACCCCGACCTGTTCCCCCGCCTGGCCGACGACTTCGACATCGTCCGCGCCGCCCGGGACGCCGGCATGAAGGCCATCGTTCTCAAGTGCCACCACGAGAGCACCGTGTCCCGCGCTTACCTGGTGCAGCGAGTCATCCCCAACATCCGGGTGTACGGCGGGATCGTGCTCAACTACTACGTCGGCGGCATCAACGCGGCCGCGGTCGAGGCGGCTCTGCGGCTCGGTGGCAAGGAAGTGTGGATGCCGACGGTCGACGCCGGCTACCACGCCCAGATGCACGGCGGCACCGGCGGGTACGACTCCCAGGCGGGCGGACGCAGCCGAGCGGAGGGCATCTGGATCGCCGATTCCGACGGCAAGCTCAAACCCGAGATCAAGGAGGTGCTCGAACTGGTCGCCTCCTACGGCGCCATCCTGGGCACCTGCCACCTCGCGCCGCGCGAGATCGTCGCGCTGGTCCGAGAGGCCCGCGACGTCGGGGTGGAAAAGATCGTCGTGACTCACCCCTACTTCAAAGTGCCCAACCTGGACCTCGACACGCTGGAGGAGATCGCGCGCCTCGGGGCCATGCCGGAGTTCGGCTACTGCACCGTGTCTCCGGCCTGGCACTACGCCATCCCGGAGAAGATCGCGCACAGCATCCAGCGGATCGGGGCCTCGAGATGCCTGTTGGTCTCCGACACCGGCCAGCGCCACAACCCGCTGCCTTCGGAAGCCTTGCGCATCTTCGCGCAGACCGTGTTCGAGAAGGGAGTAGCGGAGGCCGATGTCACGCGCATGATCACGCGCAACCCGCTCGACCTGATCGAGTACGCCAACGACGCCGGCCCGTCGCAAGCCGACCTGGCCTGGGCCCGGTCGCTGGTCGAGGACCCGTGCTCCTACACGGGCCACGACTGGCACGAGATTCCGAGCGCCCGGCACGAGGTGTCTCCCGAGCCACTTGGCAGTCATGATGATGCCGCACGATCCCGGAGGTGACCGGAACACGCTGGACCTCAGCGATCGCCTGGAACGAGGAGTCGTCACCGCGATCGTCGCTCTGGCAGGGCTCCTCCAGCTGGTGGTCGTGGTGGTCATGGTGTTCGGCCATTTCGACCCGGGCCTGTTCGTCATCGCCTTCGCCGCGCTCACGACCTGCGCGTGGTTGATCATCCGGGTCAATTCATCGCACAGCCAATCGCGCACGAAGCCCCACGAGCCCGACCCGTGGTCAGGCTCCACCGCGCACTACTCACCGTGAGGGGCGTGTTGCCGACGGCGCAGCCACGCCTGCTCCGGGATCCGGGCCGCTGGGTCCAGGCGCTCGAGTGGTGTGGACGTGCACCGTCGGGCCACTCGCGGGGCCCTCGGTCGCCCGCGGCCTGGGGGCGCTCAGCGGGGGAGACCTGCACCGGTGGCAGGCCCTGCTCGCCGAGCAGCTCCGGCAACAGCACACCGATGCTGTCGGCGATGCGGACCGCGACGGTGAGGCTGGGCTCGCGCTCGCCACGCTCGATCTTGGACAGGGCCGCGCGCGACACCCCGCTGCGCGCTGCCAGCGCTTCCAACGTCATCCGCGCCTGATGACGTCGCGACCGCACCCGGGCCCCGAAGCTCGCATCCACAGCACAGCTCTTACCATGCCCGAACGCCGCGGACACCCACAGCGCCGGGACGAGCACGTCGCACAGTGGCCGCTGCCCTCCGCCCACCCAAGGGTGATCAGTGTTCGAAATCCTGCCGTTTGGCGACGAAAGCGCCTCCTAGCAGCGCGGCGAGGGCGACCGCGACGCCGAACGCGGTCGCTGCGGACGGCAGGCCGATCCCGTCGCTGAGGTATCCGGCGAGCACTGGCAGCACCCCGGCTGGGAGGTAGCCGCCGGCGTTGAGCGCGGCGTTGGCCTCGGCCAGGCGGGTTGGCGGCACCGACGCGCCCAGCAGGGAAAGCCCACCGAGCTGTCCGAGTCCCTGTCCGGCGCCGGCCAGCAGCGCGGCCAGCACCAGCGCGGGCACGGAGGCACCGTGCACCGCCACGAGAAGGCTCACCATTGAGCCGATCGTGGCGCCCGCGCTGAGCAGGAGGATGCGGCGCACCGCAAGCCCGCGCACCGCGAACTGCACCGCCGTCGCGGCGGTGAACAGCACGAAGATCGTCGCGCCGGACACGATCCGGTTGTCGGTGCCGAGCAGGTGCGACAGCAGCGACGGGCCGAGCGAGAGCACGAACCCGACCGCCGAGATTCCCGGTGCGAACGCGGCCAGCCCCAGTGCGAGCTGTCGCCGGTTCGCGCGGGGTACGGCGGGCAGCCGCACCCAGGAACCACCGGCCGAGGCGGTGCGCCGGGGTAGCGGCATCCGGACCATGACCAGGAACGCCGTGGCCAGTACCGCTGCGACCAGCACGAACACCGCGACCGTCGGGCCGGGGAGCGTTTCCGACAGCACCCCGGCCAGAAGCGGCCCGAGTCCGGCGCCGAGGACCATCGCGGTCGAGCCCAGCAGGGAGGCCAGCCGGGACCGCCGCGGTCCGGCGACGTCGGAGACGGCGGCGGTTCCGGCGGACAGGATCGCGCCGACGGCGATCCCGGTGAGCAGCCTGGCCAGCACCAGCGTCGGCACCGTGGTCGCGGTGGCGAAAAGCAGGCACGCGAGCGCGCCGAGCAGCAGCGCGGGCAGCAGGATCGGCTTGCGTCCCAGGCGGTCGGAGGCGATTCCCGCGACCATCAGCGCGCCCAGCAGTCCGACGATGTAGGCGGCGTAGACGACCGTCACCACGCCTGCGGAGAAGCCGATCCGGTGCTGCCACAGCACGTAGAGCGGAGTGGCGGCGTTGGACAGCACCATCACCGCGGTCACCGGCCACGCGGCCAGCCAGATCTCCCGGCGGGGTGGTGCGGGCGCCGGTGCCGGCAGGACCTGCGTCATGAGAACTCCTCGTCATCCCTTGTACGATCAGACTCGAACTTAGTCATCAGTACGAGAAAAGTCGTACAGGAGATCGCGAGGTGTAAGCGATGTCACCGCGTGCCGCCGGGGCCGACCTGCCCGCGCCGCTGCCCGAGCCCGCCGTGGAGAACCTGCGGTTGGAGACCGTGTTCGGGGCGCTGTCCGACCCGCTGCGCCTGGAGATCGTCCGCAGGCTGCTGCTCGAGTCCGAAGACTTCGACCACACCTGCGGCTGGTTCGGCTTCGACCGCCCGAAGTCCTCGCTGACCCACCACTTCCGCGCGCTGCGCGACGCCGGCCTGCTGCGCCAGCGCCAGTACGGCCTGGAGCGGCGCAGTCACGTCCGCGTCGACGACCTCAACGCGCGGTTCCCCGGGCTGCTCGACCTGGTCGCCGCGTGGAAGCCCTGACGGCTTGCGTTGTGTTGGGCCGGGTGTCCAGGACTGGTCTGTGAATCGTGTCTCCATCGAACAAGATCAACTCACGTGAAGCCTGTGCGCCGACAGGCTGAAATCGGGCCCGTGCAGTGCGGCACTCGGGCTGTTCGGGCTGTTGGTGTTCCTCCCGCTGTTCTTCACCCACACCACCGGGCTGTCGCTAGCGGAGTACCTGCCGCTGGTCAGCCTCATGTACGGGGCGAACCTGCCGCTGGCTTGATCTTCGGAGGGATCGGGGACCGAAGGTCGGACTGCAACCCCTGCGGCTCTTCGGAGCGGCCCCGCCGGCTCGGGGCTGAACCGGCGGGGCCTTGGTCTCCGCCGCGTCCGGACACGGAAGAGACCCGCTCTGGGCGTTCCCCGGCGAGGCGATCCCGAAGCACGCGTCAGTACGGCCGTGCTGACCTCCGTGCGACGCGCGCCCCAACCTGCACGAACCTGTGCGCGAGTCAAGCTCATGATGCGTGGTGTTCGGTTTGCTGTTGCCGGTGTTGTGCACGCTTGCGCCGTTCCTGTTCGCGTTTGCTGTAGGTGGCGCGCATGACGGCGTTCCTAGTCTCCAGACTGGAGCCGACAGCACCGGCGATGGTGCCCATGGAGCTTGCCAGCCACACCAGCGTCGCGTAGTCGCCGGCGTCGGCGGGGTGGCCCAGCACGGCCGAGAGGTAGGGGGTCGCGGTCACGGCGAGCGAGGCCAGCCATGTCAGGGCGAACAGGACGATGTACATGCACGCCACGCCGATGAACAGGGTGAGGAGGGTGGCCACGTTGTACAGGAAGGCTTCTTCGCGCGTGTTGCGGTCGCGCCCGCGTTCCCAGAGGCCGTTGTCGATGACCAGCCACGTCACCATGGCCGAGATCGCGACGAACGAGATGAGCGCGAGCCGGGCGGTCGACAACGCGTCGGCCATCGACCACATCGTGGGGTAGAAGATCCCGAACGCGGCGGTGGCCATGGCGGCGGCGATCGCCTTGGACAGGCTGGGGACCAGTCGCCACGGGCGGTTGTCGCGCGCCATCCCGCACAGCAGCCGGGCTCTGCCGCGTACGCCGCTGAGGGTCAGCTGTACGTCGACGTCGCTGGAGGGGACCTGCCTGACCGGTGAGATCCGTTCGGTCGCGCGGCGGGCGACGTGGTGGTGGGACGGCGCCAGCGGCCGGTGCCCGCTCAGGCCGTACTTCTCGCGCACGACCATGCCGATGATGTGGACGAGCACGTTGGCCAGGTGCGGCAGCAACCGCGCCCATCCGATGGCGGGAAGCGAGGCCAGTGCGACGCCCTCCTCGGCGCGGATGTCGGCGACGACCGGCTGGGTGCCGTTGCGGCGGGGCAGGTCGGTCAGGCACACAATGACGTCCCACCCTTCGGCGGGCATCCGCTCCCGCGCCCGTTGCTCGATCGGAATCCGGCCGTCGCCGTCCAGGGTGAGCTCGTCGGTGCTCACCTTGATCTCCCATGTGGTCTCATCGGACACCTGCCGGGCGAGCATGTCCGGCAGGCGTTGCGCGACCTGCCCCGCGAGTGCTGTGGGCGGCCCGGGGTCTGCTTCCAGTCCGATGACCACGCGATCGGAAATCGTCATCTGCTGCGTTTCACGCGAGTTCGGGATGTCCGAACAGAGGTGCGTAGTTGGTGGGCAACTGGCTGAGCACGTGGTTGAGCTGCCCCCTTCGATGCTCTCGGCCACCGTGGTGAGCACCGCGCTCGCGTCGGAGCGGACCGCTTCGGCTCCGGCCTTGTCCAATCGGCTGGAAATCTTGTCGAGGAACTCGTCCACGCTGAGTGACTGGGCGGAGTCCCGGACCGACAGCAGACCGGCGATCCCCTCGGGGAGCTGGGCGGCGAGATCCTTGGCTTCGTCGCCGGTCAGGCGCTCGCCGAGGGTTTCCAGCACGGCACGTACGGCGTGTGCGGCCTGCTCTTTGCCTTCGTACTCGCCGCGTTGCTCGACCTTGGCGAGGAACTCGTCCTTCTTCACAGCGGCCTCCGGCTGGCGAGATGCACTTCCCACCTTGGGGCTTGCACGTCGTCGGAACCGCGAGTGCCTCAGCCCGTCAGCCGGAACTCCACCGCTCGGAGAGCCTGCGCCCTCGTCGGCGAGGCCGGAGGGCGTGGGGCGACGTCGGACGGGAACCGGGTGGTTGCCGTCGCCGGGACTCGTCGGACGGCGTGGAGGCGGCAGGGGACTGGTGGGGGCAGCCCTGGAGGCGTACGGTGATCGGCGGTGTGCCGGGAAGTCTGGTCGGCGTGTTGTTGACCGGTCTTCTGGATGGAGCACTCGCTGATGAGATCAGCACGGCTGTTCGCTCGCCTTCGCCGCGCGGTGTTCGCTCGGCATTCGAATCCCTGGAGCGCGTGGTCCCGTTGGTTGACCGCGCCTGTGGTCCTGGTTCCGGTGTGGACGCGGAGCCGGCGGCACGCCGTGGTCGTCGGCGTGTGGTTCGCGCTCAACCCGGTCGTCTTCCCCGCGCCCGCTGACCAACGAGCGTGGGCGACGAGGGCCATGCTGGGTGAGGAGCTGTGGATCGTCGCCCGTCCCAAGGACGCGGCGTTGGCCGTGAACGCCGCGGCCACCGGTGCGGGACTGGTCGCGCTGGTCGCTGCCAGGCGGCGCCGTCCGGTCCCCGCTGGTGCGGCGACCGTTGCCCAGATGCTGCTGTTGCTCGTGTACTGGGAGCTCATGGCGCGCTACTTCGAGGCGCACCGCGATGCCGGGGAGGGCTGCTGGAGCTGATCTACCGGACCCGGGCGGGACAGCAGGAGATCGCTCGCTGGTGCAGCGATCGGCTCGACCAGTGGCACATTCCGCACACCCGCCGGATGCTCGCGGTGCGGGGCGTTGCCACACACGTGGTCACGGCCGGAGAGAGCGGTCGCACGGTCGTGTTCCTTCCGGGCACGAACTTCAGCGCCGCCACGTGTCTCCCGCCGGCGACCGCGTTGTGCGCGCGTGCCCGGGCCGTCGTCGCAGACCTTCCCGGTCAACCGGGATTGAGCAGCGCAGAGCGGATTCCGCGGGGTGCTCGACTGCAGTGGTACGGGCGCTGGCTCACCGAACTGATCGACAAGATCTCGGATGAGCAGGTCGTGGTCATGGGGCATTCCCTGGGGGCCGCGATCGCGCCGGCCAGTGACTCGCCGCGGGTCGGACGCCAAGTTCTGGTCTCGCCCGGTGGCCTGACCAGGCTTCGGCTCAGCCCCGCCGTCGTCAACGCCTCGGCGGCGTGGGTTCTGCGTCGCAGCCCGGCTGTCGGCGCCGGACTGCTCCGCACGATGCACGGCCCGGACCACACGCCACGCCGGATGCTGGTCGACTGGATGACTCTCGTGGCCAAGCACGTCCGCACCAGCACCGACCCGGGCAAGGCTCCGATCGGTGCTCCCGACGTGGACCGGTCCGTCCTCGTCGGGGACCACGACGTGTTCCTGCCAGTACGCGCTCTCGCGCCGGCGGTTCGCGACACCCTCGGGATCGAGCCGCACGTCGTTCCTTCGGCGGGACATCTGGTGATCGAGGAACAACCCGCCCGGCTCGTGAGCGCATGTCTTGGCTGACCCGGAAACCGAAGCCTCAGCGGATTCTTCACGCTCCCCGCCGTAGGACTCCGCCCCGTAGGGGAAATCCCGGCCGCGAGACGGTGCCCGGACAGCGGCACCGTCTCGCGGTCCTCGCCCGCTGCCGGGTCAGCCGGTCTTCTCGAGCTTCCTCACCTCACCGCTGCGGATCTTGGCGCGGTACTCGGCGAGTTCCCGCTTGACCACGGGGATCATGATGTACAGGCCGATGATGTTGAACAGCGCCAGCGCGAACAGCACGGCGTCGGCGAAGTCGAGGACGCTGGTCAGGGTCAGCACGGATCCGACGACGACGAACAGGCAGAACACGACGTTGTAGATGTGCTCGCTGGCCTTGTTCTTGCCGAACAGGAACAGCCACGCGCGCTGGCCGTAGTAGCCCCAGGTGATGATCGTGGAGACCGCGAACAGGACCACGGCGACGGTCAGCACGTAGGGGAACCACGGCAGCACCGTGGCGAACGACTCCGAGGTGACGGTGACGCCGTCCGGGGTGTCGCCGCCCGCGATGACGGTCGCCTGGGCGTCCTGCCAGAACTGGGTCTTGGCGATCACGATGGTCAGCGCGGTCATGGTGCAGATGATCACGGTGTCGATGAACGGTTCGAGCAGCGCGACGAGGCCCTCGGTGACCGGGTGCTGGGTGCGCACGGCGGAGTGGGCGATCGGGGCCGACCCGAGGCCGGCCTCGTTGGAGAACGCCGCGCGCTGGAACCCGACGATGAGAACGCCGATCGCACCACCGAACCCGGCGGCCGGGGTGAAGGCGCCCGCGATGATCTCGACGACCGCGCTCGGCACCGAGGTGATGTTGACGCCGATGACGATCAGGCAGGCGGCGATGTAGATGACGGCCATGGCCGGCACCAGCTTGCTGGTCACCGCGCCGATGGACTTGATCCCGCCGATGATCACCAGGCCGACGACGATCGCCAGCACCACGCCGAACACCAGCGCCGCGCCGTCCCCGCCCAGCGGGCCGGTGTCGCCGCCGGTGACGTCCCGGAGCTGGGCGAAGGTCTGGTTGGCCTGGAACATGTTGCCGCCTGCGATGGCGAAGAACAGGATCATCAGGGCCGCGAGCACCGCGAGCACCTTGCCGATCGCCGCGCCGGCCGGGCCGGGGATGCGTTCGGCGAGGCCCTTGCGCAGGTAGTGCATGGGGCCGCCGGAGACGGTGCCGTCGGCGTCGATCTCGCGGTACTTCACGCCGAGGGTGCACTCGACGAACTTGGTGGCCATGCCGAGCAGACCGCACATGATCATCCAGAAGGTGGCGCCGGGGCCGCCGATCGTCACGGCGACGCCGACGCCGGCGATGTTGCCCAGACCCACGGTTCCCGACAGCGCCGAGGACAGCGCTTGGAAGTGGTTGATCTCGCCGGGTTCGTCCTTGCTCGTGTACTTGCCCCGGACCAGGTCCACGGCGAGTTTGAACGCGCGGATCTGGATGAACCCGAATGTCACCGTGAACACGGCTGCGGCGATCACCAGCCACGCCACGATCCAGGGGAAGGTCACGCCGAACACCGTGACCTCTCCGAAGACGAGGTTGTAGAAGGCGTCCTTGATCGGTTCGAACGCGGAGTTGATGGTGCTCTCGATGTTCCCGAGCGTTCCGCTCTCGCTGGTGAGCGCGGGCGGGTTCGCGGCTGCTGCACGTGTCTCGGCCATTCGAAGAGTTCAGCACCGCGTGTTGCGCGCCATAAGTCTGAGATATCTCCTAAGTGTGAAACCGAGGCCGTCTCGTTGCATGAAAGTGTTGATCGACACTTTCCGTAGTCGGCTGGTTGCGATTCGAATTCGTCGGGATTGGTTCGACTTTTCCTTGCAGGTCAGGCGAAGGAAGGGCAGCGGTCGAATTGCGAGCGTCGCCAGGTGGCAGGGTGGCGGGGCCGACGACGATGGGACGGAGGTCTCCGTCCCCAAGCGCATTCTGCTGCCACTGCAGCAATGGCCGCTGTCGCCCAGGGCCTGTCCTCAAAGCCGGATGACGATTCGGCGCTCGTAGGTGGTCGGGTCGAAGCGGTGGGTGGCCGCCGGTACTGCCTCGGCGTTGTCGGCGGGCTTGCTGGTCGGCGCGTTCGGGAATGGTGGCCTGGATGCCGCGGCGTCGTAGGTAGCCGCGGATCGCGGCTGGAGTAGCCCTTGTCACCGTGCCCAGTGCGGGGCGGTCCGGCGCCTGTGTACGACCCGGTGGTGCGACGGGCTCCGGCAGCGTGCTGGTGGGCACGCACGATGCCGCGTCGGTCAGATCATGCCTGCGCACCATGGCCCGTGATCACAACAGGCCAACCACATCCGCGTTGCACTACTAGTGTCGTGAGTCGTTAATTCGTTGGCAGTAGGCTGCGAGGGTTTGGAAGATTTCGTCGGCGGTCTTGGTCCAGACGAAGGGTGTGGGGTCGGCGTTCCAGGATTCGATCCAGGCGCGGACGTCTGCTTCGAGTTCGGTGACGCTGCGGTGGGCGGATCGGCGGAGTTTGCGGTTGGTCAGCTCGGCGAACCACCGTTCGACGAGGTTGAGCCAGGAGGCGCTCGTGGGGGTGAAGTGCACGTGGAAGCGCGGGTGGCGCAACAACCATTTCTTGATCACGGGTGTCTTGTGCGTCGCGTAGTTATCACAGATCAGGTGCAAGTCCAGTTCGGCGGGAGTGTTCTTGTCGATGGTCTTCAGGAATTTCAGGAACTCCTGATGGCGGTGCCGCCGGTAGTGCTGGCTGATGATGGATCCGGTGGCCACGTCCAGGGCGGCGAACAGGCTGGTGGTGCCGTGCCGGACATAGTCGTGGGTCATGCGCGCCGGGGTGGTGGGCATGACCGGCAGGATCGGCGCGGTGCGATCCAGAGCCTGTATCTGGGATTTCTCATCGACGCAGAGGACCAGGGCGTTTTCCGGTGGGTCCAGGTAGAGGCCGACGACGTCTCGGACCTTTTCCACGAACAGCGGATCGGTGCTGAGCTTCCAGGTCTGCACCAGGTGCGGCTTGAGCTCAAAAGCCCGCCAGATCCGGGAAATCGCCGTCTGCGACATCCCGACCGCGTTCGCCATCGAACGAGTCGACCAATGCGAGTCCTCGTTCGGCGGCGCCTCCTCCAGTGTCTTGGCGATCACGGTTTCGACCTGTTGGTCAGTGATCGTGCGCGGGGCACCCGGCCGGGGCTCGTCCGACAATCCCTCCAGGCGATCAGCGACAAAGCGGCGGCGCCACTTCGTCACCGTCGGAGGGGAAATCTGCAACTGCCGCGATACGTCCATGTTGGACACTCCCTCGGCGCAGGCGAGCACGATCCGTGCCCGCAACGCCAACGCCTGCGCGGTTTTCGGGCGACGCGCCCACCTCTGAAGCGTCTCCCGTTCAGCGTCCGTCAACGCCAAATCGGGCAAACGCGGACCTCTACGACCCATCACCAAAACATACAACAAACTTCCAACTCAGGACACTAGTGGCTGGGTGTCAGTTCGCCGCTGAGCTTGTCGTGGAGGTGGGCGCTGGGCTCGTTCAGCCCGATGATCTCGACGGTCTTGTCGCGCTGGGCGTACTTGGTCTCGATGGCGTCCAACGCGGCGACGGAGGAGGCGTCCCAGATGTGGGCCGCGGACAGGTCGATGACGACCTCGGGGGGATCGCCCGCGTAGTCGAACCGGCCGACGAGGTCGTTGGAGGAGGCGAAGAACAGCTCCCCGGTCACCCGGTAGACCACGCTGGTGCCGTCGGGGGCGGAGACGGCGGTGACCTCGGCGAGATGGGCCACCCGCCTGGCGAAGATGACCATAGCGGTGATCGAACCGGCGACGACGCCGATGGCCAGGTTGTGGGTGGCGACCACGCAGACCACGGTCATCACCATGACGGTGATCTCCCCGGCGGGCATCCGCCTGAGCGTTTTCGGGGCGGTGGAATGCCAGTCGAACGTGGTGAACGAGACCATGACCATGACCGCGACCAGGGCTGCCATGGGGATGTCGGAGACGACCGGGCCCAGCGCGATGCACAGCACCATCAGGAAGGCGCCGGCGAGGAAGGTGGACAGGCGGGTCCGGGCGCCGGAGACCTTCACGTTGATCATGGTCTGGCCGATCATGGCGCAGCCGCCCATGCCGCCGAAGAGCCCGGTGACGATGTTGGCGATGCCCTGGCCGATGGATTCGCGGGTCTTGTTGGAGCGGGTGTCGGTGATGTCGTCGACGAGTTTGGCGGTCATCAGCGACTCCATGAGGCCGACCAGTGCCATTGCGAAGGCGTAGGGGGCGATCGTGGTGAGCGTGTCCAGCGTGAACGGCACGTCCGGCAGGCCCGGCACCGGCAGGGAGGAGGGCAGGGCGCCCTTGTCGCCGACGGTCGGCACCGCGATCCCGGCCGCGACGGTGATGACGGTGAGGACCACGATGGACACCAGCGGTGCCGGAACGATTGTGGTGACCTTCGGGAACAGCACCATCAGCGCCAGCCCGGCGGCGATCAGCGGGTAGACGGCCCAGGGCACGCTGGTCATCTCGGGGACCTGTGCCATGAAGATCAGGATGGCCAGGGCGTTGACGAAGCCGACCATCACGCTGCGCGGCACGAACCGCATCAGCTTCGCCGCGCCCAGCGCGCCGAGGGCGATCTGGAACACCCCGGCGAGGATGACCGCGGCGACCAGGTAGCTGAGGCCGTGTTCGCGGTTCAACGGTGCGATCACCAGGGCGACGGCACCTGTCGCGGCGGAGATCATCGCTCGGCGCCCGCCGACGATCGCGATGGTCACCGCCATGGTGAACGAGGCGAACAGGCCGATCGCCGGGTCGACACCGGCGATGATCGAGAACGAGATCGCCTCGGGGATCAGCGCGAGCGCGACCACCAGGCCGCCGAGGATCTCGGTGCGCCACACCTTGGGATCGGAAAGCCAGTCGGGGCGCAGGCCGCGCGGACGCGCGGCGGAGAACACAGCTGAGGAAGGCAAGGAAACAAACCTGTCGTACTCGGGCACGCCTGAGGTGTGCGGGAACGGCGCGCAGGATGGCCAGCGCACGTGGAAGGGCGCGTGTGGGCTGGAGGGGGTGCGGAAGCCGACGCGGCGGCAAGCGAGGCCGGGTGTCGCCTCAGCCGCGATGCATCACGGCGCCGACACGAGCAACACGCGCACGATCTCTCCTGTGGAACAACGAATCGTCGCCGGGGGCGTCATCGGCCCCGACACGGCACAGGCGGGCCGACCCTGCCCGCGATCGCCGGAACTCTACCCTAACGTTAGGGTAGAGTCGCGCGGGGCTGCGGTCTGGTGCCGCCCCGGCCGGAGCGGAAGGGCCCGAGCGTGGACGGCAGGCACATGCAGATCGGCGAAGTCGCCGCGCGCACCGAGTTGTCCTTGCGCACCATCCGGCACTACGAGGAGACCGGTCTGGTCATCCCATCGGCCCGGTCGCAGGGCGGCTTCCGCCTCTACGGCGAGCGGGACGTCGAGCGGCTCATGGTGATCCGCCGGATGAAGCCGCTGGGCTTCACCCTGGACCAGATGCGGGACCTGCTGGAGATCACCGACCGCCTGGACGCTCCCGAAGGCGTGCCCGACGCGGAGCGGGCAGCCCTGCTGGACCGCCTGCGGGAGTACGAACGAGCCGCAGCCGGACGCGTGCAGGAACTGCGGACCCAGCTGAGCCGAGCCGAGGACTTCGCCGAGACCCTTCGCATCCGGCTGCGAAGGGCCCGGTCTGCCGGCTGACGGCTGCGTTCACGGCTCTTCGGGGTCGACGACATCGGCGAGTGCATCCAGTCCCGCTTCGATCGGCCGCTGGTGCGCACCAACTCGGCCAGCAAGCCTCGTCGGAGGGGGGGCTGCGATGTCGCAGTGGGGCGTACCGAGCGCTTTGTCCGCGAGTGGGGTTGATCAGGGTGTGGCGGTCACGGCACGGGAGCGGTCGGTGGCGAGGTGCAGCGCGAGTCCGCCCAGGACAGTGCCCATCACGTAGCGTTGGATGCGCAGCCACGACGGGCGGGCGCCGAGGAAACTCGCGATGGATCCCGCCGAGAGCAAGATCAGTGCGTTGACGGTGAACGCGATCGCGATCTGCACCGATCCGAGCACGAGGCTCTGGGCGGCCACGGACCCGCGCGCGGGGTCGACGAATTGCGGGAGAAGTGAGATGTAGAGGACCGCGATCTTGGGATTGAGCAGGTTGGTCAGCAGTCCCATCGCGAACAGCTTGCGCGGTGGGTCGGGGCGCAGCGTGCGCGGTTGGAACGCCGACGTGCCGCCGGGTCGGACCGCCTGCCACGCCAGATACAGCAGATACGCCGCCCCGGCCAGTTTCAGGGCGGTGTAGACGGCCGGAACGAGGGCGAACACCGTGGCGATGCCGGCGGCCGCCGCCGCGAGGTACACGAGGAAACCGACGACGACGCCGACCAGCGAGATCATGCCCGCGCGTCGGCCCTGGGTGATCGAGCGGGACACCAGGTAGATCATGTTCGGACCCGGCGTCAGCACGAGACCCAGCTCCACGACGGCGATTCCGATGACGGCGGACAGGCTGACCATGACGCTCAACCTACTGCATCGTTGAGCGGCGCCGACTGGTTTTCAACGTTCGTGGGCGCACGGACTCCCGCTCCGGAGAGCAGCAGACCAGACGCCCCGCCGGATCAGCCAAGACCTGGACGTTGAGCCCATGACGCCCACACCAGGTGGAAAAAGCCTTCCTCGATCCGGTGATCTGTCCTTTATGGACGGCCCGGTCTCGTGCTCGGATCACCGTCGCGCAGGGTGCACGCGTGGCCTGCCGTCAGACCGTCTCGTCCGAGACCATCCGGCCGTCCGCCGGATCAGCGCTCTGCCTCCGGCCGGCCGCCTGCTGATGCGATGCGGGTGCCCCGGTGCCGCGAGCCCGGAACAGCGCGGGGATCAGCAGCAGCGCCAGCAGCCCGCCGGCCAGGGACAGCGTCGAGAACCCGGCCCCGGCGGCGACGACCCCGGACATCGCTCCGCCGCCGGCTCCGCCGAGCGCGATCAGCACGTCGGTCGTGCCCTGCACCCTCGCCCGGTTCGCCGGCACCGTCGCGTCGACGAGCAACGCCGTCCCGGAGATCAGGCCGAGGTTCCAGCCCAGACCCAGCAGCGCCAGCGCCACGATCAGCAGCGGCAGGGAGTCGGCCGGCGCGAACGCCGCGGTGACCCCGGCGAGCAGCAAGGTCACCCCGGACGCGACCGCCATCGGGACCCGCCCGACCCGGTCCACGAGCGCACCGGTCACCAGCGACGGCAGGTACATCGCGCCCACGTGGATGCCGATCACGAGCCCGACCGCGCCCAGTCCGTGACCGTGCGCGCGCATGTGCACCGGGGTCATCGTCATGATCGCGATCATCGAGATCTGGGTCAGCACCATCACCGTGGCGCCGACGACCACCCCGGGCCTGGCCGGGGGAGCCACCGCCGGTGCGGAGGTCGCCTCCGCGGCCGACCGTTCGAGGTGGCGCGCCACCAGGAACGGGTCCGGGCGCAGCAGCGCGAACAGCACCGCACCCGCGCCGAGGTAGCCACGGCGGCCAGCAGGAACGGTCCGGCCAGGGCGGGCACCCCGATCGCGAGCGCACCCAGCGGTTCGACCAGGTTCGGCCCGGCCACGGCTCCGAGCGTGGTGGCCACCATCGCCAGGCTGATCGCGGTGCCGCGGGCGACCGGGCGGGCGAGGTCGGCTCCGGCGTAGCGGGCCTGCAGGTTCGTCGCCGTGCCCGCGCCGTAGACGAACAGCGCGACGAGCAGCAGCACGACATTTCCGGTGACCGCCGCGACCACGACCCCCAGCGCGCCGATCCCGCCCGCGGTGAAGCCGAGGCCGATGCCGAGGCGGCGGCCGTGGCGCTGGGTGATCCGCCCGACCAGGAATGCCGCCAGCGCGGATCCCAGGGTGAACAGCGCCGTCGGCAGCCCGGACAGGTCGTCCGAGCCCAGCATCTCCTGCGCCAGCAGCGCGCCGACGGTGATGCCCGCCGCGAGCCCGGCGCCGCCGAGCACCTGCCCGGCGACGACGACCACCAGCACCCGGCGCTGCAACGCCGTGCGGGCGGCCTCGTCGGCCGCGATCCGGTCGGCGGCGCGCACGTCGTCGGCGGTGCTCACTCCGCCCACCCGCAGACGACGAGGTAGCCGTCGACGGTTCGCAGCCGGTCGGAGCCGGGGTCGTCCGGCAGCGCATGGCCGAGGTCGCGCTGACGCACCTCGCCGATCCACCTGTCGTGCTGGTACTCGTGGTTGATGATCGCGGTCAGCAGCGTCTGCGCCACGATCTTGAGCTGGGCGGGCGCGCCGACGTCGCCGGCGCCGATCGCCTCCAGCCGGGCGTGCACCCGCTCGGCGACGGTGTCGCGGAACTCGCCGAGCCTGCCCGGGCCGGGCAGCGGCAGCCGCAGCTTCTCCGGGTTCGCCGAGTCCATCACGTCGTCGAGATCGGGCATCGGGCTCGGTTCGGCCGCGGTCAGGTTGCGGACCATGAAGTGCGCGACGTGCGCCTGGTGCCCGAGGTGCCAGCCGATCGGGCTGAAGTCCTCCTCGGGCCGCCAGTGCAGCTCGTCGGCGCTCAGGTCGCGCCAGAGCTCGTCGGTGTAGGCGCGGGCGCGGTCGTACTCGGCGAGCAGCTCGGGGATCTCGAACATGTGGTTCTCCGTGGGAATCATGGTGCGGTGCGGGTCAGGTCCCGGCGGGACAGTACGGCGGTGGCGGCGCGGGCGGCAGCCCGCAGCGCGCCCTCGATGTGGCCTGCGTGGTGGGTCGCGGTCTCGGTGCCCGCCCAGTGCAGGCGCCCGTCGAGGGCGGGCTGCCGGTAAGCGGGGTGGCCGAACAGGTGGTGGCCGGCGCCGGCGTCCCGGCCGGGTGGGCGGGTGAACGGTTCCGCGCTCCAGTCGTGGACGTGCAGCTCGAGCGGGTCACCGGCCTCGGGGCCGAACAACCGGGCGAGCTGCCGCCGCGCGCTCTCGCCGAGCGCGGGGTCGGGTGAACCGGGCGTGGCGGCGATCGCGAAGCCGAACAACGCGGCCGGCTCCCCGCCGGAGCCGGACATGTCGTGGATCTCACGCAGCGGTCCGGCGTGGCTGACGGCCGCACCGGCGAGGCCCCGCTCGCGCCAGAACGGGCGCCGGTACCGAGCGACGACCTTGACCGTGTCGGCCATCCAGGTCGGCGTGGCTCGTGCCAGCCGCAGCAGTGGCTCCGGCAGGGCCGGGGTGATGTCGATCGTCGCGGCGGCGAGTGCGGGCGGGACGGCGACGACGACCTGCTCGGCGGCGACGTCCGCCGTCCCGGCCCGAACCAGCACGGCGTCGCCGGTACGGCGAATCGCGCTGACCGCAGTGCCGAGCCGCAGCGACCCGGCCGGCAGCAGCCCGGCCAGGGAGTCGGTGAGCGACTGCGCGCCGTCGCCGAAGCGACCGGCCGCGACGTCGATCGGGTTGCCGTCGATTCGCTGCACCAGCGGTGCCCCGTCGGCGTCGGACGCCTCGAACAGCGCGTTCCCGGCGGTGTGCTGGTCGAAGGTCCGGATGGCGAGCTGGGCGGTCTCGCCCGCCACCAGCGTCTCGTGCGGCCAGAACCAGGTCGCGCCGAGGTCGAGCCTGCCGCCCTCGCTCCAGTTCCCGGTCGGCACCGACAACAGCCGGCCGCCCGTGCGCCCACGCGCCTCGGCGACCAGGACGTCCGTCCCGGCCGCGGCCAGCGCCGCCGCACAGGCCAGTCCGGACACTCCGGCACCGACCACCACCACGTCGAACCGGTCCACCGGCCACATCCTCGTCTGCTCCCCGCGCGTCGGGCTTCGCACCGCCGTGATAAACCGGCTGAGTACCCCAGGGCGGCGTCGGAATGCCGTCGCCCGCGTCCCCCATGCTCGGGCAGGGCGTTCACCGGCGGAACCAGGAATCGGCGCATGACCGACATGAAGAACATGCATGCCGACCGGCTCAAGGTCGTCCAGCTCTACTACGCCCGCGCGGCTGCGGACCTCGGGTCGTTCTCGCGTGCCGCGGCGGCTCTCGGTGTCACCCAGCCCGCGCTCTCGCACGGCATCGCGGCGCTGGAACGCACACTCGGCGGTCCGCTGTTCGACCGCACCACGACCGGTGTGACGCCGACCGCACTGGCCAACCGCGTGCTGCCGCACCTGCACGCCGCGCTCGGCTCGCTGGACGCGCTGCTGACCGAGGCGCGCGCGGCCACCCGGGCGGACGCCGAGCCGCTGCGGCTCGGCGTGTCGCCGATCATCCACCCCGACCTCGTCGGCCGGGCGTTCGAGGCCGCCCGCGGCCGGTTGCCGGCGTCGCCGGTCGTGCAGGAGAAGGACCTCGCCGAACTGCGCCGCGAACTGCTCGCCCGGAGGCTGGACCTGCTGCTGGTCCCGGCCGTGCCGGACGCTGGGCCGGTGCGCCGCCGGGAGGTCACCAGCGAGCCGCTGCACTACCTGACCGACGACTCGGCCGCGTGGTCGCGGGACCCGGTCGAGCTGAGCGAGCTCTCCGACCGCTCGATGGTGATGATCGGCGACGCGTGCGGGCTGGCGACGATGACCCGGCGGCTGTTCGCCGACGCCGGTGCCCGGCTGCTGCCCTATCCCGGCGAGGCCGACAACTACCGCAGCGTCGAGGACTGGGCACGCCTCGGCCTGGGCGGCGCCCTTCTCCCGCTGTCCCGGTTCCAGGCCGGTGCACGGACCCGCCCGGTGCACCGGGACGGACATCCGGTGACGATCCACTATGAGGCGCAGTGGCTGGCCGAGACACCGCGAGCCGCCGCCATCGAGACCCTGCTCGACGGGCTCGTCGCCGCCTGACGGTGCCGGCGGACCGCGGTCACGGCCGCAGCACCATCCGGCAAACGCGCGCGACCGCTGCGCATCGACTCCACGGCCTCGGCGGCCTCGTCGAGCTTGCGGACCTCGGTCCACGGCCGGATCCCGGCCGCGACGGCGAAGCGCATCGCGTCCTGGATGTCGGTGGGGCCGCCCGTGACATGGCCGCGGACCCGCAGGCCGCGCATCACCAGCGCGCCGACGTCCAACGACAGCGGGTCCGATCCGATGCCGCTGAGCAGCAGCTCGCTGCGACGGCGCAGTCCGGTCGCGGCCTGCTGCGCGACGCCGGTGTCGGCGGCGGTGGAGTAGATCAGCGCCGCACCGCCGAGATCGCGCAGGGCCGCGCCGACGTCGGTGCCGGACGAGTCGACGTAGTGCGCCGCGCCCAGCTCCCGGGCCGCGGACTCCTTGTCCGCCGAGCGTGCCGGGGCGACCACGGTGAACCCCATCGCGGCGGCGAACTGCACCGCGAGGTGCCCGAGACCGACGATGGCGACGGTGTCGCCGAGGCGGGCACTGCTGGAACGCAGCGCGTGCTGCAGGACGTGATTGACAGGTAAGTGCCTCTTCATCGGGCGATGCGGCTGGAAAGTTGTCTGATGACACTGTCTACTCGTGGTCAACCAGTGCAGTTGTTCCAGATAACGCGAAGAGCAGGGGCGCAGAGGGGAAACCGGATGATGACTGCCCCGCAAGCCTGAAGGCGGCTTCGGTCTGGCCTGGACAACCGGAGTGGTGGCTTGCGAAACTGCTGAACACAGGTGCGCAAGCAGCGGGAAGTAGAGTTCGGCATGGCGCCAGCTCAGCGCAGCGCGGTGTCGACCTCTTTGCCTCCTCAGAAGGGCAACTTGCCCGTCGACATCACGACTTTCGTAGGACGTCGACGCGAAGTCACCGACGTCAGGCAGTTGCTGTCCTCGTCACGGCTGGTGACGCTCACCGGCGCGGGCGGCGTGGGCAAGACCCGACTCGCCCTGCAGGCCGCGAGGAACGTGCGGCGGGCGTTTCCCCACGGGGTGTGGGTGGTCGAGCTGGGTGCGCTGCGGCAACCCGGCCTCGTGGTCGAGGCCGCCGCCGCGACGCTGGGTATCGAGGGGCGTTCATCTCGGGGATTGATCGACCAGCTGTCGGACTACGTTCGCGACAACCACTTGTTGCTAGTGCTCGACAACTGCGAACACTTGCTCGACAGCTGTGCGCTCCTCGCGGACCACCTGCTGCGGACGGCCCCGCGCCTCACGATTCTCGCGACGAGTCGTGAAGCGCTCAACATCACGGGGGAAACCGTCTACCCGGTCCTGCCGATGTCACTTCCCGAGCCGCAACCCCCACTGCCCTCGGTACAGGCGCTCAGCCGATACGAAGCGGTCGCCTTGTTCGAGGAACGGGCGAAGGCGATTCGGCCCGGGTTCACCGTCGACGACGACAACGCGGCCGCCGTGGTGCAGTTGTGCCGGCGCCTCGACGGGATGCCGCTGGCGATCGAGCTGGCGGCGGCGCGGCTGCAGGCCCTGTCGGTGGAGCAGGTCGTCCAACGGCTCGACGACCGGTACCGCCTGCTCACCGCCGGCAGCCGGGCGGCGCTGCCGCAGCAGCAGACCCTTCGCGCGCTGATCGACTGGAGCCACGATCTGTGCACTCCTGCCGAACGCGTCCTGTGGGCGCGGCTGTCGGTCTTCGCGGGCACGTTCGACCTCGCGGCAGCCGAAACCGTGTGCGCTGGTGACGGCATCGAGGCGAATGACGTCGCCGCACTGGTGGTGGGACTGGTCTCCAAGTCGGTGCTGCTGCTGGACGGGGACTCTCCGCAGCCGAGATACCGGCTTCTGGAGACGATCCGCCAGTACGGTGCCGAGCAGCTCACCTCCCTCGGCGACGTTGCCACGCCTCGTCGTCACCGCGACTACTTCGCCGACCTCGTCGCGGGCGCGGAGCGAGGTCTGTTCACCCCCGACCAAGCGCGGTCGTTGGGCCGGCTCCGCCGCGAGCACCTCAACCTTCGGGCGTTGCTGGAGTTCTGCGTGACGGTCCCGGGGGAAGCACCCACCGGTCTCGTCGCCGCGTCCGGACTCTGGCAGTACTGGCCCTCGTCAGGCTCTCTCAGCGAAGGACTGCGTTGGCTCGACGGTCTGCTGGCGATGTCTCCCGAAGCGACGGAGCAGCGCGCATGGGGCCTGTCGGTCACGGCATGGCTGGCCATCCTGCAAGGCGACCTGACCAGTGCCGCTGACAGGCTGGACGAGGCCCGAACGCTCGGCCAGGACCTGGACGACAGGAGGACGCTCGGCTATGTCGCGCTTTTCTCCGGCATCATCACCGCTCTGCACGGCGATCCACAACGCGCGAGGTCGCTCTACGAGGAAGCGCTCGCCTACCACCGGGTTGTGCACGAGCCGATCGGCATCGCCATGGCTCTGTACCGGTCGGCGCTCATCGCGTTCCTGAACGGCGACAGCCAAGAGGTGCACGCGCGATGTGACGAGTGCTGCTCGCTCTGCGACACCTACCACGAGCGCTGGTGGAAGGCCTACGCGTTGTGGGTGCTGGGCCTGCAGGTGTGGCGCGACGGCGACCCGCAGCGAGCGACCGCCGTCCAGTCCGACGCCGTCCGGCGCTTCCACGAAGTCAACGACCTCCTCGGCGCGGCCCTGTCGATGGAGGCCATCGCGTGGGTCGCAGCCGAAGGACCACGCGACGAAGCCTGCCGCGCGGCCACCCTGCTCGGCGCGGCCGACACCCTCTGGCAGGCGCTCGGTACTCCGCTGGCGGAGTTCACTTACCTGAGCGGATACCGCCGGGACTGCGAAAAAGCCGTGCGACGAACCTGCGGTTCCAAGGCGTACGAGTCCGCGTTCGACGACGGTAGGCACCTCGACCTGGATGACGCCGTGCGCATCGCGCTCGGTGATGCCCCGCAGCGCACCGAACGAGCCGCTTCGCAGGACGAATGGTCCCTGCTCACGCCCAGGGAACGCGAAATCGCCGCGTTGACCACCGAAGGACTCAGCAACAAGGAGATCTCCGCTCGCCTGGTCATCTCCCAGCGCACCGCGGAAGCCCACATCGAGCACATCCTCGTCAAGCTGGGATTCAGCTCGCGAAGCCAGATCGCCGCATGGGCGGCGGAACACCAGCCGACCACGGGCTGAGACCACATCTCATTTGGGGTTGTTATGGATCAACAGGTCCAGCTTGACAGCTCGGCGGTAGCAGATCGCCGCGCACGCCAGTTGGGCGAATGCCGCGTAGTGAGCTGCTTTGGGCAAACCGGGAAGTCATAGCCCTTGTCGCCGTGCAGTTTGTGCGGCCGACGCCGGGGCCGCCCCGTAGGCACCTTGACCGGCGCGACGGAATCGACTACGGCCTCCAACTCCCGGTGGTCGTTGCGGTTGGCCGCCGAGACGACCACGGCCAGTGGAATGCCGCCGCGTTCGCTCATCGCGTGGATCTTGGAGCCAGGCTTGCCTCGATCTACCGGGCTGGGGCCGGTCAGGTCCCCCCTTTGGCCGCGCGGACGTGCATGCTGTCGACCGACGCGCGCGACCAGTCGATCGCCCCGGCGGTGCCCAACAGGTCCAGCAGCGCCTGGTGCAGCTGGCTGAACACCTCCGCTTGGACCCATTCGGTGAACCGGCGGTGGGCGGTGGGAGCGCTGACCGCGAACGAGGTGGGCAGCGCTGACCAGGCGCACCCGGTTTGCAGCACGTACAGGATCGCGGCCAGCACCGCGCGGTCGTCCAGCCGACGCCGACCCCCGCCTTGGTGGCGCTGCGGCGCATCAGGCAACAACGGACGCGCCAGCAGCCACAACGGCTCTGGGCACCACCTCTCCACATCACTCACAATTGATCAACATATCGCCTGCCTGGAAACACACCCAAATGAGATGCGGGCTGAGGTGGAGGGGCGGAGTAGTCCTGGTCGCGGGCGGAGGTCTCAGGAGATGGCTTTTTCCAGCCGCGTGCCGCGACGTCAGGTGCGGCTGGCCAGTACGATGTGGACGCTGGATCCGCGGTACATGTCTTCCTGGAGTGCTTCGACCCGGTAGTCCCGCTGTTCCAGCAGTGTGACCACTTCGGACAGACGACCGTGGATGTCGTGCACCTCGACCGCGACGTTGTGGATCTTCGGCCAGTTGTCGTCGGTGATTCCTCGTAGGACGGCCGGCTCTGCCCGCTCCACGTCGATCTTGAGCAGGTCGACCCTGCCGAGGTCGTGGTCGGCGATGATGCGGTCGATGGTCGTCACGGGAACGGTGTAGCGCTCGGTGCGCCGACTGAAGGTCTGCACGTAGTCGTGAACGGAGTCGGCGATTCCGAGGTTCGATGCCACCGCGGCGATGTTGCTCCTGTCGTCCTCGTCGTCGGTCTCGAGCGTCGTCATGGCTTCGGCGTCGGGGTAGTAGGTCAACTCGGCGCTACCCGGTTGTTCGCCGACCGCCGTGTTCAGGGCGGTTGCGTTCGGGGCGAAGGCGGTGAGGTTGGCGGCGAGGCAGGCGAAGGTCGCCGGTGCCGGTTCGCAGGAGATCAGCCGAACGCCTGGTATGCGTTCGGCCGCGAACAGCGAGAACAGCCCGATGTGCGCCCCGACATCGATGATGCTTCCGCCGGCCGGGATGTCCAGCAGGTCGAGCCGGTAGCAGTCGGTGCGGATCTCCTGCCAGACGAGTCCTGCGTTCCTCGCATTGACGCAGGTGACGACGCGTCCGTCCGGCAGCGTCAGATCGCTGGTCGGGGCGGCGGTGTAGTTGTCCATGGTGTTGCGCCAATCTGCTCGTGACCACCCGGGGTCACCGGTTGTCCGACCTGGTCAAGTCCTTGGGGGTGGCGTTCAGTCTGGAGCGCGGGCGGTTGGTGCGTCCAGCTTCGGCGCATTGTCGCGATCGGCGGGTGCGGGGTGATGTTCAGCAGTCGGCGAACTCGTCGATGATCTGCTCCGCCTGCGCGATCTCGCCGCTGAGCGGGTGGTCCTCCTCGATCAGGGGTAGCCGGCGGGACGCGCGCGCGAAGGCCTGGCCGATCGGTGCGTCCGGCAGTTCGGTGCCTGCGAGCCGGAGTGCGCGGACGGCGCCGAGCAGTTCACAGGCGAGCACGGTGCGGTAGGCGCTGATGGCCGCGGAGGTGCTGCGCGCGGCCTGGGTGGAGAAGCTCGCGTGGTCTTCGAGGCCGCGCGAGATCACCGCGGTCCCCAGCGTCACCGGGGCCGCCGCGTGGCGGAGCTGGCCGAGCGCGTCGTGCGCGACGTATTCCAGGATCATGATCCCGGAGCTGCCCGGCGGGCCGGAGGACAGGAATGGCGTGAGGCCGGTCAGCTCCGGTTCGACGAGGTCGCTCAACCGTGCCGCGGACAGCTCGGCGACGTGGTGCAGCGCGGCGCGCAGGCTGTCCAGGGACAGCGCCAGGTATGCGGTGGAGAACTGGCCGTGGTGGTACACCCGCTCGCTGTCGACGTGGATGAGCGGGTTCTCGGCGGCGGCGTTGAGGTCGATGGACAGCACCCGCTCCAGTGCGTCCGCGGCGTCCAGCGCCGGGCCGTGCACCTGCGGGAAGGCGCGCAGCCCGAACGGGTCCTGCAACCGCCGCCCTTCCGGCGGATCGACGTCCAAGCCGAGGATTCGGCGCATCTCCGCCGCGCAGCGCACCGAGCCCGGGTGCGGACGCGCCCCGTGCACCTGCTCGGAGAACGCTTCCGGGGAGCCGCCGAGGGCGCAGAAGGACAACGCGGCGATCACGTGGCTGGCGTGCAGCAGCCGGCGCAGGTCGTGCCAGGCGAGCACCGACTCGGCCAGCGTCGCGGCGTTGCTGGAGATGAACGCGAGCGCGTCACCGGGGCTGATCGGTACCGGGTCGAGCGATCCGACGTGCCACGGCCGCTGACCGGCGATGGTCAGTCCGATCTCGGCGAGCGCGCTTAGGTCGCCGGTCCCGATGGCGCCGCGGGAGTGCACCAGCGGGAGGGCGCCGACGCGCAGCGCGGTCTCCAGCGCGTGCAGCAGCCGCGGGTGCACACCGCTGCCGGCGGCGGCGAGCTGGTTGAGCCGGATCACCAGCGTGGAGCGCACGATCGCGTCGGGAAGCGGCTCTCCGGTGCCTCCCGCGTGGCTGCGGAGCAGGCGGAGCCCGTGCTCGTCGGCGGTGTCGGCGTCGACGACGGCGTGCCGGTTGGCGCCGACGCCGGTGGTCCGCCCGTAGACCGACCGCTTGGCTCCGATGTCCAGCGCGAGGCGGTAGGTGCTCTCGGCGCGGCGCACCGCGTCCTGGTTCAGCTTCACCGATGCGCTGCGCCGAGCGACGCGCACGACATCCGCACAGCGCAACCCCTTGCCGTCGATGCGGACTCGGCTGCTGTCTGGCATGACCAACCCCTTGACAATTGTTCATTCAAATCTGATGCTGCATGAAACTCCCCATTCATCCCGCTGGCAAGGGTGGTACCCGGATTGCCCGGTCCTCTGCAGGAGCTCTTCACCGAGCACCGGCTGACCCCGGCCCAGCGCCGGATCGCGGCGTACCTGCTGGCCAACGTCGACACCGCCGCTTATCTCACCAGCGTCGAGCTCGCCGAGGCCGCGGCGGTGAGCCAGCCGTCGGTGACGCGGTTCGTCGCACTGCTCGGGTTCGACGGTTACGGGCATTTCCGCCGCTACCTCCGCCAGGCCGGCTCCGAGCCGGCCGCCGACCAGGACGCGCGGGGCTCGAAACTCCAGTCGGGCATCGACGAGGACATGAGGAACCTCGCCAGGCTGCGGACCGAGCTCGCCGACGACAGCGCCCTGCGCACGGCCGGCACCGTGCTCGCGTCCTCGAACCCGTTGGTGGTGCTGGGTTTTCGGGTCTCCGCTCCGCTGGCTTCGCTGTTCGGCTACCTCGCGGCGAAGATCCACCCCGATGTGCGCCTGCTGATCTCGGGCGGGAGCATCGTCGGCGACCAGCTGCGCCACGCGCGCCAGTGCGGCGCCGACGCGACGATCGTGTTCGCGATGCCGAGGTATCCCCGCGAGACGCAGCGCGCCATGGTGCAGGCCCGTGACCTGGGTCTGCGCACCGTGCTGGTGACGGACAGAACCGTGTCCGCACTGACCCCCGACGCCGACGACGTGCTCGCCGCCGCGGTGGGCGAGGAACTCGTCTTCGATTCGCACGCTGCGGTGATGTCGCTGTCGACCTCATTGCTCGAAGCGATGGCCGATGCCGCGGGAGCCTCCGCGCGGCGACGATTGGAGAACTTTGAGCAATACGCGGCAGACCAGGAGCTCTTCCTCGACGACTGAGGCGGCGTCGTTCGACGACGTCCCGCTGAACCGCTTCCACCTCAAGATCACCGCGTTGACCTTCGGCGCGAACTTCTCCGACGGCTACCAGCTCGGGATCATCGGGATCGCGCTGACCCTGATCGCTCCGCAGCTCGGCCTGGGCCCGGCCTGGCAGGGCCTGCTCGGCGCCTCCGCGCTGATCGGCATCTTCCTCGGCAGCACGGTGGTCGGCTGGGCGGCGGACCGGATGGGCCGCCAGCGCCTCTACATGCTGGACTTCCTGCTCATCGCCGTCGCATCGGTGCTGCAGTTCTTCGTCACCGGGCCGGTGGAGCTGTTCGTGCTGCGGCTGCTGATCGGGTTCGGGATCGGGGCCGACTACGCGCTCGGCCCGACACTGGTCGCCGAGTTCGTGCCGCGCCGCTACCGCGGCGGGCTGCTGGCCTCGCTCACGGCGATGTGGACGGTCGGCTACATCGCCGCGTTCTTCTTCGGCAACTACCTCGTCGGGTTCGGTGGTGACTCCTGGCGTTGGCTGCTGCTGAGCAGCGCGATCCCCGCGATCGTGGTCCTGCTGGTGCGGATCGGCACTCCGGAGTCACCGCGCTGGCTGGTCAGCCGGGGCCGGCTGCACGAGGCCAAGGCCGTGGTCACCCGCTTCATCGGAGCGCGGGTCGACTTCGACGCGTTCGCCGCCCAGCACGTGCCCGAGCGCCGTGCGACCTACCGGGAGCTGTTCGGCAGGCGCCATTGGCGCAACACCGCCTTCGGTGTCCTGTTCTACAACTGCCAGGTCATCCCGTACTTCGCGATCTACACGTTCCTGCCGCTGGTGCTGGCGAAGATCAACCTGGACGGCGACGAGTTCCTGGGCGATGCGCTGCTCAACCTGTTCCTGCTGCTGGGCGGCATCGGCGGGCTGTGGCTCGTCGCGAAGCTCACCCGGCGCGGGCTGACCATCGGCTCGTTCGTGGTGATGGCGCTGTCCCTGGCGCCGATCGGCATCTGGCCGGACGCTCCCACGGCTCTGCTGTTCCCGCTGTTCCTGGTGTTCACCTTCACGATGTCGGCGTCGTCCAACCTCGACCAGGTGTACCCGCCGGAGCTGTTCCCGACCGAGCTGCGCAGTTCGGGCGTCGGGCTGCTCAACGGGATGAGCCGGATCGGCTCCGCGATCGGCACCTTCCTGCTGCCGATCAGCTTCGACTCCCTGGGCTTCTCGCCCACGATGGTGGTCCTGACGGCCATCCTGGCCGTGGGCGCGGTCGTGTCCCTGGCCTGGGCACCGGAGACGAGAGGGCTCGCGCTCGACTGAGGGCGGGGCCTGCCACGTCGTTCACGGCAATTCCGGCTCGGTCTCGGGTGGCTGCGTTCTTGTGCAGGCCGCGGGGAGAGGTCGGGCCGGGTCGCGGAAGTCGCGGGCGAGGGTGTCGCAGAGTGCGCTGGTGGCTTGCTCGGGGTCGGTGGTCCAGAGCGTGAGGGAGTTGCCTGCTGCGGCGGCCAGACGCGTTCCGTCGGGGGACCAGATCAGGGTCGAGATCGCGTCGGGTGTGTCGGCCACGGTGCCGGTCAGGGCGGCCCATCGGGTTCGGGACGGGAGGTCCCGGATGAGGATCGCGTTGTCCCGCGTGGCCAGGGCGAGGCGTTGGGAGTCCGGGCTGAACGCGAGGGCGCGGCCGAAGTGACCGGGGATGTTTCCCAGCGGTGTGCGGGTGGTCGCGTTCCACAGTGCCACGCCGGTGGCGGTGCGCACTGCCAGGATGCGGCCGTTCGGTGAGTACCGGGGCACGAGGTCCCCTGCGGGGCCGTCGGGCACCGGCAGCGTGATGGACCGTCCGTTCGTCAGATCCCACACCCCGAACGTTCCGTCCACACGCGTGGTCGCCAGGTGTTGGGAGTCGGGGCTGAAGGCGATCGCGGCGTCGGGTTTGACGTCGGTGACCGTGTGGATCAACCTGGCGGCCGGGCCTTCGACGTTCCAGACGTGGAGGCCGTCGGGCCCGGTGGTGGCCAGCAGCGTGCCCTGGGCGTTGACCGCACGATAGGTGTCGGGACCAGTGACAACGGCGATGGGCGTGC
This sequence comes from Saccharopolyspora erythraea NRRL 2338, assembly GCF_000062885.1. Lineage (NCBI taxonomy): Bacteria > Bacillati > Actinomycetota > Actinomycetes > Pseudonocardiales > Pseudonocardiaceae > Saccharopolyspora > Saccharopolyspora erythraea. The sequence continues at coordinate 5,416,410 of NC_009142.1, read as the reverse complement.
GAGTAGCCACATCGCCGACCGTGATCGTGCGGTGCCGTGGATCGTCGGCGCCCGTGACGGCGACGAACCGCCTGCCCTCGGCGCTGAATCCGGCGAGGGTCGCGTCTGATGTGCCTGGTAGGAGAGGGGTCGAGTCGCGGCGTAGCTGCTCGGTGGCCCAGGTGGTGAGTTCGCCTGCTTTGTAGGCGCCGAGCAGGTTTCTGCCCTCGGCGCTGAAGGTGAGCGCTTCCGGATACGGGCCGCTGTCCCGCCGTGTGGGGAGCCGGTTCGTGTCCCACAGCGTGATGATGCTGCCGTAGTTCCACGAAGTCATGGCGATGACGCCGGTCGCGCTGACACTCATGCTCGAGGAGCCTTGGTCGGGGCGTGCGGGTACCAGCCGCACGGGTGGCCCGCTGCCGTTGTGATCGCGTCGGTCGATGCTGCCGTCGGCGTTGGCGATGAACAGTGACTGGTCGGCGGGGGAGAACGCGAAGTCCAAGATCACCATGTCCTGGTCGATCCTCACCTTGGGTGTGCGGGTGGCCAGGTCCCAGATGATCGGTCCCGTGCCGTCGGTACCCATCGTGGCCAGCGTCCGGCCGTCGGTGCTGAACCTCGGGTCGAAGTGCTTGTACGACTCCGGCAGCGCAGGCAGGTGGCGTCGCGCGGCGAGGTCCCAGAGCCCGACTCCCACTGGGTACGACGCGGAGTAGGCCAGAGTTCGGCCGTCGGGTGAGAACGACACCGAGAAGCCGTTTTCGACCGGGAGAGCCTCGATGAGCCGCCCGGTGTCGAGATCCCAGAGTTCGATGCGTGTGCCGCCGGCAGCGGCGAGCAGCCGGCCGTCCGCGCTGAACTCGAGATCGTTTCCCTCGGCTGTCGACGGCAGGCTCTTGACCGGCTGGTCCGGTGCATCCAGCCGCCACACGTCGATGCGTCCGGTGTTCAGTGTGGTGCTGGCAGCGACGCGGGTTCCATCGGGAGAGAACGCCGCGGCCCCGTACGGGGCGGGACGGTCCGTCCTGTTCGCGGCGGGGGCGGTGAGTCGGGTGCGCAACCGTCGGGTGGCGACGTCCCAGACGTGCACCTGGTCGTCGGCGGAGGCGAGCAGGCGCCCGTCGGGGCTGAACGCCAGCTTGTTCATCCCGGTGACCGATTTGCTGCTGGGCAGCGTGCCGTGATGAACGAGGTGCCCGGCGGTGCTCAGCAGCGCGCTGCGCCCTTCGGCGGTGGCAGTTCCGTCGAGCGTGGTGGTGTCGTGGGCCTGGACGCTGAGGCGGATCGCCGCGGCGGGATCGGTGTTTTGCGCGCCGCGCGCTTGCTGGGCCAGTTGTCGCGACAGGGTCTGCTGACCGCGGTTGTAGACGCTGACCGCGGTCACCGACGCCACGACCAGCAGCAGCGCGAGGCCGGCGCACGCACCGTGGAGCACGCGGGTGCGGAGCACGCGAGCGCGGTGTTCGCGCTGTTCGGCGGCGATGCTGGCGTCGAGGAAGTCACGTTCGCGCCGCGCCAGCGTCGGCTCCGCGCGATGCACCCAGTCGCGGGTGATGGTCAGCTGCGCGCCCCGGTACAGCGCGCCGGGGTCGTGGTCGAGGTGCTGCCAGGTGGTGGTGGCGTTGGTGAGCTCGCGGTGCAGCCGCAGGCCTTCGCGGTCGGTGTCGATCCACTGCCGCAGCCGGGACCAGGAGCGGATGAGTGCTTCGTGGGTGATCTCGATGCCGTCGTCGTCGACGGTGACCAGCCGCGCGCGGGCCAGGGCGTCGAGCACCGCGTGGGTGTCGGCATCGGAGTCGAGTTCGGCGCGGGTGATGCGACGTTTGGTGTCCTCGGTGCCCTCGCCGGGCGCGACCAGTCGCACCAGCAGACCCCGGGCGCGGCGCTGCTGGGCCTCGGTGAAACCGGTGTAGAGCTGCTCGGCGGTCTGGGTCAGGGCGTGTCGGATACCTCCGGTGGCTTCGTAGCCGACCAGGGTGAGGGTGTTGCCGCGACGGCGCTGCCAGGTCTCGCGCAGCGCGTGGGAGACCAGTGGCAGCATCCCGACCTGCCCGGCGGCCTGTGCGGTGATCTCGGCCAGCAGCGCCCCTTCGACGGTGCAGCCCTGGCCAACGGCGGGTTGGGTGATCGCGCGGCGCAGCTCCTCGGTCGACATCGCCCCCAGCAGTGCCGGCGTCCGCAGCGCCGGCACCAGCTCGGGGCGGTCCAGGCAGCGGTCGAAGAAGTCCGACCGGATGCCCAGCACCACGCGCAGCCGGGAGTGGCCGGCCTCGGCGGCGGTGGCCAGCTGGGTCAGGAACCGCGTGCGCTGCTCGGTGTCGCGGCAGAGGGTGAAGATCTCCTCGAACTGGTCCACGAGCAGCACCAGTTCGGTCCCTGACGGCTCGTCGGCCAGTGCGGTGAGCACCGCCAGGTGCAACGCCTGCGGGTCTTCGCCCAGTTCGCCGTGGAGCCGGGCAGCCGATTCGCCGGTGTGACGTGCCACCTGTGCGGCGAGCACCTCCAACGGCTGCTGAGTCGGTGTGCACACCGCCACCCGCGCCCCACCGGCTCGCAGTTTCGGCACTACCCCGGCGCGCAGCAGCGAGGACTTGCCCGCACCGGAGGCGCCGATCAACGCCACGAACCGCTCGTCGCGCAACCGGGCCAGCAGGTCCTCGACCACGTGCTCCCGGCCGAAGAACCGGTCCGCGTCCTCCGGCTCGAACGCGGCCAGTCCGACATACGGGCACTCGAGGTCGGATTCGCAACCGTGGTTCGATGTGGTGGCGGATTTGTTCTGCGCGGCGAGTTCGGCCGTCACCCCCTGCCAGCGCTGCTCCCACTCCTGCCGCTCGCCGCCGCACGCCTGCACGTAGGCCAGGGTCACCGCCAGCGTCGGCAACCTCTTGCCGCCCGCGGCCTCCGAGAGCGTGCTCACCGAGTAATGCGTTCGCTGTGCCAGCTCCCGGTATCGCGGACTACCCGCCTTCTCACGCAGACGCCGCAGCTCAGCCGCGAACTCCGCCAACGGCCCGTTGTCCAGCGGACGCTCCGGACGAGGCACCCGCACACCTCCATTCGATCAACGCCCGATTGTCTAGATCCGCGTTGTCCGGAGTCCAGCCACCGACCATGGACAACCCATCCGGACTAGACAGGTCACCACGGGCACCGACGGCTGGGGGTCGACGGAGCCCGGACCGGGGGACGGCCCCTGGCAGCCTCCCGTCGGGACGCTGCCAGGGCCACCCCCCAGGCCACGTCACCGGCTCTGGACACCGGTGGGGAGGTCTACTACTCGCCGTGGTGTTGGCGTGTGCGGCGTGGCGCTGTTCGCGGCTCAGACGAGCAACTGCTCACTCAGGCGGAGCTGGTCGTCCACGCACCGGTGTCGGCACAGGTGGTGAACCCGAACCGGGAGGCCGCGTCCCGTGCGACCTCGTTGGCCAAAGCGACCTGCAGGACCCGCAGCGTCTCGGTGCCGGGAGTCGCGTTCTGGTAGAAGGACCTCAGGGCCTGCATCTCCGTCACCAGCTTGTCGATCTTGGCGAGCCAGTCGTCCAGCCCTCGCCGATCAGCCTCGGGGCTCGGCGAAGCAGCAGCCAGGCAATTCGCCCGCGGGTTCAACGCCGCCGAGATCGCCCCGCGCACCCCGTGTCGCCTCCCCGACGAGTGCCTGTGGCCGCCCGCCTCACCGGTCGTGAGCAGTCCACTTTCGTGGAATTGGCTGTCGGGTCCGAGGCCAGATGCCGGTTAGGCTGCCGCCAGTACTGCTGTCGTTGGCGCACCTGGCATACCACCGAAAACGCGCGCAGTCTCCTTGCTCTCCAGTTTGGCGAAAGGCCCTTTCATCGTGACCCGTCCTCGTGACTTCGCCCAGGTCGACGTCTTCTCCTGCGCCCCGTACCTCGGCAACCCGGTCGCGGTCGTGCTCGACGCCGATGGCGTGGAGACCGAGGACATGCAGCGCGTGGCACGGTGTTCTCGGAGACCACGTTCGTACTGCCGCCGACCACCCCGGAGGCGGACTACCGGCTGCGGATCTTCACCCCGGACGGTGAGCTGCCGTTCGCCGGTCATCCCACGCTCGGTTCCGCGCACGCCTGGCTGGAGAACGGCGGCACGCCTCGTCGCGACGACCGCGTCGTGCAGGAGTGCGGTGCCGGACTGGTCGAGGTCCACCGAGGTGAGGGCGTCCTGTCCTTCGCCGCGCCGCCCACCATCCGCGACGGGGCACTGGAGCAGGAGTTCCTCGACGAGGTCGTGACCGCGTTCGGGATCAGCCGGGACCAGGTGCTCGACCACCAGTGGGTCGACAACGGACCCGGCTGGGCCGTGGTCAGGCTCGCGACGGCCCAAGAGGTGCTGGCGCTGGAACCGGATCTCTCGCGCATCCCGACCGCGATGGTCGGTGCTGTCGGGGCCTACCCCGAGGGGTCGCCGTTCGAGTTCGAGTTGCGCACCTTCGCCCCCGGCGTCGGCGTGGCCGAGGACCCCGTGTGCGGCAGCATGAACGCCTCGGTCGGCCAGTGGCTGACCCGCACCGGAGCAGCCCCCGCCCGCTACCGGGTCTCCCAGGGTGCCCGTCTCGGCCGGGCCGGTGACATCACGATCACCGCCGACCAGGACGGCGCGGTCTGGGTCGGCGGAGCCACCGCCACCCGCATCCGGGGGACCATCAACCTCTGACATGGACGGGTAGCCGAACACGAGCAGACCGCGAGCCGGCCCGCGCCATCCGCGTCACGCCCGTGTTGCACCGATCGCCACCCCACGCCGTCGGCATCGATCCAATTCCTGCATCGACCGATGCACAAGCTGAGTTGTTCCCGCATTGCTCAGCGCTTAGCGTCCATGGACATCGCGCACTCACCTGGAGGTCACTGACGATGTCCGACGACGCTCCATCCGCGCCGGCCGGGCAGTCGGGGTGCGCGCTTCTGTCTTTCGATTTCGCCTGCGGCGCCGTGGTTGTCATGGACGGCAGGCGGATTCTCGCGCACAACCCGCCGCCGTCGAACTGAGATTCATCGACACACCGAAGTCGAAGGAGACCGACGTGAGTTCTCCCGCGGAGCCCGACGCGCGGCTCGTCGCCTCGGGTGCGGCCAAGTTCTTCCGGCGCATCCTGCCGATGCTGGTCCTGATGCTGGTGATCAACCAGATGGACCGCACCAACGTCGGCTTCATCAAGGAGCACGTGCAGGTGGACATCGGCGTCGGTGCCGCGGCGTTCGGGCTCGGCGCGGGCCTGTTCTTCGTGGGCTACGCGCTGTTCGAGGTGCCCAGCAACATGCTCCTGGAACGGGTCGGTGCGCGTATGTGGCTGACCCGCATCATGATCAGCTGGGGTCTCGTGACCGTCGCCTCGGCCTTCGTGCAGAACGAGGTGCAGTTCGCCCTGGCGCGGTTCCTGCTCGGGGTGTGCGAGGCGGGCTTCTTCCCGGGCGTCATCTACTACTTCACCAAGTGGCTCCCGGACGCCTACCGGGGCCGGGCGAACGCGGTCTTCCTCGGCGGTTCGGCCACGGCCTACATCGTCACCGGGCCGATTTCCGGTGCGCTGCTGGAGATGCACGGCGTCGGCGACATCGCAGGCTGGCGGTGGATGTTCTTCTTCGAGGGCGTGGTGTCGGTCGTCGTCGGGGCGCTGGCGATCTTCGTCCTGCGCTCGCGCGTCGAGGACGCTCCGTGGCTGACGCCGGAGGAGAAGTCGGCGCTGTCCGCGGCGGTCCGGCGCGACGCTGAAGCCCGTCGCTCTGCGGGCACCGTGTCGCGCTGGCGGCTGTTGCTCGACGTCCGGATCGTCCTGCTGACGATCGTCTTCTTCGCCATCGGCCTGACGACGGCGGCGATCACCTTCTGGCTGCCGAGCCTCGTCGGTCAGATCGAGGGCACGTCGGACTTCGCCGTGGGTCTGCTGTCGGCCATCCCGTGGCTGTTCGCCGTGGCGGCGATGTACGTGCTCGCGAAGCGGACCGACGGCGCCCCGGACCGGCGTCCGTACCTGGCCGGCGCGCTGGTGCTGTCGGCGGTGGGCGCCTTCCTCGCCACCGTCGGCGGTCCGTGGTTCGGGCTCGTCGCGCTGGTCGCCGCGGCGATCGGCGTCAAGTGCGCGTCGACGATGTTCTGGCCGCTGGTCCCGCAAACCCTCGATGTCCGGGTCGCCGCGGGCGGTATCGCTCTGATCAACTCGCTGGGCAACCTCGCCGGCTTCTTCGCGCCGTCGCTGCTGGGCTACATCGAGGAGTCGACCGGCAGCACGGACCTCGCGCTCTACGTGTTCGCGGCGGCGTCCCTGGTCGTCCTGTGCGCGCTGCCTGGGCTGCGCCGCGTTCGCGAGGCGAGCCCGGCCGCGGCCACCGAGCGGGTGGGGACGTAGTCGTGCTGGATGCGGAGATCGCGGCGCTGTACGACCGCCGGGACGCCGCGGGCGTTCTGCCCACGTTCGAAGGCGGTCCGTCCGCCGTAGAGGCTCGGTCCCGGTACGCCGCGTTCCAGGCGCTCTACCCGAAGCCGGAGTTCGAGGGTAGCGGCGATCGAGCGGCGCACGATCCCCGGCCGCAGGGGCGGCATTCCGGTGCGGGTCGTGCGGCCGCACCGGCCGCGAGGGGCGACCGTCGTCTACTTCCACGGCGGCGGTTTCGTGGTCGGCAGCGTCGACACCCATCTCGACCACGCCATCCGGATTGCCGCGAGCACGGACGCGGTGGTGGTCAGCGTCGAGTACGCCCTCGCTCCCGAGCACCCGTTCCCCGCCGCGTGGGTCGACGCCGTCGATGCGGTCGAGCACGTCATGGACGATCCGGAGATCGGGGGCGAGGCAGGTCGGACGGCCGTGGCCGGGGACAGCGCGGGTGGCAACCTCGCTCTGGGCGCCGCGTTGCACTGCCGGGACGCGGGCCGTCCTCTGCTGGGGCAACTGCTGCTGTACCCGGCGACGGACCTTCGCCTGCTGGCCGCGATCCCCAGCCACGCCACGGTCAACGGGTTCTACGCGGGCACCGATCACGCGGCCCTGGAGGATCCCCGCGTCTCGCCCGTGATGGCCTCGCACGCTGGGCTGCCCCCGACCGTGCTGAGCGTGGGAAGCGAGGACTTCCTTCCACCTCGGAGCGGTCTCGCGGGCGGCCGAGGCCGCGTGCGCCACCGTCGTCGAAGCCTTCGCCGAGCTGCTCGGCGAAGCGGCACCACACCGACCCTGAGGAGAGGACCTGCCGATGCCGACCAGGCAGCGCATCGCCGACGTCGAGATCACCCCCGTCGCATTCCAGGACCCGCCGCTGCTCAACGCGGTGGGGGTGCACGAGCCGTTCGCGATCCGCGCGATCGTCGAGATCCGCACGGACGAAGGGCTGAGCGGCCTCGGCGAGACCTACGGTGACACCAAGCACCTCGAGCGGCTCCGGCGGGCCGCCGAGCTGGTGACCGGCACGGACGTCTGGGACCTCAACGCGCTGGCGGGCCGGGTCCGCACCTCGCTGCAGGGTGACTCCGGCACCGGCGGGCACGGGATGGCCGGGATGGTCACCGACTCCAGCACCGCCGACGCCGTGTTCTCCCCGTTCGAGGTCGCCTGCCTGGACATCCAGGGCAAGGCCACCGGGCTCCCGGTGAGCAGCCTGCTCGGGGGAGCGGTGCGGGACCGGATCGACTACTCCGCCTACCTGTTCTACAAGTGGGCCGGGCACCCCGGCGCCGAGCCGGACACCTGGGGCGCTGCCTTGGATCCGGACGGCGTCGTCGCGCAGGCCCGCCGGATGATCGACGACTACGGCTTCTCCGCGATCAAGCTCAAGGGCGGGGTCTTCGAGCCGGACGAGGAGATCGCGGCGATCAAGGCCCTCGCCGAGGCCTTCCCCGGGATGCCGCTGCGGCTGGACCCCAACGCGGCGTGGACGGTGGACACGTCGATCCGCGTCGGCCGGAAGCTCGACGGCGTCCTGGAGTACCTCGAGGACCCGACCGGCGGCATCGAGGGCATGGCCGAGGTCGCGCGGAAGCTCCCGATGCCGCTCGCCACGAACATGGCGGTCGTCAGCTTCGCCGATCTGGACCCCGGCATCCGGCGGAACGCGGTGCGAGTGGTGCTCTCCGACCACCACTTCTGGGGCGGCCTGCGGCGCTCGCGGCTGCTCGCGGGCATCTGCGAGACCTTCGGCATGAGCCTGTCCATGCACTCCAACAGCCACCTCGGGATCAGTCTGGCGGCCATGACCCACCTCGCCGCCGCGACCCCCAACCTCACCTACGCCTGCGACACGCACTGGCCGTGGAAGGACCAGGAGGAGGACGTCGTGAAGCCCGGCGCGCTGACCTTCAGCGAGGGCGCGGTCGCCGTCCCGACCGCGCCGGGTCTCGGTGTCGAGCTCGACCGGGACAAGCTCGGCGCGCTGCACGAGCAGTTCCTGCGCTGCGGAATCCGGGACCGGGACGACACCGGCTACATGCGGCGGATCGACCCGGCCTACGAGCTCCGCAAACCCCGCTGGTGACCAGCGGAGCGCACCATCGTGCGGGCGTCGGCAACCTCCTCAGGGACCTGGAGGGCCAGGCACCGTCCACTGAGGACGCGTCAGTCCACGATGCGGGAATACCACAAGGGGCTCCGAGGAACACCCGTCACCGTATGTGCATTCCTGATCACCCACCTGTAGCTGCTGTGTAGTCGCCACGCCCTGCCCAGCGACGATGGGGCCCACGCCGGGACGGCACCCGCCCCATGCTGGTTTCGGGCGCCGGTGTGATGGGATTGACCCAGATGGTCATGGTCGCGATCATGACCAGGACAGGACGCTGGCCCGCATGGGCCACGGCCACTCCGCCGCCGCTGCCGGTGTGGTCATCGCCGTGCATGTTGGAGCGATGTATCTGCCTTCTCCTCTCAGCGGTTTCCTGGTCGACCGCTTCGGCCCTGTGCGCGTTGCCGCGGCGTCGAGTGTGACCCTGCTCCCCGCCGGTCTGGTGGCGGCCCCGGCCCCTGGGGCATTCGGCACGGTTGTGCATTGGACGATTCCGCAAGTGAAAGTGGTGTATTCATGGTCCGCTCCGAGCTGAAACGAACCGTGTGCGGTGCTGTCGCCCTCACCGCCGTGGCCACGAGTGTCGGTGTCAGCTCCGGTCCCGCGCTGGCTCAACCGGGCACGCCGAACACGCTGTCGGAGGCGCAGCGGCAGCTTCGTGATCTGTCTCGCAACGCCGAGCTCCTCACCGAGGAGTACAAGAAGGCGCAGGACGATCACGCGGCGCGCAAGGCCGACCTGGACCGGGCCACCACGGAGGCGGACACGGCCCAGCGGGTGGCTGACCAGGCCCGAACGGAGGAGGAACGGTTCCGCGGGGAGGTCGACCAGCTCACTCGCGCGTCGTACCAGGGAGCGCGGGTGAACCAGCTTTCCGCTTTGCTGGTCAGCGAGAGCCCCGACGACTTCCTCGATCGGGCGTCGGTCATCGAGGTTCTGGCCAAGGACAACAACGAGGCGATCTCGCGGCTGTCCGATGCCACGCACCAGGCCGAGGACGCGCAGCGGCGGGCGCAGGACGCCCGCGGGCGTGCCGCGAGGGCCGAGGCCGACGCCGCGCGGATCACCGGCGAGATCGCCGCGAGGAAGGGCGCGATGGACGCCGAGGTCGCCCGGGTCAAGCAGCAGTACGACCGGTTGAGCCCGGCCGAGCAGGACTCCTTGTCCGGTGAGAGCAGCAACGTCGGCTCGATCGCCGGGGCCGGGGCGGCGGTCCAAGCGGTCAACGCCGCGCTGGGCAAGCAGGGTTCGCCCTATGTCTTCGGTGCCAAGGGCCCGAGCCAGTTCGACTGCTCCGGGCTGGTGCAGTGGTCGTACAAGCAGGCCGGGGTGGACGTGCCCGGGTCCACCAAGTCGCAGGTCAGCGAAGGCCGCGGTGTCTCGCGGAGCGATCTCAGGCCCGGGGACGTGGTGTTCTACTACAGCTCGGCCAGCCACAACGCGATGTACATCGGCGGGGGCAAGGTGGTGCACGCCCCCACCGAAGGCCAGGACGTCACCGTGGAAGAGCTCGACGAGATCGGGGACGTCAACAGCATCCGCCGGTTCGTCGGCTGAAGCCGGCCCGGCGCACCGCTGCGACGTCCCGGTGGACGAGGGCGGTGCCCGTCGGGTCCACAGTGGCCTTTCGGTGGAGGTGCGAGTGCCGGCGGAGCGTCAACCGGCTCCGCTGTTCCCGGTCTGGTCCCCGGCATCGAGGGAGTCGAGCCAACGGTGGAGACGGGCTCCCTGGCGCATCATGATGTCCGGGTCGCGCAGGGCGTTGGCCAGCAGCGACATGCCCTGGTACGCGGAGACGAAGGCGACGGCGAGGTCATCCGGGTCGGGCAGGCCCAAGGCGCGGAACTGGTGTCCGGCCCATTCCAGCAGGCGCCGGATCACCGTGCCGGCCTGCGCATCGAGGGTTCCGTCGGTGCGTTTGTCGAGTTCGACGGCCAGGGTGCCGGTGGGGCAGCCGTGTCGGGCGGCGACATCGCGCTGGTCGATCCAGGCCTCGACGAGGGCTTTGAGGCGGTCGCGCGGGTCGGGTAGCTGGTCCAGGCGGCTGGTGAGCTCGTCCAGGTGCGCGCTGTGCTCGGAGAGCGCGGCCATGACCAGCTCGTCCTTGGTCTTGAAGTAGTAGTAGACGTTCCCGACGGGTACATCGGCCGCGCGCGCGATGTCGGCGAGGGTGGTGCGCTCGACGCCCTGCTCGTGCAGGACCCGCGCCGCCTCGGTCGTCAGCCGTCGGCGCTTGTCGGCCGCCCGTGCCCGGGGCTTCGCTGAGTCAGTCACCCAACTAACTATAGACAACCGTCGCTGAGCCGGTGCTATCGTACGAGTTAGTCAGTCAACTAACTAATAAAGGGAACTGCGATGATCGTGGTGACAGGCGCGACCGGAAACGTCGGGCGGACCTTGGTGCCCCTGCTGGCCGAGGCGGGTGAGGACGTCGTGGCCGTCTCGCGACGTCCTCAGCCCGACGGACTCGCCGTCGGCATCCGGCACGTCCGGGCCGACGTCGGCAACAGCGCGAGCATGCGGCCGGTCCTCGACGGTGCCGACGCCTTCTTCGTCCTGCTGGGCGGCGAGCTCAACAGCCACGGCGAAAGCCCGGACGCCCTGCTCGACGTGGCCCTGCAAGCCGGGGTCAAGCGCGTCGTCCTGCTTTCCTCCCAGATCAACTCCACTCGCCCCGAGGCTCCATCGCACGCCCGCCTGCGCGACTTCGAGGCCGCCGTGCGCGCGTCCGGAGTGGACTCCACGGTCCTGCGCCCGGGCGGATTCGCCTCCAACGCCCTCGCCTGGGCCGAGCTGGTCCGCACCGAACGCACGATCTTCGCCCCGTTCGGCGATGTGGCATTGCCCGTCGTCGACCCGGCCGACATCGCCGCGGTCGCCGCGGTGGCACTGCGCGAAGAGGGGCACGCGGGCCGTACGTACGAGCTCACCGGGCCCGAGGCCGTCAGCCCGCGCCGGCAGGCCACGGTGATCTCCCGGGTCTTGGGCGAGGAAGTCGCCTTCGTGGAACTGTCCCGTGAACAGGCCCACGCCCACATGGCGCGGTTCATGCCCGAAGAGGTCATCGACGGCACCTTGGACATCCTCGGCCTCCCGCTGCCGGCCGAACAGGCGATCAGCGCCGATGTGGGAAACGTCCTCGGCCGCCCGGCCAAGCCTTTCAGCGAGTGGGTCGAGCGCAACCTGCCGGCCTTCCGGTAGGAGCGCTCCGGGCGTGCGAAGAGTGCGCCCGGCACACTCCCCGGCCGCGGCGGCGGTCCCTCCGTTGTCGTCGGCGACGGCACCCCGGCGGTGTTCGCACTGTCCGCTGAGGACTCCGGTCGGACTCATGCTCATTCCTCAGTGGTCCGGAACCACGGCGTCACGACGGGCCACTGGCGGCACATCCCGCCCGGAGCGCGCATACCCGTGCATGCAGGAACGGGAAGTGCGCTACGAGTTGTCACGAGCCGTGGCTACAGTGGCGACCCGTAGGTCTGTGGAACGTCGAGCCCGCTCGAGCACTTGCGCTGCAGCCTGCCGCGCTCCTCCGTTCCCGTCCTGTGGGACTGCGGAGCTGTGGACTGCGCTGTGGTCGGTCGCTCCACAGCGCTGTCACCGCCTGGTCCCAGGCGCTGTGACCAGCGAACCGTCACGACGGTGACGCGGTGGCGCTTAGACCACATCTCATTTGGGGTTGTTATGGATCAACAGGTCCAGCTTGACAGCTCGGCGGTAGCAGATCGCCGCGCACGCCAGTTGGACGAATGCCGCGTAGTGAGCTGCTTTGCGCTCGTAGCGGCGCGCCAGCCGACGGAATCGGGAAACCCACTCCAGGGTGCGTTCGATGACGTAGCGGTGGCGTCCCAGTCGCTTGGCCGACTCGATGCCCCGGCGGGCGATCCGGGCGATGATGCCCCGTCGACGCAACGCGTTCCGGCAAACCGGGAAGTCATAGCCCTTGTCGCCGTGCAGTTTGTGCGGCCGACGCCGGGGCCGCCCCGTAGGCACCTTGACCGGCGCGACGGAATCGACTACGGCCTCCAACTCCCGGTGGTCGTTGCGGTTGGCCGCCGAGACGACCACGGCCAGTGGAATGCCGCCGCGTTCGCTCATCGCGTGGATCTTGGAGCCAGGCTTGCCTCGATCTACCGGGCTGGGGCCGGTCGGGTCCCCCCTTTGACCGCGCGGACGTGCATGCTGTCGACCGACGCGCGCGACCAGTCGATCGCCCCGGCGGTGCCCAACAGGTCCAGCAGCGCCTGGTGCAGCTGGCTGAACACCTCCGCTTGGACCCATTCGGTGAACCGGCGGTGGGCGGTGGGAGCGCTGACCGCGAACGAGGTGGGCAGCGCCGACCAGGCACACCCGGTCTGCAGCACGTACAGGATCGCAGCCAGCACCGCGCGGTCGTCCAGCCGACGCCGACCCCCGCCTTGGTGGCGTTGCGGCGCATCAGGCAACAACGGACGCGCCAGCAGCCACAACGGCTCTGGGCACCACCTCTCCACATCACTCACAATTGATCAACATATCGCCTGCCTGGAAACACACCCAAATGAGATGCGGTCTTAACGACTCACGACACTAGCGCCAAGTTGTGGCGGCCCGGCGCGAGGCAAGGCACCGCTCGAACGGGCAGTGCATTGCCGTGCGTCGGGACTGCGCGGTTAATGGATTGCCACAGCCGGGACCGAGCAGCCACGATCGCACCATGACTGCGACCGTTCCGGTAACCCTGCTGCTGGCTCGTGGAGTGTCCGTGGCTGACCAGCAGCAGGCGGTTCCGTCGGGCAGGCGCGACACGTCGCTGCCGTGACGGCCGCAGTCGTCGCGGGGTTGTTGGCCGGGTATGGGATCGCGATCCCGGTCGGTGCGGTCGGTGCCTTTCTCGTCGTGTTGACCGCCCGCACCTCGTGGCGTGTCGGTGTGGCGGCGGCTCTCGGCGTTGCGACTGTGGACGGCGTGTACGCGCTGGTCGCCGTGGTCGGCGGCGGCGCGCTGGTCCGGGTGGTCACACCTGTCGCGGATGGGCTGCGATGGATCGCCGCCGGGGTGCTGGTCGGGGTGGCCGTGCAGATCACGGTCGGCGCGGTGCGCCGGTACCGGATTCCCCAGCCGGACGGACGTTTCGAAGGTTCGCTGAGTCCTGCCCGCGCGTATGCGGCGCTCGTTGCGATGACACTGCTGAATCCCACCACGATCATCTACTTCGTCGCGGTGGTCGTGGGCGGCCAGGCGAGCATCGCGGACACCTGGCCGGAGCGGTTGCTGTTCGTGGCCGCCGCGTTCACCGCGTCGGCGAGCTGGCAGCTTCTCATCGCCAGTGGCGGAGCGCTGCTGGGGCGCACGCTCACCGGCCGCCGCGGCCGACTGGGCACGGCGCTCACCTCCAGCGCGGTGATCGCCACACTCGCCGTGCTGACCGTGGCGGTGTGATCAAGCTGCCTCGCGAACAAGTGACGTCGGTCGCTCAGGGTCGGGCCAGCTTCTGCGCGCAGAAGCCGTCCCACTCGGGTACGCGGATGACGGGAGTGGCTCCCGACGACTCGCCTCGGCCGGACGAGCTGGTCGCGAAGGCGAGCCCTTGGACGCACACCCGCGCGACGTTCGGGAAGCCGTCGGCGTTGCGGTAGACCTCTACGTAGTCGACGTCGCCGATGAGGTCCGGTGGTGAGCCCTCTTTACCGCCCCGGTCACCGAGCTGGTCGGAGCAGCCGGTCAGCCCCAGCGCCAGCACCGTGGCGAGGACAGCGACCGGTTTGCCGACTCGTGGAGCGGGGCGCGAGCGCTTGAGCGTATTCACTTGGGCTCCCCCAGGGGCTCGCAGTGAGTTGCGGACCCCGATCATGCCCTACGGGGCTGACGCTGAGCGGCTGCCGAAGGGGTGAGAAGCCCCGCTGGGGCCGGCTGGCCGAACGGCTCAGCAGGGACCAGGCACGGTGGAGATGCCGGACGGCTGGCGGAGGACGGTCTGCCCGGCTATGAAGTGACGAGGGGCAAGCCGAAGACGGGCTGACGCCCCGGCTGATCGTCCCCGTCCAGGAGAGCATGGCATGACCACGGTGATAGACATCGATGCCCGCGGTGCGCGGCACTGCGAGACGACAGCCCTGGGGGTGCTGCTGCGGCACCAGGGACTCGATCTGTCCGAGCCCATGCTCTTCGGCCTCGGCTCCGGTCTGTCCTTCATCTATTGGGACAGCAAGAACATGGGGTTTCCGTTTCTCGGGGGACGGGTCAAGCCTTTCGAACTCACCAGGAACCTCGCCACCGGACTGGGGCTGGAGCTCGTGGTGCGGGAGACCGCCTCGCCCCGAAGGGCATGGGAGAACGTGGTGGCCTCCATCGACGCCGGCCACCCCGTGGGCCTGCAGCTCGACAGCTACTACCTGGACTACTTCGGGTCGCCGGTGCACTTCGGCGGTCATGTCGTCGCCATGTACGGCTACGACGACCGCGACGCCTACCTGGTGGACACCGACCAGCAAGGCGGAGCGGTGTCCACCAGCCTGACCAGCCTCGCCCAGGCCAGGGCAGCGCGTGGCCCGATGGCCGCCAAGCACCGGTCCTTCAACCTCACCGCTCCGCAGAACCTGCCGTCCCCGCAGGGTCAGATCATTCCCGCCATCACCGCCTGCGCCGAGGCCTTCCTCAACCCGCCCATCGCCAACCTGGGCCACCGAGGCATCGAGAAGGCCGGCAAGCTGGTACGCACATGGCTCCAGCGCACCGACAGCCCTCAGCGGGACCTGCCGCAGGCCGCCCTCCTGATGGAGAAGGCCGGTACCGGCGGCGCCCTGTTCCGCAACCTCTACCGCGACTTCCTCGCCGAAAGCGCCGAACTTGTCGACAGCCGCCACATGCGCACCGGCCACCGGCTGTACACCGAGGCAGCCACCCTGTGGACGGAAACCGCGGCGTTGATCGCGAAAGCCGGCGAGTCAGGCGATGTTGAGGACCTCGTGCGGGCAGGCACTGTCCTCGGCGATCTGTCCCGCGTGGAGCGAGAGGCCATGCAGGCGCTGAGCTGCCTCGGGGAGTGAATCCTCAGGCCCGGCCGGGATCAGCCGGGTAGGGAACGTCCGGTGCGCAGGTCGATGACGTGCCGCTTCTCGCCGATCACCATCTCCGGTGCGCCGAAGTCGACCCGGCACAGGGGGTTGTCCAGGTGCGGTAGCTCGGCGGGGCGCCCGTTCTCGTCCAGGTCCGCGACCCGGCCGTCGATCGTGAAGGCTCCGTGCCGGTGCAGGGCCAGCCGCACGCCGTGGCGCGTGCGGTATTCGACGCCGTCGTGCCGGAAGTCGGGCTCGCCGAGGGCGTCGACGAACTCCGCGAACGAGCCGTCGGTGGCCCCCCTGCCCACCACGCACACCCACGCGACACCCGGCCCGCGAGGGCGGAGCTCCTGCCACGCGTTCGGCCCGCTGGTCAGGAAGCCGCAGCCGCCCTCGGTGGCCAGCGCGACGTAGCCCTCCGCGCGCCTGCCCGCGACCCACGGACCCCGCGTCGTCCATTCGTCCATCGTGGACAGCGGGAACCAGCCGTGGGTGAAGCCCATCGGGTCGTGTTCCGGGATGTCGTGGACCGCCAGGACGGTGTCGGTGTGCTGGCGGGTGCGGGGCAGCACGCGGTGGCCCGCCCACGCGTTCGGCCGTGCCGAGGAGTGCGTCGCCGCGCTCGGCGGATGGGTGACGTGCACCTGCGTCTCCGGCCCGAGGACGGCACCCCAGACGTGCTCCTGCAGGCCGGGAAGACCGCTGCGGTAGTCCTGCACGCTGGAGAGCATCACGTCCGGCGTCTTGTAGACAAGCAGGTCCGATGCGTACGGCCGGGACAGCAGGTCGTGGTGCGAGCGGTATTCGCCCGCGTAGCGCTGTCTGCCGATCCATTCCTCCGGAAGCTCCTGCGCGGCCGCGACGATCGCCTCGGGCACGGTGTAGCGGTGGGCGGTGGCCAGCACGGTGGCGGGCAGCGTGGCGGCGTTCAACGCGCCGGTGCCCCAGCACACCCACATGATCGACGCGGTTTCCTCCATCCGCGCACTGCGCTGGGTATGCACGTACGACCTGCCGTGCGCGCAGGCGTGGGCGCCGCGCCACGAGTTGACCGCGAGCGTGAACAGGGTCTTGTCGAGCAGTCCCGCGGCCAGCTCGGCGAGCTTGGCGTCGTCGGCGAACTCGACCAGGGAGACCAGCGCGAGCACGTCCACGGCGACGTAGGCGTTGGAGTCGAACTCGCTGAATCCGGCCGCGAGCTTGCGCACGAGCCACTTCTCGGCGAGCACGCGGCCGTGCTCGGCGTGCTGCCTGCCGGTCCAGCCGGAGTTCGCGAAGACCTCGTCGGCGAAGGTCTGGCCCGCCAGCAGCTCGGCGGTGTGCCAGACGAGCTGGTGGTTCTCGGTGAAGTAGCACATCGCGTCCAGGCCGGGCTGGTCGATCCAGTACTTGAAGCCGCGCAGGGCGTCGGCGACCCGCGTGCGGACCCCCTCGGGCCACGTGCCTTCCGGCAGCCGGTGCCACAGGTGCAGCAGGCCCAGCGCCTCGAAGTCGGCGCAGTCGGCCCGCTTCTCGATCATCCACAGCGACCGGTCGAGCGACTCGGCGTGCAGTCGGTGGCCGGGGTCGAGGGCGGCCGAGGCGAGCTCGCCGGCGCATCCGTTCGGCTGGGTGCGGGCGTGCTCCAACAGCTCGCGGCGCCACGTCCGCTCGTCGCCGGCGGGTTCGGCGCGGTAGTGCCGAGGCAGCAGCCGGACGGGGAACTCGCGGAAGACGGGGGAGCGCTCGTCGTCCAGGAACACCCGCAGAACCGCTTCTCCGGTGCTGAGCATCGACGCGGAGTCCCGCTCGCCCGAATCGGGCGGAGGTAGCTCGACGACCGCCTTCCCGCCGTCGAGCCGGACCCGCTTGCCGACACCGCCCACCTCGACGCGCAGCGCGGGTCCGTCCGGCCCGTGCAGCTCGACCTCGGTGCCCAGGTTGCCCCACGACGGCGTGCCGACCGAGTCGAGCACCTGCTCGGCGAGCTCGCCGATCCGTTCGTCGGCTCCTGGGCTGGGCAGCACGACCCGGACCGGCAGGCCCTCGACGCGCAGCCGGAGGATCTGGCGGCACTCCCGGAACCCGACCTGCCAGGAGCAGACCACGACCTCGTTCACGCCCGGCGGCAGCCACACCCTCGTCGCCTGCTCGGCGGGCTCCATGTAGGTCACCGACTCCGACCGCGCCACGCATTCGCCGTTGACGTAGAGCAGCGTCGGCCCGGTACTCGCCAGCCGCAGCGTCCGCCACTCCGCCTGGTCGACCTCGAGCGCGGTCGCCGCGAGCGCGACCCGGCATTGCGGGGTGAAGCAGAACTCGCTCCAGTCGACCAGACCGTCCCCGGCCGTGTGCGTCCGCCGCCAGGTGCCCGCGTGCGCGGAGCCGTCCGGACCCGTGTAGCTGACGGGACCGCCTTCGACGACCGCGGGCGGTGCCTGCTCGCGCAACGGCGCCGCCCGGTGGAGCCGGGCTTTCAGCGGTGTGACGTCCGGGCCGTTGGTGAGCACCCATCTGCCGTCCCGCCCCCAGGACGATCCCGTCGAGGGCACCAGGTCCGGCAGCGCCGCGACGGGCTCGCCCCACGCTCCGGCCACCAGCCAGTCGCGGACGGTGCCTGCCTCGTCGAGCCGGTGCACGGTGCGTCCGGTCATGGATGCCAACCTCATTTCAGTCCGGTTTGCGCGATGCCGCGCACCACGTGCTTCTGCAGGACCAGGAAGATGATGACCACCGGGATCATGCTGACCACCGACATCGCCAGGATGTAGTTGAACGGCACCACTTCCTGGCTGTTGAACTGCGCGATGGCCACCGGCAGGGTGTAGAGGTCCTGCGACTGCGCGATCACCAGCGGCCAGAGGAAGTCGTTCCACCGCCAGATGACCGAGAAGATCGTCACCACCGCCAGCGCGGGCCTGCACAGCGGCAGCACCAGGCGCAGGAAGATCCGCAGCTCGCCCGCGCCGTCCACCCTGGCGGCCTCGATCAGCTCATCCGGGATGGTGAGCATGTACTGGCGCAGCAGGAAAACCCCGGTGGGTGTGGCCGCGGGCGGGATGATCATGCCGAGCAGCGAGTTGGTCATCCCGAGCTGTGCGACGACCTGGTGCAGCGGGATCAGGATGATCTGCAACGGGATCATGATCGTGCCGAGGGTGACCAGGAACAGCGCGTTGCGGCCGCGGAAGTTGTACTTCGCCAGTGCGTAGGCGGCCATCGCGTTGATCGCCAGGGTGAGCGCAGTGGCGCCCACCGTGACGATCGCGCTGTTGGTGACGTAGACGCCGAAGTCGAACTCCGAGAGCGCGCCGGTGTAGTTGTCCAGCCGGAAGCTCTCCGGCAGCAGGCTAGGCGGTCGCGCCGCCAGCTCGGTGCGGGTCTTGAACGACGCCAGTACCGCCCACACCACCGGTGCCAGCACCAGCACGCTCAGCGCGATCAGGGCGGCGTAGGTGAGCACCTGGCCTGTTCGAGGCGGAGGTCCTCCGGAGGTACCGGTCCACGACGGCGCCGGAGACTTGCGAGGGGCCGGACGCAGCGCGCCGATCACATCGACTCCTTCCTGCGGCCGTACAGGAAGTTCAAGACCGTGAGCGCGAAGATCGTGCAGAACAGCACCACCGAGCCCGCGGCCGCCAGCCCGTACTGGATCGGCGACTGGAACGCGTGCTCGTAGATGTACTGCACCATCAGGGTCGTGGCCCCGAGCGGTCCGCCGCCGCTGAGCGTGTAGATGAAGTCGAAGGACTGGAAGCCGGCGATCATCGCCAGGATCACCACCACCAGCGTGGTCGGCCGCAGCAGCGGCCAGGTGATGTGGCGGAACCGGTGCCACGCCCCGGCCCCGTCCAGGTGCGCGGCCTCGTAGTAGGAGCTGTCGATGGCCTGCAGCCCCGCCATCATGATCAGCGTGTAGAAGCCCGCGTGCGCCCACACCCCGACGAAGACCGTCGCACCGAGCGCGAGCGGCCCGCTGACCAGCCAGCCCGGCTCGGGCAGCCCGACCGCGCCGAGGATCGCGTTGAGCGCGCCCGAACGCCGTTCCAGGATCCAGCCCCACAGCAGGCCGACCACCACCGGGGAGAGCAGCACGGGCAGGAAGAACACGGCGCGGAAGAAGCCGCGGGCCCTGATCGGTTTGGTCAGCAGCATCGCCAGGCCGATCGACGCCGCCGTGCAGACGGCGACGAAGGCCACCACGAAGATCACCGTGGCGCCCGCGGCCTGCCAGAACTCCTCGTCGGTGAACAGCCTGCGGTAGTTCCTGGTGCCGACCGGTGTGAAGGCGCGGCCGTTGTTGCTGTTGTAGAGGCTGATGTTGAAGCCGTTGAGCGCCGGGTAGATGATGAAGACCCCGAACACCAGCATGTTCGGCAGCACGAACAGGTAGGGCGCCAGGCGCTGGTTCCACGGTTTGGCGCCCCGCTTGCGCGCCGACGGCGGTCGCACGCTCGTGGCGGGCGGGGACTCGGTGGTCGTCATGGGATGGCCGCCTCCAGTGCCTCCTGCGCCGAGGTCCGCATCCTCGCCACGGTGTCGGGCACCGACTGCCTGCCGACGATCGCCGCCGCCAGCTCGTCGACCACCGCGTCGGCCGTCGAGTCCATCCCGGGGCTGTAGGCGGAGCTGAAGGCGGCCGGGTCGGTCCGCCTGACGTCGTCGAGGAAGACGTCCATCTCCGCGTCGCGCCGGGGGTAGTCGACGCCTTCGGCGAGGAGGTCCTTGCGGGTGGGCAGGAAGTGCGCCTCCCTCGCGTACTTCTCCTGCGCCTGGCGGGAGTTCATGAACGCGACGAACTCGGCGGCCAGCCGCGGGTTCGTGGTCTGGCGCAACGCCACCATGAACTTGCCTCCGGGGAACCCTCCGCAGCGCTCGGCGCACGGGTTGGGCAGCACGGTCCAGCCGAACTGGGCCTCTTCGTCGAACTGGCCCGTCTGCCAGTTGCCGCTGAAGTAGACCGGCACGTCCTCGCGCAGGAACATGTCGTCGGCGCCCTCGTACTTGGTGCCCGACTGCACCCAGAAGTCCCGGTACATCGTGCCGTCGTTGTTCAGGTCCACGAACAGCCGCGTGGCCGCGGCGGCCTTGGCGGGGTCGAGCTGCACCGCGCCGTCGGTGCCGAAGTAGTTCGTGCCGAACTGGTTGAACAGGCCGGCCACCCGGGCGCCGGACTTGTCGAACGCGATGGCGTAGGGCGAGCCCGACTTCTGCTGCACCACCCTGGCCTTGGCGATCAGTTCGGGCCAGCTCACCGGCCGGTCCTTCGGCGGCAACGCCACTCCCGCCCTGGCGAACAGATCGGTGTTGACCAGCGGGCCGTTCATGGTCAGGTCGCTGGCAACGGCCACCGTCTCCCCGGCGGGGCCGCTGGTGGTCTCCCGCGCCTGGTCGAGGAACTGGTCGCCGATGTCGGCGCCGTTGGCCGAGAGGTCCAGCAGGTCGCTGCGGAACGGGCTCAGGTTGGTCAGCCGGGCGACGTCGGGCGCGTGCCCCGCGGCCAGCCTGCCCTGCAACTGCTGCTCCAGCTCGGAGTACGGCAGTATCTGCAGGTCGACCGTGGCGCCGGTGCGCCGCTCGAACTCCGCGATCAGGTCGCGGGTCACCTTCTCGTCGGGCCCGTCGGTGAAGTACGTGTAGGTCAGATGGCCGGGCGGGGAGCCGTTGCTCGCGGGACCGAAGTCGGTGCCGGGTGCGCACGCCGCGAGCGTGGCCAGCGCGACCGCCGCCGCGCCGATGACAGCTCCCGTGCTCCGTCGCATCGGGTTCACCTCCGCGCTGCGTCCAGCCCGCGTAGAAAGCGCTTACTAGCCTTGCCGCGGAAGGCTAGAGGTCGCCTCCGGGTGCGTCAACGGCCGAACGCGGCACGCCCGAGTCGGCCCGCGCTCGCGATCACCACGCCCGAGTCGGGCCGCGCTCGCGCTCCCGCTGCCGGACGGACGCGTGCTCAGCTTCTCCGGGTGATACGTGAGAAAAAGATCCCGGCGCCGGAGAACGCCTGAGTTTCCCGCGCCGCCACGCAAGGCGAGTTCAAGACAGGAACTCAGCGCGGGGGCCACTGCGGAAGGCCGGCGCCCGGTGGCGCCACCGACTCCCTGGCCAGCAGTTCGGCGGGCATCCACAGCATCCGGCCGGGCGCGGTGAGCGGCTCGGCTCCGGCGGCGATCCGGCCCGCGCGCCGGGCGCCCTCGCGCAGCGGGAGCCGGACGGTGGTCAGCGCGGGCACCGCGTCCACCGCGGCGGGCAGATCGTCGAAGCCGGCGACGGAGACCTCCGCGGGCACCGCGACCCCGTGCTGGCGCAGCGCGGCGATGACTCCCAGCGCCATCAGGTCGTTGGCCACGACGACGGCGGTGCTGCCGCTGGCGACGCGCATCAGCTCCAGTGCGGCGTCGAAGCCGGAGGCGCGGGAGAAGTCGCCGTGGACCACCGGTGCCGCACCGTCGCCCAGGCCCGCATCCGCCAGCGCCGCGCGGTGACCTTCCAGGCGGCTTCGCGTCGTTCCGTGGCCCGGCGGCCCGGCGACGTAGGCGATCCTGCGGTGCCCCAGGGCCAGCACGTGCCTGGTCAGCGCCTGTGCGCCGCCGCGGTTGTCGTATGCGATCACCGGCGCCTCGACCCCGGGCGGGGCCGGCCTGCCGCAGAGCACCACCCCGGTACCCGCCGACTGCGCCTGGTCGATCAGCGCCGCGGTGGCGTCGAGGTGTTCGGGTTCGTCGCTTCCGCCTCCCGTGAGCACGATCGCGCGCATGCGCTGGCCCAGCAGCAGCCGGAGGTACTTCAGCTCGGCGGCGGGCGAGCCGGCGGTGTTGCAGATGACCGCGAGCAGGCCGGAGTCGGCGGCCTCCCACTGCAGGCCGCTGGCCTGGATGCCGAAGAACGGGTCGGAGACGTCGCTGACGATCACGCCGATCACGTCGGAGGAGTGCGCGGCCAGCGCGCGGGCGGGTGCGTTGCCGACGTAGCTGAGCTCTTCGAGCGCCCGTTGCACCCGTTCCCGGGTCGCGGCCGAGACCGGGTAGTTGCCGTTGAGCACTCGGGAGACCGTCGCGGTGGACACCCCGGCCCGTGCCGCGACGTCGGCGAGCGTCGAGGCCATCGGCACTCCTTCGCGGTCCTCCTCCAACGGCCGGTGGCCGCCGCGTTGACAGTTTCCAAGTGGGTGCCTAGCTTACTCGGACAGCAAGCGCTTTCTACGGATGGGACTGGTCCGTTGCCCGAAGTGGCGCTCGTGGGTGTCGGCGGTTACGGCGCCTGGCATCTGCGCAACCTGGAGCGGCTGCGCCAGGCGGGCGAGGCGAGGCTGGCCGCGGCCTGCGACCCGATCCCGGCCGCGCGCACCGCCGAACTCGGCCCGGTCCCGGTGTACGGCGACCTCGACGAACTCCTCGCGCGACACCGCATCGACGTCACCGTCATCGCAAGCCCCATCCCGACGCATGCGAGGCTCGCCGCCACCGCGTTGCGCGCCGGCACCGATGTCCTGCTGGAGAAGCCACCGGTGACCAGCAGCCACGAGCTGTCGCGGCTGCGGGCGCTCGCGGCGGAGACGGGCCGGTCGGTGCAGGTCGGGTTCCAGAGCCTCGGTTCGCACGCCCTGCCCGCACTGACCGAGCTGATCGGCTCGGGAGCACTCGGCGCGGTGACCGGCATCGGCGGCGCCGGGGTGTGGGTGCGGCCCTTCGAGTACTACCGCCGGGCGCCCTGGGCGGGCCGTCGGCTGCTCAACGGCGAGGCCGTCGTGGACGGCACGCTGACCAACCCGTTCGCGCACGCGGTCGCCACGGCGTTCGCGGTCGCGCAAACGGGTTCACCGGAGCGGACTCCGGACGGCGTCGAGGTGGAGCTCTACCGCGCGCACGACATCGAGGCCGACGACACCGCCTGCCTGCGGGCGCGGTTCGGCGGTTCGGCCGCGGTCGTGGTGGCCACCACCGTGTGCGGGCCGCGTGACCAGGACCCCTACGTCGTGGTGCACGGCGAAGAGGGACGGGCGGTCCTGCACTACGAGCGCGACCGGCTGACCGTCGAAAGCCGCGAATCCGGGACCTGGCGACGCACCTACGGCCGCACCGACCTGCTGGAGGACCTGCTCGCGCATGTCGCCGATGGCCGGTCCACACCGCTGCTCGCTCCGCTGCACCGCAGCGGCGCGTTCACGGCGGTGGTCGACGCGGTGCGGCAGGCGCAAGAGGTCCGGCGCGTTCCCCCTCGGTACTGGCGCGACGACGCGGGAAGGAACCGGGTCATCCACGGCATCGACGAGTTCGTGCGGAGGGCGGCCGAAGACATGGCGTTGTTCTCGGAACAGGGCATCGAATGGGCGAGCGGGAGCACCTCTGGTGAGTGAGCTGGCGCTGTGCATGACCGCCGATGCCGTCGAAGTGGGCTTCGGCGGCACCACCCTGCTGCGCTACCTCTTCCGTCCGGACCTCGCGCGGACCGACTCACCGCGACCGTACGCGCACCCGGTCCGCACCCTGGCGGGCGACGAGATCACCGCGGTGGGTCCCGAGGACCACCCCTGGCACCTCGGCATCAGCATGGCGGTTGCCGACGTGGACGGCGACAACTTCTGGGGCGGTCCCACCTACGTCGACGGCTCGGGCTACCGGTACCGCGAGGACCACGGCGAGGTCCGCCACCGCCGATGGGCGGACGTGTCGGTGTCGGCCGACTCCTGCGAGCTCACCGAGGAGCTGTCGTGGCTGGCGGCCGACGGCCGCGTGGTGTTGGCGGAGGCGCGCGTATTGCGCGTGGACGGCGTCGATCCGCGTTTCGGCAGATGGATGCTGCACTGGTCCTACCGGCTGCGCAACGTCTCCGACCGTTGCGTGCGCCTCGGCAGCCCGGCGACCAGCGGCCGCTCCGGGGCGGGCTACGGCGGTCTCTTCTGGCGCGGGGCAGCGACGTTCCGCGACGGCCCGGTGTCCACTGAGGACGCCAGCGGCGAGCACGCCGTAAACGGCGCGTCGGCTCGGAGCCTGACGTTCACCGGGGAGACGGCCGCGCTCACCTTCGCCTCGGCGGATGCCGACCCGGCGACCTGGTTCGTCCGCAGCGCGGAGTACCCCGGCGCCTGCCCGGCCCTGGCGTTCCACGACCGCCTGCCGTTGGATCCCGGCGGTGTGCTGACCGGGCGGTACCGCTTCGAGATCACGAGCCGTGCCGCGCCTGGTGCCACCGCCGCAGGGGAATACCGGGACAGGGAGTCCTGATCCGGACCGTCGGAGTTCGGCGGTGACGAGCGGCTCCACCTCGTTGTCACGTTCGTTCGTCAAGTGCTGTCCAGCGTCTGCTGGCCGCCGTCGTAGACGAGCAGTCCGTCATCGCGAACCCGCACCCCGCGGATGGGCTGGTGTTCCGTGATCGAGCCGTCGTGCATCAGGTGCCGCACAGCGATCCCGCGGGTGAGTTGCAGGAAGTCGGAGATCATCCGCCGGTGGCAACGCCACCACAGGGATTCGCCGCACATGATCGCGGTGGTGCGGGTGTGGGCCTCTTCGGCCAGCTCATCCGCTGCGTCGACGAACTCCGGAGTGCGCATGTGCCCCGCGTACGCCCTGAACGACTCGTTCCTCCACATGAGATCGGGTGAGTCGGGAGTGAGCTTCCGGAACCCGCCCAGGCGTCGGTCCCAGCGGTAGGCGATGTCCTCCCGTGGCAGCCAGTGCTCCATCGCGGACCTGCTCATGTCCGGATTGCGGCGGCTGCCAGGGGCGGTGCGCACGTCCACCAGGCTGGTCACGCCCGCGGAGCGGAGCAGCCGGACGATCTCCGCCTTCGCGGCGGTTCCGTGTCCGACGGTCAGCAGCGTCGCCTTCGCCATGTTCCTGCCCCGCATCGCGTACGTGGTGTGAGTCTGGCTCAACAGCGACGCTCTCGCCGGTCAGACGCTCCGAGGCTGCGGGTAGCCGGAGGAATCCGCTCGGTCACGTCCGTGCGTGAAGGGTTGGCCTTTCGCTCCGCAGCAACTATCGTACGTCAACCAATTGAGTTGAACAGTCGTACGATTAGTGGTGAGGTTCGGTGGACGAGCAGAATCGCGGAACCGGCCAGGGCCGGATGCGCAGGCGGACTCTGCTGGCCGCCGGACTCGGGTTGGCCGGCACCTCCGCGCTCACCAGCGGGTGCGGTGGGGCGGGTGCGGCACCGCTGCCCGACGGAGCGGCGACCGGTACGCCGCGAGCCGGCGGCGTGCTGCGCATCGCGCGACCACCAGCGTCGCAGGCCGAGACGCTTGATCCGGCCAGTTCCCTCTCGGCGTACGAGTACCTGGGCGCGCTGTACAACCGGGTGGTCCGGCTCGGCCGCGACGGCGAGGTCGTGCCGGATCTGGCCGAGTCGTGGGAGTCCGATCCGCTCGGCGTCCGGTGGCGCTTCCGGCTGCGCCGGGACGTGCACTTCCACGACGGGAAACCGTTCACCGCGGCCGACGTCGTGCACACGGTCCGGCGCATCCTCGACCCCGCGACGTCCTCACCGCAGGAGGGCGTGCTGTCGCCGCTGCTCGATCCCGCCGGGATCACAGCGCCCGACGAGCACACGGTGGAGTTCGCGCTGAAGTCGCCGAACGCGGAGTTCCCCAGCCTGCTCACCGCCTACCAGTGCTACGTGGTGCCCGAAGGCAGCGGCGCGACCATCGGCGATACCGGGATCGGCACCGGTCCGTTCCGGCTGGAGTCCTTCACCGCGGCCGGCCGCGGGCGGGTGGTGGCCAACCCCGACCACTTCGCCGGCGCCCCGGTGCTGTCGGCCATCGAGTACTTCTCCATCGCCGACATGCAGGCCAGGGCCAACGCGTTGCTGGCAGGGCAGGTCCACCTGCTGTCGCAGACCAACCTCGACTTCGCGACCGCGCGGGTGATCAACGCCTCGCCGCGCACCACGATCGCCCGGTCGCCGAACTCCCAGTGGTACGGGCTGCCGATGCTGTGCACGGCGCCGCCGTTCACCGACCCGCTGGTGCGCAAGGCTTTCAAGCTCGCCTACGACCAGGAGTCGGTGTTCGGCGTGGCGATCCAGCGGGCGGGTTCACCGGGCAACGACAACCCGGTGCCACCGGGGAATCCGATGTGGACCGACTACCGGGTGCCCCACGATCCCGACCGGGCACGGGCGCTGCTCAAGCAGGCCGGCCAGGAGAACCTCGCGCTCGACGTGTACACCTCGGCCTACGACCCGGTGTTCACGCCGATGGCGCTGGCGTTCGCCGACTCCGTCGCGGCAGCGGGCATCCGGTTGCGGGTGCGCAACGCGTCGGCGGACTCGTACTACTCGCAGATCTGGATGCGGCAGCCGCTGTGCGCCACCTACTGGTACACCGGCCGGCCGATCGACCAGCTGCTCAACCAGATCTTCCGGAGCGGGTCGTCCTACAACGAGACGAGCTGGGCGGATCCCGCTTTCGACGCGATGCTCGACGCCGCCCGCCGCGAGATGGACGAGGGCCGCCGCCGGGTGCTGTACCAGGACGCCCAGCGCTACCTGGTGGACAACAGCGGTTCGATCACCCCGATGTTCGCCGACAGGCTGGTCGGGATCTCGCGCGACGTCGTGAACTACTCGGAGTACGGATTCGAGTTCGACCACCTCCACATCGGCCTCCGGAGGCAACCGTGAGCGACCATCGTCCATTTCCGCTCGCGGGTTGCCGACCGGGTGCGGGTGTCCCGCAAGGCATGGAGGCAACCGTGAGCGTGCATCGTCCATTTCCGCTCGCGGTTGCCGACCGGGTGCCGGTGTCCCGCAGGGCAGGGGGAGCGTGATGCCGAACTTCGTCCTGAAACGCCTGGGATCCGCGGTGCTGACCATCGTGCTGTCCTCGCTGATGGTGTTCTTCGCGGTGCAGGCCCTGCCGGGTGACGTGGCCAGCCAGGTGCTGGGCCGCGACGCCACGCCGGAGGCGGTCGCGGCGATGCGCGAGCAGCTGCACCTGGACGAGCCGGCGTGGCAGCGCTACCTGTCATGGGTGGGTTCCGCGCTGCACGGCGAGTTCGGCACGTCCCTGGTCTCCGGAGACCCGGTGGCAGCGGATCTGGGGCTGCACCTGCGCAACACCGCGCTCATCGCGGTCGTGACCGTCGTCCTGGCGATCACGCTGTCACTGGCGCTGGGCGTCATCGCCGGGTTGTACCGGGACCGGTGGCCGGACCTGGCGATCTCGTGGCTGAGTCTGATCGGCATGAGCATCCCGGAGTTCGTCGTGGCCACCCTGCTGGTGCTGGTGTTCTCGGTGACGGTGCCGCTGCTGCCTGCGGTGGTGCTCGACGGTCCGAACGCGACCGTCGCCGACCTGCTGCCCGCGATCTGGCTGCCCGCCGCCGCGCTGGGCGTGGTGATGGCGGCCTACATCGTGCGGATGGCGCGGACCAGCGTGATCGACGTGATGGCCGCCGACTTCGTGACGACCGCGACGCTCAAGGGGCTCGGGCGCTGGCGGGTGGTCACCCGCCACGCCCTGCCCAGCGCGCTGCTGCCGACGCTGAACGTGATCGCGATGAACATCGCCTGGCTCGTCGGCGGGGTCGTGGTGGTGGAGAACGTCTTCAACTACCCGGGGGCGGGGAAGCTGATGCTGGAGTCCGTCTACAACCGCGACCTGCCGATGCTGCAGGCGATCGCGCTGCTCGGCGCGTGCGTGTACGTGGTGTGCAACCTCGCCGCCGACCTGGCTGCGATGGCGTTGAACCCCAGGCTGCGGACCGGGGGAGGGAGGGCGTGATGGTGGCGTTGCGAACTCGGCTGCCGCGGTCGGCGACCGCGCGGGTCGGGCTGGCCGTCGTGGGGGTGCACATCCTGCTGGCGGTCGTGGCCCCGCTGCTCGCCCCGTACTCGCCGGTGGCCAACGATCCGGCGCAGGCGCTGCTGGGCGCCGGCTGGCAGCACTGGGCGGGCACCGACCAGTACGGGCGGGACGTGCTCTCCCGCGTCCTGCACGGCGGCCGGTACGCGCTGGCGGTGTCGTTCCTGGCGACGCTGTGCACCGTCGGGCTCGGCACGCTGATCGGGTCGTTCGTGGCACTGCGCGGCGGGTGGCTGGACAACGTGGTGATGCGGGTGCTGGACGCGGTGCTGTCGGTACCGCCGATCCTGGCCCTGCTGGTGATCGTCACCGTGTTCGGCACCGGTCCGGGCGTGATCGTTCTGGCCGTGACGGTCGTCTACACCCCGGCGGTGGTGCGGGTGGTTCGCGCCGCGGCGCAGGGCGTGGTGCCCGCCGACTACGTCACGGCGGCCCGGGCGCGCGGTGAGCGGACCATGCCGATCCTGGTGCGGGAGATCTTCCCGAACGTCGTCGACGTGGTGTGCGTCGAGTTCGCGATGCGCGCGTCGTGGGCGGTGCTGCTGATCAGCTCGTTGTCGTTCCTCGGGTTCGGGGTGAACCCGCCCGCTCCGGACTGGGGGCTGATGGTGGCGGAGAACCGCACGGCCATCACCGTCGTGCCGCTGGCCAGCCTTGCCCCGATCGTGGCGCTTGCGACCCTGGTGGTGGGCCTGAACCTGGCAGCCGACGGGCTGTCGAAGGCCTGGGGCGTGGACCGGATCCGGAAGGGGGCGGCATGAGCATCGTCGAGGTGCGCGACCTCTCGATCGCCTATCGCGCCGGCCGCCGCGAGGTGCCGGTGGTGCGGGAGGTGTCGCTTTCGGTCGAGGCCGGGCAGACGCTGGCGCTGGTGGGCGAGTCCGGCAGCGGCAAGTCCACCATCGCCGGGACCCTGCTCGGGCACCTGCGCCACGGTTCCCGGAAGACCGCGGGCGAGGTCCGGATCGACGGCGAGGACGTGTTCTCGTTGTCCGGCAAGCGACTCCGCGCGCTGCGCGGCCGCACCGCGGCGATGGTCGCGCAGAACGCGGGCTCGGCCCTGACACCGTCGATGCGCGTCGGGCGGCAGCTCGACGAGGCCTTGCACGGGCAGGGGCTCACCGCCGCGGCGCGCCGGAGCAGAGCCGTCGAACTGCTGGGCCAGGTGCGCTTGCCCGAGCCCGAGTCGCTGGTCAAGCGCTACGCGCACCAGCTCTCCGGTGGTCAGCAGCAGCGCGTGGCGATCGCGATGGCGATCGCCGCCCGGCCGAAGGTGCTGGTGCTCGACGAGCCGACCACCGGTCTGGACGTGATCACCCAGCGCGGCATCCTCGACCTGCTGTCCGCCCTGGCCGGCGAGCTCTCCCTGGCGACGGTGCTGGTCAGCCACGACCTCGGCGTCGTGGCGGCGATGGCCGACCACGTGCACGTTCTCCGCGCGGGCCGGACCGTGGAGTCGGCCCCGTCGCGGCGGCTGTTCTCCGCGCCGGCCGAGTCCTACACGCGGCAGCTGCTGGCCAGCGTGCCGCGGATCTTCGACCGCGGCCTGGTCGAGGTCGGCGAGGACGGTGAGCGGCACGCCAGACCACGCGCCGAGGTGGCCGACGCCGAGCCCGTGGTGGACCTCGACGCGGTCCGCGTCGGCTACGGGAAGCGCACCGTGGTGTCGGACGTGTCGTTGCAGCTCCGGCGCGGTGAAGTGCTGGCGCTGGTCGGGGAGTCGGGCAGCGGCAAGTCCACGCTCGCCGCGTCGCTGGCGGGGCTGCGCGCTCCGGCCTCCGGCCGGTTGCGCTACCTGGGCGAGACGCCGGGCGACCTGCGCGTCCCGGCCGGGAAGCGGCCCAGGGACCTGCGGCGCAAGGTGCAGCTGGTGTTCCAGAACGCCGACACCGCGCTCAACCCCCGCCGCAGCATCCGGGATTCGGTGCGCAGGCCGTTGCGCCTGTTCGGCATCGTGCCGCGTGCTCAGCGCGCCGCCCGGACCGCCGAGCTGATCGAGTCCGTGCGGCTCGACGCCGCGTTGGCGGAGCGCCTGCCCGCGCAGCTGTCCGGTGGCCAGCGCCAGCGGGTCGGCATCGCCCGCGCCCTCGCCGGAGCGCCGGAGGTGATCATCGCCGACGAGATCACCACGGCGCTGGACGTCTCGGTGCAGGCGCGGGTGCTCGCCCTGCTCGACGACCTGCGCCGCGAACACCGGCTCGCCTGCCTGTTCATCAGCCACGACCTGGCCGTGGTGCGCGGCATGGCCGACCGCGTCGTGGTGCTGCACCAGGGCGAAGTGGTCGAGCAGGGCAGCACCGAGGCCGTGTTCGCCGGGCCCAACCACCCCTACACGCGAGCACTGCTCGACGCCGCGCTGGAGCCCGACCCCGAGGCCGCCGGCACCGCCGAACCGGCCCTGGCCTGGGCCCACGACGACCACGACGAGACCTGGATCGACGCCGGCGAGGGGCACCTGATCCGGCGGTGGAAGGAGATTCGGTGAACTTCCGGGAGCACTTCGACCGGCAGGTCGCGGTCGAGGAGTGCTGGATCCCGATGCGGGACGGGACGCGGCTGCACGCGCGGATCTGGCGGCCGGCCGACGGCGAGCCGGTGCCCGCGCTGCTGGAGTACCTGCCCTACCGCAAGGGCGACTGGACCGCGCCGCGCGACGCGCAGCGGCACCCGTACTACGCGGGGCACGGCTACGCCTCGGTGCGTGTCGACCTGCGCGGCAGCGGCAACTCCGAGGGCGTCATGCTCGACGAGTACACCGAGACCGAGCTCTCCGACGGCGTCGAGGTCATCGAGTGGCTGGCGGACCAGCCGTGGTGCTCCGGCGAGGTCGGGATGTTCGGCATCTCCTGGGGCGGCTTCAACTCGCTGCAGATCGCCGCGCTGCGCCCGGAACCGCTGAAGGCCGTCGTCACGGTGTGCTCCACCGACGACCGCTACGACAACGACGTGCACTACACCGGAGGCGCGGTCCTCGGCGTCGACATGGCGGCGTGGGCGGGCACGATGCTCGCGTTCACCGCGCGTCCGCCGGACCCGGCGGTGGTCGGCGACGACTGGTCGAAGATGTGGCGGGAACGCCTGGAAGCCGCCGAACCCTTCCTGCACGCCTGGCTGGCGCACCAGGAACGCGACGACTACTGGCGGCACGGCAGCATCTGCGAGGACTACTCGGCGGTGCAGGCCGCCGTGCTGGCTGTCGGCGGCTGGGCCGATCCGTACCGCGACACCGTGTTCCGGCTCGCCGAGCACCTTTCCGCGCCGGTGCGCGGCATCGTGGGGCCGTGGTCGCACCAGTACCCGGACCGCGGGCTGCCGCCCGGACCGGCGATCGGCTTCCTGCAGGAAACCCTGCGCTGGTGGGACCACTGGCTCAAGGGCGCCGACACCGGTGTCCTCGACGAGCCGCTGCTGCGCACCTGGATGCAGGAGCCCGCCGCGCCGAGCACCTTCTACCCCGAGCGGCCCGGCCGCTGGGTCGGCGACGACTCCTGGCCGTCGCCGTCGGTGCGGCCGACGCGCTACGGCTTCGACGCGGAGCTTGCGGGCTCGCAGGTCGTCGTGTCCAGCCCTGAGCACACGGGCATCGACGCGGGGCGGTTCTTCCCGTTCGGCAACCGCAGCGACCTGCCACCGGACCAGCGGGAGGAGGACGGCCGCTCGGCCTGCTTCGACTCGGCTCCGCTGGCCGGACGCGTGGAGATCCTCGGCAGGCCCCGCGTCTCGCTGCGGATGAGCTGCGACGTCGAGCGCGCCAACGTCACCGTGCGGCTGTGCGACGTGGCGCCCGACGGGTCCTCGACGCTGGTCACGAGGGGAGTGCTCAACCTGTTGACGCGCAACGGCAGGGAACGCGCCGATCCGTGGGTGCCGGGCGAGGTGGAGGAGGTGACCGTGGACCTGTCGGCGATCGCCTACGCCTTCCCGCCGGGGCACCGCATCCGGGTGGCGGTCTCCACCGCGTACTTCCCGTGGGTGTGGCCGCACGGCGAACGCGCCACCGTCGAGCTGGAACCGGCCGCGAGCGCGCTGGTGCTGCCGGTGCGGTCCGCGCCCGAGCGGGCGATCGATTTCGCCAAGCCCGAGCACGCACCGCCGCTGGAGGTGCGGACGGGAAGTGCCGCCCAGCGCCCGGAACGGGTGGTGCGCCGGGACGTCGCCAGCGGTGAGTGGGTCCTGGAAGTCGATCCCAACTACGGTGGTTCCCGGACGTTCCCCGACGGGCTCACCTACACCGAGAACGCCACCGAGACCTACCGGATCCGCGAGGACGACCCGCTCTCGGCCAGCGCGACATCACAGTGGACAATCAGGCTGCAGCGCGACGACTGGCTGGCCGAGGTCAACGCCACGACCGAACTGCGCGCGACCAGGCAGGAGTACATCGTGGACAGTCGGCTGGACACCTCCTCCGGCGGGGTGGAAGTGCTGTCCCGCAGCTGGCAGCAGCGGATCCCGAGGACCTCGGCATGACCGGCCGCCGGGCGGTGCCCGCCGAGAAGCGCAGCAGGCACCCCACGGAGGTGCGTCGCCGCCAGGTGGTGCGCGCGGCCCTGGAGCTCATCTCCGAGCAGGGCATCGCCGGTGTCAGCGCCCGCGACATCGCCAGGCACGCGGGCGTTTCGCCGGGCACGATCACCTACCACTTCTCCGGGGTGCGGGAGATCATCGCCGAGGCGATAGCGCTGGAGATCGACGAGTACTACACGCCGCTGATGGCGGAGTTGCGGACCCTGGGTCCGCGCGAGGCGCTGAGCAGGCTGGTCGAAGCGCTGTTCACGCCGGAGACCGAGCGGCACTGGCGGATGTGGTTCGAGTACTGGCTCGCGGGCCTGCACGACGACGACTTCGTCGACCGGCAGGCCGGCCGCTACGCCACCTGGCAGGGCCAGATCCGCGACATCATCGTCGCCGGGCAGGACGCGGGCGTGTTCACCAGCGGCGACGCGGCGGAGGTAGCGGTGCGGTTCGTCGCGCTCACCGACGGTCTCGCCCTGCAGTGGCTGCGGGGCGTCCCGCCCCTGACGGGCGAGCAGGCGCGAGATCACCTGCGCCGCTTCGCCGCCGACGAACTGGGGGCATGATCCGTCACGGCGTTGCTGAGGCTGTCCTCGAACGCGCCTCGAGTAGCGGCGGGGGCGAGCAAGACCGGTCAGGGCTTGAGGTCGGCCCAAACGCTCGCCGGGCCGCGGTGGCGGAAGTTCCCGCGCCACTGGGTTTTCTCGGGCACCACGGTGGTGGACGGATAGCGGCTCAGCAGCGCGGCGACACTGCTGGAGAGCAGCTGGTAGCTCAGAGCGGTGGCGGGGCAGGCGTGGTCGCCGCGCCCGAGCGCCAGATGCGGGTTGGGGCTGCGTGTCAGGACCAGCTCGTCCGGGTCGTCGAACTGCCGCGGATCCCGGTTGGCCGCTGCCAGGGACAACAACAGCGTTTGCCCGGCCCGGACGCGGACTCCGTCGATGTCGAGGTCGACGAGTGCGAAGCGTGGCGCGGCCAGTCCCTGAGGGGTGTCGAACCGCAGTGCTTCGGCGACCGCGACGTGCCGGGCCGCGGGGCTGTCGCGCAGCACCGCGCGATGCCGGGTGCCGGCGAGCAGCCGCAGGAGGACCACGCCGAACGCGTCCACGAGCGGCTCGGTGGGGACGAACAGCAAGTAGAACACCTGGGCGGCCAGCTCGTGCGCGCTGAGCCGGCCGTGGTGGTAGGCGGCCTGGAGCTCGCCCAGCAGGCCGTCCCCGGGGACGGTGGTGGCGGTCTGGATGATCTCGGCCATGCGTCCCAGCGTGTCGCGGGCCCGCACTTCGGCCCCGTCCTCCTGCCGGCGAGGGGCGAGTAGGGCGTCGTGCGCCCATTCGGCGAACGCCTGATGAGCAGGATCGGGCAGGGGCAGCACCGCGCGCACCGCCGTGAGGGCCAACGGGAACGCGAGCTCGGCAACGAGGTCCACCGGCTGGTCCGGGGCCAGCGCGGCGACCAGGCGGTGCGCCTCTGCCTCCACAACTTCGACTGTCCGATGTAGACCGGTTCCGGTGAAGGGCGAGGAGATCAGCTCTCGCAGCCGATCGTGCTGGGCCGCGTCGACAGCCAGCAGGTGCGGGCGCAACTGCGGCGGCAGCTCGAATCCCGCGTAGTCCTCTCCCGCTCCGTGGTCAGGATCGACCGACAGGCGGGTGTCGTCGCGCAGTAGGTCGCGCACGTCCGCGTACCGGGTCACCAGCCACGCCGGGGGCCCGTCCGGGGTTCGCACGCGGACTGCCGGAGTCTGCTCCTGGAGTGCGGCCAATCCGGGGAACGGGTTGGTCACCTCGTCCAGCACGTCCTGTTCAAGCATGGGTCACCCGGGTTCGGTGAGGGGGTTGGTGGCACGGTGGGCCGGCACGGCGGCTACCAGCGGGTGCGGCAGCCGCCAAGCGCGGCCGATCTCGCAGAGGGCGCGGACCTCCATCGCGAGCCGGTAGTCGGGATCTCCGGGCGGGTTGCGCCACAGCAGCGCGCCGTGCGCGGCCATGTCCGCCTGCCCGGGGTCGGCGTCGGCGCGCTGGTATTCGCGGATCATCGTCGTGCCGTCGAAGGTCTGCCCGGCGGCGTGGGCGCGCAGCCCGGCCGCGATCCGCGCCGCCTCGATCGCCGCGTGCCGGACGCGCCCGTCGAGGCCGAGCCGGTCCGCTTCGGCGTGGGCGAACCGGTCGACCTCCGGGTCCAGGTGCGGCCGCAAGGCCCGCAACAGGTCGTTGGTGGCGATCAGTCGCCGGTACAGGACGGTCACGGCCGGGGTGTTGTCGGCCAGGGCGGGGTTGACGACCCGCAGCGCCGCGTACAGGGGACGCAGGTCCCGCCAGGTGCGGACCCGCAGCGCCCATCGGGGTACCAGCGGAACGGACCAGCCCAGCGCCATCGTCACGGCGCCGAGCGTGGCCAGTCCCGGCGCGAGGGCGGTCGACACCCACGTGAGATCGGCGCCGGCCCACGCCGCGGCGACCTGGGCCGCCTTGCCGGCGGTGTAGCCCAGGGCGATGACGCACCCGATGGGAACCAGCCCCAGCCCGGCCCGCAGCCACGGCAGCCGGCTGGCTAGCGCGGTGCGCCGGCAAACCCGCGCCAGGTGCACGAGGTTGGTGGAGTAGGCCGACCACCAGGCGATCTGGAATGCGACGGCGAGTGGGTCCAGGGCGTAGTGGGCATCGAAGTCGAGCGGGTGCGAGGCGTCGTGCACGTCCGCGAGCGTGAACAGCACCGCCATCGCGGCGACGGCTGCCGCGGTCACCACGAGCTGGCGGCGCCCCGCGGCACGCGCGCGCCGCTGGGGCATCTCCAACGCGTGGTGGCACACCACGGCGGCGCCGAGACTGATCGTGACGCCGCTGTAGACCACGAGGGTCGCCAGGTTGGGAACGCCGGTGAGCCGATCGATCGCCTCGTAGTTGGTGGGGATGGCGGCGACGAACGCTATGGTCAGCGCGAAGTGCGCCACGGCAAGTCCCAGGACCCGCACGTTCTTCGGGTCGAGGATCAGCGCGCGCGTCTTGGAGGCGACCACGGCCAGCATGAGCGCGCCGGCGAGTGCGTAGCCGAGTGTGTACAGCACGGTCCGCCCCTACCCGAGCAGATCCTGGAAGCGCTGCAACGCGGCGGCGACCTCGGCGGGCATGTCCTGGCGTTCCTCCTCGGCGGCCCGCCAGGACGCCATCCGGACGTGGCACAGCGCAGCCAGCATCTCCGCTTCGATCTCGTGCCCGTGCTCGCAGGTCGTCCGGCTCAGCACCTGTTCCAGCACGTCGTCGGGCAACGTCGGGAACATGGTCCGCAGCGCACCGAGGGAGTCCGGCTCCGGCGTGCCGACATGGCCCCACACCAGGTGCATGAGCTCGTGGAGCCAGACGTGCCACCGGTGCGATGTCCGCAGCTGGGCGTCGGCGACGACCAGGATCGCCTCACCGGTGGTGAGCACCAGCCCGCTGGGCGCGGCCGCGGGCAGGTCGACCACGCCGAAGAAGATCGGCTTGCCCAGGCGCCCCTCCAGCGCGCCCCGCAGGTGCTCCATGCGGAACCGCCGGGGTACGCCCAGCTCGCGCAGTCGCCGTCCACTGCGCCACCGCAGCACTGGCCGCGTCCACAGCCAACCGGCGTGGTTGCCCACGGTCTCTCCCGCTCCCCACCTCGTGACCTTCATCCATCCCGCCGTCGTTCGCCCTCGTCAGGGGCGGGATCCGGGCGGGCGCGGAACGCCTCCAGGACCGCCTTGATCGCGCCCGCGAGCTGTTCGCGGGACTCGGGGGCGACGTCGGCGGTGAGCTGCCGCAGAGCCAGCTCCCGGACACCGAGCGAGCCCACCAGAGCAAGCCGGTCCAGGTCTTCGCCCTGGGGTCCGGGCAGCAGCGCGCTGGGGGAGACATCGAAGAACCGGGCCAGGAGTTCCACCTCGGTCAGTCTCGGCACGGCCCGGCCGGTGAGCAACTTCCACACCTGGGTGTGGGAGATCGAGTGGTTGGTGTTCGCCCGGATCCAGTCCGCTGCCTGGGCTGCCGTGTACGGCCGCCCGGTCTGCGGGTTGGTCTGCTCGAACAGCGTCCGTAAGCGGGTGCGGAACGCATCCGCCAAGCTCTCGTCTGTCACCCCAGGGTCGTTCATGCATCTGAGCCTAAGCGCGGCGGCCGGCCGGGTCACCGTTGACTCCCCCGGATATTCACTCGTGTTGAGATCCGGGCTCGGAGTTTTACAGGTGTTGATGTAGTGTGATCGCGCCAGGGATGTGCGGGCAGCGCGTGGATGGCCAGGCGCGCGATGTAGCACCGGTGCGATCAGCGAGGACGGGCGATGCGGTTCGTCGGCGGAGTGCGCGTGGATGAGTTCCACGCACCGCGGGCCCGCGGTGCCCGGTTCTCGCGTGGGGTGCCGGAATCGTGTGCCGCCGAGGAAGTCTCGACGCCATGGGGGTGCGCCGAGGCTGTCGGCCACCAACACCGGACCGCCCTGGCCTGGGGGTGAAGGGGCACCGGGGGCAGTTGCTGCCCGCCTGGTGACCCCAGCGCACGGAGGGAACGTGCGCTGGGAAGGGGAGTGTCAGGTTGGCGTCCAGGGGGCGTGGCGCCAACCTGGGCTCCAGTCTCGTCGAGCGGCGCTGTACAGCCCGGCACTCGCCTATGCGGCCGACTCCTGATCTCGTGCGCACCTGGCCGACCATTAAGGGGTCCTTTCAGATTGCGTGTGTGGGGAGCTTGGCGGCGAGGATCATGCAGTGGGTGAGTTGGAGGAAGCCGTCGTGGATGTCGTCGCGGGTTTCCCAGCGGATCCGTAGGCGGCGTGGTCCGTGCAGCCAGGCGATCGCGGCTTCGACCACCCACCGCAGCTTGCCGAGGCCGGAACCGTGGTCGTCACCTCGGCGAGCGATCCGGGGTGTGATGCCCCGGGCCCGCAGCTTGTCTCGGTAGACGTCGTGGTCGTAGGCCCGGTCTGCGTAGAGGCGGCGGGGTTTGCGGCGGGGCCGACCCGGCCGTCCGCGCACCGGTGGGATCGCCTCCACCAGCGGCACCAGCTGGGTCACATCGTTGCGGTTGCTGCCGGTCAGCACCACCCGCAACGGGGTTCCACAGGCATCGGTGATGACGTGGTGCTTCGAGCCCGGCCGACCACGGTCAACCGGACTCGGACCGACTTTTGGGCAACCACGTCCCCGTTTGGCCTGGATCTGGGAGGAATCCACGACCGCTCGGGAGAAGTCCAACTGATCGGCCGCTCGCAGGCGATCCAGCAGCACCCGCTGCAACTGCTCCCATACTCCGGCCTGCTGCCACTCGGCCAACCGCCGCCAGCACGTCGACCCCGAGCCGAATCCCAACTCCTGCGGCAGAAACTCCCACTGGATGCCGGTGTAGAGCACGAACAAGATGCCCTGCAGAGTCTTGCGATCGTCGATCCGACGCCGACCCGGATACCGAAACCGACGCTCGTGCCGGGGCAGCAACGGCTCGATCAACGCCCACAACTCGTCGCTGACCTCCCACGGCCTCGGGCGAGCCATCCCACGCTCCCAACGATCGAAACGTGATCAACTCCAGCCACCACCATGCCAGACCAAGATCATTATGCAAGGACCCCTAAGGGGTCGTTTCAGGCCAAGTCGACCAGTGGCACGAGCTGGGTGACGTCGTTGCGGTTGCTGCCTGTCAACAGCACCCCCAACGGAGTGCCGCAGGCGTCGGTGAGGACGTGGTGTTTCGAGCCCGGCCGGCGATCAACCGGACTCGGACCGACTTTTGGGGCTACCACGTCCCCGCTTGGCCTGGATCCGCGAGGAATCGACCACCGCGCGGGAGAAGTCCAGCTGATCAGCCGCACGCAGGCGGGCCAGCAGCACCTCCTGCAACTGCCCCCATACCCCGGCCTGCTGCCATGGGGAAGAAACGCCCACTGAATCCCGGTGTAGAGCACGAAGAGGATGCCCTGCAAGGTCCGGCGGTCATCGACCCGACACCGACCTGGGTGCCGGAACCGGCGCGGATGTTCGGGTACCTATTAGGGTGATTGCGCGGCGGGCGGTTCCGGGCAGTCGCGACATTCCGGACGATGGCGGAGAAAAAGCCCGTGATCGGATGCAATCCTGGTATATGCCAACGATTTTGGCATCGGTGGGGCGTTGGTGCGGCGTTGGCGAGCTGGGCGAGCATTGATCCGTTTGCGTTGTTCCCGCACTCACCCGGGATGGTTGCGCTGTGACGAATCCGCTGGTCGCCGAACGCGAGGACTCGACGCAGGGGTTCAGCGGGGTGCCGATCCTGGAGTCGGTGGACGAGACCCGCAAGGCGATCGAGTCCGGTGACTGGGCGGCCGGGGTGCTCGGTGCGGTGGGTACCGGTCTGGACGCGTTGGGCATGGCGTTGGATCCGTTCGGGGCGATCCTGGCCGCCGGGGTGGGGTGGCTGATGGAGCACGTCGGCCCGGTCTCGGACGCGCTGGACTCGCTGACCGGGGATCCGGACGAGATCAAGGCGCATTCGCAGACCTGGAAGAACATCGGCGCCGAGCTGGGCGCGATCGCCGGGGACATGGCCGGTCTGGTCGACAAGGACACCGCCGCCTGGACGGGTGCGGCTGCTGAGGCCTACCGCGCCCGCAGTGCGGATACCGGCAAGTTGATCACGGCTGCGCGGAGTGCGGCCGAGGGGGCTTCCAGCGGGATCGCCACCGCCGGGGAGGTGGTGGGGGCGGTGCGCACGCTGGTGCGCGACATCATCGCCGAGCTGGTCGGTCATCTGGTGAGCTGGGCGTTGCAGGTGGTGGCCACCCTGGGCATCGGTCTGACCTGGGTGGTGCCGCAGGTGGTGGCCGAGGTCGCCAAGGTCACCGCCAAGATCGCCGACATCACCACCAAGCTGGTCAAGGCGATGCAGTCGCTGATGCCCATGCTCAAAAAGCTCGGCGGTTCCTTCGACGAGGCGGCCGACGCACTCAAGAAGATCAAGAACAACGACAGCACCGCCCCGCCGCCGAAGCCCGGTGAGGGGGCCCGTGGCCCCGCTCCCAACGGGCCCGACTCCGCCGGGCCGGGGCCGAACCCGCCCGGCCCGGGGCATAACTCCGGCGGCCCAGGGCCGAGCTCGACCTCGTCCAACTCCGCCGGACCGGACTCCACCACGTCGAACTCCGCGGGACCGAACACGAACCCACCGCAGGATTCGTCGCGGGGCGGCAACGGCCCCGGGGCCGGCACGACCGGGGGCGGAGACGGCCCGGGTCCCGCGAACACCAGGTCCGCGGGAGCCGACGGGCCGCCGTCCGGCATGCCGAACCCGCCGCGCATCGGTGCCGTGTCCGCTGAGACCCGCCCGTGCAAGGGCGACCCCGTGGACGTCTCCACCGGAGAAGTCGTCCTGGTGCAGCGCGACATGGCCCTGCCGCACCCGCTCGAACTCGTGCTTGAGCGCACGCACCTGTCGGGCTACCGCGCGGGACGCTGGTTCGGCCCGTCCTGGACGTCCACCGCGGACCAGCGGCTGGAGGTCGGCCGCGAGCACGTCTGCTACTTCGCCCCGGACGGGGTGCGGCTGGTGTACCCGCTGCCCGCCGTCGGCGCCGAGGTGCTGCCGCTGGAAGGCGCGCGCTGGCCGCTTCGCCGCCGGACCGCCGACACCTACGTCCTGACCGAGGCAGGGCGGGGACGGACGCTGGAGTTCGCCCCGCGGGGTCGAGGTCCGCTGCCGCTGGTGCGGGTTGCCGACGACGACGGCAACACCATCGACTTCGAGCACGACGAGCGCGGTGCTCCGCGGCGGCTGTCGCACTCCGCCGGCTATCTCGTCGACCTCACGACGTCGGACGGCCGGATCACCGCCGTGCGTGTCCTCGATCCGGGCTCCGACCTCGCGGTCGCGGTGATGCGCTACGACTACGACGGCCGCGGTCGACTGGTGGGCGTGACCGACTCCAGCGGCGCTCCGCAGCGGTTCCACTACGACGACGCGGGCCGCATGACCGGCTGGGAGGACCGCAACGGCGGCTGGTACCGCTACGTCTACGACTCCTCCGGCCGTTGCGTGCGGACCGTGGGAGACCGCGGGTTCTTCGACGGTTCGTTCAGCTACGACCGCGAGCGCCTGGTCACGACGTTCACCGACTCCCTGGGCAACAGCACCGAGATCCACCTCAACGCAGAGAACCAGGTGCTGCGCGAGGTCGGTCCGCTGGGCGGCACCACGTCCCGCACCTGGGACCGCTACGACCGGCTGCTCTCCCGGACCGACCCG
The DNA here is from genome assembly GCF_000062885.1 of Saccharopolyspora erythraea NRRL 2338. Taxonomy (NCBI): domain Bacteria; kingdom Bacillati; phylum Actinomycetota; class Actinomycetes; order Pseudonocardiales; family Pseudonocardiaceae; genus Saccharopolyspora; species Saccharopolyspora erythraea. The sequence continues at coordinate 5,375,369 of NC_009142.1, read as the reverse complement.
CTCGGCCGCACCACCGGCTACGAGTGGAACGCCGACGGTGAGCTGGCCGCCGTCGTGCGGCCCGACGGCAGCCGGGTGCGGATCGAGCGCTGGACCCAGGACGCGCTCGACATCGCGGTGGATGGCCCCGACGGGCGGACCTGGCGCCGGAGCTACTCCGGCGAGGCGATCCCGGACCCGCTGACCACGCAGCTCGGTGTCGCCGAAGGCGTTGCCGACTCCGGTGCGGACACCGCTCCGGCCGACGCGCTCGCCGACGAGGTCACGGCCGGCAGCTCGGACGACCGCACCGAGACCGACCTGTTCGGGCGTCCGCGGGTGGTCGTGGACCGCGACGGCGGCACCACGCAGCTGACCTGGAACGTCGAGGGACGGCTGCTGTCGCGCGTGCTGCCGTCGGGTGCCCGCGAGCAGTGGCAGTACGACCGCGAGGGCAACCAGCTTCGCCACGTCGGTGCGCTCGGCCAGGTAACCGGGCACGAGTACGGGCGGCTGGACCTGCTGACCGCGACCGTGGACGCGACCGGTGCGCGCACGACCTACGACTACGACACCGAGGCCCGGCTGGTGGCTGTCACCAACCCCAACGGCCAGATCTGGCGCTACACCTTCGACGCCGAGGGCAGGCTCGTCGAGGAGAGCGACTTCGACGACCGCGTGACCCGCTACGCCTACGACGCGGCCGGGCAGCTGCTGCGGTCGGTCAACGCCGCGGGTGAACAGGTCGAGTACGGCTACGACGTGCTGGGCAACGTGGTGTGGCGGCGCACGCCCACCGAGGTCGCCACCTTCGCCTACGACCCGGTCGGCCGGCTCGTCGAGGCGGCCAACGGCGACGCCACGATCACCGTCGAACGGGATGAGCGGTCGCGGGTCACCACCCACACCGTCAACGGGCTCACGGTGGCGTTCCGCTACGACGACGGCGGCGGCGGCGTGCACCGCCGCACACCGTCCGGTGTGGACAGTTCGTGGACGTTCCACGACGGCCTTCCCGCCGCATTGCGCCTCGGCGGGCACCACGTCGCGTTCACCCACGACGAACGCGGCCGCCAGACCCGTCGGCAGGTGGACGACGTGTGGGTGCTCACCCAGACCCACGACGCCGAGGGCCGCCTGACCGGGCAGACCGTCACCGCCGCCGGCAACGAGGTGGTGCGGCGCTCGTTCGGCTACCGGCCCGACGGCGCGCTCGCCGCCGTCGACGACAGCGGGGCGGGAACGACGCGCTACGAGCTCGACGCCGCGGGCCGCGTCACCGAGGTGCTCGCGCCCGGGCGTTCGGAGAGCTACCGCTACGACGGCACCGGCAACCTGACCGCCTCGGACACCGGGGGCGGGCTGCTGCGACACCGGTACCGGGGCAACGCGCCGGCCGGCCTCGGTGCGGTGAGCTACGAGCACGACGCGCAGGGCCGCTTGGTGCTGCGGCGGGTGCGGGACGCCGCGGGCACCGAGCGCGTGTGGCGGTTCACCTGGAACGCGCTCGACCGGCTCACCTCGGTGGTCACCCCGGACGGGGCGTGGTGGGCATACCGCTACGACCCGCTGGGGCGCCGCATCGCCAAGCAGCGGCTGGTCGTCCGGGCGCCGGGGACGGCCCCGGCGGTGGCCGAACAGGTCGACTTCGTGTGGGACGGCACGGTGGTGGTCGAGCAGCGCACCGGTGCCCACGTGCTGACCTGGGAGTACCACCCCGACGACGGGCACCCGGTCGCCCAGCTAGAGCAGTCGTCCGCGACCAGGGCTCGCTTCGCGGGCGTGGTGACCGACCAGATCGGCAGCCCGGTCGAACTGGTCGACGCCGCGGGCGGCATCGTCCGGCGTGCCCGCTGCACCCTGTGGGGCCTGGTCACGGGCTCGGAGGCCGCCGCGACGCCGCTGCGCTTCCCCGGCCAGCACCACGATGCCGAAACCGGGCTGCACTACAACGTCTACCGCTACTACGACCCGGTGACCGCGCGGTATCTGAGTCCGGACCCGCTGGGCCTGGAGCCGGCGCCGAACGCGGTCGCCTACGTGCCGAACCCGCTCGTGGCCTGCGACCCGCTCGGTCTCGCGTCGCAGGGGTCTTCGTGCGCCACGGGCGGCGACGGTGGCGGCGGAGGTCGGGGGCAGAAGCGCCGCAACGCCGACGGAGACGCCAACCACGCCGCCGACACCAGAGGGGGCCCGCGGCGCAGCGACCGGCAGCGCGAGCAGAACATCCGGCGCCAGGAGGAGAGCGGCGGTCGGATCACCCGTCACGGCGGCAGCCGCCCCGCGCCCACCCAGGAGCCGTCCCAACGCGGCACGTGGAACGAGCGGAGCCGGCCCGGCTACAACGACGGGACCAAGGACCAGGTCCTCGACCGGATGGAGCGCAACGACCGCGGCGACTACAAGTGCCAGGGCCAGTGCGAGAGGTTCCTCCCGGAACAGGACATCACCATCGACCACGTCCGGGACTGGAAGACCTGGATCAAGGACACCGCCGCCCCGGACGAGAGCGGGAAGATCACCTCGCAGTCCGCCAAGGACGCCTACAGCGACATCCGCAACCTCGAGGGCCTGTGCGGTCCGTGCAACAGCTCGAAGAACGGCCCCAAGGGCATCCACGACTGAGGCGGCCGGAAGCGTTTCCGCGGGCCGAGGCGATCGACCGGGGCAATGCCGAGGCTGTCAGCCCCTGCCTTGCCCGCTGACCCCATCCACACGCGTCGTCGAACCTTCGTCCGTACGTGGTGTGAGCCGCCCTCGTCACGGGACCGGTGGTCGCTGGATCGGGGTGCTGCCGTTGCGGGTGCTGGGATTTCGGGCTGCTGTGAGGTCCCCGGGGCCCGATGCCCCGGGGCGTGGTGTTCCACGGTGCACGACCGGTCAGATCGTGGGGAGATGATCCGGATGAACGTCACTGTCGAGCCTGTGAAGTCCGCGGAGATCGAGGACGTGGCCGCCGGAGTGGAGGCGCTGGTCGACTCCGCCGAACCGCGAGGGGAGTTCCGGGACAGCCCGCTCACCAACTGGCTTCTCATCCTTTCCGCGCCTCTTCCGCGTCCCAAGAAGAAGTGACCGGGTGCGTGGTCGATGGAACGCGCGAGCACTGGTTCCCGTCTGGCTGAGGCGGTCCAGAACTGCGCGCTGTCGGTGGTGTCCGCCCTGCGGGGCGGACACCACGGCGGCGTGCTCGAACCGGCGGGCGTGCCGGATCCGGTGATGGTGGGGGCGGTGCGCGTGCTGGGTGCCGACGTGCTCGCCCCGCGGGCTTTCCTCGGCCTCGCTCCGTCCGCCACCGACCTGGACCTCGTGCGGGCGGTGGCTCTGTGTGGTCTTGCAGAGGGGGCGTCGGTGCCGGTGGCGTGGATGCACTGGGGCCTGCGCGCGGCACTGCACGCGGCCGATGGGGAGCGCGCTTTCGCCGCGCCGGTGGGAGAACCGGAGTCCGCGTGGGTGGCGACGGTGTCCTGGCCGGTGCTCACACACCGCTTGGCGCAACTGGCCGCGTTGGCCGCCCCGAATCTGGAGTGCACCGTGGCGGCGCAGGCATCGACGCGAGTGCCGGATCTGGCGCGGGGATTCGCCCGCGCGGTGCGCCGCGGGGACTGGTTGCAGGCCGCAGGGGCCGGGCGGTGGCTGGCCGCTCTGGGCGGCGCTCCGGCCTCGCTGGGGCTGGCCAGGGGAATGGAGTTCGTGGAGCACTTCGGCGGCGCGGGCGACGCTCGGGTGCGGCTGCATGTGCAGGCTGCCCGACTGCTTCAGGAAGCGGGGCCGTGATGCGCTCACCGGCGCTGCTGCACCAGGTCGGCGCGCGGGCCTGGGACTGGTTGGCGGCCCACCGCGAGCACTTCCGCCCCCGCCCTGGCGAAGACAACCCTGCCGAGGCGCTGAAAGCGGTGGGGGAGCTGACGATGGCCGCCGCGGTCCTGCTGCGGGAAGGCGTCGCCGGCTCCCGGCAGGCCGCCAGTGCCCGCAGCCTGCTGGACTTCGCCTGGTACGACGCGCTCGACGCGGGCGACATGCTGGAACGCATGCAACGCGAGGCGCCGCTGACCTCGGCGTGCATGGAGGTCTACGTCCACTTCCACGAGCGCGGCTACCGCCATCCTGGGCTCGAAGACACCCTGCGAGTTCTGCGGACGCTGCGGGGCTGCTCGGCGGCGGAGACGGCGCCGCACCGCAAGCTGGGCATCGCCCTCGCCGAGCAACAGCTCGGATTGGCCGTTGCCGGCGTCGACGATGCTGTGCAGGCCACGTTGCTGGGTGGGTTTCCCGAACCGTGGACGGTCGACCACCACGTCGCCTACGCCATCACCCACACCGTCTTCTACCTCACCGACTGGGGTGCTCGTCCCGACCAGGTTCCCCCCGAGATCGCCGACTACCTCGACCTGTGGTTGCCGGTGTGGACCGAGGAATGCATCGAGCGACGACATTGGGACCTGCTCGGGGAACTGCTGGCCACCGATGCCTGCCTGCCGAAACCCGCTCTGGACACCGAAAGCTGGCAGCACCTGGCCGTCGCGCAGACAACCGCCGGCGCCCTGCCCGCCATCGGCGATGTCCCGACCGGGGACGCCGATGAAGTGTTCGAGCTGGTCTACCACCCGACTCTGGTCGCGGCCTTCGCCGCCACGCTGGCGACCTCCCGCGTGCTGACCGCTCTGGCAGCGACCCCGTGACCGCCCAGCCCACCAGTACGCTCGCCGACCGGCTCCAGCGGGCCGCCGAGACCGTCGACGCGCCGGACGTGGTGTTCGCCTTCTCCGAGCGTGGTCACCGCACCGTGGTCACCGCCGGTACCGCTTCGGTCGGCCGGTCGCGGGAGCACCTTCACTACGAGATCGGCTCGGCCTCCAAGACGTTCCTCGGGCTGCTGCTGGCCGACTTGGCCACCTCCGGTGTCCTCGACTACGACACCCCGGCCCGGGACTGCCTGCCCATCGCACTGGGAAGACCCCGTGCCAGCGCGGAGATCACGCTGCGGCACCTGATCACCCACACTTCGGGGCTCCCCAGCGTTCCCCACCAAGCGGCCTTCTACCGCCACCTCCTCTGGCGCCCCAATCCCACCAACCCCTACGCAGCGTTCACGCAAGCGCGGCTGCTGGCGGCGTTCCACCGCCACGGCGCCCGTGCCCGGCCGGGACTCCGCTGGTGTTACTCGAACTTCGCCGCCGCGGTCCTCGGCCACGCCCTTGCGCAGGTGACCGGCACCGCCTACGACGATCTGCTCGCCCAGCGCATCCTCGCGCCGATGGGGCTGCGCCAGACCCGACTGGCGCCCGGGCCGCCGGGCACGGACGCCCCGGGCCATCGCCGCGGCGGCTCCACCCGAGTGCCTCCGGTCGAGCTGGGCGCGGTCGCCCCGGCCGGCGCCGTCCGCGCCACCCCGGGCGACCTGCTCACCTACCTCGAAGCCCACCTCGCGCCCGACGACTCACCCCTGCACGAGGCGCTGGACGCGGTGCGCACCCCGCATCCGGTGTCACGACCCCGCCACGCGCCCGCCCGCACGCTGACCTGGTTCCTCGACGACACCGAGCACGGCCCGGTGTACTTCCACGGCGGCGCCACCTTCGGCCAGAACGCCTACCTCGGCTACCGGCCTGCCACCCGCACCGCACTGGCCGCCATCGCCACCCGCCGCCACGACCGCCGCAACGTCCTGATCAACACCGCGCACGCGCTGCTCACCAGCACACCGACCTAGGAGCACGGCGAGATTTGCCAGGAACAGGAGCGAATCCGGGTCAGTGCGCGAGCCACTGCCGGTAGGTGGTCCTGGCGATGACGGCGTCGTGAGCAGGTTCTCCCTGGTCTGCTGGAAGAAGTCGACCGAGGCGTCGTCGAAGGTCGGCGAGTTCGTCAGGCTTCGGCCTTGCCCGTTCTGTCCTGGCGTTGGGTCAGCTCGTCCTCGTCGACAAGGGTGAGCATCGGTTTGCCGGGTTCGCAGAGCATGGTGACGATGAAGCGCACCGGGATGTCGTCGCGATTGTTGCCGTCCGGTAGTGGATGACGTCGCCGCCCGGTTCCCAGAACGCCTCTCCGGCGGGGACGACGCGCGGCGACTGTCCCTCGAGTTCGAACACCATTTCGCCGTCGAGCACGTAGCCGAAGGCCGGTCCGGCGTGGCGGTGCGGTGGGGTGCCGGGATCGCCCGGTGGGAACTCGACGACGATGGTCATCGCGTGCGCACCCTCCGGGATGTGGGGCGGTTCCGCCTCCTGCACCACGGTGATCGCCGACTTCCACGCGTCGGAGCGTGGCTTCTGCCCGGTCGACTCGATGTTCGGCATGGAAACGCCTCCCTCGGTGCTGCCCGCGAATCCCGGTCTTCTTGAGCGCGACCGGCATGAACCGGCGCGGACGCGTGGAGGGCATGCGGCTCCCTCGCGCCACGTTCCAGCATGCCGTTGGCGGTGGGGCGGCAACCTGGGGCTTTGGTCCTCATCGAGTGCGACCGGGCCGAATCCGGGCCAGCGGGGCAGCGCGTGCCGGAGCAGTGTGGTGACCAGGTGCGGCAGCGTGGCCGGGTCGGTGACGATGACCGGGACCGGCAGCAGGAGCAGCACGAACCGGCGGAACCGGTGGGTGCCGCGCAGGGCGAGGTCGAACGCGCGCCGGCCGGGCCAGGTCCGGCGGCGTGCGACCCGTGGTCGCTGGGGAAAGAGCCGGAATCCGTCCCGGCCGTCGTGCTGTTCGCCTTGGTAGACGGCTTGACCCATCGTCGCCGCGTGGCGACGGGAACAGGGTTGGTGATCACGTTGAGGTGCCGGTGACCGCGGCCGGGGTTGTACGCGATCTCGCTGGGCGAGTGGGTGACGACCGAATCGGTGTTGTGCGGTGCGATTGCAGCGCGGATTCGCTGATCTGGGTGCGTCCGTTGCCACTCGGCACTCGTTGACTCCTGGAAGGGACGTGCTGTGATGGGTCGTCTCGTGCTTGCTGTCGTGATCGTTGGATTCGCGTTGTTCGGGGGCGCCGCACCGGCGAGCGCGCAGACAGCGGTCCTGGACTGCGACATCGTTCCGATCGACGGCGTCTGCATCGCCTGAACCCCGCCGTCACTCGCCGTGCGGTCAAACCGGAATATTCAGCCTTATTCGAGGCGGTTTTTCTCCCCCGGCCGCGTTGTGGGTGTCAGTCGTGCGGAATCACCGTGATGTCCAAATGGCTCATCCTGTCTCCTTCTCTTGCGACGGCGGCCGGTGTCTGCGCCGCGAGTGGCGGCACTTCCAGAAACATCCGTCGACCGACCAGCCTTTCCACCCCGACGCCACCAACTGCGTGGGGGCGGTCGTCAACGACACCGACCGCACCATCTACCTCATGGAGTGGGAGTACGGGAATGCTCCGGGCGACCGGACCCGGTGCCGGTCGGTGCCGCCGCACTCGGGGGTGGCGAGCCTCGAACAGCAGGGTTCTGACGGCGGGTTCGGGTCTGTTTCGATGGACTCCGGCACCGGGCGCGCGTGCAAGCCGCTCGATCCGACGGACAACCTGACCTCGCATCGGTCGGGACAGAGCTCCTGATCCGCACGTTCCAAGTGCGTAGCGGTCACCGCGGCGACCGCAGGCGGCCGTTTGGCTCGGTGGCCGCCGCGGTCTGCCCGGGCCGGATGCGACCGAAACTCGCGTTCAGCGCCCGTTGCGAAGGGGCGAGGGTGTCGGGAGGTCGTTGTCTAGAGTCGGGCGCATGGATTTGGACCTTTCCGGGCGTTGCTTCATCGTCACCGGCGCGAGCAAGGGACTCGGTTTCGCCACGGCACGGGCACTGGTGGAGGAGGGCGCGAACGTCGTCGTGTCCTCCTCGTCCGAGGAGAACACAGCCGCCGCGGTCACCGCGCTCGGCGAGGCCGCGCGCGGGCTGGCCGCCGACATCACCGATCCCGACACCCCTCGCCGGTTGGTCGAGCACGCGCGCGAGCAGTTCGGCCGCCTCGACGGCCTGTTCGTCAGCCACGGCGGCCCGCCCGCGGGCCCGCCCAGCGCGCTGGACGACGACACGTTGCGGCGCGGCCTGGAGATCGCCGCGATCGCACCGATCCGCATGGCCCGCGAGGTCGCCGCAGAACTCGGCGACGGCGGCTCGGTGCTGGTGCTGACCTCGACCTCGGGCGCGGAGCCGCTGACCGGGCTGGCCAGCTCGAACGTGGCGCGGCCCGCCACGCAGGGCTTCGTCAAGGACCTCGCCAACGAGGTCGGTGCCCGCGGTGTGCGGGTCAACGCGCTGCTGCCGGGCCGGTTCGACACCGAGCGCTCCCGGGAGCTGTCCAGGGGCAACCCGCAGGCGCAGGAGGCCGCGGAGCAGGCGACGGCGTTGAAGCGCTCGGGTGACCCCGCGGAGCTGGCCGCCGTCGCGGCGTTCCTGCTCTCGCCCCGGGCCTCGTACGTGACCGGGGCGGCGTGGACGGTCGACGGCGGGCGGCGCGCCGAGATGTGAGCACCGCCGGGCGTCTTCGCCAGGTCACCAGCGCCGTCGGAGTCCGGCGGTGGTGGTGACCTGGCGTGCGGGGCAGGACCCGCGTGGTTAGCGTGATGCGGTGAGGAAGACGCACCCGCGCGCGGGGCCACGGCTGTCCCACCGGCGCGCGTGAACCGCCAGTCCGCGACGCTGGTGCTGCTGGCGTTCGCGATGCTGATCGTCTCGCTCGACCAGTACATCGTGGTGGTCGCGCTGCCCGAGATCGGGCGGGAGCTGGGGTACTCCGCGCAGTCGCTGCAGGCCGTGATCAGCGCGTACGCGGTGGCCTCCGCCGGGTTCCTGCTGCTGGGCGGCCGGGCGGCCGATCTGGTAGGGCGGCGCAGGGTCTTCCTGTTCGGGCTTGTGCTGTACGGGGGCGCGTCGCTGGCCGGTGGGCTCGCGCCGACGCCGGAGGCCCTGCTCGTCGCCAGGGCGGTGCAGGGGTTCGGCGGCGCGTTCGTCTACCCGGCCACCCTGGCGCTGGTCAACGTCACGTTCGCCGAGGGCCGCGAGCGCAACCGCGCTCTGGCCGTGTGGGGAAGCGCGGGTGCGGCGGGCCTGGTGATCGGCGTGCTGCTGGGCGGCGTCCTCACCTACGCCCTCGGGTGGGAGGCGGTGTTCTTCGTGAACGTGCCCCTGGCCGGTGTCGCCGTGTTCGCGGCGCTGCGGCTGATTCCTCCGGACCCGCGCCGGGACACCCATCGGAAGTTCGACTTGCCGGGAGCGCTCAGCGCCACGCTCGGCGTCACGCTGGTGGTGTTCGCGCTGATCGAGGGCCCGGGTTTCGGCTGGGGATCGCCCGCCATCCTCCTCAGCGCCACCGCGGGACTGGTTCTGCTCGTCGTGCTCGTGGTCATCGAGCGGCGCAGTCGAGACCCGCTCGTGCCGCCGCGGCTGCTGGCCAACCGCAGCCTCGACACGGCGGTGGCGATCGCGTTCCTGTTCATGGCGACCTTCGGTTCCGTGCTCTACTTCCTGTCGCTCTACATGCAGGACGTGCACGGTTACGACGCGCTGGAAACCGGCGTCGGGTTCCTGCTCCCGACCGCGGTCGTGGTCGCCGGTTCGGCCCTGGCCGGGCGGGTGGCGACGCGGTTCGGGCTCCGATCGACGCTGGTCGTGGCGCTGTCGATCGGGGCGCTCGGCGCCCTGGCGCTGGGGCTCAGCATGTCGCACGACAGCTCGTACGCCGCGCTGGTTCCCGGGCTGATCGCGCTCAGCATCGCCGACGGCGTCGTGTTCACCACGATGTTCATCGCCGCGGGCACCGGTGTGTCCGACCGCGACCAGGGCATCTCGTCGGGGATCGCCTCCACCGGGGCCGGGGTCGGCGCCGCGGTCGGACTGGCCGTGCTGGTCCTGGTCGCCAACCGCGGCACCGAGGGGCTCGACGGTGAGGCGCTGCGCATCGCCACCGCGGACGGTCTCAGCGCGGCCGTGCTCGTCGTCGCGGCAGGCATCGCGCTCACGGTGCTCGCGGCTCTGCCCCTCGCCATCGGCCGTGAGCCGTCCACGAACGTCCCCTGCCCACGCCGGCTGGCCGCGCCCACACCGCAGGAGCCCACGCCGTAGGAGTGCTTTCAACCTGAAAGCATCGCTCAGCGGCTGATGCCCACTTCCCGGCCGACCAGGCGGTCGGAGGTGTCGATCGCGATGGTGTTGCGGCCCGCGTTCTTGGCCCGGTAGAGAGCCCGGTCCGCGGCGGTGAACAGGGCCGGCAGCGTGGTGGGGCCGGCCGCGACGCCGACGCTGATCGTGGGGCTCGGTCCGCCGCCGAGCTTGGAGTGCCAGTCGTGCTGCTGCACGGCACGGCGGATCCGCTCGGCGACGGCGGGACCTTCCTGATCGGTCCGCTCGCGCAGCAGCAGGACGAACTCGTCGCCGGCCCACCTGCACAGCAGGTCGTCGGGGCCGCACTCGCGCTGCACGACCCGCCCGGCCTCCTGGAGCACGAAGTCGCCCACGAGGTGCCCGAACCGGTCGTTGATGTCCTTGAACCGGTCGACGTCGAACAGGATCATCCACGGCGTACCGCTGTTGGCGATCGCGCGCTCGAGCAGGGCGGGCCCGCGCCGGTCGAAGCCGAGCCGGTTGACCAGTCCGGTGAGCGGGTCGCGGGTGGCCGCCCGGTCGGCGGCTTCGGCCCACTGCTCGGCCTGCGCGGTGAGCCGGTGCTGTTCCAGGGCCTGGCCCAACCCGGCGTGCAGGACTTGCAGGGTTGCGTCGCCGGCGCGGATCGCGCGGCGCAGCGCCGACACCTCGCCGACGTGATCGCCGAGCTCGGCGCAGATCGCGGCGAGGTCCTGGGAATAGCGCCTGGTCAGCAGCGCGTCCCGGATGCTTTCGGCGAGATCGGTCGCCGAGGCGGCGAAGTCCCTGGCCTCCACCAGCCGTCCCTGGGTCCGCCGGACGCAGGCCAGCGTCCAGTTCGCGACCGACGCGCAGAAGAGGTCTTCCGCCCCGCCGTCGCCGGTCACCGCCTCCCGCGCCCTGTCCTCGGCCTGGGCGAGCTCGCCGAGCCCGGCGAGCGCGCGTGAACTACCGGCCAGCGCGCGCCGTCGCACCGCTCGGCCGCCTGGCAGCGAGAGCGTCTCGTCGAACAGGACCAGCGCCCGCGCCAGCTTGCTGACCGGGTCGGGGTCATCGCGGTTCAGGGCCCGGTGGGCGTAGGCCGTGCCTTCCAGCAGCAGGCAGTGGGCGAGCGTTTCCCACGCACCGGCCTCGCGTGCCATGCGCACCGCGGTGGACAGCAGCTCCATGGCGGCGGCGCGGTGTCCTTCGAGGAGGTAGCCGAGCATGCCCAGGGTGTGCGCGGCGGCGGCCTTCGCGGGCCGTCCTGTGTGCACCCCCGCCCACGCCTCGGCGGCCAGTTCCAGCGCCAGCAGGACGCGCCCGAGCCGCCAGGCGAGGATGGCGCGGTGGGCGAGCACCGCCGAACGGTCCCAGCCCGGTTCGATCGTGTTCGGGGCGGCGGCGATGGCATCGTCGAATAGCGCCTCCGACTCCTCCAGCCGACCAGCGTCCAGCAGGAACCGGACCTCGCGGTCCCGATCGGGGATGTGCCTGGCCAGCAGTGGGTCGGTGTCGTGCACTTGCGCTCCTCGGAGTCCGGTGCCCGGGGCATCCGAACCATGCCGTTGTGGCACACGCTACGGGAAGGGTTGCACTACGGGAAGTGATGATCGAATCGGGGTGCGTTCCTCGGAGAATCCGAATTGTTTTCAAAATGGTCGTGGGAACCATCGATTGGACGATGGCAAGCTTCCAGGTGAGAGTCTGTCGAGTGAGGATTCCGGTTGCCTTCGACGAGATCGTTTCCCTGCCTGCTTCCCGGGTTTGGAGGTCGGAGGTGAAAGCCGGCCTGGCTACAGACTCGGGTCACGGTGGGTAATGTGTCCATTTAGGACTGTCATGCGAACCGGGAGTGCGGCGAGCTGCTCGGCGGGCGTGGTGAGCGGGTTGTCCGCGAGGACGGTGAGGTCGGCCCGGTAGCCGGTCGCGAGACGCCCGGCCTCGTGCTCCTCGCCGGCGGCGTGGGCCGGGTGCAGGGTCATGGCCTGGAGCGCCTGCAACGCGGTGAGCGCCTGGCCGGCGTTGTGCGGGGGCAGCGTCAGGTCGCGGCTGGGGCGGCGGTGGCGTGCCCCGGCCATGACTTCCAGCGGCGGGTGGGGCGCGATCGGCCAGTCCGAGCCGAGCACGACGGTGGCGCCGGAGTCCCAGAGGTCGCGGCAGCGCCACGCGCGCGAGGCGCGTTCCTCGCCCAGACGGCGCGACCAGTTGTCGGTGTGGTCGGCCCGGGTGAAGTCGCAGCAGTGCGTCGGCTGCATCGACGCGATCACGCCCAGCTCGGCGAAGCGGTGCAGCGTGTCGTCGGGAACGGTCTCGATGTGCTCGATGCGGTGCCTCGCGCCGGCGCCCGCGCGCGCGAGCGCCCGCTCGACGGAGCAGACGCCCCGCTGCACGGGACCGCGCTGTGGACGGCGGTGGCGGCCGGGATCACGCTGATGGCCTCGGGGCCGCTGTCCTACACCAACAGCGCCGACTTCTCCCGCTACCTGCCCACCGGGACGTCACCGCTCGCGGTGGTGGTGTGGACGGGACTCGGTGGCTTCCTGCCGAGCGTGGTCGTCACCTCCGTGGGCGCGCTCGCCGCGACCACCGTCGACATGAGCGACCCGCAGGCGGGGCTGGAGACCATCCTGCCTGCCTGGTTCCGGCCGGTGTTCCCGCTCGCGCTCGTGCTGGGCTCGATCGCCATCAACGCGATGACCACCTACAGCTCGGGACTCGCGCTGCAGGCCATGGGCGTGCGCATCCGCCGGTCGCTCAGCGTCCTGGTGGACGGCGTGCTCGCCGTCGCGCTGACGCTTTACGCGCTGCTCGTCTCGAACTTCCTCGACACCGTCAGCAACGTACTGCAGCTCACGGTCGTCCTGCTCGGACCGAGCATGGCCATCTACGCGGCCGACATCCTGTTGCGCCGCAACCGGTACGACGGTCCGGCGCTGTCCGTCGAGGCTCCGGGCGGCCCGTTCTGGTACACCGGCGGCGTCAACTGGGACGGTGCCACCGCCCTGGTCGTGGGCACCGGTGCGGCGTCCCTGTGCGTGAACACGCAGTTGTACACCGGTCCGGTCGCCCGTGCGCTGGACGGTGTGGATCTCGCGCTGCCAACGGGAATCGCCCTGGCCGTGGCGGCATACGCGATCCTGCTGCGCCCACGTCCGTGACCGGGAAGCTCTTCCCCGGGGTGAGCGCGGCCTCCCGCCGCCGCACCGGCGGCGGCGGGAGGCCGGCGGCGGTCAGCCGTCGCCCAGGACGCGGAGCTTCGTCGAGACCATGCCGGTGTTCTTGCAGTCGGCCTCGACGTCGAAGGTGCCCGGCTGCGCCGGATCCGCCACGGCCGTGCCCTGGAAGTGGCCCGGCCCGACCTGCCTTCCGCCGACGCCACCGGGGAACGCCTCCGAGAAGACGCCCTCGACCTCGTCGTTCTCGCAGAACGCCTCGACGTTCACCGTCGCGAACCGCGGGACGGTGTCCGGCGAGACGACCACCCGCGAGCCCGGCACGGGGGCCTCGGCGGCCGCCCTGCCGTTGAGGGCCTGCTCGTCGGCGGCGTTGGTGGCGGCGTTGGCCGCCACGACACCGCCGGAGAGCCCGGCCAGGGCGACGGCGGCGAGAGCGCCGGTCATCAGCTTGCGCATGGGGTTTCCTTCCGGTCGGCCCGGCCTTGTCGCCGGGATCTGCCGGGGTTTACGCAGCGCCCGCCGATCCGGTTTTCGGTCCTTCCGCGGTCGATCTAGTTCCAGGTGGCTTGCCGTTGGTGGGTCTGGGACCACCGCAGCCGCTGGGGAAGCTCGTCGACGGTAGTCGGTTCGGTTTCGAGCCAGCGCGTCAGTGCGGTGAGGTCTTCGGCGGTGTGCACCGGCCCCACGGGCATGACGGCACCCAGCGGCTTGCGTGCGCTGGTGCACGGCTGCACGAGCACGATGGGTCCTCCTGCCCGTGGCGCTGCTGTCTTTCCGGCGTGGCAGGAGAGTGGGCCGAGGGGGCAGTTCGCGCGTACGAGCACAGCGTGGGGACAGCGGCGGATCGTGTCTCGCAGCGCGGCGAGGATCGGCAGCTGCCCGTCGTCCTCGCAGTCGTCGCAGAGGATGGCGGTGAAGCCGGTCCGAACGCTGTTCCCGGTCCTGCGGTGTGGTTGTCGATCCATCCATTCCCCTCGGATCGCGCCGACGTTCCGGTTGCGCCCAGGTGTCGTCGTGTCGCTGCGGCACCCGCGCTAGCCGCGCATAATGATAACCATTTTCGTTAAGCGAGGGAAGGGGCGTCCGGATGCCGACGCCTGCGCGAATCGAGTGATCGTTCCGACGGGCGTCGCCGGTTGCGGTGATCTACCGCGCGGATCGAGATCGACAGGGCCAGGGTGAGATCACGCCTTCCACCAGGAAGCGCCGGTAGCACCTTCCCGAGGAGTTGATCAGCATGCGTCGCGCGTTGACGGCGACCCTTCTGGGCGGCCTGGTCGCGGTCGGAGTACTCACGGCCCCGAACACCGCAGCCGCCCTGACCGACAAGGAGTGCGTGGAGGCCGGAGGCAAGCCCTCCAGCCGGAAGTCAGGAGTCGGCTCGGTGTTGCAGGTCAGCCTTCAGGTGTGCGAGGGAGGCCGGTACGACGGGGGGCGCATCGACGGACTCCGCGAGGAGCCCCAGAATTCCGGCCGTCCCGAGGAATCCCAGAACTCCGGACAGCACGAGGAACCCCAGGCATCCGGACAGCACGAGGAACCGCAGGATTCCGGACAGCACGAAGATTCCCAGGATTCCGGACGCCACGAGGAGCACCGGGGTTCCTGAGCCGGTGTGGCGGTAGGCGGCCGATTGGGGCGTGGTTCACGCTTCATCACCGCGCGCCCTGATGCAGGCCGCCTGCCTACCAGGTACTCGTCGCCCGTCCTCCCCGGCCGGCAGGCCGTTCTGATTCCGCCGGTGGCGTAACCGATTCCCGCCGCGTGGCCGCGGGCCTACCGTGGTCGGCATGCACCCTCCGATCACGGGCACGGCCGCGGGCGTGCCGTTCACCGCGCTGCCGCCGGCCGACGGCGGTCCCGCGCCGCTGATCGTCACCTGGCACATGCTGGACGCGCCGAGGTCGGACGCCGCGTTCGCTGCCGCGTTGCCGATGGACGACCTGCCCGCGTGGCGGGTCCACCTCGGGATGCCGATGTGCGGGGCGCGCATGGTCGACGGCAGCATGGACGCGGGCTTGGAGTTGCTCCGCAAGGACCCCATGATGTCCGTTTTGTACCCGTTCGTCAGGCAGGCGGCCGAGGAGTTCCCGGCGGCGCTCGCGTCGATCCGTGCGCAGTTGCCGGTCGGTGACGGCCCGATCGGCGTGCTCGGTGGGTCGCTGGGAGGGGCCGTCGCGCTGCGCGTCCTCGCCGGCACCGACATACCGGTCTTCGCGGGGGCCGTGGTGAACGCCGCCATCCGGATGCGGTCCGTCGTCGACCTGTTCCCGGGCGACTACCCTTACGACGCCGAGTCCGGGAAGGCCGCCGACAGCATGGACTTCGTCGCCAAGGCGGCCAGCATCGCCGGTCGCGCGCCGCTGCTCGTCGTCAGCGGCGAGCTGGACCACCTGGCCCTGCGCGCCGACGCGTTCAGCCTGGTCGACGCATTGGGGGAGTGGTCCGAACTGCTGTCGATCCCCGGGCTGGCGCATCCGCTGGCCGACGAGCCCGGCATCGAGCCCGCGCCACAACTGCCTGCGGCCCGTGAGGTGGACGCCGGCCTGACCGCCTGGTTCCGACGCCACCTCACGGATGCATCTCGGTGACGCCGACCTGATCGGTCGCGTCGCGGACCCGCTCAGGGCGCCGGGCAGCCCGCTGACCCGGTGCGGGTGTTGCTAGTCCTGCTGAGGCTCCTGGGCAGGACGAGTCTTCAAGAGGTTCGACTGGGACACGAAGTCCAGGAACTCGGCGTAGGTGACGTGGCCGTCGCCGTCCTGGTCGAGCTGCCGCATGAGGTGCTCGACCATCTGCTCGATCTTGGCTGCCGCATCCCCGGCCGCGTCCTCGGCGGGGCTCTGGCGGTCGAGGTCGTTGAGATGTCTCAACAGCAGAGCCGTGATCTCGTTGCGGTCGAGCACACCGTTGGAATCGGCGTCGGACGACGCGAAGAACGTCCTGGGGTCGAACTCGTACATCCCCGTGTCCACATTCGCCATGCTGGTTCCCATCAGGTCGGCCGTCGGCGATGTCATGATCTCACCGCCTGAGCCACTCCGTCAGCAGAGGGACGTGGGTACCATTCCCGGATGGAGTTGCGGCAGCTCGAGCACTTCCTCGCTGTGGTGCGCAGTGGCAGCTTCACCGGCGCCGCACGGGAGGTGCACGTCGTCCAGTCGGCGTTGAGCACCTCGATCCGCAAGCTCGAGACCGAGCTGGGCGCACCGCTGTTCGAGCGCACCACTCGCCGGGTGCTGCTGACCGAGGCGGGACGGGCGCTGGAGCCGATGGCGCACCGGATCGTGGCTGACGTCGTCGCTGCGCGTGGCGAGGTGGCCACGGTAGCGGGGCTGTCGCGTGGCCGGGTCGCGATCGGCACCATCCAGACGCTGACCGAGGTCGATCTGCCGGGGGAGCTCGGAACGTTCCAGCGGCGTCACCCCGGCGTGCGCATCCACGTGCGCCAGGGTCTCGTTCCCGATCTGATGGCCGCGGTCGGCAACGGTGAGCTGGATCTCGCCTACCTCGCACCCGAGGGGCCGCTCGCGGAGGAGCTGGTCAGCTTCGCCCAGTGGCGGCAGAAACTCGTGCTGCTCGGCTACCCCGGACATCGGCTGGCGCAACGACGGCGTGTTCGGCTGGCGGAGTTGGACGGTGAGCCGTTCGTGGACTTCAGCGGCAGCGGACTGCAGGACATGATCGGTCGCAGGTTCGCCGACGCCGGAGTTCGCCGTGACCGGGTCTGCGAGGCCACGCACGTCCCGCTGCTGGTCGAGCTGGTGGCGGCCGGTCTCGGGGTGAGCATCGTGCCCGAGCCGGTCGCGGCGCGATCCGGGCTTCCCCACGCTCGAATCGAGCAGCCGAGCCTGAGCAGGCCGATTCACCTGGCCGGCCGAGGAGCGGAACCGGTGAACCCGGCCGCCCGCGCCCTGCTCCAGCACCTCACGGGTTGATGTTCGCCGCTGCGCCGTGGTCGTGTTCGGCGTAGAGGAGCCCGGCGCCCGCGAGAAGAGCGACCAGGCCGAGCAGGGTGGCACCCGTGACGGCCAGGATGAACCCGATGATCAGGACCCGCACGCCGAAAGCCCGCAGCAGGCCGGCCATGTCGGCTGACGGCATAGCCGTGTCACGTCCAGGGGCCTCGTTCACCGGTGACGCTCCTCGTGGGCGATGGCGGCCGCATTCGCTGCAACCGCAATGGGGACAACTTTCCGCTGACCAGTCTTCGCCAGGGTGCATCGCTCAGGCCAACACTTCTTTTTGATGCCGTTAATCTTTGATATCGATGGATCAAGAACTTCGTGCGTTGCTGTGCACGAGGTCGAGACGGAGGTCGCAGCCCGAATCGCTGCCGTGCGGGCGCTCCGCACCGGTGTCGTGCGGCGCCTACCGTGGTCGATCCCCTTGCAGGGCTGCGATTGTGGCCACGTTGTGCGCCCGGTGGCCGGGTCGGATGCTGGCCGCATGTGGGAGGTCGTGGCGCTGTTGCTGGTCGGGGTCGCGGCGGGAGCGTTGAACGCCGTCGGCGGTGGAGTCACGTTCGTGGCGCTGCCCGCGTTGGTCGCTGCCGGGACTGCCCGCTGTCACGGCGAACGCGTCGTCGACCGTGGCTCTGCTGCCCGGCGCACTCGCCGGCGCGTGGACCTACCGAGGCGGAGTGGTCCAGGTGGGAACCACGTCCAAGGCCGCGTTGACCGCGGCCGGCGTGTTCGGGAGCGCGCTCGGCGTCGGGCTGCTGCTGGTCCTGCCCGCGGAGTCGTTTCGCGTCGTGGTGCCATGGCTGCTCGGCGTTCGCGACCGTGGTCCTCGCGTTCGGGCGCGGCGTTTCGCGCTTGATGACCGCCGCGACAGGCCATCCGATCGACCTGAGCGCCAAAGCCGTCTTGGTCAGACAGACGGTGCTGGCCGCGAATGGCGGCTACTTCGGTGGTGCCGTCGGCATTCTCATGCTTGCGTTTTGGAGCGTTGAGGTCGGTATCGACCCCGGTACGGGTAACCCGACACGGCCGCTGGGCTCTTCCTCTTCGCCTCCGACCTCTGGAGCTACGCCTCGCCGATCGTGGCCCTGTTGGTCGGTGCTGTGGGCGGCGGCTTCGCCTGTGCGCACCTCGCACGCCGTTCGCCTTCCTGCGCACTGCGCGGCATCCTCCTGACCACTGCGGCGACCATGACCGTCCTGTACTTCCTCGGCGGTTGAGAGCACGGCGCGCCGGTGGAGCCGTTGGCCGCCGGAACTCGACCGGCGGCCAACAGCTCCGGGAGATCAGGCCGGGCGTCCCGCTTCGAAGCACTCCGCAGCGCCGCGGCATCGGCGGAGGTCGGTCAGGGCCGCGTGCAGTGAGTTCCGTTGCTGCTCGCTCAGGTTCGAATACGTGTTGTTGAGCTGGTCCGGGTCCGAGCGCTTGTCGTAGTACTCGCGATCACCGTTGTCGTACTCGACGTAAGTGCCTTCTGGGGTCCGTATGGCGTAGTAGGTCGGCGGGTTGCCCTGGCGCCGCTTCTGCCGGTCCGGGTCTCGGGGCGCGTGGTTCGGGCCGTGGTGCTCGACCAGCGAAGCGGTCCGCCACGGGCTCTGCCGGCCGTGCAGTTGCGCGGCGAAGCTGCGTCCGTCCACATCGGGCGGTGTGGGTGCTCCGGCCAGTTCGGCGAAGGTCGGGCGCAGGTCGATGTTCTCCACCTGCGCTCCGGGGCGGGAACCTGCCGGCACGCCGGGCCCGGTGATGGTCAGCGGCACGACCACGTCGGTCTGGAACGCCGTCTGCTTGCCGTTGCGCAGCCGGTGCTCGCCCATGTGGAATCCGTTGTCGGAGCTGAACACCACGTAGGTGTTGTCCGCCTGGCCGGTCTGCTGGAGCGTGTCGCGGATGTCGGCGAGCATGTCGTTGATCGACTGGATGGACTGCGCACGCAACCGGTACTGCTCGTCGATCTTCGCCTGCTGCTTCTGGTCGAGCGGCGGCATCCCGCGCAGCCAGCCGGGTTTGTCGCTCATGTCCGCCTCGTTGAAGGCGGGGCCGCGCGGAGCGGTCAGCCCGGGGAACAGGCCCTCGTGCCTCGGCGCCGGAGTCGAGGGCCCGTGCGGGCTGAAGGTGTTCAGCTGCAGGTAGAAGGGCCGGTTCGCCGCGGCGTTGGAGCGGATGAAGTCCGTTCCCTTCCTGTTGAGCACGTCGGTCAGGTAGTCGTGCGGTGCGTGGCCGTGGTCGACGACCTGCCCGTTCTCGTTGAGCTGGTAATCGTACTGCTTGTAGCCGTCCCCGGCCACGGCCCAGGTGTTCCACCCCGGCGGCACGTAGTTCGGCGTCCCGTCCACGGTGCCGTCAGGCCGGTAGCCGTTCATGTACTTGCCCATGAACGCGGTCTGGTACCCGGCGCCTTGCAGCTGGGTGCCGATCGTGGAGCGCTCACCGCCGGTCTCGTGGAACTTGTGGAAACCGCCGTCGGCGCCGGAGTTGGTGAACACGCCGGTGTTGTGCGGGTACTTGCCGGACAGCAGCGAGGAGCGGGACGGGCAGCACAGCGAGTCGGTGACCGAGTACTGCGGGAAGTCGGCGCCTTGCCGTTGCATCCGCTGCACCTCCGGCAGGTACCGGACCAGGTCGGAGCTCAGGTCGTCGGTCAGCACGACGACCACGTTCGGCTTCGCCGCACCAGGCGGCCTCGGCGGCGCGTCGGCGGCCTGGTCCGCCAGCGGGGATGCGGGAGCGTTGCCGCACGCGGCGAGCACGAACAGCGCGCTGGTCGCGGCGAGGAACCGGGTGAGCAGATTCCGAGATCGCAAAGCGGGCCCCAAATCATCTGTGAGGTGTTCCCGCTCCAGCGTGAGGGGAGAAGCTGAAGACGACCTGAATCGCCTCGTCATCTCGGCAGGGTGAGCCGGAACACCGCGCCGTCGCCCGAGTGCTCGACGCAGCTCAGGTCGCCGCCGTGGGCTCGGGCGATACCCCGGGCCACCGGCAGTCCGAGGCCCGCGCCACCGCCGGACCGGCTCTGGTCGAGACGCACCCACCGGTCGAACACGCGCTCCCGCTCGCCGGCCGGCACGCCTGGCCCGTCGTCGGTGACGGTGACCTCGGCGAAGCGCTCGCCGCCGGTGACGCGCACCCGCACGGACCCGCCATCGGGGGTGTGCTTGCGGGCGTTGTCGAGCAGGTTGGTCAGCACCTGGCCGATCCGGTCGGCATCGGCGCGGACCACCGTCGGCTCGCCTTGGACGTGCCACCGCAGCGACGGCGCGAGCAGCTCCATGCGCTCGGTTTCGCGGCGCGCCAACCCGTCCAGGTCCACCGGCTCGCGCGCGAGCTCGAGACCGGCATCGATCCGGGCGAGCGAGAGCAGGTCCTCCACCAGCCGGCCGGTCCGCCGTGCTTCGCCGATCAGCAGTGCGGTCATGCGTTCGCGGGTTTCCGGGTCGGCCTCGGCGTGCAGCAGCGCTTCGGCCGCGGCCCGCACGCCGGCGGTCGGCGTGCGCAGCTCGTGCGCGGCGTCGGCGACGAACCGCCTGGTGCGTGCGGCGGACTCGCGTGCGTCGCGCTCGGCTTCCTCCAGTGCGCCCAACGCCTCGTCGAAGGCGGCGGCGGCCTGCCCGATCTCGGTGTCCGGGCGATCCGGGTCCAGCCGTCCACCCCGGCTGCCCCGGGTGATCGACCTCGCCAGCGTCGTCATCGCGTCCAGCGGACGCAGTGCCACGCGCACGGTCAGCAGCAGCGCCAGCGCGGTCCCCGCCACCGTGGCCGTGACCACCACGAGCAGCAGGCGGTGCAGCCGGGCCGTGGCGGCATCCTGCTCGGCGGTGCTGCTGAGCAGGGTCAGCAGCGCCCCGCTCGGCAGCGGCTTGGTCCGGGCCTGCTGGTTCGGCGCCGGATCCAGCAGGGCGGCCGGGCCGACCACGTGACCGTCGGGGGCGGTGATCCTGGCCAGCACGCCGCGGCCGCTGACCCGGCGGGCGATCTGCGCGAGCGGCACGTCGCGGCGGTCCATCTGAGCGGCCATCACCTCGCGGTCGACGAGCTGCCGGCGGGCGTCGGCCCGGGACTGCGCGGTGAACAGCGAGGCGACCGCGATCGCGCTCGCCACCAGTGCGCACGTCAGGACCCCGAGCACCGCGACCGTGATCCGGCGGCGCAGCGACGCGGTAGGCAGCTGTCGGCTTCCGGGGGTCACGGCTCCTCCGCGCGCAGGGCGTAGCCGCGCCCGCGAACCGTGTGCACGAGCCTGCGGCCGTGCTGCTCCAGCTTGCGCCGCAGCGCGCTGACGTGGACCTCGACCAGGTTCAGGTCCACGTCGAGCGACTGGTAGCCCCACACGCCGGTGAAGATCTGGAGCTTGCTGACCACCCGGCCCCGCTGCGCGACGAGGTAGCACAGCAGCCGCCACTCCGTCGCCGTCAGCGCGAGGACCGAACCGGCGCGCACCGCCACCCCGGCATCCTGGTCGATCACCAGGTCGTCCACCTCGACGGTGGCCGCGACCCGTCCCATGCGGCGAAGCACGGCCTCGACCCGGGCGACCAGCTCTGCGGTGTCGAAGGGCTTGACGACGTAGTCGTCCGCGCCGGAACGCAGCCCGCGAAGCCGGTCGGGCACCGAGTCGCGGGCGGTGAGGATGACGACGCCGAGATCCGCGCCGGAACGCAGGGTCTCCAGCACCGCGAAACCGTCACGGCCCGGCAGCATCAGGTCGAGCACCACGACGTCCGGCCGGAAGGTCCGCACGACCTCTTCGACGCCGCGACCGTCGGGCCGCAGCTCGACTGTGTGGCCGGCGGTGCGCAGACCGGCTGCGACCGCTTCCCGGATCGGCGCCGAATCCTCGACCACCAGCACGCGCGCCGCCATCACGTCCGCCCCGGCCCGACCGTCCCGGTCGGCGGTTCGGTGTCGATCAGCAATGCCATGTCCGGCGCTACCCCGCAAAGCGTGTGCGAGCGACATCGTCGCGAGCGCGCGCAGCGTACCTCACCGGTGACCCGGCCGGCACCGGCCGAAGCACGGGGTCCAGCGCTCCCTTTCAGCTCAACAGTACTGGGATCTTGTCCGAGTCCGCGTTCATTCAGCCAACACCTGCGTGACTTTCGCCCTCGACTTCCCACAACGCGGTCAGCCATTCCGGTTCGCGGCCGAGGTGCTGGTTGCGTGGCCACGCCAGGTCACCGACATGCCGGCGAGTCGCCGGCGACCAGACGCGCTGTGTCGGTTGCTGCATGGCGCGCGAATCATCCGGACCGGCCTACGGCCGCACCTTCACCACTGAAACACCGTGATCTTGCTGGACCGAGCTCCAGCCGCAAACCGACACGTGTACCAACCCACCTGGCAGCGATCTGCTCCCAGATCGCTCAGCGCTTCGCGTCGAGAACCGCGGTGAGGGCGTCGTACGTCCGCTGGATCGCACCCACCTCACTGGTTATGACGGTCGCGCCCGGTCTCCTCCGGATCACCTCGGCGAGCTGGTCGTACATGGCCGCGAGATGCGACTGCCCGCCTTGCCGCGCCACGATCTCCTTGACCTGCTGGTGCCAGGGCATGTCGTCATTCTCGCCACGGAGTGCGAAGCGCTCCACGGCTCGCTCCTTGGTGTCCATCAACACGATTTCGCAGAATCTGGCGCCGTTGTCGTGCGCGACGGCCTCGAAGCGCTCGATCTCGCTCAACCGTCCCAAGAACTGCGGCATGACCACGTCACACCCAGAATGCAGGTGCGTGCCGGCCATGCTCAGGGCAATCGGCCGCACCAGCTTCCCGGTCTCCTCGAACCGGTCACGCGAGCCGCCGATCAATCGCCTCAGCTCGTCCGCGTCGAGGTTGAGCACACCCACGTGGTCGTCCGCATAGCGCCGCGCAAGTGTCGACTTCCCAATACCAGGGGGACCGTTGAGGTGGATGAGACGGGCCACGCGCAGAGTCTGGAGTCGCACAGTGTCCAACGCCGTGTTCGGCCAAGTGTTCGATCGGCCGGTTCGCGGTGGTGTCGACTCGTGCGCGTGGTCGCCGTTAAGCTGGGCTGACCAGTACGTTCAGGGCTGGAGGTCCAGATGACCGACGTAGCCGCGGAGCCGGTGGTGGCCGACGTCCGTGATGGGATCGCCACGCTCACGCTCGACAACGCCTCCCGGCGCAACACGCTGTCGGTGGCGACCATGCAGGAGATCACCGCGGCGCTCCGCGAGGTCGGCGGGTCCCAGGAGGTGGGTGCGGTGGTGGTCCGGGCCGAGGGGCCCGCGTTCTCGGCCGGTCACGACCTGGGTGAGATGCTCGACCGCACGGTGGAGGACGAGCGGTACGTCTTCGCGGTGTGCACGGAGATGATGCAGACCGTCCAGGAAATCCCGCAGCCGGTGATCGCCGCCGTGCAGGGTCCCGCGCTGGCCGCGGGCTGCCAGCTGGTGGCGACCTGCGACCTGGCGGTCGCGGCCGAGACGGCGGTCTTCGGCACGCCCGGTGTCAAGATCGGCCTGTTCTGCTCGACGCCGATGGTCGCGGTGAGCCGGGCGATCGGCCGCAAGCGCGCGTTGCAGATGCTGCTGACCGGGCAGGTCATCGACGCGGCCACGGCCGCGGACTGGGGTCTGATCAACGAGGTCGTCGCACCGGGGCGGGTCGATGAGCGGGCCGCGGAGCTCGCCGCCCAGGTCGCCGCCGCGAGCCCGCTGACGCTGAAGATCGGCAAGCAGGCGTTCTACCGGCAGATCGACCTGCCGCAGGACCAGGCCTACGCGGAGATGAGCGAGGTCATGGCCACCAACGCCATGACCTGCGACGCGCAAGAGGGGATGAGCGCGTTTCTGGAGAAGCGGCCCGCGGTCTGGCGGGGTGAGTGAGGAGCGGCGAGCACTTCTGGACGCTCGGGTAGCGGTAGGGAAATGGCGAGCGCATGGCGGCCTGCCGCATCGGCCTGAACGGGAGCATCCCGAAGCTTCCTCGCTGCTGAACGGAATCCGGACAAGTTCGTCGAAGTCGGCATCGACTCCATATCGGGCACTACGCCGCATTCCTGCCGGGTGCCGCACGGGGATGGATGCTCCGATCGGGTCGCCTCGTTGCGATGTACGTGTGTCGTGAGCGATCGCGAAGCAACGTCCCCCCGCTGCCGCACGTCTTCCATGCGGGAACACGTTTCCCTCATAGGAAGTCGTCGAACAGATCCAGGCAGGAATGCAGAGATGTTGAGCAATGCGATGAAATCGACCGCGACCGCCGTGATGGTCTCGGGCGCACTGCTGGGGTCGGGTGCGACTGCGATGGCGGAGTCCGCCGCCCCTGCGACCCCGGCGCTCGTGCCGGGCACGCCGTGCACGGTGACCGCCAAGGCGTGCGTCAGCCTGTCCAAGAACCGCGCGTGGCTGGTTCGGGACGGGCAGGTGTACTACGGGGAGGCGTCCGCGCTGGGGGGACGGCCCGACGCCCCGACTCCCACCGGCACGTTCCACGTGCAGTGGAAGGACAAGGACCACGTCAGCGGGGAGTTCAACGCCCCGATGCCGAACTCGGTGTTCTTCGCACCGGGTGGGATCGCCTTCCACCAGGGCAGTCTCACCAAGAGGTCGGCGGGGTGCGTCCACCTGTCGAAGAAGTCGTCCGAGGTCTTCTTCAACAACCTCAACCCGGGTGACGAAGTCCAGGTCGTCGCCTGAAGCACGTCAGTAGTGGTCGCGGGGAACGGGAGTTGTGAACGAACTCCCGTTCCCCGTTTCTCTGGGGGGATTCCGGTGCGACAGGAGCGTCAGCGGCGCGACATCCGCCGCTGTGCGGTCACGCGCCGGGTGTGCCGTTCCACGTGGAGGTCGCCGTGCCGGTGGTCTCCGTTGTGGACGGTGACCAGGCCGGTGCAGACGTCGCAGCCGCCGTTGTGCGGGTTGTGGTTCTGGTCGAGCGCCAGGCTCCACTCATTGACGGTGCGACCCCGGTTCCGGGTGCAGTCGATGATGTTGTTCATGTCGTCGAAGTGCTGGTTGCCGACCCAGGTGCCGCCGGACATCTCGCTGCCGTACTGCGGGATGCGACCGGCCGCGATCCCGCCGCGGTGCGCCGCCTGGTCGCCGACCGGGACCGGCTGACCCATCCGTTCCACGGCGAGGACTGACACCGGGCCACCGGTCATGCGGGGTCGGGCGCCTGCGCGGCGATCGCGGACAGGAGGAGTTCCAGGGTCGTGTGGAACGGCGTGCTCTGCATCTGCACGTCGAGCTCGTCGGCTCCCGCCGCGATGTTCGGGTACTGCTCGGCGGGGAGTGCGCGGTACACGTCGTGCCAGGTGGCCGCTTCCGCGTGCAGCTGCTCGGGATCGGCGGCGTCGATCGTGGAATCCAGTGCCGAGAAAGCCAGCACCAGGCTGATGAAGCAGTGGTAGTGGCGGACCGCGTCCGCCGGGGCGAACCCGGCGCCGCGCAGGATGCCGAGCATCGTCTCGACCGCGGCCACCTCGTGCCCTCGGCCGGTCACCACCGAGGTGACCAGCATGGCGGCCCGGGGATGGGCTCGGTTGGTGCGGTAGATGAGCTCCGCCGCGGTGCGCAGGTCCGCGACCCAGTCGCCGCTGGGGTGGAAATCGGCGAAGGTCCTGCCGATCAGTTCGTCGGCGATCGCGAGCACGAGTTGGTGCTTGCCGTCGAAGTAGCGGTACACCGCGGTGGCGTCCGCGCCGAGCGCCGCCCCGAGCCTGCGCATCGACAGCCCGTCGGCGCCGTGCAGTTCGATCAGCCGCAGCGCGGTGTCCACGATCAGCTCCTCGGACAGGACCTGGCCGCGTCGGGTGGGGCGTCGGCGGGTGCGGTGTCGGGGTACCCGGCGGGAAGTCACGCCCGGAGCTTATGTCAACACCATTGACCTAACCAGGGCGTGAACGTTCACTTTCGGCGGACGTGACCGTGATCTGGACCAGGAGTTCGGAACAATGGGAAAACTGGTTGGGCGGACATCGGTTCTGCTCGCTCTCGTGCTCGTGCTGGCCGCCTGCGGCGGGCGCCCGCCCGCTGAGCAGGACGACGAGATCGCCGGCGCGCGGGCCGCGGAAGCGGCCAACGCGCTGCCGCGCGCCGCGCTCTACGACACCGCGCCCGGCACGGCGGCACCGGGCTCGGTGCTGCGTTCGGAGCGGGCCACCGGGTGGCAGTTGCCCGAGGGCGCCGCGGGAAACCTCGTCGTCTACAACTCCCGATCGGCGCAGGGCACGCCGGTGGCGGCCTCGGCGGCGGTGCTCACCCCGGCGGGCCCTCCGCCGCCCGGCGGGTGGCCGGTCGTCGCTTGGGTGCACGGGACGAGCGGTGTGGCGCGGCAGTGCGCACCGAGCCTGATGAAGGACCTGTACTACCCCGACGAGATCGCGAACTGGCTCGAACAGGGGTACGCCGTGGTAGCCGCCGACTACTCGGGACTGGGTGCGGGCAGCGGGCACGAGTACATCACCATGACAGCCAACGCCAAGGACGTGCGCTACTCCATCGCCGCGGCACGCCAGGCGGTGGCCGGGCTGAGCGAGCGCTGGGTCGCGGTCGGGCACTCCCAGGGCGGCCAGGCCGTGTGGGGCGTTGCCCGGCAGGAAGCCGCCGAACCCACCGGCAGGTTCCTCGGTTCGGTGGCGATCGCCCCGGTGACGCCGTACGACCGGCTCCAGCGCGAGGTCGCGGACAACGAGGGCCAAGGCCAGTACCTCGCCTACGTCGCCAGCTCGATCGCCGCGCAGTACCCGGCGTTCCAGCCGCGGAACGTGATGAGCGACAAGGGGATGAGCAACTACGAGCGGTACCTCCACGAGGGCTGCTGGACCTATGGACGAGCCCTCAGCGGCACGGGCACACCACGAGAACTGTTGCGACCTGATTGGTCACAGGACGCCGCTGTCCGCGAGTTCATCGAACGCAATCGCTATGCGAACGCGCCCCTTGCGGGGCCGATCTTCGTCGCTTCCGGCGCAGCGGACACCGACGTCGCCGCGTCCACTGTGGCGGAGGTAGCGGCGGAGCAGTGCGGTCAGGGCACGCCCGTCGACTACCACGATTACCCCGGCGACCACGAAACCGTGATGCGGCAGTCGGCCGCCGACCGGTCGCGGTGGGTCGCGGACCGGTTCGCCGGTGCGCCGGC
This sequence comes from Saccharopolyspora erythraea NRRL 2338, assembly GCF_000062885.1. Lineage (NCBI taxonomy): Bacteria > Bacillati > Actinomycetota > Actinomycetes > Pseudonocardiales > Pseudonocardiaceae > Saccharopolyspora > Saccharopolyspora erythraea. The sequence continues at coordinate 5,348,115 of NC_009142.1, read as the reverse complement.
ACCGAACACCTGCACCGTCCGATGAGGACTCCCGGAGGCGTCGCGGTGTCGATGGCGTGAGTTGTCGACCTGGTCTACGAGGCGTGCTGGCAGGAGCAGCACGCGAGAAGCGGACGTGACCGCGTCGATGCCAACGGCGGGGTCACCTCCTGCTGTGCCAGGCCGGCGAGGAGCACGGACGGTGAGCACGGCAGCCCTCCTGCGGCCACACTCGGTAGCCGCATTGGGCTGAATGCGGCGCATGCCGGGGCGGTCGTCACCACGGCCCTGGTTTGCGGCGCCCGCAAGGCTCGGTCACCGTTGCCCCGGGGGAGTCCACATGAGCGGGGCGGAAGTTCTCATCTGCGGGCTGCTGGTGTCGGTGGCGGTGCTGGCGGCCGTGGCTCGGCTGCTGTCGATCCCGTACCCGATCGTCCTCGTGGTCGGGGGAGCGGCGATCGGGTTCCTGCCGGGGCTGCCGCACGTCCACCTCGATCCGGAGATCGTGCTGGTGGTCTTCCTGCCGCCGCTGCTGTACTGGGCCGCGCTGTCGGCGAACTTCCACGACCTGCGGGAGAACCTGCGGGCGCTGACGCTGAGCTCGGTGGGCCTGGTGCTGGCCACGGCGGGCGCGGTGGCCGTGCTGGCGCACGCCCTCGTGCCAGGGCTGTCCTGGCCCGCCGCGTTCGCGCTCGGAACTATCGTCTCGCCCACCGATCCGCTCGCGGCCGGGCTCGTCATGCGGCGGCTGGGCGCGCCGCGCCGGCTCGTCAGCGCCGTGGAGGGCGAAGGCCTGTTCAACGACGCGACCGCGCTGGTGGCCTACCGGGTGGCCGTGGCGGCGATCGTCGGGGAGGGCATGTCGTACGGGAACGCCGGGCTGGCGTTCGTGGCAGGCGCCGCAGGCGGCATCGCCATCGGGCTGGTGGTCGGCTGGCTGGTGGCGCTGATCCGCCGCCACACCACCGACGCCCAGGTGAGCCTGACGATCTCGCTGCTGAGCGGGTACGCCGCTTTCATCCCCGCGAACGCGCTGGGCGCGTCGGGAGTGCTCGCGGCGGTGACCACCGGGCTCTACATGGGCGTTCGCGGCGTCACCACGCTGCCCGCCCGTACCCGGTTGCAGGGCTTCCTGGTGTGGGACATCATCAACTTCCTCATCAACGCGGTGCTGTTCGTGCTCGTGGGCCTCCAGCTCCGCAGCGCTCTGGAAGGGCTCGCCGAATACACCGCAGCCGATCTCGCCCGGTACGCGCTGGCGGTGGCCGGGACGGTGGTGGTCGTCCGGCTGGTCTGGTTCTTCACCGTCCCGTACCTGATCCGGATCCTCGACCGGCGGCCCGGCCAGCGGGAGCGCCGCGTCGGGGCGCGGCACCGGCTGGTGCTGGCGTGGAGCGGCATGCGCGGCAGCGTCTCGCTGGCCGCCGCCCTGGCGCTGCCGCTCGCCGTCGCGCCCGGGTTCCCCTTCGCGGCGCGTGACCTGATCATCTTCCTGGTCTTCGCGGTCATCTTCGCCACGCTCGTGGTGCAGGGGCTCTCGCTGCCGGGCCTCATCCGGTTGCTGCGGGTCACCGACGAGGGCGCCGAGGAACGCCAGGAACTGCGGGCCCGGCTGGAGGCGACCGAGACCGCACTCGCCCAGATCGACGAGCTCGCAGCCGAGGAGTGGACGCGCGACGACAGCGTCGAGCGGATGCGCCGCGCCTACGAGTACCGGGGCCGCAGGCTCGGGGCGCGCGCGGACCAGGAGTCCGAGCACGACTACGAGGACCGGTCGCTGGCCTACCAGCAGATGGTCCGCGTGGTGCTCCAGGCGCAGCGGACGACGGTGGTGCGGCTGCGCGACCGCGGGGAGATCTCCAACGAGGTGATGACGCGCATCATCCGCGACTTCGACCTCGAGGAGGCGCGGCTGGAGATCTGACCAGTGCGGGGACGGTATTGGCCGACCGTGCGGGAGCATCGCGGATGAGCCGGCCGTAGCGGTCCGGCCTGGCGGGTTCGACGGCGGTTCGGTGATCGGCCGGGTGGGAGATTCACCACGCCGGGCCGACCTGTTGCAGGCTGTGCCCGCGACTAGGCTGGCGACGGCCGGCGCAGATGGGAGAACACCGATGACCACTGTGCGCGGAAGCTCCGTGGACGTCCCGACCCCGGACGGCACCGCAGACGCCTACCTGACGCACCCGGACGACGGACAGCCCCACCCCGCGGTCCTGCTCTACATGGACGCGTTCGGGGTGCGCCCGCACCTGGCCAGGATGGCCGACCGCCTCGCCGAGGCGGGTTACACCGTCCTGGCCCCCAACGTCTTCTACCGCCACGGGCGGGCCCCGGTGGTCGAACTGCCCGAGTTCATCGACCCGGGCGCCCGGCCGGATCTCTTCGAGCAGATCATGCCGATCATGCGGGACCTGACGCCCGAACTGGTGATGCGCGACGCCGACGCCTACCTGCGCTGGCTTGCCGAAAGCCCGCTGACCGCCGACAGCCCGGTCGGCATCACCGGTTACTGCATGGGTGCCGTGATGGCGCTGCGCACCGCGGGCACCTACCCGGAGCGGGTCGCCGCGGCGGCGGGGTTCCACGGCGGGAACCTGGCCACCGAGGCACCCGACAGCCCGCACCTGGTCGCCGACCACGTCACCGCCGAGCTCTACTTCGGCCACGCCGACCAGGACCACGCGCTGCCGCCGGAGCAGATCGACCGCCTCGAGGACTCACCCGGGCCGGTGTCCGCCACTGCTGCGAGGTCTACCCGGGCGCACCGCACGGCTACACCCAGGCCGACACCGCCGCCTACAACGCCGAAGCGGCGGAACGCCACTGGACCGAGCTGCTGGAGCTCTTCAAGCGCAACCTCTGACCGCGCACGTCGCCGCCGGAACAGGACACTGTGGACGCCGGCTGCGAGAGCCTGTCTTCGAAACCGCCTTGCGGCTCTGAGGGGAGGCCGCTCTGACGCGGGTGCTGTCGTGCTGGCGGTTCGGGTCATGGGCCAGTGAGCGGCATCCCGGTGCTGGATGTCGGGCCGGTCCTGACCCGCTGGCGGGGGTGCTTCCTGGGACGCCCGGGCGTCAATTGCCCGGGCGGCCGTGCGGGAGGCTGGGGTGTCGCCGGCGGTGGCGCCGGCGCTGCGGTCCGAGGGCGCCAGCGGGCCGGGGTCTCGGCCATCGTCAAGGCCAGCACGAGCCAGAACATCATCGCGATGCGTTCCAGGTTGGCCGGATGGTCCAGGAGGCTCATCAGCATGAACGCCGTCAGGCCCGAAAGGCAGGCGACTCCGGTGGCCGAGCCGTCCCGGGCGAGGCGGGCGGCCGAGATGACTCCGACGACGGTCACCGCGGTGATCCCGAGCATGCCGAGCACACCCGCCTCAACCAGCCAGTTCAGCCAGAGGTTGTGCACGTGGGAGAACTCGACGTCTCCCGGCGCGCGGGCGTCGATGACCGCGCCCGCGCGTTGCAGGCCGACGCCGAGGGGGTTCGTGCTCGCGACCTCGATGGCCGCTTCCCACGCCTGCCCGCGGACGCCGAGCGCGGCGCCTGCTCGCGAGCTGATCGCGATCACCAGTCCGACGCACGCCAGGCCGCCCACGCCGGCAGCGGTGGCCAGGCGGAACCCGGAGCCGCTGAAGCGCGGCATCAGCCGGCGTGCCGCGACGAGCACCAGGATGCCCGCGGCGGCGGCGATGTAGCCCGCCCGCGAGAACGTGGTCAGGACCGCGCCGTAGCCGACTCCGGCCAAGATCATGACGCTGAGCCGGGCCGTCCGCTCCGACAGCAGCGTCGCCGCGAGCGCGGCGATCGGCGTGAGCATCACCAGGAACGCGGCGAGTGTGTTGGGGTTGGCGAAGGTGCCGATGGAACGGACCAGCGTGTCGGGCCCGCAGTCGGCGTCGCCGAGCAGACCGCTGCGGCAGAAGCCGGTCGGCGTGGCGTTGGTCGCCTGGCTAAGCGCCACCGCGCCGGCAATCGACACCGATGCCAGCGCGAACACCGTCAGCGCGTGCCAGGACTCGGGGTGACGCCGTCGCATCCCGACGAGCAGGTAGTACACCGCCACCTGGGGCAGCAGGCCGCGCAGCGGCGCGCTGGTGCCGCCCCCGGCGACCGTGGCGAGCAGTGCCGACAGCACGACCACGCCGACGAGGACGTCCATCCGGGTGCGGAACGAGCCGACTCCCGCCCGGTCGAGGACCAGTCCCAGCAGACCGAGCAAGACGACCAGACGCAGCGGCGTGAGAACGCTGACCAGCGGCTCGCTGGGCAGGAAACCGCTCGCCGACTCCAGTACGACAACGGCGACCGCGGCACCCGGCATGATCTGACCGGGAGCAGGGGAGAACGGCTGCGACGGCGTGGTCGACTTCCACCGCGGCGACGGCGTCGACTTGTCGGCGAACACGTCCCAAACTCGCATCCGAGCGTGCCCCGCGAGTGACACGCCATCGTGCGTGAGGGAACAACCTCGTGAAACGCACCGGTTTTTTCCTGCTCCGGCGGGTTCCGGTACATGGAGGTGTCACCTGATGAGTTGGTGAACACCCCATGGAGGGGCTCGCCGGGCGACGTGCCGCCGGGCAGTATCCACCAGGTGGCGGTGCTGCTCGATGACGTGCGCTTTCCAGAATGATCCGCTGAGCGGGAGGTCGCGCGTGGAGATCAGGGAATGATGTCGGGAATCGCAGTCCTGCAGATGCTTTGCGCCGTGCTGATCCCACTGGCAGTGGCGTTGGCCGCGGCATCGATCACGGTCCGCGGAGCGGTTCTGGCGAGACGGCTCGGGATCGCCGCCGGCGCCCTGGCGGCAGCGGAGCTGGCGCTGATCGTGATCGTGTCATTCGTCTGACGATGCCGCCGCGCTGAGGGCCGGGGTCGCGGCGCGCCGGCTCTTCAGCACGTTGCGTCGCGTCGGCACTCCGCGGGATGCCCTGCAGCACCTCCTGGCTGTGCGGGCGGCCCGCCCGGCAAACGTTGCGCGCCGCTGCCCAGAGACCGCGAGAGCCTCCGGGCAGCAGCCCGCGACAGGTCACTTGCCCGGTTTCCACCCGTCCTCGCCGGGCCACTTCCAGTCCTTCTGGCCGGGCCACTTCGTGGCGTCCGGCCCGGCGGGCCACTTGGGGTTGCCGTCCGGTTTGCCCGGGCGGTCGCGGAACTCCTCGATCGTCTCGTGGCGACCGCTCGGGCGGTCGAGCTGGTGGTACTTGTCGATCAACTCGTCGACCTTCGCGGGCGGAGTATCACCCGGGTACCTGCCCATGTGGTTGATCTCGTGGCGCACGCCCATCCACTTGTCGTACTCCTCCCCCTTCTTGTCCCCGCCCGGCCAGTCGAAGTCCGCGGAATCCCGGAAGTCGTCCAGGAAGTTCTTGCGCTCCACTGGATCCTTGATGTCGTCCGCGACCTTGATGATCTCGTTGGGAATCTCCTTCCGGAGGTCCTTGGCGTACCCGGCTGTCTGCTCGAATGCGGCGCTCGGGGCCTTCGGCGGCTCCGGTGTGTCCTTCTTGCTCGGGATGTACTCTCCGTCGATCCTTTTCTCGACGACCGGCCACTTGTCCACGACGCTACCGATGGCCGAGTTCACCGGGCCGTTCCCGAGGGGCAGGTTCTCGAACTTGTTGTTCATCCCCTCGAGCTTTTCGGTGTACTTCTTGGTCATCTCGTCTCGCTGCGGGTGCCCCGGCGGATAATGGTGGTCGACCCAGGACCTGAGGTTGTCGCGCATCGTCTGGAACGAGATGATGTGCCGCTGGTCGTTCCGCGGGCCGTTCTTCCCGGAGTTGTAGCCGGTGCCCGGCGGGGTCGATGTCTTGTCCGCCTGGGTCTTCTTCTCCGTATCGTGGCTGAACGGCTTGCGGTCCCACGGATCCTTCTTGGTCCTCTTGTTCCCGTTGCCCGTCGTCGGAGGCTGGTTGCCCGAACCGTCGTGCTTGCGCTTCGTCCCGCCCTTCGCCAGGCCCAGCGGGTCGGCGGCGCTGTGGGGGTTGTCGACGTAGGCGACCGGGTTCGGTGCCGGGGCGAGGCCCAACGGGTCCTGGCTGAGGTAACGCCCGGTAGCGGGGTCGTAGTACCGGTGGACGTTGTAGTTCAGCCCGGTTTCCGCGTCGGCGTACTGGCCGGGGAACCGCAGCGGCGTCGTCACCCCGTTCGGCTGCACGGGCAGCTCCTTGCCCCACAGGCTGGTGCGGCCGTGCCACGCGAGCACGCCGTTCGGGGCGATGAGATCGGTCGGCGTCCCGACCGGGTCGGTCACGATCGCGAAGAACCGCCGGCTGCCGTCCGCGCCGATCTCGTGCTGCGCGACCGGGGTGTCGTCGTCCGGGCGGTGCTCCCAGGTCGTCACCGTGCGCCGGCCCTGCGCGTCGGTGTGCACCTGCTCGATCAGCGTTCCGCCGTCCCAGACGAAATCGACCTGCTCGGCAACGGCGCCGTCGGCGGCGAGCCGCTGCTTGGCGATCCGTCGACCGATCGGGTCGTAGCGATACCGCCACAGGACGCCCTCCGGCGTCGTCACCGCGACGAGCTGGTCGTAGGAATCCCAGGCGTACCGCCAGCCGCGGCCCGCCTCGATGCGCTGCACGAGTCGGCCCTGCGCGTCGTACTCGAACTGCACCGCGCCCGCCGCGACCAGCCGGTTGCCCGCGTAGCGGCGCGGTCCGGTCGCGGCGTCCGGGGCGCCACCGGCGTTGAGGATGTTGCCCAGCCCGTCGTACTGGTAGTTCTCGCGCCGGTCCGGGGAGATGACTTCGACGACCCGGCCGGTCCGGTCGATCTGGTAGCGGATGCTTCCCGACAGCCGGTCGTCGGTGCCGATCAGTTCGCCGTCGGGCCGGTAGCGGAACGACCGCGCAAGCACGAGCTGACCCGAGTGCCCGGTCACGGTCTGGGACACGAGCCGATGCTCGCTGTCGTAGTTCTCCTCGGCGGTCGCCGCATCGTCGATCCGGGTCCGTGCTACGCGACCGGCCTCGCCGGTGGTGTAGCGCAACGAATGCCCGCCCATCGACAGCGCGATCGGCCTGCTCGTCCCGTCGCAAGCCCATGCACTGTCCACACCGGACGGTGTGCGCCTGCGGACCACCTTGTTCGTGTCGTCGTAGTCGAACGCGACGGTTCGCTGGTTGACCGTCTCGGCGGTGATCCGGCCCTGCTCGTCCAGCTCGAGCTCCAGGACGGCGTCGTCGTTGGTGGCCCTGACCAGGTGGCCGACAGGGGAGTAGGTGTAGGTGGTGACCGACGACGGGGTGCGCCATTCGACGAGGTTGCCGAGCAGGTCGAAGACGTAGTCGGTCGCCTCGCCGGCACCGTTGACCGAGCGCACGAGCTGCCCGGCGGCGTCGTAGACGTAGCGCAGCACCCGGCCGTCGAAGTCGGTCTCCTCGACCACCCGGCCCGCCAGGTCGCGGACGTAGCGCCAGGTCTGGCCCTGCGGGTTGGTCACCGAGGTCAGCCGCCGCTCGGTGTCGAAGGTGCGCTCGGTGCGCGCCCCGTTCTCGTCGACGCAGGCCAGCTCCGTCTCGAACGGGCCGTACTCGGCGGCGGTCACGCCGCCCATCGGGTCGATCCGCGCGATCTGGTTGCCTTCCGGGTCGTAGCGCCACTGCTCGCGGGCGCCCAGCGAGTCGACCCGCCAGGACCGGTGGCCGTCCACGGTCCAGCCGAGCTGGATCCGCGAGCCGTCCGGCGCCGCCTCCTCCCGGGGCCGCCCGAACAGGTCCAGCAGCGGCCGGTCGGGCTGGGCGCTTCGCGGCTCGGAGGTGCCGGCGCCTCGGTCGGAGCGGAGGTCGTCGACGTCCAGATCCGGCGCTGTGCCGACCTTTCCGCTGAACGGGTCCGGGGCCTCGCCGGCGTAGACCCGGGTCCAGGTGTTCTCGCCGTCGGTCACGATGATCGAGGCAACGGTGTCGTCGGTGCTCAGGTCCAGTTCGACCACGCTGCCGTCCGGGCGGGTGATCAGCCACGGGCGGCCCGCCGCGTCGTACTCGTAGTGCGTGGTCCGTCCCAGCGGGTCCGTGCGCGACAGCAGCCGGTCGTGGCGGTCCCAGGTCGACAGCGTCGTGTTGCCGAGCGCGTCGACTTCCCGCACGAGCTGCTTCGCGGCGTTGAACTCGAACTCCTTCACGCCGCCGAGCGAGTCGGTGTACCGCGTGATCGCCCGCTGACCGTCGTCCGAGTAGGAGAACTGGGAGTCGAAGTAGCCCTTGTCGCCCACCGTGCGCACGACCCGGCCGTGCTCGTCGTAGATGTAGCGGAACCAGAAGCCGTTGCGGTCCTGCCACTCCGTCAGCCGGCCGGCGCTGTCGTACTGGAACCGCAACGCCTTGCCCGAGGAGTTGATGACCGCTGCCAGCCGGCCCTGGTCGTCGTAGCCGTACCGCATCACCGGCACATCGGCACCCTGCCGCGGATCGACGACCCGGATGCCGGTGACCCGCTCCCGGGCGCTGTCGATCTCCACCCGGTAGCCGTCGGAATGCCGGATCACCTTGGGCGGGCCGAACCGGTGGTGCTCGATGTCGATCCGACGGCCGTCGTCGTCCTGGACCGCCATCAGCGGCATGAGCCTGCCGCCGGTCACCAGCGGCGCGAATCGCATGGTCTGCTTCCGGTCCGGGGTGTCCAGGCTGTAGCCGCCGTCCTCCCGGATGCGCAAGGGCCACCGCGGGCCTTCGACGGGCAGCACCGGGGAACCGGCCGACGGCAGCGGGTAGACCAGGATCATCCCGTCGGGCGAGAAGTAGCAGACGTTCTCGTCGTCGACCTCCAGCCGCTGGTCCAGAGTCGAGGTCCACGACGGGCCGAACCAGCGCCCGGCGCGGTACGACGAGACGTACATCCGCTCGACCACCAGGCTCAGCGGGCCGAGGATCTCGAGGTCGGTCTCGGTCATGACCATGTGGCCCGTGGCCATGTCCACCGGTTCGGAGCCGCCCGTGCAGATGCCGTCCGCCGGTGTCTTGCTGTCCACGGGGTTGGACGGCTTGTTGCTGTTCGGGGTGTTCGGGTTGTTCTTGGCGCCCGACGGTCCCGCCGACGCGGGGCCGGACGACGACGGGCCGCCGGAGTTGTCCGGGCCGCTGGATTTCGGCGGCGGGTCCGGGTTGCCCTTGTCACCGCCCGGCGTGGGTCCCGGGTCGGCGCTCGTCGAATCGGTCTGGGCGGGGGGAGGGCTGCCCTTGTCGTTGGGCGGCGGGTCGGGGTTGCCCTTGTCCTTCGGCGGCGGATCGAGGTTGCTCTTGTCCTTCGGGCCGGGTTCGGGCTTCGGAGCGTCCGACTTGCCGCCGTCGGCCTTGATGTTCTTCAGCGACTTGGCCGCGTCGTCGAAGCCGTAGCCGAGCTTCTTCAGCAGCGGCGTCAGCTTCTGCATCGCCTGCACGAGCTTCTGGGTGATGTCGGCGATCTTCGCCGCGGTCTTGGCCACCGCGGCGACGACCTGCGGCACCACCCACGTCAACCCGATCCCGAGCGTCGCGATGACCTGCAGCGCCCAGCTGATCATGTGGCCCATGAGGTCGGCGATGATGTCGCGCACCAGGGTCCGGACGGTCCCCACGACCTCGCCGGCGGTGCCCACTCCGTCGGCGGCACCGGAGGCGGCGCTCGCCGCGGCGGCGATCAGGTTGCCGGTGTCCTCACCGCGCTTGCGGTACGCGTCGGCGGCCTCACCGGTCCACGCCGCCGTGTCCGCCTTGATCAGGTCGGCCAGTTCGGTCTTGAGGTCCTCGAGCTCGGTCGAGATGTTCTTCCAGGTCTCGGAGTGCGCCTTGATCTCGTCCGGGTCGCCCGTGAGATCGTCCAGCGCCTCCGACAGCGGGCCCACGTGCTCGATCAGCCAGCCCACGCCCGCGGCGAGCGCGGCGCCGAACGGGTCCATCGCCGCGCCGAGCGCGTCCAGCGAGGTGCCGACAACGCCCAGCACGCCGCCCGCCCAGTCGCCGCTCTCGATGGCCTTCCTGGTCTCGTCGACCGACTCGGCGATCGCGATGCCGGTGAACGACTGCGTCGAGTCCTTCCGTTCGGCGACCAACGGATTGCTCAAGGACAACTCCCCAAATTCTCGGTTCGTGCGCCGGCGGTCCGGCCAACGACGTCATCGCTGCCGCCGGCAGCGACGGTGCCGCGCACCACATCGTCGGGCTGCCGGAAGGTCCGACTGCGGCAAGCGGGGTACCTGGAAGCCCGGTGTGCACCCGCCAGTCCGGCGCGGCGCGGTCCCCCCATGACGATCATCGTATAGACCGCCCGCCGGGGTCCGTGGCGAAACAGCCGTGCCCGGACGCGCGCGGGCCCGGCCCGGGGCGAGTGACCTGGGCCGGGCACGTCTGCCGATCAGTCCAACGCGGCGGCGAACATGCCGGGCTCGTAGGACCCTCCCCGCTGGTGCACGATCACCGCGAGCCGGTTGGCCGCGTTGATCAGGGCGACCAGGGAGACCAGCGCCGCGATCTGGTCGTCGTCGTAGTGCTCGCGCACCTGGGCCCAGGTCTCGTCGGACACGCCGGGGTGGGCGTCGGCGAGGCGGGTGCCCTCTTCGGCCAGTGCCAGCGCGGCCCGCTCGGCCTCGGTGAACACGGTGGACTCGCGCCAGGCGGCGACCAGGTGGAGCCGCACCGGTGTCTCACCGGCGGCCGCGGCCTCCTTGGTGTGCATGTCGATGCACCAGCCGCAGCCGTTGATCTGGCTCGCGCGCAGCGACACCAGCTCCTGCGTGGATCTCGGCAGCGGCGACTGGTGGATCACCAGGCCCGCGCCGGCGAACCGCTTGGCGAACTTGGCGGCGATCTCGTTGGTGAACAGGTCGAATCGGGCGTCCACGGCTTCGTCCTCTCTCGTGGTGTTGCGCTGGACGAACACGAGATGCCCGCGACCCGAGCCCTGTGACAACGTGTGATGCGCGCCACGTCGAGCCGGCCTGGCTGCCCTTCCGGTGTCACAGAACGGCGGGCTCCGGCGTCTGGTGGGTGGCACAGCCGAGAACGAGGAGGAGCCACTCATGGCCGGCACGTCGCAGACCGCGCCCGGCGATCGCGGCAGGGGCAGCCGCGACGACGTCCCGGGTCCCGCCACCGAGGCGTTCCTCGCCCACCGGAACCTGCTGTTCACCGTCGCCTACGAGATGCTCGGCTCGGCCGCCGACGCCGAGGACGTCCTGCAGGAGACCTGGCTGCGGTGGGCGGGTGTCGATCTCGGCGCTGTGCGGGACCGGCGCGCGTACCTGGTCCGGATCACCACCCGCCAGGCACTCGCCCGGCTGCGCGCGCTCGGCCGCCGCAAGGAGTCCTACGTCGGCCCCTGGCTGCCCGAGCCGCTGCTGACCGCGCCTGACGTGGCCGAGGACGTCGAGCTGGCCGACAGCGTCTCGATGGCGATGCTGCTTGTGCTGGAGACGCTCAACCCGACCGAGCGGGCGGTGTTCGTGCTGCGCGAGGTGTTCGACGTCGGCTACGACGAGATCGCCGAAGCCGTCGGCAAGACCCCGGCAGCGGTCCGCCAGATCGCGCACCGGGCACGGGCGCACGTCGCGTCGCGCAGACCGCGCGGTGTCGTTTCCGCGTCCGAGACCAAGGACGCGCTCGATGCGTTCCGGCGGGCGGCCGAAACGGGCGAGATGCAGGGACTGCTCGACATCCTCGCGCCGGATGTCGTGTTCCTGGGCGACGGTGGCGGGGTCAAGCAGGCCGTCCTGCGACCCGTCGTGGGAGCGGGCAAGGTGGCCCGCCTGCTCGCCGCCGGGCTGGGCAGGCTCGCGGGCACGGCGTCGCTGCTGCCGGCGCAGGTCAACGGCTACCCGGCGCTGGTGCTCCGGCGGGGCGGCGAGCTCGACACCGTCGTGGCGGTGCGCATCGACGACGGCCTCATCACCGGTCTCTACGCCGTGCGCAATCCCGACAAGCTGTCGCACATGGAGCGCGAGACCACCCTGCGCCGCTAGGGAATGCTCCGCGGCGGTGCGGAGTTGGCGTCTGCTTCACGCCCTGGAGATCAGGTGGGATCGGTGGGCCCGGATGCGCGCAGGAGTGACTCGATGCGGCGCATGACGTCGAGCTGGGCGGGGTTGTAGAGGTCCACGAGGGCTTTGCCGACCGTCTGCTCGGCGAACTGCGCTCCGCCCGGGGCGTCGGCGTTGGCGTCCCGCAACCCGGGGTGCTCCGCGTGGAGCGCGCGGACGTAGGGGACCAGGCGTTCGGCCACGTCCTGGCGGGTCGGCTCGTCGGCGTCGGCGGGAAGCTCGCCGAACTCCGGGGCCGTGGGATCGTCGGGAAGGTCCTGCAGCATCTCGGAGTAGGCCTGCATGCCTCGTGGCCCGAGGACCCGGGTCAGGACGACGACGAAGGAGCGGTCGGCTTCGGACAGCTCCGGAACTGCGGCGGGGGCGAACTCCGGGGGCAGGTCGGTCGGCACGGCCTGGCGCAGGATGACGGCGAGTTCGCCGCGGGCCCGCTGGAGGCGTTCGATGGTGGCGGCCAGCTCGGCGTCGAGGGCGCGCAGGGCGTCGGCCGGGTGGTCGTCGGCCTCGCCCATGGCGGCGATCTGGGACAGCGAGAACCCGAGGTCGGTCAGGCGTTTGATCCGCAGCAGCCGCACCAGGTGGGCCACGCCGTACTTCTTGTAGCCGTTGGCGCGCCGCTCGGGCTCGGCGAGCAGGCCGACCTCGTGGTAGTGCCGCACCGCCCGCAGGCTCGTGCCGGCGAGCTCGGCGATCTCGCGGGTACTCCACGCCACAACCGTCACCTCGTCCTCGAAAGCGGCTCGGTCGGCGTGGTCGCGCCGACGGGTTCCAGTCGAAACCGTGCCGTAGCGGCATGGTCAAGCGCAGTCGCGCCGCGAAGCGCGAAAGTGGCGAGGGGCACTCCGCTCGGGGATCGAGTGTGCCGCAGCAGCCAGGTGTCTCCTCGGCTCCGACGCGACCGCCCGCAGAGGCAGCGACGACCATGAATTCCGAGGAGGAACTGTGCTCCTGCCGTCCGCCCGCTGCACCCTCTGACCCTTGGGTCAGTTGTCCTGCTCTTCTGCCGGGATGTCGAGAATGGTCAGGAAGGCCGACGCCGCCGGTGTGCGGGTGTAGCGGCTCCAGATGACGTATTCGACGCGGGCGGCCGCGTCGGCGACCTCGATGGTGGTCACGTCGGTGAGCTGGGGCACGTATGCGGCCGGGAGCATGGCGATGCCGAGGCCTTCGGCGGCGAGCCGGGCCACGAGGTACGCGCTGGTCACTTCGAACGCGACGTCGCGGCTGAGCCCGGCGGCCGAGAAGGCCAGGTCGGACTGGGCGCGTCCGGCTGTCCCGGCCGGAAGGTCCACGAACACCTCGGACGAAAGCCTGCGCAGGTCGGTGGTGGTTTCGCCGGCGAGCGGGTGGTCCGGCGCGACCACGGCGACGAGCCGGTCGCGGGCGAGCTCGTGGGCGTTGACGCCGTGGAGCCGCGCCGTGGTCGGCAGCCCGAGGAAAGCCACTTCGATGGCGCCTTCCTTGACCTGCTCGACGAGCTCCTCGCTCGCGCCGACGCGCAGGCTGATCCGCACGTGCGGGTACTGCTGGTGGAAGTCGCGCAGGGCGCCGGGGATGTCGACCGCGGCGACGGTGGCGATCAGGCCCACGGCGAGCCGTCCGCGCACCTCGCCGACAGCGGCGGCGGCCTCGGCGGCTGCACGCTCGGCGGCGTCCAGGCACAGGCGTGCGGCCGGGAGGAACGCCGCGCCGGCCGCGGTGAGACGCACCCGGCGGCTGGTGCGTTCGAAGAGCCTCGCGCCGAGTTCCCTTTCCAGGCGGGCGATTTGGTGGCTGAGGGCGGACTGGACGACCAGGCACCGTTCGGCGGCGCGGGTGAAGCTGTTCGTCTCGGCGACGGCGATGACGTAGCGCAGCTGCTGGAGCTCCATGTATCCATCTTGTCCCGCGATCGATGAAGTGACAAACATGTGTTGGACTCATCGATCGCTGCCGGGTGAGATTGCGGGTATGACAAGTCCAGCAGCACGGATGGATGCCGGCGGAGTCGGCGGAAGTGCTCCTCATGGGGATCTGTCCCGCACCGCCCTGACGGCGTTGGCTCCCGCGGTGTGGGGCACGACCTACGTCGTCACCACCGAGCTTCTCCCGCCCGGACACCCGCTGTTCGCGGGGCTGCTGCGGGCGTTGCCCGCCGGCCTGGTCGCGCTGGCGATCGGCCGTGCACTGCCGCGCGGAGCGTGGTGGGGGAAGGCCGCGGTGCTCGGCGTCCTGAACATCGGGCTGTTCCTCCCGCTGCTGTTCATCGCGGCGGAACGCCTGCCGGGAGGTGTGGCCGCGACCTTGGCGGCGGCGCAGCCGCTCATCGTCGCCGTCCTGGCGGTGGCGGTTCTCCGCGAAAGCCCCTCCGCCTGGCGGTTCGTCTGGGGCGTGACGGGGGTCGTCGGAGTCGGCCTGGTGGTGATCGGGCCGAACGCGGCACTCGACGCCGTGGGGATCGTGGCGGGCCTCGCGAGCGCGGCCTCGATGGCGCTCGGGGTGACGCTGACCAAGCGCTGGGGCAGGCCCGCCGAGGTCGGTGCCACCGCTTTCGCCGGGTGGCAGCTCACCGCCGGAGGGCTGTTCCTGGTGCCGGTCACCTCCCTCGTCGAGGGGGCACCTCCCGCGATCGACCTGGGCGCCGCCCTCGGCTACCTCTGGCTGGGGCTGGTCGGCGGCCTGGTCGCCTACGTCCTGTGGTTCCGCGGGGTCACCGCGCTGCCCGTCACCTCGGTCGCGGTTCTCGGCCTGCTCTCGCCGCTGGTCGCCGCCGTTCTCGGCGCCGTGCTGCTCGGTCAGGCACTCGGCCCGGTCCAGCTCGTCGGGTTCGCGCTGTCGCTGGCCGCGATCGTCGCGGGACAGCTTCCGCAGCCCGCCCGCTCGTCTGTTCCACCCGCAACCCCGGAAAGGACACCGCGATGAAGATCACCGTCGTCGGAGCCGCAGGCATGGTCGGTTCGCGCGTCGTCAGCGAAGCCGCGAGCCGGGGACACGATGTCCTCGCCGTGTTCCGGAAAGCAGCGCCGGCAGACCTGCCGCCCGGCGTGACGGCGGTCGAGGGCGACGCGAACGACCCTGACCACATGAGCGGGCTCTTCCACGGCGCTGACGCGGCCGTGGCTGCGACCCGCCCCGCACCTGGCAGCGAGGACGGCGTCACCACGACCACGACCGCGCTGCTCGACGCGGCGGGCGCCGCCGGGGCGCGCATCCTCGTTGTCGGCGGCGCCGCGCCTTTGCAGGTTCCGGGACACCCCGGCCTGCTCGTCCTCGACAGCCCGGAGTACGTGCCGGAAGCAGTTCGCACCATCGCCGCCGCCAGCCTGGCGCAACTGCAAGCCTGCCGATCGCACCCTGCCGACTGGGTCTACGTCAGCCCACCGGCGCTCCTCGAACCCGGACGTCGCACCGGGAAATACCGGCGCGGCACCACCACGCTCATCACGAGCGACGACGGCGCATCGCGAATCTCAGCCGAGGACCTCGCCGTGGCCGTCGTCGACGAGCTCGAGAACCCGCGCGAGGACAAGCACTTCACGGTCGGCTGTTAGGGCCCTGCACGGCCCTGTTCGTCCGAACCCACCACGAGAGGTAGGCGGCACACCCATACTGGCCGGGTTGATCTCGGAAGAAGGGGCAGTCATGACCAACCAGCCGAGGCCGTCTTCGGCGTCGGACGAGGCGCACCGTCCGCCGGAACCGCGCGGCAACGGCCTGGCCATCGCCTCGTTGTGCGTGTCGGTGGCCGGGCTCGTCACCTGCTTCGGCGCCGTCTTGCTCGGGCTGATCGGAGCGATCCTCGGGCACATCGCACTGCGGTCGATCGATCGCGACCCCGGTCACTACCGCAACCGGGGTGTGGCACTCGCCGGCGTCATCGTCGGCTGGATCGCCTTCGTGCTCATGGGCATCGGCTCGTTCCTGTTCTTCTTCGTCGTCACAGCGCCCAGCGAATCCTCCAGCGTCCTGAACGGCATTCTGAGGACCATCTTCGGCGGCTAGGCCCGCGATCACGCCGCTACCAACCGACTTGCCAGAAGTGCTTGCCGCGCAAGCATTCGCGCACGTCCGGGTCCGGGTGTTCGCGGAGGGCGGCGAGCCGGTCGCGGCACGAGCCGGTCCGGTCGCCCAGCCTTCGTCCGGCGAGGACCAGTTGGACGGCGAGCAGTCCGGGGACCGACCCGTCGAGCGTGCTGAGGTGGTCGGCGACGGCGAGTGCCGTGTCCAGTTCGTCCGGGCGCAGCGGGGGCTGGAGCAGCCCGTACGACTTCCACCGGTAGGGGCGTTCGTCGATCGTCGCGACTAGTTCGGTCCAGGAGTCCGGTTCCGGCGGTCCGGCGAGGGAAAGTCGTGCGAGGTGCATGAGCAGCGGCACTGCCGCGGCGTGCATGTCCACGCGCTTGCACGCGTCGGCGAGTACGCGCGCCGCGCCTGCTTCCTTCTGCTCCTGCGTGGGGATCGACCAGCACGACAGCAGCTTTTCCAAGTGCTTGCGCGCCGTGGCGGAGCCGTTGCCGATCTCCGTGGTGAGTTGGTCGGTGACGGCGCGCAGCGCGCGAAGACCGTCGTCGTGGCGGGCGGCGCGGCAGAGCAACGACGCCATGGCGCCGAACGCCGTCGGGGGTGCCGTCACCGCGGCAACCGGGTCCAGCCCCGCGAGCCCCCCGGGTGCGTACTGCCACCACTCGGCATACGCGCCGATGACCTCGGCATCCCTGGTGTCGAGCGCACCGGCGAGGGTGCGCGCGAGTACGGGTCGCTGGTCGCCGGTGACCTCGGCGGGGCGGAGGTCGAGCACCGGAGCCCTGACCGCTTCGCCGCCTCGGACCGCCTCGCCCAGGATCGCGGGAACGCGGTCGTCCTCGCCGAGCACGCCCACGAGTGCGGCGACCACGGCGGCTCGGGCGTCGCGGTGGAGATCCGGTGTCCGCCACGCGGCCACGAGCAGGTCCGTGCCGCCCACCAGGCGTCGGCCCGCGAGGAGCCGCACCGCTTCCTTGGCCGCACCCACGGACTTGCGGCCCAGCACGAACGGACGGAGCGCCTCGATCGCCCGCGAGTCCGGGAGCGAGTCGACGCATTCCGCGAGGGCTCGGACGGCGGCCCGGCGAGCCGGACCGCCGTCTTCTGTGGCGTGCCGGAGCAGGACGTGCAGGGCTTGGCCGGCGGGCGCGACGCGGGCCAGTGTTCCGAGTGCTGCTGCGGCGACCGGTGGTGCGGCGCTGTCGGCGAGGGCGGTGAGCGAGTCCGGATCGGACAAGGCCGCGACGGCCATTTCCCGTTCCACCATGGGAAGATCGGCATCGAACGCCGCCGTTGTCGCGCCGGCTTCGGCGAGTTGGCGTTGGGTGGGTGTCCACCTGCCGCGTCGCCCGGCAGGAACGGCGGGCGGCGCCTTGTCCCGCGAGAGCACGCGGTCGAGCAGGTCGGTGCGGCGGGTCGCGACCACCTGCCACACGCACTCGATCCGTCCCAGGGCGGGATCGTGCTCGACCAGCTCACCGACGCGGTCTTCGCGCGTCGAGGGGGCGGCGATCCACAGCTTCGCCGCTTCGGCGGCATCGCGCGGCTCGGTGGCCGTCCGCGAGATCGTGCCGAGCAGTTCGTCGAGTTCGGGTATCGAGCCGGGCTCGACCATTGCGGCCAACCGGAAAACGGCATCGAATCGGCCACTGCGGACCTGGTGGTCGAGTCGGGAGCGCAGTTGCGACCACAGCCGTCGCCCGAGGTCCCGGCCCGCGACTTCCACCGGCGGGCGCGGCGATCGGGAATCGCCGTGCAGGCGAACAAGAAGGGCCTGCAACTCCTCCGCGCGCTCGGCCGACGTCTCGGTCGACGCGTGGGCGAGGGATCGGGACAACCACCGGGAGACCAGGGAGAAGCAGGTCTCGGTCGCATCCCGGGAACCGGTCACCGCCGCGACGACCTCGCGCGGTACCGACACCGGGACCGCCGACAGCAGGGCGGTGGGCGCGTGGGCGATCGGGCGCAGTGCCGCCACCCGGACGAGATCCTGGTCGTACCAGGCGCGTCGGGCCTCGGTGACCGCCCGGGAGAACGCAGTGCGATCACCTTCCAGCACCGCGCATCCCAGCAACGACTCCCAGGCGAGGCGGCGTTCCTGGTAGCGGTGGCTCGCCGTCGCTTCGGACAGAGCCGGGGCCGCCTCCGGGTAGGGCAGCATCCCGGTCATCTCCAGATGGCGCCATCCGCAGGTGGGCCTCTCGAGATCAGCGAGGATCCGGCGGGCCAGCCCGACGCGATCCTCCGGTGGCAGTTGGCGCACTTCGTCCACCGTGACGTGCGTGGCCACCTGCTCGTCCGGGTAGGCGCGTTCGAGCACGCGACGCCGCGTGTGCGGTGGCATCGCTTCGAGCACCCTGCCTCGTACGGGAAGGGCCGCGAACTTCCTCAGCAGTCTCGCGACCTGTTCGACGTCCAGACCGGCGATCGCGTTCCGGGCGCCGGAGGACAGCCGGACGTCGTGGTGGATCGGCCAGTGCTGCGCGGACGGGGCGTCGAGAATCGCCTCCGGTTCGGTCAGCAGAGCCGACGTCATCCGAGGATCCCGGGTCAGCGCGACTTGGCGCAGTCCGGGGTGGTTTCGCAGCACCGAGGCGAGCTCCCGCGGTGCACGGGTGGCCAGCACGTCCAGCACACCTCGGTATCCGAGAAGCCCCCCGTTGCGACGCCGCCAGTCCTGGGTGGGCAACTCGCTCACGAGATGTCGCGCGACCACCGCGGGTGCGGTGCGGGCGAGCCTGCGCAGAAGGGTCGTGTTCGACCCGGCGAGGGGCAGCCAGTGCTCGACCACCTTCGGTGAACACGCTGGTAGCAACCGCGCGACGTCGGCTCGCCCGTAGCGATCTCGCACGAGCGGCACGAGTGCATCGGCGAGTTCGCGGCGCCGAGAGCGTCGCAGCACCCCGTAGACAGCGGTGCGGTCCCGAGCAGTCGAGTGCTCCACCAGCGCGGTCAGCGCGCGGTCGGAGACCGGTAGCCGGATCGACGCGGAGAGGGCGCGGCGACGCAGGACCGGGTCCGCGAGAGCCCGTTCGACGGCGTTCAGGTCGCGGCGGACCACGGCCAGGTGCAGGCCGATGTGGCGTTCGTAGGTGTTCCCGGCATCGAGGGCGGTGTGGATCCGCTCGTAATCCGCGGCCGACATGGCACGGGCGCGGGAGGCCAGAGTGCGCATAAGCGCGGGAAAGGGCAGGGCGTCCAGATGTTCCAGGACCGGTTCGCCCGCGGGAGGAATGGGAGCTGTGGTCCCCTGCCGTTCGGCTCGGGGTTCGTGGGCGCTCACCAGATGGAGCGGGTGTCGTCCTTTCGCATGATCATGGGGCCCATGATCCATGCCGCCCGCCGGTTTGGCAATCGGCATG
Source organism: Saccharopolyspora erythraea NRRL 2338 (assembly GCF_000062885.1). Taxonomy (NCBI): domain Bacteria; kingdom Bacillati; phylum Actinomycetota; class Actinomycetes; order Pseudonocardiales; family Pseudonocardiaceae; genus Saccharopolyspora; species Saccharopolyspora erythraea. The sequence goes on along the minus strand of NC_009142.1, from coordinate 5,328,757 downwards.
CGGCATGCGGCCTCGGATGGCTAGAGCGGGTAGGGCCCGAATCGGCCCCATGCCACCAATATCGGCGGTGCGGCGAGGTAGAGCATTCCGAAGACCGCCGCGACCGGGCCGATCGAGCCCTGCATCGCCCGCCGCGCCGGGATCGCCAGTGCCGGCGCCACCAGTGCCAGCGCGGCTATCGGGGTCAGGATCGTGACCTCGTCGATCAGTCCGGGAACCACGAGCGCGGTCCCGCAGGCGGCCGACAGGACACCGCCGACCCGCGCCGCGGGGCTCGGCCCATCGCCCAGACGGACCTCCATGCCGTGCATGTGGACCCGCTCGTTCTGGCGCAGAGCGGTCATCAGGCCTGACGGAATGGTGAGGAAGGCCATGACCCCCTGCAGAACCCACAACAGCGCATCCACGACGACTCACCTCGGCGGAGGACTATAGCGGCGAACGTCGTGGTGTGGTCCCGAAACGGACAACGTCGCTCATGCGGGATCGCGAATTGTGTGCCGTCGTCGACCCGGTGAGAACCGACCGCTGCTGATCGCGTCGCGCGGTTGGCGCGGGCTCTGCCGCACTCTGCCGTCCATGTCGGCCAGCGCGGGAGGTCAGGGCACCGGACCGTCGTCATTCCCGTCGTCGTGCTGTCGATCTCCAGTCCATCGAGGTTGACTGTTGACAGTCGACTGTTGGCCGCGTTGACTGTGCGGCACTGGCAGCACGAAGGGGTGCCGATTGAAGACACAGACCTCCGAGCTCGGGTGCTCGACCATCTCGTTCCGCCACCGGGCGTTACCGGAAGCGCTCCGCACGATCGCGGGCCTCGGTCTGTCCGGCATCGACCTCGGCGGCCTGCCCGGGGTGTGCGACCACATCCCCACGCCGCTGGGCGACCACGCCGACCACGTCGTGCGCGGCCTCGGAGAGCACGACGTGCGGACCTGGGCGATCAACGTCGACCCGGGGGCGATGAACGACCCCGGGCTGGACGACGGCGTCCTCGAGGCCACCGGCGGCGCCCTGGTCTCGCTGGCCGCACGCCTCGACGCGGCGATCATCGTGCCCTGCGGTGCGCAGGCGAGGGACCCGTTCGTCGACGAGGCCACCGACCTCGACCGGTTGGCCCGCGGTCTGCGGCTGCTCGGTGACCTGGCCGCCGAGCGCGGCGTCCGGCTGCTGGTCGAGGGCCTGCACCACCACCGCTTCTGCCACACCCGGGAACGCGCCGAAGCGCTGCTGGAACGGGTGCCCGCAGACTCGGCCGGGTTCGTGTTCGACGTGAGCCACGTCGTCGCCGGGGAGATCGACGAGGTCGCTTTCGTCCGCGACTTCGCCGACCGCATCGAGCACGTCCACCTGCGCGACGCCGTGCCGGGCGATATCAACCTGAGCCTCGGCCGCGGACGCGCCGACTTCCCGGGCGTCATCCGCGCCCTCCGCGAGCACGGCTACCCCGGCCGCTACGTGCTGGAACTGGAAACCCACGACGTGGCCGAGGCCGACCGCGAAGCGGCGGCCGCTCGAGCCGTCGACCTCATCGCCCCGCACCTCATGGCCTGAAAGCCCAACCCGCAGAAACCCGACGGCACACCAACCCCACAAAGACCCGAAGGCACACCACCCACAAATGCCCGACGGCGCACCCCGACCAGCAAGGAGAGAAGCATGTCCACCACTCGCACCGCCGTGATCACCGGAGCCGGCTCCGAACGCGGCATCGGGCGCGAGACGGCGCTGCACCTGGCCGACGCCGGCTTCGCCGTCGCCGTGCTCGACATCGACGGCGAAGCCGCCGAGCGCACCGCGGCCGCGGCGGGGGAGCGCGGCGCAGTCCCCGCGCTGGGCCTGGCCGCCGACGTCACCGACGCCGCCTCGGTCGGGCGGGCCGTCGGCGAGCTCGAGTCCTCCGACCTGCCGCCGGTCGCCGCTCTGGTGAACAACGCGGGCATCACCCGGCCCACCCGCTTCCTCGACATCGAGCAGGCGGAGTGGGACCTGGTCTTCAGCGTCAACGTCACCGGCACGTACCTGGTCACCCGGCGGGTGCTGCCCGGCATGATCGAACGCGGCTACGGCCGGATCGTGAACCTGTCGTCGGTCAGCGCCGAGCGCGGCGGCGGCGTGTTCGGCGGCTCGCACTACTCGGCCGCGAAGGCCGCCGTGCTGGGGCTGACCCGGGCGCTGGCCCGCGAGGCCGGGCCGCACGGCGTGGTCGTCAACGCGGTCGCACCCGGCCTGATCGACACCGACATCACCGGTGGCGCGCTCGCCGGTGAGCGCAAGGCGAAGCTGATCGCCGACATCCCGGTGGGCCGCAACGGCCGCACCGAGGACGTCGCGGCCACCGTCACCTTCCTGGCAGGCGAGCACGTCGGCTACATCACGGGCGCGACCTTCGACATCAACGGCGGCTCGCACATCCAGTGAGTTCGCGGGACGGGATGCGAATTCCCGACTTCCCGTAGTCGTGTCGTCACCGTCCGGACAAACGCGATCCGATTGCAGAGCGAGCGCGGACCGGAATTCCGGTCGTGGTTGACTGCCGGAAACCAGGCGACCAGCGCGCTCGAAGAACCACGCCGGGAAGTCCTTTGCTTGCCGGCCTTTCCTCAACGTCGAGGATCACGGAAAGACAGGCGTCATGCCCCATTCGATCATTCTTCTGCACACCGCGATCGCGTTGGTGGGAATCATCGCGCTGATCGTGGCGGCACGGCTGAACCCGGTGGTCGTGCTGGTCCTGGGTGCGCTCTACCTGGGACTGGCGACCGGTCTCGGTGTCGAGGGGACCACCGAGGCGGTCACCGAGGGCTTCGGCAAGCTCATGGCCGACGTCGGCCTGATCATCGGCTTCGGTGTGTTGCTGGGATCTATTCTGTCGGCCACCGGAACACTGCAAAGAATCGTGGAGGTGTTCCTCCGGATATTCGGTCGCGGAAAATCTCCGTACGCGCTCGGGCTGGCATCCGGCGTCGTGTTCCCCGCGATCTACTTCGACGTCGCGCTGGTGATGCTCGCGCCGATCGCGCGTTCGGTGTCCAGGCGCACCGGGATCAGCGTGGCCGCCGTCGGCGGAGCGCTGGCCATCGGCCTGGAAGTCGGCCTGCTGATGATCCTGCCCGGTTCGGCGGCGCTGGCGGTCTCCGGCGCGCTCGGCGCCTCCCTCGGCATGATGCTGCTGGTCGGCGGCGTGGTCGGCATCCTGTCGATCGTCATCAGCGTCTTCCTGCACGGCAAGCTGATGCGGCGGACCTGGAACCCGGCCAAGGACGAGGCCGAGTCCGACGCGACCTCGCTGGGGATCGCCGTCGACGAGGTCGAGGAGCCCAGGCGCCGGCTGCCGCTGATCGTGCTGCTGATCCCGGCGATCGTGCCGCTGCTGCTGATCGTGGCCGGCACCGCCACCGAGATCGCGGGCGCCGAGATCGGCTGGGTGACGCTGCTGTCCGATCCGGTGGTGGCACTGCTGATCGGCCTGCTGCTGGGCTGCGGGATCTGCGGCTACTCGCTGTCGATGCGGGCGGTCGAGCAGGCGCTGAGCCGGGGCGCGGCCACCAGCGGCACGATCCTGCTGTTCAACGGCGTGGCCGGTTCGCTGGGCGAGGTCATCAGCCGCAACGGCGTCGGCGACATCGTCGCCGGGACGTTCCACGCGAGCAGCTTCTCCCCGCTGGTGCTGGCCTGGGTGGTCGCCGCGCTGCTGCGGCTCGCGCAGGGCTCAGGGTCGGTCGCGGCGATCACCGGCGCGACCCTGCTGCTGCCGGTGGTCGGCTCGCTGGGGCTCAACCCGGTGCTGGTCGTGCTGGCGGCGGCGGCCGGCGCGAGCTTCGGCGGTCACGTGCACGACAACACCTTCTGGATGTTCCGCGGTCTGCTCGGCCTGTCCACCCGCGGCGCGTTCCAGGTCTACACCGTCGCCCAGTCGATCATGTCGATCGTCGCGCTGCTGCTGGTCCTCGGCGCCAGCGCGATCGTCTAGCGGAGGAATCGTGACCCGACTTTCCAACGATCCGGCCCGGTTCACCGAGGACGCGATGGCGGGCTTCTGCGACCTCTACCCGCAGTACGTCCGCGCGGTCGACGGGGGAGTGGTGCGTTCGGCTCCCGGGCCGCGCGGCAAGGTCGCCGTCGTCATCGGCGGTGGTTCGGGCCACTACCCGGCGTTCTGCGGCGTGGTGGGGCCCGGCTTCTGCGACGGTGCCGTGGTCGGCAACATCTTCACCTCGCCCTCGGCGCAACTGGCCTACAACGTCGCGAAGGCGGCCGACCGCGGCGGCGGCGTGCTGTTCGGCTTCGGCAACTACGCCGGGGACAACATGAACTTCGGCGTTGCGCAGGAACGGTTGCGGGCCGGAGGAATCGACTGCCGCACCGTGGTCGTCACCGACGACGTGGCGTCAGCACCCGCGGGTGAGGAGGAGAAGCGACGCGGCATCGCCGGTGACTTCGCGGTGTTCAAGCTCGCTTCGGCGGCGGCCGAGGAAGCCCGGTCGCTCGCCGAGGTGGAGCGGGTCGCCCGGGCCGCCAACGACCGCACCCGCACGCTCGGCATCGCCTTCGACGGCTGCACCCTGCCCGGGCAGGACCACAAGCTGTTCACCGTGCCCGCCGGGAAGATGGGACTGGGCCTGGGAATCCACGGCGAGCCCGGCGTGTCCGATGTGGACACGGCCAGTGCTTCGGAGGTCGCCGACACCCTGGTCGACGGCGTGCTGGCGGAAGCCCCGGACGGTGCGGGCGGTCGGGTCGGCGTCATCCTCAACGGGCTCGGCGCCACCAAGTACGAGGAGCTGTTCGTGGTGTGGGCGCGGGTGGCCGAGCGGCTGCGCGCGGCCGGGCTCGAGATCGTGGAGCCGGAGGTGGGCGAGCTGGTCACCAGCCTGGACATGGCCGGTGTGTCGCTGACCCTGGTCTGGCTGGACCGCGAGCTGGAGCGGTACTGGTGCGCTCCGGCCGACACCCCGGCCTACCGGAAGGGGCCGCGGCCCACCACCGCTGTCGCGCCCCAGCACGTCGAGGACGGTGTCGCCGACAGCGCCGTGCAGTACCCGCAGGCCACCCCGGAATCGGTCGCGTGCGCATCGACCGTGGTGGAAGTGCTAACCGCGGTGCAGCGTGCGATCGGCGAGGCCGAGGACGAGCTCGGCCGCATCGATGCGGTGGCCGCCGACGGTGACCACGGGCGCGGCATGGTCAAGGGCTCGACGGCAGCCGTCGAGGCCGCCGCGGCCGCCTGCGCCGCCGGGGCCGGAGCGCGGTCCGTGCTGGCCGAGGCGGGCGACGCCTGGGCGGCGAGGGCGGGAGGCACCTCCGGCGTGCTGTGGGGGACCGGCCTGCGCGCCTTCGCCGAGTGCCTGGGCGACGACCGCACGCCGTCGCGGTCCGACATCGCCGCAGGTGTCGCGGCGTTCGCGGAAGCCATCCAGCGCACCGGCAAGGCCGAGGTCGGCGACAAGACGATGATCGACGCGATCGTTCCGTTCGCCCGGTCCTTCGCCGCGGAGGGCTCCTGGCGCCGGGCCGCCGCGGCCGCTCGCCAGGCCGCCGAGGACACCGCGTCGCTCACCCCCAGGGTCGGCCGCGCCCGGCCGCTGGCGGAACGCAGCATCGGCACCCCCGACGCCGGTGCCATCTCGTTCGCCCTGGTCGCCGAGACGACTGCCCGAGCAGTGGAGGCAAGTGATGAGTGAGGCCGAGCCGTTGCGCGTCGTCGTGGGTTCGGACGACGCCGGCCTGCAGTACAAGGACGTCCTGAAAGGCGACCTGGCGGAGGACCCGCGCGTCGGGTCCGTTGTGGACGTCGGGGTCAACGGCGACGACGTGACCGCGTACCCGAACATCGCCATCGCCGCGGCCGAGATGGTCGCGCGCGGCGAGGCCGACCGCGCGTTGCTGGTGTGCGGAACCGGTCTGGGGGTGGCGATCAGCGCCAACAAGGTCAAGGGCATCCGAGCGGTCACCGCGCACGACAGCTTCTCGGTGGAGCGGTCCGTGCTGAGCAACAACGCCCAAGTGCTGACCTTCGGCCAGCGCGTCATCGGCCTGGAGCTGGCGCGGCGGCTCGCCCGGGAATGGCTCGGCTACCGCTTCGACCCGGACTCCGCGTCGGCCGGCAAGGTCGCCGTCCTCTCCGACTACGAAGGGTGCTGAGCAAGTACCTACCGAGTCGGGACGAGGCTATCGACGGCAAGTGCGTGCCGATCATCGGGCGAGATGCGGTCGAGGATCTCGTCGTGGGTGAGCTCGGCCCAGCCGAGCCGGTGCAGGGTGCGTCCGGTGTCGCGGAACTGCTCGCCCGACAGCAGGGACATGATGTTGATGGTCGAGCTGATCATCGGCGTCGGCACACCGGCCGTGGCCGCGAGCGCTTCGAGCGGGACCAGGGTGGAGGCGATGTCCTCGCGCAGGAAGCGGTGGTCGAGCGACTCCGGTGCCGGGATCGTCTGGTACGCCTCGACGCTGCGCATGGCGTCGAGCACGCAGGTGGTCCGGCAGCCGTAGTAGCGGTCGAGGACCTGGGCCATCGGCGTGAGGTCCGCACCGTAGGCGTGGGCGACCGCGCGGAACTCCCGTTCGGCCTGCTCCAGCAGCACCACGGTGCGGTCCGACATGCCGTCGAGGTAGAACAGCAGCTCCTCGCCGCGCTCGATGCTGCCGAGGTTGGCCAGGGCGATCGGGGCGTGGGCCACGGCGCCGAAGTCGGTGAGCCCGCGCTCGATCAGGTTCCGCGCCGGTTCCACCCACGGGAACCACTCGCGCAGCAGGGGAGCGCACCGCGTGACGGACTCCCGGCGGGCACCGGAAAGCAGGTTCCACCGTTTCACGCCGAGCACCGCCACCCCGTCGGTGTCGCGGGGCCGCGCCGCGAAAAGCGCGTCGGTTTCGACCACGTCGACGCCGTGCCGTCCTTCGCGGCTGAGGGCTTCGGCGAACTCGGCGCTGCCGCACAGCTTGCTGGAGAACAGCACCACCACGTGGTCGCCGGTCAGGTGGGGCGCCAGCGCGCGAGCGATGTCGCGGTAGGCGGTGGTGATCGCGGCGACGACCAGCACACGGCAGTGGGAGGCCAGGTGGGCCGGGTCGCCGGTCACTTCCCCGACCGGGAAGCGGCCCTCCAGGGACCCGGTGGCCCGGATGCTTCTCGTGCGCCGGATTCCGCCGATCCGTGCGGGATCGCGGGTGCACAGCCGCACCATGCGTCCGATCGAGGACAGGTAGGCCGTCACGGCCAGTCCTTCGCCGCCCGCTCCGATCACGCCGATCTCGTCCACCTGCGAATCCCTCCGCCGTTGGCGCCGCTCGGCAGGGCCAGCGGGTACCCGCCGAGCGCATGTCGCGTACGGCCACAGGTCGTGGACACCTGGCTCGCGGTTCCTGCCGCCGCAGGGTGTGTGCGCTAGCGCACAACGAGCGTGGCTTACAGGGCGACGGGGCCCAAGGACGTTGACGCCATGACGGCTCGGTGCAGGCCCGTGGTCAGCGGGTGGTGGCGGGCCTTCTGCGGGTGGGACGTGCCGAGCACCGCTGAACCCGTTGCGGCCGGCTGCTGCCGCCGGGTCAGGGAGCGGTCCAGCAGGGTGGTTCCGGAGGAAGGAACCAGCAGTGGCGCAACCCGATCCGTCGCGGACAGCTACCTCCGACGGCGGGGTCCACCTCCGGCTCCTCTGGCCCCAGTGGCAGGGTGCCGGCACGGCCGGCGTCGAGGCGTTCGCCTCCGAGCTCCCGCTCGAGGTCGCCCGCCGCGGCTACGCCGTGGGCACCGCGGTCCTCGAAGCGGTCCTGCCGCCGCACGACGGCCCCACCGCGACCGCGCCGGTCACGATGTCCGACGAGGGTCTGGACGTGCGAGACGGAGTTGAAGCCAAGTCGGCCGTGCTCGACCAGCTCGCGAGCGCGTTCGAGGTCATCCGCGGACACGATCCGGCGCGCATCACGACCCTCGGAGGGTAGTGCTCGGTGAGCGTGGCACCGTTCTCCGAGCTCGCCCGCAGGTACGGCGACGACCTGGCGGTCGTCTGGATCGACGCGCACCCCGACATCGGCACTCCGCGCAGCGAGTACCCGGGCCACGATGGCCGTGGCCGCGCTCACCGGCCACGGTGATCCCGACGTGCAGGAATTGCTGCCCGCGACCGTCTCGCCGGACCGGGTCGCCCTCGTGGGGCTGCACTCGTGGACCGATGACGACTTCCCCAACGTCGCCGAGTGGGGAATCCAGTCGTTCGGCCCCGACGAGTTGCGCGCGACCACACGGCCGGTGCTCGACTGGCTCGAGGCCACCGGGTGCTCGCGCGTGGCGATCCACTTCGACGTCGACGTGATCGACAGCGATGAACTCGTCCTGGGCCTCGGCGCGGAACCCAACGGGCTCACCAGCACCGAGGTGCGGCGGATCGTGGCCGACGTCGACGAGTCCGCGGACGTCGTCGGGTTCACGATCGCGGAGTTCATCCCGCGGCAGGTGATGCACCTGCGGCAGACCTGCGGGGCTTCCCGCTCCTCTCGTGACCGCCGGCTACCCGACCGTCTTGCGAGGGTGGGCGGCCGCTTGGCGCTCAGGGCGGTAGGCGCCGCGTGTGACCAGCCTGGAAATTCCGGCCGCGAACCGGGAGGCTGTCTCCCGTAGCGCTTCGATCGGCGTGAGGACATCGCGGTCCTCCGGCCGCCGGGTCGGTCGGCTCCGCGAGTGGTCGCGCGAAACCTACCGACGGGAGCTGCCCATGCGGACCGGCCACCTCGAGACCGCCGTGCCCACCGGAGTCGACCCGCACCAGTACACCCGCGACCTGGCCCGCGCGCACGAGGCCGTGCTGTCCGGGCGGCGGCCGCCGGTGCAGCCCCGGCCGCTGATCCGCCAGTCGTGGGGACGGGTGCGCAGCCAGGGCGTCGACCCCGACCGGGGCGGGGACTGCAGGCCGGCGTCCTCCGAGGAGGTCGAGCAGCGGCGCGCCACCTGCGGTCTCACCGGGGACGCGCTGCTGGCGCTGCGGACCGGGCTGGTGCCCGCGGCCGAGAGCACGGGGCACATCGTGGTCATCGTCGACGTCGACGGCCGGGTGCTGTGGCGCGAAGGGCATCCGTCGGTGTTCCGGCGCGCCGACCGGCTCGGGTTCGTCGAGGGGGCGAGCTGGGCGGAGAACGCGGTGGGCACCAACGCCATCGGCACCGCGCTGGTCGAGGACCGGCCGGTGCAGGTCCACTCGGCCGAGCACTTCGTCCGCACCCACCACGCCTGGACCTGCGCCGCGGCGCCGATCCACGACGCCGCCGACGGCCGCCTGCTGGGCGCGGTGAACATCAGCGGACCCGCCGGCACCGTCCACCCCAGCACGCTGGCGCTGGTGCACGCCGTGGCCGGACTCGCCGAGGCGCGGCTGCGCGAGGCGCATCGCACCCGGCTCGACCGGCTGCGCGCGATCGCGGCGCCTCTGCTCGCCAAGATCGACGGGCAGGCGATGGTGACCGACCGCCACGGCTGGGTCGCCGCCTCCACCGGCATGCCGCCGACCGACCGCGTCGTGCTGCCGGAGCGCCCCGGCGCCGAGCGGGTGTGGCTGCCCGCGTTCGGTACCTGCTCGTGCGAGCCGCTGCCGGAAGGGGTGCTGCTGCGCCCGGAGGGGCAGCGGTCGGTGGCCGGGACCCGGCTGGTGCTCGACGTCGGCTCCGCCCGGCCCACGCTGACGGTGCACCGCGAAACCGGCAGCTGGACCTACCCGCTCAGCGGCAGGCACGCCGACATCCTCCTGCACCTCGCCGGGAACCGGGCGGGCACCAGCGCGGCCGACCTCGCCGAGCACCTGTTCGCCGACCGCACCAGGACGGTCACCGTCCGGGCGGAGATGTCGCGACTGCGCAAGCGGTTCGCCGACCTGCTCGACCACCGGCCGTACCGCTTCCACACCAACCTGGAAGTCAGCGTCACGAAGGGCCCGTGAGTCCTTTCGGTCGCCACAGCGAACCTGCATTCGTGTCCCTATTTTGGAGTGGCGAATTCTTTCTTTTGGAGCATGTCACCGAAAAGCATTTCGACACCACCTTCGGCGCCAACGTGAGGGGCATGCTCTTCACCGTCCAAAAGGCGCTTCCCCTGCTGAATGACGGAGCCTCGGTGATCCTCACCGGCTCCACCGCGGCGGGTTCCGGTGGCGAGGCGTTCGGCGTCTATGCCGCGTCCAAGGCAGCCGTCCGTTCTTTTTCCCGAACCTGGGCCAATGAGCTCAAGCATCGCAAGATCCGTGTCGACACCCTCGTCCCCGGGCCCATCGCAACACCCGGCACCGCCGGCCTCGCCCCCAATCCGGATGAGGCAGCCAAGCTGTGGGACTTCTTCGCGAGCCGGGTTCCCCTGGGTCGCATGGGGCGCCCGGATGAGGCAGCCGCCGCGGCGCTCTTCCTCGCCGGCGACCAAAGCAGTTTCGTCACCGGTACCGAGCTCTTCGTCGACGGCGGCCTCAACCAGATCTCACCGCCCGCAGCTGAGCTCGGCCGACGAACCCGTGGAGAGGCATTGGGCCATCGGGAGCCGCGGACCGCCCCAGTGGGTTGAGTTGGGACCCATACCGCGAACAACGCCAGGCCGGACTGCTCTGGGACTGGCAGAACGGACGCGAGTTCACCGCTGTACGCCGGGGGAAACGGATCCCTGATGACCGACGATCTTCCCTTCACCCCAAGGTCGAGACAAGGAGAAGACGACCGTCGGCCCGGCGGGCGCGCATGGTGCCCCGACGCTACTGCGCCCCGAAGCCGGGCGGCAGGTCCGCGCGCCGTGCTGAACGGTCGAGGTCCGCTGGCCGAAGCCGGTAAAGCTCCACGCGTTGCCCGAAGTACTTGTCGGTCTCCCCAGCCCATTCCATGCCGTTTTCACGCACCGTTTCAGCTGCCTGGACGTTGTCCGGCTGGACCACCGCGAAAAGCTCATCGACCTCGTGCCGGAACGCCCACCCTGCAAGCGCGAACATCGTCTCACTCGCGTAGCCGTGCTCCCAGAGGTCCGGATGCAGGTGCCACCCGACTTCGAGGTCCTGGTTGCCGGGCGGCAGCCGCAGCAGAGTCGCGCCGCCGATCACGCTGTTGTCCTCGCGCCGCTGGATGCACCAACGCCCAACCGGCGGGACCGCCCTGGCGTCCTCGGAGATCCACTGCCGCAGCAACAGGCGCATGGCTGGAAGGTCAGGGACCTGTTCCATGATCGGGCTCAGCCACCGCGTCACCTCGGCGTTCCCGTAGACGCCGAGCGCCGCTTCCGCGTCGTCGATGTGCCAGGTTCGCAGGATCAACCGATCCGTGCCCAGCTGCCGAGCCATGGTCCCAGGATAGCCATGGTCAGCCGCGGTCTACCGGTCACACCGTGCAAGACGAGGCCGAATGCAGCCTTCGTGGCCGGCCGCCGAGTCCGCTCAGAACTGGGGCGCTCGCCGTTCCAGGGCCCCGGCAGGTCTCCGGGAACGGTAGTTCGAATGCTGCGGTTCGCTCGGGGCAGTCCTCTTCCCGTCGACCTCCTCGAGGGGCATCAGGTCGCGTCAAGGGGGCAAACCCTGCGCAACCTCCCACACGCACGAGGGTGCCCCCTTGACCCGACCTGATCGGGCGGAGCCAGGTCAACGGGAAGAGGACAGAGCTCCTCCCTTGCAGGTGGAGACCGCGTATCCGCACCCCGCCGAACCAGTCGCAAGTCGGCAAAGGCCGTGGGTAACGACAGGGCACGAATAGAGGTCCCCCATAGCGACCGAAAGAGACTCACGGGCTCGGGCTCAGCGCAGCACGGACTCGATGGCTTCTCGGGTGGCGTGCGGGTTCTCCATGTGCACCATGTGCCCGGCGCCGTCGACGAAGCGCACCTCCACGCGGTCGCCGAGCGCCGAGGCGTTCGCGCTCGGCAGCACCGCGTCCTGGCGGCCCCAGACCACCGCCAGCGGCACGTCGGCCTCCGCCAGCATCGGCCCGGTGTCGATGGCCTGGGCCTCGCCGTGCAGCAGGGTGCCCAGCAGGGTTTCCAGCGCCTCCTGCACGCCGTCGATCCGCTTGTACTTCAGCAGGTCGTCGACCAGCCGGCGGGTCACCTGGGACTCGTCGGCGAACAGCTTGCGCAGGTGCGGTTTGAGCTCCCGGCGGGTGCTCGCCGCCACGAACCCGCGCAGGTACTCGGCGTCCACTTCGGACCCGATTCCGGCGGGTGCGATCAGCGTCAGCGACCGCACCCGGTCCGGGACCGACGCCGCGGCGTTGGTGACCACGGCCCCGCCGAGGGAGTGGCCCACCAGGTGCGCCCGCTCGATGCCCAGCTCGTCGAGGAATGCGATGAGGGTGGCCGCCAGCTCGTTCACCGATCCGTCGCCGACGTCCTTGGTCGACGCGCCGTGCCCGGGCAGGTCGAGCGCGTAGACGGTGCGGCCCTCCGCCAGCGGTTCCTGGACGAACAGCCAGGAGTTCTTGTCGCCGCCGAAGCCGTGGACCAGCACGACCGCCTGCGGGCCCTCGCCCATCGACGCGTAGGAGATCATCCGGCCGCCGACGTCGACCTCGGCCACCGCCGGACCGGCCGCCTCCTCGACCTCGCCGGAGGCCAGCTGCTCCTGCGCCTCGGCGACCACCTCGTCGATCTCGCTGTCGGGCACCTCGGCGGGCGCGACGACCGCGATCGTCGCGCCGACCGGTGCGTCCGAGCCCGCGGCCACCACGATCCGGCGCAGGACGCCCTCGCCGGTGGACTCCAGGGTGCCCGCGATCTTGTCGGTGTCGATCTCGGCGAGGTCGTCGCCGTCGGAGACGTCGTCGCCCTCGGAGGCCCACCAGTCGGTGATCTTGCCGGTGGTCATCGACAGGCCCCACTTGGGCATGGTGACCCGGTGAATCCGCTCGTCGGTCATTCAGCGCTCCCAGCTCATCACGTTCTTGACCGCGTTGACGACCCGCTGCGCGTCCGGGATGTAGAGGTCCTCCAGCACGTCGCTGAACGGCACCGGGGTGTGCGGCGGGGTGACCATCTCGATCGGCGCGAGCAGCGAGCCGAAGCCCTGCCGGGCCACCAGCGCCGAGACGTCGGTGGCCAGGTTGCACCGCGGCGAAGCCTCGTCGACGACCACCAGCCGCCCGGTGTTCTCGACGCTTTCCAGGATCGTCTCCTCGTCGAGCGGGCTGGTCGTGCGCGGGTCGATGACCTCGCAGCGCACCCCCGACCGCGCCAGCTCGTCGGCGGCCTCCGCGGCCACCGAGACCATCCGGCCGAACGCGACGATGGTCAGGTCGTCGCCCTCGCGCACGATGTCGGCCTCGCCGAAGGGGATCGTGTACGGCTCCTCCGGGACCTCCCCGGTGGTGTCGTAGAGCGCCTTGTGCTCGCAGAAGATCACCGGGTCGTTGTCGCGGATCGCGGTGGTCAGCAGACCCTTGGCCTCGTACGGCGACGACGGCAGGACCACCTTCAGCCCGGGGATGTGGGTGAAGATCGGGTACAGCGACTGCGAGTGCTGCGCCGCCGCGCGCAGCCCGGCCCCGTACATGGTGCGGATGACCACCGGCGTGACGGCCTTGCCGCCGAACATGTACCGGAACTTGGCGGCCTGGTTGTAGATCTGGTCCAGGCACACCCCGAGGAAGTCGATGAACATCAGCTCGGCCACCGGCCGCATGCCGCGGGTGGCCGCGCCGATTGCGGCGCCGACGAACGCCGACTCGGTGATCGGGGTGTCCAGCACCCGGCCGGGGAAGCGGTCGTAGAGCCCCTTGGTCACGCCGAGGACGCCGCCCCAGGCGTCGTCGGCGCCGGGCGCTCCGGCGCCGCCCGCGTTGTCCTCGCCCATGACGATGACGCTCTCGTCGCGCTCCATCTCCTGGACCAGTGCCTCGTTGAGCGCTTCTCGGTAGCTGATGGTGCGTGCCATGTCGGTCCTCCCGGGGCTCAGTAGGAGATGTAGACGTCGGTCTCGAGGTCGTCGCCGGTCGGTTTGGGCGCCTCCAGCGCCGTGGCCACGGCCCGGTCGATCAGCTCGGTGACCTCGCGGTCGACGGAGTCGAGCTGTTCGTCGGTGAGCTGGCCCGCGCTGGTCACCCGGCTGCGGAAGGTCTTCAGGCAGTCCAGCTCGGCCCGCGCCCGCGCGACCTCGTCGCCGCGGTAGGTCTGCTGGTCGCCCTCGAAGTGGCCGTAGTAGCGGGTGAGCTTGACCTCGATCAGCGTCGGCCCGCCGCCGTCGCGGGCCCGCTCGACCGCCTCGCCCGCGGCCTCGTGCACGGCGAAGAAGTCGAAGCCGTCGACGATGACGCCGGGCATCCCGAAACCCGCCGCCCGGTCGGCGATGTTGTCGGCGGCCACCGACCAGGTGGCGGCGGTGGCCTCGGCGTAGCCGTTGTTCTCGGCGACGAAGATCGCGGGCAGGTTCCACACCGAGGCGAGGTTCATCGCCTCCAGCGTGGTGCCCTGGTTGCTGGCGCCGTCGCCGAAGAACGCGACGCCGACGCCGCGGGTGCCCTGCTGCTTGGCGGCCAGCGCGGTGCCGCAGATCAGCGGCGGGCCACCGCCGACGATCCCGTTGGCGCCGAGCATGCCCTTGCTCAGGTCGGCGATGTGCATCGAGCCGCCCTTGCCCTTGCACGCGCCGGTCCTGCGGCCGTAGATCTCGGCCATCATCTCGGTGACGTCCACGCCCTTGGCGATGCAGTGGCCGTGGCCGCGGTGGGTGCTGGCGATCGTGTCCCGGTCGTCGAGGTGGGCGCAGACGCCGGTGGCCGAGGCTTCCTCGCCGGCGTAGAGGTGCACGAATCCGGGGATGTCGCCCTTGGCGAACTCCTCGTGCACCCGCTCCTCGAACTCGCGGATGGTGCGCATCGTGCGGTAGCCGTCCAGCAGCGCGGTGGCATCCAGCGCGCCGGTCGGCCGAAGGGTTCCGGTCATGATCATCCTCCCGCGATGTGCAGTGCGAAGCGCCGCGGGCAGCCCTCCCGCGGCACGGCCTCGGCCCGGGGCCTCATGACGGCCTCGGCGAGAGCGGCGGTGGTGGGGTCAGCAGCCGCTGCCGCGCGGCGGCCTCCAGCACCGATCGGACGTCCACCACTCGGGGACCCTGGTCGGAGAGGGTGACCGCGACCGGCGTCCCGGGACCGAACTCGAGCTCCCGCTCCCCGTCGACGGCGACGGTCCCGGCCGGTGTGGCGCTGACCCGCCGCTGCCCGAGCGGCAGCGGGCGGGCGTCGGCGACCTCGACGGCGACGATGCGCCCGGGGGCGATCGGGGCGAGCACGGTCTGGCTGGACGGGCGGCCCCCGGCGAGCTCGATCGCCACACCCACCGGATCGTGGCGCGCGGTCGGGAGCAGCTGCCCGGCGATGCTGGAGAGCCCGATGGCGTGCGGCTCGGCGAACGTGCAGTACAGCTCCCGCAGCTCGTCGACCTGCCAGAGCGCCCGCGCGCCGACGTGCGCGGTGGTGGAGACGCACACGTCGACCAGGGCGGGCTCGCGCCGGTCGCCGCACTCGACGTGCAGCACCTTCGCCTGCCGGGTCGCGTCCGCCCGGCCGGTGGCCACCAGCGCGGCGGCGCTGCCCGCCACGGTCGCCTCCCACATCTCCGGGAAGGCGTTGTTGGTGCCGGTGCTCAGCGGCAGCAGCGCGGTGTCGCCGAGTTCGGACGCGGCCGCGCGGACGGTGCCGTCACCGCCGAGGACGATGATCACCTCCGCGCCCTGCGCGCGCATCCGGCGCACGTGCCTGCGGGTGTCCTCGGCGGTTCCGGTGAGGGTGTCGAGCTCGCAGAAGTCCAGCCGCGGCCAGCGGCCGGGGTCCTGCCCGGTGCGCTTGCGGGCGGCCCGCAGCACGCCGCCCGCGACGCCGAAGTCGTCGGTGGAGACCAGGACCCGCTCGACGCCCAGCGCGCCCGCGGCGGCCACCAGGCGCAGGACCATGTTGGTCTTCTCGGCGTTGGGGAAGACCGAGGCGTGCGCGACCAGCCGCCGGATGTCCCGCCCGGACATGGGGTTGGCGATGATGCCGAGCGCCGAGCCCGGCACCACGGGCAGCTCGCCGGCCGGGCGCGGGGGCGGCACGAGCCCGTCGCCTGAGGGGTCCTGGTGCACCGTCGCCTCCAATCCCCATCGTGTAACCCAGATCACGTCGGGGCGGATTCAGCAGACCCGATCCGCGGTGCGCCGAGCAAGGGTTGCAATTGGTTGCATTTTCGATTCCGGGGCGCCGGACCACAGGACGACCTCACCCGTTCGAGTTACGGCGTCGGGTTTGCCGAACGGCTGCCGGGCACGGCGATGGCCTGCTCCGCACTGGAGGCACCCATGTCCGTGATGCTGTACTGCCCAGACATCAATCCGAGCGAGTCCACGCTTCACCAGGCGGTGCTGTACGGGGGCAGGTTGTCCTCGCTCGTTCCTTGCGGGGCAGCGACGAACTCCTCGCTCCCGCGCTTCTGCGACATCAAGACGCGAGGCTCTGCCAAGCGATCGTGCCGGTAGGGGAGCTGGACGCCTCGGCGGATGTTTTCCCGGTGTGGCCGCGAAAAGCGGCGATCCGCCGTTGGCTCGCGACGGCCCGGATCTCCACCCAGGCGTCGCGGCCTCTGGTGGCCGGCATCCTGCCGTCCGGGCTGAAGGCCGCGTCGTAGATGCCGTCGGAGTGACCGGTCACCGGTGGCGATGTGCTTGCGGCCGGCCACATTCCACAGCCGCACCGTGCGGTCGGTGCCGGCGATGGCGAGTAGCGCGCCGTCCGGATCCGGCGGCACGGCGGCCGGACCTTGGTCAAGGCCGACATGCTGGCAGTCTCCCTCTGATCGGTGCCGTCAGGAGGATTCGGCGTCGTGCGAAAAGCGCATGCCCTTCAGCGGGTCGCAGTACATGATCGGGCCCAGGGCGGTGGCCAGCGCCGGACGGCCGGGGTCTGCTCCAGCCACTCGTGGTCGGTCACCGACGAGGCACTCGGCGAGTAGTTCGGTCGCTCGGGAAAGAGCTGTTCCCGCGCTTCGACTACGGCCGGGTGGTCGATGTCGTACCAACGCGCTCCGGGCTCGGGATCGCCCCACCACTCGGGGAGCCGGTGATCAACGAGGTTTCCGCGCGTCGGTCCGCAGGACCGGTCACGGGAAGCATCTCGCTCGGGCGTGAAGCAACCCGTCCGTCGTCGGCGGGGCGGTCCTTGACGCCGCGGCCATCGGCTTCCTGGTGTCGCCGGAGGCCGGATTCATCACCGGCGTGATGCTCCCGGTCGACGGCGGCCTGATCGTCGACGGCACCTTCGACCGGTCTGCGATCGCGGAACCGGCAACGTGACTCGTGCGGTGAACGGATACCGGTGAGGCGCTTGGGGCGCTACGGCCGCGCCAGGACTCTCACGGGGCGAAGCCGTTGCCCAGGGCGACGCGGAGGGCGTCGAGGTGGGTCCGGCACACGGTCCGGGCGCGGTCCGGTCCGGGAGCGGCGCGGGTGCCCTCGTAGTCGCAGATCCACGTGCGCGTGCAGGGGTTTCGGTAGACGTGTGGTGCGTGGTGCCTGTGGGGCAGGCCGTTGCCGCGGT
Organism: Saccharopolyspora erythraea NRRL 2338; assembly: GCF_000062885.1. NCBI lineage: Bacteria > Bacillati > Actinomycetota > Actinomycetes > Pseudonocardiales > Pseudonocardiaceae > Saccharopolyspora > Saccharopolyspora erythraea. The sequence goes on along the minus strand of NC_009142.1, from coordinate 5,311,252 downwards.
GCGGGGAGAAACCGAGGCCGTCGTGGGTGGGGGTGACTGGTGTCGGGTGGACGTACATGGCGAGTCGTGTCCTGGGCTGGGTCGGGGGTCTGGTGGTGATTTCCACGATCGCCCGTGAGGGGCCCGTAGGACGACGGGAGAAATACCAAGGAACCTACGTACGTAGCCCTTCTCGGGACCTTCGGCCCTGGCTCCGCTCGCCCGCCCGTGGGCTCCTCGTGGCCAAGCCGGATGGATACCGTCCAGTAGTCTTCGCGGGAAGCGCCCCGCGCGGACCGGCCAACGATGGTGCGGTTGCTGTTGGCGGACGAGTGCGGTGCGTCGTGACGCAGGTGGCCCTCCCGGACGTGACTGGTCTTCCTCATGAGCTGACGAGCTTCGTGGGGCGCCGCGAGGCGACCACGGGGCTCAGGCGCGCGCTGGCGGACTCGCGGCTGGTCACGCTGACCGGCTTCGGCGGCATCGGCAAGTCCCGGCTGGCGCTGCACGTGGCGCACGAGCTGCGGCGGGCCTTCCCGGACGGCGCGCACCTCGTCGAGCTCGCCGACGTGCACGACCCCTCGCTCGTGCCGCACGCCGTCGCGGCGGCCATCGGGCTGCACGACAGGTCCGCGCGAGACCTGGAAACGGTGCTCGTGGACTACCTCGCCGGCCGGAACCTGTTGCTCGTGCTGGACAACTGCGAACACCTGTTGGACGCGTGCGGCCGGCTGACCGCCGTCCTGCTCACCGCCGCCCCGCGGCTGCGGGTGCTCGCGACCAGCCGCGAGCCGCTCAGGATCGCCCCGGAGCAGGTCTGGCCGGTGCCGCCCCTGCGGGTTCCTGCGGAAGACGGCCCGGGGATGGCGAAGGACCAGGAGGCGATGCGGCTTTTCGAGGACCGGGCCGCGGCCGTGCTGCCGGAGTTCTCGCTCGACGAGGACAACGAGCGGGCGGTCGCCCGGCTGTGCCGGCGGCTGGACGGTGTCCCCCTGGCGATCGAGCTCGCCGCCGTGCGCGTGCGCATGCTGTCGGTCGCCGACATCCTCGACCGGCTGGAGAGCCGGTTCGACCTGCTCAGCAGCGGGCCGCGCACGGTAGCCCCGCGGCACCGGAGCCTGCGGGCGGCCGTCGACTGGAGCTTCGACCTGTGCACCGAGCAGGAGCAGCGGCTGTGGGCGCGTTGCTCGGTCTTCGCGGGCGAGTTCGACCTCGACGCCGCCGAGGACGTGTGCGCGGGTGACGGGTTGACGACCCAGGACGTGTTCACCGGCATCGCCGGGCTGATCGACAAGTCCATCCTGGCCAGGGTGGGCAGCCACGCGCAGAGCCGGTACCGGATGCCGGAGACGATCCGCCAGTACGGCCGGGAACGGCTCGCCGAGGCGGGCGGTGAGGCGGCGCTGCTGGGTCGGCACCGCGACCACTGCCTGCACGTGGCCGAGCAGTCCGACGCCGAGTCGACCGGTCCGCACCAGGCCGGCTGGATCAAGCGCCTCAACGTCGAGCGCGCCAACTTCTGGGCCGCGCTGGAGCACTGCGCCACCACTCCGGGCGAGGCGCGAACGGGCCTGCGCATGACCACCGCGCTGTGGTTCTACTGGGTCGCGTGCGGTTGCGTCCGGGAGGGACGCAACTGGCTCGACCGCGTCCTGGCCCTGGATGCGGAGCCCAACGCCGAACGGGCCCGGGCGCTGTGGATCAACGGGTGGGTCGCCCACCTGCACGGAGACCGCGACGCGTCGCTGGCCCTGCTGGAGGAGAGCCGCTGCCTCGCCGGGCGCCTGGGAGCGGAGACCGGGCTGAGCCACGCGATCCAGTTCCTCGGCGACACGCAGATGTGGGACGGCAACCTGGCGGCGGCCGGTCCGTTGCTCGACGATGCCCTGCGGCGCCACCGCGCATCGCGGCGCTGGACGGCTCCCGGGCTGATCACCTTCGCGCTGCAGGCGTCGACGGCGGGGCTGCGAGGCGACGTCGACCGGGCGATGGCCTTCCTGCGCGAGTGCCGGGCGGTCTGCGAACCGCTCGGTGAGCGCTGGGCGCTGTCGTGGACGGAGTGGAACACCGGCGTCGTGTGGTGGGCGGCGGGTGAACCGGACGAGGCGGCCGAGCACGTGTCGTCGGCCCTCCGCAAGAAGCAGCAGCTCAACGATCTGGTCGGGATCGCGTGCTGCGTCGAGGTGCTGACCTGGGTGGCGGCGGCGAAGGGGGACGCGCGCCGGGCGGCCGTGCTCTTCGGGGCGTTGGGGAAGCGGTGGGACCTGATCGGCTCGCCGCTGTTCGGGTCCGAAACGCTGTGCTCCTGGCGTGAACCGGCCAAGGCGCGGGTCCGCGAGCAGCTCCGGGGCGCCGTTTTCGACTCGGCGCGCCAGGAAGGCGAGCGGATGGACCAGGAGCGGACGGTGGCTTACGCCCTGGGTGAGACTTCCGCTGCGCGGGCGCCGGCTCGAGCCGGGACGGCGTCCGAGGGCGAGCTGGCGCTGACCAGGCGCGAACGCGAGGTCGCCGCGCTCGTCGCCGAGGGCAAGTCCAACAAGGAGATCGCGGCCGACCTGGTCATCTCCCAGCGCACCGCGGAGGCCCACGTCGAGCACATCCTGGTCAAGCTCGGCTTCACCTCCCGCCTGCAGATCGCGACCTGGGTGGCCCAGCGCGAGCAGCGATGACGTCCACCGTCCGCAAGGGAGCGGAGAGCGACCACTGTGGACGAGCGGCTGGACGGCGTCCTGCCCTCCGCTGCGTGCGGGTGACGTCCGCTACTCGATTGCGAACACGCCTGCCCGCCGGGTGAGCCGGCTGCGAGAATCCCCGTCGCAATCCGCGAGGCCGCGTCGATTCACGTGAGGGTTCGGTGACCATGCAGATCCAGGACTTGCAGCAACACCGTCTGTTCCACATGCACCAGAAGATCACCATGATGGTCAACCGCTATCGCATCTTCGCCGACGACGGTTCGGGCGCGCCGGGTCCGCTCGTCGCTTTCGTCGAGCAGAAGCGGATGAGCTTCAAGGAACACGTCACCCTCTACGCTGACGAGAACAAGCGGTCGGTGCTCGCGGCATTCCAGGCGCGCAAGGTGATCGACCTGGCCAGCGCCTACGACGTGACGACGCCGGAGGGGGGTTCGGTTGGCGTCTTCGGCAAGAGGTTCGGCAAGTCCCTCCTGCGCTCCACCTGGCAGCTCGAGCAGCCCGGCCGGCAGCCGATCACCGTCCGCGAGCGCAGCATGGGCATCGCGGTGTTCCGCCGGGTCTGGGGTGCCCTTCCGTGGGTGGGCGACCTGCCGTTCCCGTTGCGGTACCACTTCGACTTCGTCCAGGACGCGAGTGCGGTGGGCGCGGTGGACAAGAAGACCCGGTTCCGGGACCACTACCTGGTGCGGATCGACGATCCGGACCTGGACCGCCGACTCGTGCTCGCCCAGGCCATCGCGTTGGACGCCCTGCAGTCCCGCTGACCTCGCGGCCCGCGGTTCCTTGACGCCCGCGGATGGACGAACGACAATATTGATGTTGATCTTGAACGCTCGTGTGGCGCCGAGGTCGGAAGGAGCACGATGAACGACGTCGACCTTGGCACGGATCGGGCGCACGGTGCGCGGATCTACGACTACATCCTCGGCGGCAAGGACAACTACGCCGTAGACCGGGCCGCGGCCGAGGCCACCAAGCGGATCTGGCCCGCGCTGCCGGTCCACATGCGCGCCAACCGCGAGTTCATGCATCGCGCGGGCCGCTACCTGGCCACCGAGTGCGGGATCGACCAGTTCCTCGACATCGGCACCGGCATCCCCACCCCGCCGAACCTGCACGAGGTCGTGCAGGAGGTGCGCCCGGACGCCCGCATCGTCTACACCGACAACGACCCCATCGTGCTGGTCCACGCCCGCGCGCTGATGGCCGGCAGTGAGCAGGGCCGTACCGCCTACGTCGAGGCCGACCTCCGGGACCCGGACACGATCCTGTCCTCTCCGGAATTCCGCGAGACCCTCGACCCGAACCGGCCGATCGGGCTGATGCTCATCGCGGTGGTGCACTTCATCGAGGACGACGACGAGGCGCTGGACGTCGTGCGGCGCATCGTCGACGTGCTGCCCTCCGGCAGCCACCTGGCGGCAACGGTCGCCACCGACGACTTCGCCCCGGAGATGCTCGCCGAGGTCCGCCGCACCTACCACGAACACGGCGAGACCCTGCGCTGGCGCGACCTCTCCCAGACCGAGCGCTTCTTCGACGGTCTCGAACTGGTCGACCCCGGCATTGTCCAGATGCACAAGTGGCGCCCCGACGACGACACCTACCGGCAGATCCCCGAAGCCGACATCGCCATGTACGGGGCCATCGCCCGGAAGCCCTGACCGCGACGTCGTGTGCGGCGGTCGATCCCGCCGCGTCGCCGAAAGACCGCGACGGCGGGAGTAGCAGCCGTTCGGCCGGGAGCACATCGGCCGAACGGTCAGAGAAGCCTCGCACGAAAGAAGATCGGAACCTGTCCATCAGGTTGATGTCCAGGCACCTCCGGATGAATACGGTCGACGCGGTAAGTGCAGTCGATCTACGAGGGGGCGCGAATGCCTGGCGCCGCACGACGAACGCTGTCTCTGGTCGGTGGGATCCTTGCGGGAGCCGCTCTGGTCTTACCCGGTTCGGTGGCCACCGCGGACACCCGGCCGTTCATCATCGGTGGCCACGACGCCACCGAGCAGTACTCCTTCATGGTCTCGCTCCAGCAGGGCGGGCAGCACGGCTGCGGCGGCAGCCTGATCCGGCCCGACTGGGTGGTCACGGCGGCGCACTGCGTCGGTGCGCCGGACGGGATGACGGCCCGGATCGGCAGCACGGACCGCACCGGCGGCGGCTCCGAGGCCAAGGTCACCCAGGCCATCGTCCACCCCGACTACAACGGCGGCGCGGGCCCCGGCGGGGACATCGCGCTGCTGAAGCTGGACCACGCCGTGGAGCAGAAGCCGATCGCGATCGCACCGGACCCGGGTGCGGCGGGCACGGCCACCCGCATCATCGGCTGGGGTATGACTTGCGACGATGAGCAGCAGTGCCCGGAACTGCCGGTCACGCTCCAGGAACTGGACACCGAGCTCGTGGACGACGCCCGGTGCACGAACTTCGACGGCGGCACCGAGCTGTGCACCGACAGCGACACGCCCGACGCGATGGGCTGCTTCGGTGACTCCGGCGGACCCCAGGTCGTGGGCCGCCCCGGCGAGTGGCAGCTCATCGGAGCCACCAGCCGCGACGGGGACGACGACCCGAAGTGCGCGACCGGCCCCGGCATCTGGACCGACGTGACCGCCTACACCGACTGGATCGACCAGCAGATCGGCGGCTGACGGTTCCACCGCGCAGAAGCGGTCCGTCCACTTGCGACCGCCCGACGCGACTGCACGCCAGCCGCGTCGGGCACTCGTGGTGCGGCCGCATTTCTCGCGATCACCCCACGTTGATTACCAGGGATGGCGCCGCGGGCGGTGCCGGTGGTTCTGCGACGCGACGGCACCGCCCGCGGCCCGGCGGTCAGCGCAGTGTCGGGCGCACCGCGGCGGTCGCGCTGACCACGTTCTTCAGGGCGGCCTCGACCTCGGTGTAGCCCCGGGTCTTCAGACCGCAGTCGGGGTTGACCCACAGCCGCTGGGCCGGAACGGCCTCCAGCGCGGCGCGCAGGAGGGCCGTCACCTCCTCGGTCTCGGGCACGCGCGGCGAGTGGATGTCGTACACGCCGGGACCGACGCCCCTGGCGAAGCCGACCGCGTTGAGGTCGGCCAGCACCTCCATGCGGGAGCGGGCCGCCTCGATGCTGGTGACGTCGGCGTCCAGCGCGACGATCGCGTTGATCACGTCACCGAACTCCGAGTAGCACAGGTGGGTGTGGATCTGAGTGGAGTCGGCGACCCCGGAGGTGGCCAGCCGGAACGACTCCACCGCCCAGTCCAGGTACTCCTCGTGCCGGACCGAGCGCAGCGGCAGCAGCTCGCGCAGCGCGGGCTCGTCGACCTGGACCACCCGGATGCCCGCCGACTCGAGGTCGCGCACCTCGTCGCGGATGGCCAGCGCGACCTGCCCGGCTGTGTCGGCCAGCGGCTGGTCGTCGCGGACGAACGACCACGCCAGGATGGTCACCGGGCCGGTGAGCATGCCCTTGACCGGCTTATCGGTGAGCTTCTGGGCGTAGGTGGCCCACTCGACGGTCATGGGGTCCGGGCGGGAGACGTCGCCGAACAGGATCGGCGGGCGCACGCACCGCGAACCGTAGGACTGCACCCAGCCCTTGTGGGTGCTGACGAATCCCTCCATGAGCTCGGAGAAGTACTGCACCATGTCGTTGCGCTCGGGCTCGCCGTGCACCAGCACGTCCAGTCCGAGGCCCTCCTGCAGTTCGATCACGCGCTGGATCTCGTCGCGCATGCGCTGCTCGTAGGCGGCCTCGTCGATGGTGCCGTTGCGCAGTTCCGCCCGCGCCTTGCGGACGTCGGTGGTCTGCGGGAAGGAACCGATGGTCGTCGTCGGCAGCGGAGGCAGCCGCAGCGACTTCTCCTGCGCCTCCCGCCGCAGCGCGTAGTCGCTGCGGCGGGAGTGCTCGGGCCGCAGCGATTGCAGCCGGGCCCGGACGTGGTTGTTGCGTACGCGGTCGGCCTTGGCGCGGTCGGCGACCGCGGCGGCTGCGGCGAGTTCGTCGGCGACGGCGTCGCGTCCCTCGCGCAGCGCGCGGCCCAGCACGACGACCTCGCGCACCTTCTGCACGGCGAAGGCCAGCCAGGACTTGACCTGCGGGTCGATCCGCTCCTCGGCCTCGACGTCGTAGGGCACGTGCAGCAGCGAGCACGAGGTGCTGACGGCGACCTCCCCGGCCAGGCCCAGCAGGGTCGCGCCGGTGGTCAGCGCCTTGTCGAGGTCGGTGCGCCAGATGTTGCGGCCGTCGACGAGTCCGGCGACGAGCGTCTTGTTCCGCAGCCCGGACAGCGTCGGCAGCTTGTCCACAGTGGAGGATCCGGCGACGAGGTCGACGCCGAGCGCATCGACCGGGGCGGAGGCCAGCACGTCCAGCGCGTCGCCGAGGTCGCCGAAGTAGCCGGCCACCAGCAGGTTCGGCCGGCCCTCCAGCTCACCGAGCTTGCGGTAGGCGGCGCGCAGCGCGTCCAGCTCCGTCTGCGAGCGGTCGGCGGCGAAGGCGGGCTCGTCGAGTTGAACCCACTCGGCCCCGGCCCGCTTGAGCTCACCGAGCAGTTCGGCGTATGCGGTCAGCAACTCGTCGAGCTTGTCCAGCGGGTGGAACGACTCCGGCGCTCCTTCGGCGGACTTGGACAGCAGCAGGAAGGTCAGCGGGCCGACGAGCACCGGCCGCGTGGTGACGCCCAGGTCCGCGGCTTCCTGGAACAGCCGCACCGGAGTCCGGTCGCTCAGCGAGAACCGCGTGTCCGGGCCGATCTCGGGAACGAGGTAGTGGTAGTTGGTGTCGAACCACTTCGTCATCTCCAGCGGCGGCGTCGAGTCCACGCCTCGAGCCATGGCGAAGTAGGTGTCCAGCGGGTTCAGCCCCAGCTCGGTGTAGCGCGGGGGCACCGCACCGAAGGTGACCGCGGTGTCGAGCACCTGGTCGTAGTACGAGAACGTGTTGCCGGGGACCGAGTCCAGCCCCGCGTCCTGAAGCGTGCGCCAGGTGTCGACGCGCAGCCGGCGCGCGACCTCACGCAGGTCCTCCGCGCCGCTGCGCGAAGCCCAGTAGCTTTCCAGCGCGCGCTTGAGTTCCCGGTTCGGTCCGATCCGGGGGTAGCCGAGTACGGTCGATCCGATCTTGGTGGTCAACGCCCTCTCCTCGCGAGCTCGACGGCATGGGCTCCGAGGTCCGGGCGAGGGTGTGCGGGAGCGCCAGCGGGCAGCGTCGGGCAGCCGCGGTGGGCATCCGCCAGGTCCTCCCTCGAGACCTCGGATCGGCGTGCACGGGTGTGCACGCACCGGTGGCAGGTCTTCGGACTCGCGGGCGCTTCCCGGCCTCGTCGTGGCCGGGTGTTCCTACTGGCCGTCGCTTCCCAGACGCTGTGGTCCAGTGCTGTTCCCGGTCTCCTCGGACCGGGGACGGCGTTCGTTCCCGCTCACCGCTGCGGGGCAGTCCCGGATTCGCACCGGGTTCCCTCTTGCCTCGACCGCCGCGGTCGCGGCTCTCGGCCGCGTCCGTGGCGGACGAACCACCAGCACACGACAGGCTAGTGACCCGCTCTCGGTTGGCAAGCCCTCCCGAAGGGTGGTCGCATCGGAATGCGTGCATCGGCGGGACGGCAACTCCGGTCTGAAGTCGTCGTTCACGCGCCTGAGCCGCATCATGAGAGGCCGGTCACATCCGGCGGTCTTCGGTTTCGCTCAGCGGCCGTGGAACCCCGCGAAGCCACACCGCGCACCGGGCCATACGGTCGTGCCGGATGCGGTGATCGGGCTGGAAGGAGTTGGTACGGGTGGGCGACGTCAACGGCGCTCTCGACGCGGTGCGGCGGAACTGGGACCGGCGGGCCCGCGACTACAACCGCTTCTACCGGCGTTTCAGCGCGGACCGGCGCGATGCGTGGCGCACGGCGTGCGAGAAGATCGTGCCCGCCCTGCGTCCGGGCGGTGCCGGGCCTCTCGATGTGCTGGATGTCGGCACGGGCACGGGGTTCCTCTCGACGCTGCTGGCCGAGTTGGGGCACCGCGTCACCGCGGTCGACCCCTCCGCGACGATGCTCGGCTATGCGCGGGAGGAAGCCGAGCGCCGCGGCGTCGATGTGAGTTTCCGCGAGTGCGGGGCGCACGACGTCGAAGATCTCGCGAGCACTTTCGACCTCGTCACCGCGCGGTACGTGCTCTGGACGCTGCCCGCACCCGTGCGGGCCACTGCCGCGTGGAGCCGAGTGCTCCGGCCGGGTGGCGCGGTGCTGATCGCCGACAGCACCTGGCACACCTGGCGCGGCGACGGCAGGCGGCTGCTCGCGTCGCTGCGACCGGGTGGCGACCACGGGTTCGCCTGGAGGCTCCTGCGCGACTACGTCCGCATCGGCCGGGCTACGCCGAACTGGAAGGGGCTGACCCCGCAGCGCGCGCAGGCGATCCTCGCCGCCGGCGGGTTCCGGCGGGGCGAGCGCTTCGACGACCTGCTGCCGGAGTTCGCGCGACCGGTGGGCGAAGGGTTCTTCATCACCGGCGCACGCGTTCGGTAGGCCGTCGCCGGGCTGCTCCGAGGTCGCCCTGGCCCGCCATGTCTGGATGAGCGTCCACGTGGCGCGGAGGAACAGGCGGGAAATCTCTTGCGGCGCCTGGACATCATTTTCGGCACACCGGCCCCGATCGAAGGCGCCGAACGCGTGGACGGCCCCACCGCGCGGATGATGTCGGAGGCTGTCAGATCCGCAGGTGTGGTTGCACGCGGGACCATCGTCGAGCCGGACGGCAACGGTGCGCTCCACAACACCGCGTGGGTCTTCGACCGCGCCGGGGCGCTGCGCGGCACGTACCGCAAGATCCACCGCTACTGATTCGACACCGGTGAGCCCGCCGCCCGCCGCCCGCCGCCCGCCACGCGCCGGCGTGAGGCCCGACCGGTGCGCGGCAGACGTACCTCGATGCACCAGAAGGCGGCGCCACCGCTGTGCTCGGTGACGCCGCCTCCGCCGCGCGCGATTGACTGGCCGTTCCGGCATGCCACTCCGCGCGGCGAGACCTATCCGGACCCGACCGTCACACGAAGTCGATCCGGTGCTCGGTGACCGGATACCCGGCCCGGGCGAAGGCGGCGGCCATCGGGCGGTTCGTGGTGTCGGTGGCGGCCGCGATCCGGTCGGCGCCCTCGGCGACGAGCAGGTGCGTGGCCTCCACCAGCAGGTCGTAGGCGTAGCCGTGGCCGCGCTGCTCGGGCAGCACGCCGATGTAACCGATGATTGGGTCGCGCTGGTTGCGGCCGGGGATGCTCAGCCCGGCGAGCTCGCCGTCACCGGTGAAGGCCAACCGCCACCAGGAACGCGGACTGGGCATGCCCAGCATGAGATCCAGGTCCTCGCGGGCGGCGGCGTCCAGCCCGGACTCGTCGGTGGCGCGGCGGGCGTGGGCGTCGAGCGTGCCTTCGTGCACGCGCCGGAAAGCCGCGAGGAAGACCTCGTCGTCGGATTCCGGGCGGAACTCCAGCCGGCCGGGGCGGGGCGGGAGGCCGTGGTCCGGGGTCCAGCGGTAGCGGTGGCGTTCGACGAGGAACCGGAGTCCGGCCGCGGTAGCGGCGGCGATCCGGGCGTCCGCGGCCTCCTTCACCGCCGGAACGTCGCGCCAGTCGGGTGGCAGGACGAGGGTGTACTCGGTGCGCAGCGGTGCGGTGCGCAGGAGTTGCACGGCAGCGTCGAAGTCGGTGAAGTCCAGGGCGTCCAGGACGAACGGGACATCGAGTCCAGTGCCTCCCCGCCAGGCGGCACGGGCGACCACGGCGCCCTCGCGCAGCGCCACCCAGGTCCATTCCGGACGGTATTCGCCGGCGGCGACCAGAACGTCGTAGGTGTGGATCGGGGAAGCTGGGCCGAGCAGCCCGGCTTCGGGCAGTGATTCGAAGAGCGGCCCTTCGTCGGCGACGAGGGGCCGGATGACCAGACGGGTCACGGGTTTCCTTCCGGGAGAGCGCTCCCGGTCAGGACCTCGGTGCCCTCGTGCCGAGGCGGGAGCGCGCGGATGTCGTGATCACGGCGCTCACCTCCTCGTTGTCGTAGGGCTCACGCAACCTAGCCGGAACACGCGGCGCGTGGCAACGCTTTTGTCGTCCGAGGCGGGAATGCGGGTCGGCCGATCCTGCGTCGGACGGCGATGCTCCTCGACGGGAACACCTGCCGACGGTGGCACCGGTTTGTCCGCTGCCACCGTCGGCGATCGCGGGATCGAGGTCAGATCACCGGCCCAGCGGTCCACGGCTCATGTTGATGATCACCTTCTCGCCCTCGACCAGCACCTCGTAGTCCACGCCGGCGTCGAGGCCGACGGTCATCTCGGCGGTGCCGTGGGAGTTGTCGTTGACGACGGCGCTCTTGGCGGTCGGCAGGTCGAACGACTCGGGGCCCGCGGTGGTCCGGGCGGCGTCGGCGGCCTCCACGTGGACGTGCAGGAAGGCTTTGCCCTCCATGCCCTCGACCGGTTCGGCGGAGCCGCCCCAGACCGGGGCCTCCTCGTTGAGCTCGTGCTTCATCAGCCTGATGCCGCCCGACAGCTCCGGCAGCGTGCTCAGGTCGAAGACCACTCGCTCCTCGGGGCCGTGCAGGCCGCCTCGGATGTCGATCTCGCCCGGCTTGTTGTTGATCACCTGGCCGCTCTCGCGGACCTCGCCGCTCCTGCCGGTTCCAGTGGCCTCAGCGCTGCTCTCAGCGACTTCGCTGCTCTCCCCGGCCGCGCCGCCGACACCGGGCGACGCCTGGTTCCCGTTGGCCTGTCCGGGAGCGGGCACGGCCGGCTGCGCACCCGCCGAGCACCCGGTCAGCACGAGCGCGGACAACACGACCGAGCCGGTGGCGACGGCGAGCTTGCTGTGGAAAGACATGACGAGTGCCCCCTTGTTCTGCTGATGCCTTGCAGACCGTGAGACGCGCCGAGAGCCAGGAGGTTCCGTCACATCGGCCGATTGACCGAATCTGCACGGGCCACCGCCTGCTCGGCCTCGCGTCCATCCATTGCGGATCCGCACACCGGACTTGGGCCGGACGCGGCATCGCGGCGGCCTCGCCGCTGCGGTGGGTGTGCCGTTCAGGTCGCGCGTTGCGGCTTGACCAGCGGGAAGGCGAGCGTGTCGCGGATGGAGCGGCCGGTGAGCAGCATGACCAGGCGGTCGACGCCGAGCCCGAGGCCGCCGGTGGGCGGCATGGCGTACTCCAGCGCGGTGAGGAAGTCCTCGTCGACGTCCATGGCCTCGGCGTCGCCCTCGGCGGCGAGCCGGGCCTGGTCGGCCAGCCGCCGCCGCTGCTCCACCGGGTCTGTCAGCTCCGAGTAGCCGGTGCCGAGCTCGGTACCGAAGGCGACCAGGTCCCAGCGCTCGGCAAGCCTGGCGTCGTGGCGGTGCGGGCGGGCCAGCGGCGAGACCTCGGCCGGGAAGTCGCGGTAGAAGGTCGGCCCGGTGGTCTCGGCCTCCACCAACCGCTCGTAGAGCTCCAGCAGCACCGCCCCGCGTCCCCAGTCCCGCAGGTGCGCGATGCCGTTGTCGTCGCAGAGGCGCCGGAGCCGTCGCACGGGTGTGTCCGCGGTGACCTCCTCGCCGGTCGCGGCCGACACCGCCTCGTGCACGCCGATCACCGGCCAGTCGTCCGCGAGGTCGGTCGCGACATCGCGGCCGAGCCGGTCGCGGCCGGTCACGACGGTCGAACCGGTCGCGGCGACCGCGGCGGCCACCACCAGCTCCCGGCACAGCTCGCGCATCGTGGTGTAGTCGCCGAACGCCTGGTAGGCCTCCAGCATCGTGAACTCCGGGTTGTGCTTGTGCGACACGCCTTCGTTGCGGAACGCCCGGCCGATCTCGAACAGCCGCTCGACGCCGCCGACGCAGAGCCGTTTGAGGTAGAGCTCCGGGGCGATCCGCAGGTACAGGCGCAGGTCGTAGGCGTTGATGTGGGTGCTGAACGGCCGCGCGTTCGCCCCGCCGCGGACCGGTTGCAGCACCGGCGTCTCGACCTCGACGAAGTCGGACCGCACGAGCACGTCCCGCAGCGCGTGGGTGGCCGCGCTGCGCGCCCGCAGCACGGAGCGCGCCTCCGGCCGCGTGATCAGGTCGAGGTGGCGGGCGCGGACGCGCGAGTGCGGATCGGACAGACCGCGGTGCTTGTCGGGCAGCGGGTGCAGGCACTTGCCCGCCAGGGTCCAGCTCTTGGCCAGCACCGTCAGCTCGCCGCGGTCGGAGGTCACCACCTCTCCGGTCACCGACACCTGGTCGCCGAGGTCGACCTCGCCGCGCCAGGCCACCAGCAGGTCGTGGCCGCTGTCGTCGGCGGTGAGCAGCACCTGGAGGTCGCCGGACCAGTCGCGCACGGTCGCGAAGCACAGGCCGCCGTGGTCTCGCAGGCGCATCACCCGGCCGGCCACCGACGTGGTCTCGCCGGTGCGGGTTCCGGGCTCCAGCCCACCGTGGTGCTCGGCCACCGCGCGGCACGGTTGCGTGCGGGGCACCTCGGGCGGGTACGGGTCGACGCCTGCCTCGCGGAGCTCGGCGAGCTTGCGCCGCCGCACCTGCTGCTGCTCCGGTTCGGCGGTCGGCTGCGGTGCGGTCGGCGCCGTCGCCGAGGCCTCGGGCCGCGCGCCGGACACCGTCATCGCCCGGCGGTGGCCGAAGGCGGGTACGAAGCCCTCGGCGATGGCCGAGGCCAGGCCCACGCGGGCGAGCTCGCGGTGCTCGGCGAAGGCGATGTAGCGGGGATACCAGTGCGGCTGGTACTTCACGTTCGACCGGTACAGCGACTCCAGCTGCCACCAGCGCGACAGCAACAGCAGCAGTCCCCGCCAAGCCCGCAGCACCGGGCCCGCGCCCAGCCGCGCGCCTTCCTCGAACGCCGAGCGGAACACCGCGAAGTTCAGCGACACCCGCGTCACACCGAGTACCGGCGCCGTGCGCATCAGGCCCGAGACCATCAGCTCGACCAGCCCGTTGTCGGCGTCCGGATCGCGGCGCATCAGGTCCAGCGACAGACCGTCGCGGCCCCACGGGACCAGCGACAGCAGGGCGTGCCGCCGTCCGTCCGGTCCGACGGCCTCCACGAGCACGCAGTCGCCGTCCTGCGGGTCGCCGAGCCTGCCCAGCGCCATCGAGAAGCCGCGCTCGGTGCCGCTGGTGCGCCACCGGTCGACCAGTTCGACGATCTCGCGCATCTCGGCTCCAGGCACGTCCCGATGCCGCCTGACGCGCGTGCGGTACCCGGCGCGGTGGACCCGGTTGACCGCCTGCCGCACCGGTCGCATGTCCCGGCCCGCCAGGCCGAACTCGGCGGTGTGCAGCACCGCCTCGTCGCCAAGTTGCAGCACCTTCAGCCCGGCCCGGGCGAACGCGGCGGCAGCGGGCTCGCTGAGCCCCATCGCCGCGGGCATCCAGGTGTACTCCCGGCACATCGCCAGCCAGTCCTGGATCGCCGGGGCCCACGCCTCGCGGTCGCCGACCGGGTCGCCGCCCGCCAGGCACACCCCGGCGACCGGACGGTAGCTGATCGCCGCCTTGCCGCTGGCCGAGAACAGCGCCGACCGGTCGCGCCTGGTGGCGAAGTAGCCCAGCGAGTCGCCGTCGCGGTCGTCCAGCAGCTGCCGGATCCGCTGCTCCTGCTCGGGCGTCAGCGCCGCGGCCACCCGCTGGGCGGCGAAGAGGACGAACAGCGTCGCGAACAGCGCGGCGCTGCCGAACAGCCCGAGCAGCAGGTTGACCCAGCCCGGGGCGTGGCCGACGCGGGTGACGTCGAAGACCACCGCGCCGCCCAGCACCCGCTCCACCGTCCAGGTCAGGCGTTCCCGCGGGTCGTCCAGCGAACCGGGGAACACCGTCACCAGGCCGAAGCCCAGCGCCACGGACGCCGCGACGAGTCCGCAGAAGGTGGCCGCCGCGCGGCGGACGCTGCCGGTGCCGGTGCGCCCGTAGAACTCGCCCCGCGCCCACACCAGCAGCGTCAGCGCGGCGAGGCTCACCGCGACGTTCACCCCGAACGGCCACGGGCTGACCGGCACCTGCCGCAACGTGCCCATCTCGTCGATCCACAGCGAACCCTCGCCGCCCGCGGCCAACAGCACCGCCAGGTCCACGAGCAGCTGGAGCAGCACGATCGCCGCGAGAATCCGGTGCGCGACCCACTTGCGCCGCTTCAGCGCCGCCGCGAGCACCACCAGGAAGGCCCCGTAGGCGAGGTTGGGCGGGGCGGGGAAGACGACGTCGTCGACGAACCGGCGCACCGGCTGGACGTGGCCGTGCAGCACCAGGCCGACGGCCGCGAACGAGCACAGCAGGGCGATCGCGAACACGAGCCCCGCGGCCGCGCCCGGGACGCGGTCGCGCCACCGGAACCGCCGCGCATGCTCCACCACGGGGCCTCCTCAGCGTCGCGAGCCGATTCTAGGCGTCGGTGACGGCCTTCTCGCGGCGCAGGCGGTGCAGGGTGGCGGTGGTGGTGATGACGGTGGCGGTCCAGGCCAGGCCCAGCGCGTAGCCGCCGAGGACGTCGGTGAACCAGTGCGCACCGAGGTAGATCCGGGAGAAGCCCACCAGCAGCGCGAGCAGGACCGCCGCGGCCCAGGCGGTGACCTGGTGCCCCCACTGCGGCCGGCGCGCGGCCGCGAAGTAGGCGATTGTGGCGCAGGCCGCCGCGGACTGGGCGGCGTGCCCGGAGGGGAACGAGTAGCTGCCGGTCTCCACCAGCATCAGCGCGAGGTCGGGCCGGTCGCGGCCGATGAGCAGCTTGATCGCGTTGACCAGCACGGCGGCGCCGGCCACCGTTCCCAGCGCGGTGGTGACCGCCCGGCGCCGGTGCCCGCGCGCGGTCAGCAGGGCGGCGGCCAGCGCGGTCGCGGGCACCGCGATCCACGCGCTGCCCAGCGCGGTGACCACCTGCATGGCGACCGTCAGCCAGCCGGTGCGGTGCGCGACGAGCCAATGGGACAGCGGGCTGTCGTCGGCGGCCAGCTCCTCGTGCCCGAGCACGTCCTCGGTGATCTTGCCGAAGGCCCAGCCGCAGCCGACGATGAGCAGCAGCCCGAGCGTCAGGGACAGCCCGAGGGCGCCACCGGGGTGCAGCCGCCGCGCCAGGAAGGCGAGCTGGCGCCGGAAGCGGAACCGCACCGCGCGCACCCACGGCAGCTCCAGCGCGGAGGCGGTGACCACCCGGATGCGGTCGCGGTGGGTACCGGCCCACCGGGCTGCCGCGACGACCGCGACGACCATGGCCAGCAGGACCAGCAGCACCAGCCCGGCGGAACCGGCGAGGTGGGCGACGGCCTGGTAGGAGTGCCCGGCCGCGTACCCGAGCAGGACGAACCCCGGTCCCCAGACGAGGCCGCCGACGACGGTGTAGAGCAGGAAGGTCCGATACGGCATGCGGCTCGCGCCCGCGACGAACGGCAGCAGCGACCGCAGCACCGAGACGAACCTGCCGAACAGCAGTGCCCGGCCGCCGTAGCGTGTCAGGGCGGTTTCCACCTTCTCCCACCTCGCGGCGCCGATGCGGCGCCCGATCCATCCGCGGCGCAGCGCCGGGCCGATCCAGCGGCCCACCTCGTAGCCCAGCAGCGGCCCCGCGAGCGCCGCGGCGGTCGCCACGAGCACCATCAGCGGCAGCGACACGTGGCCGGTGAAGGCGAGGAAGCCGCCGAGCAGCAGGGCGAGCTCGCCGGGCAGCAGCAGCCCGGCGAAGACGGCCTCGCCCGCCGCCAGCACTCCGACGACGACGTAGGCCCACGGCGACGCCAGACCGGCGAGGTCGCCGAGCATCCAGTCGTTCAAGGCGACCTCCGTGCGCGGGCCGGCGTCCCAGGCAGGAGTGGTCGGGGTGGTGCGGAGGTCATTTCACGACGCTACCGGCGCACCGGCGGACCTGGCTAAGCGGTGGCGGTTCGCGGGCGCGGCCAGCCGGAGCGCGGGTCCACTGTGGATGACTGTTGAAGGATCGAACCTGTGTTCCTGTGCCGTGGCGTGCGAAGTCGGGCGAGGCGGCTACCGTGGTGGGTCCGAGCCGGTTCGTCAGCGCGCCGGGAGGAAGCACATGGACGATTGGCAGCTGACCGCCGCCTACTCGTCGGGTCTCGGCGAGGTGCGCTGGGAGAAGCTGGGCGCTCCGGATGCCGAACCGCTCGTTCTGCTCCACGGCACGCCGTTCTCCTCCTACATCTGGCGGGACATCGCCGCGACGCTCGCGCACCGGTACCGCGTCCACGTCTGGGACATGCCCGGCTACGGAGTCTCCGAGATGTCGGAAGCGCAGGACCTGTCGCTCGGCGCGATCACGAGCGTCTTCGCCGAGCTCCTGGACCACTGGGGCCTGGCGGAACCGCTGGTGGTCGCGCACGACTCCGGTGGGGCGATCGCCCTGGGCGCGCATCTGCTGCACAACGCCCGGTACCGCAGGCTCGCGCTGGTCGACGCCGTCGCGCTCGGACCGTGGGGCAGCGCTTTCTTCGAAGTCGTGGGTGGGCACGCGGACGTCTTCGCCGGCCTGCCGTTGCGGGTGCACCAGGCGCTGCTGCGCGAGTACGTGAACAGCGCGAGCAGCCGCGGGCTGCATCCGGCAACGCTCGACGCCCTGGCGGCCCCCTGGATGGACGAGCCCGGCCAGGCGGCGTTCTACCGCCAGCTCGGGCAGCGCACGAACGATCCCTCGTTCATCGACGAGATCCAGGGCCGGTACGAGCGGATCGGGATACCGGTCAAGATCTGCTGGGGGCAGGACGACACCTGGATGCCCGAAGCGCGCGGACGAGAACTCGCCGCCCGCATCCCCGAAGCGACGTTCCACCCCGTCCCGCGCGCAGGCCACCTCGTGCAGGAAGACAATCCCGCCGACCTCACCGCGACGCTCGTGGACTTCCTCCGGGGATGGGGACCTTTCACGGGCGGCGGGTGATGAGGTCGGCGAGTTCCGCCAGGCGCGACTGACGTCCGCTCGTGAGTTCGTGGTGGTCGGCCCAGCCGTAGGCGAGGTACATGGATCGGACGCCGAGCCAGCGCAGGGGTTCGAACTCCCATCGGCGGGTGGTGTGTCCTACCCAGGGCAGCCGGGTGAGTTCGGTGTCGTGGCCGAGCACGAGGTCTCGCAGGGTGCGTCCGGCGAGGTTGGTGGTGGTGACGCCTTGGCCCACGTAGCCGCCTGCGTGGCCGAGTCCGGTGCGGGGGTCGTAGGCGGCGCTGGAGCACCAGTCGCGGGGCACTCCGAGCACGCCGCACCAGGCGTGTGTGAGGCGGTGGTCGCGGGTGACGGGGAATCTGCGGTGCAGGATGCCGGTGAGGGAGCGGATGGTGGCTTGCTGGGTGGCTCCGTCGCGGTCGGTGGCCGATGCGTACCGGTAGGGGATGCCTCTGCCGCCGATGGCGATCCGGTCGTCGGCGGTGCGTTGGCCGTACATGTGGGAGTAGCACTTGTCGCCGAGGGTTTCGCCGCGGCTCCAGCCGATCTGGTCCCAGACCTGCTTTGGCAGCGGTTCGGTGACGATCATGGAGCTGTTCATCGGCAGCAGGGTTCGCCGTTGGCCGGCCAGGGAGGCGGTGTAGCCCTCGGTCGCTCGCAGGATGACCGGTGCCCGGACGACGCCGCGGTCGGTGTGGGCGAGGTGTGGCTCGATCCGGGTCGCGGTGGTCGATTCGTAGATGCGCACGCCGAGCGATTCGACGACATCGCCCAGTCCGCGCACATAGCGCGCGGGTTGGATGCGGGCGCAGTGCGGGGTGTAGGCGGCGAGCGCGGTGTCGGGGATGTTGATGCGTTCCCGCAGTTCGTCGCGTTCGAGGATGCGGGAGTCGAGCACGCCCCAGTGGTGGTCGTCCTCGACTCCGGCCCGCAGCCGTCGCGCTTGGGGTGCGGAGGAGGCGATGCGGATCGTGCCGCCTTTGATGATGTCGGCCTCGATGCCTTCGGTCCGCGCCACGGCGACGAACTCGTCGACCGCCTCGTTCATCAGCCGCTGCTGGGACCTGACCGACTCGGTGCCGTAGAGCTTCGCGAACCGCTCGCGTGATCCGGCGATCAGTCCCGATGCCCAGCCGCCGTTGCGGCCGGAAGCACCGAACCCGGTGAACTCGCGCTCCACGATGGCGATGTCGAGCGAGGGATCGGACTTCTTCAGGTAGTAGGCGGTCCACAGTCCGGTCAGGCCGCCGCCGACGATGCAGATGTCGGCGCTGATGTCACCTGGCAGCGGGGGTCGAGGTGTGGGGCGGCCGCCCAGGGCGTCGAACCAGAAGGACACGTTGCCGTTGACCAGGCCGGTGCCTGTCGCGGAACTCATGCCGGCGTCACAGCCCCAGCAGCGGGGGGAGCTCGGACAGGTCGCGGATCTCGTCGTAGGGCTGGTAGTGGTCGCTGCCTTTGAAGCCGTAGCGGTTGACCCAGACGCGGCGGTGGATGCCGAGGGCCTTGGTGGGCATGATGTCGTAGTCCCAGCCCTGGGCGACGTGGGTGATCTGGTCGCGGGTCTGCGGGAGCACCGAGAACAGCTTCTCGAAGGCCTGGCGCCGCGGCTTGTAGGCGCGGGCCTGCTCGGCGGTGACGACGTGGTCGAACGGCACCCCGATGGCCTCGAGGTGGTGGGGGATCAGGTCGTCGTCGCTGTTGGTCAGGATCGCGATGTCGTAGTGCTTCTTGAGCGTGCGCAGCGCGTCGGGCACTTCCGGGAATGCGGGAAACTTCTCGGCGGCGGCGATCAGGCGGTCGTAGTCCTCGTCGCGGTATTCGATTCCATGCAGCAGCATGCAGTTCTCCAGGGAGTCCCGGAGGATGTCGCGGTAGCGCCGGTAGGGCTGGACGACGCCCTGGAAGCGCATGACGCGCAGGTTGTCGAGGAAGACCTCGTGGTCGACGCCGACCTCGTCGAGGCGGTCGCGGACGATGGGCAGCGTCTCGCGGTTGAGGTCGAAGTCGACCAGGGTGCGGTAGCAGTCGAAGGTGACGACGGGGCGAGGGCTCATGGTCGCTTTTCCTTTGGTCGGGCGGCCGGAGAGCCGCCGGCGGAAGATGCGCTGACTCCTCCGGCGAGGTGTCGCTCACGGGGCGCGGCGGAGTGGTTCGTGGCAGACGCTACGCCTGGCGCGGGCCCTGGCCGGTTGACAAAACGTCCAGTCCTGCCCGGTGCGGCGGACAGGTCATGCCGTGCCCGGCCTGGAACCTCGCCGAAGGCGCGACTACCAGATGTAACGCATCGATCGCGGAGAGAGAACAGCGCGCGGGGGAGTCGAGGCGTCGTGTCAACGAAGCCGCCCACGAAGTGACAATCTGTCTGTGTCCACCGGGGGTGGTCTGGCGCACAGTGAACGCAGTCCGCCTTCGCCACCGAGAGGCACCGCCGATGACCACCACCCTGGACGATGTCCCCGTCACCCGCTTCCACCGCCGCCTGGTCACCGTCGCGATGGGCGGGCCGTTCTGCGACGGCTACCTGCTCGGCATCATCGCGGTGGCCCTGAGCCAGATCACGCCCCAGCTGCGGCTGGGCTCGGTGTGGTCCGGCCTGCTGGCCAGCTCCGCGCTGATCGGCGTCTTCGTCGGCGCGCTGGTCTTCGGCGCGATCACCGACCGGATCGGCCGGCGGCTGATGTACGTGCTCAACCTCGCGGTGTTCGTCGCCGCGTCGATTCCGCAGTTCTTCGTCACCGAGGCGTGGCAGTTGTTCGTGCTGCGGCTGGTCATCGGCATCGCCGTGGGCGCGGACTACCCGATCGCCTCGGCCATCACCGCCGAACTGGTGCCCCGCAAGCTCCGCGGTCCGTCGCTGTCGGGTCTGGTGCTGTCGTGGTGGATCGGCTACGGAGTCAGCTACTGGGTCGGCCTGGTCCTGACGAACCTCGGCCCCGACGGGTGGCGCTGGATGCTGCTGTCGGGCTCGGTGCCGGCGCTGGTGTTCCTGCTGATGCGCGCCGGGGTGCCGGAGTCGCCGCGGTGGCTTGCCAGCCGGGGCCGGATGGACGAGGCGACCGCGATCGTGCGCAAGTACGTCGGTCCGGACGTGCGGGTCGACGACCTGGTCGCGGAGAGCAAGGCACCGCAGCGCAACGGGTCCGGGCTGGGCAACATCGGCGAGGTGTTCCGCCGCGGCTACACCAAGCAGGTCGTGTTCTGCTCGACGTTCTTCATGTGCCAGGTGGCGACGGGCTACGCGATCCGCACGTTCCAGCCGCAGATCCTCGAGTCGATGGGCGTCGGCAACGCGACGGCGAGCTCGGCGGTGATGATGCTGATCCCGATCCTGGGCGTGACGGCCGGCCTGTTCCTGGTCAACCGGCTCGGCAGGCGGCCCTTGCTGATCGGCACCTTCGTGGCGATCTTCGCGTCGCTGCTGTGCCTGGCGCTGCTGCCGCTGCACTTGGCGTTGCCGATCATCCTGCTGTTCGTGCTGTTCCACTTCGCCGAGGCCGCGGGCAGCGCGCTGCAGTTCCTGTACCCCAGCGAGCTGTTCCCCACCGATCTGCGGGCGACCGGGGTGGGCTTCGCCTCCGCGATGAGCCGCTTCGGCTCGGCGGGTGGCACGTTCTTCCTGCCGCTGCTGATCGCCGGTGTCGGCAACACCGGGACGCTGCTGATCGGCGCGGGCATCACGCTCGTCGGCCTGGTCGTCTCGCTGGCCCTCGCCCCGGAGACCAAGGGCCTGGGCCTCGCGGCCGCGAGCAACACCAGCGCGGCTCCCGTCGAGGAGCGGGCGGTGTCGTGAAGGACGTCGCAAGCGCCGGTGGCCGACCGCCCCGCCTGCCGTGACCGCCGTTGAATTCGGCGCCCGCAAGGCGCAGGGTGTGGTGGTGAACAGCGACGGCGGGACTGTGACGCTGGGTGAGGTGCTGTCCCTGCCGGTGCTGGCTCGCGGGCTGCCCAAGGTCCTCGCCGGCCAGGACCGGCTGGACCGGCCGGTGCGCTGGGTGCACGTCACGGAATGGGCGAGTCCCGCCTCGGCGCTGCGGGGCGGGGAGCTGGTGCTGACCACCGGCATCGGCTTCCCCGCGCGGCTGGACGACTACGCGGCCGAGCTCTGCGACGTCGGTGCCGCCGCCGTGGTGCTGGAGCTCGGCCGCTGCTACCGGGAGGCGCCGCACGAACTGGTCGCGGGCTGCCGTTCGCG
Source organism: Saccharopolyspora erythraea NRRL 2338 (assembly GCF_000062885.1). Taxonomy (NCBI): domain Bacteria; kingdom Bacillati; phylum Actinomycetota; class Actinomycetes; order Pseudonocardiales; family Pseudonocardiaceae; genus Saccharopolyspora; species Saccharopolyspora erythraea. Next base: position 5,289,500 of record NC_009142.1, on the reverse strand, counting down.
CGGCGTGCCGCTGGTGGTGCTGCACTGCGGGGTCAAGTTCGTCGACGTGACGCAGGAAGTGCACGCGATGATCCTGGGCGGCCAGCTGCGCACGCTGCGGACGGCGCAGCGCATCCACGACACCTTCACCGCGCTCTCGCTGCGCGGCGCCGGGCCCGACGAGATCATCCGGGCGGCGGCGACGATGACCGGCCGGGCGGTCGTGCTGGAGAACCTGGCGCACCAGGCGCTGATCTTCGCGTCGGTCGAGCGGGTCCTCGACGACGTGCTCAACCGGTGGGAGGAGCGCTCCCGCGCCACGCCCTCGCCCGCCGAGCGCACCGACGTCTGCGGGCAGGAGGGCTGGCTGGTCACCTCGGTGGAGTTCCGAGGGCAGCAGTGGGGCAGGCTCGCCATGCTCCCGGCCAGCCCCGCCGAGCAGCACTTCCACTCCGAGCACGTGGTGATCCTCGAGCGCGCCGCGGTCGCCCTCACGCTGGCGCGGCTCACCCGCGAGACCCGGTGGGAGGAGCAGGCGCACCGGGACGCGCTGCTCGACGTGCTCGAGCAGCGGCAGCTGTCCTGGCGCGACACCCGGACGAGGATCACCGCGCTGGGCGTGCCGGTCCAGGGACGCAGGCTCGCCGTCGTCGTGGTCCGCGTCGACGACCGGGCCGTGCTGCTCGACAAGCTGCGGGCAAGGCTGGAAGGCAGCGCTCTGGTGGGCGATCTCGGCGAGCGCGGCGTCGGTGTGCTCCTGTCGTTCCGGGAGCCGGGTGGCTGGCGCGCGCTGGCCGAGGAGATCACCGAGCTGGCCGGCGCCCCCGTCCACGTCGGAGCCGAGGTGGGTGAACTGTCCGAAGTGGCCCGGTCCGCGGCCGAGGCCGAGCAGGTCGCCGACGCCGTCCCGCGGGGCGGGCCGCCGGGGGTCCACACGGTCACCGACATCGGTCTCCCGGAACTGCTCTACGCCTTGCGCGAGGACCCCCGGGTGCAGTCCTACGCCGAGCGCCAGCTCGCACCCCTGCTCGCCTACGACCAGTGCCACGGCACGGACCTGCTGGCCACGGTGCGCCACTACCTGGCCTCCGCGGGCAACAAGTCCATCGCCGCCCGGCGGGGCCACCTCTCCCGCCAGGCCCTCTACCAGCGGTTGCGGCTCATCGAAGAGGTCCTGCACGGCGACCTGGAGGCAGGCGACTTCCGCGCCCAGCTGCACGTCGCGGTAGCCGCTCTCGACGCCCAGCGCGCCGGACGCGCCGCCCGAGCCGAGGGCGGCGCGCCCGGGAAGTGACCGCTGCCGGTCTCACCCCTGCGGCACTGGGAACCTGTCTTTGATCTTCGAAGTGGCGGAGCCGGAGGGTGTCCGAGGTTCCGCCACCGGAACCGCCACGCAAGATGAGTTCAACGACAGCCTCTGGGGCCGGTCACGGCCTCGGTGTCGTCGGGGCCGCGGTCGGCAGGGCCGCGGTGGGTGCGGGTTCCGGCGGCTCGGCGGACAGGCTCCCCGTTCCGAGCGCGGCGCCGTTGGCCGACGGGGTGCCCGGTACCGGCTCCGCGGCCAGGTCCTTGGCGAGCGACACCGCGACTCCGACGATGATGAGCAGGAACGGTGCCGAGCTGACGATCACCATCTGCTGCAGCGCGTCCAGGCCGCCTGCGGCCAGCAGGGCGATCGCCGCTGCGCCGGTCACCACGCCCCACAACGCCAGCACCCACGACCGCGGGTGCTCGGCGCCGCGGCTGGTGAGCATCCCGAGCACGAACGTGTTGGCGTCGGCTCCCGAGACGAAGAACAGCACGACGAGCACGATCGTGGCCACCGAGCTGACCGCGGGCATCGGCAGCGACTGCAGCGTGGCGAAGAACGCCGAGTTGGCGTCGGCGGCCGCTGCCGCCGCGACCCGGGTGGTGCCGGCCAGGTCGCTGTGGATCGCGGTGCCGCCGAAAGCGGTGAACCAGACCGAGAAAACCAGGCTCGGCACCAGGAGCACGCCCACGACGAACTCGCGCACCGTGCGCCCGCGGGAGATCCGGGCGAGGAACACCCCCACGAACGCGCCCCACGACAGCCACCACGCGAGCATGAAGTAGGTCCAGGACTGCATGAAGCCGAGATCGCCGCTGGCCGGGGTGATCAGGCTGGTGGAGATCAGCTCGCTGAGGTAGCGGCCGACCGACTGCACGTAGAGGTTTTCCAGGTAGATGGTGGGGCCGACGACGAGGACGAACACGAACAGCAGCCCGCCCAGGCCCATGCTGGTCTCGGACAGGTAGCGGATCCCCCGGGAGACGCCGGTCAGCGCGGACGCGGTGAACAGCAGGGTGATGATCCCGATGATCGCGAACTGCACGGGCCGGGAGTCGGGGATCCCGAACAGGGCGGTGAAGCCGCCGTTGACCTGCAGCGCACCGAGCCCGAGCGAGGTCGTGGTCCCGAACAGCGTCGCCAGGATCGCGCACACGTCGATGGCACCGCCGACGGGGCCCTCGGCGCGGCGGCCGAGCAGCGGCCGGAACAGCGCGCTGACCAGACCGGGCTGCCCGCCTCTACGGGGTCGTCGTCACCGAGAGCGGCACGGTCGACGAGGACGCCACGAATACGCGCCGGGAGCGGATCCGGGAGTCCCGGCGCTCCCGCATGACCCCGCCTGCTGCCCGTGCCGGCGACAGCACGGTCACGGGTGAACCCACCGGGATCTGGGGTGCCTCGCTGGTGACCTGGCCCGGTCAGGCGGGACCGACGGCCGGTTGCCGCCACTGCGGCGCCGTGCTCGGCAGCCTGGCGAGGGGCTGGGAAGGCATTGCGGGCAGGGTGTCGCTCGGACCGGAGGACCTGGGCGGCGACGTGCGCGTCCACGAGTCGCTGACTGCCGTCGCCCACGTCTGCCCGGACTGCGTCACCGCGCTGTGGGTCGACACCGAACCGGCCGCGGGCAAGAGCTGGCGGGACTTCGCGCTGCACACCTGACCGGCGTTGCACACGAGCGTGCCCGCACCTTCTCGTGCGGGCACGCCCGTAGCGCGTCAGCCGCAGGGTCTTCAGTCGTCGCTGGAGGTGGCGAACCCGGCGGAGATGAGGTTCATCACGGAGGAGTCGGCGAGGGTGGAGACGTCGCCGATTTCGCGGTTTTCGGCGACGTCGCGCAGGAGCCGTCGCATGATCTTGCCGGAGCGGGTTTTGGGCAGTTCGGGCACGACCATGATCTGGCGGGGTTTGGCGATGGGGCCGATTTCGTGGGCGACGTGGTCGCGTAGGGCCTTGATCGCGGCTTCGCCGGAGGCCTGGTCGTCGGCGCCGCCGCGCAGGATGACGAAGGCGACGATGCCCTGGCCGGTGGTGGGGTCGCTGGCGCCGACCACGGCGGCCTCGGCCACGGTGGGGTGGGAGACCAGGGCGGATTCGACCTCGGTGGTGGAGATGCGGTGGCCGGAGACGTTCATGACGTCGTCGACCCGGCCGAGCAGCCAGATGTCGCCGTCGTCGTCGTATTTGGCGCCGTCGCCGGCGAAGTAGTAGCCCTTGTCGGCGAACTTCGACCAGTAGGTTTCGCGGTAGCGGTCGTCGTCGCCCCAGATGCCGCGCAGCATCGCGGGCCAGGGCTGGTCCAGCACCAGCAGTCCGCCGCCGCCGTGGCCGACCTGCTCGCCGGACTCGTCGACGACCTTGGCGGCGATGCCGGGCAGCGGGACCTGGGCGGAGCCGGGTTTGGTGGCGGTGACCCCGGGCAGCGGCGAGATCATGATCGCGCCGGTTTCGGTCTGCCACCAGGTGTCGACGATGGGGGCGCGGTTGCCGCCGATGTGTTCGCGGTACCACATCCAGGCCTCGGGGTTGATCGGTTCCCCGACCGAGCCCAGCACCCGCAGGGTGGACAGGTCGTAGCGGGCGGGGATCTCCGCGCCCCATTTCATGAAGGTGCGGATGGTGGTCGGCGCGGTGTAGTAGAGCGTGACGCCGTATTTCTGGACGATGTCCCAGTGGCGGCCTTCGTGCGGGGTGTTGGGGGTGCCTTCGTAGATGACCTGGGTGGCGCCGTTGGCCAGCGGCCCGTAGACGATGTAGGTGTGGCCGGTGACCCAGCCGATGTCGGCGGTGCACCAGTACACGTCGGTTTCGGGTTTGAGGTCGAACACGGTGCGGTGGGTGTAGGCGGCCTGGGTGAGATAGCCCCCGGAGGTGTGCAGGATGCCCTTGGGGCGTCCGGTGGTGCCGGAGGTGTAGAGGATGAACAGCGGGTGCTCGGAGTCGAAGAACTCCGGGGTGTGGGATGCGGGCCGGCCCTCGACGACGTCGTGCCACCACTGGTCGCGGCCGTCGTTCCATTCCACGTCGGTCTTGGTGCGTTGGACGACCAGGACGTGTTCGACGCTGGGGGTGGCGGCCACGGCCTCGTCGACGTTGGTCTTGAGCGGCATGGCCTTGCCGCGGCGGTACTGGCCGTCGGCGGTGATGACGACCTTGGCCTGGGCGTCGTTGATGCGGGTGCGCAGCGCTTCGGAGGAGAACCCGCCGAACACCACGCTGTGCAGCGCGCCCAGCCGGGCGCAGGCCAGCATCGAGTAGACCGCCTCGGGCAGCATCGGCAGGTAGATCGCGACCCGGTCGCCCGCGCCGACCCCGAGCGAGGCCAGCGCGTTGGCGGTGCGGGAGACCTCGCGTGCCAGCTCGGCGTAGGTGATGGCGCGGGAATCGCCCGGTTCGCCCTCCCAGTGGATGGCCACCCGGTCGCCGTTGCCGGCCTCGACGTGGCGGTCCACGCAGTTGTAGGCGACGTTGAGTTTGCCGCCGACGAACCACTTGGCGAACGGGGCGCCGGACCAGTCCAGCACCTGCTCCCACTCGGTGTCCCAGTGCAGGTGGCGGGCCTGGTCGGCCCAGAACGCCTCACGGTCGGCGTCGGCCTGGGCGTAGAGCTCCGACGTCGCATTGGCTTGGGCGGCGAACTCCCCGGACGGCGGGAACGCCACCTCGGCTGCGGACCTCGCGTTCTCGGCGTCGATGCTCACGACCACTCCTCGCTGTGCTCAGTGCCTGTCTTCGAACTCTCCTCGCGTGGCGGTGCTGGTGGCGGGTGGGCAAGCGGCTCCGCCGCCTCGTAGATCAAAGACAAGCTCTCACTTTGCGTGTCGGTCAACGTAAGTGGATCGAGTGAGGCCCGGCACGTTCCTCGCGACGGAATGCCGGACAGTCACGACGGAATGCGTCCAGGGCGCGACGAACGGCCGACGAAAGGGGTCCCTCGCCTGGGTGGCATGAACGGAACTAACATCCAGGCATCCTGTCGACGGCGATGGGAGCGACGATGCCGGTGCCCGCCGACCGCACGCTCCACCACGAGCTCCTCGGGGCGTGGTGGCCGCGCTCGCGCACCGCGGCTTCGGTGCTGCACATCGCTCGCCGGGTGGTCGACGACCTCCGCGAGGGCGCTGCCGGCCCGCGCGCCTCGGCGGCGGCCCGTGACCTGCGCAAACTGCTCGGAGCCCGCGCGGTGGGGCTCGCCGACCTGTCCGGCGCGGTGCGCTGGTCGGGCAGCCCGCGGACCGCGCCGGACCCGGAGCGGCTGGTGGCCGACGTGCTGGACACCGAGGACCGCAGCGGTCGTCCGCCGCTGGTGGCGATGCCGCTGCTGGTGTTCGAGGAGCTCGCGGGGGTGCTCGTGGTGGACGGCGACACCCGGATGACCGCGGTGCGCGAGGTGGCGGCCTGGACCGAGGCCGCCCTCGAACGCGCGCGGCTGGAGAACTCCGCCGACCTGGCCGCGCAGGCCGAGCTGCGGGCCCTGCGCGCGGAGATCTCGCCGCACTTCATGTACAACGCGATGACGGTGATCGCCTCGCTGGTGCGCTCCGACCCCGACCGCTCGCACGAGCTGATGCTCGACTTCGCCGACTTCATCCGATACGGACTGGCCCGCCACCGGGAGTACACCACGGTCTCCGACGAGTTCCACGCGATCGAGACCTACCTCGGGCTGCAGCGCGCGGTGCTCGGCGATCGGCTGAAGGTGCAGATCAGGGTCGCGCCGGAGGTGCTCGCGGTCGCCATCCCGTACCTGGTGCTCGAACCGCTGGTCGAGAACGCGGTGCGGCACGGGATCGAACCCCGGCTGACCCCGGACGGGCAGGGCACGGGGCTGGTCCAGGTGCAGGGCGAGGCCGAGGGCACCGACCTGGTGATCAGCGTGGAGGACGACGGCGTCGGCATGGACCCGGCCCGCGCGCAGGCCCTCCTGGCCGGGCAGGACTCGGCGGAGAGCATGGGGCTGGCCAGCGTCGACCGCAGGCTGCGCACGGTGTACGGGGCGTGGTACGGGCTGGTCGTCGAGACCGCCGAAGGCGCGGGTACCCGGGTGGTCGTCCGGGTACCCCGGTTCCAACCGGGGGTGGTGCCGTGATGCCCGCAGGACTGCGCGTTCTCGCCGTCGACGACGTGGCTCCCGCGCTCGACGAGCTGTGCCGGCTGTTGCGGGAGGCTCCGGAGGTGGCCGAGGTCGCAGGCGCGGTCGACGCGGTCGCCGCGCTCAAGATGATCCGGACCGCCCGCTTCGACGCGGTGTTCCTGGACATCTCGATGCCGGGGCTGGACGGGCTGGAGCTGGCGACGTTGCTGGCCAGGCTGGCCGATCCGCCCGCCATCGTGTTCGTCACCGCCTACGACCGCCACGCCGTGACGGCCTACGACATCGGCGCGGTCGACTACCTGCTCAAACCGGTGCGCGTCGAGCGCCTGGCGGCCGCGCTGGAGCGCGTGGGCAGGATGCTGGCACCGGAGGAACCCGCGAGCGCCGAGCCGCCCGCGCCGCAGCCGGACGCGATGGCCGCGCTGCCGGTGGAGGCGGCGGGCCGGACCCGCTACGTGCGGCGCAGCGAGGTGCGGTTCGCCGAAGCCCAGGGCGACTACGTCCGCCTGCACACCCCGAGCGGGGTGCACGTCGTGCGGATGCCGATCTCCAGGCTGGAGGAGTACTGGGGCGACGCCGGTTTCTCGCGGGTGCACCGCAGCTTCCTGGTGTCGCTCGGCGCCGTGCGCGAGCTGCGCAGCGACACGACCGGGGCGCTGATCGCGCGCACCGACGTCGGCGACGTCCCGGTCAGCAGGCGGCACGCGCGGGACCTGCGCGAGAGGCTGCTGCGGGACGCCCAGCGCAGCGAGCTCGCCCGGTCCGGCCGGGGCGAGTGATGAGCGCTCGCAGGCGGGTCACCGTGATGAGCCCGCAGACGCGGGTCGCGCACGCCCGCCGCGTGGTGCGCCGCCGCTGGCGGGCCCCGAGGCTGGACCTCGCCGAAGCCGGGCGTGCCCGACGGCTCTACCAGGCCCAGCGCAGGCGGGGCGCGGTGACGCTGTCGGCGCTGTTCGCCCTGCTGTTCGGGCTGCCGGTCCTGTTCGCGTTGGTGCCGGCGCTCGACGAGGTCCGGCTGTTGGGCGTCCCGCTCTCGTGGCTGCTGCTGGTGGTCGTGCCCTTCCCTGCGATGGCGGCGCTGGCCTGGTGGCAGCTGCGCCGCGCCGAACGGGCGGAGGGGGGCTGATGTCCGCCGCGGTCGCCGTGGCGCTGATCGTGCTGCTGACGCTGCTGATCGGCCTTCGGGGCGTGGCGGCGATGCGCACCACCTCGGACTTCCTGGTCGCCTCGCGTCAGGTCTCCCCGCTGGTCAACTCCGCGGCCGTCTCGGGCGAGTACCTCTCCGCGGCGTCGTTCCTGGGCGTCGCCGGGATCATGGTGTCCGACGGCGTGGGGGCGCTGTGGTATCCGGTCGGGTTCACCGCGGGCTACATCGCGATGCTGGTGCTCGTCGCCGCGCCGCTGCGGCGGTCGGGGGCCCTCACGGTCCCCGACTTCGCCGAGGCGCGGCTGGCCTCGCCGGGTCTGCGGCGGGTCGCCGCGGTGGTCGTGCTGATCATCGCCGGGCTGTACCTGGTGCCCCAGTTCAGGACGGCGGGGCTGGTGCTGAGCGTGGTCAGCGGCACGCCGTACTGGGTGGGCGTGGTGCTGGCAGGCGCGGTGGTCAGCGCGACGCTGGCGCTCGGCGGGATGCGGGCCGCGACCTACGTCCAGGCGTTCCAGTTCTGCCTGAAGCTGACGCTGTTCATCGTGCCCGCGGTGTGGTTGCTGCTGCAGGCCGGCCCGTCGGTGCGCCACGACGCCCTGCACCCGGTCGAGATCACCCGCTTCGCCGAGGACACCCCGGTGGTGTTCCAGGTGGACGTGGTGCTGGAGGTCGGCGAGCCGACGCCGGTGCGCGGCCCGGACGGTGCCGTTTCGCTGCTCCCGGCCGGAGAGCACGAGATCACCGCCGGGCGCACGGTGGTCTTCGGCAGCGGTGCCCCCGTGCCCGGTCTGCGCGGCGCCGACGTGCCGGGCGGGCACGACTGGCGGCGTCCGCTGCTCGACCTGGAGAACGCCGAGCACCCGCTGCTGGGCACGTGGGCGGTGCTGGTGGCCACGATGTTCGGCACCATGGGCCTGCCGCACGTGCTGGTCCGCTTCCACACCAGCCCGGACGGCCGGTCGGCCCGCCGGACCGCCGCGCTCACCGTCGTGCTGCTCGGCGTCTTCTACCTGTTCCCGGGGATCTACGGAGCGCTCGGCAGGGTGCTGGTGCCCCACCTCTACCTCTCGGGCGTGACCGACGTGCTCGTCGTCGCGCTGCCCACGCGGGTGGACACCGGCTGGCAGGGGACGCTGTTCACGGCGCTGCTCACCGGCGGGGCGTTCGCGGCGTTCCTGGCCACGTCGCTGGGTCTGCTGCTGGTGGTGTCCGGGGCGATCTCGCACGACCTGGCCGCGGGCGGTCTCGGCCAGCTGCGCGTCGCGGTCGTGCTGGCCGCGGCGGTGGTGGTCCTGCTCGCGCTGCAGGCCGCGCACCTGGCGGCGGGGACGCTGGTGACCTGGGGTTTCTCGGTCGCCGCGGCCACGTTCTGCCCGTTGCTGGTGCTGGGCATCTGGTGGCGGCGGCTGACCAGCGCGGGCGCGCTCAGCGGCGTCCTGGTCGGCCTGACGGCGTCGTCGGCGGCCATCGCGGCCACCCTGTTCGGCCCACCGCTGCCGGGCTGGCTGGCGATCCTGGTCGCCCAGCCCGCACCCTGGGCGGTGCCGCTGGCGTTCGCCACGATGGTGGTGGTCTCGTTGCGCGGGTATCCGCCGCCGTGGGCCGAGGCGGCCATGCTGCGGCTGCACCTCGACGAGGAGTCCAGGTCGGCCCAGCGGGTGCGGTGACTCCGTCCCCGGAAACGCCGCGGTACCGGTGTCCGGGCCGGGCTTCGCGGAACCGTTCGACCTGTTCCGGGTGCCGTTCGTGGACCGTTCGTCGCGCCCGTCGTCTATCGGACCGCGATCGGTTCTCCCTCGAGTGTGACGCGCCTAACGTGTCGCGCACCACTCGTTAGGAGGCTGTCGTGACTAGGAGTGAGCGAGCTGAGCCAGCGCCCACTGCGGACGTGTGGCGCGAAGTGCACGAGAGTGCGGAGTTCCGCGTTCTCCGCCACCGCCTCCGGGGATTCGTGTTCCCGATGACCGCGTTCTTCCTCGCCTGGTACCTGGTGTACGTGCTGCTGGCCGACTACGCGCAAGGATTCATGTCCATCAAGCTGGTCGGCAACATCAACGTGGGCCTGGTGCTGGGGCTGCTCCAGTTCGTGTCCACGTTCGTCATCACCGCGCTGTACGTGCGGTTCGCGAACCGGCACCTGGACCCGGTGGCCGACCGGATCCGCGCCGAGGTCGAGGGGGCTGAGCGATGAACAACCTCGCGCAAGGCGTGGAGGGCAGCAGCCCGCTGCTGAACATCAGCATCTTCGCGGCCTTCGTCGTCGTCACCCTCGTCGTCGTGCTGCGCGCCAGCCGCAACACGCGGACCGCGTCGGACTACTACGCCGCCGGTCGCGCGTTCTCGGGGCCGCAGAACGGAATCGCGATCTCAGGTGACTACCTGTCGGCGGCGTCGTTCCTCGGCATCGTCGGCGCGATCGCGGTGTACGGCTACGACGGCTTCCTCTACTCGATCGGCTTCCTGGTCGCCTGGCTGGTGGCCCTGCTGCTGGTCGCGGAGCTGCTGCGCAACACCGGCAAGTACACGATGGGCGATGTCCTGGCGTTCCGGATGCGACAGCGCCCGGTGCGCGCCGCGGCGGCCACCTCGACACTCGCGGTCAGCTTCTTCTACCTGCTGGCGCAGATGGCCGGAGCCGGTGTGCTGGTCTCGCTGCTGCTGGGCATCACCAGCGGCACGGGGCAGGCCGTGGTGATCGCGATCGTCGGCGTGATCATGATCGTCTACGTGCTGGTCGGCGGCATGAAGGGCACGACATGGGTGCAGATCATCAAGGCGGCGCTGCTGATCAGCGGTGCGGCGGCGATGACGCTGTGGGTCTTCGGCAGTTTCGGGTTCGACCTCTCGGCCGTGATGCAGGCGGCGGTCGACCGGGCCGGGGAGACGGGGGAGAAGCTGCTCAACCCCGGCGCGAAGTACGGCAAGAGCGAGGCGAGCAAGCTCGACTTCCTCTCGCTGGGCCTGGCGCTCGTGCTCGGCACCGCCGGTCTGCCGCACGTGCTGATGCGGTTCTACACCGTCCCGACAGCCAAGGAAGCCCGCCGCTCGGTGGTCTGGGCGATCTGGCTGATCGGCCTGTTCTACCTGTTCACGCTGGTGCTCGGCTACGGCGCCGGAGCCATCGTCGGACCGGAGGCGATCAAGAGCGCACCGGGTTCGTCCAACTCGGCGGCTCCGCTGCTCGCGCAGGCGCTCGGCGGCCCGGTGCTGCTCGGCTTCATCGCGGCGGTCGCCTTCGCGACGATCCTCGCGGTCGTCGCCGGGCTGACCATCACCGCGTCGGCCTCCTTCGCCCACGACATCTACGCGAACGTGATCAAGAAGGGGCAGGTCGAGGACAAGGCCGCGGAGGTCCGGGTCGCGCGGATCACGGCGCTGGTGATCGGTGCCGTCGCGATCGTCGGCGGAATCCTGGCGCGCAACCAGAACGTCGCGTTCCTCGTCGCGCTGGCCTTCGCCGTCGCCGCGTCGGCGAACCTGCCGACGATCCTGTACTCGCTGTTCTGGAAGCGGTTCAACACCTCCGGAGCGCTGTGGTCGATCTACGGTGGACTGGCCACCACGATCGTGCTGATCGTGTTCTCCCCGGCCGTCTCCGGTGGCGACGAGGCGATGCTGACCGGGGTCGACTTCCACTGGTTCCCGTTGCAGAACCCGGGCCTGGTGTCCATCCCGCTGTCGTTCTTCTTCGGCTGGCTGGGCACGGTGCTCTCCCGGGAGCACAACGAGGACAAATACGCGGAGATGGAGGTGCGTTCGCTCACCGGAGCAGGGGCGGAGAAAGCCACCGTGCACTGAATCCCGGCTTCTGACCGAGGCGATCGACCCGGATGGACATCGGTCCGTCCGGGTCGATCGTTGCGTGGCGGGCCGCCGCGCAGCCCGCTCGCGGGAACCAGCCGCTCGTGCGCCGCGTCGCAGCAGTTGATCAATCGGCCAGAGGAGGAGCGGCGCATGACCGAGCTGACCGCGTACGAGGCCACGTGGCTCAGTGTGCTGGAGGAACTGCGCGGGTGCCCGGACATCAGGCTCGACAACGGCGACCAGGCTGAGCGGGACCTCGCCGGCGACGCCGACCAGGTGTTCGCCGAACTGGCCGAACGGGACGGCATCGAGCTGGACCCGTCGCTGAAGAGCTACCACCTGCGCTTTACCAGCATGGCGGCGGTGTGGGACGTCCCCGATCCGGAGTACGAGGAGGAATCGCTCATCGCCGGGGAGTTCGACCTGCTCAACATCCACCAGGCGGTCCGAGGGGGTGCGCTCCTGGCACGCCTCTACGACCCGACTCCCGAAGAACGGCAGCTCTATTCCGAGCTGCGCAGCTTCGACGGAACCGGGGAGACCGGAGTCGGGCATCTCTCGATGCTGCGGATCCAGCCGGGCGTGGCCGATCCCGAGCTGTGGTTCGACGCGACGACCAAGGGCTACCACCGGATGGACGTCGACTATCCCGGATATCTCGAAGCGCTGCGCATCACGAAGGGCACCTTCGGCTGGCAGTTCCTGTTCACCGACGTCTCGATGCACGACGAGGGTCAGTTCGCGGTCTCCGGGCGGTTCATGGAGATCATGCTCGACCTCTTCCCGAAGCTTTTCCCCGACCACGACTACGCGCCGCTGCGCGAGCGCCTGGCCGAACGCCGCCCCGGCTTCCGGGCCTGAACGACACCACCCGGTCCGCCGGTCGGCAGGGCCGGGTGGTGCGGAACCGCTGCGGGCGACTGCCGCAACGGGCCGAATGGCCGAACCGGCTCTCGTGTCCGAGGGTGGGGACCGGACCGCGGCTGGAGGTGGCCGCACGGCGAATTGGGGGAGCGATGCCGAAGTACCTGGTGCAGGGCAGCTACACCGCCGAGGGCACGAAGGGAGTGCTCGCCGAGGGCGGAACCGGGCGGCGGGAGGCAGTAGAGAGGGTCCTCAGCTCGTGCGGCGGATCGCTCGAGTCGATGTACTTCGCGTTCGGTCCCGACGACTTCCACATCGTCGTCGACATGCCCGACGACGTCTCCATGGCAGCCACGGCCATGGCGGTGCGGGCCACCGGGGCCGTCACGTCCAGGGCGGTGCAGCTCCTGCGCCCCGAGGAGATCGACGAGGCCGCGAGGAAGAACCTCGACTTCCGCGCCCCCGGTGCCTGACCGCCGACGGCGGTCCGTGACCGGCCACCACGCCACCGCGCCGCTCGCCGGTAGCGGCGCGTTCACCTGAAGTCGACGCGAAGTGCTGGTTTTCGCCCGTTCGAAGGAGCAAGATCAGCGGTCGTGCCCCTCACCCGGGGCTCGCGTGGACTCTTCGGGAGGAAGGCCGTGGGACGAAGTCGGTTGGGCCGTGGCGTCGCGGTGATCGGCGCCGCGCTGCTGGTCACCATGGTTTTGCCGGGGGCATCGGTGAGTGCGGCCGGTGAGACGGTGGACGTCCGGTTGATCGCGTTCAACGACCTGCACGGCAACCTCGATCCGCCGACGGGTTCGTCTGGACGGGTGACGTTGCCGGACGGCAGCACCGTCGACGCCGGAGGCGCCGCCTACCTCGCGACGCACGTGGACCGGCTGCGCGCCGAGGCTCGCAACTCGGTGGTGCTCTCGGCGGGGGACAACATCGGCGCCTCGCCGGTGAAGTCGGCGCTGTTCCACGACGAGCCGACCATCGGCCTGCTCAACGAGATCGGGGTCCGCGCCTCCGTCGTGGGCAACCACGAGTTCGACGAGGGCTACGCCGAGCTGCGGCGCATCCAGTCCGGCGGTTGCCACCCGGCCGACGGGTGCCAGTTCCGCGAGCCCTACGACGGGGCGGATTTCCCCTACCTGGGCGCGAACGTCACCTTCGACGACGGTAGGCCCGCCCTGCTGCCGTTCAGGCTCGAACGGGTCGGCGGGACGCCGATCGGGATCATCGGGGTCACCCTGGAGGACCTTCCCGCGATGGTCACGCCGGAGGCGGTCGAGGGGCTCGAGTTCGGCGACGAGGTCGAGGCGATCGACCGCACCGCCGACGTCCTGGACCGCTTCGGGGTGAAGGCCCAGGTCGTGCTGCTGCACCAGGGCGACGGCACCGAAGGCGGCGGCCCCGACGACTGCCGCGTGAAACCGGGCCCGGCCTCGGAGATCGCCGCGCACGCCTCGCCGAAGGTGGACGTGGTCTTCACCGGACACAGCCACCAGCAGTACAACTGCGTGGTGAACGACCCCGCGGGCAACCCGCGGACCGTGCTGCAGGGCGCCTCGTTCGGCCGGCTGCTGTCGGTGGCCGACCTGACGATCGACAGGCAGAGCCGGGACGTGGTGCGTGCGCGGACCCGAGCGCGCAACGAGGTCGTCACCCGGGACGTGCCGCCGGATCCCGACGCGCAGCGGCTGATCGACGAGGCCGCGGCGAAGGCGGGGCCGATCGCCAACCGCCCGGTCGGCACGATCGCCGCGGACCTCGTGCGCCAGGCCGCGCCCTCCGGCGAATCCCCGCTCGGCGACGTGATCGCCGACGCGCAGCTGGAGGCGACCGCCGCCGGCGGCGCGCAGGTCGCGATCACCAACCCAGGCGGGATCAGGACGGACCTCGTGCACGCCTCTTCCCCCGCCGGTGAGGGCGACGGGGTGGTCACCTACGGCGAGGCGTACGCGGTGCAGCCCTTCGGCAACGTCATGCAGACGATGACGTTGACCGGCGCGCAGTTGAAGGCCGTTCTCGAACAGCAGTGGCAGCCGGGCGCGACGCGCGTCCTGCAGGTCTCCGCCACGTTGCGCTACACCTACTCGGCCTCCGCGCCAGTGGGTTCGAAGGTCTCCGGCATCACCGTCGCCGGTCAGCCCGTCGACCCGAACGCGCCCTACCGGGTCGCGGTGAACAACTTCCTGGCCGGCGGTGGCGACGGGTTCACCGAGTTCACCAGGGGCACCGACATCACGGGAGGTCCGGTGGACCTCGACGCGCTCATCGGTTACCTGGGTGCGCACCCCGCAGTGGCGCCCCCTCCAGCGGATCGCATCACGGCGACCCCGTAGGCAGGGACCTCTCGTCGGCCCACCGCGGTGGGCCGACGAAAGGTGCTGAGGCGTCTCGGGGTTCTCAGGGGTGCAACCGCGCGCCTTTGGGGACCTTGTCCACCGCGTTGCGCGGCCCGTGGACGGCCATTCCCACCAGGTCGAGCCGGTCGGTTCCCACCGCCCGCACGGCCGCCCGGTTGTCCCGGTCGTTGCCGGTGCCGAACAGGTCCGAGGTGAACACGGCCATCGGCAACGAGCGGGAGAGCGCGCGTCCGTGCGCGGCGGTCAGCACCTCCTTCGTCCCTTCGAAGACCAGCACCGGCTGGCGGAACATCGGCAGGTACGCGGTGCCGTCGGCGTCGGCGTACGGCTCGCCGATCACCTCGGGTGAGGCGGTGCCGATGCCGCTGACGACGAAGGCGGTCACGTTCAGCCGTTGCCAGGACTCCAGGTCGTCGCGCAACAGCACTGCGATCTTCGTGTCGAAGCGAACAGGTGCGTTCTCCGCCCCCGCACCGGCCTGGCTCTCGGTCCCTCGCGTCGTTCTCATGCCCCGGATGGTGCGGGCCGCACGCCCTCGCGGTCTTGTACGTTCTTCGCATGGCGTCCCAGCAGGAGATCTCCGCTTGGCGCCCGTCGGTCCCGGGCGTCACGGAGGTTCTCCACGCCCGTTTCACGGAGCACGTGTACCCCATGCACGTCCACGCCGCCTGGACGCTGCTGGTCGTCGACGACGGCGCGGTCCGCTACGACCTCGACCGCCACGAGCGCGGCACCCCGGGCAACACCGTCAGCCTGCTGCCGCCGCACGTCCCGCACAACGGCTCGGCCGCCACCGCCCACGGCTTCCGCAAGCGCGTGCTCTACCTCGACACGACGCTGCTGGACGAGAGCTTGATCGGGCCGGCGGTCGACGCTCCGGACCTCACCGATCCCGTCCTGCGCACACGTGTCGGACAGCTGCACACCGCACTCTCGAACAGGGGAGACGAGCTCGAGGCGGAGAGCCGCCTGGCCCTCATCGGCCAGCGCCTGCGTAAGCACCTGCTACCCAGGGCGGCCGTCGCCGGCGCGGTGCCCGTCCGCGGCATCGCCCAGGACCTGCGCGACATCCTCGACGAGCGGCTCCTCGAAGGCACCACGCTGGCCGGGACCGCGCGCCTGCTCCACGCCCACCCCGCGCACCTCGTGCGTGCGTTCAGCGCCGCGTTCGGCATCGCACCCCACCAGTACGTGACGTCCCGCCGCGTCGACCTCGCCCGCCGGCTGCTCCTCGACGGACGGCCGCCGGGCGAGGCGGCTATCGCGGCCGGCTTCTACGACCAGTCCCACCTCACCCGGCACTTCAAGCGGGTCCTGGGCGTGGCCCCGGGCCAGTACGCCCGGACCGGGGCGACGCTCCGGCGCGAACGCGTGGGCTGACTTCAGCGCTTGGCCGCTGTTGTCCCGTCATTCGGCCCTTTGCGCCCCACGAGGTGGAAGACGCGGCTGAGCCCGCGGTAGGGGTCTCGCCGGCCGGCTTCGAGCTCGACCGCGGCGGCCGCCGCCACCTGCTCCGAATCGCCCGGGTCCAGCTCGGCTCCGCTGAAGTCGAGCCAGTCGACGAACAGCCACACCCCGTACCAGCGCAGTGGCTCCACGCCGCGGCTCCGCACGAGCTCGCTGAGCTCCTCCACCGTGTCGGCTCGGGTCGGCACTCCCAGCACCCCGATCTCGCCCCTGGCGTCGAAGGACGCCAGGGCGTCGTCCCACCGCCGTTCCAGGGCCGGGCGCACCGCCATCGCGTTCGCGTTGCCCGCCATGATCGAGACGATGCCCCCGGCAGCGGCGCACCGGCAGAGCTGGTCGACCAACGGCTCCGGCTGCTCCTGGTACCCGAGCACGCCATGGCACAACACGGCGGCGAATCGCCGGCCGTTCACCGCCTCGTCGGCGTTCTCGCCGTCGGCTTCCAGGAGCGTCACCCTCCGCTGGGCCTCGTCAGGCAGCCGATCGAGGCGCTGCCGGGCCTTGTCCAGCATCGCCGACGACGGGTCGAGCAACGTCACGTCGTAGCCGGCCTGGGCCAGCGGGAACGACTGGTGGCCCGCGCCGCCGCCGACGTCGAGCACCGGCGCCGGAGGCGGCGGCAGGTGCTCGAGCAACTGCTGGTGCAACACATAGGTGCGCACGCGCCCCTTCACCGAGGCGTAGGCCCCATCGGCGAACTGGTCGGCCAAACCGGCCCAGGTGTCATCGTCCACGCCCGACGATATCTCCGCCGCTCCGCAGGGCCACCACCAGATGTGCAGGGTCCGTCGGCCCTACGGAACCTGGCGGGGCCGTGCTAGAGCGGTATGAGTCGCTGCCGACGGGAGGGGGCCGCAGATGGACCACAAGAAGGTCGACGAGTTCCTCGGGCGGTTCGTGAGCGACCTGGCCGCGACCGAGGCCGCGGGCTCGGTCGTGATCGGGCACCGGCTCGGCCTCTACCGCGCGCTGGCGCAGGCCCCGGCGACGCCCGACCAGTTCGCCGAGCGGACCGGGTACGACCTGCGCTACCTCACCGAGTGGCTGCGCGGCCAGGCCGCCGGCGGCTACGTCGGCTACGACCCGGCGACCGGGGAGTTCTCGCTCAGCGAGGAGCAGGCGTTCTGCCTGGCCGACCCGAACGGCCCGAACCTGCCCGCCGCGTTCCTCGTCGCGCTGGGCATGCTGCGCGCCGAACCCCGGATCACCGAGGCGTTCCGCACCGGCGCCGGGTTCGGCTGGCACGAGCACCACGAGGACGTCTTCGTCGGCTGCGACGCCTTCTACCGGGCCGGCTACGTGGCCGAACTGGTGGCGAGCTGGATCCCGGCGCTGGAGGGGGTCGACGCGAAGCTCACCGCCGGGGCCCGGGTGGCCGACCTCGGCTGCGGGCTCGGCTCCACCTCGGTGCTGATCGCCCAGGCCTACCCGCGCACGACCGTCGTCGGCTCGGACTACCACGCCGAGTCGATCGAGCTGGCCCGCAAGCAGGCAGCCAGGGCCGGGGTCACCGACCGCGTCACCTTCGAGGTCTCCACCGCGCAGTCGTTCACCGGCGGCGACTTCGACCTGGTGACGATGTTCGACTGCCTGCACGACATGGGAGACCCGCTCGGTGCGGCCCGCCAGGTGCGGCGGGCCCTGGCACCGGACGGGACCTGGCTGCTGGTCGAGCCCTACGCCGCCGATGACGTGGAGGACAACTTCAACCCTGTCGGACGGCTGTACTACAGCGGCTCCACGTTCCTCTGCGTCCCCAACGCTCTTTCCCAGCCGGGCGGGTACGCGCTCGGCGCCCAGGCCGGCGAGAGCGCGACCCGCCAGGTGGCCGCCGACGCCGGTTTCACCCGATTCCGGCGCGCCACGCGGACCCCGTTCAACCTCGTCTACGAGATCCGGACCTAGGAACCTGTTGGTCGCCGGACGCCGGGGCCTCGGCGTCCGGGGACGACTACCAGGGCGTCTCCGACCGCACGTTCGCCGGTGGCGTCGGACGGGGAGTTGGCCGGCTTCCCGTTGACGACGAACGAGGTCGAGCCGCCGCTGTCGAGGTTCATCGCGTTCACCGCGCCCAGCGAACGCATGAAGCGCGCCGCTTCCAGCAGGGTGAAGCCCGCGCTGCTGCCCGGCCGGCGCCCGTCGACGGTGACCGGCAGCAGACGGCCCGCCTGGTCGATGCCGGCCATGATGCGTGGCTGGCGCCGCACTCCCCACAGCGAGTTCGCTGCTCGTCCACTCCGGCTCCGCCGGAGCGGCCGGAAACCCCGACGCGGTGCTCGTCAGCAGCAGCACGAGCGAGAGCGAGCCGGTCGCGAGCGCGGTGCGAGGGCACTGTCCCGACAATCGTGACCAGTCGTGCAAAACCGGCTCGAACCGGCCGGTGCACCGTTGCCGCCGCGGGTTCCGCGGTCACCGCGGGAGGGTCTGGGTGACCCGCCACAGCCGACGGGGCAGATCGCCCTCCTCGAAGGCGTGCACCTCGTCGAGCGTCCAGCCGTCGGCGAGCGAATCGACCAGACCGCGCGGGAAGAAGTGGACGGCGAAGCCGTCGTGCTCGAAGATGTCGTCGCCGTGCGCGACGCCGGTGCCGTGGTGGGCGTCTCCGGTGTGGCGGACGGTGTAGACGAGCACCCCGCCGGGCCGCAGGACGCGGTGGATCTCGCCGACCAGGGCGTGGATCTCCTCCGTGGACAAAGCCATGCACAGCAGCATGTGCGCGAAGACCGCGTCGACGGACGCATCCGCCGAGGGGAGCGGATGCCGCACGTCGTGCACCGCGGTGGTGACCCGCTGCTCGACCTGCTGCGCGCGGGCGGCATCCCGGAGCTGCTGAAGTCCGGACGAGCTGAAGTCGAGGGCCTGGACGGTGAAACCCTCGCGGGCGAAGTGCAGCGCGTCGCGGCCGTGCCCGGCTCCCAGCTCCAGCACGTCCCGGGCGCCCGCGGCGCGGAAGACGCCGGCCGCGTGGACCGCGGGGGCGGACGGCTCCTCGCCGTACATACCGGGGTGGGCGCTGTAGGTGTCCTGCCAGTGCGCGCGTTGGCTCTCGGCCAACTCGTCGTCCACCACGTCCTCCATCCCTCTCCCGTGCGCCCTCAGCGTAGCCATCCCACTGCGACGGTCGTTCCACGCGGCAGACGCTCGGCGGCATGGAGCCGGTCCAGCCGGGGTAGCCACGAGGGATGCCCGAGCTGCCCGATGTCGAGGGGTTCCGCCGAGTGGCCGCCGAGGCCGCGCGCCAGCGGGTGCGTGACGTGGAGGTGTTCGATCCGCAGGTGGTGCGCGGTCTCGTCGAACAGGTGCGGGGCCGCTACCTGGGCGAGGCCCGCAGGCACGGGAAGTGGCTGGTGCTGCCGACCTCGTCGCGCGACGGCGACGATCCGCCGTGGCTGCTCGTGCACTTCGGCATGACCGGGATGCTGCTGCGCTGCCCGCCCGGCGAGGACGTCCACGCCCACGACCGCGTGGTTCTGCACCTCACCAGGGACGACCTGCGCTACCGGGACATGCGCAAGCTCAAGGGCATGCGGGTCGTCCGGCGGTCCGAGGTGGACGGGTTCCTCGACGAGCTCGGCCCGGACGCGGCGGCGGTGCCCCTGCCGGACTTCCGCGCGTGCGTCGGCCGGGGCCGGCGCGCGTTGAAGTCGGCGCTGATGGACCAGTCGACGGTGGCCGGGCTGGGCAACCTGTGCGTCGACGAGATCCTGTGGCGGGCCCGGCTGGACCCGAAGACGCCCACCACCGAGCTCGACGGCGACCGCTGGCGGTCCCTGCACCGGACGATGCGCTCGGTGCTGCGGCAGGCCGAACGCGCGGGGCGGGTGCCGGACCGGCCGTCCTGGCTCACCGGGCACCGCGACGACCCGGGCGAACGCTGCCCGCGCTGCTCCGGGACGTTGCGGCGGGCGAAGGTGGCCGGGAGAACGACCGTCTGGTGCCCGGCGTGCCAGCGGGGTTGAGCCGGGTTCCGGCTCAGCCCGTGCCTTCGGCCGTGCGGCGAGCGAGGATGTCGTGGCGGCGCTCGCCGAGTAGCACGTCCTGCTCGCGGTCGATCCACTGCCTGCGCAACACCCCCAGCGCGATGGACATGGCCGTCTCGCGCACGCCGGGCAGCGCGCCGAGCTCGTCGGTGACGAACGACGCCAGATCGTCCTCGCCGCGGAACACGCCGTGGTGGATGAGCGCTGAGCTGCCCGCCACCATGACGGTGAACCGGCCGGAGGGATGCCGGGACAGCGCGTCGAGCGCGCTCGGGATGTGCTGCGGCTGGACCTTGACCGCGCACAGCGCGGTGACGGGGAAACCCACCGCGGCGGGCTCGACCTCGACGCGCGGTCTCGCGGCACCGCCGTCCAGCAGGGACTGGATGACGCGGTAGGCGGTCGACCTGCTCAGGCCGAGTTCGCGGGCGACCTGCGCCGCCGAGATCCGGCCGTCGTCGAACAGCAGCCGCAGGACGTCGAACTCGGTGGTGCTCAGCGGCGGGACGGTCCGCGGTTCGCTGTCGGTGCCCGGTAGCCCGTGCTGGGACAGCGCCGACGCCTGCTCGGTGCTGAGCCGTCCGATGCGCCAGTCGATGCCTTGCCGGACGGGGCGCAGCACGAGCTCCGAGTGCAGGGACGCGACGCCGGGGATGCTCGGCAGGTCGCGTGAGAGCAGCCTCCTCGAGTCGGTGCCCCGCAGCGGGTAGATGGTGCAGTGGATGTCGGCGTCGCCCGTGGTGATCAGGATCGACTGCGCCTCCGGGACCGCTTGGAGCGCGGTCGCGACCTGCTCGGTCCGTCCGGGCTCGCAGCGGATCCACACCACGTAGGGGTTGCCGCTGGTGATCAGCGACCAGTGCACCGTGGAGATCACCCGCACGAGCCGCCGCCGCTGGAGCTGCTGCAGCCGCCGGCCCACCGTGGTCGCCGAGCTGCCGAGCACGTCGGCGATCACGTTCAGCGGCACCCGGGGGGCCAGTTGCAGCGCCGCGATCAGG
The DNA here is from genome assembly GCF_000062885.1 of Saccharopolyspora erythraea NRRL 2338. NCBI lineage: Bacteria > Bacillati > Actinomycetota > Actinomycetes > Pseudonocardiales > Pseudonocardiaceae > Saccharopolyspora > Saccharopolyspora erythraea. Next base: position 5,268,497 of record NC_009142.1, on the reverse strand, counting down.
TCGAGGTCGGCGTCGTCGAGAGCATCCACGTGGGCATCCTAATCGGAACGATGCACCCGATGACAGGCTTTCCATTGACACATCATCGCGCCGTGGTGTTGCATTCGCGCACAAGTTTTCAGATGGAAGGCGGTGGCGGCGTGCGTCGAGCGGTTCGGGAACGACCGGGAACCTCGCTGGTGCTCCGTGCGCTCGAGGTCGTGGACCGGGTCGGAAACAAGCTGCCCCATCCGTTCTGGCTGTTCGTCATCCTGGGCGCGCTGGTGGTCCTGGCGAGCTGGCCGCTGGCCGCGCTCGGGGTGTCGGCGGTCTCGCCCGCCGACGGGGAGCGCATCGCCGTGCGCAGCCTCGTCTCCGGTGAGGGCGTGCGGATGATGCTCGGCGACCTCATCGACAACTTCGTGAACTTCCCGCCGCTGGGCCTGATCGTGGTGGTCATGCTCGGCGTCGCGGTCGCCGACAAGACCGGACTGCTGCCGGCGATGATGCGCGGTGCCCTGTCGAGGGTGCCGCCCAGGCTCGTCACGTTCGCCGTCGCGCTGACCTCGATGTTCGGCCAGGTGGCCTCCGACGCGGCGTTCGTGGTGATCATCCCGCTCGCGATGGTCGCGTTCCGGGCGGTGGGGCGCAGCCCGGTGATCGGTGCCGTCGTCGGGTACGTGTCGGTCGGCGGCGCGAGCAGCATCGGCCTGGTCATCACCGGCAGCGACGCGGTGTTCGCGGGCGTCACCACGTCGGCCGCGCACACGATCGACCCCGGCTACGCCGTCACGCCGGTGTCGAACTACTACTTCTCCGCGGTGTCGTCGGTGATTCTGGCGATCAGCATCACGGTGGTCACCGAACTCGTCGTCGCCCGCAGGGTGGCCGCGATGAACCGCGCCGAGCCGGAGCTCACCGACGTCGAAGAGCTGCCCGACATGACGCTGTCCGCCGGGGAGAAGACCGGAGTGCGGCGAGCGATGATCGCCGCCGCCGCGTTCCTGGCCGGTGTCGTCCTGGCGGTGCTGCCGTCCGGGTCGCCGCTGCGCGGCGACGGCGGGTCCATCGTGGACTCACCGCTGATGGACAACGTCGCCGTCGTGCTGATGCTGTTCTTCCTCGTGATCGGCGTCGTCTACGGCGCCACCACGGGCACGATCACCGCACCCGGTGACGTTCCCGAGCTCATGGCGCGGGGCCTGCGGGAGCTCGTGCCGGTGCTCGTGCTGTTCTTCGCCGCGTCGCAGTTCCTGGGCTACTTCAAGTGGACCAACATCGGCCAGGTGATCGCCATCGGCGGTGCCGATCTGCTGCGCTCGCTGGGCGCGAGCCCGGTGTTGATCTTCGTCGGCGCCATCGTGCTCGTGAGCGTGCTCAACCTGCTGCTGACCAGCGGGTCGGCGATGTGGGCGCTGGTGGCACCGGTGCTGGTCCCGATGCTCATGCTGCTGGACATCCAGCCGGAGACCACGCAGGCGCTGTTCCGCGTCGCCGACGCGCCGACCAACAGCCTCACGCCGATGAGCCCGTACTTCGTCATCGCGCTCGGCTTCATCCGCCGGTACCGGCCGTCGGCGGGCGTCGGCACGCTGATGTCGCTCGTGCTGCCGCTCGCGCTGGTGAACCTGTGCGTGTGGACCCTGCTCTTCCTCGCCTGGTACGGACTCGGCCTGCCGCTCGGCCCGGGCGTGCCGATCCGCTGACCGCCACCTCCGCCGTCCACAACAGACAGAAAGGCCCCGCGCCATGCCCGCCCGGCGATTGTCCGACTGGTGCCACGACCGGCTCGATGCGATGCTGGCCGACCTCCGGCTGCTCGTGACGCACGAGTCGCCCAGCTCGCGGAAACCGCTGCTGGACAAGACCGCCTCGGCCATCACCACCTGGCTGACCGACCGGCTCGGCCGCCCCGACGAGTGCCACCGGCACCAGCACGACGACTGCGGCGACCTCCTGGAAACCGTCTACTGCGGTACCACCGCAACCGAGGTGGTGCTCCTCGGGCACTACGACACCGTGTGGCCGGAGGGGACTCTGGCGGACTGGCCGTTCGAAGTCCGCGACGGCGAGGTGACCGGACCGGGCGTCTTCGACATGAAGGCAGGTCTGGCCACCGGCGTGTGGGCGCTGCGCGCACTGCGGGAGCTCGACCTGCCGCGCCCCACCGTGCGGCTGCTGTTCAACGGCGACGAGGAACTCGGCAGCCCGCACTCGCGGGCCCGGATCGAGGAAGCCGCCGCCGGGGCCGCGGCGACACTGGTGCTCGAACCGGGCAGCGGGTGGGACGTCAAGACCGAGCGCAAGGGCGTCGGCATCTTCGCGCTGACCACCACCGGTGTCGAGTCGCACGCGGGGCTCGACCCGGCGGCGGGCGCGAGTGCCGTGCACGCGCTGTGCGAACTGGTCGGCCGGCTCGTCGCCGCGCAGGACCTGGGCGCGGGCACCACGATCAACGTCGGCACCATCACCGGCGGCAGCGCGCGCAACGTGGTGGCCGCATCCGCCTCGTGCCTGGTCGACATCCGGGTCGAATCCACCGAGGAGGCCGAGCGGATCGACCGAGTCCTCGCGGGACTCCGGCCCGCCGACCCACGCGTCACCGTGGCGGTGCACGGCCGGTGGAGCAGGCCGCCGATGCGGCTCACGCCGTCCGGGCGGCGGCTGTTCGCCCTCGCCGACGAGGTTGCCACCGAACTGCGCGGACCTCTCGGCGCGCTGCACGTCGGCGGCGGCAGCGACGCGAACTTCCTCGCCGCGCTCGGCTTTCCCGTGCTGGACGGGCTCGGCGCCAGCGGCGGCGGAGCGCACGCGCGGCACGAGCACGTCCTGCTGGAAGCGCTGCCTCACCGGACCGCACTCGTGGCGGGCCTGCTGCACCGGCTCACCACCGAGCGGGTGTAGCAGCGCTGCCGCTCGCTACGACCGCTCCTCGTCGTCCGCGGGAACGCTCATCTGGAAGGTCATCATGGTGGCGGCGACCGGAATCGTGCCCTGAGTGCTCGGGGGCCGGCTTCGCGCGTGGAGCCGGTCGACGAGGTCGGCCAGGTCACGGCGGAACTCCTCCCATTCCTCGGGCCGCACCCACAGGTCGGCGTCGACGATCACCGCTTCTCCGGGCACGCAGCGCTGCGACCGCCAGCGCATGTTCACGGCGAGCGCTTCCGACAGCAGCGCAACGCTTTCCGGCCGCGATGACAGGTGCGTGCCGTGGACGGTCCGGTAAAGCCGCTCCCGGCCGCCCCGCTTGGCGCGGACCTCGTCGAGCTCCACCAACCCGACGTCGACCAGCTTGCGCAGGTGCTGGCTGGCCAGGCCGTGGGAGATGCCGAGCGCCCTGGCCAGACCGGCCGCACTCCGCGGAGCCGACCAGATCAGCGACAGCATGCGCAGCCGCACCGGATGCGCCAGCGCCCGCAGGGCGGGATCGGCGTTGCTGCCGTTGGGATCGTTCGCCACCGCGACACCCTAGCACTCGCTAGGGTGTGGGGCGTGGTTCCGGAACGAGCGGCCACCGCGATGGTGCGGCGGCGCACCGCGGCGCGGCGCGATGCCGCCTACTACCTGACGGGGATGACCGCGGCGCTGCTCGGCGGGAGCACGATGGTCCTCGTCGCCGGTGTCTGGGTGAAGGACCTGTCCGGCAGCAGCTCGCTCGCCGCGCTGGTCTCGGCCTGCGTCTACGCGCCTTCCGCGTTCGGTTTGCTCGCCGGTCTGGTCGCCGACCGGGTGCGGCGGAAACCGCTGCTCGCGGCGACCAACGGCGCCGCCGCCATCGCGATGCTGCTCCTGCTGGCGGTGCGTTCGGACGACCAGCTTTGGCTGATCTACGTCGTGATGACCTGCTACGGCACCGCACTGGTGCTGACGGATCCGGCGGAGCAGGGACTTTTCGTCGCGCTGTTGTCCACTGAGGAGCGCAGGCGCATCAACGGCGCCCGCATGGCCATCCAGGAGGGCGGCAAGATCGCGGCTCCGCTGCTGGGGGTCGGGCTCTACGCCGCGATCGGCGGTGGGCCGGTCGCGTTCGCCTCGGCGGTGGCGTTCGCGGTTGCTGCCGTGGTCATCTCGCGGCTGCGCGTCTCGGAACCGTCGCCGTCCGCCCCGCGGGGGCGGCGGCGCGGCGAACTGGTCGCCGGCTTCAAGCACATCGCGCGGCGGTCGGCGCTGCGCACCGCGACGGCCGGCGCGACCATCGCGATGTTCGCCTCCGGCACGCTGATCGCGGCGAGATTCGACCTGGTCGACGCACTCGGCTACCCACCCGGCTTCATCGGCGTCGTGACCGGGCTCCTCGGGGTGGGCTCGCTGGTCGCGAGTCTCACCAGCTCGTCCGCGATCCGGCGGTTCCGCGAACCGAACGTGCTCCTGTTCGGCCTCGGCAACGCGTGTGCGGGATACCTGCTCACCGCCACCGGATGGCTGCCGGGTGTGCTCCTCGGCTCCTTCGTGCTGGGCTTCGCCCTGCCGTGGACGGTGATCTCGCAGATCAACCTCAGCCAGCGGCTCACACCGGTGCGGCTGCAAGGACGTGTCGCAGCGGCGGCGGGCCTGCTGCTGTTCGCCCCGCAACCCCTGGCCAACCTGCTGGGCGCATGGGCCGTCGAGGCGGTCGGCTACCGCGTGCTCTACCTGGTCGCGGCCGTCGTCGCGGCGGTGAACGTGATCTGGTCGGTACGACGCCCGCTGCGGTAGCGACGGACTCAGGGAGTCGTGCCGGGGTGATCGGAGTCGAGGAAGTGCGCGAGGCGTGGGAGAACCACGTCCGCTGACATGGCTCCGAGGTGGTCCTCACCGGGGATCACCTCGACCGACCAGCCCAGGGCTTCGAGCTCGGCCTGGTGGCGGGTGACGATGGCGCCGAGGTCGGCGATCGGCTCGGTTCCCGCGGTGATGCGGTCCTCACCGCCGACGAAGCACAGCCTCGGGCAGCTGATGCGCTGTTGCGCGGCGCGGTCGTCGAAACCGGCCAAGTGCTCGTAGTAGGTGACGAACCGGGTCAGCTGGGCTCGTTGCTCCTCGGGGATCTGCTGGCCGAACGCGTCCAGCTCCACGTCGGCCAGTGCGCGGCTGTAGTGCAGCATCTCCCGGTACGGGCCGCCCAGGGGCGGGAAGCCGGTCATCGCCAGTGCCGTCAGGCGGTCGGTGCGCAGTGCCAGCTGGAGGCCGGCCACGCCGCCCCACGAGTAGCCCCACCAGGCGAAGTCGCCGGCTCCGGCGGCGTCGGCGATGCGGAGCATGTCGTCGCTGACGCCGTCCGGGGTGAGCGCGCTGGTGGTCGCGGGGCCCGGGTAGCTCATCACGACCACGCGGTAGCGGTCGCGCAGCCCGCCGATCATCGTCTCGGTGAAACGCAGGACGTGGTCGCGCAGCGGGTGCTGGGGCGGACGGGGATCGGCGTTGAAGAGCAGCACGGCAGGCCCCTCGCCATGGGCCTCGTAATAGATCTCGCTGCCGTCGTGCGCGGCCACCGTCGGCACGACACCACCCCGTCAACACATGAGCCTGCTCCGACGCGGGGACGCTACCGGCTCCGATGTTCGCTCGCCGTCAAGCCGAGGGGAGCAGTCAGGAACGTTCGGGTTGGTGTTGGTGTGTGGTGGCGTGCAGGGTGCTCAGCAGCGCGAGGGCGTCGGCACTGGGGCTCGCCGGTTCCGCGTGGTAGATGACCAGTTGCTGCCCTGGGGCGCTGCGCACGTCGAAAGCCTGGTAGGTCAGCGTCAAGGGCCCGACATCGGGGTGGACCAGGTGCTTGGGTTCGTGGGTCTTGCCGCGTACCTCGTGGGAGTTCCACAGGGCGCGGAACTCCTCGCTGCCGTCGCTGAGCTCGGCCACCAGGCGCAGCAGACCGGGGTCGTTCGGGTCGACGCCGAAGCCCCTGCGGAGGTTGGCCGCGGTGGCCTGCGCGGTCCAGTGCCAGCGCGCGTGGAAGTGGCGGCCCGAGGGATCGAGGAAGGTCATGCGGGCGAGGTTGTCCGCGCGGTGGAACGGTGCGAACAGCGCGTCGGCCAAGGCGTTGGTGGCCAGCACGTCCAGGATCCGGTTGAGCACGAACGCCGGGGTGCTGGAGTAGCCGTCCATCAGCTGCCGCAGCTCCGGGCTCGCGGTCTGCGGTACCGGTGCGGGCGCGGTCGCCGGTGCGGTGCCCGCCAGCCGGTACAGGTGCTCGCGCGCGTCGGGGCCGAGGTCCAGTGCGCGGCTCAGCGCGTCGAGGACCTGCGGAGAGGGACTGGATTCGCGGCCCTGTTCCAGGCGGGTGTAGTAGTCGGCGTTCACGCCGGCGAGCACGGCGACCTCCTCGCGGCGCAGTCCGGCCACCTTGCGCCGGCCTGAATGGAGCACGGCCGCGTCCTCAGGTGACCGTTGCGCGCGCCGTGCCCGCAGGAACTCGCCCAACCCTCCACCGCTCATGCGGCCACCGTAGGCCGGTTCCCGTGCGGCTGGGTGGGTGCGGCGCACCCAGCCACCGCACGTCCTGCCGCTCACCGCACCGACTTCCGAGACTCGGTGGCACAAGACCGCGGCAGAGGAGGAACGAAGCATGGCTGCGAGGCTCGGAGGTAAGGTCGCGCTGATCACCGGCGCGACCGGCGGCATCGGAGAGGCCACCGCGGAGCTGTTCGCCCGCGAGGGAGCCCGCCTGGTCCTCACCGACATCGCCGACGACCGCCTGCGGGCGCTGGCGGATCGGCTCCGGGGGCACGGTGCGCAGGTGCTGACGACACCGCAGGACGTCTCCTCGGCCGAGCACTGGGACGAGGTCGCAGACCTGGTCCGCGGACGTTTCGGCCGGCTGGACGTCCTGGTCAACCTCGCCGGGATCGTGGACTGGCCGGGCATCGAGGACACCGCGCGGGACGCCTGGGAGCGGGTGATCGCGGTGAACCAGACCGGCACCTGGCTCGGGATGAAGGCCGCCATGCCGCTGTTGCGCGCGTCCGGCGGCGGATCGGTCATCAACACTTCGTCGGTCCTCGGTCTCGTCGGCAGCGGGGCGGCCGCCGCCTACCAGGCATCCAAGGGAGCCGTGCGGCTGCTGACCAAAACCGCCGCGGTCGAGTACGCCACGCAGGGAGTCCGGGTCAACTCGGTGCATCCCGGCGTCATCCGGACCCCGATGATCCAGGACTTGCTCGACGAGCAGGGCGACCAGCAGCCCGACGTCGTGCGCACCCCGATGCGCCGCGCGGGACGTGCCGACGAGGTCGCGCCCACGATGCTGTTCCTGGCCTCCGACGAGTCGTCGTTCGTCACCGGAGCCGAGTTCGTCGTCGACGGCGGACTGACCGCCCACTGAGCCCGGCAGCGCAAGCTCAGCCGCCCGGCCCGTCCACGGGAACGGGCCGGTCGGCGACGATGTCGTAGACGAGGTCGGTGGTGACCGAGCCGGTGCGGGCGAGGTCGCTGGTGATGGTGTCGAGGTCGGCCATGTCCGCGGCCAGCACCTCCATGACGTAGCAGGATTCGCCGGTGACCCGCACGCATCGGACGATCTGCGGGTTCTTGGCGAGGTGCGCCTCGACCTTGTCGTAGAGGGCACCGTGCACCTTCATCCGGACCAGTGCGCGCAGCGTGAACCCGAGCGCCGAGGGGTCGACGCGGGCGGTGAAGCCCGTGATGATCCCGTGCTCTTCCAGCCGGCGCAGGCGCACCCGGGTCGCCGAGAGTCCGAGCCGCGCCTGCCGGGCCAGGTCGGTCATCGAGATGCGGCCGTCGCGTTGGAGAGCCTCCAGCAGCACCCGGTCGACCTCGTCGAGCTCCGGTGTCACGTGGCGTGTGGTCATGGGCTGATTCTGCCGCAGATTCTGCGGTGATCCGCTCGGAATCGCGTCATCGTGCGCTGTGATCCGGCGGTGGGGCGTACCTAGTCTCGTGGCATGTCCTCATGGTTGGCAGAGCTCCGCGATCCCGTTCCGTTCGCCCTGGTCGACGTGTTCGGGTCGAGCCCGTTGTCCGGCAACCCGCTGGCGGTGGTCGACGCCTGCGAGCTGGGCGGCGAGGGGCCGCCCCCGCGCTGGATGCGGCAGGTGGCCCGCGAGATGAACCAGGCCGAGACGACGTTCGTGCTGCCTGCCGGGAGCGGGGGAGCGCACCGGCGGCTGCGCTCGTTCACCGCGGGTGGTGTGGAGGTGTTCGGCGCGGGCCACAACGCGCTGGGCGCGTGGTGGTGGCTGCTGGCCACCGGCCGGGTGCCGCGTCCCGACGACGGGGTGATCGTGCAGGAGATCGGGGACCGGCTGCTGGAGGTCCGGGTAGGGGATTCGGGCCGGCTCACGATGGCGCAGACCGCCGCCGCTTTCGGTGCCGAGGCCGAGCCGTCGGCCGTGGCAGCCGCGGTCGGCCTCGCGCCGGAGGACCTTGACCCCGCGGTTCCGCCCCGCGTGGTGGGGACCGGCGCCGACCACCTCATGGTCGGTGTCGCGAGCGACGCGGCGTTGGACGCGGCCGCCGTCGACAAGAAGGCCCTTGTCGACCTCGCCCGGCCTGTCGGAGCACAAGGGGTGTACCTCGCCGTGGTCGGTGACCGGCGGCCGGTGGCCACCACATCCGCCCGGTTCTTCAACCCCGGCTCGGGTCTGGACGAAGATCCCGCCACGGGGAGTGCGGCCGGGCCGTTGGCCGCCTACCTGGCGCACCTCGGGATTCTCGACCCCACGGGGGAACTGCTGGTGCACCAGGGCGAGTCGATGCAACGGCCCAGCACCATCGCCGCGTTCGCGGGTGCCGGCGGCGAGGTCACCGTCAGCGGCTCGGCGGTGCTCAGCGCGCAAGGGCGCCTGTGCGGGCCGAGCCGGGACTGAGCCACTGACCCGTGTCGCGTGTGGAAGCGTTCACCGGCGGGGGTCCAGTTGCCGCAGCCACGCGGGACCCGGTCGTCCCGTGATGGAGTCCGCGAGGAGCTGCCCGGTCAGCGGGCCGAGGACCATGCCCCACATGCCGTGCCCGCCGGCGACGTGCACGCGGGGCGATGCGGTGGGGCCGACGAGGGGGAGGCCGTCGGCGGTGCACGGCCGTGCACCGACCCACTCCTCGCGGCGGGCCTGCCAGTCGACTCCGGTGAACATGGGACGCGCGGAGTCGATGATCGTCCGGATCCGGCGTGGATCGAGCGGAGCGTCGGCGTGGCGGAACTCCATCATCCCGGTCACCCGGAACCGGTCGCCCAGCGGTGTGCAGGCCACCCGTTGCGCGGGCAGGTAGACCGGGTGGGTGGGCATGGTGTCGGGTCGGACGCTGAAGCTGTAGCCCCGTGCGGCCTGGACGATGAGGCGCACGCCGAACCGCCGGGCGAGCCCGGTGAGCCAGGCTCCGCCGGCGAGGACGACGGCGTCGGCGCGCCGGTCCGCACCGGTTGTGGAAACCAGCCGGACCCCGGACGCACCCAGGTCCGCGATGTCGGTTACGTCGAAGCCTTCGACTATTTCCCCGCCCCGCGCGCGGACGGCCCGGGCGAGGGCCTGCATGTAGTCGGGCGGGTTGATGAAGCGCTGGTCGTGCACGCGCACACCGGTGACCACGCGGCTGCTCAGCATCGGTTCCAGGGCACGGAGTTCGTCGCCGTCGACGAGGTCGTAACGGGCCTCGCCGCCGTGGTCGCGGACCGTGTCGAGCTCGCGGGTCAGGTGGTCGCGGCCGTGGACGTCGGCGCAGGCGGCCAGCAGCGGCTTGCCCTGCTGGGTGGGCGCGGTGACGCCGCCGGCGGCGAGTTCGTCGTAGGCCTGCAGACTGACCCGGTTGAGCTGGGTGAACACCGCCATGGCCCGGCGCCACCGCGACGGTGTGCAGTGCGCGGCGAACTGGGCGAGGAAGAGCCACAACCGGCGGTCGGCGGTCGGCGTCACGGCCAGTGGTGTGCGAGGCCGCAGCGCCGCGGACAGGCCGTAGCGCAGGGTTCCGGGTTCGGGCAGGGGCACGGTGAACGCCGGGTTGAGCATGCCCGCGTTGCCCCACGAGGCACCGGCGGCGACTCCGGTGCGATCGACGACCGTGACGCCGACGCCCCGCTGCTGGAGGAACCAGGCAGCGGCCAGCCCGGCCATGCCTGCTCCGACGATCGCGACGTGTTCGGGACGGGTGGGTGGCACGCGGGCTCCTCCTTCGCTCACGACAGGTTCTGCGCGGTCAGGCCCGACTGGGTGTTGCCGCAGGTGACGGGTTCAGCGGCTTTCGCGCGGTTTCCGGGCTCGCCAGGATCGGCACCAGCGCCACCAGCGAGACGAGGGCGAGGTAGAACGCGGGCATGTACAGGTTTCCGGTGGCGTTGACCAGGATGGTCATGAGCAGCGGTGCCGTCCCGCCGAACACCGCGAACGACAGGTTGTAGCCGACGGCGACGCCGGTGCCGCGGACCCGTGCGGGGAACAGCGCGGGCAGGGTCGCGGTCGTGGTGCCGAGCACGGGGATGTGGCACAGCGTCAGCATCAGCAGTCCGGCCAGGGTGTGGCCCCACGTGGCGTGACCGATCAGCCAGAACGCGGGCAGGGCGAGCACGGGGTAGCCGATGGCCGCGGCGGCGAGCATGGTCCGGCGGCCGAGCCGGTCCGACAGCGCTCCGGCGACGGGGATGCACGCGGTCAGCACGGCACCGACGACGAAGGTCTGCGCCTGCGCGGCCGCCGCGGACATGCCCAGGTTCTGCTCGAGGTAGGTGGGCATGTAGGTGAGCAGGACGTAGGTGCCGATGCTGGAGTAGATGACGATGCCGCCGCAGATGAGCACGCGGGTGCGGTGCCGGGTGAACGCCTCCCGCACCGGGGCCTGGGATTCCGCCGCCTGCTCGGCGAGTGCGTTGAAGGCGGGGGTGTCGGTGAGCCGCAACCGCAGGTACAGGCCGATGGTGCCCAGCGGGAGTGCGACGAGGAACGGGATGCGCCAGCCCCAGGAGTGCAGGTCCGCCTCGGGCAGGGCGTAGGTGAGGTAGGTGGTGATGCCAGAGGCGAGCAGGAAGCCGCCGATCGCCCCGAACTCCAGCCAGCTCGCCCACAGACCGCGGCGGGCGTCGGGTGCGTACTCGACGACGAAGGTGGCGGCACCGCCGTACTCGCCGCCGACCGCGAACCCCTGCACGAGCCGGGCCAGGATCAGCGCGATCGGCGCGAACGCGCCGATGGTGCCGTACCCGGGCAGCAGGCCGATCGCGAAGGTCGCGAGGGCCATGGTGAGGATGGTGATCGACAGGGTGCGCTTCCTGCCGATGCGGTCGTTGAGCGGACCGAGCAGGAACGCCCCGAGCGGGCGGATCAGGAACGCCACCGCGAAGGTCGCGAACGAAGCCAGCAGCGCCAGCGTCGGATCGCCCGGTGGGAAGAACACCGCGCCGAGGACGGCTGCCAGGTAGCCGTAGGTCGCGTAGTCGTACCACTCGGTGGCGTTGCCGATCATCGCGGCTGTGACGGCACGCCGGCGCAGCGCCGGGTCCACCGCGGCGGCGGGGTCGACGGGTGTGTTCATGACGTGTGCTCCCCGAGTTCGACGATGTCGGCGGGGCCGTGCGTCAGAACCCGCGCCCCGTCGCGTTCGACCACGAAGGTCTGGCTCAACCCCACGCACCGCCGCCCGAACGAGCGGAACGAACCGGGTATGTGGAACACCATTCCTTCTTGCAGCGGCTCGTGGTTGTCGCCGGTGATGTGGAAGGGCACCCCGTCCATCCAGTGCGGCTTGTGCGCCAGTCCCACGGGATAGCCGAACAGGTGGTGGAACACCACGTCTTCGGGCAGCGGCCCGAGCGACTCGCTCGCGTGCGCGGCGACCTGGGAGCACGGCACGCCCGGCTTGGCGTGGGCGAGCACCGCCGCGACCGCGTTCCGCGACAGTTCGGCCAGCACCCGGTCCACGGCATCCGGCCGGCCCCGCAGCACGGTGCGCATCACGGGTGCGTGGTAGCGGTGGTGCGTTCCGGCGAACTCCAGGAAGGTCGGCCCGGTGCTCAACGGCTGCCCGCGCCAGCTCGAGTGCGGGATGCCCGCCCGGGCGCCGGTGACCACGACCGGGCCCCACGCGGAGACCGAGTTGGCGTTCTCGATCAGGGCCGCCGCGATCGCGGCGGCGACCGAGGAATCCGTCGCACCGGACTCGCAAGCCGCCACGACGGCGGCGCGCTCGCCCGTGCGGGTCGCCACGGCGGCCTGCTCCACGCAGCGGATCTCGGCGGGCGAAAGCACAAGCCGCTCCCGCTCGACGAGGTGGTCGGCATCGACGACGGTCACCTCGCACCCGGCCAGCGCCTCCACCGCACGCGGAGGCGTGGAGGTGTGCGCCGTCTCGATGCCCACCCTTTCGGTGCGGGGCAGGCCTCCCACCGCGTCGTCGAGGAACATGCGCAATCCCTGCAACGCGTCGGAGTACGCGCAGTAGCGGAGGTGGTCGACCCGGGCGCTGGCCAGGGCTCGCCCGACTTCCAGGTCGGGCACGTAGAGCGTCGTGGCTGTGTCGGTCACCACCAACGGCTGCGGTGCTGTTTCCGCGGTGTGGTAACCGCAGACGTACTCGATGCTCGAAGGGCGGAAGACCATCAGCACGTCCAGCCCGAGCCGTGACATCCGCCGCCGGATGCGGTCCAGGCGCGCTTCGTACTCGGCATCGGTGAAAGGCCGTGGCTCCGCAGTGGCGACGCTGTCCATCGCGGCCGAGGTCAGCCACTTCGGCGCGGCGCCGCGGTCCAGTCCCGTGACCGTCGGCGGGGATACCGTTCGCTGCTGTTCACCCACGAGCATCTCCCTGATCGCTGGCGGTGGCAGGAGTCGCGCCGGAACGCGGGTTCCGCGGCGCGTGCGGTACGGGGAAGTCTGCGCGCGTCTTCGCTTCACGTCCATTCTTGAAATCTGCGCTGGAAGTTTTAGCGTTCCTTCATGGAACTGTCCTTGCGGCGGTTGCGGATCCTGCACGAGTTCGCCCGGCGCGGAACGGTCACCGCGACCGCGCGGGCGCTGCACTACACGCCGTCCGCGGTTTCCCAGCAGCTCGCCGAGCTCGAACGGGAGGTCGGCCACGTCCTCCTGGAGCCGGTCGGGCGGCGCCGTCAGCTCACCGACACCGGGCGGACGCTGGCGATGCACGCCGAACAGATCCTGGCCGCCGAGGAACGCGCCCGGATCGCGCTCGAGCAGCAGCACGACGTGGTCACCGGCACCCTGACCGTCGGTGTGCTGGCCACGGTCGCGGCGTCGCTGGTGCCACCGGCGCTGGCCATCCTGTCCCGGCGGCATCCCGGACTCGCCGTGCGGACGCGGGAAGTGAGCCCGGAAGCCGCGTTGACCGCTGTTCGCGACGGCGATCTGGACATGTCGTTCGTCCTCGACTACCCGCCCGACGCCTCCACGTCGTGGGAGCTGAAACTGGAGGCCACCGTCGTGGCGGTCGAGCAACTGCACCTCGTCGCTCCCGCCGGGATGTTCCAGTACGGCTCCCCGGTCGAGCTGGCCGATCTGGCCGAGCGCTCGTGGGTCGCATCGGGCCGGGACACCGACTTCGGGCGCGCTCTGCTGGCGGTGTGCCGCCGCGCCGGGTTCGAACCGCGCATCGCGCACCAGGTCGACGAGCAGGCGACCGCCATGGCCATGGTCGCGGGAGAGCTCGGAATCACGCTGGTCGCCGACCTCGGCCTCGCGCTCCGTCCGCAAGGCGTCGAGATCCACCGGCTCCGGCAGCCGATCGCGCGCCGCGTCATCCTGCTGCGCCGCGACGCCACCCGCCGCCGACCGTCCGAGTCGGCGTTCCTCCGTGCGGTCCTGGACGCCGCCATGTCGTTGGAGCTGGGGCCGTCCGGTCAAACCGAGACAAATCCGTGCGTCATCGGACAAAGCCCCGGGTAGGACGAGTTCCGCAGGAATCCGCCCGAAGGAGTTCCGGGCGTCACCATGACGGCGGTTGCGTCTTCGGCCGAACGGAAGCCCGAGAACACCGGAGAAGACTAGTGATCATGCCGGACGTGTGCACTACTCTGCCCGGCAAGGTGACGCAGCGCTTGCTCCGATGGCGCGCGCCGCGCAGCGAAGTCGCGCACGGAAGGGGCGATGCGGCCGATGCCGACGCAGGACGGCGTGCGAGTTCCATCGGGAGTCGACGGGTCCGTGCCGAGCGCGGCGCGGATCTACGACTGGCTGCTCGGTGGATCGCACAACTTCGAGGCGGACCGCCGGTTCGGGCAGCAGCTGCTCGCCCAGCACCCCTACACCCGCCACATGGCGATGCTCAACCGGAACTTCCTCCGCGTCGCCGTGGAGATGATGCTGGAAGCGGGCATCCGGCAGTTCCTGGACCTCGGTTCCGGAATCCCCACCGTGGGCAACGTCCACGAGATCGCGCACCGGCACCATCCCGAGAGCCGCGTGCTCTACGTCGACAACGAGGCCGTCGCCGTGGCGCACACCGAAATCCTGTTGAAGGACACCGAGAACGCGACCATGGTGCAGTCCGACGCCTGCGACGTCGATGCCGTGCTCGGGGACGAACGCACGCGGGAGATGCTGGACCTGTCGCAGCCCCTCGGACTCCTGGCCGTCACCCTGTTCCACTACGTCGCCGAGGAGAGCGATCCGGCGCGGGTGATGGCCCGGTACCGCGACGTTCTCGCGCCCGGCAGCGTCCTGGCGATGACGCATCTGTTCACAGATCGCGCGACGGAGGAGATCGTCGAGCTGATGCGCCGGACCCAGAACAACGTGTTCCCCCGCACCAGGGAGGAGATCGCCGGGTTCTTCGGCGACCTCGACGTCGAGGAGCCCGGCCTCGCACCGGTCTCGTCGTGGCTCGCGCACCAGGGCATCGACGTCGACCAGGACGCCGGTGCGGGACGTCTCCTCGCCGGCGTGGCGCGAAAGCGCTAGGCCGGGTTCCGGATGCATCTCCGACTGACGTATGTCTGTACGCGGCGTCGAAACCGTCCTCGCGAGAAGACGGCTGAGAACCCGCGGGGTGGTCCAGCTGAGTCCCACACCGCAAGCCGCTTCGCTCTTGTAAAACAGAGCCCAGCGTCTCGTGCGGATTCGACTCGACGATACACCCACGACGCGGATGCGGGCAGGAACGCGATCACGCGGTTGCCCGGCTGGGGGCCACGTGATCGCGTTTTTCCTTACCGCGCGCCGTACGCGTCGTCGCTGACGTGCTCGCCCCAGTCGGTTTCGGGGCGGTCGTCGCCGGGCGCTTCCCACATCGCGAGGTGGGTCATGAAGTGGCCGGGGGCCGCGCCGTGCCAGTGCCACTCACCGGGCGGTGTGTACACGGTGTCGCCCGGGCGCATCTCCACGATCTCCCCGCCGCGCGACTGCACCAGCCCGACGCCTTCGGTCACGTGCAGCGTCTGGCCGACTGCGTGGGTGTGCCAGGCCGTACGAGCGCACGGCGCGAACCGGACGACGTTGACGCGCATGCGCGACGGCGCCTCGCCCTTGGCGATGACGTCGAAGTACACGTCGCCGGTGAACAGCTCCGCCGGTCCCTTGGTCGACGGTTGCTTCGGTAGCAGTTCCATTGCCTGTTCCTCCAGTGCGGATTCAGCGCGGAAGTCGCGGTGTCGCTGACGAATCGGTGCGCGCGCCCCACGCGCGCACCGCATGCGGCTCAGGGACGCACCATCACCTTCAGCGCCTCGCGGTCGGCCATGGCGCGGTAGCCGTCCGGGACCTCGTCGAGCCCGACGGTGCGGTCGAACACCTTGCCCGGCTCGATCTTCCCGTCGAGCACGTCCGGCAGCAGCTCGTCGATGTAGGCGCGGGCGGGGGCGACCCCGCCGGTGAGGGTGATGTTGCGGAAGAACATCGTCTCGAACCCCATCGGGCCCTCCTCGTACTGAGGCACCCCGACCCGGCTGATCACGCCGCCCTCGCGGGCGACACCGAACGCGGTCTCCAGCGCGGGCTTGGTGCCGACGCATTCCAGCACCCGGTGCGTGCCGTCGCCGCCGCTGAGGTCCCGGACCTTCGCGACGCCTTCCTCGCCGCGCTCGGCGACCACCTCGGTGGCGCCGAACTCGCGGCCGAGGTCGGTGCGGCTGGTGTGGCGGCCCATGAGGATGATCCGCTCCGCGCCGAGGCGCCTGGCCGCCAGCACGGCCGACAGGCCCACGGCGCCGTCGCCGATCACGGTCACGCTCGTGCGCTCGTCCACCCCCGCGGTCACCGCGCAGTGGTGGCCGGTCGGGAACACGTCCGACAGCGTCAGCAGCGACGGCAGCAGCGCCGTGTCCTCGCCCACCGGGAGCTTCACCAGCGTCCCGGCCGCCTGCGGCACCCGCACGGCCTCGCCCTGGCCGCCGTCGACGTCGCCGGCACCCCACCTGCCGCCGTGCCGGCACGAGGGCTGCAGCCCTTCGGTGCAGAAGTCGCAGGTGTTGTCCGACCACAGGAACGGCGCCACCACGACATCACCGGGAGCGAGTCCGGACACCTCCGAGCCGGTCTCCTCCACGACGCCGAGGAACTCGTGCCCGATCCGGTCGCCGTGGTCCGAGCTCGGCTTCGAGGCGTAGGGCCACAGGTCGCTGCCGCAGATGCACGCGCGCAGCACGCGCACGATCGCGTCGGTCGGCAGCTTCAGCTTCGGGTCCGGCACGTCCTCCACGCGCACGTCGCCGGCCCCGTAGAGCAAAGTCGCTCGCATCAGAACTCGCTTCTCGATCTTGGAACTCAGAGACCGCGTGTTCCGCGGTTCTCCTGGGTCTGCTGGGTCGGCTGCGGTTCGCCGGTGCGCTCGTCGACGGGCACTGCCGCAGAGGTCCCGGCTGCCGACACCTCCCAGCCAACACGGGGTCCCGGCCGCGCGGGAGGGACTGTCGTGCCAGGTAATGGCAGACCCTCCCTCGTGCGCCGAGCCGTTCCTAGCGTGGAAGCATGACCACGAGCCTGACCTTGAACAACGGCGTCGAGATGCCGGCGCTGGGATTCGGCGTGTTCCAGACCGCGCCCGAGGAGACGGTCGCGGCGGTCGAGACCGCGCTGCACACCGGGTACCGCCACATCGACACCGCTGCCGCCTACGGCAACGAGCGCGAGGTCGGCGAGGGCGTGCGCCGCTCCGGCCTCGACCGCTCGGAAGTCTTCATCGAGACCAAGGTCTGGATCAGCGACTACGGCTACGACGAGACCCTGCACGCCTTCGACAAGAGCGCGGGCAAGCTCGGCGTCGAGCAGATCGACCTGCTGATCCTGCACCAGGCGCTGCCGTCGCGGTTCGACCTGACCCTCGACGCCTACCGCGCGCTTGAGGCGTTGCGCGCCGACGGGCGCGTGCGCGCGATCGGCGTCAGCAACTTCATGCGCGACCACCTGGACCGACTGCTGAAGACGGCGTCGGTCGTTCCCGCGGTCAACCAGATCGAGGTGCACCCGTACTTCCGCCAGTCCGACGTGCTCGCGGCCGACGCGGAGCACGGGATCGTGTCGCAGGCGTGGTCCCCGATCGGCGGCATCACCTTCTACCGCGACAGCGGGCACACCAGCACGCTGGAGGACCCGGCCATCGCGCGCATCGCCGAGGCGCACGGCAGGACGCCGGCCCAGGTGATGCTGCGGTGGGGACTGCAGCAGGGCCGCTCCGTCATCCCGAAGTCCACCCGCCCCGAACGCATCGCCGAGAACTTCGCGGTGTTCGACTTCGACCTCACCGCCGACGAGCTCGCGGCGATCGACGCGCTCGACACCGGCATCCGCGGCGGACCCGCCCCCGAAGACGTCACCCTGGAGACCTTCGGCCGGGACATCCCCGAAGCCTGACCACGGCACCCGCGGACGGCTCGAGGCTCGACGGCTCGAGCCGTCCGCGGGCACTCGAGACCGGCGGCGCCGGTCTCGGCGGTGACGCCGCGTGCGGGGATCGTGCCTGGTCAACGAGTCACGGCCCTCCCGGGTACTGCCAGGACCTCCCTGGCGTGCGGCCGGCCGCTTACCGTGGGGTGCATGGGCCGGATCGACCACCGCGCGGAGGTCCGCGAGTTCCTCAGCTCGCGGCGGGCGCGCATCACCCCCGAGCAGGCAGGGCTACCCGCCTACGGCGGCACGCGCCGGGTCGAGGGACTGCGCCGGGAAGAGGTCGCGATGCTGGCCGGCGTCTCCGTCGACTACTACGTCCGCATGGAGCGGGGCAACCTCTCCGGCGCCTCCGAGGCCGTGCTCGACGCGCTGGCCGCGGCCCTGCAACTGGACGAGGCCGAGCGCGACCACCTGTTCTCCCTCGCCCGCGCCACGGGTCCGGGACGAGGTCGGCGCCCAACGCCCCCGACCAGCGTGCGCCCGGCGGTCCAGCAGGTTCTCAACGCCATCACCGACGCACCGGCCTGGGTGCGCAACGCCCGCCACGACATCGTGGCCATGAACAGCCTCGCTCGCGCTCTCTACGCGCCCGTCCTCGCCGACCCCCGCCGACCGGCGAACACCACGCGGTTCGTCTACCTCGACCCGGCCGCGCGCGACTTCTTCGTCGACTGGGACCGCGTCGCCAACGACGCCGCCGCGATGCTGCGCCTCGAAGCCGGCCGCAACCCCCACGACAAGGCGCTGATCGAGCTCGTCGGCGAGCTCTCGACCCGCAGCGAGGTCTTCCGGCAGCGCTGGGCCTCCCACGACGTCCAGTTCCACCGCAGCGGCCGGAAACGCCTCCACCACCCCGTCGTCGGCCGGCTCGACCTCAACTACGAGTCGATGGAACTGCCCTCCGAGCCGGGGCTGGTCCTCAACGTCTACACCGCGGCGCCGGACAGCCCGGCCGCCGACGGCCTCAAGATGCTCGCCAGTTGGGCCGCGACCCAGGAACTCACCGAAGACCCGCGCACGTCCGACCGCACCTGAGCCGCCCGCAGCCGATCCGCGGCCCGACCCGGACGCTCTACGGCTCGGGCGGGGTGCGCAGGGTGACGCAGCACTCCCCGGGGCGCGGTTCGAGGACGGCCTCCACGGAACGCGCCTGAAGACCGGCCAGGAACCCGCGCAGGAACGCGTGGTTGAGCCCGCACACCAGCTCCGGCGACTTCGCGGTCAGCGGGTGGAACGGGCAGTTGCGCAGCCGGACGCAGGTCGGCGTCTCCCGGTCCGGTTCGAAGCCGTAGCCGGCGAGCGTGTCCTCGGCCTTGGTCAGCGTGCGCTCGGCGCCGAGGCGGCCGGGGCGGCTGCGGTCGCGCTCCTCGGTGCCGAGGCGGTGCCCGCGTTCGCGGGCCGTGCGCATCGCCGCCTCGGCCGCGGTCTCCTGCTCGCCCTCGGTGAGCACGGCGTCGAGCAGGACGTCGGCCAGCAGGTCGGGCCTGCGCGGCGGGATGCTCACCCCGATGTGGGTGTCGGCGGGTTCGTAGACCTTCGGCGTGCGGCCGACCTTGCGGATGCCGCCCACCGGCTCGAACCGCGCGCACAGCAGCCCCGCGTCGACGAGCTTGTCCAGGTGGAAGGCTGCGAGCTTGCGGGAGATGCCGACCGCGGCGGCCGCCTCGTCGCGGCCCACCGGCCGCCGGGCGCGGCGGATGAACTCGTACATCCCGCGCCGCAGGTCGTCGGCCAGCACGGCCACCGCCGCCACCGCCGAACCAGTCCGCTCGCCGCCCTCGGGCAACTCCATGGGGCAACCCTAGCGCGTTCTCGGTCCATCGCGGTGTCCGAAACTCCACGGCCAACCGTTCTGCCTGCGGCGTTGACCTCGGGGCGGCAATAAGACTAACGTTTCTTGGTGAAAAGTGGGGTGGGGAGGGGCAGGTGTGAGATGGCTGATCCACTGCGGCAGGTCGGCGCGAACGCCGCGAAACGCATCGCGCGTCGTGGACCCACTTCGCAACGGGAGGACGGCATGGCCATCGCAGCGCTGAGCACCGGGTTGCCGGGCGTCGCGGGCAGCTCCGCCATGCTGGGCACCCGGCTGGCCGAGGGCGGTGCGCGTCGTCACGGAGGTCGCCCTCGGATTCGCGAGCTTCGCGTGCCGGCTGCCCGTTCGCCGGGGCCGCGCCGCGACCAGCGGGCCCGGACCTGCCCGAGCAGAACCGGCCGAACGTCGTTCCCGGTAGCCGCGCTCGGGCAGCCCAGGGGGCGTTCGCCGTGGTGACCGTGGTGCCGGCCCTGCCGGACGCACTCGAGTACTGACCGCAACCGATCACGAGGAACCCTTGATGTCCGCACCCGCCCTGCACGTCGTCCACCAGCCAGAAGCCGAGATCGACCTCGCCGCCGCCGAGAAGGCGGCCGCGGACATGTTGCGGGCACTGGGGATCTCCACCGACTCCGAGAGCCTGCGCGGCACACCGGGGCGGATGGCCCGCGCGTACGCGGAACTGTTCTCCCCGCGTCCGTTCGACCTGACGACCTTCCCGAACGAGGAGGGCTACGACGAGCTGGTGCTGGCGCGGTCGATCCCGGTGCGCTCGGTCTGCGAGCACCACCTGCTGCCGTTCGTCGGCACCGCGCACGTCGGCTACCTGCCGGGGGAGCGGATCCTGGGGCTGTCGAAGCTCGCCAGGGTCGTCGAGCACTTCGCCTGCCGCCCGCAGGTCCAGGAGCGGCTGACCAAGCAGGTCGCCGACTGGCTCTCCGAGCAGCTGGAGCCCAAGGGCGTCGGGGTCGTCATCGAAGCCGAGCACACCTGCATGACCCTGCGCGGTGTGCAGGCGACCGGCTCCAACACCGTCACCTCGACGATGCTGGGCACGCTCAGGCAGGACGCGCGTTCCAGGCAGGAGTTCTTCGCTCTCACCGGGGTCAACGCCTGAGCGCCGGCTCGACCCCGTCGTGCGCGCGACCGGCCGGGCCGGAACCGCGAGTTTTCGCGCCTTCCGGCCGCCGTCGCGGTCCCGGAGGTCCAATTCCGCGCTGTGGCAAGAGAAAGCCGGGTGCGCGGGGCCGCTGCCGGAAGCGGGAACGGCAGCGGCCGGTCAAGTTCGGGTGGACGGCCCGTTTCTTTTCGGTTCCGAACCGGCGAGGCTGAAACGTAGAAGATGAAAAACGGGAAAGATTAGCTGCGAAGAACGCTGTCGCAACTGAATCGGCGGTTGTTCCCCGGCCCTGCCGGTGTCATATTTCTCCTGCTCAATCGAGTGGTCTTCATGTTTCTTGGCTGTCCGGTCCCACCGGGCACCTCTGCATGAGGGGAACATCCATGAATCGAGTTCGAGCTGGTTGGCGCCGACGGTCGGTCGGCATCGCCCTGTCCGCGGTGACCGGCGTGGTGCTGGCCGCGGCGACCTCCCTCCCGGCGCAGGCCGAAGGCGAGATCCGCAACTCCGACACCGGGGAGATCATCCCCAACAGCTACCTCGTCGTTCTCTCCGACACCCCGCAGATCCAGGCCGCCGACGTTTCGGCGGTCACCGCGAATCTGCTCTCCCGCTACACCGGGGAGCTCGAACACACCTTCCGCACCGCCGTGCGCGGATTCTCGGCCACGATGACCGACCAGCAAGCCCGGCGGCTGGCAGCCGACCCGGCGGTGGCCCTGGTCGAACCGAACAAGCGGGTGCACGCCGTCGACACCCAGCAGAACCCGCCGTCCTGGGGCCTGGATCGCATCGACCAGCGCAACCTGCCCCTGGACAACGCCTACAGCTACAGCACGGGGGCCGACAACGTCGCGGCCTACGTCATCGACACCGGTGTGCGCACCACCCACCAGACCTTCGGCGGCCGCGCCAAGCACGGCTTCGACGCGGTCGACAACGACAACGACGCCACCGACTGCAACGGCCACGGCACCCACGTCGCGGGCACCATCGGCGGTGCCGAGTACGGCGTGGCCAAGGGCGTCGACATCTACGGCGTCCGCGTCCTGGACTGCCAGGGCAGCGGCAGCATCGCCGGCGTCATCGCGGGCATCGACTGGGTCACCGAGAACGCCCAGAAGCCCGCGGTGGCCAACATGAGCCTCGGCGGCGGTGCCAGCAGCACCCTCGACCAGGCGGTGCGCAACTCCGTCGTCTCCGGCGTGACCTACGCGGTCGCCGCGGGCAACGGCGACATGTTCGGCAACCCGCAGGACGCCTGCTCCTCGTCGCCCGCCCGCACACCGGAGGCGATCACCGTCGGTGCCACCGACAACACCGACACCCGGGCGAGCTGGTCGAACTACGGCACCTGCCTGGACATCTTCGCGCCGGGCGTGGGCATCACCTCGTCGTGGCACTCCGGCGACACCGCCACCAACACCATCAGCGGCACCTCGATGGCCACCCCGCACGTCGCGGGCGCGGCGGCGCTGTACCTGGCGGCCAACCCGTCGGCCACACCGGCGCAGGTCGGTACCGCCCTGGTTGCGGCCTCGACGCCGAACGCGGTCAAGGACCCCAGGACCGGCTCGCCCAACAGGCTGCTGTTCACGGGCACGGGCGACACCCCGCCGCCCACGGGCTGCGAGCCGGTGAGCAGTTCCGCTGCGGTGGCGATCCCCGACGCGGGCGCGGCCGTGACCTCCTCGGTCAACGTCACCGGCTGCACCGGCAACGCCCGTGCGGATCTGGCCGTCGAGGTCAACATCACCCACACCTACCGGGGCGACCTGGTCATCGACCTGATCTCGCCCAGCGGCCGGACCTGGAACCTCAAGCAGGCCGACGTGTGGGACTCCGCCGACAACGTGCGCGCGACCTTCACCGTGGACGCCTCCTCCGAGGTGGCCAACGGCACCTGGAAGCTGCGGGTGCGCGACGTCTACTCCCAGGACACGGGACGGCTCGACGGCTGGACCCTGCGCGCCTGATCGATCGTTGAGCGGCGCACCGGCGTTGCGTTGAAGCCCTGCGGGCCGTGGTGGCCCGCAGGGCTTCGGCGCGTTCGGCCGCCGATGACGGCCGGGGCCGCCCCACACGCCCGACGTAAGGTGGCAGCGAGGACGGACGGAGAAGCAGGGGAGATCGTGGTGGCGACTGGTTCGGCTGGTTCAGCACCCCAAGCCACCGCCGGCGACGTGTTGGCGGAACCGGATCGACCGGCTCAAGGACAAGCTGGGGTCGCGGTCGATGGCCAGCGGCGAGGTCACCCTCGACGACGCGTTCGCCGTCCCCGTCGGGGAACTGACCAACGGGTTCCGGCAGATGGCAGAGATGCTCAACGTGTCCCGGTTGTCCAACGCGATGCGCGCGGCAGCGCTCATGCGGCGCGCGGTGCTGGAGTCCGTCGAGCACACCCGCAGGCGCCCCGCGTTCGGCAAGGCGCTGTTCGACCAGCCGTTGATGCGGGCGACCCTGCTGCCGATGATCACCGACGCGGAGGCCGCACTCGGGCTCGTCCTGGAGTCGGCCGCGCGGTTGGACGACTCCGACGCCGGTGACCAGGCGGCGCGGAGCCTGATCCGGGTGCTGACCCCGCTCGCCAAGTACAAGGTGTGCAAGCAGGCACGCGGCATCACCGGCGAGGCCATGGAGATCCGCGGCGGCAACGGATACATCGAGGACTGGGTCAACCCGCGCCTGCTGCGCGACGCCCACCTCGGGTCCATATGGGAAGGATCGTCCAACGTCATCGCCCTCGACGTCCTGCGCTGCATGCGCCGCGAGTCGGCGCACCAGGCCGTGGCCGAGACCTACGCGAGCCGGCTCCACGACATCGCCGACCCCGACGTCCTGGATCTGCTGGTCGCTGTATCCGAGTTCGCTGAGGATCTCGTGGTTGTGCTGGCCGAGCGTGGGTGGCGCGGTGCGGACCCGAGGGCGGTTTCCGCTGTAGTTGACCGGAAAACCCACCTGCTCGAGCTGGCCGACCGCGGGGTGGTCGACTTCCTGGACGATGCCGAGCGCGTCGGTGTGCGGGCTGGCGTACACCTCGTCCAGGGTGCGGATCGGGGTGACGGGGATGCCTCCCGCCTTCAGCGTCGTGCACCAGTGCCCGACGGTGCCGCCGCGCAGGGTCGTTTCGAGCTCGGTTTTGAGCTCGTCGCGGTGGACCACCCGGTCCTGGTTGGTGCGGAAGCGCAGGTCGTCGGCCAGTTCGTGCCTGCCGAGGAGTGCGCAGAGTCGTTGCCACAGGCCGTCGTTCCCGATGGCGATGACGAAGTGTCCGTCGGCCGCCGGGTACGCCTGGTACGGCACGAGGCTCGGGTGCCCCGAACCGAGCCGTTGCGGAGTCCGCCCGGTCGCGAAGAACCCCGTGGCCCAGTTGATGTGCAGGGCGAGCTGCGACTCGTACAGGGAGGTGGTGACGGTCTGGCCCCGGCCGGTGCGGGCGCGTTCGACGAGTGCGGAAAGCACTCCGATGATGCAGCGGCCGACGGGTTGTCCGTGCGCCACGCGAGGGCGATCAGCAACGCCGGCACGTCCTCGGCGATCGGCCGGTACACGACGTGTTCGGAGTGGACGTTCTGCGCCGAGTCCACCACGATCGCGACACCGACGCCGGCGCTGACCAGGGTCAGCAGGTTGTAGGCGTCGGGCGCTTCCTGGGCGATCAACGGCGTGAACCCGGCCTGGAGGCACGCCTGCATCGCCGCGTCCCGCACGGCGGAGCCGCGCGAGGCCGGGAAGGCGACGAACCGCTCACCGGCGAGGTCGGCCAGCGACACGCTGTCGGTCTCGGCCAGGGCATGGGTGTCGGGCAGCGCCACCACCAGGCGCTCGATCCGGACCACGCGCGTGGACACGCCCTCGCGGGCGGGCAGCGCGACGAACCCGAGGTCGAGCGTGCCGTCGACGACCCGGGTGAGCGCTTCGCCCGAGTAGGTCTGGCCGCGCAGCGAGAGCTCGATCCCCGGCAGCTCGGAGGCGACCGCGCGGGTGAGGCGAGGGAGCACGTAGTAGCTGCTCGCACCGGCGAACCCGACCGCGACGCGGCCGATCTCCCCGAGGCTCGCGGCCCGCACCGCGTGCCGGGCCACAGCCGCCTCGGCCAGCACCCGGCGAGCGGGCTCCAGCAGCGACTCGCCGGCAGCCGTGAGCCGGACTCCCCGGGTGTTGCGCTCGAAGAGCGCCACCCCGAGATCGCGTTCGAGCAACCGGACCTGCCGGCTCAGCGGCGACTGCGCCATGTGCAGCCGCGCGGCCGCGCGGCCGAAGTGCAGTTCTTCCGCGACAGCAACGAAACACCCAGATGACGGAGCTCCACGTGCCGCATTCTCGGCTATCGGTCCGGCGGAGCGAGACCAACCCTCGGGTTCGGCGAGTTCCGAGGGGAGTCACTCCTGGATCTGGGTCCGGTGCGGCTGCTCCTCCAGCCGCACCTGGCCGGGGTCCGGCCTGTGGCCGTGCGCCCGTGCAGGACGCCGGCCGGGAAATCCCGTTGAACATGGGCGTAGCTCCCACTCGACGAGTGGAAGCTACGCAGGTGCCAGCAACTAAGGCCGGCAGGGTTGCATCGGAGTGCTTGGGCTGTTCAGGGGGTTGTCAGTCCCAGCCGCCCCAACCCCAGCCGCCCCAGCCGTGGCCCCAGCCCCAGCCGTGGCCCCAGCCCCAGCCGCCGCCGCGGCCGCCCCAGCCGTGACCCCAGCCCCAGCCGTGGCCCCAGCCCCAGCCGTGACCCCAACCCCAGCCGCCGCCGCGGCCGGTGCTGGCCTTGAAAACGTTCGAGATGCGCATGGTGGTTCTTCCTTCGGCCTGATCTGAACGGGGGAGTGATGTCCGCCTGTTTCGCTGATCTGCTCAATCGAGGTCGTCGCGGGACGAATCGACCTCCGGAGTCGGCATGGTGACTCAGCCGGGACACGTGTGCGGGCGCTTGCGCGCGTTCCTAACCTGTCCGCGCCCCACGCTAGGGGTCTGCATGTGAGCCAGTAGGGCAATTCGGCCCGAACACGAAGAGTGCGCACGGCCGTGCCACATGGTCCGGCGGGGCGGCGCTTCGGCTCGTGCAGGTTGTTGATGTCTTCTCACCGGAGGGCCGCGAGGCTTCGAGGGCTTCGGCCTCACCGACCGGTTTCTTGATCGACCGGCGGATGCTGCACCGGATCCTTCTCGCCGGGCTCGATGAATTCGTACGTTCGGGCGTTGTTGCGTCGGATACGAGAGCGATGGCGATGCGATCACGGCACGGTTCGCCGATGGCAGCACCGCGCGCGGTTCGTTGCCGGCGGCCGCTGACGGCGTCGGGTCGGTGATCCGCGCGCAGCGTCTGCCGCACCCGCGGGTCGTGTACTCCCAGGTGCGCCTGGTCCACGGCCGGGTCCCGCTGACGCTGCTCGGCAACGCGGTCCACGCCATGAGTCCGGCTGCCGGCGCGGGTGCGAACGTCGCTTCGCGGGATGCCGCCTCGCTGACCGGAGTAGCCGACGGCCGCCCGCTCCTGACTGCGCTGCGCGACTACGAGCGGGAGATGATCGGGCACGGCTTCGGCAAGGTGCGGCTCTCGGCGGCGAACGTTCGGAGACGACCCACTGCCCGACTGACCGGGACGTCCTCAGCGGATGGCTCGGTCGGGAACGTCCGGCCGCATCGCCCCTAGGCGGGAGGGGCCGGACGTTCGTCCTGGCGTTGCCAGGTCCAGGGCACGCAGGGGTCCGTCTCGCCGGAGAGGGCGAGGGTGATCAGGCAGCGGCGCAGCTCGCTGAGGGGGATCACGTCGTCGGACGGGAACGTGGCGTTGTGCTCCCGGTTCGCGGTGATGGCGGGCCGGTCGCCGCCGCCGGAGCCGCGCGCAGTGAAGCACAGCGCGGGCGTGTGGTCGGTTTCGGGGAACTCGGCCATGACCGCGCCCCATCCCTCGCGGTAGCCGAAGGTGACGAAGATGTACTGGTCGACCGCGGCTTCGCCCGGGACGACGCGCCACGCTTCCGGCGGTTCGACGAGCATGTAGACCTGGTCGTCGTCGGGAACCGACAGAATCGTGTCGATGGCCTCGAGCTTCTGCTCCTCTGTGGCCACGACGACGTAGTCGTCCTCGGCTGCGTTCGAGCGGTCCACGCGCATGCGACCGGTGGTCTGGCCGGAGCCCGTGCCCAAGAGGTCGTGGACGCAGGGCAGCCCGGTGGGCACCGGGACCACGGTCAGCGCGGCGTCGTCGACCACTGCCGTGATGACCACCCCGTCCCCGGCATCGGCCACCCACCGTGCGTGGTCGGACGACAGGTCGGTGCCGTCGTCGAGCACCTTCCCGATGAGGGTGGCCAGCCAGTCGGCGGCTTCCTCCGGGGTGACCAGAACCCTGTCCGGTACAAGGGTTTTGACCCTGTCCTCATCGGACAGCGCCGTGTTCGCTTCGGCGTCTTCGATGTAGCCGTGAAAGTGCTGGCCGGGCATCGGGTCGGGGCCCCTTCCTGTTGATCTTCCGCGGAGGTTAGTGCAAGTGCGGGCCGCACGTGACCGTTGTCCGCGGATGATCTGGCGGTCAGGAAAGGTGATCCTCCTGTCAGCTCAGCGCACAGCGCCATGGGCCCGGGCCACCGGATGCACCGCCCGGCCCGTGCTCACTCCGAGGTCGTCGACGACGCGGGCCAGCACCTCGACCGCATGCTCCCAGCGTTCGTCGTCGAGGCCGGTGTGGGTGGTGATCCGGAGCCGGGAGATCCCGTCGGGCACCGACGGTGGCCGGAAGCACCCCACCCGCACACCCGCCGCCAGCGCCGCGGCCTGGGCGGCGACGGCGGCCCGCGGGGACGGCATCGGCACCGAGAGCACCGCACCCGCCGACCGCCGCACGCCGAGCCGGTCGGCCAGCTCAGCGCCGCGCTGGTGGATCCGCGACGGCAAGCCGGGTCGCCCGCGCAGCAGGCGCAGGGCGGCCATCGCACCGGCGGTGGGTGCCGGTGCCAGCCCGGTGTCGAAGATGAACGGGCGGGCCCGGTTGGTGAGGTGGTCGATCAGCGCGGCGGAGCCGAGCACCGCACCGCCCATCGCGCCGAGCGACTTCGACAGCGTCGCGGTCGTCACCACGTGCGGGTGGCCTGCCATGCCGTGGGCGTGCACCAGACCGCGGCCGCCGTCACCGACCACACCGAGCCCGTGCGCCTCGTCGACGACGAGGAGCGCGTCGTGGTCGGCGCAGGCCGCGGCCAGGCCGGTGAGCGGGGCGGCGTCGCCGAGCACCGAGAAGACCGACTCGGTCAGCACGATCGCTCGCCGGTCACCGGCCGCGGCCAACGCGGCCCGGACCGCGGCGACGTCGTTGTGGGGCACCACCTCGATCGCCGCCCGGGACAGCCGCGCGGCGTCGATCAGCGAGGCGTGCACGTGCGCGTCGGAGACGATCAGCGTCTGCTTGTCCGCCAGCGCGGTCACCGCGGACAGGTTGGCGTGGTACCCGGTCGAGAAGACCAGCGCCGCCTCGCGGCCGGTGAAGCCGGCGAGTTCGCGCTCCAGGTCGGCGTGCAGCGTCGTCGTCCCGGTCACCAGCCGGGAGGCGCCCGCTCCGGCACCCCAGGTGAGGGCGGCGTCGGCGGCCGCTCGGCGCACCTCGGGGTGGCCGCTCAGACCGAGGTAGTCGTTGTTGGCGAGGTCGATGACGTCGTCGTCGGCGGCCCGCGGCCGGAGCGTGCGCTGCAGACCGGCGTCCTCGCGCGCGGCCCGCTGCCCGGCGAACCACGCTTCCCAGCCGCTCATCCGGCCTCCGCTGCCGCCGCGATCCCGGCGCAGATGGCGGCGATGTCGTCGTCGGTGCACACGTAGGGCGGCATGGTGTAGATCAGGTCGCGGAACGGGCGCAGCCACACGCCCTGTGCCAGTGCCGCTTCGGCTGCCTCGGGCACGTCGACCGGGTGGTCGAGCTGGACCACGCCGACCGCGCCGAGGACGCGCACGTCGACGGCGTCGATCTCGTGCAGCGCCTGCAGGCCGGTGTTGATGCGCCGTACGTCGGCCGCCCAGTCTCCGGTGGTGAGCAGGTCCAGGCTGGCCGAGGCGACCGCGCAGGCCAACGGGTTTCCCATGAAGGTGGGACCGTGCATCAGGACGCCGGAGTCGCTGGCGGACAGGCCGCGGGCCACCTCGGTCGTGCACAGGGCGGCGGCCAGCGACAGGTAGCCGCCCGTGAGCGCCTTGCCGACGCACAGCACGTCCGGGGCCACGTCGGCGGCCTCGGCGGCGAAGAGGGTGCCGGTGCGGCCGAAGCCGGTGGCGATCTCGTCGAAGACCAGCACCAGCCCGTGCTCGTCGGCGACCTCGCGGAACACCGCCAGGCACTCGGCGGGGTAGGGGTGCATGCCGCCGGCGCCCTGGAGGAGCGGCTCCACGACCAGCCCGGCGAGCCGGTCCGCGTGCTCGGCCGCGAGCGCGCGGAAACCAGCGGCCCAGGCGTCGACGTCACCGCCGAGCGGGGGCGGACGTTCGCCGAACACCTGCTCCGGCAGCACGCCGGACCACATCGCGTGCATGCCGCCGTCGGGGTCGCACACGCTCATGCAGTCGAAGGTGTCGCCGTGGTAGCCGCCGCGGACGGTGAGGAACCGGGTCCGCTCCGGCCGGCCGGTGCCGCGCTGGTACTGCAGCGCCATCTTCATCGCCACCTCGACGCTCACCGACCCGGAGTCGGCGAGGAAGACGCGGTCGAGGCCGGCGGGCGCGAGGTCGATCAGGCGGCGGGCCAGCTCGACCGCCGGCTCGTGGGTGAGCCCGCCGAACATCACGTGCGACATCGAGTCGAGCTGGCGGCGCACCGCCTCGTCGAGGATGGGATGCCGGTAGCCGTGGATGGCCGACCACCACGACGCCATGCCGTC
The DNA here is from genome assembly GCF_000062885.1 of Saccharopolyspora erythraea NRRL 2338. Lineage (NCBI taxonomy): Bacteria > Bacillati > Actinomycetota > Actinomycetes > Pseudonocardiales > Pseudonocardiaceae > Saccharopolyspora > Saccharopolyspora erythraea. The sequence goes on along the minus strand of NC_009142.1, from coordinate 5,238,983 downwards.
GACGACCTCACCGACGCCGTCGAGGGTGATCCGGCTGCCCGAGGCGCCGGTGACCAGACGGGTCGGCGTCGGGTCGGTCATCGACGTGTACGGGTGCCACAGGTGTTCGCGGTCGAACGCGAGCAGTGCTTCCGGAGTCATCGGTCAGGCGTTCGGGACGACGTCGGTGCCCGCGCCGCGCTGCCGGATCGCCGGGTCGATCGGTTCCCGCGCCTGCTGCGCGAGGTCTTCTTCGGAGCCCAGGACCACGAAGCCGTTGTCCCGGATCATCTCGAGGTCGGCCTTGGCGTCCTGGCCCTCCGAGGTGAGGTAGTCGCCGAGGAAGACCGAGTTGGCGACCTGCAGCGCGATCGACTGCAGCGAGCGCAGGTGCATCTCGCGTCCGCCGGCGATCCGGATCTCCTTGTCCGGGCAGACGAAACGAGCCATCGCCAGGATCTTCACGCAGCGGGTCGGGGAGAGCTCCCAGGTGTTCTCGAACGGGGTGCCGTCGAACGGCATCAGGAAGTTGACCGGGATCGAGTCCGAGCCCAGCTCCCTGAGCGCGAACAGCGCCTCGACCAGTTGCTCGTCGGTCTCACCCAGGCCCGCGATCAGGCCGGAGCAGGGGGAAAGACCCCCGCCTTTCGCCTTCTCCACGGTGTCGACCCGGTCGGCGTAGGTGTGGGTCTGCACGATGTTGTCGTGGTTGCTCTCGGCGGTGTTGATGTTGTGGTTGTAGGCGTCGACACCGGCGTCCTTGAGGCGCTGCGCCTGACCGTCCTTGAGCAGGCCCAGGCAGGCGCAGACCTCGACGCCGGGGTATTCCTCCTTGAGCGCCACCACCATCTCGGTGACCTTGTCGATGTCGCGTGTGGACGGTCCGCGCCCGGAGGAGACCAGGCACACCCGGCTGGCGCCGCCCCGCAGTCCCGCGCCGGTCTGCTTGAGGGTTTCGTCCTTGGACAGCCACGAGTACTTGAGGATGGGGGCGTCCGAGCCGAGCGCCTGCGAGCAGTAGTTGCAGTTCTCCGGGCAGAGACCCGACTTGAGGTTCACCAGGTAGTTCACCTTCACCGTGTTGCCGAAGTGCGCGCGGCGCAGCCGGCCCGCGGCGGCCACGACGGACATCAGCTCGGCGTCGTCGGCGCGCAGCACGGCGAGGGCGTCCTCGGGCGTGGCGGGTGTGCCCGCGAGGATCGCGTCGGCGAGCTGGTGGAAGGGGGCGTTCATCGCTTCTCCCGGTCTTCGGCTGGTGCAACGACCTGAACAGCGTTCACCTGAACGCCGTTCAGGCTAGACTGGGAGGGTCGAGTAGGTCAACGGGAGGGATCCGCGTGCGCTACCACCGCAGCGACGTCGTGCGTCGCGCGATCACGGTCCTCGACGAGTACGGACTGGAGTCGCTGACGATGCGCAGGCTGGCGGCCGAGCTCGGCGTGCAGCCGAGCGCGCTCTACCACCACGTGCCGAACAAGCAGACGCTGCTGGCCGCGGTCGCCGACGAGATCCTGGGCCGGGGTCGGCGCCCCCGCCGGGCTCGGCAGTGGGACCGGCGCGTCGTCGAGGTCTGCCGCGAGCTGCGGGACGCGATGCTCGCCTACCGCGACGGTGCCGAGGTGGTCGTCACGGCCTACACCTTCGGCCTCGGCGCCGGTGAGCCCGCGACCCAGCTCCGGGAGGCGTTGCGCGACGGAGGCCTGCCCGACGACCTGGTCGACGTCGGCACCCGTGCCCTGCTGCACCTCGTCTTCGGTCACACCGTGGAGGAGCAGACGGCGTTGCAGGCCGCGAGCGCCGGGGCGATCGACCGGGCGCCCGGAGGACCCGCCGACTTCGAGCGGGGGCTCGAGCTGGTGCTGGACGGCCTCCGGTCCAGGGTCAACCGGTGACCACCGTGAGGCGCCGGGCTGCCGAAGGCGTGTCTTGACGCCCCTCTTTGGGCTCACGTTGGGTGGCAGGCGTGGGCCAAGCGGCTGCGCCGCTTCGGAGATCGAAGGGGCTCTTGGCATTCCGGTAGCGACGGCGAAGGGAAGTGGCATGCGGGCGTACGGATTCACCGAGGTGGGCGGGCCGGAGAAGGAGGGTTTCCTCGACGTCCCGGTGCCCGATCCCGGTCCCGGTGAGCTGCTCGTGCGAGTTCGTGCCGCGGGAGTGAACCCGGGCGACTGGAGGCTGCGAGAAGGGTCTTACGGCGTGCTCGGCCCGGCGGTGCTGGGCCGCGAGGTCGCGGGGACGGTCACCGCCGTTGGGTCGGACGTGGACGGGTTCTCGGTCGGCGACGAGGTGTTCGGTGGCTGCCCCGGAATGGTAGGCGGCTGGGCGGAGCAGGCGTTGGTCACCGCGTCGTTCGCCGCGCACCGGTCTGACGCGGTGCCGCCCGAGATGGCCGCTGTGCTGCCCGTCGCGGCCGGCACCGCACACGATGCCTTGCGGAACCTCGGTCTGCGCGCTGGTGCGACGCTGCTGGTCAACGGCGCCGGTGGCGGTGTCGGGATTCCGGTGGTGCAGCTCGCGCGGGCCTGGGGGATCACCGTCGTGGGGGTGGCGAGCCCGGCCAAGCATGATCTCGTCGCCGGATTCGGGGCGATTCCAGTGGCTTACGGCGACGGTCTTCTCGACCGGGTGCGTGCCGCGGCACCGGGTGGGGTCGACGCCGTCTTCGATCTCGTCGGTGGCGAGGCGCTGCGCACCGTCGCGGGTTTGGTCGCAGACCGGTCGAAACTCCTGTCCGTGGCGGACAAGCCGCTGGTTCGGGAACTCGGCGGGCGGGACGTCGAACGGGACCGGAGCACGGCTGTCCTCACCGGACTCGCCGAACTGGTCGCCTCCAAGGCCTTGGACCCGCGTGTCACGCGAGTCCGGCCGCTCGACGAGGCCGGCGAGGCGCTCGCCGAGGTCGAGAACGGGCACGTGGTGGGCAAAGTCGTCCTTGTCCCCTGACTGAGCTGCGACCTCTGCACCGTCCATTCAGGACCTGTTGCGCGGCGGTTTCTCCTTCGCCCCATCGGTTTCCCGCGGCGAGGGGAGCAGGGCCGCGGCGGTGGTGCTGATCGTCGACAGTGAAGCCGCGATCATCGGGTGGTCGCGGCGGCCGAGCCGGGTGGCGGCCAGGATGCGGCGGGCGGGAGCCGGCTCGCCGTGCAGCCGGATGCGGACAACGGGCCAGTCGTCGTGCAGCCGGGCGAGCCGGGGCACCAGGATGATGCCGAAGTGGTGGGCGACCAACGCCGTCCCGGTGTCCCATTCATCCGCGTAGTGCGCGATGTTGGGCGTGAACCCGGCGGTCATGCAAGCTGTGCGCACCAGGTCGTGGTAGGTGCTTCCGGGGCGGCCGACGATCCACGGTTCGTCGGCGGCATCGGCCAGGGTCGCGGTGCGGAGGCCGGTCAGCCGGTGCCCGCGGGCACCACCAGGTCCAGGGGGTCGTCGAGCAGCGGTTGCTGGTCGAAGCGTTCGTCGGCGGTCGGAGGTGTGCCCGCGGTGTTGATCACCAGCGCGAGGTCGGCGTCCCCGGCGAGCAGCAGGTCGAAGCAGCGGTCCGGTTCGGCTTCGATGACCCGCACGCGCACGTGCGGATAGCGTTCCCGCAGGGCAGCGGCGGCCGGCGGCAGCAGGTGGGTTGCGGCGGTGGAGAAACCGCACAGGGTGAAGGACCCGCTGGGCTCCTCCGAGATCGAGGCGAGTTGGGCGTGGGCGCGCTCGGCTTGCGCGTGCAGCGCCTCGGCGTGGCGCAACACCGTTCGGGCGGCGGCGGTCAGCTGGATGCCGCGACCGTGCTGGGTCAGCAGCTCGGCGCCGAGCTCATCGGCGAGCTGGCGCAGCCGGTACGACACCGCCGACGGGTGTAGTGCAGCGCGGCAGCGGCGGCGGTGACCGTGCCGTGGTGGGCCACCAGCTGGAGCACCTTCAGCCTCGGACAATCATGCGGCAACCGGCGACCGGTTTTCTCGCGTGGACGGTGGCCGGGCTGTTCCTGGCGGTGATCCCCACCCTGCTCAACGGAGCCGCCCGGACCGGTCAGGCGATGATCGGCGGCATCCTGGGCGCGGTCCTGCTCTGCTCCGTGCTGGCCCAGCCGCTCGTGGCCCGTCTCGGCGCGCAGCACGCACAGCTCGCCGGACTGGGGGCTCTCCTGATCAGCCTGGCTCTGCTGGCCCTGACCGCCGGGGGCTCGACCTCGGTCACCCCGGTCGCGGCCGTCGTGGCCGGTGCCGGGCACGGCTTGGCCTACGGGGGTGCCGCCGCCGCCATCGACGGGAGCGCGCCCGCTGCCGAGCGCGGTGCCATCACCGGCGCGCTGTACCTCGTCTTCTACCTCGGGGCCGGGGCACCGGCCGTCGCCGTCGGTCTCGTGACGCTCGAGCACCTGTTGGCGACCGCGACCTCCTGGGGCACCGCGGTGGCCGCCGGCTTCGTCCCTGTCGTCGGTGCGGCCGTCGCGGTAGCCGGCCGCGCGAAGGGCACATCCGTCTTGGCCGGGCCGCCGGCCCGTTGATCACGCGCCGCGGCCGGCGCCTCGGCACGCGAATCCGCCACCCGGCACGCGGCGCTCCGGGGCCGGTGGGCGGCTGCCCGAGGCGCACAAGGCTGGGGGTGTCCGGTTCCCTACTATGGGGGCGGATCGGACATGTCCGCTGGTGTGCGCGGCGGGTGGGATGCGTGAGGAGTGAGATCGGGATGGGCCGCCCGAGCGAGCCGGTGGATTTGACCAACAAGTCGGTGGTCAAGGCCGCACGGCTGCTCCGGGGGCTGGCGCATCACGGCGGCGGCGCGTCGGTGACCGTGCTGGCGGCCGAGTCCGGCATCGCGCGGCCGACGGCGTTCCGGTTGCTGTCCACCCTCGAACGTGAAGGGCTGGTCCACCGCGTCGACAACAACTACTCGCTCGGCTGGGAGCTCGCGCGCCTGGGCAGGCACGCGGATCCGCACGCGGGACTGGTGTCCCGCGTCCAGCCCGCGCTGGACGAGCTGGCGGCCGAGCTGAGCGAGACGGTGACGCTGGCGGTGCCGACCCCCCGCCACGACTTCGACATCGTCGCCGAGGCGACCGGTCCGCACGTGGTCGGTGTCGCGGTGCACAAGGTCGTGGGAAAGCGCTTCCCGCTGCACGCGACCTCGACGGGCAAGACCCTGCTGGCGGAGATGTCGCCCGAGCAGGTCCGCGACCTCCTGCCGGAGGAGCTGGAGGCGTTCGCCTCCCGCACCATCGTGGATCGCGAGGCCCTGTTGCGAGAGCTCAAGGAGGTCCACGAGCAGGGTTACGCCGTCATCGACAACGAGCTTGAGGAGGAGCTGCTGTCGGTGTCGCGCCCCGTGCGCGACTCGGCGGGCGCGGTGGCCGCGGTGCTGACGGTGGAAGGACCGCGCTACCGCTTCGGCCGGGCTCGGATTCCCAGCGCGTTGCAGAGCATGCAGGCGACCGCCGCACGGGTCGCTGCGCTGCTCTGGCACGGCGAGGACGGCACGCCCTCGTGACCCGGCGCGGCTTACGCGGGACGCTCCTAGACGAGTAAGTCTTAAGTCTGGGTGGTGTCTGGAGACGGGTGAAGGGTGTTCAAGATCGGTTTGTGAGGACCGACTTGAACACCCTTCTGACCACACTCTACGTCAAGATCGATGACCATTTGGGCAGGCCGCCGCGGATCGGGCGGCCACCGCGATTGACCGACGCCGAACTGGTGACGCTGGCGGTCGCGCAGGTGCTGCTCGGCGTGCGTTCGGAGGCACGCTGGCTGCGGTTCGTACCCCGTCATCTGCCTGGAGCGTTCCGGTATCTGCCCCAGCAGGCCGGGTACAACAAGCGGCTGCGGACCGCGGTCCCGCTGCTCAAGCGAGTGATCCGGATGCTGGCGGTCGACACAGACCTGTGGGCCGACGATGTGTGGGTTGTGGACTCCACCCCGATCGAGTGCGCCCGTTCCCGGCCTACCGTGAAGCGCTCGAACCTGGCCGGATGGGCGCACTACGGCTACTGCTCCAGCCACTCCCGGTTCTTCTGGGGACTGCGGCTGCACCTGGTCTGCACCCCAGCCGGCTTGCCGATCACATGGGCCTTGGCCGATCCCAAGCTCGACGAACGCCAGGTGCTGATGGCCGTCCTCGACCATGACCCACAGCTACTCGCCCAGCGTCCAGGCCTGCTGATCGTGGCCGACAAGGGCTACGTGTCCGCCGAACTGGACCGCTACCTCGCCGAACGCGACGTGCGCCTACTGCGACCGTCCTACCGCAACCGCGCCCCGCACCCGGCCCAGCACCTGCTCAAACCGATCCGGCAACTGATCGAGTCGGTCAACGACACCCTGAAGGGCCAACTTGACCTGGAACTGCACGGCGGCCGCAGCATCGACGGTGTCACCGCCCGCATCGCCCAACGCATCCTCGCGATGACCTGCGCGATCTGGCACAACCGCGCCACCGGCCAGCCCACCACCCGATCCCTGATCGCCTACGACCACTGAGCGATTAGGAATTACTCGTCTAGTGTCCTGAGTTGGAAGTTTGTTGTATGTTTTGGTGATGGGTCGTAGAGGTCCGCGTTTGCCCGATTTGGCGTTGACGGACGCTGAACGGGAGACGCTTCAGAGGTGGGCGCGTCGCCCGAAAACCGCGCAGGCGTTGGCGTTGCGGGCACGGATCGTGCTCGCCTGCGCCGAGGGAGTGTCCAACATGGACGTCTCGCGGCAGTTGCAGATTTCCCCTCCGACGGTGACGAAGTGGCGCCGCCGCTTTGTCGCTGATCGCCTGGAGGGATTGTCGGACGAGCCCCGGCCGGGTGCCCCGCGCACGATCACTGACCAACAGGTCGAAACCGTGATCGCCAAGACACTGGAGGAGGCGCCGCCGAACGAGGACTCGCATTGGTCGACTCGTTCGATGGCGAACGCGGTCGGGATGTCGCAGACGGCGATTTCCCGGATCTGGCGGGCTTTTGAGCTCAAGCCGCACCTGGTGCAGACCTGGAAGCTCAGCACCGATCCGCTGTTCGTGGAAAAGGTCCGAGACGTCGTCGGCCTCTACCTGGACCCACCGGAAAACGCCCTGGTCCTCTGCGTCGATGAGAAATCCCAGATACAGGCTCTGGATCGCACCGCGCCGATCCTGCCGGTCATGCCCACCACCCCGGCGCGCATGACCCACGACTATGTCCGGCACGGCACCACCAGCCTGTTCGCCGCCCTGGACGTGGCCACCGGATCCATCATCAGCCAGCACTACCGGCGGCACCGCCATCAGGAGTTCCTGAAATTCCTGAAGACCATCGACAAGAACACTCCCGCCGAACTGGACTTGCACCTGATCTGTGATAACTACGCGACGCACAAGACACCCGTGATCAAGAAATGGTTGTTGCGCCACCCGCGCTTCCACGTGCACTTCACCCCCACGAGCGCCTCCTGGCTCAACCTCGTCGAACGGTGGTTCGCCGAGCTGACCAACCGCAAACTCCGCCGATCCGCCCACCGCAGCGTCACCGAACTCGAAGCAGACGTCCGCGCCTGGATCGAATCCTGGAACGCCGACCCCACACCCTTCGTCTGGACCAAGACCGCCGACGAAATCTTCCAAACCCTCGCAGCCTACTGCCAACGAATTAACGACTCACGACACTAGTTGTCGCGCAGGCTCAGGTAGTGGTCGAGCTGCGAGGCCGCTTTGAGCATGGCGCGGCCTCGCGCCGTGAGCCTTCGCCGCCAGTCGTCGAGGGCGGTGGCCAGCGCGTCCGTGCCGCCGGCCGTCCGGACCTGCTGGACCACGGTGGAGATGTGGTCCAGTGAATACCCGCCGCGCCTGAGCAGGTGGGCGAGCTCGGCGTCGCGGGTGTCGCTCGCGCGGTAGAGGCGGTATCCGGTCGCCGGGTCGCGCGCGGGGGCGAGGATGCCGACGGCTTCCCAGTTGCGGATGGTCGCAGCGGTGACGCCGAGGTGGTGCGCGAGTTCGCCGACGGTCCGGGGTCCGGCGGCGGACGTCTGCTCCGCAGCGGCGTCGGGTTCGGCCGTCAGGTGGTCCACGGCCTGCTTGACCGCGGCGAGGGTCTCGCGGTCGCGCAGCAGCTGCCGGTGACCGCGGTCGATGATCAGCAGTGCGTCGTCGAGTTCGCCCTCGTTGAGGGCGTTCATGATCTGCCCGCCGGCTGAGTGGCCGTGCGCTGGTATGAGCGCCAGGAAGGCCCGCAGAGCCGCCGCGTGCACCTCGGTGTAGATCCGGTAGCCGGTAGGTGTCCGCTCAGCGGGCGGGATGAACCCGTCCCGTTCGTAGTTGCGGACGGCCTGGGTCGAAATGCCGTGCTCGCGCGCGAGGTCGGTTGGCCGCAAGGTGATCACCGGTTTGAGACTTTACAGGGTGGCTTGGTCGCCGGCGTCGCAGAAGTCTCAACAAATTTTTCAACGACCACCTCGACGAAGCCCCTCACGCGCGCGGGGCGTGATCGCCGGCTCTCAGGTGGTCCGCCCGCTCGGGCGGCGGCGGACCACCTGCGGCGAGCTGTCCCGGGTCAGAGGGCGGACGTGGCTTCGAGCAGCGTGTGCCGGAGGATGCCCTCGATCTCGTCGAACTCGGCCTGCCCGGCGATCAGCGGCGGGGCGAGCTGGACGACGACGTCGCCGCGGTCGTCGGGGCGGCAGTACAGCCCGTTGTCGAACAGGGCCCCGGGCAGGAAGCCGCGGACCAGACGCTCCCGCTCGTCGGCGTCGAAGGTCTCGCGGGTGGCCTTGTCCTTGACCAGCTCGACGGCCCAGAAGTACCCGTCGCCGCGGACGTCGCCGACGATCGGCAGGTCCAGCAGCTTGCCGAGCGTCTCGCCGAACGCCCGCTCGTTGTCCAGAACCCGCTGGTGCAGTCCTTCCTCCGCCATCAGCTCGAGATTGGCGAGCGCGACGGCCGCCGAGACGGGGTGGCCGCCCCAGGTGTAGCCGTGGGGGAAGGTGACGCCGGGCCGCAGGAACGGTTCCATCACGCGGTCGGAGGCGATCAGCGCTCCGAGCGGGCCGTAGCCGGAGGTCATGCCCTTCGCGCAGGTGATCAGGTCGGGCACGTAGCCGAACTTGTCGCAGGCGAAGGTGTGGCCGTGCCTGCCGAACGCGCAGATGACCTCGTCGGAGACCAGCAGCACGTCGTGGCGGTCGCAGATCTCGCGGACCCGCGCGAAGTAGCTCGGGGGCGCGGTCAGGCATCCGCCGGAGTTCTGCACCGGCTCGAGCACGACGGCGGCCACCGTGTCGGGACCCTCGAAGAGGATGGCCTCCTCGACGCGGTCGGCGGCCCAGCGGCCGAACGCCTCCGGGTCGCCGGCGAACTCGGGGTTCCGGTAGATGTTGGTGTTGGGCACCCGGAAACCGCCCGGGGCCAGCGGCTCGAAGTCCTGCTTCATCTTCGGCAGCCCGGTGATGGCCATCGCGCCGTGCGGTGTGCCGTGGTAGGCCACGGACCGGCTGATCACCTTGTGCTTCAGCGGTTTTCCGACGAGCTTGAAGTACTGCTTGGCGACCTTCCAGGCCGACTCGACGGCTTCGCCTCCGCCGGAGGTGAAGAAGACGCGGTTGAGGTCGCCCGGGGCGAGGTGGGCCAGGCGCTCGGCGAGCTCGGCCGCCGGCGGAGTGGCGTAGCCCCACACCGGGAAGTAGGCGAGCTCGCAGGCCTGGCGGGCGGCCACCTCGGCCAGCTCGCGGCGGCCGTGGCCGGCCTGCACCACGAACAGCCCGGCCAGGCCGTCGAGGACGCGTCGGCCGCGGTCGTCCCAGAGGTGCACGCCCTCGCCGCGGGTGATGACCGGGACGGGGTTCTCCGGTCCTCGGCCGCCCATGCGGGCGAAGTGCATCCAGAGGTGGCGCGCGGCGGACTCGGCGGCCGGGGTTTGCGATGTGGACGGTGCGGTGGCGTTGTCGAGCGTGGTCATCGAGATCCCCTCGTGAGGTCTGTCAGTCGTTCTGCGGGAAGCCGAGGTTGATGCCGCCGTGGGAGGGGTCGAGCCAGCGGGTGGTGACGACCTTGCCGCGGGTGAAGAAGTGCACGCCCTCGGTCCCGTGCGCGTGGGTGTCGCCGAACAGCGAGTTCTTCCAGCCGCCGAAGGAGTAGTAGGCCATCGGGACCGGGACGGGGACGTTGATGCCGACCATCCCGACCTCGACCTCGTTCTGGAACCGCCGCGCCGCGCCGCCGTCGTTGGTGAAGATCGCGGTGCCGTTGCCGTACGGGTTGGCGTTGATCAGCTCGATGGCCTCTTCGTAGGTGTCGGCCCGCACGACCGACAGCAGCGGTCCGAAGATCTCGTCGGTGTAGATCGACATGTCGGGGGTGACGTGGTCGAACAGGGTCGGTCCGACGAAGAAACCGGAGCCTTCGGCGTCGAACTCGCCGTTGCGCCCGTCGACGACCAGCGTGGAGCCCGCGGCCTCGCCGGCGTCGATGTAGCCGGAGACCCGTTGCTGGGCCTCCTTGGTCACCAGTGGGCCCATGTCGCAGCCGCGGCGTCCGTCGCCGGTGCGCAGCGCCTTGGCCCGGTCGGCGATCTTGCCGACGAGGACGTCGGCGATGTCGCCGACCGCGACCAGCGCGGAGATCGCCATGCACCGCTCACCCGCCGACCCGAACCCGGCGTTGACGGCCTGGTCCGCGGCCAGGTCCAGGTCCGCGTCGGGCAGCACGACCATGTGGTTCTTCGCGCCGCCCAGCGCCTGCACCCGCTTGCCGTGCGCGGTGCCGGTCTCGTAGACGTAGCGGGCGATCGGAGTCGACCCGACGAACGAGAGAGCCTTGACGTCGGGGTGGGTGAGCAGGGCGTCGACGGCGGTCTTGTCGCCGTTGACGACGTTGAAAACCCCGTCGGGCAAGCCTGCTTCCTTCCACAGCTCGGCCAGCCACAGGGCGGCGCTCGGCACCTTCTCCGACGGCTTGAGCACCACGGTGTTCCCGGCGGCGATGGCGATGGGGAAGAACCACATCGGCACCATGGCGGGGAAGTTGAACGGCGAGATGATCCCGACCACACCCAGCGGCTGGCGGATCGAGGTGACGTCGACCCTGGTCGAGGCGTTCTCGGTCATCGAGCCCTTGAGCAGGTGGGGGATGCCGCACGCGAACTCGACGACCTCCTGGCCGCGGGCGACCTCCCCGGCGGCGTCGGAGAGCACCTTGCCGTGCTCGGCGGTGATCAGCTCGGCCAGCTCGCCCGCGCGTTCGTTGAGCAGCTCGCGGAACCTGAAGACGATCTGGGCGCGCTTGGCGAGGCTGGTGTCGCGCCAGGCGGGGAACGCCGCCTTCGCCGCCGCGACGACCTCGGCCGCCTCCTCCTCCGATGCCAGCGGGAGGCGCGCGGTCACCTCACCGGTCGCCGGGTTGGTGACCTCGGAGAAGCGGTCGTGCCTGCCGTCCTTCGGGCCGCCTGCCCAGTGGTGCAGCGTGGGAACGGCCTCGTCGGCCTGTGTAGTAGCCACCATGGGAGGGAGTGTGGCCGGAGACCGGGTGCGCGGGGAAGCAACAGAACGTCGGCCGCGGACGGCTCTCCCTTACGAAGTGTAAAGTCCGCCCGGTGTTCCCGACGGTGGCCGACGTCCTCGCGCTGCCGGCTCTGCGGGCGGGCACGCCGACCGTCCGAGCCGGCCGGTCCGCCCTGCTCAACCGCGTGCGCTGGGTGCACGTCAGCGAGCAGCGCCAGCCCGCGGGCACCCTGAGCGGCGGCGAGCTCATCCTCTCGATCGGAGCGGCGGTGGCCGACCCCGCCACCGACCACCTGGAGTACCTGACGGCGCTGCGCGACGCCGGTGCGGTGGGCCTGGTCATCGAGCTGGGGCAGCACCTGCGGTCGCTTCCCGAGACCTTGGTGCAGGCGGCCCGCGCGCTGCGCTTCCCCCTGGTGGAGCTGCGCGCCGCAGTGCGGTTCGTCGAGGTGACCGAGGTCGTGCACGCGTGGATCCTCAACGAGCAGTACGCGCACATGCAGTTCTCGCAGCGGGTCACCGAGACCTTCCGGACGCTGATGGTCGACAGCGCGGGGGTCAGCACGGTGGTCGGCGAAGCCGCGGCGCTGCTGGAGCTTCCGGTCGTGCTCGAAGATCTCGGGCACCGCGCGCTGGCTTTCGCCGGAGACGTCGCGGAAGACCTGCTGCGGGACTGGACGGTCCGCTCCCGGCAGGCACTGCCTGCCGGTCCGGCGGAGCCGTCCGGCCCCGAGGGGTGGTTCAGCGCCGCGGTCGGCCCGCGCGTCGAGCGCTGGGGCCGGCTCGTGGTTCCGCGCCGCGCCGCCGACGCCGAGCGCGTCCGCCTCGTCCTCACTCAGGCCGCCGAGGCCATCGCGGTGCTCGTGCGCATCGACGCGAGCTCCCCGGGCATCGAACTCGAGGCGCAGGGGGGTCTTCTCGCCGACATCCTCGGAGCGTCCGAGGCGTCCGAAAGCGCCCTGCGCGTCCGGGCCAGGGCGCTCGGGCTGCCCACCGGCGGACCGTTCGCGGTGTTGGTCGTGGTGGCCCCCGCGGCCGCGGGGGAGGGGGACCGGGAAGCCCTCGAGGTCGTCGCGTCGGCAGTGCGCCACACGCGCCGGCCTGCCCTGGTCGGCCCGCTGCGACCGGGGCGGATCGCCGTCGTCGTCTCCTGCGCGTCCCTCGACGACGAGCCGGACGTGGTCTGCGCGCTGGCGCCTGGTCTCCCGGCGGACCGGGTCCGCGCGGTCGCGGCTTCGGATCCGGCCGCGGCCTTCGCGGACCTTCCCGATGCGCTGCACCACGCGTTGCAGACCGCCGACGTGGCTGACGCTTCTCCGGACCCGGCGGCCCGTGCGGTGTGGCGGCCCCGCCACCTCGGTGTCCGCGGTCTCGTCTGGCGGCTGCGCGACGACCGCCGCCTGTTGTCCTATGTGGAGGAACAGCTCGGCCCGCTGCTGCGGCTGCCGGAAGCGCGCCGGAACGAGTTGCTGAAGACGTTGCGGGCTTACGTCGAGACCGACGGCGTCGTCACCGCGTTCGCCTCGCGAATCGGCACCAGCCGGCCGGCGGCCTACGCCCGCCTGCGGCGGCTGTCGGAACTCCTCGACCGCGATCTCGACGACCCGCCCACCCGCCTTTCGGTGTACCTCGCGCTCCTGGTGCTCGACCAGGGCTCCACCGGTCGGGACGCGGCCCTCGCTCCCGGCCGCTGAGGCCGTTTTCCCGCCGGTCGGACGAGATCCGAGCGCATCCAGGCCACACGTTTCGCGCCACGCGTCTTGACCGGCCCGCGCCTTCCCGCCGTGGGTTTCTGGGCGCCCGTCGGCTACGTGGCCGGGTTGTTCATCGTGTACGCGACCGGGTTCAGCTCGCTGGTCCAGCTCCTCGTCATCACCTTCGCCGGTCTGGCGGTCTACGGCTCCTACACCGCGGTGCGGGCGGGCTGGATCCACCGCAACGCCGGTTGGGGTCTCTCCGCGGCGTTCCTCGTCGCTTGGGTCGTCGTCAACGCGCACGGCGGTTGGTTCATGAACACCAGCGAGACCCAGCGCCCCGGCAGCTGGGACTTCCCCTGGTACTTCGCCGCCATGGCGACCACCCTCGCGCTCTACCTCGCCGCGCTGCGAGTGGCGAGCACCGCCGAGGGCCGCACGCACCTCGACGCCGGAGCCTGGTTGATCACCACGCTGCTCGCGGTGCTGGCACTGTCCTACTACGGCGAGTTCGGTCCACTGGCGACAGCGCCGCTACCGGAGCCCTTCGACCTGCTGGCGGTGGTCGTGGTCGCGGGGGCGAGCTACTGGTGGGCGGTTCGCAGCGGCTTCCACACCGCGCAACTCCAGGACGCTCTCGATGGACCCGCCGAGGAGCCGGAAACACCATCAGGGCAGGAAATCACCGGCGCACCAGCAGCCGAGCCCACCGCGTCCAGCGGTACGTAGGCCGCCAGCCCGGAACGAAGAGGGGTCTCGTCGCACGGCGACGAGCCCCCTCGGTGCTGAACCGGCGTGCTAGCTGAGCTCGTAGATCCGGCCGGTGTGGGCGCCTTCGATGGAACGGACGTAGGCCTGCGCGACCTGGGCGAGGTCGACCGGGGGAACCCCGGGGAAGAAGTCGCCGTACTTCGCGAGGCTCTCGGTGAAGACGGTCGGGCTGATCGCGTTGATGCGCTGCGGCGCGATCTCGATCGCCGCGGCGCGCACGAACGCCTCGACCGCGCCGTTGGCCATCGCCGCGGCACTGCTCGTCGGGATGGGGTCGCGGCACAGCACGCCGGTGATCAACGTGAACGAGCCGCGCTCGGCGATGCGGGAGACGCCCTGGCGGACCAGCTCGATCTGGCTGAGCACCTTCCCGCGGAACGCGGCCTCGTAGTTCTCCGGAGCCATGTCCACGACGGGCTTGTACGGCACGTCGCCCGCCGCGCTGGCCACCGCGTCCACGGGCCCCACCCGGTCGTACAGAGCGGAGGTCTGCGCCGGGTCGGCGATGTCGTAGCGCAGGTCCCCGCTCGAACGCCCTGCCGCGAGCACCTCGTGGCCGCGAGCGGTCAGCGCCGCGTTGACCGCGGTGCCGAGCTTCCCGGCGGCACCGATCAGCAGAATCTTCATGCCGCCGACGCTATGGCCGCTCGCCCTCGCGAGGGAAATGCCGATCGCGGCGCATCCATGACGGGCGGTTATGGATGTGGAGCCGCGCCAGCCCCAACGCGCGGCAAGCCCCCGCCCAGGCGGGCGGGGGCTTGCGCGTCACTTCGGTCCCACGGCGTGTGGTTCACCCCGCCGGGGTGAACCACACGCCGGGATCAGGCGAGGTCGAACCGGTCGAGGTTCATCACCTTGTCCCACGCCGCCACGAAGTCGCGCACGAACTTCTCCTTGGCGTCGTCGGACGCGTAGACCTCGGCCACGGCCCGCAGCTCGGAGTTCGAGCCGAAGACCAGGTCGAACCGGGTGCCGGTCCACTTCACCTGGCCGGAGGCGTCGGTGGCCTCGAAGGTCTCCGAGGTCTCGTCGGTCGCCTTCCACGTGTTGCCCATCTGGAGCAGGTTCACGAAGAAGTCGTTGGTGAGCGTGCCGGGCTTCTCGGTGAACACGCCCTGCTCCGACTGCTGGTAGTTCGCACCCAGCACACGCAGGCCACCGACCAGGACCGTCATCTCCGGCGCGCTCAGGGTGAGCAGGTTCGCCTTGTCGACGAGCTGGTACTCGGCGGGCAGCGGGTGCCCCTTGCCGAGGTAGTTGCGGAACCCGTCGGAGGACGGCTCGAGGTGCGAGAAGGACTCGACGTCGGTCTGCTCCGCGGTGGCGTCGCCGCGACCCGGGGTGAACGGGACCTCGACGTCGAACCCGGCGGCCTGGGCGGCCTGCTCGACACCGACGCCGCCGGCGAGCACGACCAGGTCGGCGAACGAGACCTTCTTGGCGCCGGACCCGGCGTTGAAGGACTCCTGGATGCCCTCCAGCGTGCTGATCACGGTCGCGAGCTGGTCGGGCTCGTTGACCTCCCAGCTGCGCTGCGGCTCGAGGCGGATGCGGCCGCCGTTGGCGCCGCCGCGCTTGTCGCTGCCCCGGAAGGTCGAGGCCGCGGCCCACGCGGTGGAGACCAGCTGCCGCACGGTCAGGCCGGACTCGGCGATCCTGCCCTTGAGCTCCGCGATCTCGGCGGGGCCGACCAGCTCGTGGTCGGGCTTGGGGATCGGGTCCTGCCAGATCAGCTCCTCGGAGGGGACCTCGGGGCCGAGGTAGCGGTCGGCCGGGCCCATGTCGCGGTGGGTCAGCTTGAACCACGCACGCGCGAAGGCGTCGGCGAACTCCTGCGGGTTCTCCCAGAACCGCCGCGAGATCGGCTCGTAGATCGGGTCGACCTTGAGCGAGAGGTCCGTGGTGAGCATGTTCGGCGCGATCTTCTTGGACGGGTCGTGGGCGTCCGGGACCGTGCCCTCCCCCGCGCCGTCCTTCGGCCGCCACTGCCAGCCGCCGCCCGGGCCCTGGTACAGCTCGTACTCGTAGCCGAACAGGTTCTCGAAGAAGCCGTTGCTCCACTGGGTCGGCGTGGAGGTCCAGGTGACCTCCAGACCGCTGGTGATGGTGTCCGCGCCCTTGCCGGTGCCGTGGCTGTTGTGCCAGCCCAGGCCCTGCGCCTCGAGCGGGGCGGCCTCGGAGTCGGGGCCGAGGTTGGAGTCCGGGGCCGCGCCGTGGGTCTTGCCGAAGGTGTGACCACCGGCGATGAGGGCGACGGTCTCCTCGTCGTTCATCGCCATCCGGCCGAACGTCTCGCGGATGTCGCGCGCGGCGGCCACCGGGTCCGGCTTGCCCTCCGGGCCCTCCGGGTTGACGTAGATGAGGCCCATGTGGGTCGCGCCCAGCGGCTTCTCCAGCTCGCGCTGCTCGCCGCCGGAGATGCGCTGGTCGCTGCCGAGCCAGGTGGTCTCGGCACCCCAGTAGACGTCGTCCTCGGGCTCCCAGGCGTCAACCCTGCCACCGGCGAAGCCGAAGGTCTCGAAGCCCATCGACTCCAGGGCCACGTTGCCGGCCAGGATCATCAGGTCGGCCCAGGAGAGCTTGCGGCCGTACTTCTGCTTGACCGGCCACAGCAGACGGCGGGCCTTGTCCAGGCTGACGTTGTCCGGCCAGCTGTTCAGCGGCGCGAACCGCTGCTGGCCGGTGCCGGCGCCGCCGCGGCCGTCGCTGACGCGGTAGGTGCCCGCGCTGTGCCAGGCCATGCGGATCATCAGCGGGCCGTAGTGCCCGAAGTCGGCGGGCCACCAGTCCTGGGAGGTGGTCAGGACCTCCTGGATGTCGGCCTTGACGGCGGGCAGGTCCAGGGTCTTGAACTCCGCGGCGTAGTCGAACTCCTCGCCCATCGGGTCGGCCACGGCGGGGTTCTTGGCCAGCAGCTTCAGGTTGAGCCGGTTCGGCCACCAGTGGGTGTTGGCGCCTCCCTGGGTCGGGTGGGGGAGCCGGTCGCCGTGCGCGACCGGGCAGCCGCCGGTGGTGGCGTCAGGGCTGTCAGTCACCGGAATTCCTTTCGGGCTCAGGTTTGTCGGGATCCGAGTCGGGGGCGCAGTCGGGGCACAGTCCCCAGTAGATGACCTCGGCCTCGTCGATCGAGAAGCCGTGGGCATCGGACGCGGTCAGGCAGGGAGGTGTGCCCACGGCGCAGTCGACGTCGTAGATGGTTTCGCACGACCGGCACACGATGTGGTGGTGGTTGTCCCCGACCCGTGCCTCGTAGCGAGCCACGGAGCCCATCGGCTGGATGCGACGCAGCAGCCCCACCGAGGTCAGCGCGCGCAGCACGTCGTAGACGGCCTGGTGCGACACCTTGGGGAGTGCTCCGCGCACGGCACCGATGATGGTCTCCGTGTCGGCGTGCGGATGATCGTGCACCGCGGACAGCACCGCCACCCGAGGGCGCGTCACACGCAGCTCCGCCTCGCGCAACATGCGCTCGAAGTCCGCAGTCGTCGTTGGCACGCTGCGCAGTCTGGCTGATTTTCTGGAATGAATCAAGAGTTGACGGGTGATTCACGTCACGGCCCTGGGCGTTGGTTCACCTCGTCGAGTGGCGGAGGTGGGGCCGCGGAGCCACTGGCTCGCGAACGGAGTTCCGTCACGTTCCGCTCGGCAGCAGCGCCTCGGCGACGAGGCCGGCGTGCACCGCCTCGCCGATCGCGGTCACGGCGCTCAGCGGCCGGACCATGACCGTGAACTCCGCGATCAGGCCGTCGTCGTCGAGCTGGATCAGGTCGATGCCGTGGATCCGCTTGCCGCCGACCACCGCCCGGAAGATCAGCAGGTGCGAGTCGGCCGCCGCTCCCGCCTCGGTCTCCGCCGTGCCGTGCAGCTCGCCGACGTACCGGAAGTCGTCGAAGACGCGCCGCAGGAGAACCCTGAACACGCCGAGAACCATGGCCCTGCCCTCGAACGGGGCGAACTTCACCGGGCTGAAGAACCGCGGCTCGGGCGCGAACAGCGGCCCCAGCGCGTCGGCGTCGCGCCCTTCGACGGCGGTGCGGAAGCGGTCGACGGTCTCCATGTGCACTCCTTGGTCAAGTATGTGATTAGTCAGAAAATTGACTATAGTGACCAGAGTTGATCCGGGCCAGGGAGGACGCGGGATGGCCTTGCGGCATGCGGTGCTGGCGGCGCTGCTGGACGGTGAGTGCAGCGGCTACCAGTTGGCCAAGGCTTTCGACGTCGGCATGGCCAACTTCTGGCACGCGCTGCCGCAGCAGCTCTACTCGGAGCTGGCGAAGCTGGAGCGGGAGGGCCTGGTCTCAGGCCGCGAGGTGGTGCAGGAGACCCGGCCGAACAAGCGGATGTTCACGCTGACCGGCGCGGGGCTCACCGAACTGCGCCGGTTCGCGGCCGCGCCGTCCAGTCCCTCGTCCATCCGCGACGACCTCATGGTCAAGGTCGTGGCCGCCGACTCGGTCGACGCCGCGGAGCTGATCGGCCAGCTCGAGGAACGCGCGGCGATCGCCGGCGCGAAGATCGAGCTGTTCGACAAGCTCCTCGGCAGGATGCGCGGTGACCTCGACGAAGCGGACTTCCTGGCGCGCGCTGCCCAAGTCGGCCCCTACCTGACGTGCTTGCGGGGTCGCGAGTTCGAGCGCGGGAACCGGGACTGGTGCGACCGGGCCGCTTCGGTTCTGCGGGCCAGGGAAGGTGCCGATGTCCGGCGATGACCGGGCGGAGGAAGCGCGCCCGATGTCCAGAGTGGACTGAAAACTCGTCGGCCTCATAGACCGCTCGGGCACCGGCGGGGCGGACCATCGATGCTCGGGGTCCACCACGCTCGGTCACTGAGGAAGCCGACATCGTCGCCGCGTCGCATGTGCGTTGGTAGGGCAACAAGTCCCTGGCTTTCGCCTTCACAACTGCGCCTGGCGCGTCGTCGGGTGGAACGCGTGAATCCGTGCGGGCGCCGCCGGTGTACATCCTGGTGGCACCCGCCTACGATGACGGAGAGAAACTGGAATGGCCCTGCGTGGTGACGTGGCCTGGGGGTTCTCCCCCCGGTGCAGCCGAAAACGAACACCCGCCGAAGTGGGTCGCAAGGCAATTGGGATTTCCTGCGCGGCCCGGCATTCGGCTCATCCGCAAAGGGAGAAAAACGGTGTCTGGCGAACTGAGCATTTCCGAGCTGGAGAACGAGCGGGTCGAGTACCTCCCGGCACGTACCTTGCTGACGGCGTTCGCGTTCGGGGGCGGCGGTGGGACCCACAACGCCGCCGCCGGCGATGGCGGCAACGGCGGTGGTACGGGCGGCGGTACCGGCGGCGGTGAAGGTGGCGCCGGCGGTGCCGGGAGCACGGTCGGCGACGGCGGTCCCGGTGGTCCCGGTGGCAGCGGTATCGGTGCTTCCGGCATCGGCGGTGACGGCGTCGGTGGAGCCGGTGGCAACGCGGACGCCGGCTGAGACGGGAGGGGATGAGCGCCCCGCCCTCTTCCTGAAAACGACGTGCGCCAACGAGCGCTGAAATACCGGCCGCACGCAGTACGAGCATTTTCGCGCCATGGGGGTGCCGTACCCGCGGGAACTTTCAACTGGGGGCACGGCGCCGGTGTTCCTCTCATGCGTGCATTCAGTGCGGGCACAGGTGCGAAGTCCGGGTCACGAGCTTTTCGCGGGCCTGCGGCCGAACGTCGTCCCGGAAATGGAACGGGACGGCGTTCGGACTGCGATGGCCGATTACGGACCCGCTGTGACGCACTTTTGATCGTCTCCGCGTCGAGGCCTTCGGATCGGTTACCGGAACGTTCCGGTAACCTGTGGTGGCAGGCGCCCGGAGCCATGGTGCCTGCGTCAACACATCATCCGGAGTGCTTTCCCGCGCCGGCGCGCCGGCCGCGGGCACTCGGTGTGTCGGAAGGCGGGTGCACGTGGCGGGGAAGGCCGGGAAGACCACGATCGTCGACGTGGCGCGGGAAGCCGGTACGTCGGTCTCTTCGGCGTCGGTGGCGCTGCGTGGTGAGCCGGGCGTTTCGGATCGGACGCGGGCGCGCATCCTCGATGCCGCGCAGCGCCTCGGCTACCGGCCCGACCAGCGTGCGCGGTTGCTGCGCCAGCAGCGGTCGCGGCTGCTCGGCGTGACGTTCTCGGTCGACCAGAGCTTCCACGCCGACGTCATCGAGAACCTGTACCGCGCGGCGGAGGGGACCGGCTACGGCCTGCTGCTCAGCGCCACCGCCCCGAACCGGCCGGCGCGGGAGGCCATCGCGGACCTGCTGCGCGACCGGTGCGAGACGTTGATCCTCGTCAGCCCCGATCTGAGCGCGGAGCAGCTCGCGGAGGTGGGTGCCCTCGCGTCGGTCGTCAGCGTCGGCGCCGGTGTGCGAGCCGACGGGGTGGACTCGGTGCGCTCCGACGACCACCAGGGCGTCGTCGACGCCGTCGCCCACCTCGTCGGGCTCGGGCACCGGTCCATCACCTACGTCGATGGCGGGTGCGCGGTCATGAGCGCCATCCGGCGCGACGCCTACGTCGAGGCGATGGGCGCGCACGGTCTCGGCGATCAGGTCCGCGTGCTGCACGGCAGTCCCACCGAGGAGTCGGGCGTGGAGGTCGCCGGGCGGCTCCTCGACGGCGCAGAGCCGCTGCCCACCGCGATTCTCGCGCACAACGACATGATCGCCTTCGGGCTGCTGCTCACCCTGTGGTCCAGAAGTGTCGCGGTGCCGGGGGAGATTTCGGTCGTGGGCTACGACAACACCAGGATGGCGGCGCTGGCCACGGTGCGGCTCACCTCGGTGAGCCAGGACGCCGCACAGCTCGCGCGGGCGGCGGTCGAGCGCGCCATCGCGCGGACGGAGAATGCCGTGGTGGCAACGGAAACCGTCACGCCGGCCCGGTTGGTCGTCCGGGAGACTTCCGGGCCGCCGCGCGGCGGTGCATAGCAGGCGGCGGCCCTCCGCCGGTCGACGAGTGCCGCCCGCTTCATCCCAGGCCGGTGCCTGAAGTTCCCGCTCGGGTCGGTCACGCTCCGAGGACGTCGGGGTCCGGGCCGATGCGGGCGCCCAGCTCGAGGCCGGCCAGGGCCTCCATGTCCTCGGCGGACAGCTCGAAGTCGAAGATGTCGATGTTCTCCTGGATCCGGGACGGTGTCCGGGATCGCGGGATGGTGATGTTGCCGAGCTGCATGTGCCAGCGCAGGACGATCTGCGCCGGGCTGCGGCCGTGCCGGGCGGCCGGCTCGATGATCGCCGAACTGTCCAGGAGACCCTGCGCGCGTCCCAGGGGACTCCACGCCTCGGTGGCGATGCCGTGCTCGGCGTGGAACGCCCGCAGTCCGTGCTGCTGGAGCCTGGGATGCAGCTCGATCTGGTTGACCGCGGGTACGACTCCGGACTCGTCGAACAACCGCCGCAGGTGCGCGACGTGGAAGTTCGACACGCCGATGCTGCGGACCAGGCCGTCCGCGTGGAGCTTCTCGAACGCCTTCCACGTCCGCGCGTAGAGGTCCCGGCCGGGCATGGGCCAGTGGATCAGGTAGAGGTCGACGTAGTCGAGGCCGAGCTCGCTCAGGCTGGCGTCGAACGCCCGCAGCGTGGAGTCGTAGCCCTGGTGGGTGTTCCACAGCTTCGTGGTGACGAACAGGTCCTCGCGCGGGATGCCGGACTCGGCGATCGCCCGGCCGACCGCTGCCTCGTTGCGGTAGGCGGTCGCGGTGTCGATGCTGCGGAACCCGGCCCGGAGCGCGGTGCCGACGGCCTCGGTCGCCTCGTCCGCCGCGAGCTGGTACACGCCGAACCCGAGCTGGGGCATCCGCGCACCGCTGTTCAGGGTGACGGTGGGGCTCGGCGTGGACGGGGCGCATGTCATCTGCGTGGAACCTCCGGAGTGGTCGCGCCAGAGGCGGGCGGGCGCGGCGGCAGGGGAGCGGGCCCAGGGAGCGGGCACCAGGGGAGAAGGTCGGCGGGGAGCGGGTCGGCTGCGGTCAGGGACGCGCGGGTACCGGGAGATCGCCCACGACGTACTGCGCGCGTCCGAAGCCGAAGGACCAGTCCGCGGCGGTGTTCTCGACGATCCCGACGAACACGTCGTGGCCCCCGACGCCGAGCGCGCCCAGGCGCGACGCGATGGCCTCGAACACCTGCTGCTTGGTGGACGTGTCCCGGCCAACCTGGGTGAACACCTGGATCATGACCAGCGCGTCGCTGCGCTGGAAGCCGAGACCGGCGTCCTGTGCGATGACGCGCCCCGGCTCGTGCTCGCTGATCACCTGGAAGCGGTCGTCCTCGGGGATCCCGAGGACGTCGACCAGCGCCGCGTGCACGGCGTCGGCGACGGCGCGCACGTCCGCTTCGCTGCGACCTCGCACGAGGTCGATCCGGACCAGAGGCATGGCAACTCCTAGCGGTGCGGAACGGGCACGAGAGGTGACCCGGTCCGGCGGTGGCTTCCGGTCCATGTCTAGCCAACGCACTAACGCCTGTCAACAATATGTCCGTACATTAGGACACTTGGCTGGGGTCAGGGCGCCGTTCTTCCGTCCCGTGGCGGAGCGCTGGTGTTGCGCACGACGAGCTTCGGTTCGAGGACGATCTCCTCCGGGTCGAGCGAGTCGTCGTCGAGTCGCCTGACCACCGAGCGGACCGCGTGCTCCCCCATGCGCAGCGCGTCCTGGCTGACGGTCGTCAGGTCGTGGACCAGGTGGGAGATGTGGCTGTCGTCGTAACCGACGACGGAGACCTCTCCCGGCACGTCCACGCCGGCGCGCAGGAATGTGCCGATCAGCCCGATGGCGCACCGGTCGTTCCCGGCGAGCACGGCGGTGGGTAGCGCGCCTCGGGTCAGGAGGGTGTGGCCTGCTTCGATCCCGGCGTCCTCGGTGTGGTTGCCGCGGAGCACGTCGACGTGCTCGGCCAGGTCGTGCGCGCGCATGGCGGCGCGGTAGGCGCGGCGCCGGTCGGCGGCCGCGGGGGCCTGTCCGCCGTCGATGTGCGTGATCGCGCGATGTCCGAGTTCCACGAGGTGGTCGACCGCCTGCCTGATGCCGAGCGCGTCGGCCGTGTGCACGCTGTCGACGTGCGTGCCGGGCAGGCGCCGGCCGACGACGGTCGTGGCGGTGCGCCGCCCGAGCTCGTCCAGCCAGCGGGCGTCGGCCTGCGAGCCGAGCAGGATCAGGCCCTCGCAGCGGTGGCTGAGCAGCGCCTCCACGGCCTTGGTCTCGTCGCGCACCGGTGCGCTCGCCGACAGCAGCACCTCGTAGCCGACCTGTTCCGCCGCCGGGTAGATGGCCTCGACGAGGTCGGCGTGGAACGGCTGGTGGACGGTCAGCATCACGCCGAGCGTGCGGCTGCGGCCGCGCGCGAGCAGCCGCGCCGCGGTGTCCGGGCGGTAGCCGAGGTCGTCCGCGGCGCTGAACACCCGCTCGCGGGTGGCGGCGCTGGCGCCCGGCCGGCCCCGGAAGACCAGCGAGACGAGCGCGCGGGACACACCCGCCCGCGCGGCGACGTCGGCCATCGTGGGCTTGCGTTCCCGTGCGCCGTCGCGGCGGCGTTCGGTCGGGTGATCGTCCATCGCTCCATGTTGCCTTGCGGCTACTTTGACAGAACGTATTGACATTTGCGTGTGACCGGCAGCATAGTACCGGGCCTAGAGCGCGATAGTAGCGCGCTCTAGTCGCCCGATCCCCGAGCTTGAGCTCGTCGTGAGGAGGTCCGTCGATGACGACGGCGTCACAGCCCACCATCGCCCGCACCGTGGCGGGCAATCTCTGCCTCGGCTCCGCACCGGACTCGTGGGGGGTGTGGTTCCCGCAGGACGACCACCAGGTCCCCTACACCCGCTTCCTGGACGAACTGGCCGAGGCCGGTTACAAGTGGCTGGAGCTCGGCCCGCCCGGCTACCTGCCGGCCGACCCGCAGCGGCTGGCCGAGGAAGTCGGTGCGCGCGGGCTGAAGGTCTCCGGCGGCACCACGTTCGGTGCGCTGCACCGGCCGCGCGAGTGGGACGAGATGCTGGCGGCCGTCCGCCAGGTGGCCGAGCTGACCGCGGCCGCGGGTGCCCACCACCTGGTGTTCATCCCGCCGATGTACCGGGACGAGAAGACCGGCGCCTACACCGAGGAGCCGGTCCTGAGCGCCGAGCAGTGGAGCGCGCTGGGCAAGGCCGCCAACGAGCTCGGCAAGATCCTGCTGGAGGACTACGACGTGCGGCTGTGCCTGCACTCGCACGCCGACAGCCACATCCAGACCCAACCGGAGATCGAGCGCTTCCTCGACGAGACCGACTCGCGGTACGCCAACCTGTGCCTGGACACCGGCCACGTCGCCTACGGCGGCGGCGACAACCTCGACCTGATCCGCCGCTTCAGCGAGCGCATCCGGTACGTGCACATCAAGCAGATGGACCCGGGGGTGCTGGAGCAGGTCTTCGCCGAGGGGCTGTCCTTCGGCGAGGCCGTCAAGCGGGGCGTGTGCGTGGAGCCGCCCGCCGGTGTGCCCAACCCCGCGGAGGTCACCGAGGCCCTGGCCGGTCTGGACGACGAGCTGTTCGTGATCGTCGAGCAGGACCTCTACCCCTGCGAGCCCGACGTCCCGCTGCCCATCGCCGTCCGCACCCGTGAGTACCTCGCCCGGTGCGGCCTCAGCGGTACCCGGCGTCCCGAGACCCGGTGACCCCCGCATCCACCCGCGAACCCCTCCGACGACGAAGAAGAGAATGAGATGTCCGAAGTGCACAGTGACGTGCCCCCGGCCCCCTCGGCGCCGCTGGAGACCAAGGGGCCGCACTCGCGCCGGCTGAAGGTCATCACCGTTGTCTCCACCTTCGGTGGCCTGCTGTTCGGCTACGACACCGGCGTGATCAACGGGGCCCTTCCGTACATGCAGGGGGACCTCGGGCTCACGCCGTTCACCGAGGGTCTGGTGACGAGCTCGCTGCTGCTGGGCGCCGCCCTGGGCGCGTTCTTCGGCGGCAGGCTCTCCGACGCGCGGGGACGCCGGCGCAACCTGCTGATGCTCGCGGCGATCTTCGTGCTGGGCACGCTCGCGTGCACCTTCGCTCCCAACACCGAGGTGATGGTGGCCGCCCGGTTCGTGCTCGGCCTGGCGGTCGGCGGCGCGTCGGTCACGGTCCCGACCTACCTGGCCGAGATCGCACCCGCCGAGCGCCGGGGGCGGCTGGTCACCCAGAACGAGCTGATGATCGTCACCGGCCAGCTGCTGGCGTTCAGCTTCAACGCGGGCATCGCGGGAGTGTTCGGCGACTCCGCGCACGTGTGGCGCTACATGCTCGTCGTGGCCACCCTGCCCGCGGTGGTGCTGTGGCTGGGGATGCTCGTAATGCCCGAAAGCCCGCGGTGGCTGGCGTCGAAGGGCCGGTTCTCCGACGCCCTGCAGGTGCTGCGCCAGGTGCGCTCGGCGCAGCGCGCCGAGGACGAGCTCACCGAGGTGCGGAGGCTCGCGCAGGAGGACCAGAAGTCGCAGA
Source organism: Saccharopolyspora erythraea NRRL 2338 (assembly GCF_000062885.1). NCBI lineage: Bacteria > Bacillati > Actinomycetota > Actinomycetes > Pseudonocardiales > Pseudonocardiaceae > Saccharopolyspora > Saccharopolyspora erythraea. The sequence continues at coordinate 5,213,643 of NC_009142.1, read as the reverse complement.
CCGGCGGCTGGTCGGACTTGGCGGTCCCGTGGATCCGCAAGCTCGTGCTGGTCGGCATCGGGATCGCGATCGTCCAGCAGGTCAGCGGTGTCAACACGATCATGTACTACGGCACGCAGATCCTGAAGAACTCCGGGTTCTCGGCCGACGGCGCCCTCATCGCCAACATCGCCAACGGCGTGATCTCGGTGCTGGCCACCTTCGTCGGGATCTACCTGCTGGGCAGGGTGAACCGGCGTCCGATGCTGCTGGTCGGCATCGCGGGCACGTCCACGGCCCTGCTGGCGGTCGCGATCGTGTCTATGGTGATGCCGGAAGGCCTCGGCCGCGGGCTGGTCGTGCTCGCGCTGACCGTGACGTTCCTGGCCTTCCAGCAGGGGGCGACCTCGCCGGTGACCTGGCTGATGCTCGCCGAGATCTTCCCGCTGAAGATGCGGGGCTTCGCCTTCGGCATCGCGAGCCTGACGCTGTGGTCCACCAACTTCGTCATCGGGCTGACCTACCCGGTCATGGTCGACGCGTTCACCATTTCCTACACGTTCCTCATCTTCGTCGCCGTCGGCGTGCTCGCCCTCGGCTTCGTCGCCAGGTTCGTGCCGGAAACCCGTGGCCGCTCCCTGGAAACGCTGGAAACCGAGCTGCACGCGCGCTTCAGCGCCTGACGTGGCGCCGAGCGGATCGCCGAGAGGAGAAGGAAGATGACCGTGCGGGTGGGAGTGATCGGGACCGGCATGATCGGCCAGGACCACATCCGCCGGCTGACCCGAGTGGTCACCGGGGCCGAGATCGTCGCCGTCACCGACATCGACGCTGACCGCGCCGCGAGCGTGGCGGGTGGTGTCGGGGCGAGGACGATGCCCTCCGGCGCCGACGTGATCGGGTCGGCCGACGTGGACGCCGTGCTGGTCACCTCGTGGGGGCCGACGCACGCCGAGCACGTGTTGGCCGCGATCGAGGCGGGCAAAGCGGTGTTCTGCGAGAAGCCCCTGGCCACCGAGGTCGAGGACTGCCTTCGCATCGTCGAGGCCGAAAGCGCCCGTGGGAAGCGCCTGGTGCAGGTGGGCTTCATGCGCCGCTACGACGCCGGGTACCGGGAGATGAAGGAGCTCGTCGACGCGGGCGGCATCGGCACTCCGCTGATGGCGCACTGCGTGCACCGGAACCCGACCGTGCCCGAGACCTACCACTCGGCGATGGCGGCGCAGGACACGGCGGTGCACGAGATCGACACGCTGCGCTGGCTGCTCGACGACGAGATCGTCTCGGCGCAGGTGATCAGGCCGCGGCGCACCAGCAAGCGGTTCGAGCACCTCCAGGACCCGCAGATCATGCTGTTCGAGACCGAGTCGGGCGCTCGGATCGACGTCGAGGTGTTCGTCAACTGCCAGTACGGCTACGACATCCAGTGCGAGGTGGTGGGCGAGAGCGGGACGGTCCGCCTGCCCGACCCCGCACGGACGGGTCTGCCGTCGGCGGGCTCGGTGCGGGCGGCGATCACGCAGGACTGGAAGCAGCGCTTCGCCGACGCCTTCGACGCGGAGCTGCAGAGCTGGGTCGACTCGGTGGCGCACGGCGCCGCCGGTGGGCCCTCCGCCTGGGACGGGTACGCGGCCACCGCGATCTGCGGCGCCACGGTGGAGGCGCTGCACAGCGGGCAGGTCGTACCCGTGGCACTGAAAGACCGTCCCGGCCTGTACGGAGGAAACAACCAGTGAAGATCGCGCTCGACCCGTTCATGCTGCGCAAGCTCCCGATCCGGGAGATGGTGCGCACGGTGGCCGACATCGGCTACGAGTACATCGAACTGTCCCCGCGCGAGGAGTTCATGCCGTTCTTCCTGCACCCGCGCGCCGACGACGACAGGGTCGCCGAGTTCAGGAGCGCGTTGCGGGAGACCGGCGTGCAGGTGGCGAGCGTGCTGCCGCTGTACCGGTGGTCCGGTCCCGACGAGACCGAACGCCAGGCCGCGGTCCGGTACTGGCGGCGGATGATCGAGGTGACCGCCGAGCTGGGCTGCCGGCAGATGAACTCCGAGTTCAACGGCAGGCCGGAGCGCGCCACCGAGAGCGAGGCGGCGTTCTGGCGCTCGATGGAGGAACTGCTCCCGGTCTTCGAGCGCGAGGGCATCGCGCTGAACCTGGAGGCGCACCCCGACGACTTCTGCGAGGTCAACACCCCGGCGGTGGACCTGGTGCGGGCGATCAACAAGCCGTGGGTGAACTACCTGTACTGCGCCCCGCACACGTTCCACCTGTCCGGTGACGACACGGGCGCCGACATCCCCGCCATGCTGCGCTACTCCGGGGACAAGCTCCAGCACGTGCACATCGCCGACAGCTTCAACCACAAGGGTTCGTCCGGGTTGCGCTACATCCTCAACCCGCCCGGAACTCCCGCGCGCATCCACCAGCACCTCGACATCGGACAGGGCGAGGTGGACTGGGACGCGTTCTTCGGCACGCTGCGGGAGATGAACTTCGACGGCATCGCCACCGCGTGCGTGTTCGCGTGGGAGGAACGCGCAGTCGACTCCTCGAAGTTCATGCTCGAGCGGATCACGAAGGAACTCGCGCGCTGACGGGCGTTCTGCCGGCTCGACTCCGGTAGCTCCTGCCCGCCCCCACGCGCCGACCGCACGTGGGGGCGGGCAGTTCTCCATTTGCTGCTATGGAGCCAGGTCCGGCCGGAAAGCTCAGCCTCCCCGCTGCTAGCGGTCGGTGGGTACGGCGATTTCACCGTCCTCCCGGATCAGCCGGTCCAGGACCTCGTCCGGCATCCACACGCGGTGGGGGTAGTTGGTGCCCCACGAGTTCAGCACGGGTACGGCGCCCAGCTCGTCGGCTTTCGCGTTGCCGAGCACCGAATGCACCTCGTCCACCGAAACCGCCCAGCGGAACACCTTGATGCCGTCGCCCGCGTCGGGGGCGTAGCCGCCGCGCCTCGTGTGGTTGTGACCGGCGAAGGAGTCGTCCCAGTCGACGTGCCCGGCCGAGGCCAGGACCTCGGCCGCGGCCCGGCACGACGTGCCGTTGTCGTCGCCGGGGTTGGTCTCTGCCCACTGGTCGCGCTCCTTGGCCCGGTCCCACAGCCACCGGGCGGTGTAGAACTCCTTGTTGAGGATGGTCATGCACCGCGACCAGGCGAACCCGACGCAGGCGCCCTCGCTGCCCTGGTCGTAGAACTCCCACCACTGGTCCTGGTCGGGTTCCCCGCCGGGTTCCAGGCACACCGCGTGGCCGCCCCGGATCGAGGTGAGCGAACCCGGTCCGCCCCGGGCCACGAACTCCAGACCCCGGCGGTCGGACTGCGGCTCGTCGAACTCGGCGTACCAGTTGACGCCGATCACGACCGGCACGTGCACCGGCCGGGCCTGCGCGGTCAGCGGGTAGCTTTCCACGTGGTGCCAGTCGTCCGGGATGAACCGTCCCAGCCGCTGGTCGTCCGGATCTCTGTCAATGGGTCTGTAACGCATGGTCCCCTCCACTCATCGCTCGCACCGGCCGCTCCGGTGTGGGGGACGGTTCTTCGCCTGTCCGCGTTGGATCCCGTTCGTGCGCAAGCACTTCGGTGAGGAGGAGGCCAGACCGCCGGGCGCTCGTGGGCGCTGCGGGAGACGATGGCCAGGCCCCCGGGCAGAACCTGGTCGCGGCGATGCTGATGAGCTCGATCACGGTGACCCACCCCTGGCACCACGTGTTCCGCGAACTCGTTCCACCTTGGTGTGGTGCTGTTTGCCGATCGCCGGCCGTCCTCAGCGGACTCGGGTCCGACGCTAGCAACCGCGATGCGGTCGCGGTACGGCAAATGGTCCTCGATCCGCAGCCACGGGCGAGGTGCCGCGCTCGGTGAGCCGTCCCGGCAGCCCACCGCGGGCGCTCAGGTCACACTTCCTCGGTCTCGTGGAGGGCGTAGGACGTCGCCTCGGGCACGGTGAGCTTCCTGCCGTCTTCGAACGCGTCCTCGAAAGCCTGCGGGCCGAGGGCCTTGCGCGCCTGCTCCTCGCTGACGTGGTGCCGGGTCAAATAAGGCGCGAACCCGAACAGCGGCGTGCCGATCTCGCTCCACAGGGTGTGGCTGACGCCCAGCAGCCGGGCGGTGCGGCCGGCGTCCTGCTCCGTGGCGGCCCAGGCGAGCAACTCGACGGACAGGGCCACGCCGACCAGGTCGTTGAGATGTTGTTTGATCCGCAGGCATTCCCGGGCGTAGGAGCAGGCCTGCCGGGTGTCGCCGTCGGTCCAGGCGGCGACGCCCAGCACCCACATCGCCCACGAGCGCGACCAGGGAACGCTGTACGGGGCGCGCATCGCCAGGCATTCCTCGCAGAGTGCGCGCGCCCGCTCGGTGTCGCCGAGCAGCAGCACGGTGCTGGCCAGGATGGGACGGCTCACCGCGGTCACGGCGCTGGGCACGCCGACGGTCCTCTCCTGCTCCAGGGCCTGTTCCAGGTACTCCACCGCGATGTGCTGGTTGTCGCGCATGTGCTCGGCATAGCCGGACACGCACAGGGCGGAGGTGAGCTCGGCGACGTCTCCGGTCCGGCGTGCGAGGTCGCGGGCCTCGTCGAGCATCGGCAGCGCAGTGCCGACATCGCCCTGCAGGGTCGTGATCCAGGCGTTGGCCCACAACGCCTTGGCCCGTTCACCGCACGGTTCGGTCGCGAGCGCGAGGAGGTGGTCCAGCCAGTGGCGCCCCTCGGCGAGCCAGCCGCCGCCCACCCAGCAGAACCACAGCGCCCCGGCCAGCCTCAGCCCCTCGCGCTCCTCGCCGGGCGTGGTGAGGCAGAACTCCAGCGCCGCCCGCAGGTCGGCGTGTTCGCAGCGCATGCGCTCGTGCCAGTCCTCCTGCCGGGGGCCGAACCACTGCGCTTCCGCCCGCTCGGACAGCCACCGGTAGTGGTCGCGATGGCGGCGGCGCAGGCGGTCGGTGTCACCGGACTCGGCAAGCCGCCGCGCACCGTACCGGCGGGTCGGGTCGAGCAGCCGGTAGCGCGTCCACCCGGCCCGGTCCCTCCGGCTCAGGACCGACTTGTCCAGGAGGCTGACCACCAGTTCGAGCACGTCCTCCTGCGGCACCGCGTCGTCGGAGCAGACCGCTTCGGCGGACTCCAGGTCGAAGTCCGCCGCGAAAACCGAAGCCCGCGCCCACAGCGTCCGCTCGGCCGGGGAGCACAGCTCGAAGCTCCAGTCGAAGCTCGCCCGCAACGTCTCGTGGTACCGCGCCACCCGGGCACCCTGGTCCGGTACCTCGTCCTGCTCGGGCCAGTTCCGCAGGCCCGTGAGGATCTGCTCCACCGACATCGTGCGGAGCCACTTCGCCGCCAGCTCCAGCGCGAGCGGAAGTCCCTCCAGCCGGCGGCAGATCGCGGCGACCGCGTGGCAGTTCGCGGCGTCGACGGTGAAGCCGGGGACCAGGACCTTGGCGCGCGCGGTGAACAGCTCCACCGATGCGCTGGCCAGCACCGCCTCCAGTGGCAGCGCGCCGGTGTCGTCGGGCACCGGCAGCGGGGGCACGGTCACCACGTGCTCGCCCTCGGCGCCCAGCAGATGGCGGCTGGTGATCAGGATCCGCAGCCCGGGGGCGGTCTTGAGCAGGGCGGTCGCCAGCGTCGCGCACTCGTGCACCAGGTGCTCGCAGTTGTCGAGCACCAGCAGCAGCCGCCGATACGCCAGGTACTCGGCCAGCGAGTCGATCGGCCGCCGCAGGGAGTAGTCGCCGACTCCGAGGGTCTCCAGCACGGTGTGCGGCAGGAGTGCGGGGTCATCCAGCCCGGCCAGCCCCACCAGCCACACCCCGTCGGGGAACCTCCGCCGCACCTGCGCGGCCACGCGCAGGCCCACGCGCGACTTGCCGACCCCCGGAGGCCCGGTGACGGTCAGCAACCTCGCCTGCGACAGCGTCCGCTTGCCCAAGGTCACCTCGTCGCCGCGCCCCACGAAGCTGCTGTCCTCTTCCGGAAGGTTCCCCGCCTGCCGCCGCGGACCTCCTGCGCTGGTCATCTCCGGCTCACCCACTCCTGTCGTCGCGGGCGTTCTGCTGCGCCATCCAGGCCGCGACCTGGATCCGGGAGTTGAGCCCGAGCTTGGTGAAGATGTGCTCCACGTGGGCGTCGACGGTGCGCTTGGCGATGACCAGCCGGGAGGCGATCTCCTTGTTGGACAGGCCCTGGGTGACCAGTTCGGCGATCTCCCGTTCCCGCCGCGTCAGCGGTGAGCTCGACCGCGCCGCGCCGGCGCGGCCGGCCCTGGGTTTCTCCTCCAGGGCGTAGGCCGTCGCCGCGGGGAGGTCAAGTCCGCGCCCGTGCCGGAAGGCGTTGTCGAACCCGCTGTCACCGAGGGCCTGCCGCGCCCGCGCCTCGGCCTGGTCGTGCCAGTCGAGGTAGTAGGCGAACCCGAAGAGGAACTCGCTGAGCGGTTCGAAGAGCCTGCGGCTGATCCCGAACAGCGTGGCGGCCCGTCTCGGCTTGCCCTCGGCCGCCGCGATCCAGCCCAGGACCTCCACGCACAGGGCGATGCTGATCGGGTCCTGGAGGACGCGTTCGATCCTCAGCGACCCGCGCACGTTGTCGTCGGCCTGCCGCGGCTCGCCCCGCGCCCACTGGGCGAGGCCGAGGATCCACAAGGTGCGCGACAGGCTCCAGCGCTCGCCGCAGGACTCGCACATCTGCCTGCACTCCTGGCACAGTGCGACGGCGCGGTCCAGGTCGCCGCGCGTGCACACGGCCAGGGCCAGGTAGAACACCGTGAGGGCGAGGTTGGCGTTGGGTTCGCCGGCGGCCCGGTGGTGGACCAGCGCTTCCTCGAGCAGCTTGACCCCGCGGGCGTGGTCACCGTGCATCAGCTCGGCCAGGCCGGTCATCTGGAGCCCGCGCACGAGCGCGGCGTCGTCGCCGAGGAGCTGGGCGAGGTCCTGGCACTCCTCCAGCATGGCCAGAGCCGCGCTGTTGTCGCCCTGCCTGGTGGCGATGTAGCCGTTGACCCACAACGCCTTGACCCGCTCGGCACCGGGCTCCTGGCCGAGGGCCAGCGCCTGGTCCAGCCAGTGCCGCCCCTCGGTGAGCAGGCCGTGCGCGATCCAGTAGAACCACAGCGCCCCCGCGAGGCGCTGCGCGGCCCGCGTGCCACCGGGCTCGGCGAGGCAGAACTCCAGCGCCGCCTGGATGTTCGGGTGCTCGGCGTGCAGGATCTCCAGCCAGTCGAGCTGTCGCGGACCGAACCAGTCGGCTTCGGCCTGTTCCGCCAGGCGCAGGTAGTAGTCGCGGTGCCGCAGCCGGAGCGCGGCTTCGTCGTCGGATTCGCGCAGCCGCTGGTGTCCGTACTGGCGCACCGTCTCGAGCAGGCGGTAGCGGACCGCGGAGCCGGTTTCCTCGCGCGCCAGCAAGGACTGGTCCACCAGCCCCGCCACGCAGCCGAGGATCTCGTGCGGCGACAGGTGCTCGTCCGCGCAGACCGCTTCGGCGGCATCCAGGCTGAAGCCTCCGGCGAACACCGACATCCGCCGCCACAGCGCCTGCTGCTGCTCGGAGCACAGGTCGTAGCTCCAGTCGAAGGTCGCGCGCAGCGTCCGGTGGTGCGGAGGCTCGATGCGGCTGCCTCCGGTGAGCAGGCGGAAGCGGTCGTCCAGGCGCGACAGGATCTGCTCCATGGACAGCGCACGCATCCGCACGGCGGCCAGCTCGATCGCCAGCGGCAGCCCTTCCAGCCGCTGGCACAGCCGGGCCGCCGTCGCGAGGTTGTCCGAGTCGACCGCGAACCCGGGGAGCACCGCGGCCGTCCGCAGCTCGAAGAGCGACAGCGCTTCGTAGCGGAGGTCGCCCGGTGCGGAACTCCCGTGGGCGTCCTCGGCGTCCAGCACCGACAGCGGGGGAACCTGCCAGACGTGTTCGCCCGCCGCGCCGAGCGGCTCCCTGCTGGTGGCGAGGATGCGCAGGCCGGGAGACACCGCCAGCAGAGCGGTCACCAGCCGGGCGCACTCGTCGACCAGGTGCTCGCAGTTGTCCAGGAGCAGCAGCAACTGCTTGTCGGCCAGGTGGTCGGCGAGCACGGTTTCGGCGTCGCGCGTGGACACCTCGCGCAGGCCCAGCGCCCCGGCGACCGCGGTGCCGAGCACCGAGGGGGCCTGGATCCGGGCCAGCTCGACCAGCCACGCCCCGTCGCGGAAGCCCCGCTGCGCGCCCCTGGCCACGCGCAACGCGAGCCGGGACTTGCCCACTCCGCCCACCCCGGTCAACGTCGTCAGCCGCGACGACGACAGCATGGCCCTGACCTCGGTCATCTCCCGCCGACGCCCCACGAAGCTGGTGGCATCGGCAGGAAGACCTCCGGACCTCCCGCGCAGCGATGGGTCCACCGCCCAACTGTACGACCGTCCGGGTCCGCGGGCCTGACCTCGACGAGAGCCCGCGGCTGTGGCCCGCGCCGGACCGTGCTCCAGTCCGGGCCCGCGTGCTGGCGTGGAGGGAGTCCGCAGGTATACGCTCCGCCAGAGCTGCCCCAGGCAGCAGGGCCGGGGTCAACAGCCGCAAGACGGGTACCAGTGGTGCCGTTGCCGACGGTCGGGAACCTTCCCCTTGATCTGACCAGCTTCGTCGGGAGACGACGGGAGCTGGCCGATGCGAGAGCGCTGCTGGCGCGTTCGCGCCTGCTCACCCTCACCGGTGTCGGCGGCGTGGGCAAGACCCGGCTGGCGCTCCAGCTCGCAGGCAGCGTCCGCAGGGCGTTCCCGGACGGGGTGTGGTGGGTCGACCTGACCCGGCTCTCCGGTCCGCGCCTGCTGGCCCGGGCCGTCGCCGAGGCGGTCGAGATCCGGGAGCACTCCCGCCGGGACCCGCTGGTCGTGCTCTGCGAGCACTTCGCCGACCGCCGCGCCCTGCTCGTGCTGGACAACTGCGAGACGATGTCGCACGAGTGCGGCAGCGTGGCCGACGCGCTGCTCAAGCAGGCTCCGGAGCTGCGCGTGCTGGCGACGAGCCGGGAGCGGCTGAACATCTCCGCCGAAGTGCTCATGGTGGTTCCGCCGCTGTCGCTGTCGGCGGAGCCCGGCGGGTCGGGCCAGGAGCACTCCGAAGGTCTCGAGCTGTTCGTCAGGCGCGCCCGGTCGGTGCAGGCCGACTTCCGGACCGACAACCACAATTGTGCGGTGGTGGAGGACATCTGCCGCCGGCTCGACGGCCTGCCGCTGGCGATCGAGCTCGCGGCCGCCCGCGTGCGGGCGCTCTCGCCGGAGCAGATCCTCGCGCGGCTCGACGACCCGTACCGGCTGCTCAGCAGCGGGCCGGCGGGCTCGGAGCCCCGGCACCGGACCCTGCGTGCGCTGATCGACTGGAGCTTCCAGCTGTGCACCGAGCCCGAGCAACTGCTGTGGATGCGCTCGTCGGTGTTCGCGGGCAACTTCGATCTGGAGGCGGCCGAGTCGGTGTGCCGGGGCGAAGGCATCCCGCCCGGGAGCGTCGTGGACTTGGTCGCCGGGCTGATCGACAAGTCCATCCTGCACCGCGAGCAGCACGGGAGCGTCTCGCGGTACCGGCAGATCGAGACGATCCGCCAGTTCGGCCGTGAGCGGCTGGCCGACAGCGGGGAAGAGCAGTTCGTGCGGCTCCGCCACCGGCAGCACTACCAGCGCATCGCCACCCGCACCTGGTCTGCCCAGTTCGGGCCGCACCAGGTCGACTGGTTCGCCCGGCTGCGGCTGGACCACGCCGACCTGCGGGTCGCGCTCGAGAACTGCGCGTCGGACCCCGGCGCCGCCTCCGACGGGCTGCGCATGGCCGCGGACCTGCTCTACCACTGGATCAGCAGCTTCTATCTCAACGAGGGCCGCGGCTGGCTGGACGACTTCCTCACGCTGGCCCCCGCACCGTCCACGGACCGGGCCGACGCGCTGTGGGTCAACGGCTGGCTGGCGCTCATCCAGTCCGATCTCAGCGCCGCGGAATCGATGCTGGCCGAGGCCCGCGCCCTGGCGACGCGCCTCGGTGCCGCGAAGGCGCTGGCCTACACCGCGCTGTTCTCCGGAATGGCGGCGAGCTTCCGCCAGGATTCCGAGACCGCTCTGCAGCTGTACCGGGAAGCCCTCGACGGGCATCGAACCGCGGACAACCCGCACGGGATCGCCTCGACGCTGATCCGGTCGGCGATGGCCTACTCCCACCTGGGTGACTCCGAGCGAGCGATCGCCCTCGCCGAGGAATGCCTCGCGGTCTGCGACGCGGCAGGCGACGTCTGGCACAAGGCCTACGCGCTGACCGCGCTCGGCATCGAGGTGTGGCGGCAGGGCGACACCCGGCGGGCGGAGGTGCTGGAGCGGGAAAGCCTCGGGCTCAACCACGAGCTGGACGACCGCCTGGGAATCGTGCTGAACCTCGAGATCCTCGCGCTCATCGCCGAGACCGACGGCCGCGGCGAACACGCGGCCCGGCTCTTCGGCGTCCTGCGGTCGTTGAGCCGCTCGCTCGGTGTGTCGCTGCGCGCGTACACCCACCTTGCCGACCACTACGACGAATGCGTGCGACGGCTTCGAAACGCACTGGGGGAGCGGGACTACCAGGCGCTCCTCGACGAGGGCGCATCCCTCACCCTCGAAGACGCGCTGCACCTCGCCGCGGAGGAGGACCTGAGACCGGACGTGCGTTCGGCCGCCGACGACGCACCGCGGCTGACCCGGCGTGAACGGGAGGTCGCCGAACTGGTCGCCCAGGGCATGAGCAACAAGGAGATCGCGGCCAAGCTCATGATCGCCTCGCGCACCGCCGAGAGCCACATCGAGCACATCCTGGTCAAGCTCGGGTTCACCACGCGCACCCAGATCGCCACCTGGGTCGCCGACCACTCGAGGCCGGTGGCCGAGTGACCGGGCGGCGGCGGTCCGCCGATGTGCCGACCACGGGATCGGCACATCGGGCGAGCTCACCGGCTGGTGGACGCGCTCAGCTCACCCGCGTCGTGGTGGGGCCAGCGGGGCGGTTCGCCGACGGGCTTGTCGCCGAGCACGGTGACGCGGCGGCCGACGCGGCGGCCGGTGTAGTCGTTGACCGCGTAGTGCTGGGTGACGCGGTTGTCCCAGACGGCGACCGCGCCGGGGACCCAGCGGTAGCGGCAGACCCGTTGCGGGCTCTCGGAAACCTCGAACAGCTGCCGCAGCAACGCGTCGCTCTCGCCGGGGGTCAGCTGCGGGATGCGGTGGGTGAACATGCGGTTGACGTACAGCGAGCGGCGGCCGGTTTCCGGGTGCGCTCGCACCACCGGATGCTCGGCCTCGCTGCGGAACGAGCCGTTGGGGTGCTTGAAGACGTGCACGGCGGTGAGCCCGTCGAGCAGCTCGCGCACCGGTGCCGACAGCGCCTCGTAGGCCAGGTACTGGTTGCTCCACATCGTGTCGCCGCCCGACGGCGGGCACTCCACGAGCTGCAGCACCGACGCGATCGGCGGTGAGGGGCTGAACGTGACGTCGGTGTGCCAGACATCGGCGCGCGCCCCCTGCTCGGAGTCCAGCACCACCAGTTCGTCGTGGCCGGGCAGCTTCGGCAGGAACGGGTGCACCTCCAGCTCGCCGAACCGGCGGCCGAACGCCTTGTGCGCACCGGGTTCGAGCCCGGCGGCGTCGGGGAAGAACAGCACGAGGTGTTCCAGCAGCAGTTCCCGCACGGCGGTGAAATCGGAGTCGGTCAGCGCGTCGAGCGGCACGCCGCGCACTTCCGCGCCCAGCGCCCCGGACACCGGGCGCACGTCGAAACGGTTCTCGTTCATTGTCTTTCCGCCTTTCTCGGACGTTTTCAGGCAGCGCGAAATGGCCCTTCGGCAACCGCCCGGAATGCTCCGGGAAATGGTTGACGGGAATTGTTCGCGACTGACACGCTGGCCGTGCCGGACCTTTCTCCGGCGGTCCCCGGACTCCCTCGTCGAAAGGACGCCCATGCCGCACGACTCCGCCGCCGAGCTCGCCCGCCTCGTCGACCTGGCGACCCCGTTCGCGATCCGCACCGCGGTCGCGCTGCGGCTGCCCGAACTGGTCGAGGCGGGCACCACCGGCCTGGCGGAGCTGGCCGCGGCGAGCGAATGCGACGAGGACTCGCTGGCGCGGCTGCTGCGGCACCTGGTGTCCGTCGGCCTGTTCGACGAAACCTCGCCGGGGACCTACGGGCTCACCGCGCTCTCGCGCGAACTGCTCGGCGAGGACCAGCGCTGGCAGCGCGGCTGGCTCGACATCGACGGCCCGGGCGCGAAGATGGACCTCGCCTACACCGGGATGCTGCATTCGGTGCGCACCGGCGAATCCGCCTACGGCCGGGTGCACGGCGTCGGCTTCTGGGAGGACTACCAGCGCGACGAACGGCTGCGGCTGTTCTTCGGCGCGATCATGGCCGCGCACGCCTGGCAGACCGGCCCGGCCGTGGCCGCGGAGTACGACTGGTCCGGGGCCCGGCGGGTGCTCGACGTCGGCGGCGGGACCGGTGCGCTGCTCTCGGAGGTGCTGCTCAAGCACTCGCACCTGACCGGCGCCGTGCTGGACCTGCCGCCGGTGCGCCCCGAGGCCGAGCAGGCGCTGGCCGACGCGGGGCTCTCCGGACGCGCGGAGTTCGTCGGCGGCAGCTTCTTCGACCCGCTGCCCACCGGCTACGACGTGGTGATGGTCTCGCGGGTGCTGACCGACTGGAACGACGAGGACGCCGCGAAGATCCTGCGCCGCTGCGGCGAGGCCGCCGGGCCGCAGGGGCGCGTGCTGGTCGTCGAGGTGCTCGCGGGCGACGAGCACGCGAAGAACAACTCCTCGTTCGACCTGCAGTCGCTCACGCTGCTGGGCGGCCGCGAGCGCACCGTCACCGGCTTCCACGCGCTCGCCGCCGCCGCGGGTCTGCAGGTGCGCACCACGCACCGCCTGCCGGGCGGGCTGGTCGTGGTGGAGTGCGCGGGCTGACACCGCGCTCACGCCCAGGCCGGGAGCCGCCGGGCCCGCGGGTCCGGCAGCACCCCGAGCTGGTGCAGCCGGTCCAGCGGCGTCAGCGGGTGCACGCCGAGCCCGGACATCGTGTGCATCACGGTGTAGCGGATCCGGTCGTTGCCGCCGGTGCCGCGCAGCGCCCGGCGGCCGGCGAACCGGCCCACCCACGACAGGTCCGTGATCATCCTCGCCGCGTTGTGGCTCGTCCGGCCGATGTGCGCCAGGTTCTCCCGGCGTGCGGCCCAATACCGGGACAGCGCGTGGTCGACGGCGGCGGGGGAGAGCGACCCGCCCTGCCGTAGCACGGTGGCGAGCTCGTGGGCGTCGGCGATGGCGCTGTTCATGCCCTGCGCGGCCATCGGGTGCACGGCGTGCCCGCTCTCGCCGACCAGTGCCAGGCCCGGTGCGGCGAGCGCCGGCGCGAGGAAGCGGGACACCGGCAGCACCTGCCGCCCGGCGAGGCTCGCGCGGATCGACGCCTCCAGCGGTGCGAGTGCGGGCGTCTCCCGGACCAGGTCGCCGACCCAGCGGTCCAGGCCGTCGGCGTCCAGACCGCGCAGCTCGTGAGCACCGGCCTGCGCGTAGAGCCGGATCCGGCCGTCCGGCAACGGGTAGCGCAGACGCAGCCCGCGCGGCGTGACGTAGGCGGAGAAGTCGGGCTCGACCTCCGGTGCGTCGTGCAACTCCAGCGCGACCAGCCGGTGCGGGTACTCGTCGCGGCGGACCTCGATGCCGGCCTCGCGGCGCAGGCGGGACGACATGCCGTCGGCGGCGACCACGAGCGCCGCCTCGACGGCGTCGTCGGCGATCCGGACGCCGGTGACCCGGCCGCCGTCGGAGACCAGGCCCGTCACCAGTTCCCCGCGGCGGAGCTCGACGGTGTCGGGCAGGGATCTCGCCAGCGCATCGAGGATCACCGGGTAGTCGTGGGCGAGCAGCCAGTTGTTCCGCGCGGGCAGCCGCGCGTAGTCGAGGACCATCCGCGCGCCGCCGTCGGCGTCGCGCGCGACCAGTTTCTCCAGCCGCAGCGCCCCGGCCGCCTCCAGCCGCGGCGCGACGCCCCACCCGTGCAGGATCGCCAGCGCCCCCGGCTGGAAGACCTCGCCCTTGGCGACCGGCCGGATCCGCTCCTGCTTGTCCAGCAGCAGCACGCGCCTGCCCAGCCGGCCCAGGGCGCACGCGGCCGCCAGCCCGGCGACGCCGGCGCCGCACACCACGACGTCGTAGGTCATCGCGCCACCGCCTTCCGGTAGCGGGCGAGGGCCCGGAGCGCCAGACCGTGCGCCAGCGCGGGATTCGGGTACCGGGAGACGTGCCGCACGTACTCGTTGACGTTGGCGGCCGGCCAGCCGCCGGTGGGCAGCCGGTGCTCCAGCAACCAGTCCACACCGGACCGAACGGCTTCCGGCTCCGCGCCGGCGGCCAGCAGCGCCGACACCGCCCAGCCGGTCTCCTCGACCGTCCCGGGCGTGCCGTCGCCGGTGCCCCACGAGCCGTCGGCCAGCCGCGTGCGTTCCAGCCACGCCCGCGCGCGACGTGCCGGCTCGCCGTCGGCGGCACCGGCCTTGGCCAGCGTCCGGAGCACCGCCGAGGTGCCCGCGGTGTGCATGCGGTACCAGACGGACTCGAAGCTGCCGTCCGGGCGCTGCGCCCGGCCCAGCCAGCGCAGCGCCCGGCGCACGCGGCGGTCGTCGGCGGGCACGCCCGAGTCGAGCAGTCCGTCGACGGCCTGCGCGGTCATGTGCGGGCACGGCCCGCTGTTGGCCACCCTGGTGTTGCGCACGCACAGGCCCCACGAGCCGCGGGTGTCCTGCTGCAGCGTCAGCCACGTGACGCCGCGGCGCATGGCGTCGGCCTGGTCCGCTCCGGGCAGGTGGCTCAGCGCGGACAGGATCTCGCCGGTCTCCAGCGTCGCGGGCCAGCCCCGGGAGCCCGACCAGCCCCAGAACCCGGGCGGGCAGCCGAACGCGGTGAACGGCCGGTCCTGTTGCAGGCGCAGGAAAAGCTCCTTGACCGGGACCAGCCGGGGGTCCTGCGCGTAACCCGCTTCGATCAGCCCGGCGGTGGCGTACATCGACCACGTCAGGTCCAGCGGCCCGCTCGACCACGAGCCGTCGGGCGCGGCCGTCCGCCGGAACCAGCCGACGGCGCCGTCGACCATGTCCTCGCCCAGGCCGGCACGCGCGAGCCCGGCGCACACCAGTCCGGTCACCCAGGCGTCCTCGCACCAGCCACCGGTGCTGCCCTCGTGCTCGTAGACCTGCCGGATGACCGCGAGCGCGTTCGGCTCCGCGAGCTTCGACAACGAGCGCTGGACCCGCGTCAGCGGCTTGTGCCGCGTCTGGGCCAGCCCGAGCGCGGAGACCATCGGCGCGCGCAGGTCGAACAGCTTCCGGTACAGCCCGGGCAGCAGCGCGAGCTCGAGCGGGAACCGCCGCATCTCGCGCGGGTCGAGCCAGCCGGCGAAGCCGTAGAACTGGCGGCACCACGCGACGACCTCCGGGTGCGGGATCGCTTCCAGGCCACCGAACCCGCGCATCCACTCCTGGCCGGCCTCGACCGCGGCGGCGCTGCCGCGCGGGTCCACCAGGTGCAGCACGGCCGACGCCACCGCCGTCGGCCCGGCCTCGGACGCCTCGCCGGGCACCATCGCCCAGCCCCCGTCGGCTCCCTGCGTGCGCTTGAGCCAGCCCACGCCGGCCTCGATCAGGTCCGCCGCCCCTCCGGGATCGGCGAAGTGCAGCGCGCACACCGCGCCGACCGTGCCGAGCGTCGAGGTCAGGCTCGCGCCGCCGTAGTCGAACACCCCGTCCTCGCGCTGCGCGGCGAACAGCGCCTCGGCGCCCTCGGCGATCGCCTCGGTGATCCGGTCCGCGCGTAGGAAGGTCATCTCCGGTCCTTTCCCCCGGCCGCCACCGCGGCGGGCGGGAACTCGTGGCGTGCGCGCATCAGCGCCTGGGTGAGCAGCGAGAACAGCAGGACCGGCAGCACGAGCGCGACCGCGAACCGGCCGCCCGCGGCGCCTGCGACGACCGCGGCGGCGAGCACCAGGCGTTCGGCCACCAGCAGTTCGTGCGCGCGCAACGCCGCCCGCGCGCTCACGACATCGCCCGCACGCACCAGCGGCGCGAACGCGACGACCCCGGTGGCGGCGGCGACGGCGATGAGCGCGAGCTGTGCGGCCGGATCGACCGTCGCCCATGCCGCGCCGAGCGCGACCAGCGCGACGCCACCGGCGTAGAGGCGCAGCGCGAGCCGCACGGCGTGCCGGACCCCGCGGTGGACCGCCACCGAGCGGTAGCCGCCCGCGCGGTCGCCGTCGACGTCGCGGACGGTGCCCACCAGGTTCGACGCGGTGTCGTGCAGGAGGAAGCCCACCGCCACCGGCAGCAGCGGCCACGGCGGCCATGGCGCGGCCACCATCGCACCGATCACGAGGGTGAGCGCGGTGAGCGAGCCGCGCGCGATGTTGCCCGCGATGCCGCGTCTCTTGAAAACCTTGCTGTAGCCCACGATCCCGGCCATCGCCACGGCGAACAGCGGCAGGATCCGCCAGTTCGCCCACACCACCAGCACGGCCGAGAGGGCCGCGCACGCCAGGCCGCCGTACAGCGCTGCCTCGGTCGACAGCCGTCCGGACGGGATCGGCCGGTGCGGTTTGCCGATCGCGTCGAGGCCGCGGTCGAAGTAGTCGCCGAGGTAGTGCCCCGACAGCCACCCCAGCGCCGGGGCCAGCGCCGCGACGAGCAGCGCGTCCGGCCGGCCCGCGCCGCCGCCCACCGCGCAACCGGCGAGTCCGAGCAGCGCCGGGTAGCACGACGTGTAGGGCCGCCAGGTCTGCACGTGCGCGAGGACCGAGCGGCCGATCCGGCGGCCCAGCGCCGCGATCGGCGGCGCCGCGGTCAGCGGTCCCTCCGCACGGCCAGCTCGGCCACCGCGCCGAGCAGACCGGCCGCCTCGGCGGACGGCAGCACGCCGAGCCCCGACTTGGCCAGCCGCACCTCCTCCTGCGCGTGCGCGAGCGCCAGATCCAGCGCGCCGGTGGCCATCACGACCTCGCGCAGGGCGGCCAGCGCCGCACCCGGCGCGAGCCCGCCGGCCAGCACCCGCTCGATCCGCCGCCGCTCGGCCGGACCGCCCTCGCGGTGCGCCAGCAGCACGGGGAAGGTCGGGCGGAGGTTCGACACGTCGCTGGTGTCCGGTTTCCCGGTGACCGCGGGATCGCCGAGGAACGGCAGCAGGTCGTCGTACATCTGGAAGGCGAGACCGGTGTGCTCGGCGAACTCCGCGACGATGCCGACCTCACCGGGCGTGCCGCCGCCGAGAACCGCACCGGCCTGGCACGCGCCGCGGAACAGCGCGCCGGTCTTCAGCGCGGCCATCCCGAGGTAGGCCGCCAGACCGCTGCCCAGTGCGCCGGGCGCGGGCGGCACCAGCAGCGCCTCCCGCATCTGGCCGCGGCACAGGTCATCGCCCGCCCGCGCGAGGATGCGCACCGCGGACAGCACGTCGGCGTCGGGCACCGGGCATTCGGCGAGCGAACCGAACAGCCTGATGATCAACGCGTCCCCGGTGATGATCGCGTCGGCCACGCCGTAGCGCGCGTGCACCGACGCCCGCCCGCGGCGCGTGTCGTCGCCGTCGATGATGTCGTCGTGCACCAGCGACGCCGCGTGCAGGTACTCCACGGCCAGCGCCGCGGGCATCACCGCCTCCCGGTCACCGCCGACGGCCTCGGCCGAGGCCACCAGCATCAGCGGGCGCAGCAGTTTTCCGGGTGACAGCAGCGCATAGCGGGAGATCTCGTCGAGCGGTTCACCGCCGCCGGACCAGCGCGCGTCGAGCGCGCGCCGGATGTCTGCCGCGACCGGGGAGGAGGTGACCTCGTGGATCAGGGCGTCGGCCGTCATCCGGCGAACTCCTTGGCCAGCCTCAACACCGCGTCGTTGGCCTCCGGTGTCCCGGTGCTCACCCGCACTCCGGCGCCGGCGATCTCGCGCACCGCGACGCCGTGCGCGGCGAGGTGTTGCACGAAGGACCAGTTGCGGTCTCCAAGGCGCAGCCACAGGTAGTTCCCGCCGCTGGGAGGGACGTCCCAGCCGAGTTCGAGCAGCCCGGCCCGCACGCGGTCGCGCTCGGCGGCGACCTCCCGGCAGCGCTCGCGCATCGCCTCCTCGGCTTCGAGCGCGGCCAGCGCCGCGGCCTGTGAGACGGTCGGCACGCGGTGGAACGGCAGCGTCGGCCGCAGCGCCGCGGCGACCGGTTCGGCCGCCACCAGGTAGCCGACGCGGAGACCGAGCAGGCCGTGGGACTTGGAGAACGTGCGCACGACGGCCACCCGGTCGTCGGCCGCGGCGAGAGCGAGCCCGTCGGCGATTCTGTCGGGTTCGGCGAACTCGCGGTAGGCCTCGTCGATCAGCACCAGCACATGCGGCGGCAGCGCGGCGAGGAAGTCGGTCAGCCGCGCGTCACCGAGCACCTCGCCGGTCGGGTTGTTCGGGTTGCACAGCAGCACGACCTTCGTCTCCGGCGTGACGGCGGCGGCCAGCGCGGCCAGGTCCTGACCGTCGCCGTCCGAGGGCACCGTGACCGGTTCGGCCCGCGCGTTGCGGATCAGCAGCGGGTAGAGCTCGAACGACGGCCAGGCGTGCACCACGGAGGTGCCGGATCCGGCGTGGGCGAACAGGAACTGCTGGAGCAGCGCGCCGGAACCGGCGCCTGCGACGACCCGTTCCGGCGGCAGCGCCAGCCGTCGCGCGATCGCGTCGGTGAGGCCGGTGGCCAGTGCGTCGAGGGTGAGGTTCATGCTCGCCAGGCTGTCCTCGGCCGCTTTCAGCACACCGGGCAATGGCGGGGAAGCGTTCTCGTTCAATGACAGCTGATGAATGATCTGAGCCACGCGAATGAAGGACCTTTCCCGTGCCGCGCGCAGGCTCCTCATCGCCTGTCGCCACATTCCGGATCAGACTCAGCCAGTGTGCTTGCGGTCATGATCGGAAGTCAAGAAGCCAAAAGTCGTCTTCCGGACAAAGCGAAGAGGCGGCAATCGGCGCTTGTTTTCCGGGGCAGATCAAGTGGAATTCCCGTGCGCATTTCTCGCCAGTTGATCGACAGCCGGCGCGCAATTCCGTACCATCGCGTGCGCGACAGACCCGCGCCGGTCACCGGGTCGGCGAAGCCGTTCTCGACGGCGATCAGGCCAGTGCGGCGAGATCCTCCGCGAGCACGTCGAATCCGGGCGCCTCCCGCGACTGCCGGGCCAGTTCCGCGGCGCGCCGCCGGAATCCGCGGTCGGTGAGCACGCGTCCGGCCGCTTCGGCCAACGCCTCCGGTGTCGCCGCGGCGGGGTCGAGGTGCAGGCCCAGGCCCAGTTCGGTGACGCGGCGTGCGTTGTCCGGCTGGTCGGCGAACAGCGGCAGGTTCACCATCGGCGTCCCGGCCTGCACGGCCTCGTGGACGCCCCCGAAACCGCCGTGCGAAAGGAAAAGTGCCGCTCTGCCTAGAAGCTCGCGCTGTGGCGCGAAGGACATCAGCCGGACATTCGCCGGTCGCGGTCCGGACCAGGTCTCCAACGCCGGTCCCAGGGACACCACGCCGTCGCAGGGCAGTTCGCCGAGCGCGGCGACCATCGCGGCGAGCAGTCGCGGGGCCTCCGGCACGACGGTGTGCGCGACGGTGCCGAGCCCGGCGAGCACCAGCGGCCGTTCAGCGTCAACCGGAAATGCTCGTGGCGCAGCAGGATTCGGCCGGTAGGACCGCAGCGACGGCACCCGCAGCCGCTCCGGGTACCACGCGGCGGGCACGACGGCGGCGAGCAGACCGGCGTTCGGCTGCCACGGATCGTCCGACGGGTCGAGCCCGAGGTCGTCCAACTGACTGTTGAGCGTGTTGCGCAGGAACGGCAGATGCGCGCACGAGTACGGCGCGATGTCGAGCACGGCGCGGGGCAGACCGAGCCGTTCCGCGGCGAGGTAGCCACCGAACTCGTTGCACTCCCGCACGATCACGTCGGGCCGCCAGTCCGCCGCCGCCGCGATCAGGTCCCGGGCGAAGGTCCCGGCCAGCGGCCCGGCGAACGCCTTGGTCAGCGGACCCGGATCCTCGCGGGCGCGCGCGGTCTCCTCGGTGTCCTCGCCTTCCGCGCCGGGCATGCCGGGGCTGGTGAGGAACGCGGGGTCGGCGAGAAGCTGTTCGAGGGTGCGGACGTTCGGCAGCGGCAGGTGCTCGATGCCGTGCCGTGCGAGTTCCGCTGCCATGGCGGGCGCGGTCGCGACGGCGGCGGTGTGCCCGGCCCGGCGCAGCGCGCGGGCCACCGGGATCACGACCGGCACCAGGTGGGAGTAGTAGGGCAGGCAGGTGAGGACGATCCGCATCGGTTAGGCGTTCACCGCCGCGCGTGGACGGTCTCGGTACCGAGTTCGGCGTACCGGAGTCCGTCCACGCCACCCGCCACCTTTCCGCCACGTCCGGCGAGCAGCTTAGAAGCGCCCGATCAAGAGGGTCAACGGCCGACGCCAGGAGGGGAGGAGACCTACATGTTCCGCGCGGGGACATCAAGTGGGGACGTCAGTGGGGACGTCAAGTGGAAACGCCATCCATTCCGCCCCATTCTCAACTTATAGCCGACCCCGGGGCTTGCGGCAAGGCCCGGGTCATGCCGCAGAATCTCCGGCCGAAGCCAGGACCTGCGGAAACCGGGGATTCGCGAAGTACCTGGGCCTGGCCCACATCCAATCTCGTTGAACGGGCGTGTTGATGATCGACGTGATCGTTGTCGGCGGCGGGCCGACCGGCTTGATGCTGGCCTGCGAGTTGCGGCTGCACGGCGTGCACGCGCTCGTGCTGGAGAAGGAGGCGGAGCCGACCGGACAGGCCCGCGCGCTCGGCCTGCACGCGCGCAGCGTCGAGGTGATGGACCAGCGCGGTCTGCTGGAGCGGTTCCTCGCGCACGGCGAGCAGGTCGTGGCGGGCGGTTTCTTCGCCGGCATCGCCAAGCAGTGGCCGGACCGGCTGGACACCGCGCATTCGTACGTCCTCGCCATCCCGCAGAGCATCACCGAGCGCCTGCTGGCCGAGCGCGCCACCGAGCTCGGCGCCGAGATCCGGCGCGGCCGCGAACTGGTCGGGCTGAACCAGGACGAACACGGGGTGACCGCCGAGCTGGCTGACGGCACGCAGCTGCGCTCGCGCTACCTGGTCGGCTGCGACGGCGGCCGCAGCGCGGTGCGCAAGCTGCTCGGCGTCGGCTTCCCCGGCGAGCCCACCAGGGTCGAGACCCTGCTGGGCGAGGTGGAGGTGGCCGTGCCGCCGGAGACGCTGGCCGCCGTGGTGGCCGAAGTCCGCAAGACCCATGTGCGGTTCGGCACCATGCCCGTCGGGGACGGTGTGTACCGCCTCATCGTGCCCGCCGAGGGAGTGGCCGAGGACCGCTCGGTCCCGCCGACCCTCGAGGAGCTCAGGCAGCGGGTGCGGTCGTTCGCCGGGACCGACTTCGGCGTGCACTCACCGCGTTGGCTGTCCCGCTTCGGCGACGGGACCCGGCTCGCGGAGCGCTACCGGACCGGCCGCGTACTGCTGGCCGGCGACGCGGCGCACGTCCACCCCCCGACCGGCGGGCAGGGGCTCAACCTCGGCATCCAGGACGCGTTCAACCTCGGCTGGAAACTGGCCGCCGAGGTCGGCGGCCGGGCCCCGGAGGGGCTGCTGGACAGCTACCACGCCGAACGGCACCCCGTGGCCGCCGCCGTGCTGGACAACACCCGCGCGCAGACCGAGCTGCTGTCCTCCGAGCCGGGAGCCCGGTCGGTGCGCCGGCTGGTGTCGGAACTGATGGACTTCGAGGACGTCAACCGGTACCTGATCGAGAAGATCACCGCGATCGGCGTCCGCTACGACTTCGGCGGCGGGCACGAACTGCTCGGCAGGCGGATGCGCGACGTGGGGCTGGAGCGGGGACGCCTCTACGAGCTGATGCACGGCGGCCGCGGGCTGCTGCTCGACCAGACCGGCCGGCTCTCGGTGGCGGGCTGGGCGGATCGGGTCGACCACGTCGTCGACGTCAGCGAGGAACTGGACGTGCCCGCGGTGCTGCTGCGGCCGGACGGCCACGTGGCGTGGGCCGGTGAAGACCAGCGGGAGCTGCTCGGCGAGCTGCCCAGGTGGTTCGGCGCGCCCGCCCGCTGACCGCGGTGTGCTGAGCCGCGCAATCCTGCCAGGAAATCGCAAGGGCGTCCCCGCGACGAAGGATCCGGGAGTCTTTCGGGCTGCCACGGCGAGCCAGAAGCACTCCCGGGCTCGCACGCCGGCGCGCCGCCGGCAACCTGATCGGTTCGCCCGGCGTCTCCTGGGAAGTTGATCCCGGCTGAGAGGCAGCGATGTCGATACGAACCGGAACGGCCCTGGCCGTGGCGCTGGCCGCGGTCGTGGGCACGGCAGGTACCGCGTCGGCGCAGGACGTCTGGACCGGGGAGGAGTTCCCGACCCGGCCCGGGATGGCGTCGTACGTGACCACCGCGGCCGGCGGTGGCGGAGCGACCTGGGCGTTCGGCAGCTACAGCCCGGCGGGCTCGCCGATGTCGATCACCGCGCAGGCGTTCCGCCGGGAGGACACCGGCGTGTGGGTGGAGGCGCCGGTGCCCGACATCGGCCAGATCGTCGGCTCCGCGGTGACCGGTCCGGACAGCGCGTGGGCGGTCAGCCAGTTCACCAAGGTCAGTGCGGGCGCGACGATCCACTGGGACGGCAGGGCGTGGACCGAGGTCCCGCTGGAGGTGCCCGACGCTCCCCGGATCTCTCCCCGCGACGTCACAGCCGTCGGCTCGGACGTCTGGACCATCGGCAAGGCCTATCGCGACGGCAACGCTCCGCTCGAACGCAGCTTCGCCATGCGTTGGCAGGATGGCGGCTGGCAGCCGGCCGCGCTGCCGCCCGCCGCCGACCAGCAGAGCTTCACCAGTGTGGGCGGCATCGCACCGGTCGACGTCTGGATGGCCGGAACCACCGTCGAGCGTCCGCAGCAGATCGTCTCGATGCACTGGGACGCCGTGCGGTGGAGCCATGTGCAGGTGCCACCGGTGGACACCGGGGACTCCGACTTCCTCACCGTCCACGATGTCGCGGCCTACAAGCCCGATGACGTCTGGATCTCGGCCACCAAGGCGTCGTACGACAACCCCGAAGGCCGCCGTCCGATCCTGATGCATTGGGACGGTGCGCGGTGGAGCCGGCAGCAGCCTCCGGTCCAGACCGGCGGTCTCGGGGAGCTCGTGCACGCCGAGGGCGCACTGTGGAACCTCGGCATCGACGCGTTGCTGCGCTATGACGGCACCTCGTGGCAGCCGGTCGACGGACCGAGGCAGGGGGCGCTCGTGACCGGCGCGGAACTTCCCGACGGACGCCTGGTCGGCACTGGTTCGCAGGGCTCCTCGTACGACCCGCAGCCCTTCGCGGCCGTGCACGGCCGCTGATCCACGGGCGGACAGCCGGCGGCGCTCAGGAGAGCGCCGCCGGCAACCCGCCCGCGAGAGGGTGGGCAAGCTTACGTCGTTTTCCCGCACCGGCACCCCGCCGCCGGCACGTAAGCTGAAGCGGCGACCTGGGGAGTGCTGCGCCGTCCGACGCTCGTCGAACAGCACGCAGCGTCGAACAGCAGGAAGAACCGTCGACGAGGCGGCCGCTGGGGGCGTCTTCCACTCGCAGTCGCGCATGCACGAAGCCGAGTCGAGTTCTGCGGGGGCGAGGGAGAAACGTGTGGCCGGTGGCGCAGGGCGACCGATCGTCGATTCCTGATTTCCTTTTGGACCACGATCATCCGCGTCGGCGGATGCCGGGTCGGCCGTCCGCTTCGTGCCGGGGAGGTGCGAAGTCATGACCGCGACCATGGGAGCCGAGTCGGAGGAAGCCGACCGCGAAGCCGGACCGCGGCGCGCGGCCGTGCTGATCGCGGTGCTGGTCGTCTCGGCGTTCGTGATGATCCTCAACGAGACGATCCTCAGCGTCGCGCTGCGCGACCTCACGGTCGACCTCGACGTGTCCACCACGACCGTGCAGTGGCTGACCAGCGGGTTCCTGGTGACCATGGCGGTGGTGATCCCCACCACCGGCTTCCTGCTGGAGCGGTTCACCCCGCGCCAGGTCTTCCTGGCCTCGTTGACGCTGTTCAGCGCGGGGACGCTGATCAGCGGGCTGGCTCCGGGCTTCGCGGTGCTGCTGGCAGGCCGCCTGGTGCAGGCGTGCGGCACCGCGGTCATGCTGCCGTTGCTGATGACCTCGGTGATGCGGCTCGTGCCCGCCGAGAGGCGCGGCGCGACGATGGGCACGATCACCATCGTCATCGCCGTCGCGCCTGCCGTGGGCCCGACGATCGGTGGCGCGGTGCTGGCTTCGCTGGGCTGGCGCTGGATGTTCTGGATCGTGCTGCCGCTGTCGGTGCTCGCGCTGGTCATCGGTGCGGTGTGGATGCGGCTGGACAGCACGACCCGCTCGGTGCCGCTGGACCTTGTCTCGGTGTTGCTGTCGGCCGTGGGCTTCGGCGGTGTCCTCTACGGCCTGTCGTCCCTCGGTGAGTCCGGAGGCGGAGGGCACCCGGTGCCGCCGTGGGGTGCGATCACCGTCGGCGTGGTCGCCCTCGGCGGGTTCGTCGTCCGCCAGCTCCGCCTGCAACGCCACGACCGGGCACTGCTCGACCTGCGGCCGCTGACCTACCGCGCCTTCAGCATCGCGTTGCTGCTCAGCGCGTTGCTGTTCATGTGCCTGCTGGGTGCCGCGGCGATCCTGCTGCCGCTGTACCTGCAGACCGTCCTGCGCACCAGCACGTTCGTCAGCGGGCTGGCGGTGCTGCCCGGCGGACTGGTCCTCGGCCTGCTGGGACGACCGGTGGGACGCCTGTTCGACCGCGTCGGCGCACGTCCGCTGGTGATCCCCGGCGCGCTGGCCATGGCGGTGTCGCTGTGGCTGTTCTCGGCGCTCGGGCCGGACTCGCCGCTGGCCGCGGTCATCGGCATCCACGTCCTGCTCATGGCCGGGCTCGGGCTGATGATGACGCCGCTGATGACCGAGTCCCTCAGCGCGCTGCCCGACCACCTGCACTCCCACGGCAGCGCCATCCTGTCCACCCTCCAGCAGGTCGCGGGCGCGTTCGGCACCGCGGTGTTCGTGACGGTCGCCTCCCTGGGCACCGCCGCCCCGTCCGGTGCTCCTGGGGCCGACGGCCTGCACGCGTCGTTCATGGTCGCCGGTGGCGTCGGTGTGCTCGCGTTCGTCGTGTCGCTTTTCGTGCGCCGGCCTCGGCAACCGGGCGAAGCGGGCGGAGCGGGTTCGGCCGAGCACGGATCGTCACAGAAGTCTGGCGGAGCGTGAGCGGCCGGCCCGGCTGATCGCCGGGCCGGCCGCCATCGCCGCGGTGCGTGTCGAGCCGCAGCCGGACAGCGGCTCGACAGGCGGTCAGTGCCGCAGGAAGCGGCGGTACTGCTGCGCGATCGTGTCCGCGCCCGCCGTGGCGTCGAGGAACATCAACGAGTCCATCCGGCAGTTGCACGGATTGCGTTCGACGTCGTTCCGCGGGAAGCTCCCTCCGATCTTGATCCCGCGCGGGTTCGTCGCGCTCGTCCCGGTCCTGTCGACCTGCCACGGGTCGCCCGGGACGGTGTAGAAGCCCGGGAGGGGCCGCCCGTTGCGGTAGAGCGCCATCTCACCGGTGGTGTAGTCGAACGTCGCGGCCAGGTGCACCCATTCGCCGGGCGGGAGCACCTCCCGCCAGTTCTGCTGTGCGGCGAAGGTCTGGGAAGCGCCGCCGTCGAGCCTCCGGCCCAGTGCGACCAGGCGGAGCTGTCCGTCCACATTGATCAGTTCCAGCAGCGCCCGTACGCCGTGACCGTCGGAGTCGCCGCTGAGGATGCCTGCCAGGCCGACGGCGTTGAACCGGTCCCCGGGTTCGGGTGTGGTGGAGTTGGGGCTCGGGTTCTCGCCGGTGATCTTGAACCAGCCCATCACCGTCGCGCCCTTGGCGCCGTTGAATGCGCCGAGCGACTCGACACCGTCGGCGTCACCGTCCCAGGTTCCGGCCTTCCAGTCGTCGTTGCCGTTCGCCTCCGGCGCGACCTGCTTCACCTGGAGCGCGTTGTTGCTGCCCGGGTACGCGCCGTCGTGCACCCGCATGTCCTCGCCGCCGTTGACCTGCGTGAGCAGGGTGCGCGACGAACCTCCGTCCAGCTCCCTGGAGTCGTCGGCCGCGAAGGGGTGCTCGAAGTCGTAGTAGGCGACGAGGTCGCGCTCGACCCTGTCGGTGACCTCGGATCCGGCGCCGGTGCGGGTGCCGACGACCTTCCAGATCTTGCCGTTGGCCTTGGCGAGCAGGTAGAGGTTGCGCTTGGAGTCGGTCCCGAAGCGCAGGTCCACGCGCCCGTCCTCGGCGAAGTCGGTCATCCGCATCCGCTTGCCGCCGGTGTCGAACAGCTGCATCTCGTGCAGGGGCGCGCGCTGCTCGCCGCGCCGCATCTCGTCGACCTCGGTGTAGAGGACGCGGCCGTCCACGAGGTCACCGAAGATGTACTTCCCGCGCAGCCGCGGGAAATCCGTCCCGCGGTAGACCTGTCCACCGGAGATGGCGTGGCCGCTGTCGGAGTTGCACGGCCAGTTCGGCGGCGGGTCGTGGTCGTAGGCCGCCACGGGGTAGACGTAGCCGTACTTCTCGTCGTCCTCGGGCAGGGGGTACAGCCAGCACTGGTTCTCCGGGCGGAACTCGAAACGTCCCTCGCGCGGGCTCCACCCGAGGTTGTCGCCCGCGCGGACCTCGTACACCGCCTCGATCGCGTGCTGGCCGATGTGGCCGAGGTACATCGCGTGCCTGCCGCCCGGGTCCCAGCTGAACCGGTGCGGGTCGCGCATCCCCAGCGCGTAGATCTCGCCTATCGCACCGGGCCTGCCGACGAACGGGTTCGACGCCGGGATGCCGTACTGGCCGTTGGGTCCGTCGGTGCCGTCGGGATCGATCCGCAGGATCTTGCCCGCCGGTGTGCTCATGTCCTGCGGGATGTCGGTGTCCAGTCCGATTCCCCCGTCACCGACCGCCATGTAGAGCAGGCCGTAGTCGGGGTCGCCGGGCCTGGCGGTCGGGTTGAAGTCGATCTGCTGGATGGCGTGGATCTGGGTGCTGAACCCGAAGCGGAAGATCTCCCGGCTGGTTCCCGAGAACTTCTCGGCGGACGGGTCGTCGGCCGTCCACTCGGTGACCACGCTCTGCACGAACGCGTCCGGTTGGTTCGGGTAGGTGGGCTCCTCGGTGGCGATCGCCTCCTCGTCCTCGGTGTGCACCGTGTAGAACCGGCCGTTCCCGGCGAACTCCGGGTGGAAGGTGACGAAGCCGAAACCGCTGCCCATGCCGCGGCCGGAGTAGAAGTGCTCGAAGCGCTCCTTGAAGTCCAGGTAGACGTGCTGTCGCCCACCGTCGAGCAGGTAGAGCGGGCCGTTGAGGTCGGGCACGTACATCCGGCCCGACCCGTCGGGGACCTCGCCGACGTAGTTGATCCGGTTGTGGCGGATCAGGCGCGGGTCGGTCGCGGGCGGCGTCGCCTGCGACGCGGGCAGTTGCGCGTACTCCTGCAGGACCAGCCCGAGGCGGGACTGCTCCGGCTGCTCGGGGATCGGATCGGTGATCGGTGCGTCGGGGTCGGTCGTGGGACCGGCACCGGCCGTTGGTGCCACCAGGGCCGCCGCGACCACCGTCGCGGTGATCGCGGAGACCCATCTTCTTCGCACGCCCATCTCTCGGACTCCATCCGTCGGCGTTGTGGGGTGGTCGGCGCCACCGGTGGCAGCCGGTGGCCGGTCGGCCCCGCCCCGGGCGGGACCGACGTGTTCGCAGGGGTTCGGGGCTGGGCTCTGCTTTACAAGCGGCGGAGCCGCTTGCGGTGTGGGTCTCCGCCAGGCGACCCGCTCCGCAAGCCACATCTGAGACACGGCACTAGGGCCGCGCGGCCGTTCCGGCCACGGTCACGTCGCGGATGCGGCCGTGGTTGTCGAACGAGCCGAAGCCGACGCGGCCGCCGGAGAAGCGCGTGTCCGTGGCGGTCATCAGCGGCAGGCCGGAGTCGTCGACGTGCACCGCGATCTCGCCCGTCGACGCGCGGTAGTCGAGGCGGACGTCGTGCCAGTCGGTGTCGTCGATCGCCGCGGGAGCGCCCGTGGTGCCGTTCCACTGGTCGTCGATGCGCTCGCGATCGGCGTCGTCGACGACGAAGATCCCGTTGTGCGGGTAGATCGTGTTGTCCTGCGAGAGGTGCACGTAGTAGAAGCGGGTGGGGGACTGGTAGTTGAAGACCAGTACGACGTCGCGGTCGTTGCGGGTGACCGGTTCGTCGATCCGGACTTCGGCGCTGTAGCGCAGAGAACCGAGCTCCGGTCCTTTGTCGACGATCGCGTACTCGAAGGGGCGGCGCGGACCTTCGGGGGCGTCCCCGCGCTCGGTCATGATCACCTGACCGTGCGCGAACGCCCACTTCGCAGGGTTCAGCGGATCCCAGAACCGGTCGGTGGCCGGTGGCCGCACGACCACGAAGGCGTGCTCGGCGGCAGGCGCAGCGGCGGCCGGCGCCGGGATCGCGACCGCGAGCAGGCAGGCTGCCAGCGCGGCGATCAGTCGTCGTTCTCCCATCGGGTTTCCTTCCCGGCGCTATAGGTACGGCTGCACGAACTCCACGTAGCGGCGGGCCATCGTGGCCAGGACGTCGGTGCCGGGCGCGGCCCAGACATCGGCGTTGAAGATCTCGACCTCGACATCGCCCCGGTAGCCGGTGGCGGCGACCGCCCGGGTGAGGGCGGGGAAGTCGATGTGGCCGTCGCCCACCATCCCGCGGCTGAGCAGCGTGTCGGCCGGCAGCGGAGTGATCCAGTCGCACACCTGGTAGCTGACGATGCGCTCGCCCGCGCGGTCGATCTGCTCCAGAATCCCCGGTTCCCACCACACGTGGAAGGTGTCGACCACGACTCCGGCCACGTCGCTCGGGTGCTGCTCGGCGATGTCGAGCGCTTGGGCGAGGGTGGAGATCACCCCGCGATCGGCGGCGAAGACCGGGTGCATCGGCTCGATGCCGAGCCGGACCCCGCGCTCGCGAGCGTGGGGCACCAGCGCGGCGACGGCCTCGGCGACGCGCGAGCGTGCCCCCGCGATGCCGCGGTCGCCCTCCGGCAGCCCGCCGGGCACGAGCACGAGCGTCCGGCATCCCAGCGCCGCGGTCTCGTCGATGGCCGCGAGGTTGTCACGGTGGGCGGCGGCTCGCGCCGCCGGGTCCGACGGGGTGAAGAAGCCTCCTCGGCACACCGACGACACGCGCAGCCCCGCGTCGCCGATCATCCGCGCGGCGGTGGCGAGGCCGGCCTCGGCGACCGGTTCCCGCCAGACGCCGATGGAGCCGATCCCGGCCGCGGTGCAGCCGTCCACCGCCTCGCGCAGCGACCAGTTCGCCGTGGTGCGCTGGTTCAGCGAAAGCCGGGCCAGCCGCGGGTCACCGGGTTCCGGAGTGGACACCCGCGCCGCGGCACCGGAGGGGACGTCGCGATCCCTGACCGCGTCGGGGAAAGCGCTCATCGCAGAGCTCCCGCGGTTTCCAGGTGCAGCCGCATCCGGTGGGCGGCGAGTTCGGGGTCGGGCAGCAACCGGACCTCGTTGGCGAGCGCGAAGATCCGCGCCAGGTGCGTGGTGCCGCGCGCCGACTGGAGCCCGCCGACCATCGTGAAACCGGGCTGGTGGCCGCACAACCAGGCCATGAACGCGATTCCCGTCTTGTAGTAGGAGGTCGGCGCGCTGAACACGTGCCGCGACAGCGGCAACGTGGCCGCCATCTCCGCGTCGTAGGTCGCGACGTCGCCCTCGTCGAGCGCGGCGAGCGCGGCCGACGCGGCCGGGGCGATGGCGGAGAAAGCACCGAGCAGGGCATCCGAATGGTGCTGCGAGTCGCCCCGGACCAGGTCCGGGTAGTTGAAGTCGTCGCCCGTGTAGAGGCGCACCCCTTCCGGAAGGGCGGCGCGCAGGGCGCGTTCGTGGTCGGCCGACAGCAGTGAGACCTTGACCCCGTCGACCTTTCCGGCGTGCTCGCGCAGCAGGTCCAGGAACGTCGCGGTGGCGGTGGGCACGTCAGCCGAACCCCAGTACCCGGCGAGGTGCGGGTCGAAGACCTCGCCGAGCCAGTGCACGATCACCGGCTCCGAGACCTGGCGCAGCACGGTGCCGTAGACCTGCTGGTAGTCCTCGGCGGACCGGGCGATCCGGGCGAGCTGGCGGGAGGCCATCACGATCACCTGCGAGCCGGTCGACTCCACGAAGCCGACCTGCTCGGCATACGCATCGGCGACCTCGTCGAGGGTGGTGATCCCGTCGCGGTGGTCGGTGCCCGCCCCGGAGGCGATCCGGGCACCGAACGCGCGGGCCTGCTCGGCGCTGCGGCGGATCAGCTCCCGCACCGCGTCCCAGTCCAGGCCCATGTTGCGCTGGGCGGTGTCCATCGCCTCGGCCACACCGAGGCCGTAGCGGAAAAGCTCGCGGCGGAAGGCCAATGTGGACTCCCAGTCCACCGCGGCCGGTGCGCCCGGGGTGTTGTCCCCGAGCGGATCGGCGACCACGTGCGCGGCGGCGAAGGCGACCCGCGAGGAGTGGGGCTTCGGGTGCTCGGTCCACTCCCGCGGCTCGTGCAGCCGCACCTCGGTCCAGGTGCCGTCGGCGTTGGGCAGGTCGATGCGCGCGGACGTGCTCATGCGGCGCCACCGGGCAGCTCGATGCGGCGTCCCTGCGCGGACGAGGCGAGTCCGGCCTCGGCGAGCCGGAGGCCGCGCACCCCGGCGGCGAGGTCGTAGGGGTGCGGCCTGCCGTGGTGCACGTCGAGCAGGAATTGTTCCCACTGGGCGCGGAACCCGTTGCCGAACACCACGTTGTCGGGGACCTCGTCCCACTGGGCGCGGAAGTCCTCCGTGGTGGGCTCGTCGGGGTTCCACGTCGGCCGCGGGGTCCGCACCCGCGGCTGCACCCGGCAGCCGAACAGGCCCGCGACGGCCGAGCCGTGCGTGCCGTCGACCTGGAACTCCACCAGCTCCTTGCGTTCGACCCGTACCGCCCACGAGGAGTTGATCTGGGCGATCACGTCGCCTTCGAGCTCGAAGATCGCATACGCCGCGTCGTCGGCGGTGGCGTCGTAGCGGCGGCCCTGCTCGTCCCAGCGCTCGGGGATGTGGGTGACGGCCTTCGCGGTCACCGCCCGGACCGGGCCGAAGAGGTTCTCCAGCACGTAGTTCCAGTGGCAGAACATGTCCAGGACCACCCCGCCGCCGTCCTCGGCGCGGTAGTTCCAGCTCGGCCGCTGCGCGGGCAGCAGGTCGCCCTCGAAGACCCAGTAGCCGAACTCGCCGCGCACGGACAGGATGCGGCCGAAGAAGCCGGCCTCCACCAGGCGCTTGAGCTTGCGCAGTCCCGGCAGGAAGATCTTGTCGTGCACGACGCCGTGGGTGATCCCGCTCGACTCGGCGGCCCTGACCAGCTCCTCCCCCTCGGCGACCGAGGAGGCCACGGGCTTCTCGGTGTAGACGTGCTTTCCCGCGGCCACGGCCTTCAGGATCGCCTTCTTGCGCTCGGAGGTGGCCTGGGTGTCGAAGTAGATCCGGGCGTCGTCCTCGGCGAGCAGGGCGTCGAGGTCGGTGCTCCACTCCGAGACCCCGTGCTGGTCGGCGATGCGCGCGAGCTTGTCGGCGTTGCGGCCCACCAGGACCGGCTCGACCTGGATCCGGCCGCCATCGTCGAGGGCCACCCCGCCGTCGTCGCGGATCGCGAGCACCGAGCGCAGCAGGTGCTGGTGGTAGCCCATCCGGCCGGTGACGCCGTTCATCAGGATTCGGTACGTGTGATCGCTCATGCTGGCTCCCGAGGCGATGTCGTAGTGGTCGGGTGGGGCGCCGAGCCGGAGGCGCGGCGCTGTCCGAGGTAGAGCTCGCCCAGTTGCGGGTCGGCGAGCAGGTCGGCGGCCGGGCCGGAGACGTGCACCCGGCCGAGGTCGAGGACGCAACCCAGGTCGGCGGTCTCCAGCGCGTGGCGGGCGTTCTGCTCGACGAGCAGGACCGCCGTGCCCGCGTCGCGCATCCGCAGCACCTGCTCGAAAACGGTGTTGGTCGCCCGGGGGTCCAGGCCCATCGACGGTTCGTCCAGCAGCACCACGCGCGGACTGACCATCAGCGAGCGGGCGAACTCGACCTGCTTCTGCTGCCCGCCGGAGAGTACGCCGGCCAGCGAGTCCCACCGCTGGGCCACGACGGGGAAGAGGTCCCTGACGAACGCGGCGCGCTCGGCGACCTCGGACCTGTCCTTGACGGTGTAGGCGCCGAGCAGCACGTTCTCGGCCACCGACATCTCCTTGAACACGCTGTGGCCCTGGAGCACGTGCGACAGACCAGCCTGGAGCATCTGCTGCGGTCGCCGGCCGGTGACGTCGCGACCACCGACCACGATCCGCCCCGAACGCGGCGCGAGCATTCCGCTCGCCACCTTGAGCACCGTGGACTTGCCCGCGCCGTTGGGTCCCACGAGGCAGACCACGCTCGCGGGCGGGACCCGCACCGTGAGCCCGCGCAGCACGAGCGCCGCGCGGCCGTAGCCCGCCTCGATGTCGACGAGCTCGAGCAGGTGCTCGCCCGCCCCCTGCTGCCCAGGTCCCTGCTGCTCAGATCCCAAGGTAGGCCTCCAGGACTCGCGGGTCGTCGCGGACTTCGTCCGGGCTTCCGGCGGCGATCGGCCTGCCGCGGTCGAAGACGACGACGTGGTCGGACAGGCTCATGACCAGGTCCATGTTGTGCTCGACGATGAGGAAGGTCCTGCCCTCGGCGTTGAGCGCTCGCACCAGAGCCGAGATCCGGTCGATCAGCGCGGGGTTCACCCCGCCCGCGGGCTCGTCGAGCATGATCGTCTCGGGGTCGGCCATAAGCACGCCCGCGAGCTCCAGCAGCTTCTGCTGTCCGTAGGAGAGATCGCGTGCCTCGGCATCCTCCAGGTGCTCGATGCCGACGCGGGCGAGCAGTTCGCGCGCCCGGTCCACGTCGTCGCGCTGGCGCGCCGACCGCAGCCGTCCGAGCAGCGACCGCGAGCGCGCCGGGACCAGCATGTTCTCCAGGACCGTCATGCGCGGGAAGATCCGGCAGAGCTGGAAGCTGCGCCCGATCCCCGCGCGGGCGATCCGGTGCGGCGGCCTGCCGGTGATGTCCTCGCCGCGGTAGCTCGCGATGCCGGAATCCGGTTTGACCAGCCCGGTGACGCAGTTGAAGAAGGTGGTCTTGCCCGACCCGTTGGGGCCGATCAGCGCGTTCACCGCGCCGTGGTGGAAAACCACGCTCGCGTCGTCCACGGCGCGCACACCGCCGAAGGACTTGGTCAGCCCCGTCGTTTCCAGTCCCCGCGCGCCCGGGGCTCCAGCCGTGCTCATCGGCCCACCTCCTGCTTCGACGTGGGCGGCTCGGCCTCGCGGCGCCGTTCGGCGAGCTCGCCCTGGGTGACCTCGCGGATCGACGCCGCACGCGGGCGGAACCGGTTCACCAGCCCGTTGAGCGCGGGGATGATCCCGTCGGGCATGAACAGCACCACCACCGCGAGCAGCACGCCCATCGCGACCAGGTGCAGCTGGGTGTCGCCGTACTGGGCCTTGAAGTACTCCATGGCGTAGCCGACGACCACCGCGCCCAGAACCGGCCCGAACAGGCTTCGGATGCCGCCGAGCAGGCTCATCAGCACCAGGTACGAACCAGCCAGGATGGAGAACTGGAAGACGGGGTCCAGGAAGCCGAACCACAGCGCGTAGAGGCCGCCCGCCAGCGCGGTGAAGAACGCCGAGACGACGAACGCCACCAGTTTGTAGGCGAAGGTCGGCACGCCGAGCGACTGGGCCTTGTCCTCGTCCTCGCGGATCGCCTTGAGCCCCGCGCCGAAGCGGGAGCGGTCGATGACCCACCAGCACAGCAGCGCGACGGCCAGGAGCGCGGCGTGCAGGTAGAAGAACCGCTCGTGCTGTTCGGGGCGCATGACGTCCGGCCCGAATGGACGGGGAACCCGCAGTCCGTCGGAGCCGCCGGTGAAATCGCCCCAGCTCTGGAAGACCAGCAGCGTGATCAGCACGAGCGCGATCGAGACGATGACGAACGACGCGCCGCGGACCCGCAGGCTGGCGATGCCGATCGGGACCGCCAGCAGCGCGACCAGCACGCCGCCGGCGAACAGCGCCACCCACGGGTCGAACCCGGCGCGGACGATCAGCAGCCCCGTGGCGTAGGCGCCGAGTCCGGAGTAGGCGGCGTGGCCCAGCGAGATGTAGCCGGTGAACCCGCCGACGAAGTTCCACGACGTGGCGAGCACGGCGTAGCTGGTGATCACCACGCCGACGGACAGGATGAACGGGTCCGGCGCCAGGCTGGGGAACGCGATCACCAGCGCGGCCAGCGCGAGCAACCCGATCACCCTGCCGGCGCGGAGCGCGACGCCCACGGCGTCAGAATCGCTGCGCAAGGCGGCCTCCGAAGAATCCCTGGGGGTGCAGCATCAAGGTGGCGAACAGCGCTACGTAGAACAGCGTTTGCGCCCAGGTGGTCCCGAGCGGGATCTGCAGCAGGCTCTGGCCCAGGCCGAGCACCATCGCGGCGATCGCCGCACCGGGGATGCTGCCGAGCCCGCCGACGACGATGATCGCCATCAGCGGTCCGATCCAGTGCCAGTGCAGCGACGGGTAGATCGTC
Source organism: Saccharopolyspora erythraea NRRL 2338 (assembly GCF_000062885.1). Taxonomy (NCBI): domain Bacteria; kingdom Bacillati; phylum Actinomycetota; class Actinomycetes; order Pseudonocardiales; family Pseudonocardiaceae; genus Saccharopolyspora; species Saccharopolyspora erythraea. Next base: position 5,178,960 of record NC_009142.1, on the reverse strand, counting down.
GAGTCCAGCGCCAGCGCCGTGCCGCCGATCGCGGCCGTGGCCAGCCCGAGCCCGAACCCGTAGCCCGCGATCCGGTCGGTGTTGATGCCGACCAGCTGGGCGGCTTCCCCGTGCTGGATCGTCGCGCGCAGCGCCTGGCCGAACCGGGTGGCCTTCAGCAGCACGTACAGCCCAGCCAGCGACAGCGCGGCGAGGCCGAAGGCGATCAGCTTGACCACGGGGATGCTGGCGCCGAAGACCGCGATGTCGGCTCCGGAGTAGGGCAGGCTGATCCGGCGGTGGGTCCCGGTGAAGGCGAAACCGAGCATTCCCTCGATCAGCAGCGCGATCGAGAACGTCAGCAGCACCGACATCATCGTCAGCGTCGCCGGGCGCAGCCGGGAGATCAGCAGCCGCTGCATGCCCACTCCGATGCCGAAGAACAGCGGGACGGTGAACACCAGCGACAGCAGCGGGTCCAGGCCGGTCTGCACGGTGAAGAACCACGCCAGGTACGCCGCGAGGATGAGGAACGCCGAGTGCGCGAGCATCACCACGCGCATCACGCCGAAGTACAGCGTCAGACCTGCCGCCAGGAGGGCGTAGAGACCGCCGAGCAGCACGCCGAGCAGGAGGCTCTGCAGGAGGAGGGATCCGCTCACGTCGACCTCACCACGTCGGTTTCGGGTGGACCAGGTCCGCTTCCCTGGTGTCGGCGGGCAGGACGATCCGGATCTGCCCGCCGACGTACTGCTGGATCAGGTGCGCGCCCTGCGGCTTTCCGGTGGCATCCCAGCTGAGCTTGCCGACGACGGTGTCGACCGAGTTGGCGTGCAGCCAGTCGATGAGCCTGCGCTGGCAGCCGAGGTCCGGGTCGGCGCAGCCGACCGCCTGCACGGCGGCGGCCACGACCTGCCCGGTGGTCCAGGCGTTGGCCTCGTCCTCGGTGGGTGTGGACCCGTGCATCGCGGTGTAGTGGGCCACGAACTCCTTGTTGGACGGGTAGTCCGCTTCCGGCGTGTAGCCGGTGGGGGAGAGGATGCCCTCGGTCTGCGCGCCGATCGCCTTGGGGAACTCGGGATTGGTCGGCGCGGTGGAGAACGCGGCCATCGCGGGCTGGTAGCCGAGTTGGCGCAGCGTCACGATGAGGTTCACCGCGTCCTGGTACTGCGTGCCGCCGACCACCAGGTCGGCCCGCGAGTCGGCGATCTTCGCGGCGATGGAGCCGAAGTCGGTGGTGTTGGGCGGGTAGACCTCGTCGACCACCGTGCGGATGCCCGCCCGCTCGAGCTTCTCCTTGAGCCCGTACGCGGTGCCCTGCGCGAACGGGTCGTCCATCGCCGCGTACGCCGCGGTCTTCGGCCGCCGCTCCGGGGGCATCGCCAGGATCGCCGCCGCCAGGTGGTTGTAGTGGTCCTCGGCGACCGCGGGCGCGGCGTAGAAGAGGTTGTCGAAGCCCTGGGCGAAGACCTCCTCGGCGGCGCCCGCCGGTTCGACGAACAGGAAGCCGTAGTCCTTGGCGACCTGGGCGGCCGGGATGACCAGGCGGGTGGAGAACGGCCCGAACACCAGGTCCGCGCCGTTCTGGTTGATCAGCTTCTCGTAGTCGGCGGCGACCCGGTCGGCGCTGGACTGGTCGTCGAGGATCATCAGCTCGACCCGGCGGCCGAGGAGCCCGCCGCGGGCGTTGACGTAGTCGGCCCACGCCTCGTAACCGCGGCGCACGCCCTTGCCCGGCTCGGAGAAGTCGCCGGTGAGCGGCAGGGAGATGCCGATCCTGATCGTGTCATCACCGCCCTGGCCGGCGCTCGAGCTGAGGCAACCGGTCAGCACGAGGGCCGCGCTGGTCACGAGGGCTCCGAGCCGGAGACCGTTTTTAGTTTTCATGGTCCACCCGTCGTTGGGGGCATCCGTAAGCGCTTTCGAAAGCGCTTACGGCAGAATAGGGACCGCGGGCGGCTGCGGCAAGGGGCACCGGGGATCATGTGCGGGGTCCGGAGGACCTACCGGCGGTGTCACGGGCACGACGCGCCGGGTGGTGGTGCCCGGCGGGCCGCGCGACGGAGGGAGAGGCGCAGATGGCACAGGAGCGCGCGAGGCTCCGGCTCGTCGACGTCGCCGAGGAGGCCGGGGTCTCGATCGCGGCGGCCTCCCGCGCGCTGTCGGGGTCGGCGGGCGTCAGCGACGTCATCGCCCAGCGGGTGCGCGAGGTGGCCGAGCGGATGGGCTACGTCGCCAACGTGCACGCCCGCACCCTGGCCGGCGGGGCCAGCACGAGCGTCGGGCTGCTCGTGCACGAGATCGGCGACCCCTACTTCACCGAGATCGCCAGCGGTGTGCTGCGGGTCGGTGCCCGGCAGGGGCTGACCGTGCAGATCTGCCACACCGGCCGCGACCCGGACAACGAGCTGGCCCAGGTCCGCACGCTCATCGCCAACCGCGTGCGCGCGATCCTCATCGCCGGTTCGGGTTTCGTGGACGCGCGGGCGCAGGCGGCGGTCAAGAAGGAGTTGCAGGCGTTCCAGGCGTCCGGTGGCCGGGTCGCGGTCATCGGCCGCCACCACCTCGGCACGGACGCGGTGCTGCCGGACAACACCGCGGGCGGCCGGACCATCACCGAGCACGTGCTTTCGCTGGGGCATCGGCGGATCGCCTTCGCCGCCGGGCCGCCTGCGCTGACCACGGTCGCCGACCGGCTCGCCGGCGCGGGGCAGGCCCTCGGCGAGGCCGGGCTCACCCTCGACGACGTCCCGGTGGTCGAAGCCGCCTTCACACGCGAGGGCGGCTTCCATGCCACGTGGCGGATCCTCGAGGAACATCCGGACGTGACAGCGGTGATCGCGCTCAACGACGACATGGCCATCGGTGTGCTGTCGGCACTGCGGGCGCGCGGGATCGCGGTGCCGGGGGAGATGTCGGTCGCGGGCTTCGACGACGTGGCCGTCGCCGAGCACCTGTCGCCCGCGCTGACCACGGTGCGGCTGCCCATGACAGAGATGGGGGAGCAGGCGCTCCTGCTGGCGTTGAAGCCGCAGTCGTCCCGGCCGCGCCGCCGTTCCACGGCGCACACCCTGGTCGTCCGCGAGTCCACGGCCCCGCCTCGCGAGTAGGGAGCGGCCGCGTCGCGGCGGGGAAGGTGGGTGGGCTTGTGGCGTCTGGATCCTGACGGGGAACGCGGCGAGCCCGCCGATGAGCGCGGCTGGTCCGATGCCCGGTTCTACAAGGGCCGCGTCTTCAGCCCGGACTACGAGTGAGCGCTGCGGCGACGCGTGGCCACCGCGGCGCAAGAGCGGACGGTCGCGGTCGCCGCTCTACTCCTCCGGCGGGGTGCCGGTTTCCGCAAGCCACGACTTGGGGTCCGTGGCCTCGCGCAGCTTGTCCTCGATGACGCGCTTCTCCTGGGCGTCCAGGGGGATGCTTCGCAGCTCGGCGATCCACTCGTCGATCCCGTCGCGGTCGTCGCGGGCGATGGCGAGCTCGACGAGGGTCGCCAACGCGACGGCCCGATCGACCGGCGCAGCCTTGTCCCCGTGCCTGCGCAGGGCGGACTTCAGTGCTCTGAACGCCGCGAGGTCGTCGTTCTTGAAGTCGCGGAGGATCCGCGCGTTGTCGAGCGCCCTGGCCAGGCCCTGCAGTTCCTTGGAACCGCCGTACTCCAGTTCCGCCGGTTCGTCGCGCCGGATGAAGACGAGCGAGTTGCCCGAGGGGTCGACGAGCGTGAAGCGGCTCGCCCCGGGCCGCAGGCGCGTGATCCGCGGCCGTCCGGACACCAGCACCTTGCCGTGGGCCCGCCGCATGGACTGGGTGAACTCGGCGTGGTACGGCGCGACTTCGTCCACCATGACCAGGCAGCCTCCGGCGTTCTCGAGGCTGGGGTCCATGCCTTCGGGGCCGGCACCGAAGTGGACTTCGAATCCGCTGCACCTCAGCGCGAGGTACAGGTACGGCTTCTTCTGCTTGTAGGTGACCTCGAAACCGAGCATCTCGTAGAAGTCGAGCGTGTCCTCCAGTGACGCACAGGGAAGAACCGGGATCGTCGTTTCGTTCTTCGGCATCGCCGTGTCGGTCAAGGGTTCCGCCCTCGCGGTCATCGAGCACTGGTCCCGTCCCGGTCAGTTCTACTCGGCTGGGCGAATCGCCGCACATGGCTCCAGGGCACGTGCCCGGCGTTGACGCGCCGTTCTCACCGCGGGACACCGGATAGACGGAACAGCCGACGAAGGCGCCACGGTGCTCACGTGCAAGCGCCGGCGGGGAGACGGCTTCGCCTCCCCGCCCGTGGGGACTTGGGCGCCTGATCCGTGGGGCGTCAGCCCTGGCGTCCCTTCCACCGGGGGTTGCGCTTGTTGACGACGTAGAGCTTGCCCCGGCGGCGGACCACCTGGGAGCCGTCCTTGTCCTTCAGGGACTTGAGCGACGCTCTCACCTTCATGTGCTTCCTTCCCGTGTGCCGGCGTGCTGGCGGCCGCAAGCATAGACGATAATGATTATCGTTACCAACTAGGTGTCTCGATAGATGCTGCCGGCGCCTGGAGGGTTGACAATCAGGAGTGGCCGTTTTCGCGCCCGCTGGTCGGCGGCGGATCGGCTCCTTCGCCGGGGCCGTCGTGCTGCTCGCCTGCGTGCTCACGCCGCAGGCCGGGGCGGAGCCGGTGCCGCGCGTCGCCGAGGTGAGCGCGGTCGGCTGGGTGACCGGTGCGGAGTCGCCGAATCGCACCGATCTCCGGTTCCGGGTCCACGGAACGGACCTGGGGATCATGTGGACCGACGGTCGCGGCGGTGTGCTGATGGCCTTCGGGGACACGTTCGGGCCCGGCGGCAGCGGCCACGGGGCGCGGGGCGACCTGGACTGGCGGGCGAACGCGCTGGGCCGCACCACGTTGGGTCCGCCGTCCGTCGGCCTGGTCATCGCGGACATGGTCCAGGACTCGCCGGGCCGGGCGGGCGAGGTGATACCCCGGGATACCGCCGTGCAGGAGTACACGGTCAACCCCACGGCGGGAATCTCGGTCCGCGGTCGGCAGTACCTGCACTACATGTCGGTCCGCTCGTGGGGCGCTCCCGGCCACTGGCGCACCAACTACGCCGGCATCGCCTACTCCGATGACGGTGGCGCGCGCTGGACCAAGGCCGCAACACCGCGCTGGGACAACTCGGATGGCGGCAACGGGTTCCAGCTGGCGGCGCTGGTCCGCGACGACCGGTACGTGTACCTGTTCGGGAAGCCCAACGGCCGGTTCGGGTCTGCCTCGCTGGCGCGGGTGCGCGACGACGAGGTCCTCGACAAGGCCGCGTACGAGTACTGGGACGGCTTGGCGTGGCGGCCCGACGAAGCACGCGCCAGGCCGGTGTTCGGGGACGCCGTCGGTGAGCTTTCCGTCGGATACCGCAAGTATTGCCGGTGCTGGATGGCGATGTACCTCGACGAACGGCGCGCGGCGATCGTGCTGCGGACCTCGCCGACTCCCATCGGGCCGTGGAGCCCGGCCCGGGAAGTCGTCAGCAGCCGCGACTATCCCGGCCTCTACGCGCCGTTCATCCACCCGGAGATGGGATCTCGCGGCGAGGTGTATTTCGTGATGTCGCAGTGGGAGCAGTACAACGTCCGCCTCATGCGCATGCGGCTGGGGTAGTCGCCGGCCGGAATCGTCAGGCGCGGCGATCTCACCGGTGGCTGATCACCGCGAGGATGTGGCCATGTCCTCGCTGTCGCTACCCGAAGATTTCGTGCTGCTGCTCCACGAGGACAACGGCGGCTACCACAAGATGGCCGACCACACGAGCATCACGAGCCGGTCGTCGAGCTCGCACTCGCCGCGGCCGGCTACGCGGAGCCTTTCGACCAGTGACTCCTTCGTGGCGATGTCCGGGAAGTACGCGTCGTACGCCACGAGCAGCGCGGACTTCTGCTCGTGGCGCATCAGCTCCCGCTCGCTCAATGGCCTGCGGATCCGGCCACCGCGCCACGGCGCCGAGGTCCTCCCCCTTGCTGATCGCCTTCAGCCGGGCGCGTTCGGTCCGGTCGAATCCCAGCGAGTCGACCAGCCTGCTCGCGTGCACCACCGCCCCGCGGCGACCACTCTCCAGACGATGGTGACCACTGCGAACTGGCTGAACGTAGCGACCATGGCCTGATCCGCTCCCCGAGGCAGCGGTGCGCATGCCTTCCGCGCGTCGGCGGTCGACTTCGACCGCTGTCCGGACAGCGTCCCGGACAAGGCTCTGACCAGCCAAGACGAATGCGTGCTGTCCCGGACCGTCCGGGACGGCGCCTTCTTGTTGCCCAGCTCCTCGAGACGGGAGAAAGCTCCTCACCGCCTCACCCGAGGTGACGGCCTCGCACCGTTCCACAGCGCACAGGCCGGAATCCGGAGTCCCACTTCTGATCGAAGGAGCAAGCGATCCATGGTTTATTCCATTGGCAAGGCCGCGACCACGGCAGCGGTCGCGATGGTGCTGGCGACCACCGCCCCGGCGCTGACCGCCGCCGCGGAGTCCGGTGCTGACGCCAAGCCGTCGGCGAAGGCCTGCACGAACCTCTACATGGGCAGCGGGCACGTGCACCTGTGCAAGACGTGGAGCTGGGACGGCAACGACTACGACGGCCGGTGGTGGAACGAGGGCCCGTCGGACCTGCCGGGAGGCAGCTACCTCCAGCGTCGCGAGGACGGCGGACGCCCGATCGACTCCCCGTGGCGCGGCAGCTACCAGGATCGGGACGAAGTCGTGTTCAGGGTCTGCAACGACCTGCTCGGTTGCGGCGGCTGGTGGTGATCCCGCCTCGCGGGGGTGGTGGCGCACCGCTCGGTGCGCCACCACCCCCGTGTCCGGGGCGACGCAGACGGGCCCGGCGGACACACGCGGCAGCGGGTCTAGAAGTCGCAGAGGCGGCTGATGAGTCCCGCCAGCATGGCGAGCTGGCCCGGCGACTCGCTCGGGACCACGTGTTCGCCGCGGGAGTGCGGGCCGGCGCCGACCGCGCCCAGACCGTCGAGCACCGGCTTCCCCAGCGCGGAGACGAAGTTCGCGTCGCTCACCCCGCCGACCGAGGTGCCCTCCAGCGTGCGGCCGATGTCCTCGGCCGCGCCGCGGGCGTGGTCGAACAGCCGCTCCGATGGCGGGTTCGGGTTCATCGGCGGCCGGTTCCAGCCGCCGGTCACCTCGACCTCGATCCGGTCGTCGGCGACCGCCAGCGAGGCGAAACCGGCGTCGATGCGCGGCATTTCGGCCGGGTCCTGGATCCTGATGTCGATCTCGCAACCGGCGCGTCCCGCCACCACGTTGCGGCCGGTGCCGCCGGTGATCAGCCCGACGTTGATGGTGGTGCCGCGGCCGGGGTCGGCGAGCGCGGTGACGGCCGGGATGAGCTCGGCCAGCGCGTGGATGGCGCTGGCCCCGGCCGCGGGGTCGAGCCCGGCGTGCGACTCCACGCCGCGCACCGCGAGGTCGAACAGGCCCAGGCCCTTGCGGCGGATCTTGGCCTTGCCCGCGCGGCTGGGTTCGAGCACGAGCGTCGCTGTGCTCTCGGTGCACGCCCGCTCGATGTGCGGGCGGGAGGCGTGGCTGCCGATCTCCTCGTCGCCGTTGAGCAGGAACCGCACCGACGGGTGCGGGATCTCCAGCTCGCGCAGGAGCCGCAGGGCCCACACGCCGTGCACGATGCCGAGCTTCATGTCCAGGCAACCAGGAGCGGTGATCCGGTCGCCCTCGGTGGTGAACGGCCACTCCGCGAGCGTGCCCACCGGCCACACCGTGTCGTAGTGGCACAGCAGCAGGACGGTGCCGGCCGCGGTGCCGGGGAAGGTGACGTCGAGGATGTCGCCGTAGCGGCCGCCGTCGTGGCGCTCCCGGGCCGCCGGTTCGCCGAGCCGTTCGGTGAGCCAGTTCCCGATGTCGGCGAGCCCGGCGTCCAGCGCCTGCTTGTCGTTGCTGGGGGTCTCGCTCTCGACCAGCCGGCGCAGGTCGGCCAGCACGTCGGGAAGCGCTGCCCCGGCCCGGTCCACCAACGCTGTCGCGTCGTTCAACTCTCGTCACCTCTCCTGTCGCGTTTCGGGTGCGCCTCAGCGCACCGGGGCGCCGGGTCCCAGCGGAACGCCGAGCGCCCACCACGCCATGAAGAACAGCATCCAGCCGGTCAGCACGGCGAAGGAGATCGGGATGGTCAGCGACATCAGAGAACCGATCCCGGCGTCCTTGCGGTAGCGCTGCAGCAGCCCGAGCGCCATCGCGAAGTACGGGCTCATCGGGCTGATCAGGTTCGTCGCGGAGTCGCCGATCCGGTACACCGCCTGCGTGGTCTCCGGTGACACGCCCAGCAGCATGAACATCGGCACCACGACCGGGCCGACCAGCGCCCACTGCGCGGAGCCGCTGGTGATCAGCAGGTTGATGCAGGTGACCAGCGCGGTCAGGCCGAGCATCAGCACCAGCGGGTGCACGTCGGCCGACTTCAGCAGCGCCGCGCCGTGGATGGCGAGGATCTCGCCGATCCGGGTCCACTTGAAGTAGGCGAGGAACTGGGAGGCTGCGAAGAACAGCACCACCACCGGTGCGAGGTCGACCACGCCCTTGGCCATCGCACCGGGGATCTCCCGGGCGCGAGCGAGGCTGCCGGTGGTGCGGCCGAAGACGGCGCCGGTCAGCAGGAACACCAGGCCGAGCAGGTAGGCGACGCCGGTGATCACCGGAGAGTTGAGGATGCCGCCGCCCTCGCCGCGGAACGGTGAGCCGGCCGGGACGAGGACCGCCACCAGCACCGCCACGACGGCCAGCAGGGTCAGGCCCGCGTTGCGCAGGCCGCGCCGCTCCGCCGCGTTGAGCCGCATCTCGCCGAGCTGCTGGTCCAGGCCTTCGCCGTCGGCGGTCATGCCCTCGGTCCGCCTGGTGAGAACGAACTCGGTGACCAGGGTGATGACCACGGCCAGGAAAAGCGCCGAACCGAACGAGAAGTAGAAGTTGGACAGGGGCGTCACCGAGTAGTTCGGGTCGATGAAGTGCGCCGCGCTGGTGGTCAGCCCGGCGAGGATCGCATCGGTCGGGGTGAGCAGCAGCGATGCGTTGTAGCCCGCCGAGATCGATCCGAACGCGACCACCAGTCCGAGGATCGGGCTGCGTCCGGCGGCCTTGAACACCAGCGCGCCCAACGGGATCAGCACCACGTACGCGGCGTCGGAGGCGACGCTGCCGGTGATCCCCACCAGCGCGACGACGAACGTCAGGTACTTCGCCGGGACGCGGGTGACGCTGCCCCGCAGCATCGCGTTGAGCAGCCCGCTCCGCTCGGCCACCGACACCCCGAGCATCACCACGATGATCAGCGCCAGCGGCGGGAACTTCGCGAAGTTCTCCACCGCGTCGCCGATGATGGTCGACACGCCCTCGGCCGACAGCAGGCTCCGGACGCGGATGGTCTTGCCGTCCACTGGGGACACGGCGGAGACGCCGAGCGCGCCGAGCACGCCGCTGAGGACCATCACCAGCCCCGCCATGATGGTGAACAGCCAGAACGGGTGCGGCAGCTTGTTCCCGAGGCGTTCGACCCATTGCAGGAAGCCCAGCAGCAGTGCCATCGAGCGCTTGCGGCGTGCTCCGTCCGTCGTGGTCACCTGAGCTCCTCCCGCTCCGGCCGGCAGTCCCGCTGCTGCGTTCGCAGCATTCAACGATCACGTGGCGCAATCTGTCAATGCTTCACGAAGCGGTGGTGTTTCTATTCGGTTGCGGCCGTTGCGGTGGGGATACTGCCTTCTGCGTGGTCGAAGGTGCAGCACTCGACTCGAGTCCGGATCACCTACACTTGCCACTGAAATAGATCGCATTCATTACTTCAGAGCGAACTGAAATCAACTGGTCTGGCCGTGTGGCGGTCGGAGGGAGCAACTGTGCGGGTCAGTCCGCCGTGCGCATGCCGCGCCACAGCAGATCGGTGAGGTTGGCGGTCTGGTTCTGCCAGTCGCCGCCGGGGTCCAGGAACAGCAGGCCGCCCAGTCCGCGCAGGACCGTCTCCGGGTCCAGGTCGGCGCGGACGGTGCCTGCCTCGACGTTGGCCTCCAGCAGGGTGGCGACCGCGCCCACCATGGCCTCGTGGGCGCTGGCGGGCAGCTCGCCGCAGGACGCCGTCGCGGCGCTGAGGGCCTTCGCCAGCCCGCGCTTGGTCATCATGTAGTGCGCCAGGTGGTCGCTGGTCCACACCCGGAACGCCTGTTCCGGCGGGTGCGCCTCGAGCAGGCTGGGCACGACCTCGACGAGGTGGCGCACCTCGCGCCGGTAGACCGCCAGGATGAGCTCTTCCGGGGTGGGGAAGTGCCGGTACACGGTGCCGACGCCGACCCCGGCCTGCTTGGCGATGGCGTTGAAGGACACCGCGCCGCACCTGGTCAGCGACTCGGCCGCCGCGGTGAGGATGCGTTCGTGGTTGCGCCGGGTGTCCGCGCGCCGCGGGCTGACCGATCCCGTCGACATCATCCCTCCCCGGTCGTCGCCTCGTCCCCCTGGAATGTAATGCACGGCGGTGCTGGAGCCGGGACAGCGCCGCGACCGACGCACTTTGCGAAGCGGATAATAATCCACTAGCCTCGGGACCGAAACGGATGACTATCCGTTCGACTCGGCGGTGGGCCGGACGGAGCCGCTCCCACCACTTTGACACCGCCAGGTTTCCTACGCGGACGATCCGCGGAAAAGAGATCCAGTGGACATCTCACTCGAAATCAACGGCAGGACGGAACAGCTGAGCGTCGATCCCGGTGTGACGCTGCTGGACGCGTTGCGCGAACGCCTCGGCATCACCGGTCCGAAGAAGGGCTGCGACCGCGGCCAGTGCGGTGCCTGCACGGTGCACGTCGACGGCAGGCCCGTGCTGTCGTGCCTCACCCTGGCCGCGACCGTGAAGCAGCCGGTGACCACGGTGGAAGGGCTGTCCTCGGAGGAGGGGTTGCACCCGGTCCAGCAGGCGTTCGTCGACCAGGACGCCCTGCAGTGCGGGTTCTGCACCTCCGGGCAGGTCATGTCGGCGGTCGCCGCGGTCCGCCAGGACGTCGAGGACGTCCGGGAGTTCATGTCGGGCAACCTCTGCCGCTGCGCGGCCTACCCGAACATCGTCGCGGCAGTCGAACAAGCGAGGCAGGCCGATGCGACCCTTTGACCTCACCGAACCCGCCACCGTCGAGGCCGCTCTCGCCTCGCCCGGCACGTTCCTGGCCGGCGGCACCACGCTCGTCGACCTGATGAAGCTCAACGTCCTGACACCGCAACACGTCCTGGACATCAACGCGTTGCCGTTGCGCGGCATCGACACCGCTGACGGCCTGCGCATCGGCGCGCTGGAGCGGATGAGCGACGTCGCCGGGCATCCCGGTGTGTACCCGGCGATCTCCCGGGCCCTTCTGCTGAGCGCCTCGCAGCAACTGCGCAACATGGCCAGCATCGGCGGGAACCTGTTGCAGCGCACTCGCTGCACGTACTTCCGCGATGTCGCGACGCCGTGCAACAAGCGGGAACCGGGCAGCGGTTGCCCCGCGATCTCCGGGGCCAACCGGATGCACGCCGTGCTGGGCACCAGCGACGCGTGCGTGGCGACGCACGCCAGCGACCTGGCGGTGGCTCTGGTCGCGCTCGACGCCGAGGTCCGGCTGGTCGGCGCAGCCGGGGAGCGCACCGTCAAGCTGGCCGACTTCTACCGGCAGCCGGGCGGCACCCCCGAGGTGGAGAACGACCTGCGCGACGGGGAGCTGATCAGCGAGGTCGTGGTCCCCCGGCTGGACTGGGCGTCGCGTTCCACCTACGTCAAGGTTCGGGACCGGCAGTCCTACGAGTTCGCGCTGTGTTCGGCCGCGGTCGCGCTGGACGTCCGGGACTCGCGCATCGCCGACGCCCGGGTGGCGGTCGGTGGCGTGGCGACCGTGCCGTGGCGGCTGCCCGCGGTGGAGGAGGCCCTGCGCGGCGCGCCCGCGACCCAGGAGTCCTTCGAGGCCGCCGCGTCCGAGGCGGCCGACGGTGCCAGGCCGTTGTCCGCGAACGGTTTCAAGGTGCCTCTGCTGAAGCGGACCGTCGTCCGCGCGCTGCTGGAACTGACCGAGGGGAGCCGCTGATGACCAGCAGGCTGGACGGCCCGGCGAAAGTCACCGGGCAGGCCAGGTACGGGGTGGACCACAACCTCCCCGGCATGGTCCACGGATACGTCCTGCTCAGCACGATCGCCCACGGCGAGATCGCGGCCATGGACGTCGCGGAGGCCGAGCGCGCTCCCGGCGTGCTTGGCGTGTTCACGCCGTTCAACCCGCTGGAGCTGCGCACACCGAGCTCCCCGCTGTTCGGCGAGACGTGGGTTCCCCTGCAGGACAAGGAAGTCGCCTACTACGGCCAGCCGATCGGCTTCGTGGTGGCGGAGACCTACGAGCAGGCCCGGGACGCGGCGATGCTCGTCGAGGTCTCCTACCACCAGCGGCCGGCCCTGACCTCGCTGGAGGACGGCCTCGACTCGGCCGAGGACGCGCCGGCGGACCGGGGCGGTTCGCCGCCGTCGCTCACGGTGCTCGCCGACGGCGTCGAGTCCATCGAGGACGCGCTGGCCTCGAGTCCCGTCGTGTTCGAGGCGACCTACAGCACCGCGACCCAGAACCACGCCGCGATGGAACCGCATTCCGCGGTCGCGGTGTGGGACTCCGGAGGCCTGACGGTCTACAGCGGCAACCAGGGGGCCCACCTCCAGGCGGCCGAGCTGGCCGGTGCGTTCGACGTCGACCCGTCGTCGGTGCACGCGGTGAACCCCTACGTGGGCGGGGCGTTCGGCGGCAAGGCCCGCACCTCCGCGCCCGCGTTCCTGGCGGCGGCCGCGGCCAAGGCGCTGGACCGGCCGGTCAAGGCGGCGTTGAGCAGGGAGCAGGTCTTCACCGCGACCGCGACGCGCCCCGCGACGGTCCAGAAGATCGCCCTGGGCGCCCGCACCGACGGCACGCTGGTCGCGTTGCGCCACGACTCGTGGTGCAGCACCCCGATGGACCGGTCCTTCGTCGAACCGACCTCGCACGGCACCTCGCGCGAGTGGTACGCCACCGAGAACCTGGCCATCAGCCAGAAGATGGTGCCGCTGAACATCCCGCCGACCACGTTCATGCGCGCGCCAGGCGAGGCGCCCGGGTCCTTCGCGCTGGAGAGCGCGATCGACGAGCTCGCGGTCGAACTCGGCATGGACCCGATCGAGCTGCGCATGCGGAACAACTCGACCGCGCCGCCCGGCAAGGACCTGCAGTGGTCGAGCAAGCACCTCGACGAGTGCTTCCGCCTCGGCGCGGAGCGGTTCGGCTGGGCGAGCCGCTCGCCGCGCGGTCGCACCGACGGCGACTGGCTCGTGGGTCTGGGCACGGCCACCGCGATGTTCCCGGCGCTGCGGTTCCCGGCCACGGTCGAGGTCACCCTGCGGGCCGACGACACCGCCGTGGTCGCGACCAGCGGGTCGGACCCGGGAACGGGCCTGCTCACCGTGCTCTCCCTGGTGGGCGGCGAGTCGCTGGACATCGCCCCGGAGCGGGTTGCGCCGAGGCTGGGCGACTCGGCGTTGCCGCCCGGGGGCTTGTCCGGTGGCTCGACCGCCACCGCGAGCGTGGGCTCGGCCATCATGATCGCAGCGACCGAGGTGATCGACGAGCTGGTGGCCCTGGCGTCGTCCCCGGGCGCGCCGTTCGAGGGCATGGAGGTCACCTACGAGGACGGTCGCGTGCTGGCCGGGGACCGGTCGATGACCTTCGGTGAGCTGCTGCGGGCGGTGGACCGCTCCTCGCTGGCCGCGACGGGTTCGTCCGCGCCCGGGGAGGAGCTGACCAAGCACTCGTTCAGCTCTTTCGGCGCCCAGTTCTGCGAGGTCCGGGTGCACCGGTGGACGCGCGAGGCGCGGGTCTCCCGCATGCTCGGCGTGTTCGACGCGGGCCGGATCATCAACGAGAAGGCGGCTCGCAGCCAGCTCATGGGCGGCATGATCTGGGGCGTGTCGGCGGCGTTGCACGAGGGGCTGGAGATCGAGGAGAACGGCCGGCTGGCCAACGGTGACTTCGCGGGCTACCTGGTGCCGGTGAACGCCGACATATCCGATGTGGACGTCCACTTCGTCCAGTACCCGGACACGCTGCACAACTCCGTGGGTGCGAAGGGAGTGGGCGAGATCGGCACCGTCGGCATGGCTGCGGCCGTCGCCAACGCCATCCACAACGCCACCGGCGTTCGCGTCCGCCACATCCCCATCGTGCTCGAGGACCTGCTGGAGCAGTGACGGCCGCCAGTACCACCGTGGGCCCGGGCCCACGGTGGTACTGGCTACGTCGCAGGCGGACGCAGGGCGTCGGCCCGTGACAGCAGTTCCTCCAGATGCTCCGGCCGGTTCGCTCCACCCTGCGCCAGCACGATGCCGCGGCCGTCGGTGACGACGGCGTAGGGCGGCCCGGGAACGTCGTTGGCGTCGAAGACGTCGGTACCGGTCACCAGCGGCAGGTCGACGTCGTGGGCGGCGAGGTGTGCCCGCGCCTCTTGCGGATCGGCCGCACTGACCAGCACGACCCGGATCCGTGCGGAGAAGCGGACGAACTCCGCCAGCATGATCCGGCAGTGGCCGCACTGCGGTGAGATGAACCCGAACAGCACCTTGTCGGCTCCCGCGCTCAACGACTCCACGGGAACACCGACGTCCAGGCTTGTTCCCGGTGTTGGACCGTAGGCCGCGGAAGCGGGCTGCTCGGCGAAGATCCGCTGCCGAATCAGGGCGATGGCCGCGACGGAGTTCAGCACGGCTAGCAGCGAGAGCAGCAGGAGCACCGCCCACTCCGCGGTCATGCCGACCTCGCGGTGAACGAGACCAGGGTCGCGGAGAGGAAGACGGTGACCAGCATCAGCACCGCGAGCAGGAGGTGCACGAGGCGGAACGCCGGCTCCCCGGGCAACGCCGCGAGCACGGCCAGCACGAGGAGCAATCCCGTTCGCACCACCGTGCCGGGACCGACGATCTCCTCCGGGCCGGTCGTCCGGAAGCAGCCGCAGTCCACGCGGAGCCCCCGGCGGAGAACGCCGAGCATGCCGACGAGGAAGGCGGCGAGGAGCCCGAGCGACAGCAGCGCTCCCCAGAACCGGGTGTGCGGCCACACCAGCAGGATCGCGCTCAGCAGTTCGCCACCGACGACCACTCCGGCGACCGTGCTGGTCCACGACTGCGGCAGCATCCGGTAACCGGCGATCGCACCGGCGAACCCGCCGATGTCGGAGACCTTGCCCAGCGCAGCGAAACCGAGCACGGCGGCCAGCGCGTAGGCCGCGGGGGAGGAGAGGATCATCGTGCCCCCGCGGGGTGCGGTGTTCGCGGGCGAGGTCTCATGCCGGGCGCGCCTCGCGTTCCCGGTAGGCCGCGGCCTGCAACTCGTAGAGGCGGGCGTACTCCCCGTCGGCCAGCACCAGGTCGGCGTGCGTGCCCTGTTCGCTGACCCGTCCCCGGTTCAGCACGTAGATGCGGTCGGCGTAGCGCACGCTGGAGAGCCGGTGGGTGATGAGCAGGACCGTGCGCCCGTCGGCGTGCCGCCGGATCCGCTCGAACAGCGCGTGCTCGGCCTTCGGGTCCAGCGCCGAGGTCGGCTCGTCGAAGATCATCAGCTCCGCGTCCCGGTAGAACGCGCGCGCGATGGCGATCCGCTGCCACTGCCCGCCGGACAGCTCGTGCCCGCCCTCGAACCTGCGGTCGAGCAGCGTTTCGTAGCCCCGGCCGAGCCGCGCGACCACCTCGTCGGCGCCGGAAGCCGCCGCCGCGCCCGCGAGCCGCTCGCCGTCCAGGGGGCGGCCCATGGTGATGTTCTGCAACGCGGTCAGCGGCCACCGGGTGTGGTCCTGCGCGATCACCGATATCCGGTCGTGCAGCGCCTTTCCCGAGATCCCGGCGATGTCGGTGTCGTCCCAGCGGACCACCCCCGAGTCCGGCGCGTAGAGGCCCGCGAGCAGCTTGGCCAGCGTGGTCTTGCCGGATCCGTTCTCCCCGACCAGCGCGACGACCTCACCGCGGTCGACCGCGATGCTCACCTCCGACAGCGACGGCGCGTCGGCTCCCGGGTAGGTGAAGCTGACCGACTCCGCGGTGATTCGCCGGAATCCCGCAGGGGCCGTGGTGCCGCGGTCCGCCGGGACCCGCCGTTGTGCGAGTTCGCAGAAGTCCAGGTAGTCACCGAAGTAGAGGCCCGCTTCGTAGAGCTTGTTCACCGCCTGCACGAGCGCGGCCAGCGAGGTCTGGCTCGCGCGGATCGTCAGGACCGCGGTGCCGACCACGGCGAGTGGAACCATGCCGGCCGCGAGCATGCCGCCGAGCGCCGTGTAGACGGCGCCGAGCGCGACACCGCCCATGAGATCGCCCGCCACCCTGGTCTTGGTGCGCTGCCGGGCGACGTCGAGCTCCACCCGCTGTTCGACGTCGGCGATCCGGTCGTACTCGGCCAGCAGGAACCCGCGCAGCGTGAAGGCGCGCACCTCGGCGGCGGGCGGCCGCTCGGCCATCAGGTCCGAGAGCATGAACTTGCGGCGCCGCGCCGTGGAGACCCGTCGGAAGGCCGCGTAGCGCATCCGGGCGGAGCGCAACGCCGCCCACCCGTCCGGCACCGCGGTGACCAGCAGCAGCGGCATCAGCAGCGGGTGCAGCACGCCCAGCGTGACAGCGGCCGACAGGACGCCGATGACGCCGGTGAGCACGTTGACGGTCATCTCGACCACGGTCGCCGAGTCGGGCACGCCGTTGTCGCGTGCCCGCTGCATGGAGTTGTGGAACTCCTCGTCGTCGAACGCGGTCAGCTCCACCTCGGTGGTGAGCCGGAAGAGCCTGGTCTCGGCGAGCCGCTCCACCTGCGGTTTCAGGCGTTCCTGGGCCCATCCCGCGCCGGCGAGCAGCGCGGCGCGCAACCCGGCCGCGGCGGCCACCACCAGCAGCGCGGGCAGCGCCGCGAGCACCCTGTCGGTTGTGGGGCCCGCGGCGAACAGCGACTCCAGCACTCCGGTCGTGGCCAGCAGGCCGAAGGCGGTGAAGAAGCCGGCGACCGCGTTGAGGCCCAGCGTGGCGGCCGTGTCCCGCCTGCTGGCCTGCCACGCGACCCGCAGCGCGCCGGCGACCAGCGCGGGCAGCCGCCGCGCCATCGTCAGCAGGCCCGCCGACAACAGCTCCTCGTCGTGCCACTGCCAGTACGGCACGACCAGATCGGAGGGCTCGGCCGCCTGTTTTCTCCGGCGGAGCAACGACTTCATCGAGAAAGCCCGGTTTCGCGCGACCAGTGCGCACCGGACGGATCACACCCCATCACAGGCGAGAAACTAGACGACCAATGCAGATGTGTAAACGTCCTTTATTCGTCCATTTGGCTCTAGGTGAACCAGGCCCGTTGTGCCAACAATTCCAAAGGTTCGCCGACGGCAGCTTCCGGGCCCTGGATGCCCGCCAATGGCCGTTCGCCGTGCAGAACTGGGGGTGCACGCCGACGAATCCGCACGCACCTCCGTCGTGCCCGCATGGATTGCCCACGAGGCAACCCGGAAAGGAGATCGCCATGTCCGCGCTCACGCTGGAGCCCCGCGACGCGGGAGTTCTCGAACTCGACGACGTCGCCGTCGACTTCGAGACCGAGCTGAAGGAAGTCCTGCACGGCCCGCAGGCGTGCGTGAACACCTGCAAGCGGACCGTCTGCAGCAGCTGGCCCTGCTGCCCGTCCATCGTCTGATTCCGACGCGAACGGCAGAAAGGCCGCATTTCGCCATGGCGGCCTTTCTGCCTCGCGTGCTCGCGATTTCCGAGCTGCTGCGAATGCGGGAGGGCGTTCAATGGACACGGCCGTGGCCGTTTCGGATTCACCGGATCACGTGATCGACCGGATCACCGCGGCCGCGACCGCCGCCTGCCGCGAGGTGGCGGTCGACGGAACCTGGATCAGCGTGCGCAAAACCGGGTTGGACATTCCCGCGCAGGGCTGGAAGCTGCACGTGTCCGCGCGGCCCGGCACGCTGGCCGAGACGCTGGATCGGGTGTTGCCGCTGCTGCTGTCCCGCGACTGCGACTTCAAGGTGGCCAAGTCGGTTTCGACGCTGCGCGAGCTCAACTCCGGTGACCTGGACCCCGGCGCCGTCGGCAAAGCCCTGACGGTCTACCCGCCGCAGAACTCCGTCGTGCGGCTCGGAAACGAGCTCGCCGAGGCGCTGGCGGGCATGTCGGCGCCGCGGATCGCCAGCGACCGCCGCGTGCGGCGCGACGCACCGGTGTACTACCGCTATGCGCCCTTCCGCCCGCAGTTCCGGGTGGACGACAACGGCGACTTCGAACTCGTGGTGATCGGGCCCGACGGCCAGACCGAGGCCGGTGCGGCGGGGCCCGAGTACAGCTGCCCGCACTGGGCCACCGACCCCTTCCGCCCGGAGCCCGCGCCCGAGGCCGGCCGGACCGCAGAACCGGCGCACACCACGCTGGGCGGTCGCTACCGGC
Organism: Saccharopolyspora erythraea NRRL 2338; assembly: GCF_000062885.1. Classification (NCBI taxonomy): domain Bacteria; kingdom Bacillati; phylum Actinomycetota; class Actinomycetes; order Pseudonocardiales; family Pseudonocardiaceae; genus Saccharopolyspora; species Saccharopolyspora erythraea. The sequence continues at coordinate 5,160,506 of NC_009142.1, read as the reverse complement.
TCACCTCCGGTGTCATGCGCGGTCCCCGCGGCAACGTCTACCGCGCCGTGGACCCCGACGGCCGCCAGGTCGTGGTCAAGGAGGCCCGGGCCTACGTCAGCGAGAACGTCAACGGCATGGACCTGCGCGGGCAGATGCGCAACGAGCGCCGCATCCTGCACGCGCTGGACGGGGTCGAAGGCGTCCCCGGCCTGATCGACCACTTCCGCCACGGCGAGGACGAGTACCTGGTCACCACCGACGCGGGGACGCGCGATCTGAACCGGTTCGTCGGCGAGCACGGCCTGTTCTTCGACGAACCCGGCGACACCGGCCGCGACCTGGGTCTCCTGGCGGAACGGCTGCTCGCGGTCCTGGACGCGGTGCACGAACGCGGCGTGGTCGTCCGGGACCTCTCGCCGAAGAACATCGTGCTCGACGACGACGGGCGCTGCACGCTCATCGACTTCGGCAACAGCCGCTACGACGGCCTCCAGATCCCCGGCTGGACCCGCGGCTACAGCGTGCCCGACCAGCACACCGAGCGGCCCGCCGAACCCGAGGACGACTACTTCTCGCTGGGCGCGACGCTGTTCTTCGCCGCGTCGGGGATGAACCCGGTCGCCATCGACCCAGACCCGGTCCGCAACCTCGAACGCACCCTGATGTGCCTGGCCCGGCTGTACCCGGACGCCAGGACCGGGGTCCGCGCGCTGCTGCCCGGACTCCTGAGCCTCGATCCCGCGGAGCGCAGCGCCGCAGTCGCCGACATCCGCGCGGGCCGGTACCGCGGCGGCGCCGTCGCCGTGCGCGGCTCCCGGCCCGCGCCGCCGAAGTTCTCGCCCGACCTGCTGGAATCGGCGTTGCGGCACACGCTGCGGGAATGCAGCGGGTTCGCGACGAAGCTCATGGCCGACTCACCCGACCCGGACCGCGCCGACCCGCCGGTGACCAACGTCTACAGCGGTTCGGCCGGGCTCGGCATGGAACTGCTGCACCACGCGGAGTCGGAGGCGGTCGCGGCCGACCTCGCCCGGTGGACCGTCCGGATGACACCGCCCGCGCGGTTGCCCTCCGCGCTGTACTTCGGCCGCACCGGCACCGCGCTCTACCTGGCCACCGCCCGCCGCATGCTCGCACCCGACCTCGCGCCGCCGGAGCGCATCGAGCTCGGCGACCGGGAGCGCGGCGACTACATCCACGGCGTGGCCGGGATCGGCGCCGGACATCTCGTGCTGCACGACCTCGCGCCGGGCGAGGGGCACCTCGACATCGCCTCGGAGTGCGCGCGGCGCCTGCTCAGCGGCGACGTCACCGACGCCGAGGACGCGGCTCCGCCGGCGCAGCCCGGTTCCGGTGTCGCGCTGGAAGCCGGTTTCGCGCACGGCACCGCGGGAATCGCGTATTTCCTGCTGGCACACCACCTCAGGACGGGTGACCCCGCCGCCGGTGAGGAGGCCGGGAAGCGGTTCGGCGCCCTGGCCGCCGAGGCTGAGGAGCTGGTCGCGGTCATGCGGCGCCCGGCTGCCCGCCCGATGGCTGCGTCGTGGTGCCAGGGCATGTCGGGCATCGCCTCCGCCCTCGTCTTCGCGGGGCGGGCTCTCGACGACGACCGGTTGCTTGCGCTCGCCAAGGAAGGCGCCCGCGCGTGCATGGTGCTGGCACCCCAGGCGTGGGTCGTCTCGCAGTGCTGCGGGCTCGCCGGGATCGGCGAGGCTCTGGTCGACGTGGCGACGGCCACCGGGGACGAGGAGTTCTGGCGCGGTGCCGAGGAGGTCGCCGAGCTCATGCTGTGCCGCAGCGGTGGCACACCCGAGCAGCCGTCCTTCGCCGGCAACTCGCTCGACACCGCCAGCGGCCACTGGGCCACGGGTTCTTCCGGGGTGCTGTCGTTCCTGCGCAGGTTGCACCGGCGTGGCGGTGCCCGGTTGTGGAGCGTCGACTGGACCCCGCCGCGATGAGCGGCATTTCCCGGTCCGCGGACCACAACCGTCCACAGTGGTCCGCGACCGGGGCGGGGCGTCACCCGCCCGGTGGCCGGTACTCGAACTCCTTCGCCACCGCCTCGTCGACCTCACCGGGAGTCAGCAGCACCACGGTGTCGGACCGGACGGCACCGCTGCCGGTGATGGTCAGCCCGACGGACGCGGCCGAGACGTTGTCCGGCAGGTCGACGACGACGTAGACGTCGTAGTCGCCGAAGGCGAAGTAGAACGACTCCACCTCGCCGCCGAGCCTGGTGATCATGTTGCGCACGGCGTCCACCCGAGCCGTGCCGCCTTCTCTGAGCACACCTTTGACACCGTCGGCGGTGTAAGTCGCTCGCACCAGGTACTTGGGCACTTCGATCACCTCACAGCTCGTGCACTCCAGGCGTGCTGCATGGCTACGAAAAGCGTCGGACTCCGGGCTGCGAAGGCGGAAGAGTCCAAAGGACCCCCCGAGCTGTGTCGAACCGGAATTCGAGCCGGGACCGGCCGCCTGCGGTCGAGAGCTCGTGCGCCGGTCGCTACGAGCGGCGGCGCGGCTTCCCCCGGTTGCCACCCTTGGGGCCACCGCGGGCCGGTTGGTGCTTCCTGCCTGCCGGTTTGCGGGCGGCGGGCTTCTTGCTCTCACCTTCGGGCCGCCTGGGCTTCGCCGCCGCCTGGGCCGGCGGGCGCCCCCGGGTGCTGTTGACGGTCCGCCCGCGCACGATGCCGATGAACTGCTCCATGAGGTCGGTCGTCTCGTCCTCCAGCCACGACAGCGCGACGCGGGACTGCGGGGTGCCGGTGACCGGCCGGTAGGTGAGGTCCCTGCGGTGGTGCAGCCGCGCGAGCGACTGCGGGACCACGAGCAGCCCCACTCCGGCCGCGACCAGTTCGATCGCGTCCCCGGTCGTGGCGGGGCGCTCGACCGCGGGTCGTCCGGGCGGCTGCTCCCAGTCGAGGGTGTCGTCGAGGGGGTGCAGCACGACGTCGTCGGCCAGGTCGTCGGGGGACACCTCGTCGGCCGCGGCGACGAAGTGGTCCTTCGGGACCACCACGACGGTCGTCTCGGTGTAGAGGGGGATCGCGTGCAGGCCCGTCCGGTCGACCGGGAAGCGCAGGAGCACCGCGTCGGCCTTGCGCTCCCGCACCACGTCGGCGGCTTCGGCGGCCGACACCTGGACGAGGTTCAGCGGGACCTCGGGCAGCCGCTCGTTCCACTTCCGGACCCACTTGCCGGGTGTCACCCCCGCGACGTAGGCGAGGGTGAAGGTGGGGGATTCGTCCGAGCCTGCCACGGGGCCAGGTTACCGGGCGTCACCGCAGGTAGCGCGCACCCCGGTCGATACCCTCTACGGCATGACGTCGCAGAAGACCTCCCAGACGATGAAGCCGGCGACCGCGGCGAAGAAGCTCAACGTGTACCTGGAAGCCACCCCGGCGGAGTTCCAGGAGGGCGTGGTCTCCCGCGACGAGCTGAACGCCCTGCAGGCCGACCCGCCGGAGTGGCTGCGGGAGCTGCGCCGCAACGGACCCCACCCGAGGCAGGTCGTCGCGGCCAGGCTGGGCATCTCCATCGGCGGCCTCGCGCGCGGCGGGATCACCGACCCCCTCACCACGGACCAGATCAACGAGCTGAAGGCGGACGGCCCCGAGTGGCTGGAGCGGGAACGCGCCACCCAGGCCGACCACCGCAGGGAAGTGGCCCGCGTCAAGGCGAAGAAGGCGGAACCGCGCGGTTCGCGCGCCTGAGACAGGGGCCGCGCGGGTCGTGGCCGACGGCGTCGACGGTTCACGACCACCCCACCTCCGAGTCGGCCCCGACCCGCCGAACGTGGACCCGACAGTGACCTCGGTCCCGTTCCGAACAGGGAAGCGTGCTGCGCGACTGATAGGTTCGCCGTATGAATGGGTGATTACCTGGGGTGATCCACACCTGCTCGTACCGGAGGCGGACCGACGATGGACGCGCGCCAGCTCGAGTACTTCCTCGCGATCGTCGACCACGACGGCTTCGGGCGTGCCGCGCAGGAGCTGCACATCGCCCAGCCCTCGCTGTCGCAGGCCATCGCCGGCCTCGAACGCGAGCTCGGTGTCCGGCTCTTCCACCGCGTCGGCCGCGGTGCGGTGCTCAGCGACGCGGGCAAGGAGCTGATCGCGCCCGCTCGCCAGGTCCTGCGCGACCTGCGCACGGCCCGCGCGACGATGGACTCCCTGAAGGGCGTGCGGCGCGGACGGGTCGAGCTGGTGACGATGCCCTCGCCGGGCATCGAGCCCCTCGGCACGCTGACCCGCCTGTTCACCCGGCGTCACCCCGGCGTGACGGTCGGCGCCGACGCCGCCTTCACCACAGAAGAGGTGGTGCGCAAGGTTCGCCAGGGCGTGTGCGAGCTCGGCCTGGTCGGCGCACCCGGCAGTGTGCAGGCCCCGGGCGTCGACGTCCTGCCGCTGGAGTCGCAGGACTTCGTCCTGGTCGGCGCGAGCGACGTGGACTTCCCCGCCGGGAACCCCGTGCCGCGCACGGCGCTGGCGGGGAGCCGGTTGATCGTCTCGCCTCCCGGCAGCCTGATGCGCCGGATCGTCGACGAGGTGCTCGCCTCCGGTGCGGACCTGGAGATCGTGGCGGAGGTCGCGCACCGCACGTCGATCCTCCCGCTGGTGTTGCAGGGGGTCGGTCTCGCGGTCCTGCCCGCTGCCTGGGCGCCGTTGGCCCGCCGGGCCGGGGCCCGCGCGGTCCGCATCGACCCTCCCGCCCAGCTCCACGTCGCGTTGGTCAGCCGGTCCGCCCCGCTGACACCGGCCGCCCGCGCCTTCCTCGAGGTGGCCCGCTCCTACACGCCGGTCGACCACCTCGAACAGCCGGGATAGCCAGAACCTATGGACCGGATCGGAAGCGCGTGTTGGACGCCGGGTCCCCGCGGGTCTTCACTCGGAGTGAGGACAGCCGTACGCACCAGGGAGTGACCTGATGTCAGCACCGCGCACGTTCCGGATCGCCGCCATTCCGGCAGACGGAGTGGGGGCCGAGGTCGTCGCCGCCGGACGTGCCGTGCTCGACGCGCTGGCGCAGTCCTCGGGTGGGGCGTGGACCTTCGACTGGACGGAGTTCCCGTGGGGCTGCGGCTACTACGAGAAGACCGGCCGCATGATGGACGAGGACGGCCTGAAGATCCTCGAGGGGTTCGACGCCATCTACTTCGGCGCCGTCGGCTGGCCCTCCGTCCCCGACCACGTCAGCCTGTGGGGGCTGCGGCTGCGGATCTGCCAGAACTTCGACCAGTGGGCCAACGTCCGGCCGGTCCACTTCCACCCGGGCGTCACCTCGCCGTTGCGCAAGGCCGACGACACCGCGCTGGACTGGGTCGTGGTCCGAGAGAACAGCGAGGGCGAGTACGCCGGCCTGGGCGGGCGCAACCTCTCCGGCCGCGGGCCCGGCAACGAGGTCGCCCTGCAGACCTCGCTGTTCACCGAGCGGGGCTGCGAACGGATCATCCGCTTCGCCTTCGACCTGGCCCGCACCAGGCCGCGCAGGAAGGTCTCGTCGGTGACCAAGAGCAACGCCCAGCAGTACGGGATGGTGCTGTGGGACGAGGTCTTCGCCCGCGTCGCCGAGGACTACCCCGACGTGGAGACCGAGAGCGTGCTCGTGGACGCGATGTCGGCGAAGTTCGTGCTGCACCCCGAAGAGCTCTCGGTCGTCGTGGCCTCCAACCTCAACGCCGACATCCTCTCCGACCTCGGCTCCGCGCTCGCCGGCAGCCTCGGGCTCGCCGCCAGCGCGAACCTCAACCCGCAGCGCCGGTTCCCGTCGATGTTCGAGCCCGTCCACGGCTCGGCCCCTGACATCGCGGGGCTGGGCCTGGCCAACCCGATCGGCGCCATCGGCAGCGCCGCGCTGATGCTCGACCACTTCGGGCTGGCCGACGAGGCGGCCCGGGTGCGCAAGGCCATCGAGCGCACCACGGCGTCGGGTGTCCTGACCCGGGACGTCGGCGGCACCGCCGGCACCGACGAGGTCGTCGCGGCGGTCATCGAACACCTCGCCTGACGCGGAACCACAACGGGCCCTCGAGTGCGTTCAACACGCGCTCGAGGGCTTTTCGCATGTGCCGCACTCCGGTTCCGAAAGCAGCGGAGGTGCGACTGCGACTTCCGCTTCGCACCGGCTCCACACACGCCGTGCGCTTCTCAGACGGGCGGTGCCGTATCCGAACGCGCACGTGCCGCGGTGACCTCCGCGACGGCAGGGCCCCACGGGCGCGTCGTCGTGATCTGGCCAAGGGTACGATCCGGGGCCGCGTACTCCGCGGCCGAGACGGGCCGCACGCAGCACGACCCGATGCCCGTCGTCGGCATCCTGCGTGACCTCGGGGTTCGTCGCGATCCGGTCGGCGAGCGCCGACCCGGTTCCCGGAACCCCGTCAGGAGCAGAATCCAGTCACCCCGCCGACCGTGCCCGTGTCACGGCATGACCTCGGCTCCCCGATCCCGGTTCCCGCCAGGCGGCGCAACGCGTCCTGCCCGGCCACGCACCGGGAACCCACCACGTCCGAACCTGGAGTCGAAACATGGCACGAGCCACCGCCACCACCCGGCGACATACCACCTCACCGCCGCTGGGCAGCGTCTTCTACGCATCGGTCACGCTCTGCGGCCTGTTCGTGCTGTGGGCGACGCTGTTCACCGAGAACCTCAACGCGGTCACCTCCACCGCGCTGAACCGGGTCACCGGTGAGTTCGGCTGGGTGTACCTGGTGTCGAGCCTGGGCGTGCTGGTCTTCCTGATCGTGCTGGCGGCCGGCAGGTTCGGCCGGATCCGCCTCGGCGCCGACACCGACCGCCCGGAGTTCGGCACGGTCAGCTGGCTGGCGATGATCCTGGCGGCCGTGATGGGCATCGGCCTGGTGTCCTACGGGGTGTCCGAGCCGATCAGCCACTTCGCCGAGCCGCCGCACGGCCTGGCGCAGCCGGGCAGCAGGCACGCGGCGGTGGTCGCCTTGCAGCACTCGTTCTTCGACTGGGGCCTGCACGCGTGGGCGATCTTCGCGGTGTTCGGCATCGCGCTCGGCTACTCCACTCACCGCAAGGGCCGCAAGGGACTGGTCAGCCCGATGCTGCGTCCCGTTCTGGGCAGGCGGGTCGACGGCCCGGTCGGCAAGGCCGTCGACGTGCTGGCGATCTTCGCGACGCTGTTCGGGACCACGACGTCGCTGGGACTCGGTGCGCTGCAGATCAACGGCGGGCTCAGCCGGGTGTTCGGGATGCCGGCGGGAACCGGAACCCAGGTGCTCATCATCGCCGTGGTCACGATCCTGTTCACCATCTCGGCGATCACCGGTCTGCACAGGGGAGTCCGCTTCCTCAGCGAGAGCAGCATGGGGCTGGCCGGGTTGTTGTTCGCCTTCGTGCTGATCGCCGGACCGTCGGCCTTCGTGCTCAACCTGTTCGTCGAGTCCATCGGCCAGTACGTCGGTGACTTCGTGCCGATGAGCCTGCGAACCGGGAGCTCGGGCGAGCTGGCGTGGATGCAGAACTGGACCTACTTCATGCTGGCGTGGTGGATCTCGTGGGGCGCTTTCGTCGGGGTGTTCCTGGCCCGCATCTCGCGCGGGCGCACGATCCGCGAGTTCGTCGTCGCCGTCATCGGCGTGCCCAGTGCGGTTTTCTTCCTGTGGTTCAGCGTCTTCGGCGGCTCCGCGATCTTCCAGGACGCTTTCCGCGGTGGGCACGTGGCCGGAGCCGCTGCCCAGGACTCGAACAACGCCATCTTCGCGATGCTCGAAGCCTTCCCCTGGCCGACCGCGACTTCCGCGGTCGCCATGGTCCTGGTCCTGCTGTTCTTCGTCTCCGGCGCCGATGCGAACACCTTCGTGCTGAGCATGTTGTCCTCGGACGGCGAGACGAAGCCCCGGGCAGCGGTGCTGGCCCTGTGGGGTGGGCTCACCGGCGTGACCGCCATCGTGCTCCTGGTCGCCGGTGGCCTGGAAGCGCTCCAGCAGACGGTGATCATCACGGCGGCGCCGTTCGTCGTTCTGATGGTCGGCCTCGCCTACTCGCTGTGGCGCGAAGTGCGCGAGGACCCGTTGTTCAGGCCGGAGCCCGAACCGGCCCGAGCGGAGCGGGAAGCCGAGAAGCCGGTTCCCACGGCGTGATCCGGTAGGTGTTCACCGCCGTGCGCCTGCGCAGCGGCCCGCGACCCCGGGTGGGGGCGCGGGCCGCCGGCGCATCACCCCACGCGCAACCGGCGCACCGGTGGCAGCACGAACGCGTAGACAGCCGCGCCGGTCAGGGCCACACCGCCCGCGATCAGCAGGGGCAGGACGAACGAGCTGGTCAGGCCGGTGAGCACGCCGATGAGGATCGGCGAGATGATCCCGGCGATGTTCGCCGCGGTGTTCTGGATGCCCGCCAGCGAACCGACGTGGCCCGGCGTCGGGGCGAAGTCGGCGGGCAGCGCCCACACGCTGGCCGCGGCGAAGGTGCTGCAGAAGTACGACGCCGACAGCGCCGTCAGCGCCATCTCCACCGACGGCGAGAAAACCGCCAGTGCGATCACCGAGGTGCCCAGGAGCCCGCCGACCAGCGGGATCTTGCGGGCCACCGTGAGCGAGGTACCGCGCCGCACCAGGTAGTCGGAGAACAGGCCGCCGCACCAGCCGCCGACCATCGAGGCGATGCCGGGGATCATGCCGTAGAAGCCGAACTTCAGCAGGCTGAGCCCGTAGGTCTTGACCAGGTAGGTCGGGAACCAGGTGATGAAGAAGTAGGCGACGAAGTTGACGCAGAAGAAGCCGATCATCATCGCCCACACCGCGCGGAACCGGAACAGCTGCGCCCAGCGCACCGACGCGTCGGCCTCGGACTCCTCCTGACCCTCCTCGATGTGGGCCAGCTCGGCCGCGGTGATCTTCGGGTGCTCGCGCGGCTCGCGGTAGACCTTCCACCACACCAGCGCCCACACCACGCCGAGTGCACCGGCGAGCACGAAGGCCCACCGCCACCCGAGCGTCGCGATCGCCAACGCCACCAGCGGCACCGAAAGAGTCGCCCCGACGGGATTGCCGTTGTTGAACGTGGCGGCGGCGAAGCTGCGTTCGGAGCGGGGGAACCAGCGCGACACCACCTGGGCGCTGGCCGGGAAGGCGGGCGACTCGCCGATGCCCAGCACCAGCCGCAGCACCACCAGGGACACCACGCCCCACGCCAGGCCCATCGCCATCGTCGACAGACCCCAGCACAGGCTGGCGAGCAGGAGCATCTTGCGGGCACCGAGCTTGTCGGCGAGGAAGCCGCCGGGCATCTGCCCCGCGGCGTAGGTCCAGAAGAACGCCGAGAGGATCACGCCGCCGAGCGCGTCGGAGATGCCCATCTCCTCGCTCATGAACGGCATCGCGACGCTGATCGTGGCGCGGTCGACGTAGTTGATCGCGATGCCGGCGAACAGCACGCCCAGCATCGCGTACCGCAGCTTGCCGATCCCGCGACGCGGGGCCGGGGTACCGGTCGGCTCTGACCGGGACAGGGTGGCCATGAGGTTGTTCCTTTCGGGGATCAGCGCGGTCGGACGCCGTTGACGACGTCCACGGGGGACTTCCCGGCCAGCACCGCCGCGAGCTTGTCGAACAGGCGGTTCCGCAGGTTGTGGTAGGCCTCCCAGGTCACCCCGGCGGTGTGCGGGGTGAGCAGCACGTCGTCGCGGCCGCGCAGCGGCGAGTCCGCGGGCAGCGGTTCTTCGGCGAAGACGTCGAGCGCGGCACCGGCGAGGTGGCCGGAGTCCAGCGCGCGGGCGAGTGCGGGCTCGTCGATCACGCCGCCGCGCCCGGCGTTGACCACGTAAGCGCCCGAGGGCATGGTCGCGAGCAGTTCGTCCCCGAGCAGTCCGCGGGTGGCGTCGTTGAGCGGCATGTGCAGGCTCAGCACGTCCGCCCGCGCCACGGCTTCCTCCAGCGCCACGTACTGGCGCCCGGGCTCCGACGGGAACGGGTCGTGCACGACGATCTCCGCGCCGAATCCGTCGAGCCGGCGGGCCACCGCGCGGCCGATGTTGCCGAAGCCGAGGATCGCGACCGTCAGCGCGCTGAGATCGCGGCCGCGCAGTCCTTCCGGGCCCCAGCCGCCCTGCTCGACCTTGCGATGTCCGGCCGCGTAGTGGCGCAGCAGGTGCAGCATCGCGCCCACGGTCCAGTCGGCGACGGCGTCGGCGTTGAAGCCCGGCAGGTTCGCCACCGGGATGCCGCGCTCGGCGGCGGCCACGTGGTCGACGCCGTCGAACCCGACCGCGACCGACTGGATCAGGCGGCAGTTCGGCATCGCGTCGAGCAGGGCCGCGTCGATCCGGCGTTCCTTCTCCAGCGGGGCCAGCACGATCGTGGCGGTGGCGAGCTCGGCGCGGTGGCCTGCGGGGTCGGCGTCCGGCCCGATCTCGGTGATCCGCAGGCCGGGGTGGTCGGGCAGGTGCTTGCGCAGCTCCGCCTCGGTGATGTCGTTCAGGTGGTAGAGGCTGACGATGTGCTCGCCCATGCGGGCCTGCTCCTCTCCTTCGGGGAGCGCGGCGGAGGTCACGCGGCGCTGGTCGGCACAGTCTCGGCGGAAACCCTGCCTCAGTCAACCGTTAACGAAATACAGTTAACGAAGTATGCTGGGGTCGTACCGATCCGGACGAAAGGATCCGCATGAGCGGCCAGCGCACGGTCATCACCGCGGTGACCACGCCCTTCCAGCCCGATGGCGACCTCGACCTGGCGGCGGCCAGACAGCTCTACCGGTTCGCGGGGCAGCACACCGGGCAACTGCTCGTCGGCGGCACCACCGGCGAGTTCCCGGCGCTGACCATCGACGAACGCATGTCGCTGCTGGACGCCGCGCTGGAGGTCGCCGGAGCGGAGGGAGTCATCGCGCACGTCGGCACGGCCGATGCCCACAACGCCGCGCAGCTGACCCGCGCGTCGGTGCGCGCGGGCGCGCGACGGCTGGCCGCGCTGACGCCGTACTACCTGCCCGCGACGCCCGAGGAGCTGCACGCCTACTTCGGGGCGGTCCGGGACGCCGCCGGGGACGCGGAGATCTTCGCCTACCTGTTCCCGGAGCGCACGGGGCTGGAGGTGTCGCCGGAACTGTGCGCCGAACTGGCCGCCGCGCACGGGCTCGCCGGGGTCAAGCTCAGCGGCGCCGCGTCCCGCCGGGTGCGCGAGCACGTCGCGGCGGCGCCGGAGGGCTTCGAGGTGTACTCCGGCAACGACCGCGAACTGGGCGGCGTCCTCGCCGCCGGCGGCGAGGGCACCGTCTCCGGATGCTCCGCGGCGCTCCCGGAACCGTTCCTGGAGCTGGCCGAAGCGATCCGGACCGGACGCGACACCGGCGAGGTGCAGCAGCGGGTCGACCGCGTGGTGGCCGCGCTCGGGCCGAGCATCGGGCGGATCAAGTGCGCGCAGCGGTTGCGCGGGCTGCCCGCCGGGGAGTCCCGGATGACCGTGGCCGACCCGGATGCCGAGACCGAGTCGTTGATCAAGGATCTGGTGGCCGAGAACGCGCGCTAACCTGGTGGCCGCCCTGCCGAAGATCCACCGGCGGGGCGGCACCGCAGCCCGAGCCTAGGAGTTGGTCGTGAGCTTCCCGTCCCTGGTGCAGCGGTCGCTGGGCGACCGGGTCGCGCACGAGCTGCGGGTCCGCATCATCGGCGGGGAGCTGCCGCGCGGCACCCGGCTGGTCGAGGACGTGCTCGCCGAGCAGTTCGACGTCAGCCGCGGCCCGATCCGCGACGCCTACCGGCAGCTGGAGGCCGAGGGGCTGCTGGAGTCGCGGCGGCGCGGCGTGTTCGTCACCGGGCTCACCGAGGACGACGTCGACGAGCTGTACATGCTGCGGGAGTCGCTGGAAACCCTCGCGATGTCGTTGGCGATGCGGCGGGCCGAGCCGGGCGGCTGGGACCGGGCGCAGGAGTGCGTGGACGAGATGGCCAACGCCGCGCAGCGCCGCGACGTGCGGACCTTCGCCCGCGCCGACCTCGAGTTCCACACCGAGCTCTACCGGCTGTCGGGGCACCGGCGGTTGCGGGCGGTGTGGGAGCAGTACCTGCCGACGATCGCCGTGGTGCTGGACGTGACCAACGCCCAGGACGTCGACCTGCACCCGGCCGCCGAAGCCCACGCCGACCTGCTGCGCCTGGCCCGCAACGGCCCGGAGGAGGAGGCGCTGACGAACCTGCGCGCCCACCTCCTCGGTGCCCGCAACCGCCTCCGCGCCGCGATCGGCACCACGCAGCGGTCCGCGACGGCGGACTGATCCGCCGCACGGCGGGCAGCGCCCGTCAGCGCGGCACCGCGGCGACCGCCTCGACCTCGACGGCCAGTTCGGGCGTCGCGAGCGCGGCCACCACCGCCAGGGACTGCGCGGGCCAGTCGCCGTCGGGGTACCAGTCGTCGAAGACCTCCCGCAGCGCCGACCGGAAGCCGTCGAGGTGTTCGGTGCCCGCGACGAGCGTGAAGAGCTTGACCACCGACCGCGGGCCTGCGCCGAGGGAGTCGAGCAGGACCGCGATGTTGGTGAAGGCCTGGCGCGTCTGGGCCTCGGCGTCCGGACCGGCCAGGGAGCCGTCCTCGCGCGCGCCGATCTGGCCGGACAGGAACACCACCCCGTGGTCGGCGGGGACCGAGGCCAGGTGGCTGTAGCGGCCGGCGGGCGCGGCGACACCGGAGGGGTTCCAGCGCTTGATCATCGTCGTCTCCTCGTGCTGGCGGACGTCCTGATCTTCGCAACCGCTCGAGTGCACCGGGCGTCGAACCCCGCAGCGCTCACTGAGCGGTCCATCCGCCGTCGACGGCGACGAGGGCGCCGGTCACGAACGCGGAGGCGTCGCAGACGAGGAAGGCGACGGCTTCGGCGACCTCCTCGGGCTTGCCGATCCGGCCGATCGGATGCGCGCTGCCGAAGGAGGCGAGCATCTCGCGCCCGTCGTCGACGACGCCCTCCATGATGTCGGTGTCGACGACGCCGGGGAGCACGGCGTTGGACCGGATGCCCTTGGGGCCGCCCTCGATCGCGAGCACCCGCGTGATCTGCGCCAGGGCGCCTTTCGACGCGGCATAGGCGGTCTGGGTCCGGAACGCCACGACCGACGAGACGGACGCGATCGAGACGATCGCACCGCCGCCTCCGGCCTCCATCGCGCGGAAGGCTTCGCGCGCCTGCACGAAGTTGCCGCGGGCGTTGACCCGCATGATCTCGTCGAAGTCGTCGACGGTGGTGTCGGTGACCGGCTTGTTCAGGGTGCGGCCCGCGTTGTTGACGAGGATGTCGAGCCGCCCGAACCGCTGGGTGGCCAGCCGCGTGGCGGCTCGTGCGATGTCCTCGTCGGCGACGTCGCCCACGAGCGCGGCGACGTCGTCCGGGTCGTCCGCCGCGAGTTCCTCGACGGCCTCGCGACGGTCGGTCACGACCAGCCGGGCGCCGCGCTCGCGCAGCAGCGCGGCGGTGGCCCGGCCGATTCCGCGCGCAGCGCCGGTGACGACGGCCACTCGGCCGGTGAGGTCCCAGGAAGCGGGGATGGTGTTCAAGGATTCCTCCTGCGTGCTCAGCGTTGGCGGGCCGGACGCACGACGATCTCGTTGACGTCGACGTCGTCGGGCTGGTCGAGGGCGTAGGAAACGGCTTCGGCGATGGCCTCGGGCGCGATCGCGTTCCTGCGGTAGGTGTGCATCGCCTCCGCCGCCCCGGGATCGGTGATGGAGTCCGCGAGCTCGGAGGTGACGACGCCGGGGGAGATGGTGGTGACCCGGATCGAGGGGTCGGTCTCCTGGCGCAGTCCCTCGGTGATCGCCCAGGCGGCGTACTTGGTGCCGGAGTACACGGCGCTGGTCGGCACGACCTGGTGGGCGCCGATGCTCGCGATCGTGACGAAGTGGCCCCCGCCCTGCGCGGTGAAGCGGGGCAGCGCGGCGGCGATCCCGTGCAGCAGTCCGCGCACGTTGACGTCGATCATCCGGTCCCACTCGTCCACCAGCAGGGAGTCCAGTCGCGACAACGGCATGACCCCGGCGTTGTTGACGAGGACGTCGACGCGCCCGAACCGGTCGCGGGCGGTCTCGACGAAGGCGGCGACGTCGTCCCGGTCGGTGACGTCGAGGCGCACGGGGTGGATGCCGCCGCCCGACGCGGCGGTGGCCTCCTCGGTGCGTTCCGCGAGCGCCCGCAGGCGGTCGGTTCGCCGGGCGCCGGCGACCACCTGGTGCCCGGCACCGGCCGAGCGGGCGGCGATCGCCTCGCCGATCCCGCTGCTGGCGCCGGTGACGAGGACGACTTTTCCCGTGACGGGAGCGTTGGCTGCTTCTCGGCTCATGTGCATGCCGACCACGCTGCCCCGCTCGGACGTGCCGTACGAGGGCGCCGTCCTCATGGGAGCGCCGCACCCACCAAGACCGGCGCCCGGCCGCCTACGATCGGGCTGTGATGCGCTCCGACCTCGGCGACTACCTCCGCGCGCGGCGAGCCCGGGTCGGCCCGGGCGAGGTGAACCTGCCCAGCACCGGGTACCGCCGGGTGCCGGGTCTGCGCCGCGAGGAGGTGGCGCTGCTCGCGGGGCTCAGCGTCGACTACTACGTCCGCCTCGAACAGGGGCGGGAACGCAGCCCGTCGGCGCAGGTGGTCGACGCTCTCGCGGCCGCGCTGCGGCTCGACGAGGACGGCCGCGGCCACCTGTTCCGGCTGGCCGGGCTCGGCCCGCGGGCACGGACCGCAGCCGTGCGCGACCGCGTCGACCCGAGCCTGCTGGAGCTCATGGACGCCTGGCCGGACAACCCGGCCATCGTCTACAACCGGGCCTACGACGTGCTGGCCTCGAACGCGATCGCGGACGCGCTCTTCCACGACTGGACCCACTCGCGCAACCTGATGCACGTGGTGTTCACCGACCCGGTCGCGCGGACGTTCTACCGGGACTGGAACGACGTCGCGCGCAACACCGTCGCGGGTTTCCGGCTCTGCCACGGCGAGGCGCCCGACGACCCCCGCGTGCGGCAGGTGCTCACCGAACTGCTCGACCAGAGCCCCGAGTTCGCCGAGCTGTGGGCCGGCCACGACGCTCGGGGCAAGGCGCTCGAGCGCAAACGCTTCGACCACCGCGCCGTCGGGCCGCTGACGCTGACCATGCAGACCTTCGACGTCCGGTCCAGCCCAGGCCAGGAACTCGTGGTCTACCACGCCGAACCGGCATCGGCGAGCAGCCGCGCGCTCGCCCTGCTCGGGTCGCTGGCCGCCACCTCACGTCAGCGGACCTGAACCCTTCGACCCACCTCGCGTGGTGGTGCGGGGGCGGGACCTCAGGCGTGGAACTGCTGCTCCGCGACGGTCCAGGCGCGGGCCTGGTCGCTGATGGTCACGCCGAGGCCGGGGCGCGGGGAGAGGTGCATCCGGCCGCCGGAGATCTCCAGGTGCTCGTCGAAGAGCGGGTCCAGCCACTCGAAGTGCTCCACCCACGGCTCGCGGGCGTAGGCGGCGGCGAGGTGGATGTGGATCTCCATGGCGAAGTGCGGTGCCAGTTGCAGGTTCCGGCTGTCGGCCAGCGCCATCACCTTGAGGAACTGGGTGATGCCCCCGACGCGCGGGGCGTCCGGCTGCACGATGTCGGCGCCGCCCGCGCGGATGAGCTCGGTGTGCTCGGCGACGCTGGTCAGCATCTCACCGGTGGCGATGGGGGTGTCGAAGTGCGACGCGAGCACGGCGTGGCCCTCGAAGTCGTGGGCGTCGAGCGGTTCCTCGATCCACACCAGGTCCAGCGGTTCCAGAGCGCGGCACATGCGTCGCGCGGTGGGCCGGTCCCACTGCTGGTTGGCGTCGACCATCAGGGCCACGCCGTCGCCGATCTTCTCGCGCACGGCGCGCACGCGGGCGAGGTCGGTGGCGTTGTCGGGATGGCCGACCTTGATCTTGATCCCGCCGATGCCGTTGTCCACCGACTCCGCGGCGCGGTCGAGGACTTCCCCGATGGGCGCGTGCAGGAAACCGCCGGAGGTGTTGTAGCAGCGAACCGAGTCGCGGTGGGCGCCGAGGAGCTTGGCCAGCGGCAGACCGGCGCGCTTGGCCTTGAGGTCCCACAGCGCGACGTCGAAGGCGGCGATCGCCTGCACCGACAACCCGCTGCGGCCCACCGACGCCCCCGCCCAGACGAGTTTGTCCCAGATCTTGGCGATGTCGCTGGGATCCTCACCGAGCAGCACCGGCGCGATCTCGCAGGCGTGCGCGTACTGGCCCGGACCGCCCGCGCGCTTGGAGTAGCTGAAGCCGACGCCTTCCAGCCCGCCTTCGGTGGTGATCTCGGCGAAGAGCATCGCCACCTCGGTCATCGGCTTCTGCCGCCCGGTGAGCACCTTGGCGTCGCTGATGGCGGTGGGCAGCGGCAGCGTCACCGAGGAGATCTCGACTCCGGTGATCCGGTCCGAAGTGGCCGGTCCTGCGGTGGTCATGGTTGGTCTCCGTTCAGTGATTTCGTTGCTGGGTCGGGAAAGTCGGTCACGGCTCGTCGAACTGGATGCGCCTGATCGTGCCCATCGCGGCGAGGCCGACCAGTGACAGCAGCCCGTGCGCGGCGACGAACCACAGCGCGGTGTTGAACGAACCGGTCGCCTGCACGGTGTAGCCGATGACGATCGGGGTCACGATGCCCGCCACGTTGCCGAACGCGTTCATCGTCGACCCGACGAAGCTGGTGGCCTGCGGCGGCGCGATGTCGGTGGTGATGGCCCAGCCGAGCGAGCCGAGTCCCTTGCCGAAGAAGGCCAGCGTCATGATCGCGATGATCAGCGGGCTGCTGTCGGTGAGGCTGCACAGCGCGATGCTGGTCGCCAGTCCCATGCCGATGACCGACGGCACCTTGCGGGCCGCGGTGAGCGAGTACCCGCGGCGCAGCATGGCGTCGGAGAAGAAGCCGCCCGCGAGGCCGCCTGCGAAGCCGCACAACGCGGGCAGCGCCGCGACGAAGCCGACCTCCAGCAGCGACAGCCCGCGGCCCTGCACGAGGTAGACCGGGAACCAGGTGATGAAGAAGTAGGTCAGCGCGTTCACGGCGTACTGCGAGACGTAGACGCCCCACAGCGCGCGGGTGGAGAAGATCTTCGCGATGGTCCGGCGGTCGAGGCGGGCGCGTTGCAGCTTCGGCGCGTCCGAGGTTCCGGTCTTCGGTGCGTCCAGGTCGACCAGTCCGCCGCCCGCGGTGATCGTCTCCAACTCGGCGGGCGTGACACGCGGGTGGTGCCGTGGCGAGTCCATCCACCGCAGCCACACCACGGCCAGCACCACGCCGAGCACGCCCAGCAGCACGAACACCCACCGCCAGCCGAACTGGTGCGTGACCCAGCCCATCACCGGCGCGAACAGGGCGGTGGCGAAGTACTGGGCGGAGTTGAACACCGCCGTCGCGCGCCCGCGTTCGGCGGTGGGGAACCACGCCGTGGCGACCCGCGCGTTCGCCGGGAAGGCGGGCGACTCGAAGACGCCCAGCAGGAGCCGGAGCACGAAGATGACGGTCACGGCCACCAGCACCGGTGTGGTGATCAGCCCGACCAGGCTGATCGCGGCGGTCACCAGGGTCCACAACCCGAGGATCAGGGCGTAGACGCGGCGGGCGCCGAAGCGGTCGAGCAGGATGCCGCCCGGGATCTGGCCGACGACGTAGGCCCAGCTGAACGCCGAGAAGATGTAGCCGAGCTGGACGCTGCTGAAACCGAGGTCCTCCTGCAGGCTGGTGCCGGTGATGGAGAGGCTGCTGCGGTCGGCGTAGTTGAGCGCGGTGATGATGAAGATCAGCGCCAGGACCAGGTAGCGGGTCGGGACGCGGCGGCCGGTGGTGGCCGGAGCCGCCGTCTGCCCGCCGCTGGAAGCCGTTGTGTTGTCAGACATCGTTGTCCTCCGGTCGCCCGCGGAGCACTGCGCGGTGACCAGGACATTAGGGCGGCTCGGCGATGCCGGTCCAAAACCAATCGGACATCAACCAATACCTTGAACGTATCGGAAGGTCTGGGCTCACCGGCCGTCAGCCCGTGCGACGCGCTGGAGCGCCGGGTCCGCGCGGTCGTGCGCGAACCCGGCGCTCCGGGGCGTTCTGGCGATGGTGCGTCAGTCGCGGGTGGCCAGTGCGGTGACCTCCTCCTCGGAAAGAGCGCGGTCGAAGACGCGGACGTCGTCGACGTCACCGCGCAGGAAGTCGACCTGCGCGCCGCCGTACTGGGCCCGACCGATCACCGTGCTGCCGGTGGATTCCGCCGCGATGCAGGCGTTCTTCGTGTCCGCGAGCCGCCCGTCGACGTAGAGCGAGACGGTGCCGTCCGCGGCGTCGCGCACCCCGGTCAGGTGGTACCAGCGCCCGGGTTCGGGCTTCTCCGGTGACAGTGCGCGCAGTCCGACGAAGCTCATCGCCCATCGCTGGTCGGCTCCGGAGTACTGCAGGAAGAACCCGCTGTTGGTGCCGCCGTCCTGGCTGGCGACCGTCTGGAACGCCCCGGTGGCCTCGTCGAGCTTGGCCCACGCCGAGACCGAGTAGCTGCCCGCGGTGTCGATCAGCGGCTGCCCGGTGTCGGCCTGCCCCGCTCCGGCGAAGGAGAGCCCGCCGCCGTCGACCCCGGGCACCCACTCGGTGCCGGTCAGCGCGGCGTCGGCGGAACCGACCGAGTCGGCCGCGGTCGCACCGGTGCCCTCGTCGAACTGGTAGCCGTGCACGCCCTGCAGGCCCGGCGTTCCCGGGGCCGGCGCGGGACCGCCGCTGCCGTCGGCGCTGCGCACGATCTCGTCGTTGATGGCGCGGACCCGCGCGAAGTCCATCTTCTCCACCTGGCGGTCGTAGGTGAAGAACCCGTTGACCTCGTGCTCGACGTCGGTGATCTGGGTGTAGATCGCACCGCTGATACCGCAGCGCTGCGCCGCGGTGAGCACGTCGCGCTGGTTCTCCACGTAGCGCCTGGTGAGGGTCTGCTCGTCCGGGGTCATCTCGTAGGCGTGGCCCTCGCCGAACCACATGTGCCCGTCGACCTCCAGACCGAACCCGCCGTGCTCGCCGTCGATGGAAACCCGGTCGCCCTCCGGGGAAGGCGTGGCCGGACCGACGTACTGGTGCCAGTCGATGACGTCGCCCTTGCCCGAGTCGCCGAGCGAGGCACAGCAGTTGACCCCGCTGTGCCCGTTGACCAGCCGGGTCGGGTCCTGGCGCTTGACGTCCTCGGCGATGCGGCCGGTGGCCTCGCGCGACCACTCGCCCCAGCCCTCGTTGAACGGCACCCAGCCGATGACCGAGGTCCAGTTCTTCTTCTGCTCCACCAGTTCGTGCAGTTCGGACTCGAACTGGCGCTGCGCGTCGACCGGCGGCCGCTCCTCGCCGGTCCGCATCGACGGCATGTCCTGCCAGACCAGCAGACCGAGCTCGTCGGCGTGGCGGTACCACCTGTCGGGTTCGGTCTTGATGTGCTTGCGCACGGTGTTGAAACCGAGCCTCTTGTGCTGCTCCAGGTCGAACCGCAGTGCTTCGTCGGTCGGGGCGGTGTAGATGCCGTCGGGCCAGTATCCCTGGTCCAGTGTGGACATCAGGAACAGGATCCTGCCGTTGAGCGTGATCCGCTGCTTGCCGTCGGCTCCCGGCGCCATGCCGATCTCGCGCATGCCGAAGTAGGACGACACCTGGTCCACCGGTCGCCCGCGGTCGGTGAGCACGACGTCGAGGTCGTAGAGGAACGGCGAGTCGGGCGACCACAGCTTGGCGCCGGGCACCGGGACGTCGATCTTGCCGCCCGCGACGCCCTGCGTCCGGCTGACGACCCTGCCGCCGTCCCTGACGGTGACCTCGGCCCGCAGCCCGGGGGCGCCGCCGGTGCGCACCGTCAGCCCGAGGGTGGAGGTGTCGATGTCGGGCACCATGTCCAGCACCTCTGCGTGGCCGCGCGTCGCCACCGGTTCCATCCAGACCGTCTGCCAGATGCCGGACGCGCCCTCGTAGAAGATGCCGCGGTCGGGAACCAGGCGCTGCTTGCCGACGGGCTGCCAGGTGGCGTCGGTGCGGTCCTCGACGCCGACGACGATCTCCTGCTCGCCCGACGGCTTCAGCGCGCCGGTGACGTCGGCGGAGAAGGCGCCGTAGCCGCCGCGGTGGGTGGCGACCTGCTTGCCGTTCACCCACACCACGGCCTGGTGGTCGACGGCGCCGAAATTGATCTTCAGCGAGTTGCCGCGGCCGACCTGCCAGTCCGGCGGCACGGTGAAGGTCCGCCGGTACCACATGCGGTCTTCGTGGCGCTGGATGCCGGAAAGCGCCGACTCGGTGGGGTAGGGAACCAGGATGCGTTCCGGGAGGCGCTGCCCGAAGGGCGGGGCCTGGCCGGCCTCGGCGCGGGCGAATTCCCAGGTGCCATTGAGGTTCTGCCACTTCGGGCGGGTCAGCTGCGGCCTCGGGTACTCCGGCAGCGCGTTGTCCGGTGAGACCTCGTCGGTCCACGGGGTCGTCAGGCGCGGCTCGGCCTGCTGCGGACCTTCGGCCGGCTGCGCCGTGGAAGGTACCGCCGCGGTGGCCAACAGCATCGCTGCCGCGACCGCGGTGGTCAGGAAGCCTCGGATCGTTCGCCGTCGAGTCGTCGGTGCTGGTGACATCGGTGTCGGACACCCTTCTCGAAGGGGACCGCGCCAGCGGGCGCTGGCGCCAGAGCGCCGGCCGGACGCACGAGCGGTGGGTCCCCCGGGCCGACGCGTTGTCAATTGACGATCCCTTTTCGGCGGATGTCAACGAACTCGATCAATTTCGATCAGACTTCAACACTAATGTCGTAGTTGTCCGGGTGCGCTGCTCATTTGATGCGTGATGTTGTTCGTTCTCGATCACAGTCGGCATGGCGGCGCGCCGCTGCCGCCGGCGGCGGACGTGGAGGCCGTGCGGGCCTTGGTGAGGTCCCGTTGCGCCGCGCGGGCTTCCGGGGCGCGGGGCGTCAGCGCGGCTGGTAGAGCGCGCTTCCCTTGACGTAGTCGTCGTAGGGGATGGTCCAGTCCGGGATGTCCCCGTCCTGCGGTGTCAGCGGA
Organism: Saccharopolyspora erythraea NRRL 2338; assembly: GCF_000062885.1. Lineage (NCBI taxonomy): Bacteria > Bacillati > Actinomycetota > Actinomycetes > Pseudonocardiales > Pseudonocardiaceae > Saccharopolyspora > Saccharopolyspora erythraea. Next base: position 5,139,519 of record NC_009142.1, on the reverse strand, counting down.
CGGTCCGACCCGACGATCTCCACCGGGTCCCCGATCTGGACGAAGTCGAAGAACCACTTGCCGTTGGCGGGGGAGAGGTTGACGCACCCGTGCGAGACGTTGGCCCTGCCCTGCTGACCCACCGTCGCGGCGTTGACGTGCACGAACTCACCGTTGTTGGAGATCCGGACCGCGTGCGGCAGGACCTCGTCGTAGTAGCCGGGCTCGCCCTTGCGCGGACCTCCCCAGGTGTCCGAGCGCATCCGCGTGGAGGTGTGCTTCTCGAAGGCGACGTGGATGCCCGACTGGGTGGGGTAGACCTTCCGGCCGAAGGAGGCCGGGAGCTCGCGGATCTGCTGCCCGTCCTGGAATACGGTCACCACGTGCCGGTTGACGTCGCCGACCGCGCGCTGGTCGCGTCCGACGACGAAGCCGCTCTCGTGGTCGGCGGTCCCCATGACGCCACCGCCGGCGTCCACGCCGTACAGCCGCGCGCGCACGCGGACGCTGGTGCCGGGTTTCCAGAACTCCCTGGGGCGCCAGTTGACCTGTTCGTCGCTCATCCAGTGGAACGAGCCCTCGGTCGGCACCGACGGCTCGACCGACAGGCGGCTTTCGACGGCCGCCCGGTCCGCCACCGGCCTGCTGAAGTAGATCGAGACCGGCATGGCCACCCCGACGGTGTCACCGTCGGACGGCCGCGTCCGGTCGACGGTGAGCTCCTCCTTCGGGACGACCGTGCTGAACGTCGAGTTCAGCGGGACCGAGGGGACGCTCTCGGCGTTGTGGGCCACGGCCTGCACGCGGTAGGTCGTGCCGAAGGCCAGCGGCGCGGTCGTGGTCCAACGGCGGCCGTCGGGGTCCATCGCACCCGGCACCGGGGCGTTCTCGTGGGTGGTCACGGTGACCGAGCTGAGCGTGCCCTGGTGCGCGGTGACGACCAGCGGGCCGCTGGGCGCGACCTGGGTGGCGCCGTGCGGTATCGATGCGGTCACCGACGCCGGCGGCACCTCGGCGCAGGAAGCCAGCACGCAGGAGAGCGCGGTTGCACAGATGAGCTGCCACGTCGTTGCGACCCGCATATCGGTCCCCCGCTCTGGTCGCCGCTCGGCCCGACATTCCAAACACTGTTGGGGTCCGGGGCCGAGATCTCAACACGATCATGGCCGGGGGTCATCCGATCAGTTCCTTCTCGTGTTCCGCAGGGTTACGCGCCTGGTCGGGCGGACCCGACGACCACCCGTCCGGGCGACATCGGCCCCGCGGACGCGTAGCACCTCGCCCGGGTGTTCGCACGTACGGGGCCCCGCGCATCCGACCGCGGGGCCGGAAGGGCGGGGTTCTGCTATCCCTTCACCGCGCCGGACGTCTGGCCGCGCACCAGGTAGCGCTGGCTGAACAGGAAGACGACCGCGACGGGCACCGTCGCCACCATCGCGATGGTCAGCTTCAGCGGCAGTTGCCGCCCCTCGCCCAGCGCACCGCTGACCAGCCTCGCCAGGCCGACGGTCAACGTCTCGTACCGCGCGCCGGAAGTCGCGACCAGGAAGTGGGCGAACTCGTTCCAGGAGGACTGGAAGGCCAGGATCGCCAGCGTGATCAGCGCCGGCCGCACCATCGGCAGCACGACGCTCCACCACCGGCGGACGACGCCGGCGCCGTCGACCTTCGCCGACTCCTCAACCTCGGCGGGAACCTGCTCGAACGCCTGCTTCATCAGGAAGATGCCCATCGCGTCGGCCAGCAGCGGCAGGATCATGCCGGAGTAGGAGTCGTACATGCTGAGCTGCCGCAGCAGGAGGAACTTCGGGATCAGCAGCACCACGCTGGGCACCGCCATCACGACCAGCACACCGCTGAACACCGCCTTCCGCCCGCGCCAGCGCAGCCGGGACAGGGCGTACCCGGCCATCGAGTCCACCAGCAGCCTGCCGATCGTCACGCACGCGGTGACCAGCAGGGAGTTGCCCAGCCACCGAGGGACGTCCACGGTGGGGTCGGTGGCGACCCGCTGGTAGCTGCCGGTGGTGACCGGGCTCGGGATGAGCGAGAGCGGATGAGCCACGGCGTCGGCGTCGGTCTTGAACGACGTGGCGAGCTGGATGGCGAAGGGACCGAGGTAGAGCACGGCACCGACCACCAGCACGGCGTAGCCGAAGGCGGTCCCGATGCGCCACGGGCCGGGTGTGGTCACGAGTTCCTCCCGTCCCGCAGCACGAGGCGTTGCGCCGCGGTGAGCACGACGATGAGCAGGAACAGCAGGAAGGCGATCGCCGCTCCCGTTCCGTAGGCGCCCTCGGCGAAGGACTGCTGGTAGGACAGCAGCGCCGGGGTCAGCGTGGTCTTGGCGGGATCGCCCTGGCTCATCACGTAGACCTGGTCGAACACCTGCCACGTGCTGATCAGCCCCAGCGTCGCCACCAGGAACACCGTCGGCATCAGCATCGGCACGGTGACCCTGCCGAAGCGCTGCCACCACCCGGCTCCGTCGACGCGCGCGGCCTCCTCGACGTTGTCGGGGATGTTCTGCAGGGCGGCCAGGAACATCAGCATGTAGGTGCCCGAGGTCGTCCACACCACGAGCGCGACGAGGGTGAGCATGGCCGTCGACGGCCCGGACATCCACTCCCACAGCGAGAGGCCGGCCAGGTCGGTTCCCGCCAGCCACGGCGGGGCGTCGTGCACGCCCACCGCGGCCAGCAACTGGTGCAGCACACCGCGGGAGTCGGTGAACCAGTCAGGTCCCTCGACACCGACCGACCGCAGCAGCGCGTTGACCGCACCGGAACCGGAGAACAGGAACAGGAAGATGACCGAGATCGCGACCGAGCTGGTGATCGACGGGAAGTAGAACACCGACCGGAAGAACCCGCGTCCGCGCAGCGCGCGGTCGTTGACCACGACGGCCAGCAGCAGCGCGACGAAGGTCTGCGCCGGGACCGTGAACAGCACGAAGTAGAACGTGTTGCGCACGCTGGTCATGAAGTCCTCGCGGGCGAGCCCGTCCTCGGCCAGCAGCTCCCGGTAGTTCTCCAGCCCCACGAACGGGGCCCGGCCCGACAGCGGGCTGTAGGTGCCGTTCCACTCCAGCAGGCTCACGTACAGCGCCAGGGCGGCCGGCACGACGAGGAAGAGCGCGAGCAGGGCCACGGCCGGGGCGACGAACAGCCATCCCGCGCGGTTCTCCCGCCTGGCCTCCGCCGACATCCGGCCGGCAGCGGGCGCGTACCGGGCTCGCGGACGAGGAAGTGCCGCTGTCTTCATCGGATCACCGGTCCAGTGCTCGTTCGGCGTTGCGCTGCACCTCGGCGAGGATCGCTCGCGGGTCGTCACCGCGGGCCAGACCCAGCAGCTTGGCGTCGAAGTCGTCGGCGACCGCCCCGAATCCCTGCGCCGTCACCTCGCCCTTCGCGTACGGGGCACCCGCGGTGAACCCCCGCATCCGCGTGTCGGCGTCGGTCGCCCGTGCCGCGCGCTGGTTGCTCGGCAGGACCCCGACCTCGCGGCCGACCTGCTCCTGCTGCGGGACGTCGAGCAGGAAGCCCACCAGGTCCTCCGCGGCTCGTTGCCGGGAGCTGCGCTCGGGAATCCCCCAGCAGTTGGTGAACGACAGCGTCCCCTTGCCCGCCGGGCCGCTGGGCAGCTCCACGGACCGCCACCGGGTGGCGGGGTAGTCGGCGGCGAGCGCGCCCGCGGCCCAGGTCCCGTCGATGGCCATCGCCGCGGTTCCCCTGCCCAGCGCCTCCCCGCCCCATCCGGCATCCACCTGCGAGGAGAACGCGGTGCTGCCGGAGCGGAACAGCTGCTGCACGTACCGCAGCGCAGTGAGGTTCTCCGGACTGTCCACTGTGGCTTTCCGACCCGCCGGGTCGAGGTACCAGCCACCGGCCTGCCGCATGAACGCCCCGATGCGGTCGCTGTTGTCGTCGAACACCAGGCCCTTGCGAGTCGGTGTGGTCAGGTGCTGGGCGACGTCGGCCAGCTGCCGCCAGTCCGTCGGGATGTCGGCGTCGGTGAGGCCGGCGGCCTGCCACGCGTCGGTGTCGATCAGCAGCGCCAGCGTCGAGAAATCCTTGGGGGCGCAGTAGAGCTCGCCGTCGCGGGTGAACACCTCCCGCAGGTTCGGGTAGATGTCGGCGGCGCCGCGCAGCCGGTCCCCGTAGGCGTGCAGGTTCCCGCTCCCGGCGTAGCGGCCGAAGCTGTCGGGGGAGAGGTAGAACAGGTCGGGCGGGCTGCCGCCTGCGAAGGCCTGCCCGAGCTGCTGCTCAAGCTCGGCGGCCGGAACGATCTCGACCCTGTTGCCGGTCCGTGCGGCCCAGCGGGCGGTCTGCTCGCGCAGCACGCGGGTCTCGGCTGTCGTGCCCGACCCGATCAGCACCTGCAACGTGACCGGTCCGCGCTCCTGCTCGACCGGATCGTCGAAGCCGCTGCCGCAGCCGGTGGCGAGGACGGCGACGGAGAAGGCCATCGCGGCCGCGAGTGCGCGCCGCATCAGAGCTGCCCTCCGGCCGAGTGGACCGGGTCGCTGCTGCCTCGGACGACGAGCTCCGGCGACAGCAGCTCGCCGCCGGCGGCGTCCGGCTCGTCCAGCAGTTCGACCATCCGCCGCGCGACCCGTTCGACAGGCTGGCGCAAGCTGGTCAGGCCCGGCACGAGCACCGAGGCCGTGGGGCTGTCGTCGAATCCCGTCACCGCCACGTCGGTTCCGACCCGCAGTCCGCGGGCGGCCAGCGCCGCGTAGGCACCCAGCGCCAGCGCGTCGTTCGCGGCGACCAGCGCGGTCGGCCCGCCGCCCGGGTCCAGGAGCAGCTCGGCGGCTTCACCGCGGTCGCGGTGCTCGTCGGCGCATCGCACCACCAGGTCGCCGGACGCCTCGACGCCGGCTTCCGCGCAGGCCCGCCGCCATCCCTCGGCGCGGTCGTCACCCACCCGGTTGCCCTCGGGCAGACCGAGGAACCCGATCCGCGAGTGCCCCTGTTCGAGCAGGTGGCGCACGGCCTGGGCGGTGCCGTCCGCGCCGTCGACGTCGACCCACGGGCCGGGCTGGTCGCCGGTGCCGGAGCCGGTCCGGCCGAAGGAGGCGAACGGCACCCCGCGCTCGGCCAGCCATTCGTGCCGGGGGTCGCCGACCTGCGTGTCGCTGAGCACGAACGCGTCGACCGCGCTGCGGGCGAGCAGGTCCTCGTAGACGGGGAGCCCCTCGGCGCCCGGGGCGGCGGTGAACAGCAGGACGTGCCTGCCGGTGCGCTCCACCTCGGCGGTCAGGGCCCGCAGGTACCGGTCCATGAACGTGTTGACCGAGTCCGCGCGTCGTTCGGCGACGCAGTAGCCGATCAGGCCGCTGGAACGGGTGCGCAGCCCGCGCGCCTTCGTGTCGGGCCGGTATCCCAGCTCGTCGATGACCTCGCGGACGCGCCGCAGCGTGTCGGGACGGACCTTGCCCGGCGCGTTGAGCGCGTTGGACACCGTCTGGCGGGAGACGCCGGCGCGTGCGGCGACTTGTTCGAGCGTCGTTGCCCGAGGCACCTCGGAACCCCTTCCGCGCAGGTCTGGCCTCGCCGTGCCGGTCCGTGCCAGACTGCGATCGGTTTGAACGTTCAAATCAAGCTTTGAACCTGTTTTGAACGTTCAAAGCCTTGGTTGAGGCACCAGGCTCGCCCGCCGCTGCCCGAATGTCAAGAAGAACCAGTTGGAGGAATCCATGCCCGACGGCCAGCAGCCCGCGCTCCACGACCTGGTCACCGTGCTGTGCGCGCCGAGCGTCGCCATCAGCGCGCCGGACGGGCAGATCCGCGCCGGAGGGGCGTCCGGTTTCTACCGCCACGACCGGCGCGGCCTGGCGCTGCTGGAGATCGGCGTCGAGGGTGCGGAGCTGGTGCCGACGGGCGCGAACGCGCCCGAGGCCGGTCGGGCATGCTTCCACGGGGTGCTGCGCGGACAGGGCGAGGCGAACCCGGATCCTGTGCTGCACTACCGCCGCGAGCGCCGTGCCGGTGGTGAGTCCTTCGCCGAGACCTGGACGCTGTGCAACCACTCGTCGCGCGACGCCGACCTGGTCGTCACCGCTCGCGTCGCGACCGACCTGGCCAGGATGGACCTGGTGAAGGCCGGTGCCCCGGGCGCGCTCGCGGAACCGGAGGCCACCGGCGACGGTGTGCGCTGGCAGGGTGACGGGTGCGCCGTCGACCTCGCCGCGAGCCGGACGGCCGACGATGTGTCCATTGAGGACAACCAGGTGCGCTTGTCGTGGCGCGTCGAGTTTCCCGCCGGCGCGCAGTGGTCCTTGTCGTTCGCCCTCCACCAGCACGAGCAAGAGCAGTCCGGGTTCCTGCCGCAGCGGCCGGCGCGTCCCGTCCGGCTGGTCGCTCCGCGGGCGGGGGAGGGTGATCACGCCAGGCTCCTGGAGCGCAGCCTGCAGGACCTGGACGGACTGCTGCTGGCAGACCCGCGGCAGCCGGAGTCGGCGTTCCTCGCCGCGGGCAGCCCGTGGTTCTTCACCCTGTTCGGCCGGGACTCCCTGTGGGCGGCCAGGTTCCTGCTGCCGCTGGGCACCGAGCTGGCCGGTGGCACGCTGCGCGTGCTCGCCGCGCTGCAGGGCACCCGGCACGACCCGGCCACCGAGGAGCAGCCGGGCAAGATCCCGCACGAGCTGCGGCGGGCGGCGATCGACATCGACGGCTCCGAGCCGCTGCGGCTGCCGCCGCTGTACTACGGAACCGTCGACGCGACGCCGCTGTGGGTGTGCCTGCTGCACGACGCCTGGCGCGCGGGCCTGCCGGAGGACGAGGTGCGCGCACTGCTGCCGACGTTGACGGCGGCGCTGGGGTGGTTGTCCGGTCCCGGTGATCCCGACGGTGACGGGTTCTGCGAGTACCAGGGCTCGGACGCCGACGGGCTTGCCAACCAGGGTTGGAAGGACTCCGGCGACGGCATCCGCTGGTCCGACGGCGGCATCGCGCGCCGTCCGCTGGCGCTGTGCGAGGTGCAGGGCTACGCCTACGCTGCCGCGGTCGGGGGCGCGGACCTGCTCGACGCCTTCGGCGGCGACGGCGGCCCGGCCCGCCAGTGGGGAGCCGAGCTGCGCGCGCGGTTCCGCGAGCAGTTCTGGGTGGAGGACGAGCACGGCCGCTACCCGGCGGTGGCGCTCGACGGTGACAAGCGCCCCGTCACCGGGCCGACGTCGAACATGGCGCACCTGCTGGGTACGGGACTGCTCGACGCGCACGAAGCGCGGCTGGTGGCCGACCAGCTCACCAGCAGCGCGCTGGACAGCGGCTACGGGTTGCGCACGCTGGCGTCGACCAACGCCGGGTTCAACCCGTTGAGCTACCACTGCGGCAGCGTCTGGCCGCACGACACCGCGATCGCGGTGCTGGGGCTCGCCGCCGAGGGGCTGCACGAGCAGGCGCGGGTGCTGGCCGAGGGACTTGTGCGGTCGGCCGTGGAGTTCGGCCACCGGGTGCCCGAGCTCCACGGCGGCACCGACAGGGCGGCGGGCGAGCCCGTCGTGGCCTATCCCGCGTCATGCCGGCCGCAGGCGTGGTCGGCGGCCGGTGCCGTCGCCGTGGTCGGCTACCTGGAGGGCTGGAACCGGGCGGCGAAGCCCGGTGCGCAGCCGGGGCGGAACGCGTAGGGCGGCGCCGGCATCGGTTCTCAGCCGTCGAGGCCGCCGCGCTTCACGAGCTGACTCGCGATGACGTTGCGCTGGATCTCGTTGGTGCCCTCGCCGACGATCATCAGCGGCGCGTCGCGGAAGTAGCGTTCGACGTCGAACTCGGTGGAGTAGCCGTAGCCGCCGTGGATGCGCACGGCGTCGAGGGCGATCCGCATGGCGGTCTCGGAGGCGAACAGCTTGGCCATGCCGGCTTCCATGTCGACCCGGCGCCCCGCGTCGTACTCGCGCGCGGCGTGCAGGGTGAGCTGGCGCGCGGCCGAGAACGAGGTGGCCATGTCGGCCAGGTAGTTGCCGATGGACTGGTGCTGCCAGATGGGTTTGCCGAAGGACTCGCGCTCCTGGGCGTAGGCCAGTGAGTCCTCCAGCGCGGCGCGGGCGACGCCGAGTGCGCGCGCGGCGACCTGCAGGCGGCCCGTCTCCAGGCCCTTCATCATCTGCGCGAAACCCGCGCCCTCCACGCCACCGAGCACCGCGTCCGCGCTCGCGCGGTAGTCGTCGAAGGACAGCTCGCAGCTCTCGACGCCCTTGTAGCCGAGCTTGGGCAGGTCGCGGGAGACGGTGAGCCCGGGCCCGTGCTCGACGAGCAGGATCGAGATGCCCTTGTGCGCGGGTTCGGCCCGCGGGTCGGTCTTGCACATCAGCGCGATGAGCTGCGAGCGCCGCGAGTTGGTGATCCAGGTCTTCGACCCGTTGACCACGTACCCGTCGGCGTCGCGGCTGGCGACGGTGCGCATGGCCTGCAGGTCCGAACCGCCGCCTGGCTCGGTCAGCGCCATCGTCGCCCGCACCTCGCCGGTGGCCATCCCCGGCAGGTAGCGGCGCTTCTGCTCCTCGGTGCCGAAGCGCAGCAGCAGCTTGGCGACGACGGTGTGCCCGCCCATCGCGCCGGCCAGGCTCATCCAGCCGCGGGCGAGCTCCTCGGTGACGAGCACGTAGCACGGGGTGGACACCGGGGTGCCGCCGTAGGACTCGGGGACGGCCAGCCCGAAGATCCCGAGCTGCTTCATCTGCTCGATCAGCGCCTCGGGGTAGGTGCCGGAGTGCTCCAGCTCCCGGACGACCGGGCGGACCTCCTTGTCGACGAAGTCGCGGACCGTGGCGACGACGAACCGCTCGTCCTCGGAAAGGGCGTCGAGGGTGCTCACGTCGGGATGCTCCTTGGTCTGGTCGTGTGTCCTCAGAGGACGCTCAGATGACGTTGCCGGAACGCAGGCCGTCGATGTCGCCGGGGGAGTAGCCGAGCTCGGTCAGCAGCCGCTCGGTGTGCTCGCCCGCGGCGGGCACGGGATCCATGCGCGGGGTGACTCCCGCGAGGTCGACCGGGGGCACCAGCGCCGGCACGACCGCTCCCGGGATACCCACGTCGCGCCAGCGGTCGCGACCGCTGAGCACCGGGTGAGCGAGGAACTCCGCGACGTCGTTGACCCCGGCGTTGGCGATCCCGGCCTGGTCGAGCAGCTTCGAGATCTCGGCGCTGTCGCCGCGGCCGAAGCGCTCGGCGACGATCGCGTTGAGCTCGTCGCGGTGCGCGACGCGGTCGGAGCCGGTGGCGAACCGCGGGTCGGCCACCAGGTCCGGGCGTTCGAGGACCTGCTCGCACAGCGCGGCCCATTCGGTCTCGTTCTGGATGGAGAACAGCACTTCCCTGCCGTCGGCCGCGGTGTAGGCGCCGTAGGGGGCGATCGTCGCGTGCTGGGTGCCGATCCGCGGCGGCTGGGTGCCGCTGTGGCGGGTGTAGTCGGCGGGCTGGCTCATCCATTCGGCGAGTGCCTCGAACAGCGACACCTCGACGGCGCGGGCGACGGCGGTGGTCGCCCGGGTGAACAGCGCGGTCAGGACTCCCGAGTAGGCGTACATCCCGGCGGCGATGTCGGCGACGGAGATCCCCACGCGGGCGGTTCCGCGTTCGTCGCCGGTCAGCGACACCAGCCCGGTCTGGCACTGCACGAGCAGGTCGTAGGCCTTGCGGTCGGCCCACGGCCCGCTGGTGCCGTAGCCGGACACGGTGCACGGGATCAACGACGGGTATCGCCGCGTCAGCGACGCCGCGTCCACGCCCAGCCGCGCCGCCGCCCCCGGCGCCAGGTTCTGCACGAACACGTCGGCCGTGGCGAGCAACCGCTCCAGAACCTCCCGGCCGCGCGGGGATTTCAGGTCCAGCGCCACGGACTCCTTCGAGCGGTTGAGCCACACGAAGTAGCTGGACTGCCCGTGCACGGTGGTGTCGTAGCGGCGGGCGAAGTCGCCGCCGCCCGTCCGTTCCACCTTGATCACGCGGGCGCCGAGATCGGCCAGCTGGCGGGTCGCGAAGGGGGCGGCCACCGCCTGCTCGATGCTGACGACGGTGATGCCGGAAAGCGGCGGTTCGGTCATGCGGAGACCTCCGTTGGCCCGGGCATGTGCAGTAGTAGCATCATCGCGGTTAATGACCGCGTTCGTGAAATAAAAAGAGCTGATGGCTCCATGTCGGGCGCGGATGGTGGGAGGACGCGGTGGACATCAAGCAGCTCAAGGCGCTGGTGACGGTCGCGGAGGCGGGTAGCGTCACCCGGGCGGCCGAACTGCTGCACCTGGTCCAGCCCGCCGTCACCCGGCAGATCCGCACGCTGGAGCAGGAGCTCGGCGTGGTGCTGTTCGAGCGGACCCGCCAGGGCATGCGGCCCACCGAGGCCGGGGCGGTCATGGTCGACCGCGCCCGCCGGGCCCTCAACGAGCTCGAACGGGCGCGGGTGGAGGTGCAGCCGACCCCCGGTGCGGTGACCGGCGTGGTGACCGTCGGGCTGCTGGAGAGCGCGACCGACCTGCTCGCCGAGCCGCTGGTCTCGGCCATCGCGCGGGAGCAGCCCGGGATCGAGCTGCGGCTGATGACCGCCTACTCGGGGCATCTGCAGCAGTGGCTCGACGACGGCGACCTCGACCTGACGTTGCTCTACAACCTGGCCAGCGGTCCGTCGCTCAACGCGCACCGGCTGGCGCGGGAGCGGCTGTGGGCGGTCGCGCCGCACGACGAGGCGTTGCGCGCCGCGAGCCCGGTCCCGTTCTCGGAGGTCGCCGCGCACCCGCTCGTCATGCCCGCGGCCGGGCACGCCCTGCGGGCCCTGATCGACTCGGCCGCCGCCCGCGCCGGAGCCGACCTGAACGTGGTCGTGCAGACCAACTCGATGCGGGTGCAGAAGCAGCTCGTGCTCGCCGGCCACGGCTGGACCATCCTGCCCGGGGTGGGCATCGCCGAGGACGTCGCCCGCGGATCGCTCAGCGCCGCGCCGTTGTGCGAGCCCGACGTGTGGCGCTCGATCGTCCTCGGCACGCAGCGCAGCGGGCGCACACCGCCCGCGGTGGAGGTCGTGGCGCGCGAGCTGGGACGGCAGGTCCACGCCGCCGTGCGCGACGGCCGCTGGCCGTCGGCCGAGTGGCATGCCGACGGCACCGGCCTGGAAGACCGATGAGGGCCCGGGAAAGACCGGACGGCATCGCCACGGAAGGCCGGACGGCATCGCCACGGAAGGCCGGACGGCATCGCCACGGAAGGCCGGACGGCATAGCCCCGGAAAACCGGACGGCACGACCCCGGAAGATCGATGACGAGCTCCGCGAGCTATCGCGCGGCAGGGAGGAAGCCATGCCCCACGCCCACCAGCGGACCGACGCCGTCGCCCGAGCCCACGATGGCACCGCGCTCGCCCACCAGCGCCAGGGGAGCGGCTACCCCCTCGTGCTGCTCGCGGGGCAGGCCAACAACCACCACTGGTGGGACGGCGTGCGCGAGGACTTCGACGCCGAGCACAGCACCATCACGATGGACTACCGGGGAACGGGTGACAGCGGCAAGCCGGACGAGCACTACTCGACCCGGGGTTTCGCCGAGGACGTCATCGCCGTTCTCGACGACCTCGGCGTCGACCGCGCCGACGTCTACGGGACGTCGATGGGCGGCCGCGTCGCGCAGTGGGTCGCCGCGCGCCATCCCGAACGCGTGCGGCGGCTGGTGCTCGGATGCACCTCGCCGGGCGGTCCGCGCGCCGTCGAGCGCGACGGCGCGGTGCGGCGCGCCCTGGCGCAGAGCGACCCCGCAGCGGCTCGCGGCGCCCTGCTCGAGCTGATGTTCGCTCCGGCCTGGCTCGCCGAGCATCCCGGACCGCATCCGGTCCTCGGCGATCCGGACATGCCCCCGCACGCCCGGCGCCGCCACCTGGTGGCCAGCAACGAGCACGACGCCTGGGACGTGCTCCCGCTGATCACGGCGCCCACGCTGATCCTGCACGGTGACGAGGACCGGCTGACACCGCCGGACAACGCGGAGCTGCTCGCCTCGCGGATCCCGGACGCGCGGGTGCGCCTCCTCGCCGGCGCGCGCCACGCCTATTTCCGCGAGCGCCGCGGAGAAGCCGGGGCGCTGGTCGCGGATTTCCTCGCAGGCTGAAGGAATCCGGCACACACCGGGCAGAGCGTCCGCCGGGCGCCGCTTCGGACTCCGATGCCGTCAGCGCATGCGGGCATCACTTCTTTTTATTGTTCAGGCGGCTGCATGAGTGCACATGATGTGTGCCACCAGTCGACCGAACAGCGGAGCCGAAGCGGATGCCCGAAAAGCAAGTCACCGCCTGGCAGGACGCCGTCTTCACCGTGTTGAAGAAGGGCGGGGTGCAGCAGATCGCCTACGTCCCCGACGCCGGCCACTCCCACGTCATCGGCCAGGCCCGGCAGGACCCGTCGATCCACGACATCGTGCTCACCACCGAGGAGGAGGGTGTCGCGGTCGTCAGCGGCGCCTGGCTCGGCGGCCAGCGGGCGGTGCTGCTGACGCAGAGCAGCGGTGTGGGCAACTGCGTCAACATGTTCTCCCTGCTGGAGATGTGCCGCTTCCCGTTCCTGGCGCTGGTCACGATGCGCGGCGAGTACGCGGATTTCAACCCGTGGCAGGCGCCCATGGGGCGCGGCACCCGGCGGGCGCTGGAGCTCATGGGCGTCACCGTCCTGCGGGCCGACGACCCCGACGACGTCGAGGAAACCGTGCAGGCGGCCTTGGACTCGGCTTTCGAGGCCGGTGACCGGGTGGCCGTCCTGCTCGGGCAGAAGCTGATCGGACGCAAGAAGTGGGAGCGCGACTGATGACCACCCGCCTCGACCGCCGCCGCTTCGTCGCCGAGCTGATCGACCGCGTCCCTGGCGACACCCTCGTCGTCAGCGGGCTCGGCTCGGCGAGCTACGACGTGTTCGCCGCCTGCGACCGACCCGGGAACTTCTACCTGTGGGGCGCGATGGGCGCCGCCGTCCCGTTGGCCCTCGGTCTCGCGCTCGCGCAGCCCCGGCACCCCGTCGTGGCGATCACCGGCGACGGCGAGCACCTCATGGGCATCGGCGCACTGGGCACCATCGGCGTCCGGCAGCCGCCCAACCTCGACGTGGTCGTGCTCGACAACGGGCACTTCGGCGAGACCGGCATGCAGTCCAGCCACACGAGCCTCGGCACCGATCTCGTCGCGGTGGCGCGGGGTTTCGGCATCGCCGACGCCCACCGGATCAGCGATCTCGCCGAGGTCGGCGACCTCGGCGCGCGCATCCGCGCCCGCCAGGCCACGACCTACGCCCAGGTGCTCATCAACACCGACGAGCCGCCCCGCGCGCTGCCGCCGCGCGACGGCGTGGCGAACAAGAACGCCTTCCGCGCCGCGCTCGGTTTCCCGACCTTCTAGCCGCGGCGGTGCCGAGAACACGACCGCCTGGCTCAACACCGGCGCGCCCGCGGCGACCCCGTTCGTCCCGCGCCGAAGAACATCCCACCGCGACGAGAGCAACGGAGCTTCACATGTCGCAGCAGACAACCCCCGCAAGATCCCGGACGACTCGGGCGAGATCCCGCGTCATCGCCAACATCGTCCGGGGTTGCCTGGGCAACCTGGTCGAGTGGTACGACTGGTTCGTCTACGCCTCCTTCAGCATCTACTTCGCGCAGGTCTTCTTCCCGGAGGGCGACCAGACCGCGCAACTGCTCTCCACCGCGGTGGTCTTCGCCGTCGGGTTCTTCATGCGCCCGCTGGGCGGCTGGCTGCTCGGTCTCTACGGCGACCGCTTCGGGCGCCGTGCGGCGCTGACCCTCTCGGTGACGTTGATGAGCGTGGGCTCGCTGACGATCGCGGTCACGCCGTCCTACCAGACGATCGGCCTCGCGGCGCCGGTCCTGCTCGTCGTCGCCCGCCTCGCGCAGGGGCTCTCCGTCGGCGGGGAGTTCGGCTCCAGCGCCTCGTACCTCTCCGAGATCGCGCCGAGCGGCCGTCGAGGCTTCTACTCCAGCTTCAACTACGTCTCCATCGTGCTGGGCCAGCTCTCGGCGCTGGCCGTGATGATCGTGCTCCAGTCGGTCCTGGACGAGGAGCAGATGGGGCAGTGGGGCTGGCGGGTCCCGTTCGCGATCGGCGCGGTGGCCGGGCTGGTCGTGATGTACCTGCGGCGGTCGATGGAGGAGTCCGAGCACTACAAGCGCGACCGGCTCCGGCGGTCCGCCCCGGAGGCGGCCGGGGAACGGCGCGGCCTGTTCGCCCTGCTGACCGAGTACCCGCTCCAGGTGATCGCCGTCCTCGGGTTCGCCATCGGCGGCACGGTCGCGTTCTACACCTTCACCACCTACCTGCAGAAGTACCTGGTGAACACCGCGGGCATCCCGAAGCCGACCGCCTCCCTGATCAACTTCGCCGCCCTGTTCGTCTTCATGCTGCTGCAACCCGCGGCGGGCGCGCTGTCGGACCGCATCGGACGACGGCCGGTGATGTTCGTCTTCTCCGTCGGCGGCATGCTCATCACGGTGCCGGTCATGACCGTGCTCGGCCAGACCCGCAACCCCTGGGTGGCGTTCCTGCTGATGACCGGTGCGCTGGTGTTCGTGAGCGGCTACGCGGCGCTGTCGTCGATCATCAAGGCCGAGATGTTCCCGACCAAGGTCCGCGCGCTGGGGGTGGGGCTCTGCCACGCGCTGGTGACGGCCACCTTCGGCGGAATGACCGAGTCCGTCGCGCTGGTGCTCAAGCAGAGCGGCCGCGAAAGCACCTTCTTCTGGTACGTCACCGGATGCATCGCCCTGACCTTCGTCGCCACGCTGCTGGTGCGCGAGCCTTCCCGCGAGTCCACTCTGGATGGCGAGGACACCGCGTCCGAGCGGGCGTCGGCGCGTGACGACGAGCAAGTGACATCCCCGATGGAACGATGAGCATGCACAACGCTGAAAGAGCACTCGACGAGTACGTGGAGTCGTGGGCACCCGGCCCGGTCACCGACGAGGACGCGATGCCACCCGGGCCGGTGGCGGCCGTGTCCGCCCTGCTGGACCTACCGGAACCCGCCGCCGGGCCCGGCGACCCCGTGCCCGCGCTGTGGCACTGGTTCCACTTCCTGCACTGGCCCCGGCAGGAGGAGCTGGGCGCCGACGGCCACCCGGCGCACGGGCGCTTCCTGCCGCCGATCCCGGACCGGCAGCGGATGTTCGCCGGCGGCCGTTGCGAGATCGTGCGGCCGCTGCGGCTGGGGGAGCGCGCGGAGCGCACGAGCAGTCTCGCGAACGTGGCGTTCAAACGCGGTCGGACCGGCGAGCTGCTGTTCGTCACCCAGCGCAACGAGTTCCGGCAGGGCGGGCGGACGTGCCTGGTGGAGGAACTGGACATCGTCTACCGGTCCGGGCGCGGTTCGGCGAAGCACCCGGCAGCACTGGACACCGCCACCGCACCGCCGCCCACCGGCACCTGGCAGCTCGCCGCGCAACCCGACCCGACGCTGCTGTTCCGGTTCAGCGCCCTCACCGCGAACTCGCACCGCATCCACTACGACCACCCGTACGCGCGGGAAGCGGAGGGCTATCCCGGGATCGTCGTGCACGGCCCGCTGCTGGCGGTCCTGATGCTGGAGCTGGTTCGCCGCAACGTGTCCCGGCCAGTGCGCTCCCTGTCGTTCACACTTCGCAGCCCGGTGTACGCGGGCGAGAAGCTGGTGGCGTGCGGGACACCGTCGGACGACGGTGCGCGCCTGCACGTGGCCACCCACCGGGACGACCGGCACGCCACGGCGGAGGTGACGTTCGCGTGACGCTCGCACGAGAGCGCATCGCCGCCGCCCGCAGCTTCCTGTTCGTGCCCGGGCACCGGCCCGACCGGTTCGCCAAGGCCGCCGCGTCCGCGGCCGACGTGGTGATCGTCGACCTCGAGGACGCCGTCGCGGCCGAGGACAAGGACCGCGCGCGGTGCGACGCCGCCGAGTGGCTCGAGCAGGGCGGCGACTGCGCTCTCCGGATCAACCCGCCCGGCACCGCGTGGTTCGAGGACGATCTCGCGACCGCCGTCCGCCACGGTTGCCCCGTCGTGGTGCCCAAGGCCGAGGCGGGCCCGGCGCTCTGCGACGTCGGCCGCCGGACGCGAGGTCTGATCCCGCTGGTCGAGACGGCGTCGGGCGTGGAGCGGGCCGCCGAGTTGTGCGCGACGGCCGGAACCGTCCGGGTCGCCCTGGGCAACGTCGACCTCGCCGGTGAACTCGGCGCCGCACCCGACGACCGCGCAGCGCTGGCTTACGCGCGCTCCAGGCTCGTGTTCGCGTCGGCGGCGGCAGGCCTCGCCCAGCCCATCGACGGCGTGACGATCGCGCTCGACGACACCGCGGTCCTCGAGGGCGACGTCGCGCACGCCCGCCGCCTCGGCTTCGGCGGGAAGCTGTGCGTCCATCCCGGCCAGGTGCCGGTCGTCTCGGACGGGTTCGCGCCGTCCGAGAGCGAGCGGGAGTGGGCACGCGCAGTCGTCGGGGCGGGGGACTCGGTCACCCACGTCGGCGGGCAGATGGTCGACAAGCCGGTGCTGGAGCGAGCGCGGCG
Source organism: Saccharopolyspora erythraea NRRL 2338 (assembly GCF_000062885.1). Lineage (NCBI taxonomy): Bacteria > Bacillati > Actinomycetota > Actinomycetes > Pseudonocardiales > Pseudonocardiaceae > Saccharopolyspora > Saccharopolyspora erythraea. Next base: position 5,123,020 of record NC_009142.1, on the reverse strand, counting down.
CATCATGGCCGCCCGCAACGGCAACGAGTCATGATCGGTCCCGCGGGCCTGGATTGGGGCAGGGCAGGAAATCCCCGCCCTGCCCCGGATCTCACGCCAGTCCGCGCTGGACTCCGTAGGCCGGGCGGAATCGGGTGGCGCGGACCGTGCGCCCGCGCTCGACCGCGACCCAGGTCACCAGCAGGCCGCTCAGCGCCCAGATGACCAGCAGCGCGAAAGCCGCGCCACCGGGACCGCCCCCGTCGGTGACCGCCCGCAGGGCGTCCTGCGCCGGACCGACCGGTAGTGCGGCGGAGATCTGACCCAGCACCGCGGGCACCGCTGCCACGAACCCGTTGGCCAGCACCACCAGACCGACCAGCATCGCCGCGAACCGGCCGATGCCGCCCAGCAACGCGGCGAGCGCCTGGTTCACCGCGGTGAACGCCACCGCCGCCAGCGCCAGCAGCCCGGCGGCGGCGAACCACTGCCCGGCGGAGAGATCGCCCGCGATCCCGACGACCGCGCTCACCAGCACGCCCTGCACCACGGCGAGCACGGCGGGCAGCCGGAACTGCCGCAGTGCCAGCCGCAGCGACGAACGGGTCGACTCCAGCGCGCGCTCCGGAACCGGGCGCAGCACCAGGAACGTCGCCAGCGCACCGACCCACAGCGCGAGGACCGCGTACAGCGACAGGCCGGAGGAGCCGAAGCCGAGCGTGGTGCCCCCGGCGGTCTCGACCGGGTTGGCCACCGCCTTCGCCAGCTTGTCCCGTTCGCCGTCCGGGTACTTCGGCAGCTGCCGCACCGCCTGGTCGAGTCCGCCCGCGAGCTGCCCCGAGCCGTCGCCGAGCCGGCGCGCACCGTCGGCGACCCCGCGCATGCCTCCGGCCAGCTGGTCCGCGCCGTCGGCGAGCTTGTCGGCACCGCCCCGGGTCTGCGAGAGCCCGCCGGCGAGCTGCTGCGCGCCGCCGTCGAGCTGTGCGGCGCCGTCGGCGAGCCGGCCGATGCCGCCGCTGAGCGCGGGCATCCCGCCGGAGAGCTGGTTCAGGCCGCCGGAAACGCCGGTGCTGGCCTGCTGCACCTGTCCGGCGCCGTCGCTGAGGGCCTTCGCCGTCGCGGCCTGGACGGCGAGGTCGTTGCACATCGGCAGGACACCGGGCGGGCACTGCCTGGACATCTCGGCGAGCTTCTCCGACATCCCCTTGAGCCCGCCGTTGAGCTGCTGCACGCCCTGGGCTTCCTGCGCGGAGACCAGGGCCAGCGTCCCGACCTGCTGCGGAAGCTGCCCGGTCTGCTCACGCAGCTCGCCGAGCCCGTCGGAGAGCCCGCCGGTGCCCTGCGCGAGCTGCGCCGCCCCGTCGTCGAGGGCGCCCAGCCCGTCGGCCAGCGCGCGCGAGCCCTTCGCCAGTTCGCCGGCTCCGTCGGAGAGCTTGCCGGTGCCGCCCGCGAGCTGCTCGGCGCCGTCGGCCAGCGAGGTCGCGCCCTCCGAGGCGTCGCCCAGCTTGTCGCCCAGGGTGTTGAAACCGACGTAGACGTTGTCCAGATAGGTCGTGGTCAGCTGCTGGCCGAGCAGGTTCGCGGCCGTGGTGGTCACCACCCGGCTGATCGCCTCGTCGGCCAGGCGGCTGCGCTCGCCGGTGCTGACGTCGATGGTCGCGCGCCGGGCCGCGGCCGGGTCGCCGGAGAAGGAGGTGGCCGCCGCGGAGAAGTTCTCCGGGATCGTCACCACCGCCGCGTAGGTGCCGTCGCGCAGGCCCTCCTCGGCGGTCTGCGGGGTCGCGAACTCCCAGCTGTAGTTGCTCTTGATCTCCCCGCCGACCAGCTTCGCCGACAGCTGGCGCCCCAGCGGGGCGAGCTGGCCGCCGACCTCCACGGGCTTGTCGTTGTTGACGACCGCGGCCTTGACGTCCTTCAGCCGTCCGGGATCGCCCAGCGACCAGGTGAGCAGTCCCGCGATGGCCAGGGGGACCAGCAGCAGGCCGAGCAGGGGCAACACGGGGAGCCGGAAGCGGGACCGGCCCTTGACCAACGAGCTCACAGTGAGTACCTCGGCTTTCTAGCGGATCGCGCCGGAGAGGACGCCGGGGGCGGCGGGCGCGCCGCCGCGCAATTCGGCGACGGTCGGCGAAGCGGTCGCGGGCAGCACGTCGCTCACCTCGGCCAGGCCGGTGGTGCCCGCGACGACGGTCCGCCGGGAGCCGGTGAGCAGTGCGCGGATCTCCCGGCGCGCCGCGGGATCGGAGACCCGGTCGGTGCGGTCGAGCACCAGTACCGCGGGGTTCTCGGCCAGCGCGCGGCGCACCGCCTCCGCGCCGTCCTCGCCGGCGTCGACGTAGGCGACGTGCGAGCGCACCGCCGAGGCGCGGGCGGGCAGCACGTGACCGAGGACCTTGAGCCTGCCCGCGTCCGGCTTCAACCGGCCGGACAGCGTCAGCAGCAGCGCGGTGGTCGCCGACTCGTCGGCACACCGCACGACGTGCACCCCGCCGCGCGGCACCAGGAAGCCGACGTCGCGGTAGACCGGGCCGCCGGTGGACGGCTCCACCAGCCGCAGCCCCTGGCAGGCGATGGCTTCGTCGGAACCGGGGCGCGGCCAGTCGCGCAGCTCCAGCTCCTCGCGCAGGTCCTCGCCCTCGACGTCGAACGACGGCAGCACGCGGTCCAGCGCGCGCGGCATCCACCACGCCCTGTCGCCCAGCAGCGCCAGCACCGCCGGGACCAGCGTCATGCGCACCACGAACGCGTCGACGAACACCCCGGCGGCCAGCCCGAGCGCGATCGGCTTGAGGTTCGCGTCGCCTTCTGGCACGAACGCCACGAACACCGCGAACATGATCACCGCAGCCGCGGTGACGACCTTGGCCGAGGACACGAATCCGCTGTGGACCGCGCCGCGCGCGTCGCGGGTGTGCACGAACTCCTCGCGCATCCGCGTGACCAGGAAGACCTCGTAGTCCATCGCGAGCCCGAACAGCACGCCCATCAGCACGATCGGCATGAAGCTGATCACCGGCCCGGTGCGGGAGACGTTGAGCGCGTCGGCCAGCCAGCCGTCCTGGAACACCAGCGTCACGATGCCCATCGAGGCGCCGATGCTGAGCAGGTAGCCGAGCGCGGCCTTGATCGGCACGGCGATCGAGCGGAACACCATCGCCAGCAGGATCAGCGACAGCCCGACCACCACCACGCCGAAGGGCAGCAGCGCCTCGCCGAGCTTGTCGGAGACGTCGATGCCCACGGCGGTGAAGCCGGTGACGGAGATGTCGATGCCGTAGGTCTGCTGGAAGTGCCCGCGCAGCGAGCGGATCTCGTCGACGAGCTGCTTGGTCTGCTCGGAGTCCGGGGAGCCCTCCGGGATCACCTGCACGATGCCGGTGTCGGCGGTGGGGTTCGGGGTGGCCAGCGGGACGTCGGCCACCCCTGGCAGCCGCTCGATCTCGGACTTGAGACCGGCCATCAGGCCCAGCGGGTCGGTGCTGGTGACGATGTCGCCGGTGACGATCAGCGGGCCGTTGAAGCCCTTCGGGAAGTGCTCGGAGACCAGGTCGTAGGTGACCCGCGCCGGATCCTCCCGGGGCAGCGCCCCGGCGTCGGGCAGCGCGAGCCGCAGCCCCGCGGCGGGCACCGTCGCGATGCCCAGCGCGCCGATCACGACCAGCACGGTCACCAGCGGGAAGCGGGTCACCGCGCGCACCCAGCCCGCGAAGAACCGGTCGCCGCCCGAGCGCCTGGCCCGCCTCTTGCGCGGTCGCGGCCGCAGGCGGTCGCCGGCGAAGCCCAGCAGCGCGGGCATCAGCGTCACCGACACCAGCACCGCGATGCCGACGCCGACGGCGGCCGTGACGCCCATCGTGGTCAGGAACGGGATTCCGGCGACGCCGAGCCCGAACAGCGCGATCATGACCGTCAGCCCGGCGAAGATCACCGCCGAGCCCGCCGTGGCATTGGCCCGCGCGGCGGCCTCCCGCGCGCTCACGCCCCCGGCGAGCTCCTGCTGGTGGCGCGAGACGATGAACAGCGCGTAGTCGATTCCCACGGCCAGGCCCAGCATCAGCGACAGCAGCGGGGTGGTGGCGGTGATCGGTCCCAGCGCGGTCGCGACGAAGATCAGCGTCATCGACACGCCCACCCCGACCAACGCGTTCACCAGCGGCATCCCGGCCGCCAGGAACGAGCCCAGCGTGATCATCAGCACCACGATCGCGACGACCAGGCCCAGCGCCTCGATGATGCTCAGGCCGGGGAAGTTCTGCGCGAACAGCGGCCCGCCGTAGGAGGCCTGCGAGCCCGCGGGCAGGCGCTGCTGGAGGTCGTGGGAGATCTGGGCGATGCGGTCCTTGGTGGGCTGGCCGATCGTGGAGGTCTCGCCGTCGAGCTGGATCGTGATCAGCCCGGCCCGGCCGTTCTCGCTGATCGTGCCGCCGATGTTCTCCTCGTAGGGGGAGACGACCGAGGCGGCCCCGTCGAGGTTCCTGAGCTCCTCGACGGCCCGGTCGACCTCGGCGCGCACGGCGGCGTCGCGCACGCCCTGCGGGGCCACCGCGATGATCTGCGCCGAGGCGCCGCTGGTCTGCGGGAAGGTCACCGACAGCCGGTCCAGCGCCTGCTGGGCCTCGGTGCCGGGGATGGTCACCGAGTTGTCCATGCCCTTGTTGAGCAGACCCGCCGCGCCACCTGCCACGGCCAGCACCAGCAGCCAGGTGAGCAGCACGGTCTTGCGGGCGGCGAAGGCCCTGCGGCCGAGTGAGTAGAGGAACGAGGACACGCCAGACTCCTGTCGCCGGACGCACCGGACTGGTCTATGTCACCGGAACGGGGGGATTGGATACAGCACTGTATCCGATACATGAGCGTATCCGATAAGGTGGCGTCCTTCCACGCCGGTGCACGCGTCATGCTGGAACCGCTGGTCGAGCGAGGAGGATGGGTCCGTTGAACACGAGCAAGCCGGCGGCGGGAAAGGCACCCGCAGGTGGCGGGCGGGAGACCGCGCGCCGGGCCAGGACGCGCGAGCGGCTGCTCGACGCCGCCTACCGGCAGTTCTGCGAGCACGGCATCAACGGCACCTCCATCGAGGCGATCACCGACGACGCCGGGTTCACCCGCGGCGCGTTCTACTCGAACTTCGCCAGCAAGGAGGAGCTGTTCCTCGCCCTGACCGAGCGGGAGAACCGGGCGCGGCTGGAGACCCTGCGCGACCGGTTCGACGAGGTGGTCGCGCCGCTGGGGCGGGTGGCCGGCAAGCCCGATCCGGAGCTGATCGAGGGCGCGATCGCCGACATCCTGGCGGTCCAGCCCGACAACCGGCAGTGGTGCCTGCTCAACAGCGAGTTCAAGCTGCTGGCGATGCGCGAGCCGCAGGTCGCCCCGCGGTTCCTGGAGAGCGTGCGGACCTTCCAGCAGGAGCTGGCCGCGATGGTCGACACCGCGCTCGCCTCGGTGGGGCTGCGGTTCTCCGTCGACTCCGGACACCTGACCCGGCTGCTGCTGGACCACTTCGAGTCCGCGATGCAGGAGGCCATCCTCGCCGGCGCCGAGGACGCCGAGCGCGCGGTGCGCGACAACGTCATGCGCACCCTGCCGTCCCTGGTGCACAGCCTGACCGAGGTCCGGCCGCCCGGTTCCTGAGCGGCGTCAGGCGGGGGACCGGGTGCGGATCCGGTGGAACGCGGGGTTTACGCCGGTGTCCGCTCGCGCGCAAGATGCCCGGAGCCGGATACGCGCGCCGGCATCTCGGGGCTGCTGGTTCGCTGCCGCGGCAGCGTGGGCGGGTCGAGGGTGACGTGCCGTTCCGCCACCGCGCCCGCTTCCTCCGCCAGCACGGTGCAGTAGGCGCTCGCGTACGCCTGGCGCACGAGGAGTGAGCTCGCCTTGCAGCCGGCCGACGAGGCCGGCGGGATACCGGTGTCGTCCAGCGCGACCTCGATGCTGGCCGTGTCGTCGCTGGAGTGAACGGCTCGCCTGCTGCACCACAGCCACGCCGCCAACGGGCTCCCGGACGGACCGACGTTCATCTCGACGATCCCTCCTCGGGTGAGCTCGCCGGCAGCGCATCGGCAGGTGAGCTCACGCACGGCGAGCCGGCCGGCGACCTCCGCGGCGAGGATGACCTCTTCCCAGTAGCCGTCGGACAGGACGGCGCAGTCGGCTTTCTCGGGCAACATCGTGTTCTCACCGCCAGAGGTGGAGAAATGCCTCCCGCCCCGGCTACCCGGGGTCGGCGGCTCCCACTCCTCTGGCGGTGCGGTCGGTCGGCGTGCGGCCACTGCGACCGGTGCGCGGCCGCCAGTCCGTCGACGGGCTGGTGGCCACGCGGCGGCGCTACTGCGGCCCGCCCTCGGGGAGCCGCACCTCCAGGCCGTACTCCTGGGCGAGTCCCATCGCCTTCTGCAACTGCTCCGGCGACATCTGCGGCGCGGGCGGCACACCGGGCTCGGCGGGGGTGCCGACCCCGGCGAAGTACCTGTCCATGCCGCCGGGGGTGTACATGGTCAGAGTCTTGCCGGGGTGGACGCCGACGTTGCGGAGCGCGTGCACGGTGCCGCGGGGCACGAACACGAAGTCACCGGGGCCGGCCAGGAACGTGCGGCCGTCGGTGAAGAACTCCAGCTCCCCGGCGAGCACGTAGATCCCCTCGTCCTCGTTCGAGTGGACGTGCGGCGGCGGGCCGTCGCCCGGCGGCACCGAGACCTCCATGAGGCTCAGCGACCCGCCCGTGGTCTCCTTCGTCGCCTTCAACGTGTAGATGTCGGCGCCGATCCACACCGACTGCCCTTCGCTCGCCGGGACGTGCAGCAAATCCTTCTTCGGGCCTTCCGGCACCGCGACCTCCAATGGATCTCCGCGAGCTGCGCTCGTTCGTGACAGGTACGTGGGGAACGGGGTTCTCGTTTCACCGCAACATCATTCGCAGCACCTCTCCCTCAGGCGCCGTCACCGGCGGACCACGATCGCGGCGTTGATCCCGCCGAACGCCACGCTGTTGGACAGCGCCACGTGCAGCGCCCCGCGACGCGCGGTCGGGCCGACGAACGCGAGTGCCGGATCGACCGGTTCGGCCAGGTTGGGGTTGGGATGGGCGAACCCGCCGCGCAGTTGCAGGATCGTGGCGACCAGCTCCTGCAGTCCCGCCGAGGCCAGGCAGTGCCCCACCAACGGCTTGGTCGAGTTGATCAAGGGCCGGTTTCCGGGCCCGAACACCTCGGCGAGCGCACGCGCTTCGGCGGCGTCGCCCACCACCGAGCCGGTGCCGTGCGCGTTGACGTAGTCGACGGCGGCCGGTTCCACTCCGGCGCGGCCCAGCGCGGCGCGCATCGCCGCCGCCTGTCCCGACGGGTCCGGTTCGGTGCCCCGGCGGGCGTCGAGACGCTGCCCCCATCCGGCGATGCCCGCCATCCGGCGCGCGCCCCTGCGTCCGGCCCGCTCGCGGCTTTCCAGCACCACGGCCGCGGCGCCCTGGCCGTAGACGAACCCCCGCCGCCGCGCGTCGAACGGCCGGCACACCTGCCAGGGCTCGTCGGTGCCGTGCGAGCCCGCCATGGCGCCGCTGTCGTGGAAGGCGCGCAGCTCGGCCGCCGACAGCTCCGAGACCGGCGCCACCACCAGGCAGGTGTCCGTCTCGCCCGCGGCGACCATCCTGGCACCGAGGATCACCGCGAGCGTGCCGCTGGCCGAGGCGGCACCGGCCGTCCACCCCTCACCGGCGATCCCGGTCACCTCGCTCACCACGCCCACCACGTCGGTGTCGAGGTGGGTGAGCGCGTGCGACGGGCGCAGGCTGCCCGGTCGTTCGCGGAACCGGTGCAGGACGTCGGCGTGGTAGTCCAGCGCGAGGTTGTTGCCGGCGACGATCAACGCCGCACCGCTGCGCTGCTCGGGTCCGAGCAGCGCGTGCCGGACGGCCGCGAGCGCCGCGCAGGCCGCTGTCCGCGCGGGCAGGGCGGCCCTGCGGGACACCGCTGCCAGCCGGTCGGCGTCCGGGTCGTCGCGCAGTTGCCGGTCGGCCCAGGCGGAGACGGAGAACCCGTCGAGCCAGGCGCCCACCGACGTCCTGGCTTCGGCCGCCACGTCGGCGGCGCGCACGCCGCTTCGCCCGGCCGCCAGGGCGGCGGCGTAGGAGTCCGGACCGTCGGCGACGGAGTTGAGGACGCCGACGCCGGTGACCACCACCTCGTTCATCGCGCCGCGCGTGCCGCGCGCCTGGGTGCGATGCCCAGCGAGGTGCGGCGGAACGGGTAGCCGGGGAGCCGGACCCGGCGGCCGGGCGGGCGGTTCCACAGCGGGCTCCAGTCGATGTGCTCGCCGTCCAGCCACCTGCGGACGCGGACGTCGTCGTCCGGCGCGACGTCGTCGCCCGCCGCGATCCGCCGGAGCCCGTCGCGCAGCTCCGCGAGCGTGCGCGCGGGGACGACGGCACGCGACGCGAGGTGGTCGCGGCCGGTCTGCAGGGTCCAGGCCGTCACCGCCAGCTCCGGCGCCGACGGCCCGTCCAGGAACTCCGCCAGCCGGGCCGCGACCCGTCGCAGCGCCTCGGGGTCGGTCGCGCTGATCGGCACCGGGATCGGTCGTGAGCCCCACGTCCCGCCGGGTGCCGCGACGGCCGGTGCTTCCTCCAGCACGACGTGCGCGTTGGAGCCGCCGATGCCGAACGAGCTCACCCCGAGCCGCCGCGGGCTCCCCGACGCGGGCCAGGACACGACTCCCGCGCCCGCCTGCTCGTCGTGGACGTCGAAACCGCTGTCCATGCTGAGAATTCCCACGCCGGCCGGGATCGCGCCGTTGAGCAGGACCAGCACGCCCTTGGCGAGGCTGGCCGCGCCCGCCGCGCCCTCCAGGTGCCCGAGCACCGCCTTGACCGTGCCGATCCAGAGCCGGCCGTCGGGCCCGGCGAAGCGGGCGGGCTCCGCGCCCCGCAGCAGCTCCCGCAGACCGTTGAGCTCGACCTCGTCCAGCTTCGTCCCGGGGGCGTGCGCCTCGAGGTAGCCGAGCGAGGAGGGCTCGATCCCGCCCTGGGCGAGCGCCCGCCGCATCAGCCGGGCCTGCGAGTGCGCGTCGGTCTTGACCAGCCCGCCCGCACGTCCGTCGTGGTTGGCCGCGGCGCCCCGGATGACCGCGAGCACCGGGTCGCCGGAGTCGAGCGCGTCGTCTAGCCGCTTGATGACGAAGCACAGCACGCCCTCGCCGCGCACGTACCCGTCGGCGTCGGGGGAGAACGGGCGGCAGACGCCCGTCGGCGACAGCGCTCCCATGTGCGCCAGCGCGGCGGTCAGCCAGCCCGATCCGTAGACGTTCGACGCGCCGACGATGGCCATGTCGAAGTCGCCCGCACGCAGTCCCGACGCGGCCAGCGACAACGCGCTCAGCCCGCTGGAGCACGCCGTGTCCACGGTGATGCTGGGCCCGCGCAGGTCGTAGTGGTGCGAGATGCGGTTCGACAGGTAGGCGGCGACGCTGCCGGTCGCCGAGTAGCGGTCGAGCGCTCCGGTGCTGATCATGTGGTCGCGGAAGTCGCTGGTCGACGACGCGACGAACACGCCGACCTCCCGGCCCCGCAGGCTCGCGGGCGCGATGCCCGCCGACTCCAGCGCGCGCCAGCTGGTCTCCAGCAGCAGGCGCTGCTGCGGGTCCATCCACGCCGCCATCCGGCCGCCGACGTCGAAGAACTCGGCGTCGAAGGCGTCCGCGTCGGGCATCAGCCCGGCGGTGAGGCCGCCCGCCCCGGCCACCTCGGCGTTGTAGCCGACCAGGCGCTCCTCGGGCACCGGGCCCATCATCGAGCGCCCGCTCAGCAGCGTCTCCCAGAACTCGTCGACGTCGTCGCCCCCGGGCACCCGGCACGACATGCCCACGATCGCCAGCGGCTCGGACTCCGCGAATCGTCCAGTGCTCATGTTCACCGGTTCTCCAATCGGCGGAAGCCCCGGCGTTCACGCCGGGGAGGAGCCGATCCCGAACGTCGACGGGCGACCGCGCGCCCGTACTTGCTCGTGATCGGCAAACGTGTGAAATGATCAGCATGCGGACGGCGTACAAGGTTCGGGCCTACCCCGACCCCGAGCAGATGGCCCAGTTGGGCCGCACGTTCGGATGCGTACGCCTGGTGTGGAACAAGACCCTCGCCGACCGACACCGGGCCTACCACGCCCACGGCAAGAAGGCCTCCTGCAAAGAGACCGACGCCGCACTGACCGCGTGGAAGAAAACCGCCGAGCCGGCGTTCCTGTCCGAGGTCTCGTCGGTGCCGTTGCAGCAAACGTTGCGGCACCAGCACACCGCCTATCAGAACTTCTTCCTCGGGCGCGCGCGCTACCCGCGTTTCAAGTCCCGCAACGGCCGCCAGTCCGCGCACTACACGCGCAGCGCGTTCCGCCTGCGCGGCGGCAAACTGACTCTCGCGAAGCACACCGCGCCGCTTGCGTTCGTGTGGTCCTGGGGCGCCGAAACCCTGGCGTCGTTGAACCCGACGATGGTGATCGTGTCCCGCGAGCCCGACGGCCGCTGGTATGTCACGTTCGCCGTGGACACCGACGGCCCCGAACCGCAGACCGAGACTGGCCGTGCGGTCGGGGTGGACCTGGGTGTGAAGGACTTCGCGGCCCTGTCCTCCGGCGAGAAGATCGCGAACCCGAAGCATCCGGACCGCAAGGCCCGTAACCTTGCCCGCTACCAGCGGCAGATGACACGGAAGCAGAAGGACTCGAACAACCGCCGCAAAGCCAAGAACAAGGTCGCCCGCGCGCACCGCGAGATGCGCCACGCTCGCCAGGACTTTGTCCACAAGACCAGTACACGTCTGGTGCGCGAGAACGACGTCATCGCCATCGAAGACCTCAACGTCTCCGGCATGACCCGCTCCGCCAAGGGCACCGCCCACGAGCCCGGCCGCGTTCGGGCCAAATCCGGCCTGAACCGTGCCGTGATGGACGCGGCGTTGGGCGAGTTCCGGCGTCAACTGGAGTACAAGGCCGACCGCGCGGGAAAGACCCTGGTCGTCATCGACCGCTGGTACCCGTCCAGCAAGACGTGCTCTGCGTGCGGGCACATGCTGTCGAGCTTGAAACTGTCGGTACGACACTGGACGTGCCCGGACTGCGGCACCCGGCATGACCGGGACATCGACGCCGCGAAGAACATACTTGCCGCTGGTCGAGCGGTAGCCGGGGAAGCACCCGGCGATGCCTGTGGAGCTGGTGTGAATCCGCAAGGGTCCTCCCCTCGGTTGTCGGCTACGAAGCAGGAACCATCGGGCGCGAGCCCGATGGGAATCCCCGCCCTTTAGAGCGGGGAGGAAGTCAACGAGCTATCTCCTCTGCTCGCCCGTACCGCTGCTCGACCAGCCGGCGGAACTCCTCGCTCCGCCACGCCTGTTCGTGCCTGCCCACCTCGACCTCGATCGCTGCGTCACCGGCCGCGAGCGCCTGCGCGGCGAGCTGCTCCTTGAGCAGCCGGAGCGCGTGCCTGGGCGCGCGGGCGATGTCGCGGGCGATCTCCAGCGAGGAGCCGAAGACCTCGTCGTGCGGCACCACCCGCACCGGAGCGGACCTCGCGCGCAGCTCGGCTCCGCGGTAGCCCCGCGCGGTCAGCAGCATCTCGGCGCCGAGGGTGTGCCCGAGCCTGCTGGGGAGCAGCCACGTCGTGCCGTATTCCGGGACCAGTGCGTAGTTCAGGAAGTTCGCCGCGTAGACCGAGCGCTCGGACAGCACCGGCACGTCCGCGTAGAGCCCGTGGCTGAGCCCGCCGCCGATGGCGTGCCCCTGCATCGCCGCCACGACCGGCAGCGGGCAGTGCGGGAACGCGCGGACGAACGGTTCGACGTCGGCGCGTTCCTCGGTGAGCAGGTACTCGCGGCTGGCGCCGGTCGCGAACACGTTCGGCAGCCCGGCGGCCAGGACCACGTGCACGCGCGGGTCGGCCGCGACCGAAGCCAGCGCGGCGGGCACCTGCTCGATCAGCGCGGGCGAGATCGCGTTGCCGCCGTCGGTGTCGGCCATCGTCACGATCGCCACCCGCTCGTCGACCTCCACCGTCACCGGGCTCATAGCATTCCTTCCCGTTGCAGCAGGCGGACCCGGGTGCGCACGGCGGGATCGGCCGCGGCGCGCTCGAAGAGCCGGTGGGCGTGTTCGAGGTAGCCGGCGGGTTCCGCGCCGAGCATGCGGCGGCACTGCTTGAACTCGTCGACCGCGTCCGGCCGAGGCATCCTCCGCAGCGCCAGCACGATCCGCCGCACCACGTCGCCGGGCCGCTGCGCGACCTCGTCGACGAGACCGAGCCGCTGCGCCGCGGTGGCGTCGAACTCCTCGGCGAGCAGCGCCATCCGGAGCACGGCGCGGCCGACCCTGGCCGATACGAAGGGCGTGATCACCGCGGGCACCAGTCCGAGCAACAGCTCGGTGAGGCGGAAGCTCGCGGCGGGTCCGGCCACGACGAAGTCGCAGCAGGCTGCCAGCCCCACTCCGCCGCCGGTGGCCCTGCCCTCGACCACCGCCACGGTGACCAGCCTGCTGCCGGCCAGGCCGGACAGCAGCTCCATCAGCGCGGCGCTGGCCTCGGCGGGCCAGGCATCCGGTTGGTCCACAGCGGACAGATCGACGCCGGTGCAGAAGGCAGTGCCTTCCGCGCTGAGCACCAGCGTCCGGCAGCCCGGATCCCTTTCGGCGGCGCGCAGTCCGTCGAGCAGTTCGGCCACCGCGTCCGCGCTCAGCGCGTTGCCCGCCTCGGGGCGGGACAACCGCAGCTCGGCGCACCCGCCGCGGATGCTCAGCGCGCTGGGAGCCACCGGTACTCCCTGCGGTAGTTCTCGACCGAGGACAGCACCGCGCGCGGCCGGTCGCCCGCGCCCCACGCCGCGAGGTCGTCTGCGGCGACCCGGGCGTGCTCGGCGCCGAACCCGGCGGCCACGGCGCCGTCGACCGCGACGTCGTAGTCCGCGACGGTCAGCCGCGTCCGGGCCGCGAGCTCCTGCTCCAGCCCGGTCCGCTCGACCAGTTCCGCGGCCCCCGGCAGGACGGTGCAGGCGAAGAACTCCGACGCGCACCCCGATCCGTAGCTGAACACCCCCATCGACGAAGGCCGGTCCGCGGGTGCCCCGGCGACCGCGCTCATCATGGCCAGCAACGTGGTGGCGGAGTAGATGTTGCCGACCAGCTCGGGAAAGCGCAGCGACTGCGCGACCCGGCGGCCGAAGTCTTCCTGCTCACCGCCCCGGCCGAGGCCGGAGAGCTTGCGCACGCCGGTCCGGTGCGCGCCCCGGACCATGCCGGGGAACGGGGTGTGCATGGCCAGCAGGTCGTAGGAGCCGACGAAGTCCGCGCCGGGCTTGCGCGCCGCGTGGTCGCCGAACGCCCCGATCAGACAGTCCAGGTAGGACATCAGGGACAGGTCGGTGTCCATCACGTCGACGTCCGGACGCGGCCGGAAGAAGTCCGGCGTCTCGTAGCCGTAGCAGCCCGTCGTGCCCAGTTCCAGCTCGACGACCCGCGGTTGCGGCCCGACCAGCACCGCCACCGCCCCGGCGCCCTGCGCGGGTTCCATGTAGGAGCCCCGGGTCGGCACCGGGGTGTCGGAGGCGATCACCAGCGCCCTGCTGCCCGGTTCGGTGGCCACCACCGAGGCGGCCAGCCCGAGCGCGGCCGCCCCGCCGTGGCAGGCCTGCTTGACCTCCAGCAGCCGGCACTGGCGGGGCAGGCCCAGCAACTGGTGGACGTGCGTGCTCGCGGCCTTGGACAGGTCCAGCGGTGACTCGGTGGCGACCACGAGCGTCCGGATGCTCGCCTTGTCGTCGACCGCGTCCACCAGCGGCCGGGCCGCGGTGGCCGCCATCGCGACGACGTCCTCACCGGGAGCCGCCACGCTCTTGCGGCGCAGCCCGAGGTTGCCGATCCGGCCGGCGTCCAGACCCCGGGCGGCGAACAGGTCCTCGGTCTCCAGGTAGGCGCTGCCGCAGTAGGCGCCGACCGCTTCGATTCCCACGGGGACGTTCATGGCCACATCCGTTACGACTCGTTGAGGTTTTCCAGCAGGACGTCGACCAGGCCACCGATGTCGCGCACGCCGGCGAACCGGTCCGGGCGCAGCTCCAGGCCGACCTGGTCGAGCGAACCGACGACCACGTCCATCCGGTCCAGCGAGTCGCAGCCCAGCTCGTGCATGCTGCGGTCCTCGCGGATGTCGGCGGGGTCGACTTCCGCGCGCACCGCGAGGATGTTCTCGCGCACGACCGCGAACACCTCGTCCCTGGTCATCGGCTACGCCTCGGCGGCGATGTGGGCGAAGAAGGCCCGCGGCGTCCCCAGCTCGTAGAGCGAGGCGACGGTCTGCTCGACGCCAAGCTCGTCCTTGAGCATCGAGACGTACTCGACGGCCAGGATCGAGTCCAGGCCGAGCTCGGTGAAGCCGGTGTCCAGGTCGATCTTGCCCGCCTCGACGTACAGCACCTCGCCGAGCAGGTCGAGCGCCGCGTTCTCCGCGGTCCTGCTGGAGCCTTCCGCCTGGGTTCCGCTGCTCATCGCTGGTCCTCCTGATCCGGTGTCCGCAAAGGGTTTTCTCGAACGGGCGCGGCTCGTCGCGCAGGGACGAGCCGCGCCCGCGGTCATGCCTTCTCCCGCCACCTGATGGCCGCGCCCGCGGCCATCTCGCCCGCTCCGGCGAAACCCGCGAGCACCACCAGCGAGCCCGGGGCGACCCTGTCGGCTCGCAGGGCGTGGTCGAGGCTCACCGGCACGCCGGCGCCGAAGAGGTTTCCGTAGGAGTCGAAGGTGTCGAACTGCCGCGACGCGTCGATTGCCAGCTCCCTGACCCAGTTGCGCAGCAGCAGCCGGTTCGGCTGGTTGGTGACCAGCAGGTCGATGTCGTCGAGCCCGGCGCCGATCCGCCCGCACAGGGCGCGGACGACCTCGGGCAGGATCTTGGTCCCGCGCTCGATGACGTTCTGCGCCTTGGTGTTGTCGAAACCGACGTCCATCTCCGAGGTGCCGGGCTCCCAGTACAGCCGCCCGTCCTCCAGCGTGATGTTCACGTCGGGGGCGTACTCGAAGTAGTGGTGCACCTCGGTCGCCAGGACCGGCGACTCGTCGGAGGCCGCGACGAGGGCGACCGCCGCGCCGTCGCCGGGGACCGACGCGTGAGCCGAGGTCCGCACGCCGGGCTGGGTGAAGATCTTGCCGGCGTTCTGGGAGACGCACAGCAGCGCGGTGTTCGCGCCGTCCTCCTGGAGCAGCTTCCTGGCGAGGTCGAGCATGTACGGGAACACCACGCAGTGCCCGTTGTGCACGTCGACGACGGACCTGGGCCGGCAGCCGAGCCGCCGCGCGATCTCGGCCCCCGATCCCAGGAACGGCACGTCGGGCAGCGCGTTGTAGGTGAGCAGCACGTCGACCTCGCGCAGGGCCTCCGCGCCGTGCCGGTCGGTGAAGGCCGCCGCGGCCTGCTCGATGAGGTCGGCCCCGGTCTGCTCCCGCGACGCGTAGTGCCGGTACTCGGGCGGGCGGAACATCGGGTTGCGCAGCAGCGGGTCGTCCGGGCGCGAGTACCGCTCGAAGTACTCCCGGCCGACGCGGTTCGGCGGCTGGTAGCTGGCGACGTCGATCAGGCTGACGGGTTTCACCGCGCGGTCCTCGCTCCACCGCCGACGATCGGGATCCCGTTGCGGTGGCGGTGTTCCAGGATCGCCTTGACGTTGTCCATCTCGATCCGGTGCCCGGCGTTGAACAGCGGCCACAGCTCGCCCACCCACGGGCGCGACGGGCTCGGCGCCGCCTCCGGGTAGGGGTTGTCGGTGTAGTACGGGTGGTGGCAGTTGGTCATCAGCAGCACCGAGCCAGGCTTGCGCAGCACCAGCTCGGCGGGCAGCACGCGGAAGAGGTAGATCATCCACAGGTCGTCGCCCTGGTCCCACGCCGCGTGGTAGTCGACGGTGAGCGCGTCGGGGTTCGACTCGATCCGCACGAAGATGCGGGTCTGCGGGTCCACGCGGTCCCAGCCGACGTGCAGCCCGGTGTCGTCGATCGGCTCCAGACCGCGGACGCTGTAGGTGTACTCCTCCTGGCTGTACATGTCGGCCATGTAGTCGAAGACGGCGCGGGGCGGGCAGTCGATGTAGGTGTGCAGGGTGCAGTAGTCCCCGTACACCTCCTCGTGGGAGTAGGACTCCTTGGTGTTCTCCTGGGCCTGCTTGACGATGACGTCCATCGACAGGCTCTCGCACCGGGCCAGGCCCGGGATGGCGGACAGCTCTTGCTCGGAAGCCCTCACTTCGGCGATGTCCTCTCGGTCGCGGGTTGTGCGGGGACGAAGGGCAGGTAGGGCGGCATCTCGTCGCGCCGCATCTCGACCGACACCAGGCACGGCGCCCGGGTCCGGCCGGTCTCGGCGAGGAACGCGCGCAGTTCCTCCAGCCCGCGCACCGTCGTCGCGCGCAGGCCGGGGAACATGGCCGCGACGCCCGCGCCGATGTCGCTGCTGCGGAACGCGTTGAACGTGTGGCCGCCGTCGTAGAACAGCTCCTCCCGCGACTTGCAGGCCGCGTGCGAGTTGTTGTTGAAGATCACGAAGGTGACGGGCAGGTCGTGCTCGATCGCGGTGTGCACCTCCATGCCGTGCATGAAGAACGAGCCGTCGCCCGCCAGCACGTAGGTGCGCTCGCCGGTGGCGAACGCCGCGCCCAGCCCGGCGCCGAAGCTGAAGCCCATCCCGCCCATGCCGAGCGCCAGCAGGTACCGGCCGCGGGCGGGCGCGGGCAGGAAGTGCAGCACCCCGCACCCGGTGTTGCCCGCGTCGGACACCACGGTCGCCTCGGCGGGGACCGCGGCCGCGATCGTCTCGACCACCTCGCGCAGCGCGATCCGGGAGCCTTCCGACCGCTCGTGCGGCAGGTAGTCCAGTCCGTCGTGCGGCGGGGTCGCCGGCCGGGCGCAGGGCAGCCCCTCCAGCCGCTCGGTCGCGCGCAGCAGGCTCGCCCGCAGGTCGCCGCCGACGTGCAGGGCGGGGAGCTCGTCGGAGACGTAGGCGGGGGCGCGGTCGAAGCACACGATCGTGCGCCCGAACAGGGCGTCCTCCAGACCCGCGCGCGCCACCTGCGGGAAGCGCGTCCCCACCAGGACCACGGTGCTCGCGCGCTGGAGGCAGTGCCGCACGCTGGGATGGCCGTTGGCCCCGGCCACACCGACGAAGCCCGGGTGGTGGTTTCCGAAGACGTCCTTGGCGTCGGGTTCCACGGCCACCCACGCGCCCAGGCTCCGGGCGAAGCCCGCCAGCGCCGAGCGTGCGTTCGCGCGCACCACGCCCGAGCCCGCGACGATCAGGGTGGGTCCGCCGCGTCGCGCCCCTTCGAGCACGCGCCACACCCGCTCGTCGAGGTCCTCGAACCCGACTGCGTCGTCGTCCAGATCGACCGGTTCGGCCGTCGCCGTGGCCTGCTGGACGTCCTTGGGCAGCAGAAGAACGGCGGGGCCTCCCTCGCGCAGCGCCGCCCGCACCGCGCGCGGCAGCAGGTCGGCGATCGCGTCGGGCTTGTCGACCCGTTCGCAGAACCGGGAGACCGTCGAGAACAGCGCCGGGCCGTCCAGCGACCCGGCGAGACCGCTCTGGTCCTGGAACCCGCCGCGCCCCTCCAGGGAGGTCGGCGGTTGCCCGATCAGCGCGAGCACCGGCACTCCGGACGCGTATGCCTCGCCGAGCGCCGGAACCAGGTTCAGCGAACCCCCACCGGAGGTGGTGGCGACGACGGCGAGCCGGTCGCTCGCGCGGTGGTAGCCGTCGGCCATCGCGCCGGCGGAGAACTCGTGCTTGGCGATGACGCCGCGGACCCGGCCGGGGGAGCGGTGGATCGCGTCGTAGAGGTCCTCGACGTTGGCGCCGTGCACGCCGAAGACGTGGCGCACGCCCGTCGAGTCCAGGTAGTCGACGATGCGGTCGACCACCCGCGTGCGCGCGTCGTTGTCAGCGCCCGGCATTGACCACCTCCGCGAAGATCCCCAGGCCCTGCTCGATCTCGGCGTCCGACGCCGTGACGCCGATGCGCACGCTCGTGCGCGCGTGCGGCTCCCGGTGCAGGTGCGGCAGGTAGAACGGGGCCGAGGGCGCCACCAGCACGCCGCGGTCCTTCAGCTCGTGGAACAGCTCCGAAGTGGACGTTCGCAGCTCCGGCAGGTGCAGCCAGCGGAACTGGCCGCCGTCGGAGGCGTGCAGCAGGAAGGGGACCTCCATCCGCTCGTGCAGGACCTCGCCGACGAGCTGGTGGCGCTGCCGGTAGCGCTCGCGCAGGTCGCGCTCGCACAACCCGACGTAGTGGTCGTCGCGGAGCAGGATCGACGCGACCAGCTGCACCAGCTGCGGCGGGAACGTGGCCACCTGCGCCTGCAGCTCGGCGAACATCTCGATCACCGGCTCCGGCGCGAGCACGAAGCCCAGCCGCTCGCCTGCGAGCGCGCCCTTGGAGAAGCTCTGCACCAGCACCACGTTCGGCGCCCAGGGCATGCCGAGCTCGCGGAAGGCCAGGCTCGGGATGACCGGCGCGTAGGCGTTGTCGACGACGAGCAGCGCGTCGACGGCCGCGCACTCGCGCAGCAGCTCTCCCAGCGCCTCGTCGGAGATCACGTTGCCCGCGGGGTTGCTCGGCCGCGACACCACGACCGCGCCGACGTCGGAGTCGAGGGTCCCGCGCGGCGGCACGTAGCGGAACTCGTGCTCGCCTTCGGCCACGACGTCGGAGTGCACCATCTCGTAACGGACGTCCTGGTGGGTGCGGTAGCCCGGGTACTCCGGCCCGAAGAACAGCACCTTGCGGCCGCGCCGGGCCATCAGCGCCGACACGGCGTGGAAGGCGGCCTGGGCGCCGGGCGTGACCAGCACGTTGGCGCTGGAGACCGGCAGCGCGAACCGCTCGCCGTAGAGCGCCGCGAGCCGCTCGCGCAGCACCTCGTCACCGAGCACGCCGTGGTACCGCGCCACCCGGCTGGAGAAGCCGGGGTCGTCCACGGCGGCGCGGAACGCCGCCCGCACCGCCGCCGACATCGAGGGCAGCTCCAGCGGCATGCCGGTGGCCAGGTTGTGCCGTCCGCCGTCGACGTCGAGCAGGTAGGGCACGACGTCCTGCCACTGCTCGATAGCCGCGGCACTGGCCGTGGTCATGCGCGGACACCGTCCCGGTAGTGGTCGGCGATGCCGCCGGGCAGGTCCAGCCGCCCGATCGGCGAGTAGTCGTAGCGGTCCACCGGGTCCTGCGAGGGGGAGAGGATGAGCTCGTTGGCCTCGGCGACGTGCGAGGTGACCTCGTCGCTGGCGAACAGGTAGCCGATCCCGTCGACGAAAGTGCAGCCCAGATCGGTCAGCGTCATCCGGGCGCCGTCGACGGTGACCAGGCCGAGCTGCTCGAGCCGGGCGATCTCGGCGGAGAACAGCGCCTTGGCGTCGACCTCGTAATGCCGGCCCAGGGCGTCGAAGTCCACGCCGCCGGAGCGGATCCCGAACATGACCGCCCGCCGCGCGCGCTCCTCGTTCGGCAGCGTGTGGCCCCGCCACACCGGCGCCCTGCCCTCGGCGATGGCCTCGACGTACTGCCGGTTGTCGCACAGGTTGTAGTACTGCGTGCCGCCGATGTAGCCGAACCCGCTCACCCCGAGGGCGACGAGGTTGTCCTCCTCGATGGAGTCGAACTTGTTCTGCTGCTGCTGCGAGTGCACCCGGCCCTTGGCGTAGTAGAAGACGGGGCCGCGGGCGAAGCCCGCCGAGCTCAGTACGAACTCCGCCATGTAGTGCATCCGGAGCCGGTCGGTGGCGTCGGGGAACAGCTCCGGGTTGCGCATGTACTGGCGGGTGATCGGGTCCGAGCGCTTGAACATCAGCGGGAAGATGTTGAACTTCTCGATCCCCGCGGCCATCAGCTCGGTGAGCGTGTCGTACCAGTTGCGCAGGTTCTGCAGCGGTAGCCCGAAGATGAGGTCGACGTTGAGGTTGTCGATCCCGCGCTGCTCGAGCAGTCCGAGCAGGCGGTAGACCTCGTCCCGGCCGTGCCCGCGGTTGAGCTTGACCAGCACGTCGGGGTCCATCGACTGGATGCCGAAGACCCAGCGGTTGACGCCGCCCGCGGCGATCGCGTCGAGCCGGTCCTCGTAGTCGGGCTGGCGCACCACGCCGGGGTGCAGCTCGAAGGTGATCTCGGTGTCGGGCCTGGTGCGGACGTTCTTCCACAGGTGGTCGAACAGCCGGGTGATCTGGGGGGCCCGCAGGTAGGAGGGGGTGCCGCCGCCGAAGTAGATCGACGAGGCGTTCAGGCCCAGCGGGCTCTGCGCCGACACCCGCTGCGCGACCGCCGAGATGTCGTCCAGCAGCGCCGTGACGTAGCGGTCCACCCAGGACTGCTCGGCGTTGATCTCCTTGTAGAAGTGGCAGAAGGTGCAGTACTGCTCGCAGAACGGGATGTGCAGGTAGAGGTTCTGGGAGGCGGTGACGCCCCGGAAGACCTCGTCCTCGCCGATGTCGTGCAGGTACTTCAGCGGCGGATAGGTGCCCACCAGGTAGTACTCCAGCGGCGTGCGGTACACCCCCGCGGCGCGGAGCTCGTCCAGCGCGATCGCCTCGATCTGCTGGTCGGCGTATTCGACGGCTTCGGCGAAGCCGGGGACTGCCGGCGCATCGCCGGCACCTGGGGAACTCGATCCATTCGGCTGCCGCACAGGGTTCTCCTCCGGTCTCGTGACGCCAGACTCGTATCTCGTTCAACCGACTCGTAGCGTGTTCAACTAATTCGGCAAGAAAAGGGCATAGCCGCACTCGGCCCCGTGATTCGGGCAGCACTGAACAGCGGTGCCGACCGAATCGCGGAAAAAACCGCGACCTCGATGCAGAGGGGGCAGCGGTGACGGCTTTGGCTGAATTCCCGCCGAAAGGAGTCGTGGCGCTGAGCGGAAGTTCCTCCGCTGGAGTTCCTGTGTTGCCGTTGCCGAACAGGTCAGCACCGCGACCGGGCTGCCGATCCTCTGGTCCGCGATCTGATCGCCGGTTCGCCGGACCGGGACCAAGGTGTCGCAGCGGACGGCGAACTCACGGGCCATCTCGCCGCCCGGAGCCCGCTCGTGTTCCGCCCTGCTTCGCCGACCTGCGAAAACAGGACGAAGTGCGGGAAAAGAGGCACCGCTTCGCGTGCTACATCAGCTGCTCACCCGTTCGTCGTAACTGCGCTGCTTCCGTTCCGGGTAATCAGCCCGGTGCTGTTCGGTTGAACGCGATTGTTCAAAGACGAACTTTTCCACCCAGTTCTCCCCAGACGTTCAGCGGCTCTCATCGAAGCCTACCCGGTGGAGCCTAAGTGCGTCCGTGAGCGATCGTCAAGGATTGTCGCACCCGACCAGGTCGCCTCGATTTTCTTGACAGGGCGGGAAGTGCTCTGCAACATGGGGACATCTGATCACGGTGCGGTATCGACGTACCGTCTTTCTCCCGGTCGACCCCTCGGGTAAACGAACGGGTGGGGTGGAGGAGCTGCAGGTGGACGCAACCCGTGTGGGTGCAGGCTGCCCGATATCGCGGATCGCGGAAGAATTCGATCCTTTCGGCGAGGCCTACCAGCAGGATCCCGCGGGCGTGCTGAAGGCGGCGCGCGAGCGGGAACCGGTGTTCTACAGCCCGGAACTCGACCATTGGGTCGTAACCAGATATGCCGACATAAAGGAGATCTTCCGGGACACCCGGCGCTTCTCGGCGTCCAACGCCCTGGACCCGATCACGCCGCTGGGTGCCAAGGCCCGCGAGCGCCTCGCGGAGTACGACTTCGCGCCCGGTCCGGTCCTGGTCAACGAGGACGAGCCGCTGCACATGCGGCGCAGACGCGCGCTCGCCGGCCCGCTCGCCGCCGACGAGGTCGCCAAGCTGGAGGGGCGCATCCGCGACCTGGTGACCCGCTACGTCGACGGGTTCGCCGGACGCGGGCGGGCCGACCTGGTCGACGACCTGCTGTGGGAGGTGCCCGCGATCGTCGGGCTGCTGGTCTGCGGCGTACCGGACGAGGACATCGACCGCGCCCGGCACTACACCATCAAGATGGGTTCGTTCACCTGGGGAAGGCCGACCGAGGAGCACCAGGTCGAGATCGCCGACCAGGTGGGCCAGTGGTGGTCGCTGTCGGGCCGGCTCGTGGAGCGCCTCAAGCGCGAGGGCGGCGAGGGCTGGGTCCCCACCGCGATCGAGGTGCACCGCGAGGACCCCGAGCTGGTCAACGACAACCACCTGCAGAACATGATGATGAGCGGGCTGGTCGCCGCGCACGAGACCACGACCAACGCCACCGCCAACGCGCTGCGGCACCTGCTGTCGAACCGGTCCTCCTGGGAAGCGCTGTGCGCGGACCCGTCGGCCATCCCCAACGCGGTCGAGGAATGCCTGCGGTTCTCCTCGTCGGTGCTGTGCTGGCGGCGCAAGGCGCTGGTGGACGTGCCGGTGGGCGGTGTGACGATCCCGGCGGGCGCGCGCGTGCTGCTGGTGATCGGTTCGGGCAACCACGACGACGACGTCTTCGGCGACCCCGGGGAGCTCGACATCGCGCGGTCCAACGCCAAACGCCACCTCACCTTCGGGATCGGCAGCCACGCGTGCATCGGCGCGCCGCTGGCCAGGCTCGAGATGCGGATCATCCTCGAGGAGCTGACCCGCAGGCTGCCGGGGATGCGACTGGTCGAGGGACAGGACTTCGGCTACCTGCGCAACGCCTCCTTCCACGGCCCGCGGCACCTGCTCGTCGAGTGGGAACCGGCCGGGGCCTGATCCGGCCACCAGCCGGCGCGGGACAACATCCATCACATTAGGAGCATCATGGCTGCACGAATTGCCGTCGTCGGTGGCAGCGTCGCCGGGCTGAGCAGTGCGATCCTGCTGGCGCGCCGCGGATTCGAGGTCGACCTGTACGAGCGGGACACCCCGCCGCCGGACGACCTGGACGACGTGCAGCAGTGGAACCGGCCCGGGGCGCCGCAGACCCAGCACCCGCACGTCTTCCTCGGCCTGTTCCGCAAGCTGCTGCGGCAGAACCTGCCGGACGTGCACGAGGACATGCTCGCAGGCGGTGTGGAGGAACTGCCCTTCAGCTGTCCGCTCGCGGCGACCGCGCCCGGTGACGAGGACCTGCTGATGATGGCGGCCCGCCGGACCACGCTCGAGTGGGCGCTGCACCGCGCACGCGGGCGGGAAAGCCGCATCCGGTACTGCCCCGGTGCTTCCGTGCAACTCGGAGATGTCGACAACGGCACGCTCAAAGGGATTCGCACCGCCGAGGGCGACCGCGACTACGACGCCGTCCTCGACGCCACCGGTGCGCGCTCGAAGCTCGGCCTGGCGTTCACGCCGGTCGTCTCCGACATCGAGTGCGGCAAGGTCTACAACAGCCGCTTCTACGTCCTGCGGGACGGCGCCGAGCGCCCGCCGTTGCAGTACGGCTCGGTCAGCGTCGTGGACGGACTCGGTTACGGCGCGGCGCTTTTCTACCACGACCGCGGGACGTTCTCGATCGACATCGGCAGGCTGCCCGAGGACGACGCCATGAAGAAGCTGCGCGACCCGCACGCGTTCGACCGGGTGGTGGCGATGCTCGAGCCGTTCCGGCCGTGGTTCGAGGACGGCAAAGCCTCGCCGATCAGCGAGGTCGTCCCGATGCCGGGACTGCGCAACGTGCTGCGCGGGCTGGCGCCGGACGCGCCGAAGGGCTACTTCCCGGTCGGCGACCGGGTCTGCCTCACCGACCCGACGTTCGGGCGCGGGCTCGCGCTCGCGCTCGCGCACGCGGTGCGGATCGCCGAGACCTTCGCGGGGACGGAAGGCGAGCTGGCCGCACTCAACGTGCGCACGACGCAGGAGCAGGTGGACTACGTGCGGCCGTGGTTCGACGACGTCGTGGTCCAGGACGTCGCGCGCACGTCGCTGTGGCGCGCGGCGGTGGAGGACGAGCCGTGGCAGCACCTGCTGCCCGACATGCCGCCGAACCCGTTCCTGATGATCGACGCCGAGGAGCACGACCCCGAGCTCGGCCAGGCGGCCCGCCGCTACGTCAGCATGCTGACCCGCACGGTCGACACCTCGGACATCCACGAGCGGATCCAGGCCATCGGCACCTCGAGCGCCAAGGACCAGGCAGCCGCGAGCGCTCCGACCTACGCCCAGGTGCTCGACGCGCTGGGAGTGGGAGTGGCCGTGTGATTCGAGCGCGAAACCAGCCGGGGTGCTCGCCCCCGGCTGGTTTCGCGATTCCGTCGATTCGAATACGAGGAACCCGCGCGGAACACGTGCATCCGCCGCGGGTTCGAATTGTGCCGGGAACAAGAGCGGGCAACGAAAAAAGAAAAGGCGCCACCGGATGGTGACGCCTTTCCCGCGGATCAGTCCTGAACCGGAACAGCTTCGACGACGCTCATCGGAGAGGCGGTCGGGGTGACCCCGGTGAGCCGGAAACCGGCCTCCGCGAGCAGTGCCGAATACTCGTCCTCGGTGCGTTCCCGGCCGCCCAGGACGACCAGCAGCGTGATGTCCATGGCCTTGCCCGGGTGGTCGTCGTCGCCCGGCGGGAGCACCCGCTCGATGAGCAGCAGCCGGCTCTGCGGGGACATCGCCCGCCGGCAGCCGCGAAGGATCCGCACCGCGTCCTCGTCCGGCCAGTCGTGCACGATCGACTTCAGCAGGTAGAGGTCACCGCCGGCCGGCACCTCCTGGAAGAAGTCGCCGCCGGTGAAGGTGAGGCGGTCGGCGACCCCCGCGGCCTCGGCCTTCGCGGCCGCCTCCGCGGCCAGGTGCGGCAGGTCGTAGACCACGCCCGTGCTCTGCGGGTACGCGCTCAGCACCGCGCCGAGCAGCGTGCCCGTGCCGCCACCGACGTCGACGATGCCGCGTGCACCGGAGAAGTCGAAGGCCTCGAGCAGCGCGGCGGTCTCCAGCCTGCTGGCGTCGGCCATCGCGCCGTTGAAGAGCGTTGCCTGCTCGGGGTGGTCCTTGAGGTAGTCGAACAGCGGCTTGCCGAAGGTCTTCGGGAACGCCGGTTCGCCGGTGCGCAGGCTGTGCATGGCATCGGCGTAGACCGGGTGGAACAGCCCCGCGCTGAGCAACGTCGCCTTCACCGACTGCGGGTGGTCTCCCTGCAGGTGCGCACCGGTCGCGGTTACCGCGAAGCTGCGGGGCTCGACCTCGGAGACGATGCCGCAGCCCGCGAGCAGCCGCAGCAGCCGGTACAGCGACCGCGAGTCCGTCGCGGTGGCCGTGGCGAGGTCGTCGGTGCTGCGCGGTCCGTCGGACAGCAGGTCGGCGATCTGCAGTTCGGCCGCGAGCTGGAGCGCTCGCGCCCGGATGAAGCCGTCGTGGAGTTCCATCAACAAAGCGCTGCCATCGCGCACACTCGTGGTCACCAGATCTCACGCTCACTGACTCCGGGATCGTGCTCGGCGTGGCGGACCCGGAATTCCGCCGCGCCGCACCGCCGGGCGATTCCGGCGGTGTTGAACAAATCCGCTCCGGTCGTGCCCGGGCGGCCCCATCCGCCATTCTTATCACGCGGTGGTGCGGCGCAGAAGAAGCCGATCTTGATTTCGGGAGGAATTCCGGACGGGTCGCTTTCCCACTATTTCCGTTGTCGACGGACTCCGGTGCGAGGGGCCAGGTCGCGTTCGGCGGCGTCTCGCGTGCCGCTACTCGCCGAATCCGATGCCGAAGACCTCCAGCACCGAGTACACGCCGATCGTGGCGATGGCGGTGCTGCTGAGAACCAGCGCGACGGTCAGCCAGGGGTTGGCGCGGAAGCGCCGGTCGACCTCGGTCGTCCGCAGCTTCCACACGGCGATCACCACGCCGGGCAGGAAGACCCCGCCGCCGATCCCTCCCACCTGGACCATCAGCACCGGGGACTGGAGGAACAGGAAGAACGTCGCCCACACCGGCGGGAGGCACCAGGTCAGGATGCGGATCGTGCGCCGGCGGGCGCGCACGTCCTCCCAGTCGATGACGCCGAGCAGCCCGAGCGTGTTGGTCCACAGCCGCGGCACGCTGGCCGTCGAGCCGATGTAGGTGGAGTACAGCACCGCGATCGCACCGAACAGGAACAGGTACTGCGCCCACGGGCCCATGGTGTCGGTGTAGATCCGCGACAGCGTGGTGATCATGTCGTTGCCCTCGGGGACCAGACCCTGCGGGTGCAGCACCGCGGCGCCGATCACGTAGAACGACAGCGTGCACAGCGTGCAGACCAGCCACGAGGCGAGCACGTCCAGCCGCATGACCCGCAGCCAGCCCTCGGCCCGCCGGGCGCGTTCCTCGGTGCCGTCGTCGGGCCCGGTCCAGCGCGCATAGCCCTTCTCCAGGCACCAGTAGGTGTAGGTCGTCATCTCGTCGGCCCCGACTCCGGTGGCACCGAACATGGCGACGGCGATGCCGACGGTGCCGGCGGGGATGGCGAAGCTCAGGCCGCCGGCGATCTCGCCCGGGCCGTAGGAGAAGTCCGCCAGCGGCAGGCCGAGCGCGAGACCGACGGTGGCGAAGGTGAAGACGGCCACCGAGATGACGGCCGCGTTCTCCACCACGCTGTACTTGCTGCTCTGCAGCAGCAGCACACCGCTGGCGGTCACGATCACCGTCCACACCACCAGCGACGGGAAGCTCAGGGCGGCACCGTAGACCGGCCACAGGATCGAGCAGGCCGCGGCCGTGCCGCCGATGATGCCCCCGCGCTGGAACATCTTGGCGAAGTCCATCCCGATCCACAGCAGGTTGATCCACCCGACGCGCCCGGCCCGCGGGCCGACCCGGCTGAAGCCCTCCAGCGCGGTCGTGCCGTTGAGGATTGTCCAGCGGGCCAGCTCCATCTGGATCCACACCTTCACCCCGGTGCTGAGGATCACCAGCCACAGCAGCGCGAACCCGGCGCGGGCTCCCATCGAGGTGGTGACGATCAGCTCGCCCGAGCCGACGACGGCCGCGGAGAGCACCATGCCGGGACCGAGGTGGCGCAGCCTGCCGAGGAAGGTCGTCGGCGGCCTGCGGACGTCCTCGGCTCGCAGCGCGTAGAGATCGGGCTCGACCGGTGCGTTGGTCGCGGGGTTCGCGTTCATGGCGCTACGTCCTCTCCACCCGGCCTCGTCGCCGGGTGCGGGGCAGGGGGGAGTGTCGGCGGGGCGGTGGAACTCGGACGGTGGTGTCGGCTGGCCGTCAGGTGGCGTTGTGGTGGGGTTGTTCGCCGCGGAGCACCCTGGCCACGTCCTGGGCCACCATCACGCCCATGTCGCGGTTGGCCTCGTGGCTGCACGCGCCGATGTGCGGTGTCAGCAGCACGTTCGGCGCGGTCCGCAGTGGACTGTCCGCCAGCGGCTCGGTGGCGAACGCGTCGCAGGCGGCGGCCCCGAGATGTCCGGAGTGCAGCAGTTCCGCCAGCGCGGACTCGTCGACCAGGCCGCCGCGCGCGGCGTTGACCAGGCAGGCACCCGGTTTCATCGTCCGCAGAGCCCGCTGGTCCAGCAGCGGCGGTCTGCCGGGCTCGGCGGGCAGGTGCAGGCTCACGAAGTCCGACATCGCCAGGCACTCGCTGAAGCTCACCGGACGCACACCCCGCTCGGTCAGCTCCCCGTCGTCCAGGAAGGGGTCGTATCCGACCACGGTCATCCCGAAGGCCTGCGCGTACCCGGCGAGCAGGCGCCCGATCCGGCCGAAGCCGATGACGCCGAGCGTCCGGCCGGCGAGCTCGGGACCGTAGAGCTTGGGCCAGTCACCGGCGACGACCGCCGTGTGCGCCGCCGCGATCCGCCGCGCCGCGGCGATCATCAGGCCGAACGTCAGCTCCGCCACGGCGCGGGAGTTGCTGCCGGGGGCGAACACCACGGGTATGCCCCGCGCCCGCGCGGCGTCCAGGTCGATGTTGTCGACGCCCACGCCGTGCTTGGCGATCACCCGCAGCCGGGGCCCGGCCTCGATCACCTCGGCGGTGACCAGGTCCATGCCGACGATGAGCGCGTCGGCCTCCGGCACCCTGGCGAGCAGGTCGTCGGCGGGCATGGCCCGCGTCTCGTGCGGACGCACCGCGGCGGATCCGGCGGCTTCGAGGATCTCCCACGGTTCCCGGGAGAAACGGCCGAACGTCGGAGTGGTGATCAGGGTGGTGGTCATCGTGCAACTCCCCGCGACGCCCAGTCGGGATCGATCCGCACGTGCTTGACAGCCCTGCGGTGGTAGGTGAACGCGATGTGCAGGACGCCGTCGGCGGTCTGGGCGACCGACGGGTAGGACAGCTCCCGGTTGAGCCCGTCCCGCGAGTTGTTGGTCATGCAGTAGCCGTCACCGGTCTCCACGTCCCGGCGGACAGGCCACGTGCGTCCGCCGTCCGAGGACAGGGCGAGGGTCAGCGGTGCCCGGGGCGCGCCCCAGAAGGCGCGGCTCGGGCCGCCCTGCGTGGACGGGGAGCCGGTGATGCCGTTGTCGTCGATCTCGTCGTAGAGCGACGTTCTCCGCTCGGTGGCGTCGGCCGCGCTGCTGGCGTTGAACACCAGCGCCAGCCGCCCGTCGCGCAGGCGTGTGCACTGGATCGAGGAGTTGTTGTTGGGCAACGCGGTCGGCACCGGGGCGCTCCAGCTCCGCCCGCCGTCGTGGGAGCGGCTCTCGTGGATGGCGTCGGCCCAGCGGCTGCGGAACAGGGCCAGCAACGAGCCGTCGTCGAGCTCGACGACGTTCATGTGCACGCACCCGGTGCTGTCCGGAACCTCCTCGTGGTGCCAGGTCGCACCGCGGTCGTCGGAGACGAGCAGCGCGCTGGTGTCGTCGTCGCCGACCCACTTCCCGAATTCCGGACGTGCGCAGTGGAAGACGGGCAGCAGCCACCGGCCGGACCGCAGGACGACCACCGGCTGGCGGACGAACACCCCGCCCGCCTCGGTCGCCGCGACCAGCGTGCGCACCGGCCCCCACGTCCGTCCGCTGTCGCCGGAGGTCCGCACCCGCACTTCCGCGGTGTCCTGGTCGCCCGCGTGCTGGGCGGTGTGCAGCAGCCACAGCTCACCGCCGGGCGCGGGGAACAGCACCGGGTTCTGCTCGGACCGCGTCTGGTCGTCGGAGAGCCGGACGGGCTCGGACCAGGTGTCCCCGCCGGCGGCGAGCCGGGAGAACCAGACGCCGATGTCGGCCACGCCTTCCTGCGTCCCGCTGAACCAGACGCACCCCAGGTCACCGTCCGGCAGGGGCATCAGGTTCGCGGCGTGGGACTGCACGGCGGGGGCGGGGAGGAACGCCTCCCGGCGGTGCGGGTCGTCCGGGACGGGCCGCACCACGCCGTCGGTGCGCAGGGCGGTGGTCACGAGTCCTCGTTTCCGGAGGCGGCCGCCAGGTGCGCCGCGGCGATCTTCTCCAGGTGCACCAGGTCGGAGGCGACCGTGGCGAAGGTGTAGCCCTCCGCCAGCCTGCGCGCGGCGGCGCGGCCCTCTGGGGTGTGGATCCCTGCCGCGATCCCGGCCGCCGCGGCCACCTCGCGCACCTTCTTGAGCGCGGCCTCGAAGACCTCGGCGACATCGGGATCACCCGGGTAGGCGCCCCCGACTGCCAGGCACAGGTCCGACGGTCCGACGTAGACGCCGTCGAGACCCGGGGTCGCGCAGATCGCCTCGACGTTCTCCAGGCCCTGCGGCGTCTCGATCATGGCCAGCACGACGGTGCTCTCGTCGGCCTCCGCGGGCTTGGGACCGATCCGCAGCATGGAGCGCATCGGGCCGTAGGAGCGCACGCCGCGCGGCGGGTACCGGGTCGCGGCGACGGCCGCCGCCGCGTCCTCGGCGGTGTTGACCAGCGGCACGATCACGCCGCCGGCTCCGGCGTCGAGCGCGCGGCCGATCGACGCCGCGTCGTTGGCCTCCACCCGGACCACGCCGATCGACACCCCACCGGCGTCGATGGCCTGCATACCGTGCAGGATGCCGTCGTAGCCGATCAGCCCGTGCTGCCAGTCCAGCGCCACGTAGTCGTAGCCCAGGCGCGCGATGCGCTCGGTGGCGACCGGCGCGTCGAGCACCGACCAGTAGCCGATGGCGCGCTCCCGGTTGCGGATCCTGCGGGCGAAGTCGGCCGCGGTCATGGGTTCTCTCCTTCGGTTCTCTTCTTTGCTCGTCTTGCGTTGCGGTGCGGGTGGCGGTGCCGGTGCCGAGGGTGGGCCAAGCGGCTCTGCCGCTTGAGGACAACGACCAAAAGATCGCGGTGCGGTACTGGGCTGAGCGAAGCTCGTGCTGTCCGGTCAGCGGTTGTAGGCGGGCATCGGGCCGCGCAGGGCGGCACCGACCTCGTCGCAGGCGGCGACGACGTCGGCGGGCAGCGGCCCGGCGTCGAGGGCGGCGATGTTGGCCCGCAGGTGCTCGACCTTCGAGCCGCCGAGCAGGACCGATCCGGTGGCTGGCTTGGACACCAGCCAGCGCAGGGACAGCTCGGTCAGCCCGATCCCGGCGTCGTCGGCGACCTTGGCCAGCGCGGCGACCGACTCGAACAGCTCGGGGTTCCAGTAGCGCTGCCGGTACATCTCGGCCACCCGGGAGTCGGCGAACCGGCCGCCGGAAGGCTGCTCCCCGAAGGAGTGCCTGCCGGTCAGCAGCCCGCCGCCGAGCGGGTTGTAGACCATCGTCAGCAGGCCGGTGGCCGACGCGAACTCGGCGTACTCCTCCTCGATGCGCCGCGCGAGCAGGTTGTAGAGCTGCTGCGCGACGACGGGGCGGGGTGCTCCGGTCTCGTCGGCGGCGCGGTTGAGCTCGCTGATCTGCCACGCCGCGTAGTTCGAGACGCCGAGCGCGCCGATCTTGCCCTCGGCGACCAGCTCGGCCACCGTCGTCAGCGTCTCGGCCACCGGTGCCGCCCGGTCGGGTTGGTGCAGGTAGAACAGGTCGATGCGGTCGGCGCCCAGCCGCCGCAGGCTGCCTTCGACACCGGCCCGGAGCCCGCGTGCCGACAGCGGGGAGTGCTCCCCGGCGTCGGGGTGGGGGATGCCGGCCTTGGTCGCGAGCACGACGCGGTCGCGCCGCGAGCGCAGCAGGCCGGCCAGGATCTCCTCGGCCGCGCCGCCGGCGTAGCCGTTGGCGGTGTCGACCCCGGTGATCCCGGCCTCCAGCGCGACGTCGAGCATCCGGCCGGCCGCGGCGGCGTCGACGGTGTCCCCGAACGTCATCGTGCCGAGCACGAGCGGGGACAGCGGAACGTCGGTTCCCGGCAGTCGGGTGGGTTTCATCGGACAGCTCCTCCGGCGGTCGTGGCGGTGGCCGCGCGTGGCTTGCGGCCCCGCGTGGTGGACGGGTCGAGGGCGGCCGCGCGCAGCGCGCGGGTGTAGGGGTGCCCGGGTGCGGCGAGCACCCGCTCGGTGGGGCCGCGCTCGACGAGGGACCCCTTGCGCATCACCACGATCTGGTCGCTGATCTCGCGGACCACGGCGAGGTCGTGCGAGATGAACAGGTAGGTCAGCGAGCTCTCCCGCTGGATCTCCCGCAGCAGCGCGAGGACCTGCGCCTGCACCGAGACGTCGAGGGCGCTGGTCGCCTCGTCGCACACCAGGACCTCCGGCCGGCTGGCCAGCGCGCGGGCGATGCCGATCCGCTGCCGCTGGCCGCCGGAGAACTCCGCCGGGCGCCGGTCGAGCGCGTGCGCGGGCAGCCCGACGCGGTCGAGCAGCGCGGCGGCTTCGCGGGTCCGCTCGGTCCTGGAGCGCACGCCGTGCAGGCGCAGCGGCTCGCCAACGATCTCGGCGGCGGACAGCCGCGGGTCCAGCGACCCGTAGGGGTCCTGGAAGACCATCTGGATGCGGGGGCGCAGCGGACGCAGGTGCCTTTCCCCCAGCCGTGCGATGTCCCGCCCGCCGAGCAGGATGCTGCCGGACGTCGGCGTCAGCAGCCGCACCAGCGACCGGGCGATGGTGGACTTGCCGCAGCCCGACTCGCCGACGACCGCCAGGGTGCTCCCGGCGGCCACCGCGAAGCTGACGTCGTCGACGGCCCGGAACGGTCCTGCGGGCGTCGGGTACTCGACGACGAGGTCGCGCACGTCCAGGATCGGTTCGCTCATCGGGGGTCTCCGTTCGCTCCGTCCCAGGGACCGAGTTCGGGCACGGCCCGCAGGAGCGCCCGCGTGTACTCCTGCGCCGGGGCGCCCACGACGTCCTCCACCTCGCCGCTCTCGACGAAGCGCCCGGCGCGCATGACGTGGATGCGGTCGGAGACCAGCCGCGCGACGCCGAGGTCGTGGGTGATCATGAGGATGCCGACGCCGGTGTGCTCCTGGAGTTCCAGGAGCAGGTCGAGGATCTCGGCCTGCACCGTGACGTCCAGCGCGCTGGTCGGCTCGTCGGCCACGAGCAGCCGCGGTTCGGCGGCCAGCGCGATGGCGATCAGCACCCGTTGCAGCATGCCGCCGGAGAGCTGGTGCGGGTACTTGCGGAGCTGCCGGTCGGGCTCGGGGATGCGGACCCGGGCCAGCAGTTCCGCGGCCGACGCCTTCGCCGCGGCGGCGGGCAGCTCGGGCCTGCGCAGCCGCACGCTCTGCACGAGCTGGTGGCCGATGGTGTGCACCGGGCTGAGCGCGGTCATCGGGTCCTGCGGGACCAGCGAGACCTCGCGCCCCCGCACCTCGCGGACCGCGCGCGGGTCGGCGATGACGTCGCGTCCGCCGATCACGGCGCTGCCGGAGAGCACGGCGAGGTCGTCGGGCAGCAGCCGCAGCACGCCCATCGCGGTCGTCGACTTGCCCGAACCGGACTCGCCGATGATCGTCACCGTCTCGCCGGTGCGGATCTCGAACGAGACCCCGTCGACCGCGCGCACGACGCCGGCCTCGGTGATCAGCTCGATCTGGAGGTCGCTGACGGCCAGCAGCGGCTCTCCGGTGGCGGTGGTCATGCGCCTGCTCCCTTCCGCGCGGGGCTGCGGTCCCGCAGGCCGTCGCCGAGCAGGTTGACGCCGATGACCAGGACCACGATCACCAGTCCGGGCAGCGTCACCAGCCACCAGGAGGTCGTCACGTAGTCCTGGCCGTCGGAGATGATCCGGCCCCAGGTGGCGAACGGCCGTTGCGGTCCGGCGCCGAGGTAGCTCAGGGCGCTCTCCAGCAGCACCGCCTGCGCGAGCAGCAGCAGAACGACCAGCGTCGCGCGCTTGGCGATGTTGGGGACGACGTGGCGGGCCAGCACCGCGACCCGGTGCAGCCCGAGCACCCGGGCCGCGTCGACGTAGGGCTTCTCGCGTTCCACCAGCACCAGCGACCTGGTCAGCCTGGCCACCTCCGGCCACTGCGCGATGGCGATGACGCACGTGATGACCGGTACCGACGGCCCGAACAAGGCCACCACCAGCAACAGCATCATCAGCAGCGGCAACGACATCTGCGCTTCCAGCAGCCGCGAGACCACGGCGTCGACCCAGCCGCCGAAGTAGCCCGCCGCCGCACCGGCCAGCACGCCGACGATCCCGGAGACCACGACCGCGAGCACACCGACGAGCAGCGACACCTGGCCGCCGTGCAGCACCCGCGCCAGCAGGTCGCGGCCGAGCTGGTCGGTGCCGAACAGGTGGCCGTCGGTCAGCGGAGGCAGTCTGCGCTCGTGCAGGTTCTGGTCGTCGGCGCCGGGGATCGGCAGCACGTTGGCCAGCGCGACCGGCACGACCACCAGCGACGTGCACACCGCGCCCGCCCAGAGCTTGGCCCGCGCGGACTTCGCCCGCCGGGTCGCCGAGGCGCGGGCGAGGTCCTTCGGCGTGACCCGGCTCGGCCTGCTCTCTTCCACAGTGGACCGGGTCATCGGGCGACCGCCTTCCCGAGCCGCACCCGCGGATCCAGCAGCGGGTAGGTCAGATCGATGAGGAGCTGCACGCCCACCGCCAGCGCGGCCGTGATCAGGACGGTGGCCTGGATCAGCGGGTAGTCCCTGGTCTCCAGCGCCCGCACCACCAGCGAACCGACGCCGGGCCAGGCGAAGACCACCTCGACCACGACGACGCCGTTGAGCATGGCGGCGAAGCGGGTCCCCAGTGCAGTGAGCACCGGGATCGAGGAGTTGCGCAGCGCGTAGCGCCAGGTGAGCACGGCTTCGGAGAGCCCCCGCGAGCGCGCGATCGTCAGGTAGGGCGCTGCGAGGTTGGCCGCCATCTCCCGCCGCACCAGCCGGGAGATCAGGGCGATCTGCAGCAGCGCCACGGTGGTCGCGGGCAGCACGAGACCGGCCCAGGTGGCGAACCCGGACGCGGGCAGCACCGGGACGACCACCGCGAAGGCGGTGAGCAGCATGACGCCGCTCCAGAACTCCGGCATCGACTGCCCGGCGATGGTGAGCACGTTCGCGCCGGTCTCCCGGCGGGTGTCGGCCCGCCGTGCCATCCAGACGCCGAGCGGGACGGCCAGCAGCGCGGTGATCGCGATCGAGGCGACGGCGAGGGTGACGGTGTAGGGAACCCGCTCGGACACGACGTCGAACGCCGGTGCCTGGAACGAGTAGGAGGTGCCGAGGTCGCCGGTGACCAGCCCGCGCAGGAACACGGCGTACTGGGTGGTCAGCGGTTCGTCCAGGCCGAGCTGCGCGCGGACCCGCGCGAGCTCCTCGGTCGTGGCCAGCGGCCCGGCGTAGGAGGTCGCCGGGTCACCCGGGGCCATCCGGATCAGCACGAACACCGTGGAGACGGTGAGGAAGACGGTCAGGGCGCTCAGTCCCAGCCTGCGCAGGAGGTAGCGGACCACGGCTCATCCCTCCAGCCGGGTCGAGGCGAGCTCGTAGGAGTTGGTGGGTTCCAGCGCCAGGTCCTTCACCCGCCTGCGGCGGGCCAGCACCGCGCGCGGGACGAACGCCCACAGGCAGGGCCAGGTGTTCCACACCGCGTGCTGGGCGCGCGCGACCAGCTCCTGCCGCGCGGTGGGGTCCACTTCGGAGTTCGCCCGGTCCAGCAGGCCGGCGACCTCGGGGACGACGTAGCCCTGGTAGGTGTCGCGGGTCTTCTCCTTCTCCGCGGTCCCGCCGTACATGCCCTGCAACGTGATCATCGCCAGGCCGGTGGGGCTGGTGAACCCGTTGCCGAGGACGTCCCAGTCGCCCGCGCGGCCCTGCCGCCACTGCGAGATGTCCCCGCCGGGCTCGAACTGCTGGAGCGTCACCGGCACGCCGACGCGGCCGAGCATCTGCAGCACCGCCTCCATCACGGTGGTGTCGGCGGGGAACTCGCCGGACTCCCAGATGATCTTGAGCCGCAGGTCGCCCTCGCGGACTCCCGCCGCGTCGAGCAACTGCCGGGCCCGTCGCGGGTCGAAGGTGTACTCGCCGGTGCGCACCGCGCCGGACAGCGTCGCGGGCACGACACCGCCCGCCTGCTCCACCGACCCGACGAGCACGTCTTCCACCAGCGTGCGGCCTTCGATCGCGAACGTCAGCGCCTGGCGGACGCGCGGATCCGACAGCGGATGGCCCTGCGGTTTGCGGAAGTTGTAGAAGAGCTGGTTGATCCGGGTCCCGGGCACGGTGTCGAGTTCGACATCGGGCAGGCCCGTCAACTGCTCGGCCGAGTCCGGCGAGATCGTGTCGATCACGTCGACCTCGCCGCTGCGCAGCGAGACCACCCGGCTGGACTCCTCGGGGACGAACCGGACCTCGACGTTGCGGACCCGCGGAGGCGGGCCCCAGTAGCGGGGGTTCGCGGTCAGCGAGTAGTCGCCGGTCCCTCGGTTGGAGGCGGTGACCACGTAGGGGCCGGACCCGATCCCGGACTGCAGCTCCTCGGGCCGGTTGGCGCCGGACGGGGTGATGAGGATGTTGGCCATCAGGTAGTCCAGCGCGGGCAGCGGCCGCCGCGACCGCAGCTGGAAGGTGCGGTCGTCGAGGGCGACGACCGTCGGCCACTCGGGGAAGAACGCCGCCAGGAACGAGCCGTTGACGCCCTGGTACATCTCCAGCGCCGTGGCGACATCCCGCGGCGTCACCGGGCTGCCGTCGGAGTAACGCGCTCCCGCGCGCAGGCGCACCGTCCACGCCGTCGGCTCGGTGAGCTCGAACCGCTCGGCCAGCACCGGTTGGGGGGTCAGGTCGGGGCCGATGCGCACCAGCGCCTGCCGCACGGCGCGCTGCACGGTGACCGCCGCCTCGAACTGGTTGAGCTTGTTGTCCAGCGAGACCAGGGAGCGGTTGAGGGCCAGGGTCATGGTGTCGGGCCCCGGGCTCCCGGTCGGTCCCGCGCAGGCGGCGAGCGGACCCAGTGCGCACAGTCCGGCACCGAGCCGCAACGCGCTGCGCCGGGACAGCGCCGGGGATCTCGACTGGGTCATCGTCGACCTTTCCGTCTGGCACACCGGCCCGGCCTGCGGGCGGCCGGTGTTGCGTGGAGCACCCTTGCACGATTGCGTGTTTCGCGCAATGACAGTAGCGTGATTCGCGCAAAGACTGCGAGGGATGCGGTGGGTCCGCGTTCTCGGCGACGGCACGCGCCCGGTGCGCGGAAAGGGGAGAGGATGCGCGATCTCGCTGTTCTCGCCCTTGCGGACGACCTTTCGGGCGCGGCCGAGACCGCGGCGGCGCTGATGTCCTCCGCGCTGCGCGCCGACCTCGCTCTCGATCCAGGCGCAATGGTTTCTGCGTATAACGCGCAGAACGGTGCCGAGGCGCGTGCACTCGTCGTCGACCTCGACACACGGCAGTCGGACGCGGAACGCGCCGGGGCGGCGCTCGCGCACGTGCTCGCGCAGCGCGGTCCGACCGGTCCGCGGGTGCTGGTCAAGATCGACTCGCTGCTGCGCGGGAACGTGGCCGCGACGCTTTCGGCCGTCGGCCCCGCCGTTCTCGCGCCGGCGCTCCCGGTCGGCGGCCGGACCGTCGTCGCCGGAGCGGTGCGCGTCAACGGTGCGCCCCTGCGCGAAACGACGGCATGGGGCACCGAACCGGGCTCGGCACCGGACTCGATCGCCCAGGTCCTCGCACCCGCGCCCTGCCGCTCGGTCTCGCTCTCCGAGATCCGCCGCGACCCGCGGTCCGCGATCGCCGAATCGCTTGCCGCAGGCCGGATCCCGGTCTGCGACTCCGAGACCGACAGCGATCTGGACGCCGTCGTGGCCGCCACCCCGCCGGAGGTCGCCCTCGTCGGCTCCGGCGGTCTGGCCGCCGCCCTCGGCCGGTCCTTCCGGCAGCGCAAAGCCGCGCCACGCCCGGAGTTCGCGCCGCGCGAGGACCGCGCGCTGCTGGTCGTCGTCGGCACGGCCGAGCCGGGCGCGTCGGTCCAGGTGCACCGGCTCGTCGAAGCGGGGGCGCGGTCGCTGGACCTGCACGTCGATCAGCTCGCCCACGGGGACCCGCTTCCCGGCGAGATCGAGCGCATCGCCGACGCGGTGCGGCAACAACCGACCGCACTGCGGCTCCACGCGCCGCGAGGCGTCGACCCCGCCCAGTCCCGCGCCCTCGTGCGGCGGCTGGCCGGCACCGTGCGACGCGTCGTCACCGCCGTCGAGGACGTCGACCTGGTCCTGACCGGAGGCGAGACGGCACGCAAGGTCCTCGACGCGCTGGGCGTGCGAGCGCTGCGCCCGGTCGCCCAGGTGCACCACGGCGCCGTGCTCAGCCGCACCGCCGACGGCCGCTCGGTCGTCACCCGCCCCGGAAGTTTCGGCGACCCGGACAGCCTCGTGCGGATCCTCCGGCACCTCCGGCCAGATTTTCCTTCCCTGCCAACGACATCCCCGCCAGTGGCAGACCAGCCAACGACCTCACTGCCAACGACAGCACCCGGGCTCGTCCCGGGCTCCACGGAAGGCTGAACAGGTGAGCACCGCTCTTCCCCTCATCGCCGTCACCATGGGAGACGGCGCCGGCGTCGGACCCGAAGTCACCGTCGGCGCACTGCTCGACGACGGCACCGCGGCGCGGTGCAGGCCCGTCGTCGTCGGCGATGCCGCCCGGCTGCGCCAGGCCGCCGAGATCCTCGGGAGACCCGCGGAGGTCGTCGCGGTGGAGTCGGTCGCCGACGCGGTCTTCGCGCCGGGCCGCGTCAACGTCATCGACCTCGGGCTGCTCCCGGCGGACCTGCCGTGGGGCGAGGTCTCGGCGGTGGCAGGCGACGCGGCCTACCACTACGTCCGGGTCGCCGGCGAGCTCGCGACCGCCGGGCAGGTCCACGGCATCTGCACGGCACCGCTGAACAAGGAGGCGCTGCACTCGGCGGGGCACCTGTTCCCCGGCCACACCGAACTGCTCGCGCACCTCACCGGGACCGACGAGGTGTCGATGATGCTGTCCACGCCCAAGGTCAAGGTCGTCCACGTGACCACCCACATCGGACTGGTCGACGCCGTGGCGAGGATCGAGCCCGGTCTGGTGGAGCGCACCGTGCGCCGGGGCCACCGGGCGATGGTCGGTTCCGGTGTGGCGGAGCCGAGGATCGGCGTGTGCGGGATCAACCCGCACGCCGGGGAGAACGGGCTGTTCGGCCACGGCGAGGAGGAGGAGAAGATCGTCCCCGCGATCGCCGCCCTGCGCGCGGAGGGCATCGACGCGCACGGGCCGCTGCCCGCCGACACGGCGTTCTTCCTCGCCGGGCGCGGCGATTACGACCTGATCGTGGCGATGTACCACGACCAGGGGCACGCCCCGGTCAAGGTGCTGGGGATCGAGGCCGGGGTCAACATCACGGTCGGGCTGCCGGTCATCCGGACCTCGGTCGACCACGGCACCGCCTTCGACATCGCCGGGAAGGGCGTCGTCGAGGTCGGTAGCATGATCGAGGCCCTGCGCCAGGCGGCGGAGCTGGCGTCCGCTCCGGCCGTGTAGGAGGTCCCGCGGTGCGAGAGCGGGAGCCGGGCGCGTTCCGAGTTGGTTTCCGGGCTGCTTCGGCGAGTTGCCGGTGAGCGGAGGAGGACGATGACCCGCGGATCACAGGCGCGGCGCGACGCGATCGTCGAGCTGGCCACGACGTCGGGGCTGGCCAGCGTGGAGGAGCTGTCGGCGACGTTCGGGGTGACCGCCTCCACCATCCGCCGCGACCTGCAGGCGCTGGAGTCGGCGGGGCAGCTCGCCCGGACCTTCGGCGGCGCGATGGCGATGGCCGCCCACCCGGAGGCGTCCCTGCGCCAGCGCACCGGCGAGGAGTTCGAGGCCAAGCGGGCGATCGCGGCCTGGGCCGCGGCGCAGATCGGCCCGGGGGAGGCGGTGCTGCTCGACTCGGGCTCGACCACGGGGGCGCTGGCCCACGAACTGCGCCGCGCACGCGACCTGACCGTGGCCACCACCGGGTTGACGGCGCTGCAGGAGCTCGCCAACGCCGAGAACGTCCACGTCGAGTGCCTGGGCGGTACGCTGCGCCACCTCAGCCAGGGTTTCGTCGGCCCGCTCGCCGAGGCGGCGCTGACCAGGATGACCTTCGACCGCGCCTTCCTGGGCGCCGACGGGGTCACCGCCGAGGACGGCATCTGCGAGGCGAGCCTGCAGCAGACCCGGCTCAAGGAACTCATGGCGCAGCGGGCGAAGCGGGTCTACGTCCTGGTGCACGCCGCCAAGCTCGGCCGCCGGCCCTTCCACGCCTGGGCGGCGTTGCCAGACCGCTGCATGCTGGTGACCGACGCCAAGGCCGGCGAAGCCGACATCGCGCCGTTCCGGGCTCGCGGGGTCGAGGTGGTCGTGGTCGGCGCCGACGGCGTCGCGGAGCAACGCGGAGCCTGAAGCCGGCCTGACGCCGGACAGCTCGGCTTTTCCCTTCGAGCGGGGAAATGCCGCGGGCTCGGGTGTGCTCCGGCGTGGATGGCCTCTGTGGACAGACATCGGTTCAGCGGGTTCGGTACCGCTCAGCGCTGTCCGGCGAGCCACTCCTCGAAGGTGGTCGGCGCGATGCGGGCACCCTCGCCGGGCAGCAGCGCCTCGCCCGCCATCGCCGGACCGAACATCCCCGACCACGTCGGCACGAGCTTCACCTCGCGCCCCCGCGCGGCGTTGGTGCGCCGGGCCATGTCGACGAGGTCCTGCGGCTCCGGTCCGGCGAGGTCGGGGTGGCGGCCCAGCGGCTCACCCACCGCCACCTCGGCGAGCACGTCGGCGACGTCCCCGGGCGCGATCGGCTGCACGAGCAGCGGCGCGATGGTGGCCACGCCATCCTGCTCGGTCCAGCTCGCCACCATCGCGGCGAAGTCGTGGAACTGCGTGGCCGGCACGATCGTCCACGGCACCGGTCCGGCGGTCACCAGGCGCTCCTGCTCGCGCTTGCCCGCGTAGTGCGCGTTGCCGTCGACCCCGTGGATGCCCACGATCGAGAGCAGCACGTGGTGGGCGACCCCGGCCCGCTGCTCGGCGGCGAGCAGGTTGGCGGTCGCGGTGCCGAAGTACTCCACCGTCTCGGCTTCGCCGACGGGCGGCGAGCTGGTGGCGTCGACGACCGCCCTGACGCCGGCGAGGGCGTCGTCGAGCCCGGCGCCGGTGGTCAGGTCGACGCCGAGCGAGCGGCTGATCCGCACGACCTCGTGCCCGGTGCTTTCGAGGGCCGCGACGGTGAGGCTTCCGATGTTGCCGGTGGCGCCGGCGACTGCGATCCGCATGGGTGATCTCTCCTCGTTGGCGTAGTCCAGCCGACCCTAATGCGGCTTTCGTGGATACGCAATATCCATGATTGGCTGTGCGGCGACCTGTGCTGTCGCACCGCCTGCTCGACGCGGAGAGGTTTGGTTTCAAGTGAGATGGTTTCAGGCGTTAACATGCCCTCATGGCCGCCGACGCCCCTGGCCCCTCGCGGGCGACCGACCGCCCCGGGGACACCTCGCCTTTCGCCCTCGGCCTGCTGCTGCGCCAGGCCCACTGGCGCGCGGCATCGGTGATGGCGGAGGCGCTTCGGCCGCTCGGCATCGAGTTGCGGCACTTCGCCGTGCTGATCGAGCTGGTCAACCGCGGGCCGACGGTCCAGCGGGACCTGGCGGCGGCAACGGGGTCGGACAAGGCCGGAATCATGCGGGTCGTCGACGACCTGGAGCGCAAGGGGCTGGCCGTTCGCAAGGCCGTCGCGGGGGACCGGCGGGCGCGGGCCGTGGAGATCACGCCCGATGGCCTTGAGCTCTTCGATGCGGCCCATGTGGCGGCCGAGCCGCTGGCCGAACGTCTGGTCGCCGGGCTGGGGTCCGGCGAGGCGGAGCAGCTGAAGGCTCTGCTGACCAGGTTCGCCTACCCCGCGGGCGGCGAGGCGTAAGCGCGACGGCGCCGCGGTCGCCTGTCACGGGTGCGTTCCACGCCTTGCGCCTTTCGCTGTCCGCCCGGCTGAGGCATCAGTGGCTGTGACGCCTCGAACTCCGAATTAGTCTTATCTGAGATGGTATTGAATGATACTATCGTGGATGTAACGAGGTAGGCCCGCGTTGAGCAGGGAGATGCGGTTGATGGACGTCTACGAGGCCGTCAGGAGCCGACGGGCGGTGCGCGGGTTCACCGACCGTGAGGTCCCGAGGGAGGTGCTGGAGCGGGTGCTGTCCGCCGCGGCCTGGGCGCCGTCCGGATCGAACCTTCAGCCGTGGAAGATCTACGTGGTGACCGGCGAGCCGCTGGCCGAGATCAAGAAGCGCGCCGGCGAGCGCCTGGCCGCGGGCGACCCCTTCGACGAGGCGGAGTACGAGCAGTACCCGCCCGTGCTGAAGTCCCCGTACCACGAGCGCCGGACCGCCTTCGGCGAGCAGCGCTACGGCGCGCTCGGCATTCCGCGCGGGGACGTGGAGGCGCGCCAGCGGGCAGCTTCGGCGAACTGGGACTGCTTCGGCGCGCCCGCGGCCCTGTTCTGCTACATCGACCGCGACCTGGGCCGTCCCCAGTGGTCCGACGTCGGCATGTACCTGCAGACCGTCATGCTGCTGCTCCGCGCCGAAGGGCTGCACAGCTGCCCGCAGATGGCGTGGGCGAAGTTCCACGAGACCGTCGCGGAGGTCCTGGCGCCGCCGGACGACCTGGTCCTCTTCTGCGGCATGTCGATCGGGTTCGAGGACGCCGCGGAGGGTTACACCCGTACGGGCAGGGCGCGGCTCGACGAGACGGTCACGTTCGTCGAGGGTTAGCACGCAGGCCGCAACCAGAACCGCACAAGCCGCACGTGGGGACCTGACATCGAAGGGAGGCGTGTGCCATGAAGTTCGCAGTCATCGGCGGAACCGGGCGGATCGGGTCACGGGTCGTGGAGAACCTGAACGCGGCCGGTCACCAGGCCGTACCGCACTCCCCGTCCACGGGCGTGGACATCATCACCGGCCAGGGGCTGGAGGCGGCTGTGGCGGACGCCGACGCTGTCATCAACCTGGCGAACTCCCCGACCTTCGACGAGGCCTCGCTCGCCTTCTTCCGGACCTCGATGGAAAACCTCCTCGCCGCGAGCGAGAAGGTCGGGGTCCGGCACTTCGTCGTCCTCTCGATCGTCGGCGTGGACCAGGTGCCCGAGCTGGACTACTACCGGGCGAAGGTGCTCCAGGAGGACCTACTCAAGGCCGGGCCGATCCCCTATTCCATCGTCCGCGCCACGCAGTTCATGGAGTTCATGGACGCGACCCTGTCCATGACCACCGAAGGCGACACCGTCCGCCTGCCGCGCACCCCGATCCAGCCGATCGCCGCCGCGGACGTCTCCAGGTTCGTAGCCGAGGTCGCCGCGGGCAGCCCCGTGAACGGCGTCGTCAACATCGCGGGCCCCGACGTCTACCCCCTCGACGAGCTCGGCCGGCTCACCCTGGTCGCCAAGAGCGACGGGCGCTCCGTCGTCACCGATGACACCGCCGGCATGTTCGCCGCCGTCCACGGCGACGTCCTCACCGCCCCGGAGGACGCCCGCATCGCCCCCACCCGCTACACCGACTGGCTGTCCTGAAGCAGCCTCAGCTCTCCTCGCGCCGTCCGGTGGCCGAGCCGGAGCGGTCGGACGCGGCTTTGCTGAAACGCTCCCGGTTGCGGGCGCGGATGTCGTCGGGAACCTGGCCGACCAGATCGGCGATGGTGGTGCGGCGCAACGTGTCGCGCCACGCCTCGTGCGCCTGGGCCATCACGGCGGCGATGCCGCACGGGCTGGTGCACTTCTCCGGAGGCACCGCGCCGGTGCCGCGCTGGCGGATCTCCTGGCACACGAACGGCGCGGCGTCGCCCTCGACGGCGTCGAGTACGTCGAGCACGGTGATCCGCTCGGCGGGCCGGGCCAGGCGGAACCCGCCGCGCGGTCCCGGGGTGGCGGTCAGCAGGCCGGCGCGGGTCAGCGCGTTGAGGTGCTTGGCCAGGTAGGCCTCGGGCAGCCCGTGGTGCTCGGCCAGGCTCCGCCGGGACAGGGCGGTGTCCTCGGGGGCCTGCGCGATCAGCGCCGTGCAGTGCAGGCCCCACTCCACGCCCTGCGACAGCTTCATGCCGCCACCTTAACAAGGTGAACGTGGACCGATGATGTCCGCGATCTCGGCCCACGCCCGGCGACTAGTGTCCTGAGTTGGAAGTTTGTTGTATGTTTTGGTGATGGGTCGTAGAGGTCCGCGTTTGCCCGATTTGGCGTTGACGGACGCTGAACGGGAGACGCTTCAGAGGTGGGCGCGTCGCCCGAAAACCGCGCAGGCGTTGGCGTTGCGGGCACGGATCGTGCTCGCCTGCGCCGAGGGAGTGTCCAACATGGACGTCTCGCGGCAGTTGCAGATTTCCCCTCCGACGGTGACGAAGTGGCGCCGCCGCTTTGTCGCTGATCGCCTGGAGGGATTGTCGGACGAGCCCCGGCCGGGTGCCCCGCGCACGATCACTGACCAACAGGTCGAAACCGT
Organism: Saccharopolyspora erythraea NRRL 2338; assembly: GCF_000062885.1. Lineage (NCBI taxonomy): Bacteria > Bacillati > Actinomycetota > Actinomycetes > Pseudonocardiales > Pseudonocardiaceae > Saccharopolyspora > Saccharopolyspora erythraea. Next base: position 5,079,316 of record NC_009142.1, on the reverse strand, counting down.
GATCGCCAAGACACTGGAGGAGGCGCCGCCGAACGAGGACTCGCATTGGTCGACTCGTTCGATGGCGAACGCGGTCGGGATGTCGCAGACGGCGATTTCCCGGATCTGGCGGGCTTTTGAGCTCAAGCCGCACCTGGTGCAGACCTGGAAGCTCAGCACCGATCCGCTGTTCGTGGAAAAGGTCCGAGACGTCGTCGGCCTCTACCTGGACCCACCGGAAAACGCCCTGGTCCTCTGCGTCGATGAGAAATCCCAGATACAGGCTCTGGATCGCACCGCGCCGATCCTGCCGGTCATGCCCACCACCCCGGCGCGCATGACCCACGACTATGTCCGGCACGGCACCACCAGCCTGTTCGCCGCCCTGGACGTGGCCACCGGATCCATCATCAGCCAGCACTACCGGCGGCACCGCCATCAGGAGTTCCTGAAATTCCTGAAGACCATCGACAAGAACACTCCCGCCGAACTGGACTTGCACCTGATCTGTGATAACTACGCGACGCACAAGACACCCGTGATCAAGAAATGGTTGTTGCGCCACCCGCGCTTCCACGTGCACTTCACCCCCACGAGCGCCTCCTGGCTCAACCTCGTCGAACGGTGGTTCGCCGAGCTGACCAACCGCAAACTCCGCCGATCCGCCCACCGCAGCGTCACCGAACTCGAAGCAGACGTCCGCGCCTGGATCGAATCCTGGAACGCCGACCCCACACCCTTCGTCTGGACCAAGACCGCCGACGAAATCTTCCAAACCCTCGCAGCCTACTGCCAACGAATTAACGACTCACGACACTAGTGCTGGGCCTTGCCATGATGGGTCGCCGCAGTGAGCTGGTCGCGCTGAACCTGGAGGACGTGCGCGAGACGGCTGACGCTGGAGAGTTGATCCGAACCTCCAAGACCGATCAGGACGCCCAGGGCGCGGAGGTCGCCATTCCGTACGGGCAGCACGCCGACACCTGCCCGGTCCGACTGGTGCGAGCCTGGCGGGCGGCGCTGACCGCGCGCGGCATCACCTCTGGTCGCCTACTGCGCTCGGTGAACCGGCACGGCCGTCCTGGTGCCAGCATGTCCACGGATGCAGTGGAAGACGTGGTGCGCGCTCGGGCGGTCGCGGCCGGGCTGCCGCACGCCGAGGACTACTCGGCCCATTCGTTGCGGGCCGGGGTGCCACGTCGGCGTACAGGGGCCGGGGCGCCGGTGTCGGTGATCGCGGCGCACGGCCGGTGGGCGGAGGGCTCGCCGGTAGTTCTGGGCTACGTACGAGCCACTGACCGGTGGCGTGACAACCCGATGAAGGGCGTCGGCCTCTGAGGTCAGCTCGCAATCAGCGGCACGATGATGGCCACCACCGCGGCGATGAGGGCGATCACTCGGGAACGATAGCCTTCGTTCTTGGACTGCTGGCTAACTCCCAGGGCTCGGCGCGCGAGATCGAGCTGTCAAGTTCGCGCGCGTCCTGCTCAGCTTCGCGGGCTGCCTTCTCTTCGTGCATCTCCTCGAAGATTTGGCCCATGTCGTTGAAGGCTGCCTCCCCTCCTCCCAGGCCCGCTGCTGACCCGGAGCATCGACTCAAATTCCGGCATACGGGGGAAGTCGCTTCCTGCCACGGGTCCGGCTTCAACGGCTGCCCCGCACACTGGCCGCGCGTGTGCCGCAGCAGCGAAAACGCCCTGAGCACGCGGTCGACGCGCTCAAGAGACCTCGGGCGAAAGTTTCAGCCGCGCCAGCTCGGCGGGGCTCGCATTACGCAGCCAGCACCGCACGGTCCTCTTCGGGTGACCGCCTGTCCGCCCGCGCTGCCGGTCAGCTCGACCGCCCGCCCGCCGCACCCCCTGCGCGAAGGCGGGTACGTCCGGGGATCGCCCAGGTGCCGTGCCCCAACAACAGCGCCCCGGCTTTGCGCAGCTCGCGCCAGACGGCCACGCGATGCCGGGACGGCTCGGCGGGCAGCCTGATGACCAGCACCAGTCACGACACGTCACCCGATGTCACAGCGGCGAATGTAGCGGCCGTTACATCGCGCTGACGACGGCCGAACGAAAAGAGATCCGCTGCCCCGTCACACTTCAGGGCAGCGGATCTCTTCGGTTGTAGTCGTACGGCTACGAAGTCGACGCCTGCGGGGCCGGGTCGGCTTCCTGGAAGTGTTCTTCCAACTCCTCCAACGTCTTCCCGCGCGTCTCCGGGAGGAACTTCGCGAGGAAGACGATCGTCGCGGAGTTGATCAGCGCGAGGATGAAGAACGTGTTGCCGCCGAAGGAGTTGATTAGGACCGGGAAGGTCAGCGCCACGGTCCCGTTGCTGATCCACTGGGCGAAGATCGCGATACCCATCGCGAAGCCGCGGAACCGCAGCGGGAACATCTCCGACATCATCAGCCACCACACGGTCGCGATCATGCTCTGCATGAAGAACAGGAAGATGAGCATGAAGCCGAGGACCGCGTAGCTGCGCAACGTCGACTGCGGCAGCAGGAAGCAGGCACCGAGAAGCACCAATGAGATCGTGACGCCGACCTGGCCGGTGATGATGATGGGCCGTCTGCCCAGTCGTCCCAGCAGCCAGATCCCGAGGATCGTCGCGGCCACGGAGACCACGCCGTTGGCGATGCTCGCGGTGATCGACGCCGTCGTTCCCAGGCCGGTGGCCTGCAGGATCGTCGGCGCGAAGTACATGATCGTGTTCACGCCGGTGAGCTGTACCGAGATGCCGAGCACGACACCGATGACGACGAGCTTGCGGATCCAGGGAGTGCGCAGGTTCGTCCACTCGCCCCGGTGGGTCTCGGGTACGTTCTCGGCACATCTGCGGATGTCGGCGAGCTCGCGTCCGGCCTCGTCGGCGTCGCGGATCCGGCGCAGGACCGCCATCGCTTCGTCGAAGCGGCCCTTGGACGCGTACCAACGCGGGCTTTCGGGCAGGAACAGCATGCCCAGCCACAGCAGCACCGCTGGGATCGTCGCGAGACCGAGCATGTAGCGCCACGCGTGATCGCCCGGCCAGAAGTTCACGATGGCCGCGTTGGAGGTGTAGGCCAGCAGCTGGCCGGTCACGATCATGAGCTCGTTGTGGGTCACGAGCTGGGCGCGGCCGTGGGCCGGAGCCAGTTCCGCGATGAACATAGGCACGGTGGCCGAAGCACCGCCGACGGCGAGTCCGAGCACGATCCGGAAGAGGATCATGGTCTCGGTGTTCGGGGCGAGCGCGGTGCCCAAAGCCCCGGCGAAGAAGACCACCGCGAGCGTGAGGATGTTGCGCCGGCGGCCGTGCCAGTCGGACAGGCGGCCGCCGAGGACGGCGCCGAAGGCCGCCCCGAACACGAGTGAGGAGGTGACGATCCCTTCGGTGACCGGGGTGAGCCCGAGTCCCCCTCGTTCCGGGCCGAGTGCCATGAACGGCAGAGCACCGGAGATGACACCGGTGTCGTAGCCGAACAGCAGCGCGCCCAGGGTCGCCACCGCCGTGATGATCCGGACGAGGGGTTTCGGTCTGCTCGTGCGGGCCTCAGGTTGAGCCGAGACTGTCTGCGTCATCGCAGGGTCCTGCCTTTCTGCTGCTCACGCGACGGGTTCGGTGTGGAGAGCGGCGCGCAGCAGGTCCACCGAGCGGCGGACGCCGTCGACGGGAGTGCAGGCGAGGTCCTCGTGCTCGATGCTCAGCGTGCCCGTGTAGCCGGAGGAGCGGAGCGCGGCGACGAACTCCGACCAGTACGCGGTGCCGCCGGGGTGGCCGTCGCCGAGGGTGACGTAGTTCCAGGCGCGGTCGCCGACGCGGTCGAACGGCAGCGTTTCGAGGCGGGAGGTCAGCCCGAGCCGGTCGGATTCGAGGCGGGTGTCCTTGGCGTGCACGTGGTAGATGGCGCCGTCGAGCGCCTCGACGCTCTGGATCGGGTCGGAGCCCATCCACATCAGGTGGCTGGGATCCATGTTCGCACCGATGACGGGGCCGACGGCCTCGCGCAGCCGCAACAGGGTCGGCGCGTTGTAGACGAGCTGGTTGGCGTGCATTTCCAGAGCGAGCCGCACATCGTGGGCTCGTGCGAACTCCACGAGCTGCCGCCAGTAGCCGGTGGCGGTCTCCCACTGGCGTTCGAGCACCTCGGTGGTCTCCGGCGGCCAGCACGTGGTGATCCAGTTCGGCGTGCTGTCGCCCGGCGCGGCCGGGAGGCCGGACATGAGCACGACCGTGGGCACGCCGAGCAGCCCGGCGAGGCGGATCGTGCCGCGGACGACGCGGTCCTGCTCGGCGCCGGTGACGGGGTGGAGCTGGTTGCCGCTGGCGTTCAGCGCGGAGAGGCGCAGGCCGCGGTCGCGCAACGCCGCGGACAACTCGGCGCGGGCCGCTTCGCCGGCGAGCAGGCCCTCGAGGTCGAGGTGCGGGGCGGTCGACCAGTTGCCCGTGGCGAACTCGACGGTGTCGATTCCGAGCTCGGCGGCGAGGTCGAGGGTTTCGGTCGTGGACAGTGCCGCGACGCTGTCGGTCATCAGTCCGATGTTCATGGTCGGGTTCTCCTCATTGCGAGTCGTGCGGTCCGGGCCGCGGGTCGAAGCGGGTGAGGCGGCGGCGTGGAGTCCGAGCGGGCCGAGGGGGCCCGTCGGCCGGAGGTGGTCACGCGGCCAGCGGGGCGTACAGCGCGGGTTGCGGTGCGATCTCGACGGGTGCGGTCGATCCGGTGGCCACCGAGTGCAGGCATGCTTCGGCGACCGCGGCGGAGGCGTAGCCGTCCCAGGCCGTGGCTCCGCGGACCTCGCCCGAGGCGCCGGCGGTCACCCACGCCTGCAGCTCGTTGCGGTAGGCGTCCTGGAAACGGGGACGGAAGTCCCGCGCGACCGGCCGGCCCTCCAGCCCCTCGTAGCGGGTGGTCAGGGTGGCCGGAGGGTGCAGCGAGATGCTGCCGAGCTCGCCGACGAGCTCTCCCCGCACGTCGTAGCCGTAGCCGGCGTTGACGAAGATCTCGACGTCGACGAGCACGCCGTTCTCGGTCTCGAGCACGAGGAACCGGGTGTCCTGGAAATCCGGCCGGGCCAGTCCGGAGCGCCTGGGCGTGTGCGCGGTGGCGGTCACGATCTCCTGGCCCAGCAGCCAGCGGGCGATGTCGATGTCGTGCACGCCGGTGCCGGTGATCAGGGCCGAGTCGGGCAGAGCCGGTGGGTAGCCGGCATTGCGGTGCACGCTGTGCAACATCAGCGCCCGCCCGATCCGGCCGGAGTCGAGCACGCGCTTCATCTCCAGGTAGGAGGGATCGAAGCGGCGCATGAACCCGACCTGCACCAGCGGTCGGCCCCCGCGCATCTCGGCCTCCACCACGCGCAGGCACGCCTCACTCGTCGTGGCCAGCGGTTTCTCGCAGAGCACGGGCTTGCCCGCCCGCACGCAGGCGAGTGCGAACTCCTCGTGCGTCTCGTCGGCGGAGGCGACCACCACGGCATCCACCTCCGCGTCGTCGATCAGGCCGAACGGATCGGAATGCACCCGTGCACCCTCCGCCTCTGCCGCTGCTCCCGCTGCCCGGCCTTCGTCGGCGTCGTTCACCGCGGCGACCCGGGCACCGGACACCGCAGTCGTGAGGGTGCGGATGTGATCGGCGCCCATCAGGCCGCATCCGATGACACCGATGTTCATGGTCATTGCTCGTCTCTCCTGGTCGCATGCTCCGGTCTGCTCGGAGGCGCATCGGGTAAGGACGTTTCACTGAATCGAGGCTTGTGTGGATCGACCGTTCCTGGCAGGGGTCGCCTGCCGCGCGGCCTCGCGGTCACCGCGCGACCGAGGTCGTGCGCGTCTCGGACCGCCCGCTCGCCGTGGGTGTGACGAACGGCGGGGTCACTTTTTCGTACAACTAGTACGTACAAGTGCTACGTACTATGGGAGCGGGGTGTTATGCATGTCAATACCTGCACGGCAGATCGCGGGAGGAACGCATGCGGGATCCAGGTGCCCGGCCGGGCGTGCCGGGTGGCTCGCCGGGCCGGGCGAAACGTCCGACCATGTCCGACGTCGCCGCGCGCGTCGGGGTTTCCCAGGCCCTCGTGTCACTGGTGTTCCGCAACCAGCCCGGCGCCAGTGCCGAAACGCGCGAGCGCGTGTTCCAGGCCGCCGAGGAGCTCGGCTACCGCCCCGATGCCGCAGCCCAGCTCCTGCGCCGCACCCGCAGCCGGCAGTTGGGCGTCCTGTTCACCATGCGCCACCCGCACGACGTGGACATCGTCGAAGCGGTCTACCCCGCGGCCAGGAAGCACGGCTACAACGTCGTGCTCAGCGCCATGGTCGCCACCCGCGGCGAGCGTCAGGCCGTGGAGGAGCTGCTCGCGCTGCGCAGCGAGGCGATCATCATCATCGGCACCGAGTCCAGCGCCCACGAACTGGCCGCGGTCGCCGGCCAGACACCCGTCGTGGAGATCAACCCGACCGCGCGAGCCGCCGGCGTGGACGTCGTCCGGACCGCCGACGGCAATGGGGTGCGCCAGGCGGTCGACCACCTCGCCGAACTCGGGCACCGCGCCATCGCCCACCTCGACGGTGGTGTCATGCCGGGTGCCGGTGAGCGGCGGCGCGGCTACCGTGCCGCCATGCGCCGTCACGGACTCGCCGAGCACATCCAGATCCATTCCGGCGACTACACCGAGGAGTCCGGAGCCCAGGCGGCCAGGGAACTGCTCGCGCACGACGAGCTCCCCACCGCGGTCATCGCCGGCAACGACCGCAGTGCCCACGGCCTGCTCACCACGCTCCTGCGCGCCGGCGTCCGCGTGCCCGAGGACGTCTCCATCGTCGGCTATGACGACAGCCAGCTCGCACGCCTGTCGTTCATCGACCTGACCTCCGTGCGCCAGGACGCAGCCGAAGTGGCCGAGCTCGCCGTCCAGGCGGCCGTTGAACGACTCGACGACGGACGCACCGCCGACCGCGACATCGTCCTCAACCCCACCCTTGTCGTGCGGGGAAGCACCGGGCCGCCGCGCGCTTCGTGAAGCTAGTCGCGTTGGGCTCCGTCCGGCCAGATGATGGTGACGGGTGTGCCGCGTTCGCGGGCGGCGGCGACCACGTCGGCGCTGCCGCCGTAGCCGCGCGCGGGTTCTCCGTCCCAGACCGCGAACAGCCTGTCGGCCATCTCAAGCATCTTGATGCTGGCGGCCATGTGCGCTTCCGAGGTGGAGTCGGGGAAGTCGAGCCGGACGACGTCCGAGGCGCGGCTGAACAGGTCGTCGTACTCAGCGTGGTGCTCTTCGGGCAGCTTGTCGCGGTAGTTGGTTGCCGGAACGATGACGACCAGCGAGCCGCCGCGGTCGAGCACCGCCCGGGCGAAGAGTGCGTCCGCGCCGTCGGCGAGGCAGCTCAAGCCGACCAGGAAGTCCTCGTCATACTGCCCGAGGTCTGCGTAGAGCGCCCAGCTCACCAGCGCGGTCGTCGACGGTGCCAGTCCTCGGTGGCCTGTCACGGCAAGTCGGCTCACCATTGCTCCTCGTCGTTGAGCCCGATCAATCGACGTGCCTCGTCCTGCTGCCGGCCGGAAGGCGCCAGCGTGGGGGGATTGTGATGGTACCTCCCACGGGACTTAGGGGTCCTTTCAGATTGCGTGTGTGGGGAGCTTGGCGGCGAGGATCATGCAGTGGGTGAGTTGGAGGAAGCCGTCGTGGATGTCGTCGCGGGTTTCCCAGCGGATCCGTAGGCGGCGTGGTCCGTGCAGCCAGGCGATCGCGGCTTCGACCACCCACCGCAGCTTGCCGAGGCCGGAACCGTGGTCGTCACCTCGGCGAGCGATCCGGGGTGTGATGCCCCGGGCCCGCAGCTTGTCTCGGTAGACGTCGTGGTCGTAGGCCCGGTCTGCGTAGAGGCGGCGGGGTTTGCGGCGGGGCCGACCCGGCCGTCCGCGCACCGGTGGGATCGCCTCCACCAGCGGCACCAGCTGGGTCACATCGTTGCGGTTGCTGCCGGTCAGCACCACCCGCAACGGGGTTCCACAGGCATCGGTGATGACGTGGTGCTTCGAGCCCGGCCGACCACGGTCAACCGGACTCGGACCGACTTTTGGGCAACCACGTCCCCGTTTGGCCTGGATCTGGGAGGAATCCACGACCGCTCGGGAGAAGTCCAACTGATCGGCCGCTCGCAGGCGATCCAGCAGCACCCGCTGCAACTGCTCCCATACTCCGGCCTGCTGCCACTCGGCCAACCGCCGCCAGCACGTCGACCCCGAGCCGAATCCCAACTCCTGCGGCAGAAACTCCCACTGGATGCCGGTGTAGAGCACGAACAAGATGCCCTGCAGAGTCTTGCGATCGTCGATCCGACGCCGACCCGGATACCGAAACCGACGCTCGTGCCGGGGCAGCAACGGCTCGATCAACGCCCACAACTCGTCGCTGACCTCCCACGGCCTCGGGCGAGCCATCCCACGCTCCCAACGATCGAAACGTGATCAACTCCAGCCACCACCATGCCAGACCAAGATCATTATGCAAGGACCCCTTAATCCGAAGTTGTCGTCGCGGTCAGGGGGCCGAATCACGAGTCGCGTCAGGGGCCGAAGCGCGAGCTGCGGACGACGCCGCAGCGGAGTGGGAAGTCGCATTCCATTTGATCAGAGGAGCGGTATGAGAGTTGTCGTCGTCGGGAGAAGCGGGCACATCGGCACTTTCCTCATCCCGCGGCTGGTTCGCGCGGGCCATGAGGTTTTCAACATCAGCCGGGGAAATCGGGCCGCTATGTCGACTCGCTTGAATGGCAGCACGTGCAGCAGGTGGTGGCGGATCGTCAGCAGGAGGACGCCGAGGGCGTTTTCGGCGACAGGGTGGCGGGGCTGCGTCCGGATGTCGTCGTCGACTTGGTGTGCTTCACCCTCGAGTCCGCTGTCGCTCTCGTGGAACGACTTCGCGGAGAGGTAGGCCACCTGCTGCACTGCGGTTCCTTGTGGCGTTACGGGCCGAGTAACAGCCTGCCCATCGCGGAGGGGACGGGGACGGAACCGTTCGGTGATTACGGCATCCAGAAGGACCGAATCGCGCGGATGCTGAAGGACGAGACCGCCGGCGGCGGTGTGGTGACGACGTCGCTGCACCCCGGGCACATCGTCGGTCCGGGATGGGCCCCGATCGGACCGACCGGCAACTACGACCCCGCTGTCTGGCGCACGCTGTCGGCCGGGCAGCCACTGCGGATCCCCGGGCTCGGTGTCGAGCTCATGCACCACGTTCACGCCGATGATGTGGCCCAGGCTTTCGAGAGGGCGATCGCGCATCGTGACATGGCAGGTGGGGAGGACTTCAACGTCGTCGCCCCCACGGCCCTGAACGTTCGCGGGTTCGCGCACGAAGCAGCGAGCTGGTTCGGGCAGGAGGCTTCGCTGGAGAGCGTGTCGTGGGAGCAATTCCGCGCGACCACGACCGACGAGCACGCGCAGGTGAGCTGGGAACACCTCTACCGCAGTCACTGCCTCACGATCGAGAAAGCCAAGTCGCTACTCGGGTATTCGCCCACGTACGAGCCCGGGCCCGCCGTGCTCGAGTCCGTTCGCTGGCTCATCGAACACGACCAGCTCGAGGTGGATCGGCCTCTCGCCGTGTAGTTCGGAGTGACGGTGAAGTCGCCGTGGCCATGCCGCGTCCCTTCATCCCCGGGCAGACCCGGTGACTTGCGTCGCCGGCAGAATTGTTTGTCCGGCGGGGAAGCCACGCCCACTGAGCCTGATCCCGCACCACGCTCCGGCACGACGTCCCGGGTCAGCCTGATGGCCTGAACGGGTTGCCGACGGACGCCGCCGGTGCTCAGCAGGCGTCGCAGCACCCGTCGCTGTCCGGACGGCTACTGGGCTTGCCCACAATGGACGGTTGCTGGTCGTGGGGCGGCGCCACTGGCGTGGTGCCGGGCAGCGGCCGGGTGCGGGCGGCGCGGATGGCGTTGCCGATGACGAGGACTTCGGCGAGTTCGTGCACGAACACGACGGTGGCCAGGCCCAGGACGCCGGCGGCGGCCAGGGGGATCAGCACGGCGATGATCGCCATCGAGAGCCCGATGTTCTGCAGCATCACGGCGCGCGCATGGCGGGCGTGGGCGAGGACTTGCGGGAGGTGGCGCAGGTCTTCGCCCATCAGCGCGACGTCGGCCGTCTCGATCGCGACGTCGGTGCCCATGGCGCCCATGGCGATGCCGACGTCGGCGGTGGCCAGGGCGGGTGCGTCGTTGATGCCGTCGCCGACCATGGCGATCTTGCGGCCGTTGCTCAGCCTCTCGAGCAGTCCGGCCTTGTCTTCGGGGAGCAGCTCCGCGTGGACGGTGTCGATCCCGGCCTGCCGCGCCAGTGCGGTGGCGGTGCGGGTGTTGTCGCCGGTGAGCATCGCCGTGCTGATTCCCAGTGCGCGCAGCCGGCGGATGGTTTCGGGTGCTTCGTCGCGGAGTTCGTCGCGGACCGCGACCGCTCCGAGCACGGTGCTGTCGCGTTCGACGAGCACGACAGTGGCGCCTTGCTGCTGCCAGCGGGTGACGTCGTCGGTGAGCGGCCCGGGGTCGATCCAGCCGGGCTTGCCGAGCCGCAGCGCAACGCCTTCGAGGTGTCCGCGGAGTCCGTGGCCGGGCACGGCGGTGACCTCGTCGGCGGGGGCGGGGGAGTCGGTGGCCGACAGGATCGCCCGGGACAGCGGGTGTTCGCTGCGCGCTTCCAGCGCGGCGGCGATGCGCAGCACCTCGGCGTCGGTGGTGCCGTCGGCCGCGATGGTGGCCACGACCTGCGGCTCGTTGCGGGTGAGGGTGCCGGTCTTGTCCACCGCCACGGTGCTGACGCGTCCGAGCTCTTCCAGCGCCGCCCCGCCCTTGACCAGCGCGCCGGTGCGGCTGGCCGCGCCGACCGCCGCGACGACCGTCAGCGGGACGGAGATCGCCAGCGCGCAGGGGGAGGCGGCCACGAGCACGACGAGCGCGCGTTCGATCCAGACCAGCGGCTCGCCCAGGACCGGCCCGAGCGCGGCGATCAGGACAGCGAGCACCATGATGCCGGGCACCAGCGGGCGCGCGATGCGGTCGGCGAGCCGCTGCCCGCGGCCCTTGCGGTCCTGGGCCTCCTCGACGATGTGCACGATCCGCGCCAGCGAGGAATCCGAGGCCGGTGCGGTCACCTCGACCTCGACGGCGCCGCCGCCGTTGATCGCACCGGCGTGCACGGTCTCGCCGGGACCGGCCTCGACCGGGACGGATTCACCGGTGATCGCCGAGAGGTCGAGGCTGGTGCGGCCCGAGCGGATCACGCCGTCGGTGGCGGCACGCTCACCAGGGCGCAGCACCATCAGGTCGCCCACCGCGAGGAAGTCTGGGGAGACCTGCTGTTCGGCTCCGTCACGTAGGACCGTGGCGGTGGGCGGGACCAGAGCCAGCAGCGCCCGGAGTCCGCGCCGGGTGCGGGCGATCGCGTAGTGCTCCATCCCTTCGGCGATGGAGAACAGCACTCCGAGCAGGGCCGCCTCGGCGAACTGGCCGAGCGCCACCGCGCCCACGGCCGCGATGGTCATCAACGTGCCGACACCGACCCGGCGACGCAGCAGGTTGCGCAACGCGCCCGGAACGAACGTCGCGGCGCCGGCCACGGCGGCGGCCAGCTCGAAACCGACACCGGCCAGTTCGGCGCCCGCCAGCCCGATCAGCCACCCCGCGGTGAGCAGCACGGCCGCCACGGCGGCCAGGCGCAGCTCGCGAACCTGCCACAACCGCTCCGCGCTCTGCTCACCGCGGCTGTGTTCCTGCGATGGACCGGCTTCGGCGGGGCCGCAGCACTCAGCGCTCATCGGCTCAGCCCTCCCGGCCCGGATCGGCGGTAGCCGCATCCGCGGACAGGCCGAGCACAGCGGCCGTCAGCGCGCGCCCCTGCTCGGTCAGCTCGTACATCACCAGCTTCCCGTCCCTGCGGGAGGTCACGAGCCCTGCGGCCTTGAGCTGCCGCAGGTGGTGCGACACCAGGTTCTTGGCGTGGCCCACGACCCAGGACACGTCGCAGACGCACTGCTCACCGCCGGTGTGCAGGGCGGCGGCGACGGTCAGGCGTGTCGGGTCGCCCAGGGCGCGCGCCGCTGCCGCCGCCGGTTCCACGACCGCGAGCCCAGGCAGGCCGGTCCTGATCTCCTCGGCGTGGGGGAGGTCGAGGCACAGCAGGTCGCAGCCGTCGTCACGTTCCACAGTCACATCAACATACTAACGCTCATTGAACTGTTAGGTCACGGAGCTCAGCGCTGTGGTCAACGCCAGCGGTTGCAGCCCCCACCCGCCTACGAGGGGCTGCGGGCTGCGATCGAAGCCGAACTCAAGCGCTGAGCCGGCGGTCCGGGTGAAGGCGTGACGGCCGCAGCGGTCACAGCGGCCCAGAGGTGTCCGCTGTGGACTGGTGGTTCATGCGCCCTCGGCGAGCGTCACGGCGCGGCACGCCAGGTGCAGCGCGAGACGTTCGTCGCGGTGCTTGAGGTCCACCGAGAGCAGGCGCTCGATCCGCTCGATGCGCGGCGCGATCGTGTTGCGGTGCACGCCCAGCACCGCGGCGGTCTCGGCGATCGACGACTCCGAGTCCAGATACGCCATCAGCGTGCGCACCAGGTCGCCCGGCTGGTCGCGCAGCGGGCCGATCAGCGCGCGGGCCGCTGGCTCGAAGGTGTCGGTGCGGGTCCACTCCAGCAGCAGCTGCGCCATGCCGAGCTGGTCGACGTGCAGGAACCGGCCCGACTCCGGGCGGGTCAGGGCCATCCGGGCGGCGTCGGTCGCCTCGGCGATGGTGTCCGCCAGGCCGTCGGCGTGGGGATGCGGCCGGCCGACGCCCATGTGCGCGTCCATGGTGCGCTGCAAGTCGCGGTGCGCGTCGCGGAGCTGGGCGGCCAGCGTGCGCACCTCTTCGGAGGTCGGCTCCTGGTCGAAGGTGAACCAGGCGGTCCAGCCGTCACCGTGCTCCACGACGACGGCGTCGCTGCCTCCCACCCGCAGCGCCCGCCGGGCCTCCTGGCCGCGGGCCACGGTGTCGACACCGGACTGGGTGCCGATGCGGACGCCGACGTGCCAGCCGCCGAGCCGCCAGCCCGCGTCCGCGGCGCGCCGGCGCAGGTCGGCGGTGGGTTCGGTGTCGTGCCGCAGGATGTCGCTCAGCAGCGCGGCGCGGGACCGGGCGTCGCGCTCGAGCCGCACGCGGTTCGCCAGCAGCCACCGCTGCACCGTGCCCGCGGCCACCGCGAGCGCGGGCGGCATCGCCGCGGCCCGCGCGGTGCCCGTGCCGCGCAGCTCGGTGGCCAGCCACAACGTCGGCCGCGGGGTGTCGGGCATCCGCACCGGGTGAGCGAACAGCACGCCGCCGTCGAAGGCGATCCGCTGCGGCACCGGTTCGTCCACCCGCACCTCGTCGGTCGCCATGAGGTCCCCCGAGAGCGGGACGCCGAGGTCGTCGAGCAGCGCGACGGGCGCGGCGAACACCTCGCGCAGCGCGGCGACCACGTCCTCCGGGGGGCGGACCTGGTCGCCGACCGCGTCGTGGATGGCCATCAGCAGGTTCGCGCGATCGAGCCCTGGAGCGGCCAGCAACAGCCGGGCCGCGATCAGCAGGTCGAGCGACGGCACCTCGGCGACCAGCAGCGGTACGCCGAGGCGGTCGCCGAGCAGGCGCGTGCCGGCCAGCACTCCGGTGTCCGGGAGCAGGACGCCGACTCCACTGCCGTCGGCGACCTGGCGCAGCAGGGCGTCGATGCGCCAGTCGCCCGCGGAGACCGGCTCCACGACGACCGCGAGCTCGCCGGGCTCGATCGAGCGCTCCGCTCGCATCGGCCGCACCGCGCGGACCGCCGAGTCGAGCTTGTCGGCCCCGGCCAGCACCCGCACGGACTCCCGCCACTCCGGCAGGGCCAGCAGGTCGCGCACGCTGCTCATCGTGTCCCCTCCAGCAGGATCGGGTCGCAGTCGATGCCGAAGGCCCTCGGCGCCAGGAGCGGCAACCTCCGCGGGTCGGTCCAGAAGCCGGGTGCGGGCAGTTGCAGGACCGCCACGTCGGCGCCGGCGCGGATGGTGTCGCACGGGATCGGCACGCACGTCCGGCGGTCCAGCACGGCCAGGAGGTCCGGTGTGGACGCCACCGGGTCGCCGTCGTGCATCGCCAGGAGATACTCGTTCTCCATCTCCAGTCTCAGCAACGATCCGGTGCGGTGGTCCCGGACGGTCGCACTGCCGCGGCCGAAACCGGCGCGGCCGTGTTCGCCGGGTCCGGGGCGCCGGGAGACCTCCACGACGCGGCCCAGGCCGAGCACCCGGCCACCCGTGGCGGCGGCGAGCGCGTCGCCTTCCGGGCATTCCCCGATGGCGAGCGCTCGCTCGCCCAGCGCGAGCGCGGCGCCGACCGTGCCGACGATCGCGCACTCCGGCAGCTCCCGCGCCGGGATGGGCGCCAGCGCCAGCGCCGCCCAGCCGCCGGCGGAGGAGAGCACGGAGCGGGCGGTTCGTTCGACTTCGACCGAGGACGCCTCGGCGATGACGAGGGTCTGGCCGCTGGAGGCGAGCGCGGCCGGGGCGAGGCCGTTGCCCGCGGCGGCCACCGAGAACTGGTCCAGGCGCGGCAGGGCCCGGCCGCACAGGTCCGCGTCGACGAGGGGAAGTTCGAGGTCGAGCGCCGCGACCAGCGGCATGATCCCGTTCAGGCCACCGACCTCGATGGAGACGAGCGCGTCGATGGAGGCCCTGGTCCAGTGCTCGATCGCGCGGACGGCGGCGCGGATCTCGTTGCCGACGGGCAGTTTCTCGGAGAACACCGGGGTCGCTCCCATCACTCCGACCGGCACCACCAGTGCGTCGGCGGGCAGGTCGGAGACCGGGGTGAGCACCGCGCCGGGCTGGGTGGTGAGCTGTTCCCGCAGCAGCGCGGCGGCGGTGACCGTGTCACCACCGCCGCCGGAGCCCAGTAGTGACACGCCGCGTTCCAATGCGGTCACGTCCGGTAACCCGATGCGCATGCCGGACAGCCTGCCGCATCCGTCGCGGCCGGCGCCGCGGGGTTGCCAATTCGAGGCCGTTTCACGACTCCGCGGTGGTCAGGGCCTCCACTGGCCGGAATTCGTGCCGGAGGCCGAAGGCCGCGGGCCCGAAGACCGCCAGGGCCTGCGGGGTGCGCATCAGCTCCGGGGTGGAGATGCCGACCACCGTGACGCGCTGGCCGTAGCGCAGGGACTCGGTGGTGATCGGCTCGGCCTGTTCGGACTCCAGCACGCACACCAGATCCGGCACGAGGCACCGCACCTCGCCGTCCACGAGTGCCACCAGGTGCTCGTTCTGGAACACCAGATCCAGCTCGTGCCGCCCGTCGAAGGACTTCGCCGTGGCGCGGCCGCGGGCGAACCCGGCTTCGGTGCGCCGTTCGACGTCGGAGATCTTGCCGCGGAACAGCACCCGCAGGTGCTGGTACAGACTCCCGGCCAGCACCTCACCGAGGTGGGCGATCGGATCGTCCTGGCGTTCCCGCGCCTCGCGCAGCGCCCTGCCGACGGTGTGCGCGAGCGTGAGGGTGCGCGGGACGGCGGTGCGCTTGACCTCCGCGCCGCGCATCGAGTACTCGGCGATGTGCGCGACACCGCCGAGCCGGATGGTGATGCCGCGCGCCAGCCATTCCATGCGCTTGTTGTCCGCACCGGTGTCGATGACCGACGTCTCGCCGCGCTCTCCGGCGACCGCCATCGGCGAACCGGTCACCCCGTAGACGCCGAAGGTCTCCATCTGCAGTTCCGGGAACGCCCGGCCCATCCCGTCGGCGTCGACCACCGGCAGGCCGCTGCGCGCGGCCACGACCAGCGGGATCATCGAGTTGATGCCCCCGCACTCGATCGGCATGGTCGCCGCCGCCCGCGTCCCGAGGTGCCGTTCCAGCGCGCGCAGAGCCGTCAGCGCCTCGTCGCCGCTCGGGATCTTCTCGAACACCACGGTCGGCGCGCCCATCTGCGCGGTCGGGATGACCAGTGCCTCGTCGTCGACCTCGGCCGGGTCGAGGACGGTGACCGGCCCGCACTCGCGGATCGCCTGCCGCACCAGCAGCCGCCCGACGTACGGGTCGCCACCGCCTCCGGTGCCCAGCACCGCGGCGCCGCGGGCGAGGTCCTCCAGATGTTCCTCGGTCAGCAACCAGCTCACTGCGCCATCCTCACTGGGTCACCCGCACCGGATCGATGTCGTAGCCGAAGTAGCGCGGCCCCGCGACCTCCAGTCCGGCCGGGCTGTGCCAGCGCGGGTCGGCGGGTGCGGCGATGACCGCGACCCGCTGGCCGTAGCGCAGGGACTCGGTGGTCACCGCTTCGCCGGCGTCGTAGTCCAGGACGCAGATCAGGTCGGGTACGGACGCGAGCACGGTGCCGTCCCGTTCGGCGACGAGGTGCTCGTTCTGGAACCGCAGCAGCGGGGTCGCCGCCCCCGCCGGTGCCCAGGATCGCCGCGCCCAGCGCGATGTCGCCGAGGTCGTCCGGAGTGATCTCGCGCATCAGCGGCCCAGTTGCAGGTCGCCGACGGCTTTGGCGCGGATCCGGGTCGCGTTGCCCGGCAGGTAGGGGATCGGCACCTCGTCGAAGTCGACGATCTCCACGGTCGACGGGGACGCCCCGGCGGCCACCGCGCGGTCCAGCGCCTCCTGCTTGGCCTCGTCGACCACGGTGTCCCGCTGTCCCGGCTCGATCGCGTAGACGCGGTCGACCTCGCCGCCGATCTGCGCGATCGCCGCCCCGATCGCGTTGGCCACCGCGTAGTGCTCCGGGCGCCGCACGTCCCCGGGCTCGAACATCTCGTCGGGCAGCAGCATGGAACCGCCGCCGACGGCGACGACCGGCAACGGCTCGGCCGAGGTGCGCATCCGCTCGACGGCGTCGGTGGCGTCCGCGGCGATGCGCTCCATCGCGGCGCGGACCAGCGCGGGTTCGAGGTGGCCGACCCGGTCCGCGTCGCCGATCTCGGCGCGCCCGGCGGCGACCGCGATGTCGGTCGCGGTCAGCGTGTCGCCGCCGAACACCAACGCCCTCGACGTCAGCTGGTAGCCCACCGACTCCGGCCCGACCGCCACCCCGGCCGGCTCGCCCAGCACGAGGCTGCCGCCGCCGATGCCGATCGAGAGCACGTCGGGCATCCGGAAGTTCGTGCGGATACCCGCGACGCTGACCGCGGTCGTCGCCTCCCGGGGGAAGCCCTGGTTCAGCACGCCCACGTCGCTGGTGGTGCCGCCGACGTCGACCACCGCGCAGGTGTCCAAACCGGACAGGACCGCCGCACCGCGCATCGAGTTGGTCGGCCCGGAGGCGAAGGTGGCCACGGGGTAGCGGCGGGCGAAGTCGACGTCCATGAGCGTGCCGTCGTTCTGGCTGAGGTACAGCGGGGCGGTGATGCCCGCGCCGGTGACCGACTTGGCCAGGCCGTCCACGATGCCGGCGGCCAGCTCCCGCAGGGCCGCGTTGATGATCGTGGCGTTCTCCCGCTCCAGCAGCCCGATCCGGCCGATCTCGTGGGACAGCGAGATCGCCACGTCCGGCAGCTCGGCGGCGATGATCTCCGCCGCGCGCTGCTCGAACTCGTGGTTCACCGGGGAGAACACAGAGGTGATCGCGACGCTGCGGGTCCCGGCGCGGCCCATGTCGTCGGCGGCCTTGCGCAGCTCGTCCTCGTCGAGGTCGGAGATGTGCCTGCCGTCGAACTCGTGCCCGCCGTGGCACAGGTAGCTGCGCCCGGCCACCGCGTCGACCAGGCGCTCCGGCCAGCTCACCATCGGCGGCAGCGAACGGCCGGCGGGCAGGCTGAGCCGCACCGCCGCGGTCGGCGCGAGCCGCCGGGCCTCGACCAGGGCGTTGATGAAGTGGGTCGTACCGATCATCACGGCCTGCACCTGGGCCGGGTCGAACGCGTGCTGGTGCTGCAGTCCGTCGATCGCGGACACGATGCCGGAGGTCACGTCCTCCGTGGTGCTCACCTTCACCGCTGCCAACACGTGGGCCCCGTCGAGCAGGACCGCGTCGGTGTTGGTTCCCCCGACGTCGATGCCGATACGCACTTGTGGTCTCCCCTTGTCTCGATCAGGTGGTCCGGGCCAGGTCGGTGGCCGACGGCTTGCCCCCGACGCCGTGGACCAGCCCCAGCTTCCCGGCGACCGCGTAGAGCACGAACGCGAGCAGCAGCGAGTTCAGGCTCGGCAGCCCGATTCCGACGAGCCCGCCGACCAGGGCGGAGACCACCCAGATCACCAGCGTCGCGGGAACCCAGTTCGGTGCCTCTTCGGGCACGGTGCCGCGCGACCGGGACTCGTCGAGCTCGCGGCGCCAGCGCCGCACCACGAAGTACTCGGCGACCATGATTCCGCCGATGGGCGGGAACACCACGCCGAGCACGGTGAGGAACCCGCTGAACTGCTCCAGGATTCCGGCCGCGGCCAGCGCGCTGCCGATGACGCCGAACACCGCCGTGGCCACGCCCCGGTTGAGCTGCTTGCCGAACACCGTGCCGACGAAGTTCACCAGGCCCAGCCCCGACGAGTACAGGTTCCAGTCGTTGACCTTCACGGTGCCGAGCAGGATCACCAGGATCCCGACCCAGCCCACCGACGAGGTGATGATCGCGGTGACGTCGTCGGTACCGGCTGCATGCGCCAGCAGCACCCCGGACAGCCCGATGACGTACTCGCCGAGCGTGATGCCGATCAGCGTCTGCTTGACCACGTCGGAGGTGCTGCGGTTGAACCGCGTCATGTCAGGTGTGATCAGCGCGCCGACCATGAACCCGCCCGCGACGAGCGTTGTGCCCTCCAGCAGCGAAAGCCGCGGGCCGGGCGGCGCCGAGGCCATCAGCGCGCCGAGGTCGTGGCGCAGCAGTTCGGAGCCGACCGACCAGGCGATCAGCACCAGGAACGCGGGCACCGTCAGGTAGGCGGTCCAGGCCATCGACCGGAAGCCGCGCAGCACGATCGCGGTCACCAGCAGGCCGAACGCCAGCGACCACACCCACTCGGGCAGCCCTCCGACCAGCGTCACGAGCCCGCGTGCCGACACCGCGGACTGGATGCCGAACCAGCCGATCAGGCTGATCGCGATGGCCAGGCCGATCAGCGCCGATCCCGCCCGGCCGAACCCGGTCCAGCGGGCGAGCATCGAGGTCGACAGGCCCTCGCGGACGCCGATCACCCCGACGAGGATCGCGACGAGCTCCAGGACCACCGCGCCGAGCGTCAGCGCCAGCAACGCCTGCCAGAAGTCCATGCCGAAACCGAGGGTGGCGCCGAGCAGGAACTGGCTGAGCGCCGAGACCTGGCCGAACCGCTGCACGGCGACCGACCACCACGAGTAGCGGGCGCGGTCCGGGACTCGGGTCAGCGCGTAGTCGTCGACACCGACCGACGAAGCCATGACTTGTCCCCTCTCGGCCGGGGCTGTGCGGTCACCGCACACCGTAAGGGCTTGATCACTTCATGTCAGTGGTCGGACTGCACACCCGGACCGTCGCCGACGTGCACGCTGCATAGGCGGGACGATGTGCGCGCCCGACTCGCCGATGCGCTCGCGTGGTGTGGACGATTGCGCGTGTATGACCAGCGCACCGGAGTCCGCCCGCAGCGACGACCGCGGACTCGACCGTCGGTCGCGCACGGCCATCCGAGGCCGAAGTCCGTTCGAGCGCGGGCGTTGTCAGGGTTTGCGGGCGACGGCGCCGAGGAACTGGTGGTGCATCAGGTCCAGCGACGGCGACGGGTCGGCAGGGTCGGGACGCCAGTCGGCCAGCGGCACCACGCCGGGTTGGAGGACGTCGAAGCCGGCGAGCAAGTCGAGGATCTCCGCGCGCGAGCGCCAGCGCCCGGTCCCGAGGGCGTCGCTCAACAGCTTCTCGCTGGTCTCGGCCTGGCTGGCGACTTCCGGGTCGGCCTGCGCGGGGTTGTGGAAGTGCGAAAGCGCGAGGTGGCTGCCGGACGGGAGGGCGCGGCGCAGGGTGGCGGTGACGCCCGCCGGGTCGTCCTCGTCGCGCACGTGGTGCAGGACGGCGAACAGCAGGATTCCCACGGGTTCGTCGAAGTCGATGAACCGGTGGACCTCCGGGTCGCCCACGATCTCCTCGAGGCGCACGACATCGGCGTGGACGGCCGTTGTGGTGGCGTCGTCGGCCAGCAGCGCGCGGCTGTGGGCGACGACCATGGGGTCGTTGTCGACGTAGACGACGCGGGCGCCCGGATCGAAGGAGTGCGCGATCTCGTGCACGTTGCCCCGCGCCGGCAGCCCCGCGCCGAGGTCGATGAACTGCCGGATCCCGGCGTCGGCGACCAGGTGGCGCACTGCTCGCCGCACGAAGGCCCGGTTGGCCAGCGCCGCCCGCCCGGCGTCCGGGGCGACGGCCAGGAACTGCTGGGCCACCTCGCGGTCGACGGCGTAATGGTCCTTGCCGCCGAGGAGGAAGTCGTACACGCGCGCCGCGCTCGGTGCGAGGAAGCAGGTCTTCGCCGAAATCACCACATGAGACCTTCCGCAGCAAGCGAGCGCCGCACCCCGGCTGCTCACACCATCGCGCCGGGACCGGCGATGGGTGTGGCGCGTAGGGCGCTACCGATGCGCAGCGTAGGGGCTGATCACTCCGCTGTCACCGGTCTCATTGCACAGCGGCGCCACCCGCGCCGTGCGCCTCGCACAGTCGCTTCGCGGCGAGACCGACGCACCGCACCGCGGGGAACCTCCACCTGCACGCGCGGTTGATCAGGGGCGCTGCGTGTATCACGTAGTGGCACCCCGTCGGGACGGCCGCGTCCGGGCTCCCCGGTGTCTCCGGCTATTCGCGGAACCCGCGCCGGTAGGCGGTGGGTGAGACACCGATGGTTCTGTTGAAGTGGCGGCGAAGGGTGGCCGCGGTACCGAGACCCACGCGCTCGGCGATCTGGTCGATGCCGGCATCGGTCGTTTCGAGAAGTTCCTGGGCCCGGCGCATTCGTTGGGCCAGCAGCCATCGCAGGGGGCTGGTTCCGGTCGCGGACAGGAACTGGCGGCCGAGGTTGCGGGGGCTCGTGTTCGCTTGACGGGCGAGGTCGGCGACGGTCAGCGGCTCGTGGAGGTGGTCCATCGCCCAGTCCAGCAGCGCGCTGAGCCCACGTCCGTCGCGGGCCGGTAGCGGGTTGGCGATGAACTGCGCCTGACCGCCTTCGCGATGCGGGGAGACCACGAGCCGTCGTGCCAGGGCGTTGGCGACCGCCGCGCCGTGGTCGGCCCGGACCAGGTGCAGGCAGAGGTCGATTCCGGCGGCCTGCCCGGCGGAGGTGAGCACGTCCCCGTCGTCGATGTAGAGCACGCTCGGGTCGACATCGACGCGGGGGTACCGCTCGGCCAGACGCTCGGCGTACATCCAGTGGCTGGTGGCCCGCCGCCCGTCGAGCAGGCCCGCGGCGGCCAGCACGAAGGCGCCGGTGCAGATGGAGGCGACACGCGCCCCTCGCCCGTGCGCGACCTGCACGGCCTCGACCAGGTCGGCGGGTGCGGCCTCGATGGCTTCGTCGCAGGCGGGCACGACGACGGTGTCGGCAGCCGCCAACTCGTCCAGTCCGTGCCGCGTCTCGGCGCGGAACCAGGTTCCCACCGGCGCACCGGACGCGGCGCAGACGGTCAACTCGTACCAGCTCTGGGCCGCGTGCGGCTTCGGTGCGCCGAAGACCGCGCACGGGATGGCGATTTCGAACAGCGACATCCCCTCGGTGATGGCCAGTGCGACCGATGCCATGTCCGGAATTGTACGCATGTTGGCGTTCCAGCCACTGTCCGTTGGCACCTGGTCGTCGCCACCATTGGCTGCCATGACAGGACAGCTCCCGACCGCGGATGACATTTTCCGACGGCAAGGCAGGACGGCGGACGGCCCGGGCCCGCGGGAGTGGCCGGCGGTCGGTCTGGCCCTGGCGGCAGTCGGCTGGGGTGCGAACCAGTTCGCCCCGATGCTGCTGGTGTACCGGGCGGAACTGGGGGTGTCCGAGGCGACGGTCCAGGCCACCTACGGTCTCTACGCTGCCGGACTGATCCCCGGGTTGTTGCTGGGCGGTCCTTTCTCGGACCGGTACGGCCGCCGCCGGGTACTGGCACCGGCGTTGACGATTTCCGTGCTCGCCAGCCTGTTGCTGATGGCAGGCGGGATCGGCGTCGAGTGGTTGTTCGTCGGGCGGTTGGTCGCCGGTGTGGCCAGCGGCGCCGCCTTCAGCTCCGGTACGGCCTGGATCAAGGAACTGTCCCCGGTCGGCCCCGAGCGCGGCTCCGGAGCCCGGCGCGCGACGGTGGCGATGACCGCGGGTTTCGCCTCGGGCCCGCTCATCGCCGGGCTCCTTGCTCAATGGGGACCATCGCCCACTCTCGTCTCGTACGTGCCGCACGTGGTCCTGACGCTCGCTTCCCTTCCGCTCGTGCTGCGCACGCGCGAAACCCGCTCACCGCGTCCGGACGCAACGCTGTGGGAGCCGCTGCGGCTGCCTGTGGCGAGCCGTCGCCGGTTCCGCAACGTCGTGGTGCCGCTCGCGCCGTGGGTGTTCGGCGCTTCCTCGATCGCGTTGGCCTACCTGCCCGGGCTCGTGCGGGACAGCCTCGGCGACAGCGGGCTGGTGTTCAGCGCGGTGGTCACCGCGCTGACGATGCTGGCGGGAATCGCGGTGCAACCGCTGGCCCGGCGCGTGAACCGTCGGGGCGGAAGTCCCTCGCTCGCAACGGCTTCGGCTCTTGTGGTGGCGGGCCTGCTCCTCAGTGCGGGGGCCGCCGAGACCTCGCGACCGCTGCTGGTCACCGTGGCGGCGCTCGTGCTCGGCGCGGGTTACGGATGTTGCCTGGTGTGCGGCCTCACCGAGGTGCAGGCCATGGCGCGGGCCGACAACCTGGCCCGGCTGACGGCGATCTTCCAGTCGCTCGCCTACCTCGGCTTCGCAGCCCCCTACCTGCTCGCCGTGATCGAGCGGGTTCTGCCGGCGCCATGGCTCCTTCTGGCCGCAGCGTTCGTCGCCGGCCTCGCACTGGCGTGGACGACGTTCCGCGCCGCATCGGCAGGAGCCCAATGATGTCCGCTCGATCGGCGACCGAGGTTTCGCGTGAACCGGGCCTGGCGCGGTGATCGCCCTGGCACGATGGGTGGGTGGCCGATCCCGACGGCGGTAGCTTCCACCAGGTGCTCTGGGCCCGCCAGCGTGCCGACTTCGTGGGCCGGGAGCAGGAGCTCGACCACTTCCGCCGCAACCTGGCCTTGCCGGCGACCGAGCGCAAGTACGTCTTCGCGGTGCACGGGCACGGCGGCATCGGCAAGACCTACCTGTTGCGGCAGTTGAGCGACATCGCACGGGAGTCAGGCGCGCTGGCCGCGCTGATCGACGACCCACGCGCGGATCCGGTCGAGCTGATGTCGGCCATCGCCGCCGAACTGGAGCAGCAGGGCGGACAGGCTCGCGGTTTCACCAAGCGCTACGAGGAGTACCAGCAGCGCCGCAACGAGGTCCTCAACGACCAGCAGGCTCCGAGCGGCGCGAGGAAGCTCCTCGGCGTCGCCACGATGCGGGTCTTGGTCGGCTCCATGCGCACGGTTCCCGGGCTCAGCCTGATCGCGGATGCCGTGACGCCGGAGGAAGTCGCGGGCTGGATGGATCAGTCGCGGGAGTTCTTCGCCCAGAAGTTCAGCAGGCGCGAGGACGTCGACCTGTTGCTGTCGCCGGTCGACGAGCTGAGCAAGCTGCTGGTCCGGGACCTGCGCCGGCTCACCCAGCACTGCCAGGTGGTGCTGCTGTTCGACAACTTCGAGACGATCGCGCGCCCCGCCGAACCATGGCTCCTCGACCTGCTGGCGGGGCGGTTCGGCCACCTGCCGACCGGGTTCGCGTTGGTGCTGGCCGGGCAGCAGCCGTTGAACCCCAACTGGTGGGGCATGTACTCCGCGGTCGCGGTGACGTGGCCGCTGGCGCCGTTCACCCCGGAGGAGACGCGGGAACTGCTGCGGCGCAAGGGAATCACCGGCCCGGAAACCGCGAGGCTGATCCTGGCGCTGTCCGGCGGTCTGCCGAATCTCGTCGTAGCGCTGGCCGACGGCTACCAGGTGGAGGGCGAGCTCAGGGATCCCAGTGCGATCGCGGTGGAAAGGTTCATGAAGCTGGAACCGAACCCGTGGCGACGCGCCGACACCCTGCTGGCCGCGTTGCCGCGCAGGCTCGACGAGGATGTGCTGGCCGTGCTCAAACCCGGTCGGCAGAGCGGGTTCTTCGAGTGGCTGCGCCGATTGCCGTTCGTCGTGGAAACCTACGGTCACCTGCGTTTCCAGCGTGCGGTGCGGGTCCCGATGGTGCGTTACAAGAGCGGACGGTCGCCGGACGAGTTCACCGATCTGCATCGGAGGCTGTTCGCGCACTACTGCAATCGTCGTCGGCGGCTGGGGCTGTCCGATCAGGACGGGTGGTCCGACGACCAGTGGCGGCAACTGCTGTTGGAGGAGACCTACCACCGGTTGTGCGCCGACCCGCGACAGGAGCTGCACCGAGCGCTCGTGGTGGGTGCCGACGCGTGCGAGCACGGTGCGGACGTCGTTCGGGGCTGGTTGGACGTGCTCGGCGAGGCGGGCCGCGACAGCGGTGATGACGCGCTCGCCACGTGTGCCCGCGAGCTGGCGGATGCGGAACCGGGCGAGCTTCGCGCACGCATCAACACCAGGCTCGGATCAAGTGTCGAGCACCAGGAGATCGGCGGGAGTACTGGTGTTCCCGTGCAGGGGAGTCCTGGAACCGCGGACACCGGGCAACCGCGACCTGGTGATGAACAGGACTGCGGACGCCCAGGACAGCGAACCGGCCTTGGGTCGGGAGCAACTGCTGGTGGCGGCTTCGACCCTGGTGCGGGTGCGGGTGGCCGTGCGGGAGCGGGCGCGATGGGCGCCGGTGCCAGGCCACGACTCGGTGAGGACGAGGAAGAACGCGAGCGTCCCACTTACCTGGTTGAGGCCGAGGACATCTGGTTGGAGCTGCCGAAGACCGCTCCGCCGGTGTTGGGCGAGTGACTGCCGCCGAACGCGGACCGCGGCGCTACTCGCGGACCACCACGACGGGGCAGGTGGCGTGGTGGACGCAGTACTGGCCGACGGACCCGAGCATCGCTTCGGTGAACCCGCCGTGACCGCGGTTGCCCACCACCAGCAGATCGGGATCGGCGACCGCGCTGAGCAACGCGCGAGCCGGATGGTCGCGCACGACGCGCTGCTGCACGTTCACGGGTACCTCGCCGACGATTTCGCCGACCAGTTCGGACAGGGCGTTGGTGAGCAGGCGCTCGTAGTCGGCTCCAGCAGCGATCCGGTCGCTGTAAACGGTGGAGGTGTTCCACGCCGTCAACGCCACGACGCTGCCACCGGCCAGGCGGGCGTGCCACGCGGCCCAGCGCAGGGCCGCTTTGGACGACGGGGACCCGTCGACCCCGACGACGACCACGTACTGCTTGTCAGCGCTGGTCACCCTGGCACTCCCGTTTCGGCCGGCCCGGCACAGGACGTGGCTCCACGGTGGCGGACCGGTCGTCTGGTCGCAGCATGGAGTGGCGGAAGCCGCGGGTATGCCGCGGGTGGTCGGCGGCGGTACCCGCGGACCGGACGGGTGGGGCGACGTGCCGGCGAGGGGGACGCGATGGCTCCGGGCGAGACGATGGCGGCGTGGGTGGTGGAGGCTCCCGCACCGGTGGAGCGCGGACCGCTCAGTCCGAGGGACCTCCCGCTACCGCGGGCCGCGGATGACGAACTGCTGGTGCGGGTGTCGGTGTGCGGGGTCTGCCGCACGGACCTGCACGTCGCCGAAGGTGATCTTCCGCCGCACAGGCCGGCGGTGGTCCCCGGCCACGAGGTGGTCGGGCGCGTGGTGGCGTGCGGTGCGGCGACGACGGGGTTCGGCGAGGGAGACCGCGTCGGCATCGCCTGGTTGCGCCGCACCTGCCAACGGTGCGTGTACTGCCGCAGGGGCCGGGAGAACCTGTGCCCGAACTCCCGCTACACCGGGTGGGACGCTGACGGCGGCTACGCCGAGTACACCACCGTGCCCGCCGATTACGCCTACCACCTGCCGGAGGGCTACTCCGATGAGGAGTCCGCGCCGTTGCTGTGCGCGGGGCTGATCGGCTATCGGGCGTGGTTGCGGGCCCGGCTCCCCGAGGGCGGCAGCCTGGGCATCTACGGCTTCGGTGCCAGCGCGCATCTGACCGCCCAGGTCGCCATGGCCAGCGGTGCGACGGTGCATGTGCTGACGCGTTCGGCGCAGGCGCGGGAGCTGGCGCTCGAACTGGGCGCGGCCTCGGCGGGCGGGGCGGGCGACCGTCCGCCGGAGCCGCTGGACTCGGCGGTGCTGTTCGCGCCGGTCGGAGAGCTCGTGCCCGTCGCGCTGGAGGCGCTGGACCGGGGCGGGACCCTGGCGATCGCGGGCATCCACCTCACCGACGTGCCGCCGCTGAACTACCAGCGGCACCTGTTCCTCGAACGGAACCTGTGCAGCGTCACCGCCAACACGCGCCAGGACGGTCAGGAGTTCCTGCGGTTCGCCGCGCGCCACCGGATGCGGGTCACCACGACCCCCTACCCGTTCGCGGCGGCCGACCGGGCGCTGGACGACCTCGCCCACGACCGGGTGAACGGCGCGGCGGTCATCAGGGTCGCCGCCTGAGTCCCGGTGGGGCACGCTGGGGTCGGCTACGCAGCTCGCCCGAGGGGGTGGGGAGGATGAGCTCGTTTCCCTCCGCGTTGGGACTGTCCCCGCAGCAGACCGAGGACGTGGTCCGGATGGCCGCTGCCGCGCCGTCGCTGCACAACAGCCAGCCGTGGCGGTTCCGGCTCTCGCGGCATTCGATCGAGCTGCACGGCGACCCGCGTCGGCGACTCCCCGCGGCCGATCCGGCCGACCGCGAACTGCGGCTGGCCTGTGGTGCCGCGCTGATGAACCTGCGGCTGGCCCTCGCGCATGCCGGCGTCCGGCCGGTGGTGACGCTGCTGCCGCGCCTGGCGGGTCCGTCGGCGCTGGCCGAGGTCCGCGTCCAGGGCCACGGGGCGGCCGCGCCCGCCGACGAGATGCTCTACCGGGCTATCCCGGCGCGGCGCAGCAACCGGCGCCCGTTCATGGACACCGCCGTGCCCGCGGGCCATCGCCACCAGCTGGAAAAGGCGGTGCACGACGAGCACTGCCGATTGCACGTGATCGGAAGGCATGAGCGCAGTGGGCTGGAACGGCTGGTTCAGCGTGCTCACCGGGAGCAGATGAACGATCCGGCCTTCCGTGAGGAGCTGGCCCGCTGGACCGGAGTACGGCAAGGGGCGGCCGAAGGCGTCCCGGCGGCGAGCGCGGGACCGGAGCCCGAACCGCAGGACCAATGGGTGGTGCGCGACTTCTCCGGCGGGCAGGCGCGGCAGCGGGTACCCGGCAAGGACTTCGAGGACGAACCGCTGCTGGTGGTGCTGTGCTCGTACCGGGCGGGCAAGATCGCGGACCTGGAAGCGGGGCAGGCGTTGCAGCGGATGCTGCTGACGGCGACGTCGCTGGGCCTGTCGACCTCGTTGCTGTCCCAGGTGGTGGAGGTCGATCAGGCTCACGCGGAGTTGCGGCGGCTGCTGGGGGAAGGACTGTGGCCGCAGGCGGTGGTGCGCGTCGGCTACGGCTCGCCGATGCCGCGCACGCCGCGGCGTGAGCCGTGGGAACTGGTGATGGATGCCGGTTCGCCGGTCAACAGCCCGGACTGACCTGCACGAACGCGACCGTTGTCGGTGCTGTGCCGGAGTGGGCCCTCCCGGTTGTGGGTTCACCGCGCTTCGCGGACGACGGCCACCGGGCAGCGGGCGTGGTGCAGGACGCCGCTGGCGACCGAGCCGCGGAGCAGCTCCGCCTCGGTCAGGCCACCGCGTCCGCGGTTGCCCACGACGAGCAGGTCGGCGCCCTTGTCGCGCGCGGCGTCGAGCAGGGCCCTGGCCGGGTGGGCCTGGGCGACCTCCTTGCTGACGGACACGGAGGTCTGGCCGCCCACCTTGTTGATCACTTCGTCGAGGTAGCGGGCGGTGGTCGCGGCGAAGTCCTCCAGGCCGGGTACTTCCCAGTTGTAGATCAGCGGCGTGTCCCAGGCCATCAGCGCGGTGACGGAGCCGCGGGTGAGGCCGGCGTGCCACAGCGCCCAGCGCAGCGCTTCCTTGGAGGCTGGTGAGCCGTCAATGCCGACCACGATCGTGTAGACGCGTTCCTCGGTCGTGGTCACCTCCGGTGGTGTGCATCAAGGATGCGACGCGCGTCAGCAGCACGCCCAGCGAGCCGGGGCCGTCGACGGCGAAGTGCGCCCAGGTGTCGCGGTCGCCGTGCTCGGCGCTGCGAACGCCGACGGTGTTGTCAGAGCCGGGCGGGGGTGGCGCGGTAGGTGACGAGCAGCAGTCCGAACGGGCTGTCCTCCAGCTTGGGCACGGCGGTCGGGTTGCGCGGGTCCGCGATACGCGCCTTGCCGCCGTCGTTGGCGGCCACCAGGAGGTTCCCGACGGTCTCGCGGCCTCGCCGGTCCTTGCGCCGCAGCCACACCACGGCGCCGGTGTCCGGCGGCAGCGTCTGCAGCTGGGAGATCACCCCCGGCCAGTCGGTGTGGTGGCTCGTGGCGAGCACCGGTCCCAGGTCGCGCATCGTCGGCTCGTACCAGGCGGCGGCGCCGGGGTCCGGGGGCTCCGGCAGGTTCTGCGCGTGCGCGTCCCAGTGCCGCAGGTATCCCCAGGGGTCCTCGTTGGGCAGGCCGAACGGGTCTTCCCCGTCGTCCTTGGGGACGACGAGCGCGGAGTCCAGCAGCTGGTCGCGCCAGTCGCCGGTGCGCACGAACGTCTCGGTGGTGCAGGCGAACAGCCAGCCGCGGCGCAGCTCGTCCTCGGCCGCGGGGGCGACGAGGACGACCTCGCCTCCGTAGGTGGCCTCCAGCCACGCCGTCGCCTTGGCCACCGCGGTGTCGAGGTCGGGGGCGGCGGTCCGCCAGGGCACCGCGATGGGCTCGGCGGTCGCGGGTTCCCGGCGGAACGTGGCGACGGTCAGCTCGTGGACCTCCTCGTCGCGGAGTTCGGCGGGCATCCCGCGCTGGGGGTCGAGCACCAGTACCGCCCCGTCGGCGTACTTGGCGTACAGCAGGTGTCCGGTGACCTCGGCGCCGCGGAACCGGCGGCGCAGCCAGACCACCGCGCAGGTGTTCGGTCCCCCTGCCGCGATCACGTCCAGCGCGGTCGCCCAGGTGCGGTGCGCGGTGGTCGTCGCGTCCGGGAAGTGCTCGGCCAGCAGGCGGGTCCACCAGTCCGGGCGCTCGTCGGCCGGCTTCCACGGCAGCGCGCTCGCCTGCGCACCTCGAAGGACGGCGTCGACCGCGACCACGCAGTTGCGCGCGTTGACCCGCCAGCGCCACGGCTCCCGCCCGGGGAAGACGGGCGGCGGGGGCGGCGCGAGGTTGAGGGCTTCGTCGATCGGTGCGGCGTTGGCGACCGGGAAGGGTGCGCGTCCGTCCTTCGGGACGGCGACGGTGCCGGCCAGCATGGGCTGCGCGGCGGCGTCCCGGTGGCCGCACCGGACCAGCCAGCTGTGCCGTCCCTCGGCGACCGGCGCCGAGTCGGTGACGCCGACGCTCCCGCCGTAGACCTGCTCCAGCCAGGCGGCTGCGCTGCGGATCGGATCGATCATGTCGCGGACTTCTCGATTCTGTGGCATCGGATGAAGGGCGGGCAGGGTGCGCGGCGGGTGCCTATTCGATCAGGTCGTCCTCGTCCACGCTCGGTCGCGGACTACCCGCGTCCTCCATCGGAACATCCCCGTCCGAACTCGTGCTCGGACCGCCGGCATCAGACATCGGGACGTCCTGGTCGACCGCCGGCGGGGTTCCCGGCCGGGACGCGGGGGAGTCCGCGTCGGCCATCTGGACGTCCAGGTCGTGATGGGGCGCCGGGGTCTGCTGGCTGGCGGGCGGGGCCTGGGGCTGCGCGGGCGGCGTGTCCGGTCTCGCAGCCGGAACGTTCGTGTCGACCGCCGGCGCGTTCGGCGTCGCCCCGGGAGCGTTCGGCTGGGGCGCAGGCGTTTGCGAGACGTTCGTCGGGGCGTTCGGGTAATCCATCGCGTACAGCTCGCTGGGCTTCTTGCTGATGTCGGCAGGCATTCCGCTCTGCCCGTCGAGGTAGACGACCGCACCGTTGGGGTGCTTGACCACGTTGAAGAAGTGCCCGACCTCCTCGTTGGGCCACCTCGCCGCGACCGAGGCCACGAAGCCGGGCGGTTGGTTGGCGACGTCCTGGCTGAGCTGGTCGTAGCCGCCCGGGAACGGCTGGAACTTCCCGCTGGAACCGTGCGGCACCGAACCGTTCGCCACGTCGTCCAGGCCCATGGGTTTGGCCGGGTCCACCCGGTACGGCTGCCCCGTCTTGATGGTGTGCGCGGTGGCGACCGTGCAGTTGCCGCAGTTGGTGTCGTGGCCCGGGGTCTTGCTGTCGAACTTGTCCTTGTTGATCTGCTGGACCGGGCCGAAGTGGTCCTGCATGAACTTGTTCGCCTCGTCCGGGGTCTTGAAGCTGCTCGCATCGATCACTTGCGGCTTCTGAGGCGGGGCGTTGTGCGGCGGAACGCTCTGCGGCTGGGCGCTCTGCGGCGGAGCGGCCTGCGGCTGGACGTTCCGCGGCGGCGGAGCGCTCTGCGGGGTGCTGTTCTGCGCGGACGGCCTGACGATCGGCCGGCCCGTGCGCGTCGTGGGAGGCGCAGGCGGGCGGGGCGCCCCGAACAACGGTGGAGGCGTCGCACCGCCCCCGGGCCCGCTCCTGGGTGCGCCGACGTCCTTCGGGGGAGGTGGGGTGTCCGCGCCGGCGGGAGTGGTCGTGTCCGGGCCGGTGCCGGGTCCCTTGCCGCCCGCGGGTGGGGCGCCGGTCGGGGAGGTCCGCGCCGGGCGGTCGGCGAGGCCCTGCTTGGGCGGTGGCGGGGTCTTCGCGGACGGCGGGGCGGTGCTGTCGTTGTTCTTGATCTTCTTGAGTGCGTCGGCCGCCTCGTCGAAGGAACCGCCGAGCTTTTTGAGCATGGGCATCAGCGACTGCATCGCCTTGACCAGCTTGGTGGTGATGTCGGCGATCTTGGCGGTGACCTTGGCGACCTCGGCCACCACCTGCGGCACCACCCAGGTCAGACCGATGCCCAGGGTGGCCACCACCTGCAACGCCCAGCTCACCAGATGACCGACCAGCTCGGCGATGATGTCGCGCACCAGCGTGCGCACCGCCCCCACCACCTCCCCGGCGGTGGCGATCCCGCTGGAAGCCCCCTCGGCCGCACTCCGCGCAGCCGTGATCAACTTGCCCGTATCCGCACTGCGGGCGCGGTAGGCCTCAGCAGCCGCACCCGTCCAGGCGGCGGTGTCCTTGTCGACCAGACCGGCCATGTCCCCGGCGATCGCGCCCAGCTCGGCGCCGATGTTCTTCCAGGTCTGCGAATGCGCCTTGATCTCGTCCGGATCCCCGGTCAGCGAGTCCAGCGCGTCCGAGACCGGGCCGACGTGCTCCATCAGCCACCCCACCCCGGCGGCCAGGATCGCCCCGAACGGATCCAACGCCATGCCCAACGCGTCCAGACCGGTACCCACCGCACCGAGCACCCCGGCCGCCCAGTCACCGGACTCGATCGCCTTGCGGGTCTCGTCCACCGACTCCAGGATCGGCACCCCGCTGAACCCCTGCGTCGAGTCCTGCCGTTGCGCCACCAACGGATTGGTCATGGCGGGGCCCACCCCCGGGATGTGGTCGATGCGGAAAAAGGGAACTGTTCGGCGGAACTGCTCAGCGGATCAGCGAGTCAGTCGCGGCACGGGTCGACGTCGGAACCCATGTGCCCATACGGCTCGAGCCGGCCACCGGTTCGTCCGGGTGGCCGGTGGGCATGGTGCGTTCCTCGATCACGACCCCGCGGGGCATGCTCCGCCTTTCGAGACAATTCGGACAGGACGCCGAAGCTGTGCTGCGTGCGTCCTCCGCGGGCGCGATGCCGATCCAGGAGTCATCACCGGTGATCAGACCGCGACAGCCACGCCGAACGTGCACGTGTCGCCGACATGATCATGGTGAACGCCAATGCTGCGCCAACGTCACGCCAACGCCGAGGCCCCGGGGGTGGTGGCTCTCGATGCGGCTGAACTCCGAGCGCGGCAACCGTCCGTCCCGTTGGGCGCTCGGAGTTCTCTCGCGGGGCGACCCCGCGAGAGAACTCCGGCTGCGTGCCGGTCGTCAGGCGAGTTCCTTCTGGACCCAGTCGTGGAATTCCGCGATGTGGTATTCGCTGGGGACGAAGACTCCGCCCTTGCTGTAGCCGCGGGAGTCCATGGCCAGCTGGCAGCGTTCGCAGGCGTCGAAGTCCTGCCGGTTGACGCGGTCGAACAGCTCGACCGAGCGGGACAGGTCGCGGCCGGACTCCACGACCTCGGGCAGGTACAGCCAGTCGCACTCGATCAGCGTGCGATCCGGCGCGACCGGGAACATCCGGTGGAAGATGACGTGGTCGGGCACCAGGTTGATGAACACCTGCGGGCGCACGGTGATGGCGTAGTAGCGGCGGTCCTGGTCCTCGGTCACCCCGGGCAGCCGCTCCAGGCCCTCGCTGCCGTCGACGGTGAAGCCCTGCACGTCCTCACCGAACTCCGCACCGTGACCGACGTAGTACTGCGCGGCGAAACCGTCGGCGAACTCCGGCAGCACCTCGGTGAGCTCGGGGTGGATCGTGGCGCAGTGGTAGCACTCCATGAAGTTCTCGATGATCTGCTTCCAGTTCGCCTTCACGTCGTACTCGATGCGCTTGCCCAGCTTCAGCGCGGTGATGTCGTAGGAGTTGATCGCCCCGGCATCACCCAGCCGCGCGGTGACATCGGAGACCACCGTGTCGTCGAACGACGGCGGGTCCTCGGCCAGGCACACCCACGCATACCCCAGCCACTCCCGCACGTGCAGCCGGTTCAGCCCGAACTCGGTGCGGTCGATGTCGGGCATGTCGTTGAGGTTGGGCGCGGCGATCAGCTTGCCGTCCAGGCCGTAGGTCCAGGCGTGGTACGGGCACTGGAAGGAGCGGCGCACCTCGCCCTTCTCCTCGGTGCACAGCCGCGCGCCGCGGTGGCGGCAGATGTTGAGGAACGCATTGATCGCGCCGTCACGGCCCCGGGCGATGAGCACGCTCTCACGCCCGATCTGCACCGTGCGGAAGGCGCCGGGCTTGTCCAGGTCGTCGCAGCGCACCGCGCAGAACCACTGCTCCTCGAAGATCCGGGACTGCTCCAACGAGAAGATGGCCGGGTCGGTGTAGTAGTGGCCGGGCAGCGTGGCCAGCAGGCTTTCCGTCGGTCCGGTCGTGGTCATCTCAACCTCACTCGTGTAGTGGGACAACTGGTCTTGTTCGGGACTGACGTCAACGGTTGGCAACCGCACCGCTGCGACCTCGACGAAGGCAGGCGGCATCGAGCTCCCGACCAGGTCGGTGAGCGTGTGCGGGCATTTGTCGTCGCGGTGCGGCGGCGGTTCGCCTCAGGCGCGTGCTCCCGCGGCGCGAGCCGGGGTCACAGCACCACCACGGAGCGCAGCACTTCGCCGTTGTTCATCCGGTCGAAGGCCGTCTCGACCTCGCCGAGCGCGATCCGTTCGGTGACGAACGCGTCCAGGTCGATGCCGCCCTGCTCGTGCAGCTCGACCAGCGCGGGGAAGTCGCGTTCGGGCAGGCAGTCGCCGTACCACGAGGACTTGATGGCGCCACCGCGGGAGAACACGTCGATCAGCGGCAGGTCGAGATCCATCTCAGGACCCGGCACCCCCACCAGCACGACGGTTCCGGCGAGGTCGCGGGCGTAGAAGGCCTGCTGGAACGTCTCGGGGCGCCCGACCGCGTCGATCACGACGTCGGCACCGACTCCGCCGGTGAGCGTCCGGATCGCCTCGACCGGGTCGGCGTGGCGGGCGTTGACGAGATCGGTCGCTCCCAGTTGCTCCGCCCAGGCGAGCTTGCGCGAGTCCAGGTCGACGGCGATCACTTGCCGTGCGCCGGAGAAGTCGGCTCCGGCGACGGCCGCGCAGCCGACACCACCGCAGCCGATGACCGCGACGGTGTCGCCGAGCCGGACCGGTGCGGTGTTGACCGCCGCGCCGATTCCGGCCATGACGCCGCAGCCGAGCAGGCCGACCACCGCGGGATCGGACTCGTGGTCCACCTTGGTGCACTGCCCGGCGGCGACCAGGGTCTTGTCGGCGAAGGCGCCGATGCCCAGGGCCGCGGTCAGCGGTGTGCCGTCCTCCAGCGTCATCGGCCGGCGCGCGTTGCGGGTGTCGAAGCAGTACTGCGAGCGGCCGCGGCGGCAGGCCCGGCACCGGCCGCACACGGCGCGCCAGTTCAGCACGACGAAGTCACCGGGGCGCACGTTGCCGACGTCGGGGCCCACGGCCTCGACGACTCCTGCCGCTTCATGCCCGAGCAGGTACGGGAACTCGCTGCCGATGCCGCCCTCGCGGTAGTGCAGGTCGGTGTGGCAGACCCCGCACGCCTGCACCGCGACGACTGCCTCGCCGGGGCCGGGGTCGGGCACAAGGATGTCGAGCACCTCGACGGGGGCGCCTTTCTTGCGTGCCACGACGCCTCGGGCCTTGTGTCGCACGGGCAGATCTCCTCTTCGCACGAGCGCTGAGAGTGGTGGAGGGGCGGAACGCCACGGAGGAGCAGGTTGCGCATAGCGCACCGCGTTGCTCAATTTGAGACAACGATGAGGCTGGGTGGCCCTCCTGTCAAGAGGCACCTGGCGACGTTTGTGGTTACCGCTCGGTAGTCGAGAGGGCGAGTGGTGCCCGCCGGTCGAAACCCCTGTTGGAGGCGGAGAAGTAGCCCGAAGAGCCGCCGGTGGATCTCTTGACGGTGCCCCGGTCGCTGTGGATCCTTGTTGCGTATAGAGCTACTTGTTCTGTTATGCGCAACGTTTGGAGGGGGTGCTCATGATCGCCGTGTGCCGTGTCGAGGAGCTGCCGCCAGGGGAGTCGACCCGGGTCTTCGCGGACGTGGCCGTGGCCGTGTTCAACGCCGACGGTGAGTTCTACGCGGTCGACGACACCTGCACGCACCAGGACGCGTCGTTGTCGGAGGGGTTCCTGGAGGGCTGCTTCGTGGAGTGCCCGCTGCACGCGGCGTTCTTCGACCTGCGCACCGGGCAGCCGACCTGCCTGCCGGCCAAGCGGCCGGTGCGCACCCACCCCGTCACGATCGAAGACGGCGTGATCCACGTCCACGTCGCCGGACACGCCGGCCAGTCCGAGAACGCACAGGAACAGGAGGCCGTCGCATGAGGAGCATCGCGGTGATCGGGGCGTCGCTGGCCGGGTACTCCGCCGCCCAGCAACTGCGCGCACAGGGCTTCGGCGGACGGCTGGTGCTCGTCGGCGACGAGGTGCACCCGCCGTACGACCGCCCGCCGCTGTCGAAGGACTTCCTGCTCGGCAAGGTCGACGCGGACGCTCTCGCGCTCGGCGAGAAGTCCGACCTCGACGACCTCGAGGCGCAGTGGATCATCGGCGACCCCGCCGTGCGGCTGAGCCGCGCCGACGGCGCGGTGGAGCTGCTCAGCGGCGAGCGGGTCGGCGCCGACGGCATCGTCATCGCCACCGGCGCCACGCCCCGGCGCCTGCCGGGCACCGAGGGGATCGCCGGCATTCACACCCTGCGCACGCTCGACGACGCGGCGAGGTTGCGCGAGCAGCTGACGAGCGCCTCCCGGGTCGTGGTCATCGGTGCCGGTTTCATCGGGGCCGAGGTGGCGTCCTCGTGCTCCTACCTCGGCGCCGACGTGACCGTGGTCGAAGCCGCCGAGCTCCCCCTCGTCCACGCCCTGGGCCGGAGCATGGCCGCGGCGTGCGCGGAACTGCACGGCGACCACGGGGTGCGCACGCGGTTCGGCGTCGGTGTCGCCGGCATCCTCTCGGCGGCCGGCCAGGTGACCGGCGTCCGGCTCGCCTCCGGGGAGGAACTGCCCGCCGACGTCGTGGTGGTCGGCATCGGCGTCCGCCCCAACACCGGGTGGCTGGCCGACTCGGGCCTGACCATCGAGGACGGTGTGCGCTGCGACGCGGGCGGTATCACCGACCTGCCCAACATCGCCGCGGTCGGCGACGTCGCCCAGGTGCACCGCCCCCACCTCGGCTACGCCGCCCGCACCGAGCACTGGTCAGCGGCCACCGCCCAACCGCGCGCGGCGGTCCGCAACCTGCTGGCGGGCACCACCGTCGAGCACCACAGCGACACCCCGTACTTCTGGTCCGACCAGTACGGCAGCCGGATCCAGTTCGCCGGGTCGGTGCCTCCCGGAGCCCACGCGCGCGTCGTCGACGGCGACGTCGAGGACCGCAGCTTCCTCACGCACTACGAGCACGATGGCCGGCTCGTCGGCGTACTGGCCTTCAACCAGCCCAAGGCGTTCGGGCGCGCCCGGCGCCAGATCGCCAAACCCGGTCTCGTCGCGGCCTGACCACCGAGGACGCATGACACGTGTACTGGGCCGTAAGGTGGAGCAATGCTATTTCGGCAGCTCGAGTACCTCGTCGCGTTGTCGAGAGAGCAGCACTTCGCCCGCGCGGCCCAGGCGTGCCACGTCTCGCAGCCGACGCTGTCGGCGGCCGTCCGCAAGCTGGAGGACGAGCTCGGCGTCGCGCTGATCCGCCGCGAAAGGCGCTTCCAGGGCCTGACGCAGGAAGGGGAGCGCATCGTCCGGTGGGCGGAGCGCATCCTGGCCGACCGCGAGTCGATGCGGCAGGAGGTCGGTGCCCTGCGCACCGGTCTGAACGGACGGCTCACCCTGGGAGTCATCCCGACAGCCGCGCCCGCGGTGCCCCTGCTCACCTCCGCGTTCTGCGCGAAGCACCCGCTCGCGCAGGTGCACGTCCTGGCGGACGTCTCCACCGACGAGATCTCCCGCCGGCTGCGCACCTTCGAGATCGACGTCGCGCTGACCTACGACCACGGCGCCGAGGTGAGCGGGCTGACCTCGGTTCCGCTGTACCGGGAGCGCTACGTGTTCCTGACGCCGTCGGACGGCGAGTTCGGCCGGCGTGAGTCGGTGACCTGGGCCGAGGCCGCCCGCGTGCCGCTGTGCCTGCTGACCCCGTCGATGCAGGGGCGGCGCAGGCTGGACGCCCTGTTCGGCAAGGCGGGCGTCGCGCCTTCTCCGCAGCTGGAAACCGATTCGATCTCTTCGTTGTGCTCCCACGTCGCCACCGGGCTCTGGTCCACCGTCGTTCCCGCCCCCTTCGCCCGCGCGCTCGACGACATGGCGGGGGTGCGCGCTGTCGCTCTCGAGGAGACTGACGACGCCGCACGCGTCGCACTGGTGCTGTCCTCCCGCGAGCCCGGCTCGGTGGTCGGGCGCGCGTTCGTCGACGTGGCGCGGTCGATCGACCTCGCCGGGTCGCTGGAGTGACTCCACGAATCCGGGATAGACGGCGGCTATCAAGAGATCGGGAACGTCTCTTTGACAATTCCGCGGAGGTCGCCGATAACTGTCTGGCGCGGAATTCGGAGCGCGCGGTCGAGCAGGAAGCGGTGGAGGGCTCGGGCACCTCGGCGGGCATCGCGTCCGATTCCGATCGTCCGATGACCGCACGTCCTGCCTTCGACGGGTGAGTCCCGTGCGCAGGCGGTCGCCAGGCCGTTCCGGACGCCTTTCCCTGGGCGTCCGGAACGGCTCGCGCGGGAAGTACCCAGTGGAGGAACAGAGGCGAGGATGAGCTCCATCGAAGACCCGACTGACGACCTGTCGGTGACACCGCCCAAGACCTGGGCGACCGGCGTCCCCGCGGTGGCCCACGCCCTGCAGTACTCGCTGAGCCAGACCTCGGTCCGCCGGACCGCCCTGACCCTGCTCAACGTGAACCAGGCCAAGGGGATCGACTGCCCCGGCTGCGCCTGGCCGGAAGGGGGCCCGCGGGAGCGCGCCCTCAACGAGTACTGCGAGAACGGCGCCAAGCACATCAACGACGAGGCGACCACGCGCCGGGTCAACGCCGACTTCTTCGCCCGGCACAGCGTTTCCGAGCTGGCGGCCAAGTCCGACTACTGGCTCAACCAGCAGGGCAGGCTGACCGAACCGATGGTCAAGCGCCCCGGCTCGCAGCACTACGAGCCGATCGGCTGGGACGAGGCGTTCGGCCTGCTCGCCGAGGAGCTGCGCGGGCTCGACTCGCCCGACGAGGCCCTGTTCTACACCTCGGGGCGGCTCAACAACGAGGCCGCGTTCCTGCTCCAGCTTTTCGCCCGCGCCTTCGGCACCAACAACCTGCCCGACTGCAGCAACATGTGCCACGAGTCCAGCGGCTCGGCGATGAGCGAGACGCTGGGCGTCGGCAAGGGCACCGTCAGCCTCGACGACCTGCACCGGGCCGACCTGGTCTTCGTGGTGGGCCAGAACCCGGGAACCAACCACCCGCGGATGCTGTCCGCGCTGGAGGAGACCAAGCGCAACGGCGGCCAGGTCGTCGCGGTGAACCCGCTGCCCGAAGCCGGGCTGATGCGGTTCAAGCACCCGCAGAAGCTCCGCGGCGTGCTCGGCCGCGGCACCGCCATCGCCGACCAGTTCCTGCAGATCCGCCCGGGCGGCGACCTCGCGCTGTTCCAGGCGCTGAACTCGATGCTGCTGGAGGCCGAGGACGCCGCGCCGGGCACCGTGCTCGACCGCGCGTTCATCGACGAGCACACCAGCGGGTTCGAGGAGTTCGCCGAACACGTCCGCACCGTCGGCTGGGAGCACGTCCTGGCCGCCACCGGACTCCGCCGCGAGGAGATCGAGGAGGTCCGCGACCGCGTCCTGCGCAGCGAGCGGATCATCGTCTGCTGGGCCATGGGCCTGACCCAGCACAAGCACGGCGTCCCCACGATCCGCGAGGTCGTCAACTTCCTGCTGCTGCGCGGGAACATCGGCAAGCCCGGCGCGGGCGCCTGCCCGGTGCGCGGCCACAGCAACGTGCAGGGCGACCGCACGATGGGCATCTGGGAGCGGATGCCGCAGGCGTTCCTGGACGCCTTGGAACGCGAGTTCGGCTTCACCCCGCCCACCGAGCACGGCTGGGACTCGGTGGACTCGATCCGGGCGATGCTCGACGGCCGCGCGAAGTTCTTCCTCGGCGTCGCGGGCAACTTCGTGCGCGCCAGCCCCGACAGCGACCGCACCGAGCAGGCCATGCGCAACTGCCGGCTCACCGCGCACATCTCGACCAAGCTCAACCGTTCGCACGCGGTGTGCGGGGAGACCGCGCTGATCCTGCCGACGCTGGGCCGCAGCGACCGCGACGTCCAGGCCGGCGGTGAGCAGTTCGTGACGGTCGAGGACTCGATGAGCGAGGTGCACGCCTCGCGCGGCCGGCTGGAGCCGGCCTCGGAGGCGCTGCTCAGCGAGGTGGCGATCGTGTGCAGGCTGGCCCGCCGCACCCTCGGCGAGGACGTGGCGATCCCGTGGGAGGAGTTCGAGGCCGACTACGGCACGATCCGCGACCGGATCTCCCGCGTGGTGCCGGGATTCGAGGACTTCAACGCCCGCGTGGCCCAACCGGGCGGGTTCCGGCTTCCGAACCCGGCCAACCACGGGCAGTTCCGCACCGCGACCGGCAAGGCGAACTTCACCCGCAACGAGTTCGTGAACCTGAACGTCCCCGCGGGGCACCTCGTGCTCCAGACCCTGCGCTCGCACGACCAGTGGAACACCATCCCGTACGCGATGAACGACCGGTACCGGGGCATCCACAACGCCCGCCGGGTGGTGCTGGTCAACCAGGTGGACCTGGACGCCCTCGGGATCGCCGACCGCAGCGAGGTCGACCTGGTGAGCGTGTGGCGCGGGGGAGAGGAGCGCCGCGCGCCCGGTTTCCGGGTCGTGTCCTATCCGACCACGCCGGGCTCGGCCGCCGCCTACTACCCGGAAACCAACGTCCTGGTCCCGCTGGACAGCGTGGCCGACATCAGCAACACCCCGACGTCCAAGGGCGTCGTGGTCCGGCTGGAGCCTGTCGGCTGACAACGAGGAGGGCGACATGGGCCGGGCGACCGTGCGCAGGCGGGTGCTGCGCATCCGCGAGTCGGTGCGATCGCATCGGCCCGACACGCTGGCGGCCGAGGAGCCGATGGAGATCCGCGTCGGCGGGCGTCCGCTCACCGTGACGATGCGGACGCCCGGCTCGGACTTCGACCTCGCGGTCGGGTTCCTGGTGAGCGAGGGCGTGGTGCGCTCCGCCGGCGACGTGCGCAGCATCCGGTACTGCGCGGGTGCCACAGCCGATGGCGGCAACACCTACAACGTCGTCGACGTCGCATTGGCTCCGGGCGTGGCGGCCCCGGACGCCTCGCTGGAGCGCAACTTCTACACGACCTCCTCCTGCGGTCTCTGCGGGAAGGCGAGTCTGGACGCGGTGCGCACCACCGCGGCCTGGACCGTGGCCGAGGACCCGGCCCGCGTCGGGCAGGAGGTGCTGGAGTCCCTTCCCGGCCGGCTGCGCGAGGCGCAGCGGGTCTTCGACACCACCGGAGGGCTCCACGCCGCCGGACTGTTCTCGACCGCAGGCGAGCTGCTGTGCCTGCGGGAGGACGTGGGGCGGCACAACGCGGTGGACAAGGTCGTCGGTCACGCCCTGCGGTCGGGCCTTTTGCCGCTGCGGGAGTCGGTGCTGCTGGTGAGCGGTCGGGCCTCGTTCGAGCTGGTGCAGAAGGCCGTCATGGCCGGAATTCCGGTGCTGGCGGCCGTTTCCGCGCCCTCGTCGCTGGCCGCGGAGCTCGCCGAGGAGAGCGGCCTGACGCTGGTGGGGTTCCTGCGCGGCCGCTCGATGAACGTCTACACCGGAGCCGAGCGCCTCGTCGAACGCCAGCCCGTGTGAAAAAGACCGGTGGTCCGGTAA
Organism: Saccharopolyspora erythraea NRRL 2338; assembly: GCF_000062885.1. Lineage (NCBI taxonomy): Bacteria > Bacillati > Actinomycetota > Actinomycetes > Pseudonocardiales > Pseudonocardiaceae > Saccharopolyspora > Saccharopolyspora erythraea. Next base: position 5,038,432 of record NC_009142.1, on the reverse strand, counting down.
GCGCGTAGCGCTGCGGTGAGATGGCCTGCTCGCGGGCGAGGCCGGATGGTCGCAAGGTTTCCAGTGGTTTGGGACTTCGCGGTGTTGCCGCGTGGTGACGGCGATCGAAGTCTCAACGGTTCTTTCAACGATACGATTCAGTCGCATGGGCCAGGACGTTCGAGACTCCGCAACCCCGTCGCGCGAGCGGGAAACGGCCGCCAGGCGTAGGGCTCGCACACTTGCTGAGAGGTACCGGCGCTTCGACGAGGTCGACGCCGCCGGAACATCGCCGCTGTACGAGCGCGTCGCCGTCGCCCTGAGCGAGTCCGGCGAGGCGCTGCGCGCCATCGAGGCGGTGCCGGCGCGCAAGCGGCACCCGACGCTGATCCTCGCCGCGTTGCACGACCTCGCCCTCGCCGGACGCGCCCCGGTGCTTGCCGCGGCCTATGCCGCTGCGGACGGCGACGCCGCCGCTGCCGCGGCGATCGACACGCTTCGGCGAATGACCGACTCGGTCGTGGCCATCGCCGTGCGCCGGCAGCCGCGGGGGAACGAGACCGGACGCTGCGCCGTGCTGTATCCGGCCATCGCCGAGGCGGCGCGCCGGGTGGGCGCGAACGCGGTCGGGCTGATCGACGTGGGCTGTTCGGCTGGGCTCAACCTCAATGTCGATCGCGTCGGCATCACTCACCGGTAAGGCCGGGCAGTGCTCCGTCCTTCAGGGCGGTGGTGAGGCCCGGCCGTCGGCGGCGGGCCGGTTCTCTTTGAGCGTCAGACCCGCTCGATACGTTGATGCGGATTTGGAGGTGGTCAACCATGCAACTGCGGTACCGGTACCGCTTGTACCCCACGCCGGGGCAGAAGCAGGCACTCGCCCGCGCGTTCGGGTGCGCACGCGTCGTCTATAACGACACCGTTGCCGCTCGCCGCGCTGCGCATGCCAACGGCGACAAGTACCCCAGCGGGACCGTGCTGCAGAAGCGGTTGATCACCGACGCGAAGAAAACCAACGAACGAGCCTGGCTCACAGACGCAGCTGCGCAGATGCTTCAGCAGGCCATCCGCGACTGCGACCAGGCGTACAAGAACTTCTTCGACTCGCTCAAGGGCAGGCGTGGGGGCCGGAGGATGGGCGCACCTCGGTTCAAGTCCCGCAAAGACGCCCGCCAGGCCATCCGGTTCACTCGCGGCGCGTTCAGTGCCGTGACCGACGGCAAGTTGACGCTCGCGAAGATCGGCGACATCAAGGTGGCGTGGTCGCGTGACCTGCCTTCGGTGCCGTCATCGTGCACGGTCATCAAGACCGCCGACGAACGCTTCTTCGCGTCGTTCGTCGTTGAGGTCGGGGACGAAACCCTCGAACCGGTCGACGCTGAGACCGGTATCGACCTCGGCCTGTCGGCGTTCGCGGTAGACGACCAGGGCCGGATCATCGACAACCCTCGGTTTCTGCGGCGCGCGGAGCGCAAGCTGAAGCGCCTTCAGCGTGCCGTGAGCAGGAAGCAGAAGGGCAGCAACAACCGCAACAAGGCTCGGAAGAAACTGGCGCGTCAGCACGCCAAGGTTCGGGATACGCGGCTTGACTGGCTCCACAAGACGACCACCACGTTGATCCGCGAAAACCAAGCGGTGTATGTGGAGGATCTTGCGGTGTCCGGTCTCGCCCGCACCCGCCTCGCCAAGAGCGTGCACGACGCCTCCTGGGGCACCTTCCGCAGGTTGCTCGAAGAGAAGGCCGCACGGTACGGCCGGGATCTGGTGGTCATCGACCGGTGGTTGCCGACCAGCCAGACGTGCTTCGCTTGCGGTCGCATCGACGGCCCCAAGCCGCTGAGCGTGCGCACCTGGTCGTGCTCCTGCGGCACACACCATGACCGCGACCAGAACGCAGCTCGAAACATCCTCGCCGCCGGACGGGCGGAGAGGCTAAACGCCTGTGGAGGCGACGTAAGACCCCGCACCGGGGCGGTTGCCGCTGAAGCAGGAACCCCCGAAGCGCCGCACAAGCGCAGTAGGAATCTCCCCTCCAGGCAGGAGAGGACGTCAAAGCAACGGACAATCGCTGGGCGACGCGTCGTCTCCGGTGCAGTTGTCGTCCTCGGTTGTGGGAGATAGGCCCGTCCCGACCCGGGCGGTGCCCGAGGTCGTCGCCCGGGTCGGCATCGACCTCGATCCGGTCGACGTGACCGACGCGGATGACGCTCGATGGTTGCGCGCCTGCGTCCGTGTGCCCGAGGGCGCCCTGCCTGTCGTGACCACGACGTGGGCGCTGTCGCCCTTCCCACTCGAGGACCGCCTGCGCTTCCTGCACCGGCTCAGGGAAGCGGCGGCCGGCCGGGCGGTGGCGTGGGTGTCCGTGGAGGGGGTGGGAGTCGCGCCGACGATCCCGACACTCGGCGATCGCCGAGCCTCCGGCCACAGCATCATCGGTCTGGCGGTGTTCGACCGGTCGGCTCCGCGCGCCCAGGCCATCGGCCGCTGCTGGTCGCGGGGCCGCTTGCTGGCGTGGCTGGTGGACTCCTGGTCGGAGCAGCGTTCGTGACTCGCGCGACGCCGTCTTTCGATGCCCTGCGGCAGGTTGGCGCCGGGAGGTCGCGGGATCGACGAGTGGATCTCGCGGCTGCGCAGGATCCCTCGCGATGAGCAGGAAAAACGCCAGGTCGACAACAAGCGGCGCGAGGCCGTGGAACTGGATCTTCGGCTTGCGGAGACCGGGGACGCGACGCAGGAGTGGAGCAGGGCACCGCCTCGCCCGCGTTCTGGGAATCGGCGGTTGATCTCCGTTCCGGGCCGGGCATCCCAGGCGACCTCGCAGCCGGGCTCAGCCCAGAGCCAGCGGAGCGGAGCCGAAGGCGACGTTGAACCGGTCGCACCAGACCACCACGCTGGTCAGGCCGTGCAGGTCGGCGTCGGGCGGCAGGGGGTAGTTCTGGTTGCCGTGGGTGCCCTTGAGAGGACCGAGTGTGACGTGGCGTCCGTCGTCGTACTTGCCCCACGTGCCGCCGGCGGTCTGGTCGGTCAACCACACGTGAAGGTCCGGTCCGTCCGAAGTGGCCAGGTTCTCCAGCCGCAGCAGCCGGGTGCCGTCCGGGAGCGAGAGCACTCTGGCGGTGCCGGTGGTCTTGTGCTCCTGGGTGACGAAGGCCCCCGTTGCGAGTTCGACCGGCCCGGCCGGCTCGGCTGGGGAAGGTGGGGGCGGTGTGCCCGTGCTGCTGGGGTTCGCGGGCGCGGTCGGGGCGGGCCGTGGCGGCAGTGCCTCGTCGACGGTCCGCTGCGTCCACAGGCGCCACGGCTGAAACGCCCACGCCCCGATTCCCAGCAGTACCACCAGAACCACCGTCACCACAAGGAAGACCGATCGCCGTGCCATGCCGTCGACGCTAACCCGGAACGGGGTGGTTCGGGCATTACGGACTGCTTACGGCGTGGGCCCGGGGCCGCCCCCGGGCCCACGCCGGTTAGGTCAGGTGCCGACGTAGTGCGCGAGGTGCTCGCCGGTGAGGGTGGAGCGGGCGGCACACAGCCGCACGGAAGCACCCGGGCGGCTGACACAGCACCACCACCAACCGAAAGGAACTCCGATGAGTCACGCCACCTGGCGTTCGCGCACTGCCGTGCTGGCCGCGGTCGTCCTCGTCCCGGCCGCCTTCGCCGCCACCGCTGCCGCAGCTCCCGCTGTGGCGCCGCAGGCGGCCGAGGCGCCGGTGCAGCGGATGGTGCCGCAGATCCACCAGGGCGTGTATGCGGCGACGTTCCACAACACCTTCGGTCAGGGCTTGAAGGTGGCGTCGGTCAAGCCGGGCAGCAACACCGCCGAGTCCGGGCTGAATGCGGGTGACGTGATCGTCAAGGCCAACGGCAAGCCGGTCTACTACAAGGAGGACCTGACCAGGGCGATCGAGGGCGTCCGACCGGGCAACCCGGTCGCGACCACGGTCAACCGCGACGGCAGGGCCTTCACCGTCAACGTGCGTCTCGACCGGCCCGCCTGCCCCCGGCGACTCCGATGGGCGGGTCTCGGCCGGAGCCCGGTCCCGCCCCGTTCGAGCCGACGTGCCCCCTTCCCAGGGAGGAAGAGGGCACGTGTGGCTGTGTCAGTGGAAGACCACGGTGCTGTGGCCGTTGAGCAGCACGCGGCGCTCGCAGTGCCAGCGCACCGCGCGGGACAGGGCGAGGGCCTCGGCGTCGCGGCCGACCGTCTGCAACGCCGTGGGGTGGTAGGTGTGGTCGATCCGGATCACCTCCTGCTCGATGATCGGGCCTTCGTCGAGGTCCGGGGTGACGTAGTGCGCGGTGGCGCCGACGAGCTTGACCCCGCGGTCGTAGGCCTGGTGGTAGGGCTTGGCGCCCTTGAAGCCGGGCAGGAACGAGTGGTGGATGTTGATCGCCCGGCCGTGCAGGGCCTTGCAGGCCTGGTCGGACAGCACCTGCATGTAGCGGGCGAGTACCACCAGCTCCGCGTCGTACTCGTCGACCAGTTGCAGCAACCTGGCCTCGGCCTCGGGTTTGGTCTCCGGGGTGACAGGGACGTGGATGAACGGCAGGCCGGCGCCCTCGGCCATCGGCCGGAGGTCCTCGTGGTTGGACACCACGGCCACGATGTCGGCGCCGAGGCTGCCCGCGCGCCAGCGGAAGATCAGGTCGTTGAGGCAGTGCCCGAGCTTGGAGACCATCACCAGCATCCGCGCGTTGCGGGTGTCGGAGAAGGTGAAGGTCATCTCGAAGTCCGCGGCGATCGGTTCGAAACCGCGCGCCATCGCGTCGAGGTCGATCTCGCGTCCGGCGTTGACCTGCGTGCGCAGGAAGAGCCGGTCGCGCACCGAGTCGTCGAACTGCTGGTACTCGCCGATGTCGCAGCCGTGCTCGAAGAGGTAGGCGCTGACCGCGCGCACGATGCCGGTGCGGTTCGGGCAGCTCAGGGTGAGGATGAACGAACGGGTCACGGGTTTCTCCTCAGCATTCCACGATGTTGAGAGCCAGCCCTCCGCGGGCGGTCTCCTTGTACTTGTCCTTCATGTCGGCGCCCGTCTCGCGCATCGTCTTGATGGCCTTGTCCAGCGAGACGTGGTGCCTGCCGTCACCGCGCACGGCCATCCGGGCCGCGGTGATGGCCTTGATCGAGGCGACGGCGTTGCGCTCGATGCAGGGGATCTGCACCAGGCCGCCGACGGGGTCGCAGGTCAGTCCGAGGTTGTGCTCGATGCCGATCTCTGCGGCGTTCTCCACCTGCTCCGGGGTGCCGCCGATGATCTCGGCGAGCCCGCCCGCCGCCATCGAGCAGGCCGAGCCGACCTCGCCCTGGCAGCCGACCTCGGCACCGGAGATCGAGGCGTTCTCCTTGAACAGCAACCCGATCGCGCCCGCGGTGAGCAGGAACCGCACCGCGGTGTCGTCGTCGAACGCCGGCAGGAACCGCCTGCCGTAGTGCAGCACCGCCGGAACGATTCCGGCGGCGCCGTTGGTCGGGGCGGTCACCACCCGTCCGCCTGCCGCGTTCTCCTCGTTGACGGCCAGCGCGTAGAGCGTGACCCACTCCATGGCGTGCAGGGCGTCGGCCTCATCGGACTCGCCCTCCAGCCGCTCGCGCAGCTCGTTGGCCCGCCGCCGGACCTTGAGCCCGCCCGGCAGGACGCCGGTGGTGTGGGTGCCGCGCTCGACGCACTCCTGCATGACCGACCAGATCCGCAGCAGCCCCGCGCGGGTTTCCTCCTCACCGCGCCAGGAGAGCTCGTTGGCCAGCATGATGTCGCTGATCCGCAGCCCGGTCCCGTGGGCGTGGGCGAGCAGTTGCTCGCCGGTGCTGAACGGGTAGCGGACCGGCGTGGCGTCCTCGACGAGCACCTGTTCACCGGTCTCGTCCTCGTCGAGGACGAAGCCGCCACCGACCGAGTAGTACTCGCGCCGGTCGATCAGGGCGCCCTCGGCGTCGTGGGCCTCGAACACCATGCCGTTGCTGTGGAAGTCGAGGCGCTTGTTGCGGTGCATCACGATGTCCTCGTCGACCGAGAAGGCGACCTTGTGGGCACCGCCGAGCCTGATCCAGCCCTCCTCGCGCACCGCATGCACCACCGGGTCGGCGGCGACCGGGTCCACGAGGTGGGGCTGCTCGCCCGTCAGTCCGAGGACGACGGCCTTGACGCTGCCGTGGCCGTGCCCGGTCGCGCCGAGGGAGCCGAACAGCTCGCAGCGCACGGACGCGGTCCGGGAGAGCGCGCCGGACTCCTCGAGTCGCGTGACGAAGAGGTAGGCAGCCCGCATGGGGCCGACGGTGTGCGAGCTCGACGGTCCGATTCCTACCTTGAACAGGTCGAACACTGAGATGGTCATAAGCGTCCCCGGGTGGGTCTGGGCTGTGGTCACCGCGGCGGGAACCAGCAGATACGCGACTAATATATCAGTAATATGTAAGTTGTATAGCTATATTGTGCCCTTGGGATGGTTCCGCGGTTGTCAGGCCCTAAGATGGGAGCCGTGACCGCCACCTCGCAGGAGCTCGAACCGGCCCCGGTCTCGCTGGCCGACAGGGCCTACGCCGCCATCCAGGACCTGCTGATCATGCTGGACATCCCGCCGATGGCGCCGATCGACGACGGCGCGCTGAGCGAGTCGCTGGGCATCGGCCGCACCCCGGTGCGGGAGGCGCTCAAGCGGTTGCAGGCCGAGCGGCTGGTGGTCTCCTACCCGCGTCGCGGCACCTTCGCCACCGGCGTGGACATCACCGACCTGGCCTACATCTCCGAGATCCGGGTGCAGCTGGAGCCGCTGGCGGCGCGCCGCGCCGCGCAGACGGCCGACCGCGGCATCAGGGGCAAGCTCGCCGAGCTCGCCGACGAGATCGAGGCGCTCGACGTCACGGCCATCGACCGCACCGACCTGATGCGGTGGGACCTGCGCGTGCACCGCGGGATCTACCGCGCCGCGGGCAACCCGCACCTCGAGGACACCCTGATCCGCTACAACAACCTCGCCACGCGGATCTTCTGCCTGTTCCTGGACCGGATGACGCACTTCGACCAGCACGTGGGCGAGCACGTCGCGCTGCTGCGCGGGATCGCTGACGGCGACGTGGCCAAGGTGGGCAAGCTCGCGCGCGAGCACGTCCTGGGCTTCGAGAAGGCGATCCGGTCGGCCACCTGAGCCGCGCCGGTTCATCGCGGCACCTCCGCGGCGGCCACCGCGCCGAGCAGCTTGAGCGCATCGCTGGTCGCCGCGACGTCGTGGACCCTGAGGATCTTCGCCCCGCGCTGGGCCGCCAGCACCGCCGCGGTGACCGAGGCCGCCTGGCGGTGCCGCACCGTGCGGCCGGTGATCTGGCCGAGCATGCTCTTGCGGGACAGCCCGACCATGACGGGCAGACCCAACCGCCCCAAGGCAGGCAGTGACGCCAGCAGGTCCAGGTTGTGCTCCAGCGTCTTGCCGAACCCGAATCCGGGATCGACGACGAGATGTCCGGGCGGGATGCCGGCCGCGGAGCACTCGTCGACGCGCCGGCGGAGGAAGGACACGACCTCGCCGAGGACGTCGGCGTAGCGCGGGTCGCGTTGCATGACGCCGGGTGAGCCCTGCATGTGCATCAGGCAGACCGGTACGCCCAGCTCCGCCGCGGCCGGCAGCGCCCCCGGCTCTCGCAGCGCCCGCACGTCGTTGATCAGGCCGGCGCCGGCGGCCACGGCCGCGCGCATCACCTCCGGGCGCGAGGTGTCCACGGACACCGGCACCGAGGTCGCCCGCGAGAGCCGCTCGACGACCGGAACCACCCGCTCCAGCTCCTCGGCGACGCCGGGTTGCCGTGCGCCGGGGCGCGTGGACTCACCGCCGACGTCGATGATGTCGGCGCCTTCCTCGGCAAGTCGAAGGCCGTGGGCGACCGCCGCGCTGTGGTCGAGGTAGGAGCCTCCGTCGGAGAAGGAATCCGGAGTCACGTTGACGATGCCGCACAGCAGCGGCCGAGGGGCGCGCAGCCGCTGGAGCAGCGGCGCGCCCCCGGCGGCTCCGCCGCTGGGTGGCGGATTCGGCTCGCCGGTGAGGAGTTCGGAGGTGATCGTCATGGGTTCCCTAGGAAGGCTCGGACCGCGACGCGCTCTGGATCGTGTGCTGGAGCAGCAGCGCGGTGGTGACGGGGCCGACTCCGCCCGGCACCGGCGTCAGGCCGGCGACCCGGCCGCTGACGGAGGTTTCGTCGACATCGCCGACGAGTCCGCCGTCATCGGTGGGGTTCGTGCCGACGTCGATGACGACGGTGTGCTCGGCGACGTGCTGGGCGGTGATGAGCCCCGGGCGGCCGACCGCCACCACCAGGACGTCGGCGGTGCGGGTGTGGTGGCCGAGGTTCTGGGTGTAGCGGTGGCAGACCGTGACCGTGGCATCGCGCTGCAGCAGCAGTTGGGCCGCGGGTTTGCCGACGACGTTGGAGCGCCCGACCACCACGCCGGTGCGCCCGGCCAGCGGCACCTCGTGGTGGTCGAGCAGCGCCAGGACCGCCGCGGCCGTGGCGGGCGCGTAGGCGGGCAGCCCGGCGGCGAGGCGGCCCAGCGAGAGGGGGTTGGCGCCGTCGACGTCCTTGTCCGGGGCGATCGAGGCGGCCAGGTCCTCGAAGTTCGCGCCGGCGGGCAGCGGCGTTTGCAGGATGATCCCGTGCACCGCCGGGTCGGCGCTGAGCCTCTGCAGTTCGGCGCGGATGCTCTGCGTGGTCGCGTCCGCGCCGAGGTCCACGATGTCGCACAGGAGTCCGGACTTCGCCGCCGCCCTGGCGATCGAGCGGACGTACCAGGCGCTGGACTCGTCGTCGGTCGCCACCACGACGGCCAGGCGCGGGGTGACGCCGAGCAGGGTGAGCTCGGCGGCCGCGGAGGTGACCTCGGCGCGGATGCCGCGGGCGAGCTCGGTGCCGCCGAGGGTCTTCGTGGCCGAGGTGGCCGAGGAGGGGATGGTGGTCATCTGAGGATCTGCTCCCGGACTGCGGCGGTGGTCTTGTCGGCTTGCAGGAGGATCTCGTCGGTCGAGGCGATCGCCTCGACCAGCTCGGCCCGGTTCTCCAGCTCGGTGGAGGCGCAGAGGTTGATCTCGACGTTGACCCGGGCGGTGGACGCCGCGGCGCGGGCGGCGTCCGCGGCCGCGGCGATGTCGCTGATCACGTTCGGGTTGCCGACCGGACGCAGCTCCTCGGCCAGGGCGATGATCCGCTCGGCGACGGCCAGGACGCGGGCGGGCACCCGCCCGGCCTCGGCCAGCGCGGAGGCGATCGCCTGCGAGCGCGCGGTCTTCTCCACGGGTGTCGACCTGGGCAGCCCGTAGGCCTGGCCGACCGCGCCGAAGGCCGCGACGTCCTGCTCGGCCAGTTCCAGCGAGCGTTCGCACAGGTCGTCCGCGCTTTCGCGCACGCGGTCGATGGTCGCGGCGTGCTCGGCGTACTTCGGGCCGTTGCTGTACCGGGCGACCATCGCGACCAGCGCCGCGCCCTGGGCCGCGTGCAGGCCGGCGGTGGCACCGCCACCCGGGGCCGGGATCCGGGCGGCTAGGCCGGACAGGAAGCCGTCGATGGTGTCTGAGCGCATGGAATTCCTTCAGGAGTGGTTGCAGAAGGGGTTTGCGTGGCGGTGCCGGCTCTCCGCAAAGTCCTTTGGTGCCAGGGCTTTCTCGCCGGCAACCGTCGGCGTCAGCGGCGGATGCGGTGCATGTCCGGGTCGACCAGCGGTTCGGCGGCGACGGTGGCGCGGACCAAGCGGTCGAAGTACTGGATCTCGACCTGGGTGCCCACGGTCGCCGAGGCGGGGAGCCAGGCGTAGGCGATCGGAGTGCCGATCGTGTGCGCGAAGGCGGCGGAGGTGACGTAGCCCGCGGGCTCCCCGTCGAGGAACACCGGCTCGGAGCCGAGCACGACGCTGCGGCCGTCGTCGATGGTCAGGCACGACAGGCGCCGGGACACCGACTCGGCGTCGATCCCGGCCAGCGCGTCGCGGCCGACGAACTCCTCCTTCTGCCTGCGCACCGCGAACCCGACCCCGGCTTCGTACGGGTTGTGCTCAGTGGTCATGTCGGTGCCCCACGCGCGGTAGCCCTTCTCCAGGCGCAGGCTGTTGAACGCCGCCCGGCCGGCGGCCACCACCCCGAGCTCCCGCCCGGCCTCGAAGAGCACGTCCCACAGCCGCTGGCCGTACTCGGCGCTGGTGTAGATCTCCCAGCCGAGCTCACCGACGTAGGAGACCCGCATGGCGGTGACCGGGATGCCTGCGATGTGCGCGGACTTGCAGCGGAAGAACTTCAGGCCCTCGTGGGAGAAGTCGTCGTGGCTCAGCGGCTGCACCAGGTCGCGGGCGAGCGGGCCCCACACGCCGATGCAGCAGGTGCCACCGGTGATGTCGCGGATCTGCACGCTGTGGTCGGTCGGCGCCTGGCGGCGGAAGTGGTCGAGGTCGAGGTTGCCGTTGGCACCGACCTGGAACAGCTGCTCGCCGAGCCGGGCGACGGTGACGTCGCTGCGGACTCCGCCCGCCTCGTCGAGCATCAGCGTGTAGGTGACCGAGCCGACCGACTTGTCCATCTTCCCGGTGGTCAGCCGGTCGAGGAGGGCGAGCGCCCCCGGGCCGCTGATCTCGAGCCGCTTCAGCGGGGTCATGTCGTACATGGCGACGGCGTTGCGGGTCTTGTACGCCTCGGCCGCGGCGATGGGGGAGTGGTACATCGCCGACCAGGCGTCGCGCGGCCGCGGCGCCCACTCGGTGGGCAGGTCCTTGACCAGGGAGGCGTTGGCCTCGTACCAGTGCGGCCGTTCCCAGCCGTGGGCCTCCAGGAAGAACGCGCCGAGCTCCTTCTGCCGCGCGTGGAACGGGCTCACCCGCAGGTCGCGGGGCGAGAGCTTGGGCTGCAACGGGTGCATGACGTCGTAGACCTCGACGAAGTTCCGCTTGCCGGTCTCGGTGACGTAGTCCTCGGAGGTCTGGATCTCGTCGAACCGGTGCACGTCGCATCCGTGCAGCTCGACCTCGCTGCGGCCGTCGACGAGCAGCTGCGCGACGGAGCGGGCGACGCCGGCGGAGTGGGTGACCCACACGGCCTCGGCGATCCAGAAGCCCGCGACGTCGGGGGACTCGCCGACCAGCGGGCCGCCGTCAGGGGTGAAGGACATGATCCCGTTGAACCCGGTCTCGACCTTGGCCGACCGCAGCGCGGGCAGCAGCAGCCTGCTGTGCTCCAAGGACGGGGCGAAGTCCTCCTCGGTGAACGGCAGCATCGACGGCATGGCGGCTTCGGTGGCGCCGTCCTCCGGCTCGGGCAGCTCGCCCAGCGAAGCGGGCATCGGGCGGTGCGCGTAGGAGCCGATGCCGAGGCGGTCGTTGTGCTCGCGGTAGTACAGGTCCTGGTCCTGGTGGCGCAGGATCGGCAGCCGCGCCTCGATGTGGTCGTCGTTGCGGCCGACGAGCTCGGCGATCTGGTCGGTGCGCGCGTACTGGTGCGCCAGCGGCAGCAGCGGCACCCGCATGCCGACCATGTCACCGACGGCCTGGCCCCAGAACCCGGCGCAGGAGACGACGATGTCGGCCGGGATGTCGCCCTGGTCGGTCTGGACACCGGTGACGCGCCCGCCGTGCTGGTCGATGCCCAGGACCCTGGTCGAGCCGCGGAACTCGGCGCCGCGGGACTCGGCGCGCCGGGCCAGCGCCACCACCGCGCGGGAGGCCTTGGCCAGCCCGTCGGTGGGGGTGTGGAAGCCGCCGAGGACCTTGTCCTGGTCCAGCAGCGGGTGCAGCCGGACGCACTCCTCGGGGCTGACGACCTCGCCGGGGATGCCCCAGGACGTGGCCCAGCCCTGCTTGCGGTGCAGGTCGGCCAGGCGCTCCGGGGTGGTGGCGACTTCCAGCCCGCCGACCTGGTTGAAGCACCACGCACCGTCGACGTCGAGGCTCTTGAGCTTGTCCACGGTGTAGTTCGCGAACGCGGTCATCGTCTTCGACGGACCGGTTTGGTAGACCAGCCCCGGCGCGTGCGAGGTCGAGCCTCCGGTGAGCGGCAGCGGGCCCTGGTCGACGACGGTGACGCGGTCCCATCCGCGTCCGGTCAGCTCGTCGGCCAGGTTGGCCCCGACGATCCCGGCACCGATGATGACCACGCGAGGGGTCGTGCTCATGACTGGTCTCCTAACTGGTTGCCATCGACGACGCACGTCGCGCGGGCGCGGCGGACGTGCCTTCCGCATCCGGGCGACGTGGATTGGAGATCGAGGGCCTGCGACGGCGTTCGACCGGCTAGGTATACCTATAACGCCGATCTGATATATCAACTGGACATCAGAGTAGGCAGGCGCAACGGGCGAGGTCAACACATCGGGCCCAAACCGATCGGGTGCCTTTCGCGGACCGCGCGCCGGGTCCCTCTTCGGGGGTGCGTCGGCGATCGTCAGCCCGCCCGGTCTTGACCCGGCGACAGGTGCTCCCTAGTGTGGCCGACAACTGATATGTCAGCCGGATGTCTGTTGTTCTCCAGGGCGGCCCGGCCGTCGTCCGGCTCCGCCCGCGGAAGGAATCCCATGAGTCTGTCCAGCAACGATGGTGTCCAGGGCACCTTCAACAGTGCGCTGTCGGCGGTCGACCCCGAGGTGGCTGCGGCGGTGGGGGCCGAGCTGAACCGTCAGCAGACGACCCTGGAGATGATCGCTTCGGAGAACTTCGCGCCGCAGGCGGTGTTGCAGGCGCAGGGTTCGGTTCTGACCAACAAGTACGCCGAGGGGTATCCGGGCAAGCGCTACTACGGCGGTTGCGAGCACGTCGACGTCGTCGAGCAGCTGGCCATCGACCGGGTCAAGGAGCTCTTCGGCGCCTCGTTCGCCAACGTGCAGCCGCACTCGGGGGCCCAGGCCAACGCCGCGGCGATGTTCGCGCTGCTCAAGCCCGGTGACACGATCATGGGCCTGGACCTGGCCCACGGCGGGCACCTGACCCACGGGATGCGGATCAACTTCTCCGGCAAGCTCTACAACGTGGTGCCCTACCACGTCGGCGACGACGACCACCGGGTCGACATGGACGAGGTGGCCCGCCTGGCCCGTGAGCACCGGCCGCGGCTGATCATCGCCGGCTGGTCGGCCTACCCGCGCCAGCTCGACTTCGCGCGGTTCCGCGAGATCGCCGACGAGGTCGGCGCGTACCTGATGGTCGACATGGCCCACTTCGCCGGGCTGGTGGCCGCCGGGCTGCACCCGAACCCGGTGCCGCACGCCCACGTGGTCACCACCACCACGCACAAGACCCTCGGCGGCCCGCGTGGCGGGGTGATCCTGTCGGCCGACGAGGAGTTCACCAAGAAGTTCAACTCCGCGGTGTTCCCCGGCCAGCAGGGCGGTCCGCTGGAGCACGTCATCGCGGGCAAGGCGGTGCTGTTCAAGCTCGCCGCGGGTGAGGAGTTCCGCGACCGGCAGCGGCGCACCCTGGAGGGCGCCAAGATCCTGGCCGAGCGGCTGCTGGCCGACGACGCGGCCCGGGCCGGGGTCCGGCTGGTCTCCGGCGGCACCGACGTGCACCTGGTGCTGGTGGACCTGCGCGAGGCCGAACTGGACGGCAAGCAGGCCGAGGACCGCCTGCACGAGATCGGGATCACGGTCAACCGCAACGCGGTGCCCAACGACCCCCGCCCGCCGATGGTGACCTCCGGCCTGCGCATCGGCACCCCGGCACTGGCCACCCGCGGCTTCGGCAAGACCGAGTTCACCGAAGTCGCCGACATCATCGCCGAAGCCCTCAAACCCGACTTCGACGACACCAAGTCCAAGGCGCTGCGAGCCCGGGTCGAGTCCCTGGCCACCGACCTGCCCCTCTACCCGCACCTGAACGGAGGGTTCTGATGACGCCGCGCACTCCCGGCGCCGACCTGCCCGACCACCCGGACTGGCTCTGGCGCAACCCCGACCCGAAGCCGTCCTACGACGTGGTCATCGTGGGCGGTGGGGGACATGGTCTGGCCACCGCCTACTACCTCGCGAAGAACCACGGCATCACGAACATGGCCGTGCTGGAGCGGGGCTGGCTGGCGGGCGGCAACATGGCCCGCAACACCACGATCATCCGCTCGAACTACCTGTGGGACGAAAGCGCCGGGCTCTACGAGCACGCGCTGAAGCTCTGGGAAGGGCTGGAGGACGAGCTCGACTACCCGCTGCTGTTCTCCCAGCGCGGGGTGATGAACCTGGCGCACTCGCTGCAGGAGGTGCGCGACAGCGTCCGGCGGGTCAACGCCAACCGGCTCAACGGCATCGACGCCGAGTTCCTGGACCCGGCGCAGGTCAAGGAGATCTGCCCGATCCTCAACGTCTCCGACGACATCCGCTACCCGGTGCTGGGTGCGACGTGGCAGCCGCGGGCGGGTATCGCCAAGCACGACTACGTCGCCTGGGGCTTCGCCCGCGCGCTGGACCGCATGGGCGTGGACCTGGTGCAGAACTGCGAGGTCACCGGGTTCGAGCGGGTCGGCGACCGGATCGTGGGCGTCGAAACCACCCGCGGCGACATCCGGGCGGGCAAGGTCGCGCTGGCGGCCGCGGGCCACACCTCGGTGCTGGCCGACTCGCTCGGCCTGCGGTTGCCGATCCAGAGCCACCCGTTGCAGGCGCTGGTCTCCGAGCTGCTGGAGCCGGTGCACCCGACGGTCGTGATGTCCAACGCGGTGCACGTCTACGTCTCCCAGGCGCACAAGGGCGAACTCGTCCTGGGCGCGGGCATCGATGCCTACAACTCCTACTCGCAGCGGGGTGCGTTCCACACCATCGAGCGCCAGATGGCCGCCGCGGTGGAGCTGTTCCCGATGTTCGCGCGCGCCCACGTCCTGCGCACCTGGGGCGGCGTCGTCGACGTGACCCCGGACGCCTCGGCGATCATGGGCTTGACGCCGTTCGAGGGGCTCTACGTCAACTGCGGCTGGGGCACCGGCGGGTTCAAGGCCACGCCGGGAGTCGGGTGGTGCTTCGCGCACACGATCGCCCACGACGAGCCGCATCCGCTCAACGCCCCGTTCTCCCTCGACCGCTTCACCACCGGCGCCCTGATCGACGAGCACGGCGCGGCCGGCGTGGCCCACTAGGAGTTTCCCGATGATGCTGATCCCTTGCCCGTGGTGCGGGCCGCGTGACGAGAGCGAGTTCCACTACGGCGGTCAGGCCGACGTCCGGTACCCGGAGAACCCGCAGACGGTGTCCGATGAGGACTGGGGCCGGTTCCTGTTCTTCCGCGACAACCCCAAGGGTGTCTTCGCCGAGCGTTGGGTGCACGCGGCCGGGTGCCGCCGGTGGTTCAACGTCGAGCGCGACACCGTGACCAACGAGATCCACCCCGCGCACGAGGCGACCACGAGGACGGTGACGAGGTGAGCAACGAGTTCAGGCTTGCCGAAGGCGGCCGGATCGACCGCGACCGTCCGCTGAGCTTCCGCTTCGACGGCCGCGAGTACGTCGGCTACGAGGGCGACACGCTCGCCTCGGCGCTGCTGGCCAACGGCGTCCACCAGGTCGGCACCAGCATCAAGCACGGCCGGCCGCGCGGGATCATGGCCGCCGGGGTCGAGGAGCCCAACGCGCTGGTGCAGATCGAGAAGCCGTTCCCGGAGCCGATGCTGACCGCGACGACGGTTCCGCTGCGCGACGGCCTCGAAGCCACCGGCCTGCCCGGTCAGGGACGTCTGGCCGAGGAAGCGGATCCCGCCCGCTACGACACCATGCACGCCCACTGCGACGTGCTCGTCGTCGGTGCGGGGCCCGCGGGGCTGTCCGCCGCGCTCAGCGCGGCGCGCAGCGGTGCGCGTGTGATCGTCGCCGACGCCGACGCGGAGTTCGGCGGCAGCCTGCTGGGCATCGGTGAGCGCCTCGACGACGCCCCCGCCACCGAGTGGGTGCGGCGGGCGGTCGCCGAGCTGGCCACCTACCCGGAGGTGCGGCAACTGCCGAGCACCACCGTGTTCGGGCACTACGACGACAACTACCTCGTCGCGGTGGAGAACCGCGGGGAGGACGCGCCCAGCAGGCAGCGGATCTGGCGCGTCCGGGCCCGCGAGGTCGTGCTCGCGACCGGTTCGCACGAGCGGCCGCTGGTCTTCGCGGGCAACGACCGGCCGGGCACGATGCTGGCCGGCTCCGCCAGGACCTACCTGCACCGGTACGGAGTCGTGCCGGGACGGCGCGCGGTGGTGTTCACCGCCAACGACAGCGCCTACGCGGCGGCGGTGGACCTGCACGACGCCGGAGTGGCGATCGCGGCGATCATCGACGTGCGCGACGTGGTGTCGACCCGGTGGGCCTCGCACTGCATCGAGCGCGGCATCCCGATCCACCCCGAAGCCGCCGTGGTCAGCACGTCCGGCACCGGCCGGATCTCCCACGTGCACGTGGCGCGCTGGGAGACCCCGGGCGACCGCATGACCAACGTGCGGCAGGTGATCGACTGCGACGTCCTGCTGGTGTCCGGCGGCTGGAACCCCGCGGTCCACCTGCACAGCCAGTCCCGGGGCACGCTGCGGTTCGCCGAGCAGATCGGTGCTTTCGTGCCCGACCGCTCCGCGCGATCGGTGCGGTCGGCCGGTGCGGCGGCCGGCGTCTTCGCCACCGCCGACTGCCTGCGCACCGGTGCCGAGGCGGGCCGTGACGCCGCGGTCGCCGCCGGTTTCGACGCCGAGGCCGGTCCGGTTCCGCGGGCGGCGAACCCGCCGGTGCTGGCGGGCCGCAACGTGTGGCTGGTGCCCAGCCCCGCCGACTCGGCGGGCCACACGCAGTACGTGGACCTGGCGCGCGATGCCACCGTCGCCGACATCCGCAGGGCGGTCGGGGCGGGCCTGCACTCGGTCGAGCACGTCAAGCGCTACACCACGATCGGCACCGCGCACGACCAGGGCAAGACCTCGGGCATCCTGTCGACGGGCATCATCACCGAGGCGCTCGGGCGTGACATCGCCGATGTCGGCACGACCACGTTCCGCGCTCCCTACGCGCCGGTGACCTTCGCGGCGCTGGCGGGCCGGGACCGCGGCGACCTCTACGACCCGGTGCGGGTCACCGCCATGCACGACTGGCACGTCGAGCAGGGCGCCCCGTTCGAGAACGTGGGGCAGTGGAAGCGGCCCTGGTACTACCCGCGTCCCGGCGAGGACATGGAGACCGCCGTCCTGCGCGAGTGCCAGGCCGTCCGGGAGGGCGTGGGCATCCAGGACGTCTCGACCCTGGGCAAGATCGACGTGCAGGGCCCGGACGCCGCCGAGTTCCTGGACCTCGTCTACACGAACAAGATGAGCACCCTCAAGGTCGGCCGCATCCGCTACGGCCTGATGTGCCACGCCGACGGCATGGTGTTCGACGACGGCACGGTGATGCGCACCGGCGAGAACCGCTACCTGATCTCCACCACCTCCGGCGGTGCCGCCGGGGTGCTGCAGTGGCTGGAGGACTGGCTGCAGACCGAGTGGCCGCATCTGCGGGTGCACCTCACCTCGGTCACCGAGCAGTGGGCCACGATCGCCCTCGTGGGGCCGCGTTCCCGCGAGGTGCTGGCCCGCGTCGCGTCCGAAATGGACCTGGACAACGACGACTTCCCGTTCATGGCCTGGCAGGACGGGAGCGTCGCAGGACAGCGGGCGCGGGTGTGCCGGATCAGCTTCTCCGGCGAGCTCGCCTTCGAGATCAACGTGCCCTGGTGGCACGGTCGCGAGGTCTGGGACGCGCTCATCGACGCCGGCGCGCCGTTCGGCATCACGCCTTACGGCACCGAGACGATGCACGTCCTGCGCGCGGAGAAGGGTTTCCCGATCGTCGGGCAGGACACCGACGGAACCGTCACCCCGCACGACCTCGGCATGAGCTGGGCGGTGTCGAAGAAGAAGGACGACTTCCTGGGCATGCGCTCCTTCAGCCGTGCCGACACCTCGCGCACGGACCGCAAGCACCTGGTCGGGCTGCTGCCCGCCGACGAGGACCTGGTGCTCGAGGAGGGAGCCCAACTGGTGGAGCACTCCGAGCTGCCGCAACCGCCGGTGCCGATGCTCGGCCACGTCACCTCCAGCTACCGCAGTGCCGTGCTGCGGCGCGGATTCGCCCTCGCCCTGGTCAAGGGCGGCCGCGACCGCATCGGCGAGACGATCTACTCCACCGCGGGTGACGGGCTCGCCGCGGTCACGATCACCGAGCCCGTCTTCTACGACAAGGAAGGAGCACGCCGCGATGGCTGAGATCCACGGCGCATCTCCCTTGGCCTCCCGGGCGGAGCTGCTGGCCCGGGCTTCGGTACCCGGCGTCCTGGAGATCAGCGAGGTGCCGTTCAAGACCCAGATCACGCTTCGCCTCGACCCCAAGGGGGCCGCGGCGGAACGGGTGGGCACCGCGCTGGGCACCACGCTTCCCAAGCAGCCCGGCGAGGTTGCGGTCTCCGGGAACGTCCTGGTGCTGTGGATGGGGCCGGACGAGTGGCTCCTGGTCGCCCAGGAGGGAACCGCCGAGGCGCTCCAGAGCACGCTGGCCGACGCCGTGGGCGCCGAGCACGCGGCGATCGTGGACGTCTCGGCCCACCGCACCATCGTGGACGTGGCGGGGTCGAAGGCCGAGGAGCTGCTGAACAAGGGCTGCGCCCTCGACCTGCACCCCCGCAGTTTCGAGACGGGGCGGTGCGCGCAGACGATGCTGGCCCGAGCCGAGGTGGTCTTGGTGCGCCGCCACGACGCGGTCCCGGGCTTCTGGGTCTTCGTCCGCTCGTCGTTCGCCCGCTACCTCGCGGACTGGCTGGCCGACGCGGCCTCCGAGTACGGGCGGCCCAGCGCTGCCTGAAATGCCTGTCTTCGAACACACCTTGCGTTGCGGTGGAGTGGCGGAACCTCAGGCGTCCTCTGGCTCCGGAATCTTTTTCTCGCGTATCACCCATACGCCGCGAAAAAGCTGTCCTCGCCGGAGGACGCCTGAGAACCCGCGGCGGCGCCGGTTGCGAGAGGGAGCCAAGCGGCTTCGCCACTTCGAAGATCAAAGACAGGGCTCTGAAGAGGGCTCCGGGAAGTACCGCAGGCGGCTCCGCCGCTTGTCTAAGAGCCCTGACGGTCGTCGAGCACGACCTACCTGACAACAGCTACGCGGCGGACGCTCCCTCGTCCGCCGCGTAGCTGTGCCACAGCGAAACCGAAAGGAGTACCTCATGACCGAAGTGCGTGGGGTCGTCGCCGCCGGAAAGGGAAAGCCGGTCGAGGTGGTGACGATCAACGTCCCCGATCCCGGACCGGGTGAGGCGGTGGTGCGGGTGCAGGCGTGCGGTGTCTGCCACACCGACCTGCACTACCGCGAGGGCGGGATCAGCGACGACTACCCGTTCCTGCTCGGCCACGAGGCCGCGGGCGTGGTCGACGCCGTCGGAGAGGGCGTGCACGACATCGAGCCCGGGGACTTCGTCGTGCTGAACTGGCGCGCGGTCTGCGGCCTGTGCCGTGCGTGCCGGCGCGGCAGGCCGCAGTACTGCTTCGACACCCACAACGCCGCTCAGCCCATGACGCTGGAGGACGGGACCCCGCTGTCGCCGGCGCTCGGCATCGGTGCGTTCGCGGAGAAGACGCTCGTCCACTCCGGGCAGTGCACGAAGGTGGACCCGTCCGCCCGGCCCGCGGTGGCGGGCCTGCTGGGCTGCGGCGTGATGGCCGGGATCGGCGCGGCGGTCAACACCGGGCAGGCCGGTCCCGGTGACTCGGTGGCCGTCATCGGCTGCGGCGGCGTCGGCGCCGGCTCGGTCGCCGGCGCGAACCTGGCCGGAGCGCGCCAGATCATCGCCGTCGACACCGACCCGGTGAAGCTGGACTGGGCTCGCCAGTTCGGTGCGACCCACACGGTCAACGCCAGCGAGAGCGACACGGTGGAAGCCATTCGCGAGCTGACCGGCGGCCACGGCGCCGACCTGGTGGTGGACGCGGTGGGCATCCCGAAGACCTACACCCAGGCCTTCTACGCCCGGGACCTGGCGGGCACGGTCGTGCTCGTCGGTGTTCCCTCGCCGGAGATGCAGCTGGAGCTACCGCTGATCGACGTGTTCGCCCGGGGCGGCGCCCTCAGGTCGAGCTGGTACGGCGACTGCCTGCCCAGCAGGGACTTCCCGATGCTGGTCGAGATGTACCAGCAGGGACGTCTGCCGCTGGAGAAGTTCGTGACCGAGGAGATCGCCCTGGACCAGGTGGAGCAGGCGTTCGAGAAGATGCACCGCGGCGAGGTGCTGCGTTCGGTGGTGACGCTCTGATGGCCGCACGCATCGACCACACCGTCACCTCGGGCACCTTCTCGCTGGACGGCGGGACCTACGACGTGGACAACAACGTGTGGGTGGTGGGTGACGACCAGGAGTGCGTGGTCATCGACGCGCCGCACGACGCCGCCGCGATTCGCGAGCTCGTGGGCGGACGCGACGTGGTGGCGGTGCTGTGCACCCACGCCCACGACGACCACGTGCGCGTGGCCCCGGCTCTGGCCGAGCAGGTCGGCGCACCGGTGTTGCTGCACCCGGAGGACCAGGTGCTGTGGGACCTAACGCACCCGGACAGCAAGCCCGACGGCGAGCTGGCCGACGGCCAGGTCGTCCACGTCGCCGGGATCGAGGTGCGGGTGCTGCACACCCCGGGCCACGCGCCCGGTGCGGTCTGCCTGCACGTCCCGGCTCTCGCCACGGTCTTCACCGGCGACACGCTCTTCGCGGGCGGCCCCGGAGCGACCGGCCGGTCCTATTCGAATTACGACGTGATCGTGGACTCCATCCGCGACCGGCTGCTGCCGCTGCCGGAGGAGACGGAGGTGCGGCCCGGGCACGGCGAGTCGACCACCATCGGCGCGGTCCGGTCCCAGTTCGAGGAGTGGGTCGCGCGAGGTTGAGTCCTGCCTCGCGGGTGTCTCCACGCCCTGACCGGGATTTTCACAACTGAAGACGGCTGCTCCTCCGGCTGATCCGGCCGGGGGAGCAGCCGCTGTCGTGCGGATCGGCCGCGGCCGAACCCGAAGTGAGAGTCGCGGGCGGGTGAACGGGCATCGGCGCACCGGCGAGAATGGCGCGCATGCCCATCGGACCAGGCGATTTCGAGCTGACCATGGACGAGCTGCGCACCGTGGCCCGCTACGCGGCCGAGAGCGCGCAAGAAGTCCTCGCGATCTTCGAGGATGCTCATCCCGAAGACCCGCGGCCCCGCGCCGCCGTCGAGGCCGCGTGGACGTTCGCCAACGGCGCTCCGCGAACCAAGCTGCAGCGCGTCGCGTCGCTGGATGCGCACCGCGCGGCGAAAGCCGCCGCCGGTGAAGCCGCGAGCCATGCCGCGCGTGCCGCGGGCGACGCGGCTTCCGCTGCGTACCTGCACCCTCTTGCCAAGGCGACCCAGGTCGGCCACATCCTGCGCGCGACCGCATGCGCGGCGCGGGCAGCCGAGCTGCGCGCCGGCGGTGACCCCGCCGTGGGAGACGCGCTGGTCCAGCAGGCGCGTCAGCGCGCTACGCCTGTCCTGATCGACGTCCTCGGTCGATATCCCCTCGCTCCCACGGGAAAGAGCCGCGTCGCGCACCTGATGAAGGCCTTGGACAGCTCACTGCGGACGCCGTAGTGCAGCTCTCTCTGCGTCCGAGCCGGCACTCATCGCCGATGCGCTGACCCGGTCCCGGTTGCAAGACCCCGGAGACCCCCGTGCGGGGCACGGGGGTCTCCGGGGCTCGGCAGACGGTCTATGCGGGGTCCGGGTACGAGCCGGCCGCCCTCATTTCGGTGTGGTCGCGTTCTGCTCCTCGATCCAGCGGATCGCGAGCGTCTCCGGGGCATCGTCGGGCTCGATGTCATCCACAGTGGTCGGAAGGGCTCCGTCCGCTGCCGGTGTTTCCCCGTCCGCCTCTGCCGGATCGGAGTCGTCGGTGTCACCGTTGGTGCTTGCCACCTGGAGCTGGAAGTCGCCGTCATAGCGGTCGTCGCCGGTGACGACGGCGGCTTCGATGATCTCGGCGCCCTTCTCGGCGCGCAGGATCAGGGGATCGCTGCGCAGGTCCCTCGCCAGCGCCACGCAGAGCAGCACCATGACCACGGTGAACGGCGCCGCCACGATGATCGTCAGGTTCTGCAGACCGGTGAGCGCGTTGTCGGTGCCACCGCCGACCATCAGCATGACCGCCGCGACGCCTCCGGTGGCCACGCCCCAGAAGATGACCACCGAGCCGCGCGGATTGATCGAGCCGCGCTGCGACAGCGTGCCCATCACCACCGACGCGGCGTCGGCGCCCGAGACGAAGAAGATCGCCACGAGGACCATGACCAGGACCGCGGTGACCGCACCCAGCGGGAAGTGCGCCAGCACGTCGAAGAGCTGCGCCTCGGCCGCGCCCGCGCCCGCCACGTCGGTGCCGTGGCGCTGCACGTCGATCGCGGTGCCGCCGAAGATGGCGAACCAGGCCACGCTCACCGTGGCGGGCACGAGCACCGCGCCCAGGACGAACTGGCGGATGGTGCGGCCGCGGCTGATCCGCGCGATGAACATCCCCACGAACGGCGTCCAGGAGATCCACCACGCCCAGTAGAAGATCGTCCACGACGACAGCCACTGCTGCATGGCCGCTCCGCCGGTCGCGCCGGTGCGTGCGGTCATCTGGCCGATGTCGCGGAAGTAGTTCCCGATCGCCGACGGCACGAGGTCGAGGATGAACACGGTCGGTCCCACCCCGAGCAGGAACACCGCGAGGACCGCGGCCAGGACCATGTTGATGTTGGACAGCCACTGGATGCCCTTGGCCACGCCCGACACCGCCGAGGCGATGAACGCGACGGTCAGCACCGCGATCACGGCCACCAGCAGCCCCACGGCGGGGGTGCCGGACAGCCATCCGCCGGCCTGGAGCCCGCTGCCGATCTGCAACGTGCCCAGCCCCAGCGAGGCGGCGGAGCCGAACAGGGTCGCGAAGATCGCCAGCACGTCGATCAGCTTGCCGATGGGGCCGTTGGCGGTCCTGCGCCCGAGCAGCGGCGCGAAGACCGAACTGATGAGCTGACGACGGCCGCGGCGGAAGCTGCTGTAGGCGATGGCCAGTCCCACCACCGCGTAGATCGCCCACGGGTGCAGCGTCCAGTGGAACAGCGAGGTGGCCATCGCGGTCTCGATCGCCGCGTCGCTGCCCGGCGGGACGGTCCCGGGCGGTGGGGCGGTGAAGTGCGCGAGGGGCTCGCTGACTCCGTAGAACATCAGCCCGATGCCCATGCCGGCGCTGAACATCATCGCCACCCAGGACACCGTCTTGAACTCGGCGGGCTCGCCGTCGGCGCCGAGCGGGATGCGCCCGTAGCGGCTGCCGGCCAGCCACAGCGCGAATATCACCACGCCGCTGGCGACGAGGACGAACGCCCAGCCCCCGTTGACGATCAACCAGTCGAGCACGGCGGAGGACAGCGAGCTCAGCGAGTCGGTTCGCCACATGCCCCATGCGACGAAGGCCAGGGCGAGGAAGGCGGAGACGCCGAAGACGGTCCGGTCGACGCGAGCCGGTTTGTCGGCTTCGGGACAGGATTGCGGGGGGTCGGGGGAGTGATCCGGGGAAGTGGTGGGATGGAGCGGAGTCATGCCGTTCGGCGTCCCGGTGGACGCCGCCTCCTCTCGTTTTCGTGGAAGAGGACAGGATTCAGGTGTCCGATCGCGCGGACCGAGCCGGGCGGAACAGGATCTCTCGGCACACTGCGGAGGTGCGTGCCGGACAAAAGCCCTACTGATTTTCTGAGAAGTGGGCGACATGTCGAGTGCGCACAAACCCTGCCGTGCATACGGCGAGCTGTCAAGAATTCATTTGAGTCCACAGTGGAATGCATTTGGAAGGGTGCGCGGTAAAATGGCTGCGACGGTATCCCGTCCTGCCGGTGGCGGCGGGATACCGTCGCAGTGGGACGCTGTTCGCGATATGGGGGCGGTGATGCGTGTTCCGGTGATCGGGGTCGGTATTCCGTGATTGTCTTGCGTTGATCGCCGTGTTTTCGGTGTGCGAGTTGGCGGCGCGGTCGCCGCGCCGCGGGCAACCCGCGGAGAGGCGCTGACGACCGCGATCGTTCTACGCGACGACCTGCTGCTCCCGCTCGTGGGCCGGCTGGCCGGCGTGTCCGGCGACGTGGACGTGGATCACGCCGTCTTCGATCGTGACGGGGTGGGTGCGCACCGGCCGCTTGGCAGGCAGGCAGGTCGGCTGCCCGGTGCGCAGGTCGAAGAACGCCGCGTGCAGCGGGCACTCCACGAAGCAGCCCTCCAGGAACCCCTCCGACAACGACGCGTCCTGGTGCGTGCAGGTGTCGTCGACCGCGTAGAACTCACCGTCGGCGTTGAACACGGCCACGGCCACGTCCGCGAAGACCCGGGTCGACTCCCCTGGCGGCAGCTCCTCGACACGGCACACGGCGATCATGAGCACCCCCTCCAAACGTTGCGCATAACAGAACAGGTGGCGTAATGAGCAACAAGGATCGCTGAACGGCGTGTGGCCGTCAAGGGTTTCTTCGGGGCCCTCCGGGTGGGGTTTCGCCTGCGTGACGCGGTTGGTACGACTGCTGGGCGAGCTTCGCGCCGCTACCCTGCGGTAGCCCCGGGGCGGAGCTGTCGCGGCTCTTGACAGTGAGCCGCCGTGTCCGCAACATGTCTCGCATTAAGGAACTTGTTGACTTATGCGCAACACATGCGTTCGTTCTGCTCGCGAGGAGTTTTCCGTGCGTCTTGAGGTCGGTGGTGTTCTGGCACGCGGCGGAGGTGCGCCTGCCGAGGCGCAGGGTCTGCCCTGCAACGTGCTGCGCACGGTGGTCGTCCGGTGATGACCGCGCGGGTGGAGAAGGTTCTGACGTCGGGACTGCACATCCTCGACGGCGCGGCGACGGCGGTGGACAACAACGTCTGGCTGGTCGGCGACGACCGCGAGGTGATGGTCGTCGACGCGGCGCACGACCACGAACTGGTCCTGGACGCGATCGGTGACCGCAGGGTCACCGCGATCGTGTGCACCCACGGGCACAACGACCACATCAACGCCTCCGTGCCGCTGGCGGACGAGGTCGGCGCCCCGGTGCTGATCCACGCGGAGGACCGCGCGCTCTGGGACCGGGTCAACCCGGACCGCGCCCCGGACTGGACGCTGTCCGACAGCGAGGTGCTCACGGTCGCCGGAATCGATCTGGAAGTCCTGCACACGCCCGGTCACACGTGGGGAAGCGTCTGCCTGCACGCGGTCGAGCAGGCGTGGTTGTTCTCCGGCGACACGGTCTCCGCGGACGGCCGTGGCGCCACCGGGCGCTCCTGCTCGGACTTCCCGGTGACCATCCGGTCGATCTCCACCCGGTTGCTGGGACTCGACCCGGCCACGACCGTGCACCCGGGCCACGGCCCCACGACGACGATCGGTGCCGAGTCGCCGCGCCTGGAGGAACTGCTCGTCCGAAGCGCGTGAGGGCGAGTGATCGCCAGGAGTGACCACGCTGGTGGCGGCCATTTCTCCGCCAGGGCGTGAGCATCGGCGAGACCGGCGAGTGAGTCTCCGGCGCGGGCCGGTTCGCCCATGCGGCATGGAGATCCACTTCCCGGCCGGTGTCGCCGCGGCGCCGGGTGAGCCAGGTCGAGGTTGCGGACTGCCCCGCCGCCGGTCAGGGCGTTGCGGGTCAGGAAGGCGCTATCGTGAATCCGCGGGCCGGATGACTCGTCCAACCACCCGAGCTGGCGTCGGCGACGCCACGACCGGTGAGACCAGGTCCAACATGCGCGAAGGGCAGTCTTGGCGTCGAACGACGGCCGCTGTGGCCGTCGTGGGCATCGCTGCCGTCGGCCTGGTGGTGTCGGGCTCGCTGGAGCCCGCCGCCAGTGATCTCGTCGCCGATCTGACAGGGGTCGTGGGCGCCGTCGCCGCGGCCGCGGCCTTCGCGTGGACGGGATGGTACGAGTCCGGTGCCGAGCGGCGGTGGCGATGGCTGATGGTCGTGGCACTCGCCTGGTTCGCCACCGCCCACGCGCTGTGGACCTGGTACCGCGCCATCGACCCGGCGACCTTCCCGAACGCCGCGAATGCCCTTTACCTCGGGCTTCCCTTCTTCGCCTTCTTCGCTGTGCTCAGCATGGCGAAGAAGGACCACGGAAAGGTCGAGGAACACGACGTGGCGCCCTCGCACGCGGTCGTCGTGCTCGACGGGCTGATCATCGTGGGAAGCCTGGTGGCATTGAGCTGGAAGCTCACCGTCGACGCGGTCCGGCATGCCGACGGCGTGCCCGTCGACAGGCTTCTCATGGTGACTTCCTACACGCTGGCGGACCTGATTCTGATCGTCATCGCGATCCTTTTCGCCACCGCGTTGTACGGCCTGCTGCGGCTTCCCATGGCATGGCTGGTACTGGGCCTTCTCGCCATTGGTTTTTCCGATGCGGTCTACGTCTACACGATCAGCAGTTCGTCGATGGCACCGCCGGTCGCGGATGTCGGTTACATTGTCGGGCCAATGCTGTTCCTGGGGGCCGCGCTCGCTCCGAACCGCCAGTTCTCGCAAATGACGCCCCGCACGCCCTTGTTGTTCCTGCCGTATGTTCCGTTCGCCGCGGTGTGCGTGTTCACCGTGTTCACGACGGCCACCACCGGTGATCCGGATGTCGGCGAGGTGTACGCGCTCATCGCCGTCGTGGCGCTGGTCGTCCTGCGCCAGGTCATCACCCTGCGCCAGCTGTCGGTGGCCCGGCGGCAGCTGGCGCACCAGGCCACCCATGATCCCCTCACCGGCGCGTCGAACCGGAACCTCCTGCTGTTCCGGCTCGACAAGGCTCTCTCCCGAGCCTGGCCGCCCCGGAGCCTCGGGCTCCTGTACGCCGACCTGGACCACTTCAAGCAGATCAACGACGTCCTGGGGCACGAGGCCGGAGACGCCGTGCTGTGCGCGGTCGCGGCCCGGCTCAACGCCCGCATCAGGCCCACGGACACGCTTGCCCGCATGGGCGGCGACGAGTTCGTCATCCTCCTCGACCCCGCGCCCGAGGACCCCGGCGACTTCGGCAGGCGCATCCAGTCGGCTTTCGACGAACCCGTCTTCGTCTGCGGCGCTCCTCGCGTGGTCAGCGCCAGCTTGGGATACGTCGGACTCGACGACCACGACAGCCCGGACCAGGCCCTCGCTCGGGCGGATGAAGCCATGTACCAGGCCAAGGCCGCCGGCCGGCATGGGATCAGGATCAACCCCTAGGTCTGCGGTGCCGCCAGGCCGGCCGGGCGTGTGGAGCGGACCGTGGCTCGCCGAGCGGTTGTCGTCGCCGGATCGTGGGCTCGGCGGTGCGGAGCCCACCGTGCGCAGGTGTGCTCTTCGCAGCTCCGTTGGAACTGGTCACCTGGGCGAGGAGAGCTCCATGCACGTGCGCCGTATGAGCATGGCCGTGGTTGTCGGTGCGGGATGTCTGGCCATGGCCGCGGGATCCGCGGTCGCCGCGACAGGTCCGTTGCAGCTGGACCTGATCAGCCAGCGAACGGCGGTGGTCTGGGACCCGTCCGACGGTCGCTGTTACAGCAGCCCGTACGAGGGCGGCCGAGTCGCCGGTGCGATCAACTCGACCGACAAGAAGGTCGTGTTCTACAACTCGACCGACTGCTCGGGCAGCTCCCACGCGACGGTCCTGCCGGGCCAGGACGGCTCGGCCAGGAACCCGGACGGGCGCCCGGCAGGTTCGTTCAAGGTCGGCTGACCACGAGCGTGGGCGGCCGCCTCGAAGACCTGGTCGCGGAACTACTGAGGGGTGCGCCGGGGGAGTGGCTACTTCATGGTGGCGAGCTGGATCAGGTTGCCGCAGGTGTCGTCGAAGACGGCGGTGACCACCGGCCCCAGGTCGGTCGCGTCCTGGGTGAACTCGACGCCGAGCCCCTTGAGCCGCTCGACCTCGGCGTGCACGTCATCGACGGCGAACTGGGTGAACGGGATGCCGTCGGCGACCAGGGCCTGCTTGAACGGGCCCGCGGCCGGGTGTCCGTCGGGCTCGAGCAGCAGCTCGACGCCGTCCGGGTCGGCGGGGGAGACCACGGTGAGCCAGCGGGCCCCGCCCGCGGGCTCGTCGGTCTTCTTGATGAACCCCAGCTTCTCGGTGTAGAAGGCCAGCGCCTTGGCCTGGTCGTCGACGAACACGCTGGTGATGTTGATGTGGATCACGGGTCCGGTTCCTCTCGGTCGATGGGCCACCGCTCGACGATCGAGCGCAGCGGGCCCGTGTCGATGTGGTGGAACTTGTAGCGGCCCTGCCGCCGGGTGTGCACCAGGCCGGCCTGTTCGAGCACCGCGAGGTGCTGCGAGATGGCCTGGCGCGAGGAGGCCAGGCCGTGCTTCATGGTCAGCCGGCCGCAGATCTCGAACAGCGTCTGACCGTCCTTGTCGGTCAGCTCGTCCAGGATGGTGCGTCGCGTCGCGTCGCCGATGGCCTTGAACAGGTCGGGGTCAGCGTCCACGGCACAGTTATAGGCAAGTAGTCGCTTGCCTGTCAAGGTGAGGACCGTCTCCGCTCGTCGCGCGGCTGCCGGAGCAGCCCTGGCCGGAGTCGTCGGCGCCCAGCGTCCAGCCGGAGATGTCGGCCGGCTCGGTGCCGCGGTTGAGGATCTCGACGAACTCGTCCGCCTGAGCCTTACCCGTGCCCTTGTAGTTCACCTCGGTGGTCGCCAAGTCCATCTTGGCGGGCAGGCGCGAGAAGAGGGCGACGATGTCGGCGCTGTTCGAGCCGCCCTCGGAGCTGACGAACTGGCGGACGATCTGGCCGTCCCGCTTGAAGCCGCTGAGAATCACCTTGTACTCGCCCCGTCGACGGTGACGGTCTCCGGTGAGATGAAAGCGGGCAGGTCCACCGGGTCGGGGTTGTAGTCGCCGTCGGTTTCGTTGTGGTGGAAGCGGAAGCCGAGATCTGTCTTCGTGCCGTCCTCGAACGCGATGTTGACCTTGAGGTCGACGTCGAACTCGTTGTCGGTGCCCTCGCCGTAGGTGTGGTAGCCGTCCGCCCCGATGGTCGAAGACCAGATTCCCGTGGTCGCAACAGTACCCATGAGAGGTCCTCTCGTTCGGCGTGCAGTGGCCGCCGGGACGGCAGTGCGGAGCACTCGGCGAGGCGTGCTGGCGAGCCGCCTCTTGGCGAGGTGTTTTCGGATTTACTCGTTCGGCCGGTGATTGCCGTGCCCATGGTGGAGCCGAGTGTTGCCGTATGCTCGATCGAGTAGTCGCCGGTTGGGAGAATCACACAACTCGGTTCAGTATCAGCGATTCATTTTCAGATGATGTGAATCCGGGCAGCGGAAAACATCCGGAATATGTCAATACTCGAACAGGCGCAGGATGCAGGGCGTCGCGGCTGTTCCGGTACGGGGCCATCCGAGACCGACGTCCTGGCCGCTCCCGCGCCAGGTCAATACGCCTGCACGGCGTGCGCCGGACGGCCGGGCGGTGACGTGTTCTCCGGGATCCGCTGGACGGGCGCAGCGCGGCGCCGTTCGGTGCCTTGCGCCGTCGGCTCGGCGGGCCGGGCGTTCGGTACCTCGTCGGCGGGTCCGGGGTTCGGGGCCGGTTCGACAACGTTCTTCGTGCCGTTGATGGCCTTGTACCCGTCGGCGAAAGCGCGCAGCACGTCCGGGTTGCAGCCCGCCAGCGCCCCGATCTTCCTGGCCTTGGTTTGGCATTCGTGAGCGCTCCGGGCCAGGGTCAGGTTCGGGTTGGACCGCAGCCGGGAGGCGGCGATGTGCAGGGCGAAGGGGAAACCGGCACAGGAAAGCGCGATCTGCCGGGCGTCCTCCGGTGCCTCGGCGACCCGGTCGGGCCCGATCGCGTTCGACAGCAGCTCCAGCGACGTGTCGAGGTCGAGGGGCGCGAGCTCCACAACCTCGCACCGCGGAAGCGTCCACACCCGGTCCCTGCTCGTGATCAGCACCGAGCACAGCGCGGAGTCGGGCACCAGCCGGCGCACCCGGCTCTCGTCGGTGACGTCGTCGAAGACCAGCAGTGCGCGGGTGGACCGCAGCTTCCCGTGGAGGTAGCGGTACCGCGATGCGGCGTCGCGCGGGAGCTGCGCCCGGGGCATGCCGAGTTGCCGCAACAGCGTGCCCACCGCGTTCGGGTAGTGCTCCCCGTCGTCACCGAGGGCCTCACCGTCGAGGTGCGCGACGCCGTCCGGGAACACGCCGCGAAGCTCGTGCGCCACTCCCGTCGCCACGGCGCTCTTGCCGACACCGGGCTGTCCGGTGAGGACCACGACCGCCGGTGGACCGCCGCGTGACAGCAGTTCCGCGACGTGGCGGACCTCCCGCTTCCGGCCGGCCAGCGGTACCACCTGCGCCGGCTCCGCCGGTTGCGGCGGCTGTTCTCCCGGCAGGTGCGGCGGGCCGTCCGTCCCGGACGCCGGCAAGTCCAATGTGGAGTCCCGGACCAGGATTCGCTGGTGCAGCGCCTGGATGGCCGGTCCGGGTTCCAGGCCCAGATCGTGGTCGAGCACCGAACGCAGGTCCTGGAACACGTTGAGCGCTTCGGCCTGGCGGGACGAGCGGTACAGCGCGAGCATGAGCTGGGCGTGGAACCGCTCGTGCAGCGGGTTCTCCCGGACGAGGACGGACAGTTCGCCGAGGACCTGGGTGTGGTGTCCGAGGTCGAGCTCGGCGTCGATCATCTGCTCGGTGGCGGTGAGCCTGAGCTCCTCCAGGCGCGCCGCCTCGGCGGCCAGCCCCGGCGCTCCTTGCAGGGCCGACCCGCGCCACAGGTCGAGTGCGGCGCGGAACGCCTTGACCGCTGAACCGCTGCGGTGTTCCGACATCGCCTGGCGGGCCTCGCGGATGAGGACCTCGAAGCGCACGGAGTCGATGGTGCTCGCGTCCACCTCCAGCGTGTAGCCGCCGTGGTTCGACCGGATCGGCATGCGCAACTGCCTGCGCAGCCCGGAGACGCAGATCTGCAACTGGGTGCGGACGGTGGCGGGCGGGTCGTTCGGCCACACGGCGTCGACGAGCCTGGCGATGTCGACCGGGCGGCCGGCGTCGAGCAGCAGCGCGGCCAGCAGCGTCCGCTGCCTGGTCCCGCCCAGCGGCACCAGCCCGCGGGAGTCCTCGGCCTCGATCGGGCCGAGCAGCCGGAAGCGCATCATGAGCCGGATCCGGTGACGTGCGAAGGGAACCCCGGCGCGGACTCCTCGAAGGCCCGGTTCGTGCGGCACCGCCGGCCGCTCGGTGCACTCGCCGGAAGGCGCGACGCGCGCGGCGCGGAACCGAAGGCTGGTGCACATGTGGATCGGTCCGGGATGCGGGTCCTCGGGTTAACCCGCAGGAGCGTCATGCTGGGGGACCCCTTTCACCTGTCCAGTCGTCTCGAATGCTGGACCTTCGAGGACGCTGCACCGTCGGAACGTCCGCTGGGATATCGGGTTGTTAAAGACCGGCGGCCTCGGAGGTTGTGCAGAGGTCTGGGTCTGCATTCCGTTGTGCGAACGGCCATCAGGGTATAGGACTCGGCCGAGCCGTCAAGGCTGTCCCGAATGTCCCGCAACGCTCCTGCGCAACGCTCGTTGTCGGAACAATGAGTCTGTCAACGGCCGGAAGAGCGAATCCGGGTCAACTCCCGCCGCGTGGTTATCAGGGAATTCGCTTTCCGCGCAACGCCCGTCGCGTGTCAGAGATCCGTCGCGCGGGCGAACGTCGCACAACTCGACCTCGCACCTCGCTATGATAGCCGCGGCATAGCGCTGCGAATGCGTGGAAATACTCCGGGCTGACACGTTCCAGGCCGACGACGCCGCCGGGTACACCGGCGAAACGGCTCCCTTCGAACGGTCAACGCACGGAGAGGGATTTGGTCACGTGATCAACGAAGCGTACGAACGCACCATCGCGCCTGTGGCGGATTGGGTCCGCCAGACCCGCGACAACGGAATGTACTTCCTCGAGCCGCCCTTCGAGTCCGGCCAGGCCTCGCGGTCCCGGCTGCGCGACCGCGACGTCATCATGCTGAGCACCAGCAACTACCTCGGTCTGGCCGAGCACCCCGAGATCGCCGGGGCGATGAAGGACGCGCTGGACCAGTTCGGTCCGAGCACCTGCGGGGCCCGCCTCAGCAACGGCACGACGAAGCTGCACCACGAGCTGGAGGAGCGCCTGTCGCAGTGGCTGGGCGCCGAGGCCGTCGCGCTGTTCAGCTCCGGCTACCTGGCCAACCTCGGCGCCATCTCGGCGATGTGCGACTCCGAGACGGTGATCATCACCGACCAGTTCAACCACATGAGCATCCTCGACGGGTGCCGGCTGGCCGAAGGCAGTGTGAAGATCTTCGCGCACAACTCCATCGAGAAGCTGGAGTACGTGCTGGAGCGCAACGCCGACGCCGCCAAGAAGTTCATCGTCGTCGACGGCGTCTACTCGCTGGACGGCGAGATCGCCCCGCTCGACGGCATCAGCAAGCTCGCCGAGCAGCACGGCGCGATGCTGATGGTCGACGAGGCCCACGCCGTCGGCGTGCTGGGCGACGGCGGCCGGGGCGCCGCCGCGCACTTCGGCATCGGCTCCGACGTCCTCATGGGCACCTTCAGCAAGTCCCTCGCGGGTGTGGGCGGCTTCGTCGCGGGTTCCACGCGGCTGATCGAGTACATCCGCCACACCTCGCACGCCTACATCTTCAACGCGAGCCTGCCGGCGCCGACCGTCGCGGGCGTGCTGAAGTCGCTGGAGCTCATGCGGCGCGAGTCCTGGCGCATCGAGAAGCTCTGGCACAACACCGCCCGCCTGCGCTCCGGGCTGCTGGAGCTGGGCTACGAGGTGATGGGCAGCGTCACGCCGGTCGTGCCGATCATGATCGGCGACGACGAGGTCGCGCTGAAGCTGGCCAACGAGCTGATCGACGACGGGCTGTACGTGACCGTCGCGCTGCCCCCGGCGGTCCCGAAGAACACCAGCCGCTTCCGCGCCAACGTGTCGGCGGCGATGGACGACGAGACCATCGACCGCGCCCTGGAGCTGCTGGGGCAGGCGGGCAAGCGACACGGCATTCTCTCCTGAGGACAAGGAGTCCCGACGTGACAACGACCCCGACGGGCCGGAACTCCGCGACCGCTTTCCCGCCCGATGTCCAGCACAAGCTGCAGATGCAGGGGATCTTCCTCGGCTCGCCCGGCGACGGTCTCCGCAGCTGCCTGATGTTCCCGGGCCACGGCGCCCAGTACCCGCGCATGCTCGACGGGCTCGCCGAGCGCTATCCCGTGGTCGACGACGCCTTCCGGCGGGTCGACGCCACCTACGGGGAGCTCACCGGGCGCAGCCTCACCGGCCTGGTGTTCTCCGACGACGCGGCGAGCGAGCTGGAAGACCCCGAGGTCATGCAGCCGTCGATCTTCGCGGCCAGCATCGCGCTGCACCGGCTGGTGGTGGAGCTGGGCGCCGAGCCCGAGGTGCTCGTCGGGCACAGCCTCGGTGAGATCAGCGCCCTGGTCGCCGCCGGTTCGCTCTCGCTCGAGGAGGGCGTCGTGGCGGTGCACGGGCGCGGCGTCGCGGTGAAGGCCATCGAGCCGGAGGACCGCGGCGGCATGCTGAGCGTGCAGACCGACGACGACCAGGCGCGCCACCGGCTGGAGCGGCTGCTGGTGATCGCGGGCACCGGCGACCTGCGAGTCACCCGGAGCCTGGTGAACTCGCCCGCGCAGACGGTGCTGTCCGGGCACGGCGGCGCGCTCGACGAGTTCGCCGCGCGGTGCCGCGAGGCCGGTCTGGAGACGACCCGGCTGCCGGTGTCGCACGGCTTCCACTCCGAGCTGCTGGCCCCGGCCGTGCCGGTCCTGGAGAAGACGCTGGCGTCGCTGAACTGGCGTCTGCCGCAGGTTCCGGTGCTGTCCACGGTCTTCGGCGACTACTACGGGGAAGACGACGTCGCGCGGATCCCGGCCCTGCTGGCCAGGCAGCTGGTGACGCCGTTCAGCTTCCAGGACATGGTCACCCGCATCCACGACCGGGGCGTGCGCGCGTTCGTCGAGGTGGGGCCGAAGCCGATCCTGTCCGGCCTGGTCCAGCGGATCCTCGACGGCCGGGACGCGGTGTCGGTGCCGACCAACGTGCACTCGGTCGGCGCGGTCGAGAGCGTGCGCCGGTTCATCACCTTCGCCCAGGTGCACGGCTTGTGGCAGGGGCAGCGGGCGGAGGTGTCCGAGTCCGCTCAGCGGGTGGACGTGGCCGAGCCCGCGAACGCCGGGCCGACCTCGGAGGCGGTCACCGTCGACGCCGACGCGCTGCTCAAGGTCGTCGCGCGCCACACCGGGTATCCCGCGGCCCTTCTGGGGGTGGGCAAGCGGATGGCCGGTGACCTCGGGTTCAGCAGCCGGGTGCGCGCCGACATCGTGCGGGCGCTGGGCGAGCACCTCGGCGTGGGCGTCGACGCCTGCACCGTCGAGGGCGACATCACGCTCGGCGACCTGTTCGACCAGGTCGCGGCACTGCCCACCGCCACGGCGCCGGTCGAGGACACCGTGGAGGAGGCGGCCCCCGCAGGTGCGGCGCCGGTGGCCGGTCGGGATGTGTCCGAGGTCAGTGGTGTGGTGTTGGAGACGGCTCAGGCGAAGACGGGTTATCCGTTGGAGTTGTTGGAGCTGGATCTGGAGCTTGAGGCTGATCTGGGTGTTGACTCGGTGAAGCAGGTTGAGGTTTTGACCGCGGTGCGGGGGCATTTCGGTATTTCGGCGGATGTGGAGGTTGATCTTTCGGAGGTCAACACGCTGCGGAAGGTGATTGATTTCATCGCTGTGGCGGATCTGCCTGCCGCTGGTGGGGCCTCGTCGGAGGTGGTCCCGGTTGGTCGGGATGTGTCCGAGGTCAGTGGTGTGGTGTTGGAGACGGCTCAGGCGAAGACGGGTTATCCGTTGGAGTTGTTGGAGCTGGATCTGGAGCTTGAGGCTGATCTGGGTGTTGACTCGGTGAAGCAGGTTGAGGTTTTGACCGCGGTGCGGGGGCATTTCGGTATTTCGGCGGATGTGGAGGTTGATCTTTCGGAGGTCAACACCCTGCGCAAGGTCATCGACTTCATCGCCGTGGCGGACCTGCCCGAGTCCGGCGGGACGCCGTCCGCGGTGTCCGAGGAGGTGCCGACCCGTCCGGCCTACACGCCGGTTCTCGAGCGCGAGCTGGAGACCGTCACGCACCGCTACCTGCCGGTGGCGGTCGAGCGGCCGCCGGCCGCGAGCGCGGAACCGGACTTCTCCCTGTCCGGCAAGGGCGTCGTGGTCATCGCCGACCGGAGCGGGCAGGTCTGCCGCGAGCTGCTGCCCCGGCTCACCGACGCCGGTGCCAGGACCCGGGTGATCAGCTCCGCCGGTGCCGGGATCGACGGTGCGACCGAGGTCGACCTCTCCGACCCCCAGCGGCTGGAGGCCGCGCTCGCCGCGGCCCGCGACGAACTGGAGCAGGTGCAGGTGGTGATCAACCTGTACCAGCTCGCAGGTGCCTCGGAGGGCGAGTCGACCCTGGACGCCCCGGTCGAGAGCTGGACGCGCGAGGTCGACACCCGGATGGCCGTGGAGCTGCTGACCGCCAAGGCCTGCTACCCCGGCCTGGCGGCGGCCGGCTCGGACGGCGGCTACTTCGCGGCCACCGCCGTCGGCGGGTGCTTCGGCCTGGAGTCGGCCTCCGCCCTCGATCCCCTCGGCGGCCTCACCTCGGGCTTCGTCAAGAGCCTCGCCCTCGAGCTGCCGGAGATGAAGGCCAAGGTGGTCGACTTCACCGAGCAGGAGCCGCAGGCGGTGGCGCACGCGTTGTTCGACGAGATCGTCACGACCACCGAGCCGAACGTCGAGGTGGCCTACACCGACGGCACTCGCAAGATCGTCCTGGTCATGCCGCAGGAACTGGAGCACAACGACCTCCAGGAGCCGCTGCGGCTGGACTCCGACGACGTCGTGGTGGTCTCGGGTGGCTCTCGCGGCATCACCTACGAGTGCGCCAAGGAACTCGTCGCGGCCTACGGCGCCACCGTCGTGATCCTCGGCCGGACGCCGATGCCCGGCGGTGACGAGGAATGGCTGGGCCTCGACGACGACGAGCTCTCCTCCTACCGCGCGGACTACATGCGGCGGGCCAAGAAGGAGAACCCCTCGCTGACCCCGGCCGAGGTCAACGCCGAGTTCGGCAGGCTGCTCAACCGCCGTTCCCTGTACCAGAACCTCGTGGCACTGCGGGCCTACAACCCGCAGGTGTCCTACGAGGAGTGCGACGTGGCCGACGCGGGCCAGGTCGCCGAGGCGATGGAGCGGATCCGCCTGCGCCACGGCCGGATCACCGGCGTCCTGCACGGGGCGGGCCTGCAGTCCCTGCGCACCGCGGACAAGAAGGACCTCGAACACTCGCTGGACCTGGTCCGCATCAAGGTCAACGGCGCGTACAACCTCTGGCGGGCGGTCTCCGCCGACGAGCCCCGGTTCGTCGCGCTGGTCGGCTCGATCCTCGGGCGCATCGGCATGGACGGCCAGGTGGACTACACCGCCGCCGCCGACGTCATGCCCAAGATGTCGGCGCAGATGGCCCGGATCCTGCCCGGCAGCCGGATGTTCACCATCGCGTGGACGGCGTGGGTGGGCACCGGGATGGCCACCGACGACTCGGTGCGCAAGGTCCAGGAAGGTCAGCGCGGCATGAGCTTCGTGGGCATCGAGGAGGGCGTGCAGACGCTGGTCCGCGAGCTCTCCTACGGCGGGTTCGACCCGGAGACCTTCATCAGCGGTGACATCGGGACCAACAGCTGGGGAGGGATGGACGCCGCCCTGGACGAGGAGAAGGCGCGGATCGCGACCCCGGTCGGTCCCACCGGCCACGTCGCCGACCGGCTCAACCACCCGCTGCTCGACGAGGTCCACCACCGCGGCGATTCGTCGGTGCACGCGGCCAAGCGGCTGCGCGGCGACGTCGACCTGTACCTGGAGGACCACGCGGTGCGCGGCGCGGGCACCTTCCCCGCCGTGTTCCACGTCGAGGCGCATGCCGAGGCGAGCGGGCTGGCGGTGCCCGGCGGGTCGCTGGTGGCGGCCGAGGACGTCGAGCTGCTGAGGTTCGTCAAGGACAACCCGAAGTTCCCGCTGACGCTCTCGGTCCGGGCCGAGGTGTCCGACGACGGTGGTGACCGCACGCAGGTCTCCGCCGAGATCCGCTCGGACCTGGTCGGTCCCGGTGGTCGGGTGCTGGAGGCCGACCGGCTGCATTCCCGGGGCAGGTACTGGTTCGCCGAGCAGGCGCCGGCCGCTGGAGAGCCGGCGGTGTCGGTGCCGGAGCTGCTGGCCGACGGCCGCGAGATGGACCTGGAGTCCTTCTACGAGCGGACGTCCCGGCACCTGCTGTTCGGTCCGACGTTCCGCCACGTGCGGTCGGTCCGCTCCACCGGCGACTCGTCGGTCGTCGGCGAGATCGTGGTGCCGCACAACAGGGGGCTGTTCTCCTTCGGGACCTCACCGCGGTTCAGCGCGATGCCGACGGTGATCGACAACGCGTGGCGGGCCCCGCTGATGTGGATCTACGAGGAGACGGGCAGGTTCTGCGTGCCGGTCTCGATCGGGACGATGCGGTTCCACCGCTCGCCGCTGCCCACCGAGCGGGTCTACGCGTTCAGCAGGGTCACCAGGATGGAGACCTCGGCCGAGGTCCCGATCCACGTGGACACCCAGATCATCGACGACGCAGGCCGGCTGCTGTGCGACATCACCGACCTCGTGCTGACCAAGGTCGCCGAGGACGCTGTCGAGCCGCGGCGCTGACGCCATCCGAGCCCGGTGCGGTCGCCGCGTGGTGACCGCACCGGGTCCCCGTCCGATGCCGGCCACTTCGCCACCGGCGCTCCGGCCGGCTGACCCGCGCCGAGCGCGTCCGCGCCCGCGAGGCGACACACGAAAGGACTTCCGCGTGACAACCGACTTCGAGCCCGTGGCCATCACCGGGTACGGCTGCGTGTTCCCGCCGGACGGCTACGACACCGAGTCGTACTGGGAGAACCTGCTCTCCGGCCGCAGTGGGATCTCGACCCCGCCACCGCGGCGCTGGGAATGGCAGAAGTACTACGCCGAAGACCGCGGTGCCGAGGACAAGACCTACTGCAAGTTCGGCGGTTTCGTCGACGACTACCGGTTCCCGGCCGAGCTGCTGGGAGTGGACGAGGACGCCGTCGGGGATCTCAACCGGACGCAGCTGATGATCCTCGACACCACGCTGCGTGCGATCACCTCGGCCGGCTGCACACCGGAGCGGCTGGAAGCCGAGGGCACCGCGCTGTTCGTCGGCAACATGCTCGGCGACGACCTGCTGCTGGACACCTCGATCGCGGCCAAGGCGCGCGAGATCTTCCCCTACGTCAACGAGGACGAGGCGTTCCGCGCGCTCGCCCCGGAGCAGCGGGACGCGATCGAGGCCGGCTTCTTCGACGCGGTGCACGCCCGCTTCCCCGACCCCGACGGCGTGTCGGCGACCAACGTCTTCGAGGTCGAGCTCGCCAAGGCGGTCAGCCGCGTGCTCGGCCTGTCCGGGCCCGGCCTGGTGTGCGACGCCGCGTGCGCGGCGGGGCTGGCCGTCATCGACGTGGCGGTGCGCTACCTGCAGGACCGCACCCACCACACGGTGCTGGCCAGCGGCGCGCTGGGCAACATGAGCGTCACGGGCAACGTCGCCTTCGCCAAGATCGGCGGGCTCTCCGAGACCCACAGCGCGCCGCTGGACGCCAGCGCGAACGGGCTGATCCCCGGCGAGGGCGTGGGAACCGTGGTGCTCAAGCGGCTCGACGACGCGGTCCGCGACGGCGACCGCATCGCCGGTGTCATCCGCGGCATCGCCACCCGCTGCGACGGCAAGGGCAAGGCGATCTACGCGCCGTCCTCGCTTGGCCAGGTGTCGGCCATGCGCCGGGCGCTCGAGCTGGCGGACGTGCGGCCCGAGGAGCTCGACCACATCGAGACCCACGCGACCTCGACGCCGCACGGCGACCAGGTGGAGGTCGAGTCGCTGAAGGACCTCTTCGACGGCAGGCCGCTGCCGGAGCAGGAGGTGACGCTGGGCTCGGTCAAGGCGCTGACCGGCCACACCTTCTCCGCGGCCGGGATGGCGAACCTGATCAAGGTCCTGCTCGCCTTCGAGCACGACACGCTGCCGCCGACCCACTCCTACACCGCGCCGCGGGAGTCGATGGACCTGGAGCAGTCGCCGTTCCGGGTGCCGACCAGCCCCGAGACGTGGGCGCGGCGCGAGGACCGGCCGCGCCGGGTGCTGTCCAACGCCTTCGGTTTCGGCGGTGTCAACAGCAGTGTCTGCCTGGAGCAGTACGAGCCGGAACACCACCGACCGGCCGAGGCCGAAGCACGCGACCGCCGGTTCGGCCCGCTGGCCGTGGTCGGCGTCGGCTGCGTCACGCCGTTCGCCGTCGACGTCTCGGAGTTCGACGAGGACCGCGCGGCCGGCGCCGGGGTCACCGGGTTCCCGGGTGACCGCTGGCACCGGACGACCGAAGGGGTCTGGGACGCCGAGCGGACCTGGCGCGGCGGCGTGATCGACGACCTGGACTTCCCGTGGAAGCAGTACCGCCTCCCGCCGAGCGTCGTGGCGGAGCTGGACCGCTCCCAGCTGCTCGCGGTGATGGCGGCGGGGCAGGCGTTCGAGGACGCCGGCCTCGACCAGGATGCGCGCCGCGACGCCGGGGTGTTCATCGGCGCGACCTGCGGCACCGAGGCCGGCCTCACCCGCAACCTGCGGATCCGCCTCGTGGAGTACCTGAGCGCGCTCGAACAGGTCCCCGAGTTCCAGGCGCTCGACCAGGCCACCCGCGACCGCATCGCGGCGGCCTGCACGGATGAGGTGCTGGCGCAGATCCCGGCGACGCGGGAGAACGCGCTTCCCGGCTACATGGACAACATCGTCGCGGGCCGGATCTGCAACCTGCTCGACGCCAGGGGACCGGGACTGGTGGTGGACGACGACGCGTGCTCCTTCGGCGCGTCCCTGGACATCGCGGCCCGGTACCTGGAGCAGGGCGAGTGCCCGGTCGCGCTGGTGGGCGGCGCGCACGCGAACCTGGCGCCGGAGTTCACCGAGCTGTTCGCCCGCCGCATCCGCGAGTCGGGGCAGCAGACCGGGGAGCTCGTGCCCGCCGAAGCCGCGGTCTTCTTCGTCATCAAGCCGCTGGAGCAGGTCGGTGAGGACGAGTACGTGCACGGCGTGATCACCGAGGCCGGTCGCGCGAGCGTGGACGCGTCGGCACGGCCGGACGGCGAGCCGTTCTACTTCGGCGCCCAGGGCGCGTTGCAGATGCTCGACGCCGTCACGGGGATGGGCAAGTCGGGGGAGGCCCGCTGGGTGCGCACCCCGCAGCTCGACGGCGGTCCGCAGGGCTACCAGGTCCGCCTCACCCCGCAGGGCGAGGAACCGGCGCAGGGCGGCGACGCGGCAGCCGAGGACGGCATCGGGTTCGTCGTCGGGCGCACCGCCACCGACCTGCTCGCGGAGCTGGAGCGCGTCGCGGCCGGCGCTGCCCGGCCGCTCCCGGCCGTCCCGGCCGACGGGCACCTCGGCTACCGGCTGGGCATCGCGCACAGCTCGGACGACGAGCTCGCGCGCAAGGCCACCGTGGCGCTGAAGCTGCTCCGGTCGGCCGGGGACACCGCCGCGCCGAGCCCGGCCGCGACCGCCTAGAGCGAAGGGAAACCCCAGTGCAAGCCATCCAGATCGAGAAGTACGGCGGTCCGGAGGTCCTCAACGTGGTGGACCTGCCGGAGCCGTCGGTGGGCAGCGACCAGGTGCTGCTGCGCGTGGACCGCGCCGGCGTCAACTACGCCGACATCCACCTGGTGGAGAACTCCTACCTGGAACGCGCGAGGCTGCCGTTCGTGCCGGGCACCGAGGTCGTGGGCCGCACCCCGGAAGGCAGGCGTCTGGCCGCGCTGATCCCGCGCGCCGGCTACGCACAGCTCGCCGCGGTGTGGCACGACCTGTCCTTCGACGTGCCGGACGAGCTCAGCGACGACCACGCGCTCGCCCTGCTGCTGCAGGGCGTGACCGCGTCGCACCTGCTGCGGACCTCGGCACGGCTCGCGCCCGGCGAGTCCGTCGTGGTGCAGGCCGCGGCCGGCGGGGTCGGGTCGCTGGCGGTCCAGCTCGCCCGGGAGCTGGGTGCGGGCCGGGTCATCGCGACCGCCTCCTCCGAGCACAAGCGCCGGATCGCCGCGGAGCTCGGTGCCGACGAGGTCGTCGACTCGGCGCCGGAGGGGCTGACCGGGCGGCTGCGGCAGGCCAACAACGGCAAGGGCGTGGACGTGGTGCTGGAGATGGTCGGCGGCGAGGTGTTCGACGCCTCCTTCGCCGCGCTCGCGCCGTTCGGCCGGGTGGTCACCTACGGCATGGCGTCGCGGACGGACCGGCCGGTGTCGATCAGCTCCCTGATGCGGCAGTCGCGCAGCGTGGTCGGCTTCTGGCTCAACCACGTCGTGCGGGAGCCCGCGCTGCTCGCCGACACGGTCGCCGAGGTCTTCGGCCTGGCGGCCGAGGGCAGGCTGCGGCCGTTGATCGGCGGCGACTACCCGCTCACCCAGGCCGCCGCGGCCCACGTCGATCTGAGGTCGCGTCGCAGCATCGGCAAGCTCGTGCTCGATCCGACCCGGTGACTTGGGAGACGATCATGCAGAACACCGCGTCCCGTTCCCGAACCGACAAGACCGGCTCCGACGACGAGTACGGCGCGGCGGTGCACCTGGGCGAGCGGGACTGCTCGGTGCAACGACGGCACCAGAAGCTCATCGAGAAAGCGCCTTCGCCGTACGTGGACTCCGCGCTGCGCGAGGCCGGCGCCAACATCCACGCGGCCGCGGTGAGCCAGACCTCCGGAGGATCGGACGCGATCATGCTGCTGCGCGTGGACCGCCCGGTGCACGAGCAGGCGCTCGAACCGATCGGCAAGGCCGTCGACGCGCGCATCGTCCGCACGGTGAGCTTCGCCGACCACAATGGCAAATGAGCTGACAGCATCCCTCGCGAGCGGTGATGCTGTCGGCGGCTTCTGATGCAGTTCCGCCGTACCCCAACTCCAGGAGACGCAAATGTCCCTCCACGTCGTCGTCGGCAAGGGCCCGGTCGGCGCGGCCACCGCCGAACTCCTCGCCGACCGGGGCCACGCGGTGCGCCTGATCAGCCGGTCGGGCGGTCCCGCCAGCCGGACCGACGGCTCGGTCGAGCAGGTCGCGCTCGACGCCTCCGACGGCGTCCGGCTCGGCGAGGCGTGCGAGGGTGCGGTGGCCGTCTACGGCTGCGCGGCGCCGCCCTACCACCGGTGGGTCGAGGAGTGGCCGGCGCTGTCGGCGGCGCTGCTCGACGCGGCCGAGCGCAGCGGTGCGGTCCTGGTCCTCGCGGGCAACCTCTACGCCTACGGTCCGACCGAGGCGGTGCTGACCGAGGACCTGCCCGCCGCGGCGAACACCCGCAAGGGACGGGTCCGCGCCCGCGTCTGGCAGGACGCCCTGCGGCGCCACGAGGCGGGACGTGTCCGGGTCACCGAAGCCCGTGCCTCGGACTTCGTCGGCCCCGGCGTGACGGCGGGCGGGCACCTGGCCGAGCGGGCGGTGCCCGCGCTGCTCAAGGGCCGCACGGTCCGCGTCCTCGGTGATCCGGACGCGCCGCACAGCTGGACTTACGTGCCCGACATCGCGCGCACGCTGGTCCGCCTGGCCGAGGAGGAGCGGGCGTGGGGCCGCGTGTGGCACGTCCCCACACCGCCGCCGTACTCGGCGCGGGAGGCGGTCGAGACCATGTGCCGGATCGCCGGCATCGCACCGGTCAGGGTTGCCGCGACGCCGTGGGCGATGGTGCGCCTCGGTGGTCTGGTGTCGCCGCTGCTGCGCGAGCTGGTGGAGATCCGCTACCAGTTCGACGAGCCGTTCGTGGTGGATTCCGGTTCCTACTGCGAGACGTTCTCGGAGGAGGCCACACCAGCGCAGGACGCGCTCGCCGCGACGGTCACGTGGTGGCGCGAAAGGCTCGCTGCGCGGCCCTGATCGACAACTCGCGTAGCAACCGATCCGGGAGAGTAGGCGGATGGACCAACTGAGCCCGCAGGCGCAGGCCGCGCCGGTGCAGAGGCGACGGCCGGCCGCGGCCGAACTGGGCGCGGCGCTGCGGGAACTGGCCGATGCGGCGGTCTCCACGGAGGCTGGAACGGATGCCCTGCTCGGTGTCGCCGAGCGCGCACGTGCGTTGATCCCGGAGCTGAACACGGCGACGAGAACGCCGGGGGAGCCCGCGTCCGCCGACGCGGTCAGCTCGGGGCCGTACATGTACAACCCGGTCGTCGGGCCGGGGAACCCGATGGCACCACCGATGACCGTGGAGGTCGTCGACGGCGTCGCGGTCGGAACGTGCACGCTCGGGTTGGCCTACGAGGGCCCGGCGCGCTACGCCCACGGCGGGATCAGCGCACTGCTGCTGGACCAGATCCTCGGCCGTGCCCACGCGGCGAACGGACGCCCGGGGGTGACGGTGACGTTGTCCGTGCGGTACCGGCGGCCGGTGCCGCTTCAGACGCCTCTGCGGCTCAAGGCGTGGCTGGACGAGTCCGGTGACCACCCGATCGGCCGCGCCACGATCGCCACGGCCGCCGCGGCGGACACCGCTCTCGTCTCCGCCGAGGGCCGGTTCCTCGGCGTGAAGCTCCGCTAGGCCGCCAGGCGACCCACTACGCAAGCCACATCCGAAACACGTCTTAGCTCGCGGTTCAGCCCGGATCACCGGTGCGTGCTCCGGGCCCGCAGGTGGTCCTGGATGGCGTCGGCCGCCGCGACCGCTCCGCCTTCCTCGCCGAAGGACGCGCCCGCTTCCCGCGCCGCTGCGCGCAGGGACGAGTCGGTCAGGGCGCGGTCGACGGCGGCGCGCAGTTCCGCGGCGGGCACCGGCCGGTTCGACAGGTTGTGGCGCAGCACGACTCCGGCACCGCGGTCGGCGACGGCCCGGCCGATGACCAGTTGCTCGGACTGCTGCGGGACGACGACGAGCGGCACCCCGCACGCCAGTCCTTCCAGCGCGCTGTTCATCCCTCCGTGCGTGACGAACACGTCCGCGCGCCGCAGGACGTCGAGCTGCGGCACCGAGGTGCGGATCAGGGTGTTCGACGGCGGCGGTCCCAGCTTCGCCGGATCGGTGTGCGAGCCGACCGTGAGCACGACACGTGTCGGCAGTGCCGCCTGAGCTTCGAAGCAGGCGCGGAAGAACGCCTCGCTGCCGGTGTGCAGGGTGCCCAGGGACACCAGGGTCAGCGGCTCGGGGCCGTCGACGAAGGCGGCGAGTTCGGGGTCGAGGCGGTGGTCGCGGCTCTCCGCGGAGATCGTGGGTCCGACGAACCGGCAGTGCTCGTCGAGACGCGCGTTCGGTGACTGCATCCAGCTCGGCACCGGGAAGATCGTCAGGTCGCCGCGCATCGGCAGGCTCGGTGCCGGCGGGTAGGGCTGCTTGCCGAACCGTTGCACCACGCGGCGCTTCGCCGACCGCGCGGCAGGCACACCGGGGAGGGCCTCGCGGAGGAAGTGGAGCCATTCGCGTGCGGTCAGGGTGGAGAAGTCCTTGCCGCCGACCATGATGGTCGTCATCAGCGAGATCATGGGCAGGCCGAGGCTCGCCGCGGCCATGCGGCCCCAGATCGCGTTGGAGTCGAAGACGATCGCGTCAGGACGTTCCGACTTCGTTTCGG
This sequence comes from Saccharopolyspora erythraea NRRL 2338, assembly GCF_000062885.1. NCBI lineage: Bacteria > Bacillati > Actinomycetota > Actinomycetes > Pseudonocardiales > Pseudonocardiaceae > Saccharopolyspora > Saccharopolyspora erythraea. The sequence continues at coordinate 4,993,787 of NC_009142.1, read as the reverse complement.
AGAGCAGGAACGGCAGCAGCGTCTCGGTGGCCTTCAGGATCCGGGCGACGACCCGGACCGGGCCGCCGGTCCGCGTGGCCTTCGCGATGTCGGCCGACCCGAGCGCGCCCGCCGGGTAGGCGCGGAACTCGCAGCCGGTGTCCTCGACCGCCGATCGGAACTCGTCGCTGGTGTAGTAGGCGACCTCCACGCCGCGACTGGTCAGTTCACGCACGATCGGCAGGCTCGGGTTGACGTGGCCGGCAGCCGGCATGCCCACCACGGCAATTCGACCCGCACCGCCCGCCTTTTCCTGGTTCGCGGGGCGGACGTCGGGCGGACCGGTTGCGCTGTCATTCATCGTCGTGCGCTCCTTCGCGCGATGCGGCGGGCCGGTAGCCGACCTGCCGGAGGATGTCGGTGAAATGGCCCTTGATCGCGTCCTCGCCGCTGTCGTCCGGGTGCACGCTCACGTAGAGCAGCGCCGCGCCGGCGAACATCTGCTGCAGGACGGCGGAGTCCACGTGCGGTGGCAGCTCGCCGGCCTCACGCGCCCGGTCCAGGGTGGCGCGCACCGCCTCGACACCGCGTCGGCCGTGCGCGTCGGCGTATGCCCGCAGCAGTTCCGGGTAGTCATCGGCCGCGGCGTACAGGCGACGCATCAGCTTGCGGTCGCGGGGATGCGCCAGCAGTGCCGCCCAGTGCGCGACCATGGCGTCGACGTCGGGCCACTCCAGCCCGCCGGTGTCCGCGTCGCGGTACTCCCACTCGACCGCGCCCACCAGCAGCGCGGTCAGGTTCGGGAACCGCCGGTACACCGTGGCACGGGTGACTCCGGCGCGCCGCGCCACCTGTTCGACGCTGACCTGGCCGACACCGCGCTCGATCAGCAGTTCCGTCGCGGCGGCGAGGATCGCCTCGTCCGCCTCGGCGCTGCGTGGCCGCCCGGGAGGCCGGCCGCGCAGCGCGCCGTCGTCAGACTTCACGATAGATGCAATACAGAGCAGCGCTGTATTGTATCTAGCCTGCGCGCCTCAATGCCCCGGCAACGCTCGTGGCCTTCGCTCTTCGTTGATCACCAACGGTTCGACGGAGGGCGAGTCGGAGCCGACGAGCGACTACCCCTCGATTACCGGCATCGCGAGGCCTTCTCCCGGGTCAGCTGTCCACGAGCGGCAGCTCGGGCAGCAGTTTGTCGAGCGTGATGGGGAAGTCGCGCACGCGTATCCCGGTGGCGTTGAACACCGCGTTGGCCACCGACGCACCGGCTCCGCAGATACCCAGCTCGCCGAGCCCCTTGGCGCCGAGGACGTTGGCCTTGTCGTCGAAGCTCTCGATGATGACGGCGTCGACATCGGGGACGTCGGCGTGGACCGGCACCAGGTAGTGCGCGAGATCCCGGTTGACGAACGCGCCGGACCGCGTGTCGACGACGGCGTCCTCGTCCAGGGCCGCGCTCAGTCCCCAGATCATGCCGCCGATGAGTTGCGAGCGGGCGGTCTTGGCGTTGAGGACGCGACCGGCGGTGAACACGCCCAGCATCCTGCGCAGGCGGATCTCGGCGGTGTCGGCGTCGACGCCGACTTCGGCGAAGTGGGCGCCGTAGGTGTTGATCGAGTACTCCTTGTAGTTCGGGTCGTCGGCCATGGACTGGGTCTCGCCCTCCGCCTCCACGCCTTCGGGGTGGTGACGTGCCACGAGCTCGCGCAGCTCCTCGGAAGCGCTGCCGACGCGCACGCTGCCATCGGCGAACACCGCCTCCGCGGTGTTCAGGCCGTGCAGCGGGGAACGCGTGTCGCCGCGCGCCGCCTCCAGCAGCATCTCGCGCAGGGCCTGGCACGCGCGGTGGACCGCGGTGCCGGCGCCACCCGCGCCCCACGAGCCTCCGGAGCCGGAGCTGGTGGGGAATTCCGACGAGCCGAGATCGACCCGCACGCGGTCGACCGGCAGGCCGAGCCCGTCGGCGGCGACCTGGCTGAGGATCGTGTAGGTACCGGTGCCGATGTCGGTCATGTCCGACTGGACGACGGCGGTCCCGTCCGCCTCCAACCGGACCCGCGCCCTCATCGGTAGCTGGAAGTGCCCGCGGATGGCGGCGGACATGCCGTAGCCGACCAGCCAGCGCCCGTCGCGCCGGCTCCCGGGCGTGGTGGGTCGCTGCTCCCAGCCGAACCGGCGGGCGCCTTCGCGCAGGCAGTCGACGGTGCGCCGGTCGCTGAACGGCACGCCCCGTTCGGGGTCGACCTCGGGCTCGTTGCGGATCCGCAGCTCGACCGGGTCCATCCCGAGCACGTGGGCGAGCTCGTCCATGGCCGACTCGACCGCCAGCATGCCCGGCGCTTCCCCGGGCGCGCGGACGTCCTCGCCGCGCGGCAGGTCGAGTGGTACCAGCCGGTGTCGCGTCAACCGGTTGGGCGCGGCGTAGAGGGGCCGGGTCGTGGCGGCGCTCTGCTCGGCGTACTCGATGCGCGGGCTGGTGAACATCGTGACCTCGTGGGCGAGGGCGACCAGCCGCCCGTCCCGTCCCGCGCCCAGCCGGACCCGCTGGTCCGATGTGGGCCGCAGGCCGACGAGCTCGAAGATCTGCTGGCGGGTCTGCGCGACCTTGACCGGCAGGCCCAGCGTGCGGGCGGCGAGCGCGGCCAGGGTCGTCTCCTGGTGGACGCGCAGCTTGGAGCCGAACCCACCGCCGATGTAGGGGGTGACGACGTGGATCCGCTCGCCGTCGAGCTGGAGGGTGGCGGCGAGCGAGGAGTGCGCCGAGTCGACGATCTGGCAGCTGGCGTAGACCGTCAGGTGCTCGCCCTGCGGAACCGCGAGGCACGCCTGCGGTTCCATCGGCTGGGAGAACACGTACGGCGTCGTGTAGCGCTGGTCGATCCTGACCGCGGCGGTCTCGAACGCGGCGTCGAAATCGCCCACCGCGGTGTCGGTAGGCAGTCCGGCGTTCACCGCCTCCGGGGCGTAGGCCTCGTCCTCGTGCGCGGCGAAGTCGAAGCGCCCCGGTTCCTCGGCGTATGCGACCTCGACGAGACGGGCCGCCGCGCGTGCCTGCTCGAAGGTGGTGGCGACGACCAGTGCCACGGGCTCGCCGTAGTGGTGGACGTCGGGGTCGGCCAACGCCGGGTAGGCGCGCCAGTACTCCGCGGGGACGGACAGGTCGGGGGCACCTTGCGCTGGAGCGTTGTGATGCGTCATCACCATGCGCACGCCCGGTGCGCGTTCGGCGGCTTCGGTGTCGATGCGGGTGATGCGGCCCTTGCCGATCGTCGCGCCGACGATGAACCCGTACAGCGGCTGACCGCCGTCCCACTGCTCGTAGGCGTAGGGGGCGCGGCCGGAGACCTTCAGCTGTCCGTCGACGCGGTTGAGCGCTTGCCCGATCATCGTCGCCTCCTCAGCTCGCCTCGGCCGCCTGCGCCAGCGTGCGGCACAGCGTGCGCTTGGCCAGCTCGATCTTGAAGTCGTTGTCGCCCTGCCCCACGGCGTTGCGCATCGCCGCCTCGCCTGCGGCGCGGTACGTGGCCGTCGTGGCGGGGTTGCCTATCAGGGCGGCCTCCGCCTCGATCGATCGCCAGGGCTTGTGCGCCACACTGCCGAACACGACTCGGGCCCCGCTGATCGCCCCGCCGTCCGTCGAGACGATGACCGCCACGGAAACCAGCGCGAACTCGTAGGACGCGCGGTCGCGCACCTTGCGGTAGAGCTGGCGTCCCGGCGGGGGCGCGGGGAGGATCACCGCTGTGATCATCTCGCCCGGCCGCAGGACGGTCTCGATGTGCGGCGTGTCGCCCGGTAGGCGGTGGAAGTCCGCGATGGCGACGCGGCGCACCGACCCTTCGGCGTCGAGCAGCTCGATCTGCGCCTCCAGGACCGCCATCGCGACGGCCATGTCGGACGGGTGGGTGGCGATGCACGCGTCGCTGGCGCCGAGGATCGCGTGTATGCGGTTGTAGCCACCGATCGCCGAGCAGCCGGAACCGGGCTCGCGCTTGTTGCAACCCGAGGCCGCGTAGTAGAAGTACGGGCATCGCGTGCGCTGCAACAGGTTCCCGCCGACCGAGGCCTTGTTGCGCAACTGGCCCGACGCACCGGCGAGCAGCGCCTGCGACAGCACCGGATACCGCTCGCGCACCCGGGTGTCGGCGGCGAGGTCGGAGTTCGACACCTGGGCGCCGATGCGCAGTCCGCCGTCGTCCTGCTCCTCGAGGTCGGTCAGCGGCAGACGGCTGATGTCGACCAGATGGCTGGGCCGCTCGACATCGATCTTCATCAGATCGAGCAGGTTCGTACCGCCGCTGATGAACTTCGCGCCGGGCTGGGCCACCGCGGCGACCGCGGCGTGCTCGTCCGTCGCTCGCTCGTAGGTGAAGGGCCTCATGGCCGGCCTCCCTCGGCGACGGAGCGGATGGCGGCGACGATGTTCGGGTAGGCCGCGCACCGGCAGATGTTGCCGCTCATCCGCTCGCGGATCTCCTCGTCGGTCAGCGCGATCTGGGCGGAGGCCACGTCCGCGGTGACGTGGCTGGGCCAACCCGCCTCCGCTTCGGCGAGCATGCCGACAGCCGAACAGATCTGGCCGGGCGTGCAGTAGCCGCACTGGAAACCGTCGCGCTCGACGAAGGCGGACTGCATGGGGTGCAGGGCGCCGGGCGAGCCCAGACCTTCGATCGTCACGATCTCGTCGCCTTCGTGCATGACGGCCAGCGTCAGGCAGGAGTTGATGCGCCGGCCGTTGACCAGCACCGTGCAGGCGCCGCACTGCCCGTGGTCGCAGCCCTTCTTCGTCCCGCCCATGCGCAGGTGTTCGCGCAGCGCGTCGAGCAGCGACGTGCGCGGATCCAGCTCGAGGCGGCGCTCACGGCCGTTGACGTGCAACGTGATCGTCGAGAGCGGAATGGTCTCCTGCTGCCCCGGCTCCACCGCGGTCCACGTACCGCCGACCGGGCCGGACGACTGACGGGTACCGGTCGTTGACTCGCCCATTGCGGCTCTCCTTCGCGCTTGTGGGGCTGCCGCCGATGTGAGCTCTCCGCCGGGTGTGCTCGGCTGCCGCGGTGACTGGGCGTCTTCGAGGGCGCTGAGGCCCGCCGTCAAGATCGCCTGGCATCCCCGGACCTCGTGGCCGCGTGGCAACCGGCGGACCGGCGCCGGGCGAGGCCGCGGCGTTGTCCGTGGCGGAGGCGCTGGGGCTTTCACCTACCGCACACAGGCTGGACGCGGGGTCGGCGGTGCAGACAGGGGCTTAAGTCCGTTGGCGCGGAGCACGCTGTCGCGGCAGTCGCCGGCTTGCGCATAACCGCAGTCCGGTGGGCTGTTCGGCATTCCGGGGTGGCAAGAGTGGCGACCACGCGAAGGTTCGCTGATGCTGCTCCGGTGTTGGCCCGGTGCGCTGAGGAGGGGTCATGGCCACCAAGCAACGGAGATCGGGAGGGCGTGAGGGCACGACGGTGAACCTGCCGGGCGTGACCGCCGAGTTCCACCAGCCTGACCACTACATCCCCACGCGCGATGATCTCGCGGGCGCGGTGAACACCGTGCGGAGCCGTCTTCCGTCCGGCAGGTCGATGGTCTTCTACGGCGGTCTGGGCGCGCTGGCGGTGTTCGACGTGCTCGCGTGGCCCGTGGCGGCGGCGATCGGAGTGGGGACGGCGTTGGCTCAGCAGAGCGCGGCGGAGGGCGGCCCGGGTTCTGCCGGTGGCCGGCGGTCGCCTGCGCAGCCGAGTTGAGCGGAACAGGTATTCGGGCCGTCGAGCCGACGCTCGGTGGCCCGTGTCAGCGGGCCGTCACAGGTTGGACAGGTAGGTCCGCGCGCGGCGTTCGATGAGGATCGGGAGGTAGTTCGTGATCCGCGCCGTGGGCAGGTACTCGGATGCCGCGACGTCGACCGCCGAGGACACCCGCTCCCTGGGCACCGACGGAAACCTGCGGGCAAGCTCGTCGTTGACCAGCGCGAGTTCCCGTTCGAGCCACTCGTGATCGATCACGCCTGAACCTCGCTGTCGGGCGGCAGCGATCTCCCGATGGGCCTGCGCGGCGGGTGGGTCGCCGTCCATGGGTGGAATATCGGAGCGAAGCGGAACGGACTGGATGATTCGCCCCTTCACACCACCAGGGCAAGCGTTGCCGCATCCGGCGTCGTCAGGGACCGAGGTCCCGGCTGAGGGCGCCGGCAGCGCGGGTGCTTCTCCCCGATTCCCTCCCGCAAGTAGGTCAGGAACTGGCCGATACCGCCTCTAGCGTGGGCCGTGATCGAGGGAAGTGGAACAACGGAGGGCGGAGATCATGACCTTCGACGAACTGGCCACCCGCGACCAGGCCGACGCGCCGGAGGTGACCGGTGAGCGCGCCGACCTGCTGGCGATGCTGGCCAAGCACCGGCACTTCCTGCGCTTCACCACCCGTGAGCTCACCGACGAGCAGGCCGGGCGGCGGACCACCGTCAGCGAGCTGTGCCTGGGCGGTCTGATCAAGCACGTGACCGCGGTCGAGCGCAACTGGGTGGGCTTCATCCTGGACGGCCCGTCAGCGATCGGTGACTTCAGCACCATGACCGAGGCCGAACAGGCCCGGTGGGTCGACGGGTTCCGCATGCTGCCGGGTGAGACCCTGGCCGGCGTGCTGGCCGACTACGCCGAGGCGGCTCGCCGGACCGACGAGCTGGTCGCCACCCTGCCCGACCTGGATGCCACCCAGCCGCTGCCGAAGGCTCCCTGGTTCGAGGCCGACGAGCGGTGGTCGGCTCGCCGGGTGCTGCTGCACATCATCACCGAGACCGCCCAGCACGCGGGCCACGCCGACATCATCCGCGAGTCCCTGGACGGTGCCAGGAGCATGGGTTGAGGGGCACGGGTCGGGGGCGCTCATTCGCTCAGCCGTAGCTGGTCTCCCGCGCGTGATGCCGCGACCGCCACGGTGGCGTGCGAGGCGAAGATCCAGGCGAGTTGCTCGCTCATCGCGGTGAAACCGTAGGGTTGGTCCGCGTACATGTCCAGGGCGCCGAGCTGGTCGGAGTCGGTGAAGAGCTGGAAGCCCATCATGGCCCCGATACCGAGTTCGCGGGCCCGGGGCGCGTAGCGCGGCCAGCGCTTCTCGGCGCCCATGTGCACGACGCGGAACCACGTCGCGTCGCGAGCGGCGTCGTAGCACGGTCCCTCGCGCAGCTCGCCCTGGGCTCTGTCGGAATCGACCACGAGCTGACTCGTCGAGGCCAACGTCTGCACCTGCTCCCCGCGGACGAGCAGCACGCCGGCGTGGTCGCACCCGGGCACGGTCTCGACGCACAACTGCGAGACCCGGACGAGGGTTTCGGTCACCGTCCGTGCCTGCATCAGCTCGCGTGCGACCTCGGCCATGGTGAACGCGAACTCGTCGGCGCTGTCCCGGAGCCGTCCCATGTGCCCCCCTCTGTCTGCCCAAGCGCCACGAGCACCACGGAACGCGGCCTCGAGGCTTGCCAAGGCAGTACCCCGAACTCCGGCACGAGAACCCACCCGGCGGGTAGCCGGGACACGGAGGGTTGCCGCGGTCCTCGGGGTGGTACCCGATTGTCGGCCGGCACCGGGCGTTGCCCTGAGGTTCGAGGAGAGAACATGGCTGCGAAGCAGCGGAGGCCGACGGGGCGTGAGGCGGCGACGGGGAACCTCCGGGATATCGCCACCGAGCTCGACCAGTCCGATCGCCGCATTCCCACGCGAGACGAACTCGTGTTCGTGCTCAACATCGTTCGGGGATATCTGCCTTCCCCCAGGATGATGGTCTTCTACGGCGCTCTGGGCGCGCTGGCCGTGCTGGAGATGGTCGAGTGGCCCGTGGCGGCGGCCATAGTGGCGGGCGCCGCTGTGGCACGACGATCCAGCAGCGCACCAAGCGCTGAACTGGCCGGCTCGTGATGCGACAGCGACAGCGCCGGCCTCTCGGCGTCGGAATCAGCTCGAGGTGGCGGGCCGGTCGGCGAACACACCGTGGAGCATCCCGGTGGCTTCTCCGATCTCGATCAGGTAGCCGTCGGGGTCGCGGAGATAGCACCGCACCTCGGCCTTGCGGTCCTTGGGTTCGGTGAGGAAGTGCGCGCCTTTCGCGCGGGCGTCCGCGTAGAACGCGGCGATGTCGGCGACCCGGATGTTGAGGAAGGCCGACACCGGATCCTCGGGCTGCGGCGGGGTCAGCACGATGTCGGGCTTGTCGGGTGTGGGTCCGCCGCCGGGGTTCATGATGATCCAGCTGTTGGCGATCCGCACGATGGCGGGGTTCTCGGCCAACACGACCTGCCCGCCGAAGATGTCGGCGTAGAACTCCCGGGAGACGCTGACGTCACGCACGGTCAGGAAGTGCGTGACGACCAGTCCCTGCTGCGGTGCGGGTAAGTCGTAGTGGTCCGTCACTGGTGCCTCCTGACGATCTTTCGATCAGCGAGATGCGTGGGAGTCGACGCCAGCGGCTGTCGGTAACTTCGGCTTCCCCGTGGGACCGAGGTGCTAAACGATTCAAGTCCCCGGTCGACAGGCTGCGGGGTGTGGCCGCCCCGGCTCAGGCTCCGTAGGCCGGTCGGAGCAGCCCCTGCTGCTGGGCTGGTGCCGTGGATCGGCTGCCTCGGCCGGGGCGTGTTCGTGGTAGCCGGCCAGGTAGGTGAACGCGGGAACACCGAGCACGAGCGGGGCCAGGAACACGCGCAGCGAGTGGTTCACGTCCGCCAGTTCGCCGGCCAGCCCGCGGCAGCGCTCGCAGTTGTCCAGATGCTCTTGGACCTGATCGGTTTCCCGCTCGGACAGGCCGCCGCGGGTCCAGCCGCCGAGGCGGTCCACGGTGGGGTGGCAGTCGTCCGGCGGGTTGCCGGCCACGTGCACCTGGAGATACGCCATGCGCAGGCCCTCCCGGGCGCGGTAGGTCAGCGCGGCCATGCCTTGGGCGTGAGACCGAGGAGCGGCGCGAGCCGCTGGGGCGACTCGCCCTCGACCACGGTGTGCCACAGCACGGTCTGCCAGCGCTCCGGCAGGCGGGCGAAGGCGCGCAAGGCCGGCGAACGTTCCAGCTTCGCGACCGCGGTGTCCTCGAACGACCCGCTGATGGCCTCCAGCCGGACGCCCAGCGTCGTGGTCACGTCCTCGGCCGGCCGCAGCGGCCGGTCCTTGCGGGCCCGGTTGTAGGCGACGTGCCTGACCGTGACCAGCAGGTAAGGGCGGAAACGCCTCGTCGGGCCCGCGGCCGGCGCGCAGCGCGTCCAGCACCCGGGCGAACGCCTCGGCGACGTGGTCGTCGGCTTCGCGCGACGACCAGGCCAGCTGCCGCGCGAGGTTGCGGGCCGCGGCACTGTGCCGCTGGTAGAGCATCCCGTACGCGTCGGCGCCGCCCGCGCGCACTGCGCTGATCAGCTCCCGGTCGCTGGGTCCCGGAACGTACTTGCGCTCGGCCATACCGCTTCGCTCCTGTGGTGACAGCACTGGTTGACAACGGAACACCGCCGGCTCCACGTCATGAAGCGAGAGCCGTACGCCCATCCGAGTGATCTTGTGGCGGAGGTGGGCGTCATGCCGTCACATGGCGCTCCGTCGCGTGTTCGGAAGGCGTGACAGACCCCTGGCAGCTCATCGGAATCCTGCTGGCGAGTGCGGCCCTCGGCTTGGGCCGCCCGGCGTTGTTCCTGCTCGCCGTGTTCGCGCACCACCGCCGGCGCATACCCGTGCGCGACGTGGAACGCCTGATCGAGCGTCTTTCCGGCGCGGAAGCCAAGGAAAACGACGGGGACGCGTCTCACGCGGCGGATCGGCGTCCCGGTAGCAAGCGCGCGAACCGGTGCTTTGCCATGGACGCCCGAGCGTTCCTCAGAGCGGCGCGCTGCCGGTCACCGTCGAGCTGCCTCCGCCGGGTAGCGGGGGACAGGTCGTCGTGGCCGAGGAGCAGCCGGCTGTCGCCCACCTCAGCGGGCGCAAGACCGAGGGACCCGCGCGGGCCACGTCCGTCAGCTTCACCTTGCCGGGCGACGACGCTCCGATCCGCACGGCGTGGGTCCGTGGCGGTGTCGACGGTCCGCTGCGGGCGGGAACTTCATGACCGGAGTCAGCCGACCCGGTCGGCGGAAGGGAAGTTTCTCGTTGTGGGAGGCGGGAAATCTCCTTCTCGGTGTGAGTGGGGAATGCTGAGGTCGGAACGCCCCGGCGAATGTGGTTGCGTGCCAAGCAAAGGCGGCTTTCGTCAGCCGCGGAGGCGAGGACTCGCCGGGCGTGGCCGGGTTCCGTTGTGGCGGCAGCGTTCCGGCGCAGCGCGTTGAGGGATCGGTAGACCAGCGTGCGAGTGGCACCTTCGGGGTACCGGGTGATCTCGTTCGACGGAGATCGCCTGGTTCCGGATGCGGGCACTGCCGTGCTGCCCGAGGGTCGAAATGCAACCGATCAACCTACCTGATCAGGAGGAACCGTGTCGCGCACCATAGTTCGGGTGACCGTGGCCACCACTCTCGCCCTCGGGCTGGGCCTGGCCGGAGGCGCCGCCTTCGCCAATGAGCTCCCGATCCCGGGCCTGTCCGAGCTGTCCAAGCTCCAAGAAGGCCAGCCCGGCAAGAGCGAACCGGGCAAGTCGGAGACGAGCGTCCAGCAGAGCGGAGACGAGCGCACGTCGACCAAGGACGATCAGCAGCAGGACACCACCTCGCAGAGCAGCGACGGGCAGCAGGAGCAGGGTGACTCCGAACCGACGACGCGGCCGGCGAGTGGCGGCGAGTCCATCGGCGACTGAGCCGCGGCACCGAACATCGCCCCGGTCCGCCACGAGCGGGCCGGGGCGATGTTCGTCAGGCCGCCGGGGCTACGCCAGGACACCGCTCTGCACGACGTGGCGGATGCGCGAGGGGTCGGCGACCGCGGAGATGTCGGTCAGCGGGTCGCCCTCGACGACGACCAGGTCGGCCAGCGCGCCCGGGCGCAGGGTGCCGAGCTCCCCGGTCATGCCGAGCAGGTCGGCCGCCGCGCTGGTGGCCGCGCGCAGCACCGCCAGCGGAGGCTGGACCTCGGCGCGGATGCGGAACTCCTCGTTCTGGTGGCGGTGCATCCCACCGAGCAGGTCGGTGCCGTAGGCCAGGCGCACCCCGCCCCGGTGCGCGCGTTCCAGCGCGGCCAGCCCGGCGTCGAGCACCTCGTCGACCTTGCGCCAGCTGCTCTCCGGTAGACCGAACTCGCGGCCCTCGGTCTTGAGCGCCCAGTAGGTCACCAGCGTCGGCACCAGGAACGCGTCGTGCGCGACGAATTCCTCCACAGTGGACTCATCGATGAGGTTGCCGTGCTCGATGGAGCGCACCCCCGCCCGCAGCGCCCGGCTGACCGACCGCGCGGTGTAGGCGTGCGCGGCGACGTAGCGGTTGGCGGCCTCGGCCTCCTCGACGATGGCGCGCAGCTCGTCGGTGGAGTACTGGGTCGAGTCGATGCGGTCCGTCGGCGAGGCCACGCCGCCGCCGGCCATGACCTTGATGTGGTGAGCGCCCTTGCGCAGCTCGTCGCGGGCGGCGGCGCGCACCGCGTCGACGCCGTCGGCGATCCGGCCCAGCCCCGCGCAGCACTGGTGCCCGTCGTGCACGCGGGTGCCGCGCGGCCTGCTGTCGCCGTGCCCGCCGGTCTGGCTCAGCGCCTTGCCGCAGAACATCAGCCTCGGCCCCCGGATCAGGCCCTCGGCCTGGGCATCGGCGAGGCCGAAGTCGGCGCCGGAGGCGTCCCGGACGGTGGTGAAGCCGCGGTCGAGCATCCCGCTCATGATCCGGGCGGCGTGCGCGGCGGCGTAGGAGGGCGACCAGGACGGCAGCGCGCCGAGGTCGGCGGTCGCGGCGGTGACGTGCACGTGGGCGTCGATGAGTCCGGGCAGCACCGTGGCGCCTGCCAGCTCGACGGTGCGCGCTCCTCCCGGCGCGGTGAGGCCTGGACCGGTCTCGGCGATGCGGCCGTCGTCGCAGAGCACGTCGCCTTCGGCGTACTCACCGGTGTCGACGTCGAGCAGGGTGCCGTTGCGCAGCAGCAGGGCGGTCACGGGGCAGGTTCCTCCTGGTCGTCGAGGTGGGAGACGGGTTCGGTAGGCGCGGGCCCGAAGTCGGTCGGCGGCCGGTGCATGCGGCGGTCCGGCCACGCCGCGTTCATCGGGTCGCGCCTTGCGGCTCGGATTCGGTCAGGTCCTCCAGCGAGCGGCCCGCGGTCGACACCCCGAACAGCAGCGTGCACACCACGCCGGCGGCCAGCACCGCGGTGGTCATGCCGAACACGCCCGCGAAGCCGAGCGTCGCGGCCGACATGCCGATCACCGACGGCGCGATGATGCTGCCGACGCGGCCGAAGGCGCTGGACAGTCCGGTGCCGGAGGCCCGGATCCAGGTGGGGAAGACCTCCGGCGTGTAGGAGTAGACCGCCGCGTAGGTGCCGTTGAGGAAGAACGACAGGACCGCCGCCGAGGTGGTGATCAGCACCGGGTCGGTCATCTGCGACATCCAGTACGCGCCGGCAGCGGCCCCGGCCAGGTACAGCGCGATGGTGTTCTTGCGGTCGAGCAGCTCGCCCAGCCATGCGGCCGAGAAGTACCCCGGCACCTGCGCGAGGTAGATGATGATCGAGAACTCGAAGCTGCGGGTGACCGTGATGCCCTGCTGCACCAGCAGGGTCGGGATCCAGGTGAAGAACCCGTAGTAGGAGAAGGTGATCACGAACCAGATCAGCCACGTGATCGCCGTGCGGCCCGCCATCGCCCCGCTCCACAGGTACCTCAGCGCGGAGAGCAGCCCGATCCTGCGGGTCCGCGCCGGGCGCTCCACCGCTACCTCGGGCACAGGCGGGAGCTCCGCGCCGGTCGCGGCGAGCACCCTGCGCTCCAGGTCGGCGACCACGCGCTCGGCCTCGTCGGCGCGGCCGTTGGCGAGCAGGAAGCGCGGCGACTCGGGCAGCGAACGCCGCCACCACAGCAGCATCACGATCGGCGCGGCGGTGATCACCTGCGCCCAACGCCAGCCCTCCGGCAGCGGCTGCACCACGAACCGCCCCAGCAGCGCCGCGGCGACGAAGCCGAAGGAGAAGAAGCCTGCCAGTGCGCCGACGAACCAGCCCCGGCGCGCGGCCGGGACGAACTCGGACAGGAACGGCGCGATGATCGCGCTCTCGGCCCCGGCGCCGAATCCGGCGAGCACCCGCGCGCCGAGGAAGATCCCGTAGTTCGGGGCCAGCGCGCCGACCACCGAGAACAGCGCGTAGACCGCCAGCGCCCACATCATCACCTGGCGGCGGCCGATGCGGTCGCCCAGCAGGCCCGCGCAGGTGGCGCCGAACAGGAAGCCGAACGGGGTGGCCGAGCCGATCAGGCCGAGCTGGGCGTTGGTGAGCCCCCAGACCTCCTGCACGCTGGGCAGCAGGAACGCCACGACCGCGGAGTCCATCCCGTCGAAGGTGTAGCCGAGGCCGCCGAGCAGCAGCAGGAGGTAGTGCGGCCGGCTCAGCGGAAGCCGGTCCAGACGTGCCAGCAGGGTCACCAGGTGCCTCCAGCGCTCCAGCACCGAACGAAGTGGGTGGCAACATATAGTGCATTTTTTGAAATGTGCAATACCTGTTGCGCTACGGGGGGTGCGGGAGATGAGCGGCGATCCGGACGGCTTCGAGGCCTGGCTGCGGGACCGGGTGCCCGAGCGCGGGCTGCGCCCGAAGGGGGCGGCGGTGCTGGAGGTGCTGCTCACCCAGCCCCGGCGGGCCTCCTACGCGTCGGCCGCAGAGGCCGCTGAGCTGGCCGGGGTCAACGTCGCGACGGTCAGCCGCACCGCGCAGGCGCTCGGCTTCACCGGCTGGGTCGACCTCCAGCAGGAGCTGCGGGCGCGCTACCTGTCCTCGCTGAGCGCGCCCGAGGTCGCCGCGGCGCACCGCACCGAGGGCGAGCTGGGCGCGGCCTCGCTGCGCCGCGACCTGGAGTCGATGGCGGTGCTGTCCCGGCGGCTCGACGACGGCCTGGTGCGCACGATCGCCGAGGCGATCGCCGCGGCCCGGCGCACGCTGATCGTCGCCAACGGCAGCTACGTGGCTGTCGGCTCCGCGCTCGGGCACAACGTCGGGCTGGCCGGGTACCAGGCGAGCGTGGTCCGCGACGACGCCGACCTGGCCAACTCGGTGTCCCGGCTCGAGCCGGGCGACGTGCTGGTGGCGATCAGCTTCTGGCGGCTCTACCAGAGCACGGTGACCGCTGCCGAGGAGGCGAGCAGCCGGGGTGCGCGGGTGTTCGTCCTCACCGACGCGGCCAGCCCCGCGCTGGTCGAGGCCGCCGAGCAGGTCGTGCTCATACCCGCCGAAGGCGTGGCGTTCTTCCCGTCGCTCGCGCCGGGCATGGCCGTCGCGCAGGCGATCGTCGCGCACTTGTCCACAGTGGATCCCGAGCGGACCAGGCGGTCGATCGAGGCGGCCGAGGCGCAGTGGGCGCGCTTCGGCCTGCTGCACCGCCGGCCCCGGCGCGGCTGACCAGCCGCTCGCGCTACTGGCAGGCCGGGGCCGCGCGGTCGATCAGGCGGATGGCAAACCGCCGGTGATCTGCTGGGTCGGAGTGTCCGTAGTGGTCAGGTTCGCGCTGACGATCCGCTGCAGGTGCCGGTTCGCGTTGTTGAGCTCATGGCGCAGGCCGTGGACCTGCTTGGTCAGCGCGTCGCCGTCGGCCAGCGTGTTCGTCTCGACGGCGCGCAGCAGCACGCCGAGGGTGCCGTGCAGGCGCTGCTGGACTTCGGCGAACGTGACGACCTGCTGCTGCATCTCCAGGGGCGGAGACGTGCGGGCCACCGCCTTGATCATGGTGTCCTGCCAGCGCTGGGCGGCGTGGCGGTAGTGGCGGTCCGCGGCCGTCCGGTAGTGCGGTGCCACCTGGGGGTCCAGGGCGATGCGGATGAGCTCCTGGCTGGTGTCGACGAGCTCGCGGGCGGCCTTGGTCACCGCGTAGGCCCACTCCCACTGCTCGGTCTGCGCGCTGGCCCGGTGTTCCTGCCGGGCCTCCTCGAGCTGATTCCTGGACAGCTTGACCTGTTCCCAGGCGCGTTCGGCCTGCTCATGCGCGTTCCGGGCGGCCTCCGCCGCCTTCGCGGCATCGCGCTCGGCGGCGCCGGCCAGACGGCGCATCGCCTCCGTTCGCTGCTCCGCCTGCTTGGCCTCCTGGCGGGCCAGCCAGAACTGCCACCATGCGAGTCCGACGGCGATGAGCGCCAGACCGGCCGCGGCCCACGTGGCCACCTCCTCGATCCGCATGCGCGAGACCCTGGCACACCCGGACGACCGACTGGTACCGCTGAGCGCAATCTCACGGGCACTTCACCCAGTGCGCCGCTTGACGTACGCGGAGTGGGGACCCAGCCGCTTGGAACGCGCGGTATCCGGTCAAGTACAAGTGGGGAGAGGCAGTTCCAGTCGGACCAGGAAGGATTTGCATGACACCTGCACCGCAAGAGCCCGGCCGCGACGGTTCGGAGGAGCCCGAGAACCCGGGCGGCTCCGACAACTCGGGCGAGCAGCCCGAGGCCTCGGGCGAGCAGCCTGACAACCAGGCGGCCGACTCGGAGGAGCACCCCACGCCCGCTGAGTCCGAGGAACCGCAGGACGCCGACCAGCAGGACGACGACCAGCAGGCGGCGGGCGAGCAGGGCATCGACCAGCAGGCAGCGGACCAGCAGGACGCCAACGAGCAGGACGCCAACGAGCAGGACGCCAACGAGCAGGACGCCAACGAGCAGGGCGCCGATCAGCATGAGGCGGACCAGCAGGGCGCCGATCAGCAGGGCGCCGATCAGCAGGACGCCAACGAGCAGGGCACCGACCAGCAGGGCACCGATCAGCATGAGGCGGACCAGGCTGGAGAAGCCGACGCGGTCCCGGCCGGGAAGAGGAAGACCGGCCTGGTCGTCGGCATCGCCGCGGCGGTTCTGGTTCTCGCCGGGGGCGCGGCAGCGGGCTACGTCTACCTCTGGGGTGCCTCGGCGCAGTCGGTCGCCGAGGACTACGCGGCGCTCGCGACGCAGGAGACTCAGGACCCGCGCAGCGTGACGGCCGAGAGCTACCGGCCCTTCGTGTGCTCGCAGGTCATGCCGGCGATCGAGCAGCTCCAGCAGGAGAAGAACGAGTTCCTCAAGGTGGCGCAGCCGCAGGACCTGGAACAGCTCAGGGCGGTGAAGACGTCGGTGAAGAGCGTTCAGGAGAACGGTGACTCGGGGACCGCCGCTCTGGAGTCGACGATCCCGGGCCAGCCCCCGCAGAGCACGAACCTGAAGCTGACCAAGGAAGACGGCGACTGGAAGCTCTGCGCCTGACCGCTCGTCCAAGGGGGCCGGGTGTTGCGGGCGGTGCCGATGTGATCGGTGGTGCGCCGGGACAGCGCCTGCGCGGCCGCGTCCGTCCCCGGTCCCCTTCCCTGATTTTTTGTTTTCCGGCCGCCCGCCAGGAAGTTCGACTTACGCGAGCGTGACGCGGGGGTTACGCTCCACCTGCGGTGGGAACACGCGGCAGGAGGCGTCGGGTGGCCCGGGCGAGGCACTGGGAGACACCGGCCGCGCAGGGCGCGACCGGCGCAGGGGGCTTTGCGATGTTCAGCGAGCCCGCCCTGCCGGTCGACTTGAGCGCGCCGCCGGCCCGCAGCAGTCGCAGCACGGACCATCGGACCTCGGCGCGGCCGAAGCGCAGCCAGTGGCATCCGCGCGACCGCGATCGAGCGGTACCCGCATCCACCTCGATCGAGAGCGGGGCGTGCTCGCGGGTTTCTGGGCGGCAGCTCCCGCCGCGAGGGGACTTTTCCCGGGAACGGGGGCGCTATGACGGATGAGCACGCTGTGCGGCCGGCGCGTCAGCATGCCGGCCGGGGGGCCGCAGTCCCGCCGATCACGCCCGTTCGCACCGACCGGGCGCCCTGAAGCGGTTCGACCCCAGTACGTCCGGCCCGTCGACGGGCACGGACGAGGCGGACAAGATTCTCCGGCCGCGCATGCGGCGGCGATTCCGCCGTGGCGCACGTGGTCGGGATCCATGAGGAGGTGAGGCCGATGGCGACCACAGCAGGGGAGCTGTCGGCACTGGTGAGCGAGCTCGGGTTGGACAAGCAGAACCAGGCGACGCTGGGGCGGATTCTCGCCCACGGAAACCTCAAGTACGCCGAGGAGGGGTCGGACGGGCGGCTGCACGCCCAGATCCGGATCCCGATCGACGAACTGGTGTGGGACCCGTCGATCCTCGTGATGCCGCACTCGGGCGATCTCGAGCTCGAGATCTTCAACGATGATCAGAACACCCACTGCGCGCTCCTGCCGAGCAACGGCGACCGGCAGTTCGTGTGGCTGCCGGTCCAGTCCCGGGCAACGGCCAGCCTGAACCTGGACGGCCCGGGCTACTACTGGTTCAGCTCACCCATCGGCAACGACGAGGGGCGGGGCATGGTCGGGGCGATCGTCGTGCTCGGCGACGTCCCGGAGCAGGCCCGGCTCGACCGTCCGGCCCAGCCGCGACCCTAGGAAGGAGCGGATGATGACCGAATACGTACAGGCCGGGCACGCCGTGAGCCAGTCGTCGTTGAGCGGCCTGGTCGGGAGCGCGCCGCCGGTGGTGCAGGACGTCACCTACGAACGCATCCTCGACGCCCGCTCGGAACCGCAGAACTGGCTCACCTACTACGGTGCCTACGACGGGCAGCGGTACAGCCCGCTGGACCAGATCAACACGGAGAACGTCCACCGCCTCGTTCCCGCGTGGGTCTTCCAGTCCGGCTCGGCCGGTATGCACGCGGGGCCTTCGACGTACTCGTTCGAAGCCGCCCCGATCGTGGTGGACGGAGTCATGTACGTCTCCGGCTGGGACGGCTGGGTCTGGTCCATCGACGCCCGGACGGGTCAGGAGCTGTGGCGGTACAAGCACGAGGTCCCGTACGACACGTCGCTGTGCTGCGGCAACGTGAACCGCGGGGTCGCGGTGGCGAAGGGCAAGGTCTTCGTCGTCACCCTCAACGCCCACGTGATCGCGCTCGACGCGGTCACCGGCAAGTGCCTGTGGGACTCGATCTACGGCGACGTGCGGGCCGGTGAGAGCGCCACGGTCGCTCCGCTGGTCGTCAAGGACATGGTCGTCGTGGGCAGCTCCGGCGGGGAGTTCGGCGTGCGGGGTCACCTCGACGCCTTCGACCTGGAGACGGGGCGGCACGTCTGGCGGACCTACACCATTCCCAAGCCCGGCGAGCCCGGGTCCGAGACCTGGCCGGAAGGCCCGGCCTGGACGCGGGGCGGCGGGAACTGCTGGGTCACGGGCACCTTCGACCCGGAGCTGAACCTCATGTACTGGGGCACCGGGAACCCGGCGCCCGACTTCGACGGAGGTGTGCGGGAAGGGGACAACCTCTACACCGACAGCGTCATCGCCGTGGACCCGGACAACGGCGAGATCCGCTGGCACTACCAGTACAACCCGCACGACCTGTGGGACTACGACAGCACGATGGAGAACATCCTGTTCGACCAGGACGGCCGCAAGCTGCTCGGTCACTTCGACAAGAACGGGTACTTCTTCGTCCTCGACCGCACGAACGGCGAGCTGGTCCGGGTGGTTCCCTTCGTCGACCGGGTCACCTGGGGCGAGATCGACTCCAACGGGAAGGTGACGCCCAAGGTGTTCCCCGACAAGGAGGGGGACGAGGTGCACTTCTGGCCCGGGCCCGCCGGGGGCAAGGAGTGGACGCACGCGGCCTACAGCCCGCGGACGCAGTTGTTCTACGCGCCGGTGCAGGACGTCGGCGCGATGGTCACCCGGCGGCGCAGGGAGTTCAAGGAGAGCATTCCCTATTGGGGAGCGAGCGTGACCGTGGACTCCGACGACATGGCGGGTTCGGTGTCGGCCTTCGACCCGTCCACGGGCCGGGAGGTGTGGCGCTGGAGCAACGACGTGCCGATGTGCGGCTCGGTGCTGGCCACCGGGGGCGACCTGGTGTTCACCGGTGAACCCACCGGCGAGTTCAACGCCTACGACGCGCGGAGCGGGGAGCTGCTGTGGCAGTTCCAGACCGGCTGCGGCCACCACAGCAGCCCGACGACCTACAGCGTCGACGGGAGGCAGTACATCGCGGTGCCGGTCGGATGGGGCAGCTGGGTCGAGGGGTTCCTGCCCGGGATGCTCGGCGCGCCGCACGGCGACGCCCTGTTCGCCTTCGCGTTGCCGCAGGAGTAGCACCCGAGATCGGCGGAGAGGAGGTGTCGGTCATGGAGTCCGCTGCCGCCGGACCCGAGCGTCTTGAGTGGGAGCCTCCCGAGTTCGAGGAGATCGGGTGCGCTTCCGAGGTGACGATGTACGTCGCGCAGTTGGAGGACTAGCGGTTGCCGCACGGGCGCCGGATGCGCGATCCGGCGCCCGTCGGTCGTCGGGCGCGGGTACCGGCTGCGTGTGATGGGGGCCTGGGTATGTGGTTGCGGGTGCTGGGATCGGCTGCTGGGGGAGGGTTTCCGCAGTGGAACTGCGCCTGCCCGGGCTGCCGCGCCGTTCGCGACGGCTCCCGGCCCTGCCGCCCCCGCACGCAGTCGGCGCTCGCGGTGAGCGCTGACTACCAGCGCTGGTTCCTGCTCAACGCCTCTCCGGACATCCGCGCCCAGATCGAGTCCTTTCCCGCGCTGCAGCCGGGCGCGGGAAGAGCGACGCCGCTGCGGGCGGTGCTGCTCACCGATGCCGAGATCGACCACACGCTCGGCCTGCTGCTGTTGCGGGAGGGACGGGCGCTCGAACTGCACGCGACTCCTGCGGTGCGGGAGACGTTGTGCGACGGGACGGCGATACTCCGGACGCTCGAGGCCTACTGCCGAGTCGAGTGGCGACCAGTGGTTCCCGGCGCCGACGCGTCGCTGGGAGCCGGGCTGTCCTACCGGGCCTTCGAGGTCCCGACCACCAAGGCGGCCCGCTTCGGGGCGGGCGGGCAGCAGGGGCGGGTCGTGGGGTACCGCGTGACCGAGGAGGCCACCGGCCGTGCGGCCGTGTACCTGCCGGGCGTGCAGGAGCTCACCGCGGAGGTGCGCGCGGAGCTGGACGACTGCGCGTGCCTGTTCGTCGACGGGACCTGCTGGCACGACGACGAACTGATCAGGCTCGGCCTGGCCGGCAAGACGGCGCGCGACATGGGGCACCTGCCGGTCGGCGGTGCCGGTGGCAGCCTCGAACAACTGTCATCGCTTCCCATCGAGCGCAAGATCTACGTGCACGTCAACAACAGCAACCCGATCCTGATGGACGACGCGCCCGAGCGGGAGGTCGTGGAGAAGCGCGGCATGGAAGTGGCCGAGGACGGGCTGGAGGTGCGGATCTAGCCATGGCGGCGCTCACCGGCACCGACGGCTTCGTCGCGGCGTTGCGCGCGCAGTCGCGGCGCTACCACGACCAGCACCCGTTCCACGTCAGGATGAACGGGGGACGGCTGAGCCGCCGCCAGATCCAGGGGTGGGTGGCCAACCGCTTCTACTACCAGGAGAGCATCCCGCTCAAGGACGCCGCGATCCTGTCCAACTGCCCCGACCGCGAGGTGCGCAGGCGCTGGGTGCGGCGGATCCTCGACCACGACGGCGCGCCGGGCGGGCGAGGCGGTATCGACGCCTGGTTGCACCTGGCCGAGGCGGTCGGCCTGACCCGCGAGGAAGTGCTCGACGAACGGCATGTCGTCCCCGGCGTGCGGTTCGCCGTCGACGCCTACGTCACCTTCGCCCGCACCCGGCCGTGGACCGAGGCGGTGGCGTCGTCGTTGACCGAGCTGTTCGCACCGGACCTGATGGCGCAGCGCCTCGCCGCGTTCGAGCGCTGCTATCCGTGGATCGACCCCGGCGGTCTCGGTTACTTCCGGGCCCGCCTGGAGCAGGCTCCCCGCGACTCCGAACACGCCCTGCAGGTGGTGACCGAACACTGCCGGTCGGCCGACGAGCAGGCACGAGCCGTGGCGGCCCTGTCGTTCAAATGCGATGTCCTGTGGAGCATTCTCGATGCCATCGACCACGCGTACGCCGACTGAGCGGCGCGTCGTCACGCCTCGACCGGAGCACCTCCGAAGACGGCGAAGCTGACGACCCAGTAGACGGCGTAGAGGCCGAGCAGCGTGTACCCGTGCCAGCGCCGCAGCCGGCCGGTGTGGAGGAAGTACGCGGCGAGGACGGTCAGCACGATGAGCACCGGCAGGTGCCAGGTCGGCACCTCCGGCTCGACCACGATGCTGCCGCCCGCGAGGACGATGATTCCGAGCTTGCCCGTGACCGAGAAGACGAGGCTCCCGACGACGTTGCCGATCCCGATCGCGGGCACGCCCTTGCGGACGGGTTCCACGGTCAGGAAGAAGTCCTCGATGGTCAGCGCGAGGGTGACGATGGTGGCGCCGAAGACGGTGCCTTCGATCCCGAAGTCCTCCAGGATTCCGCTGGTTCCGGTGCTGGTGGTCGACGCTCCGATGACGAGCCCGGCGAGCGCTAGGACCGCCAGGCCCAGGCAGGCCCAGCCGGGGAGCCTGCGCGCCTCGGCGAAGGGCGTCTCTGCGGACGACGTCTTCCCGTCTGCCGGATCTCGTCCACCGTCGGATTCCAGCATTTCTTCGTAGAAATCCGCATTCCGGAAGGTCGCGACCTCGCGCCTGAGCTCCCGGGCGGTGACGTAGGCGACGAACAGCGCGAAGAGCCCGAGCAGCAGCGCGCCGTCGACGACGGTGATCGGGGAGGTCAGCGTGAACACGACCATCACGAGCGGTGCGGCGGCGAAGATGGCGAGGTAGTCGGGCGGGACGCGGATCCGGGAGGGGGTGAGGACCGCCGCGAGCGCGAGCACGAGCCCGGTGAACGAGATCGCGGTGCCGAACACGAGGCCGAGCGCGACGTCCTGGAGCTCCTCGCGGTTCAGGACGGTACCGAGGACCACGTCGTCGAACTCGATGCCCGTGAAGATGATGGCGAGGAGGAACACCGGGATCCTGAGCCCGCTCGCCGCTCCCACGAGGTAGCCGACCAGCTTTTCGGCGCTGTAGATCAGCAGCACCGCCCCGGAGATGAAGATGAAGATCGAGGTCATGCCGGTGGCCCCTCCTCATCCCATCCCGACCTCCCGGGTGGCGGTTCACCCGCGGTCGTTCGCCGATCACCTTCTCCGCGGTAGTTCAGAACAGGGCTTTGAAATGGTGACGCAGGATAGGTCCCCTGGCACGTTCGCGTCCGGTCGGTAGCATCGGGGTGTCGACAAGGCCGAGCACGACGCTCCGGTGGGGCGGTGCCTGGCCGCGAACGCGCGTCAGCGGACAGGCCCGGAGATGTCAACAGTGGGTCGAGTGCTCATCGGGGTCGGCCTCGGCCTGCTCGTGCTGTGGCTGGCGCTGGTCGTGCTGTTGCTGGTCGCGCGCCCGAAGGGCGGTCTGCTGAAGGAAGCGGTCCGGCTGGCCCCCGACCTGGTGCGGCTGCTGACCCGCCTGGCCCGGGACCGTTCGCTGCCCCGTGGTGCGCGCGTCTGGCTGGCGCTGCTGCTGGTGTACCTGGCCATGCCGTTCGACCTCGTGCCCGACTTCATCCCGGTGGTGGGACACGTGGACGACGCCATCATCGTCGCCTGCGTGCTTCGCATGGTCGTGCGCCGGGCCGGGATCGACATCGTCCGCCGGCGGTGGCCGGGCAGCCCCGACGGGCTCGCCGCGGTGCAGCGCCTCGCCGGGTACTCCCCGGCCGACCGCGAAGACCGGCCCCGGCCTCGTGAAACCGGCCCCGAATGATCAGCGGGCCGTGGGGATTCGCGCCCACGATCGACGCTCTGGCGATGAGCGACCGACGCTCGGATACTGGGGGAGCCGGGGCGGTGCGCGCTTCGAAGCCTCGACGGAACCGGACGAGCCGTTGATCCAGTGGGGAGAACGATGACTTCGAGTCGTGCCGTGATCGCACCGGCGAAGGGCGTGCCGGTCGAGGTGGTGACCATCGAGGTACCGGACCCCGGCCCGGGGGAGGCCGTGGTGCGGGTGCAGGCGTGCGGCGTGTGCCACACGGATCTGCACTACCGGGAAGGTGGCATCAACGACGAGTTCCCGTTCCTGCTGGGGCACGAGGCGGCCGGGATCGTCGAGGCGGTCGGCGCCGGGGTGGAGGAGCTCGCCGAGGGCGACTTCGTCGTGCTGAACTGGCGCGCGGTCTGCGGGGTGTGCCGCGCTTGCCGCAGGGGACGTCCGTGGTACTGCTTCGACACCCGCAACGCGTCGCGTCCGATGACGCTCGAGGACGGCACCGAGCTGTCCCCGGCACTGGGCATCGGCGCCTTCACCGAGCGCACGCTCGTGCATTCCGGCCAGTGCACCAAGGTCGACCCCGCCGCCCGCCCGGCCGTGGCGGGTCTGCTCGGGTGCGGGGTGATGGCCGGCATCGGAGCCGCCGTCAACACCGGTGAGGTCGGCCGCGGTGAGTCGGTGGCCGTGATCGGCTGCGGCGGCGTCGGGGCCGGGGCGGTGGCCGGGGCGCGCCTGGCCGGGGCCACCCGCATCATCGCCGTCGACGTCGACCCCAAGAAGCTGGACTGGGCGGTCGACTTCGGCGCCACCGACACCGTGAACGCGGCCGAGACCGACCCGGTCGAGGCCATCCGCGCCCTGACCGGCGGCAACGGTGCGGATGTGGTCGTCGAAGCCGTGGGACGCCCCGAGACCTACAAGCAGGCCTTCTACGCGCGCGACCTGGCCGGCCGGCTCGTGCTGGTGGGGGTCCCGACGCCGGACATGCGCCTGGAGCTGCCGCTGCTGGACGTCTTCGCGCGCGGCGGTGCGCTGAAGTCCAGCTGGTACGGCGACTGCCTGCCCACCCGCGACTTCCCCGAGCTGGTGGACCTGTACCTGCAGGGCAGGCTGCCGCTGGAGAAGTTCGTCACCGAGGAGATCGGGCTCGACCACGTCGAGGAGGCGTTCGCCAAGATGGAGCGGGGCGAGGTGCTGCGATCGGTGGTGGTGCTGTGATGACCGCGCGCATCGACCACGCGACCACCTCCGGCACGTTCTCCCTGGACGGTCAGACCTTCGACGTCGACAACAACGTGTGGATCGTCGGCGACGACGAGGAATGCTTCGTGATCGACGCTCCGCACGACGCCGGGGCGATCCGGGACCTCGTCGGAACACGCACGGTGCGAGCGATCCTGGCCACGCACGCCCACGACGACCACGTCCGGGTCGCACCCGAGCTCGCCGACGCCCTGCGCGCCCCGGTGTTGCTGCACCCGGACGACATGGTGCTCTGGCGCATGACCCATCCGCAGCGCGATCCGGACGGAGCGCTCGCCGACGGCCAGCGGCTGACCATCGCGGGCACCGAGGTCGAGGTGCTGCACACGCCGGGGCATGCGCCGGGCGCGGTGTGCTTCCACGTCCCCGAGCTGCGTGCGGTCTTCACCGGCGACACCCTGTTCGCCGGAGGTCCGGGGGCGACCGGGCGCTCCTACTCCGACTTCCCGACCATCATCGACTCGATCCGCGACCGGCTGCTGTCCCTGCCCGGCGAGACCACCGTGCACCCCGGCCACGGGGACACCACGACCATCGCCGCGGAGAAGCCGCACCTGCAGGAGTGGATCGACCGGGGGCACTGACCGCCCCGTCGCGGACGGCCTCGTGCGGCACCGGCCGTTGAGGTCCCGGCGATCTTCTCGTGATCGAGATCGGCCACACTCGCCGCATGCCGAGTGAGCCAGAGCGCAAGAAAGTCGCGATCGCCTATTGCGAGCGAGTCACAGCCGGAGACGTCGAGGGCATCCTGGAGCTGTTCGAACCGGACGCGGTGATCGAGGACCCGGTCGGCACGGGGCCCGTCGCCGGCCACGACGCGCTGCGCGAGTACTACCGCAACATCGTCGACAACTACGGGTCCCGCATCGAGACCGGCGAGGCCCGGGGCAGCCACGAGGACACCTTCGTGGCGCTGCCGATCGTCGTGACCGCGACGATCGGGGGGAAAGCCAGCGTCGTCAACTCCGTCGACGTGTTCGAGATCAACGACGCGTGCCGGATCACGCGCATGTGGGCCTACTGGGGTCCCTCGGACATCCGCTGACCCCCGGCCCGGTGGGCCCCGGGCTCAGGGCTTGCGAGCGATCCCGCCCAGCTCCCAGAGCTTCTTGGGGCCCTCCGGGTCGGCCGGGAACTCCCCGAACGGTGAGCCGGTCACCGACCACACGGGCTCGGAGGATTCGGGACGCCAGTCCACCACGTCGACCAGCCCCGGCTCCAGGAGCTCCAGTCCGTCGAAGATCTCGGCGACCTCCTGCGGGCTGCGCACCCGGCCCCAGTCCGTGCTGCTGGTCATGAACTCGGTGAAGCGCTGCGCGGCTTCCCGGTCGTCGCTGACGATGTGCGAGAGCACGAGGTAGCTGCCGGACGGAACCGCGTCGAGCATCCGCGCGACCACGTCGCGGGGTGCGGCCTCGTCGGGAACGCAGTGCAGGACCGACACGTAGAGAACGGCGGTCTGCTCGGTGAAGTCGATGAGCTGCCTGGTCCGGGCGTCGGCGATGATCTTGCCGGGTGAGGTCATGTCCGCCTGCAGCACCGCGGTGTTGCCGTCGTCGGCGAGCAGCGCCCGCCCGTAGGCCAGCACCACCGGGTCGTTGTCGATGTAGACCACCCGCGCCCCCGGCTCGCAGCGTTGGGCGATCTGGTGCACGTTGTCCGCGGTCGGCAGGCCGCTGCCGTTGTCGACGAACTGGCGGACTCCGCACTCGGAGGCCAGGAAGCGCACCGCCCTGCGCAGGAAGGACCGGTTCTCGCGGGCGAACAGCAACGCCTCAGGGACCTCGGCGACCAGCGCGTGCGCGACGTCCCGGTCCACCTTGAAGTTGTCCTTGCCGCCGATGGCGTAGTCGTAGATGCGGGCGACGCTCGGCACGGTGTGGTCCACCGCGGTGCCGGGTTTGCCGGAGTGCTCCGGGCTCGGCGTTTCCGGGGTGTGCATGCGCGCGCCCTCCGCCAGTCCATGATCATGATGCCCCGGCAGGTTACCGCACGGTTCGCGACGGACGACCCATCGGACGCGAGTGGTCCCCGCGTCTGCGCGGTGGGTCGTGTCACCGGCGACAGCGGATGTGCCGGTTACTCGGGCGCGGGCCCGGTGCTGGACCTCACGCGCAGGGTGGTCGGCAGCATCACCGGGTCCGGGCGGGCGCCGGCGAGCACGTCGACGACCATCCTCCCCGCCGCGCGGCCCTTCTCTGTCATGGGCTGTTCCACCGTGGTCAGCCGCAGGTCTCCCAGCCACGGGGTGTCGATCCCGTCGAAGCCGGTGACGCTGAGGTCCTGCGGGATCCGCAGGCCGAGCTCGCGCGCGGCGTGGACGACGCCGACCGCGAGCAGGTCGCTCTGCGCCACGACAGCGGTGGGGCGCTGGTGCGGCGATCCGGCCAGCAGCTCCAGCCCGGCGCGGTGGCCTTCCTCGATCAGCCCGTCGCTCGCCTCCCAGGCCGCGACGGCGTGGCCGAGGGCGTCCTCGACCCCGCGGAGCCGGTCGATGCCGGTGGTCGAGGTGGCCGTGGCGCGGCGGGAGTCGTCCAGCGGGCCGCGGTGCGTTCCGGGTTGGCGCATCGGCAGCGTGACCACGCTGATCCTGCGGTGCCCCAGCTCCACGAGGTGCCGGGTCAGCTCCACGGTGGCGCCGTGGTTGTCGATGCTCACCATCGGCACGTCCGGCAGGCGGGTGCCCTCCACCCCGATGATCGGCACCCCCCGGTGGTGCAGGGTGGACACCGCCGGCGCGTCGTCCCCGCCGCAGCTCTCCACCACCACGGCGTCCAGCGGGGCCCGCTCGACCTGCTCCGGCGCCGGTCCCGTTCGCCCGCTGCTGCCCGACAGCAGCAGCAACCCGAACCCGGCCGGCGCGAGCTCCTCGGTGAGGCCGTCGAGCAGCGCGACCGCCACCGGGTCGCGGAACGCGTAGAGCAACCGCTCACCGATCACCACGCCGACGATCCCGGACCTGCCCTGCCGCAACGACCGGGCGACCGGGTCCGGACCCGCGTAGCCGAGCCTGTCGGCGGCGTCGAGGACGCGCCGGCGGGTCGCGTCGGAGACCGGGCCGGAACCGGAGAAGACGAGCGACGCCGTGGACACCGCGACACCGGCCGCTTCGGCGACCTTGGACAGCGTCGGGCGGGCGGCTGTGCCGGTCCGTGATCGGGGCATGCGCGAGTACTTCCTTGACGTCTCGACGGGCTGCCGGAAGACTACCGACCCGACGGGATCGAATCGATTCGACACTGGGGGGCCAGCTCGTGGCCGTGGAGTCGCGCACTTCCCGACCGGCCGTGTTGCGCGCGCGCAACGCCGTCACCGCGGTGTTCGCCGTCAACGGCTTCGCCATCGCCAGCTGGATGTCGCGCATCCCCGAAGCCCGGGACGCGCTGAGCATCACGCCCGGTCAACTCGGGGCGCTGCTCCTGTCGATCTCGGTGGGTGCGATGGCCGCCCTGCCGCTGGCGGGCAGCCTCGTCCACCGGTTCGGCGCGCGGGCGGTCATCACCGGCGCCGCCGTGCTCGACGCGGCGGGTGTGGCGTGCAGCGGCGTAGGAGCGGCGGCGCTCGGCGACTACTGGCTGACCGCGCTCGGACTGGTCTGCATGGGCCTGGGTTCCGGCGTCTGGGACGTGGCGATGAACATCGAGGGCGCAGCGGTCGAACGTGCTCTCGAACGCACGATCATGCCTCGCTTCCACGCCGCGTTCAGCCTCGGCACCGTCGTTGCGGCCGGGGTGGGCGCGGTCGCCGCGGCGTGGGCGGTCCCGGTCGCGACGCACCTGATCGCGGCCGCGCTCATCGTCGCGGTGCTGCCGGCGTTCGCCGCACGGTCGTTCATCCGCGAGGGAGCCGACGACGGAGGCGGCGACAAGGGCGCGAAGCCGTGGCGGGCCTGGACCGACCCCAGGACGCTGGTCATCGGTCTGATGGTGCTGGCCCTCGCGCTCACCGAGGGCACCGCCAACGACTGGCTCGCGGTGGCCCTGGTCGACGGCTACGGCGTGCCCGCCTGGCTGGGTGCCGCCGGGTTCGCGGTCTTCCTCACCGCGATGACGGCAGGCCGCGTCGCGGGCACGGCGCTGCTCGACCGGTTCGGCCGGCTGCGGGTGCTGTGGGCGACCATGGCCACGGCCGGTCTCGGGGTCGTGCTCCTGGTCTTCGGAACGTGGCTGCCGATCGCGCTGCTCGGTGCGGTGCTGTGGGGGCTCGGCGCCTCGCTCGGCTTTCCCGTCGGGATGAGCGCGGCGGCCGACGACCCCGAGCACGCCGCGGCGCGGGTCAGCGTGGTGTCCACGATCGGCTACACCGCCTTCCTCGCGGGACCTCCGCTGCTGGGCTACCTGGGCGACCGGGTCGGCACGCTGCAGGCGCTGCTCGTCGTCGCCGTGCTGCTGGTGCCCTCGGCGATGGCCGTCCCTGCGGCCAGACCTCGCGCTCACGCCACGTGCCGGTGACGGGCCGTGCGCCTTCGGGAGGGCGCGGTTGTCCGGCGTGCTGGCGTCGGCATCGTCCGGCGGGCTATGTTGTGCGGCGATGACTACCGGGACGGCATCGCGCCACGCACGGATTGGTGACCCGGTGCTCTTCTGAGCGCCGCGGGGGCCGGGGCCGGCCCGTTGTTCGATCGAGGATCTCCCGCTGCTGCGCGGGCTCCGCCTCCGTCGTGTTGATCACGAGGTCGACACATCAACCACGACAGGAGTGTTCATGCCCACCAAGACGCTGCGGATTCCCACCGCGGACGGCCAGGCCGACGCTTTCGCCGCCTTCCCCGACGATGGCCGGCGGCACCCGGGGGTGCTGCTGTACACGGACGCCTTCGGCCTGCGGCCCGAGCTGGAGCAGAGGGCCCGCGAACTGGCCGAGCACGGGTACTACGTGCTCGTCCCCAACATCTACTACCGGCACGGTCCGGCACCGGTGGTCGAACTTCCCGAGCACATCGGAGAAGACATCAGGCCCGCGGTCATCGCCCGGCTGATGCCCTTGCTCGCGGCGCACACCACCGAAGACGCCCTGCGCGACGCCGACGCGTACCTCGGCTTCCTCACCACCCAGTCCGAGGTCGGCGCGGGACCGGTCGCCGTGATCGGCTACTGCATAGGCGCCGCCTTCGCGATGCGGACCGCGACAGCCCATCCCGGCCAGGTGGCCGCCGTCGCCGGATTCCACCCCGGCTTCCTGGTCACCGACGAGCCCGACAGCCCGCACCGCCGCATTCCCGAGCTCACCGCCCAGGTCCACCTCGGACTCGCCGAGGGCGACATGTCGCCCTCGGCCATCAGCGAGCTCAACCACGCCATGGATGCCGCGGGTGTCGGCTACAGCACCGAGATCTACCCCGGCACCATCCACGGCTTCACCATGTCCGACACCGCCGCCTTCAACCCCGCCGCGCTGCAGCGCCATTGGGACCGCCTGCTCTCCCTCCTCCACCGCGCCCTGGCTTGAGTCCTGTCGTTGGAGTCACCTCGCGTTGCGGTTCCGGTGACGAAGCCGGCGTTGTCGCTGACCAGCAAGGCGACGGCCGCGGCGAGCTCATCGGCGTTCGCGCGGCGGCCGAGGGACGTTCGGCGGTGAGGGTGGCTCCCCGTTGTTCGGCTCCACGACCGAAACGGCCAGATGTCGTGTGATGCGACAACGTCGGCGGGCGCTGCGACGGCGTACGTTTTCGGCACTGTGCTTGAGTTCACGCGAGGCCCGGACACCGGTGAATCGCACTGAACGGACTCCGCTACGCCCAGGAGAAAGACGAACGGCTCATGTCTGCACGACGTTGCTGGTTGGCCGGAGAGGCCGCTTCCGCTCCCGCCGACCACCCGCACGTAACCGACAACCACGCCCGCACGTGGGTTCACCTGTCGGGCGAGCTGTACCGCGAGGAAAGCAGTGGACAGCGTTGCACCTTCACCGAGCTCGTCTCTCGTACCGACCTGGTGGAAACGGCCTGAAGCCGCACCGCGGAAACATCGCGGTCCATCCCGCATTCCCAATAGTCCGAGCCCTGGACAGGGCGGAACGACTGGGCATGGAAAAGCCCTTGAGGGCGCTTGCCCTGACCGGTCGAAGGGGTCGGTACACGGCCTGTCACCCCAGGCCTGCCGGCGACGGACGCACCCACGGCCTCGACGGGGACGGCAGGACCACATCGCGAGCGAATTCTGTCGGAGCCTTGCCTGAATAATTGGCCGTGCCGAGCATGGTCAGC
Source organism: Saccharopolyspora erythraea NRRL 2338 (assembly GCF_000062885.1). Lineage (NCBI taxonomy): Bacteria > Bacillati > Actinomycetota > Actinomycetes > Pseudonocardiales > Pseudonocardiaceae > Saccharopolyspora > Saccharopolyspora erythraea. The sequence goes on along the minus strand of NC_009142.1, from coordinate 4,963,615 downwards.
ATGGAAACGCCCACCGAGGTGCACGCGCTCGTGCGCCGCACGCACAAGGAGCGCGTGCTGCGCGCGCTCCGCGAGCGGGGTGCGCTGAGCCGGGGCGAGATCGCCAAGATCGTCGGGCTGTCCCGCACCACGGTCTCGGAGATCACGCGGGACCTCCTGCGGCGCGGCGCGATCGTGGTCGTCGACACCGACGCGGCGGTCCGAGAGGGCAGCGGCAGGCCCGCCGAGCGGCTCGCGCTCGATCCGAGGTCCGCGCAGTTCATGGGCGTGGACTTCGGGCACCGCCGGGTGCGGGTGGCCGTCGCCGACGCCGCGCACGAGATCGTCGCGTCGGGTCGGCAGCGCTACCAGGAGGATGCCGGCTGGCCGGAGCGGATCTCGGCTGCTTTCGGGCTCATCGACCGGCTCGGCGACGAGTGCGGAGTGCACTTCCACGCCCTGCAGGGCATCGGTATCGGGGTCACCGGGCCCTACCCGAGATCTTCGGCGCCGCACGCACCGGAAGGCGCGTTCGGGCCCGGGTTCGCCGCCGCGCGCGACGACGTGGACGTCTCCTTCGCGGAGCGCTTCGGCGCCTCGGTGATCGTGGACAACAACACCCGGTTCGCCGCTCTCGCCGAGGCGATCACCGGCGGCGGCGCGGTCGATGACCTGCTCTACGTCCGCCTGTCCGACGGAGTCGGCGGCGCCCTCGTGGTCGGTGGCCGCCTGGTCGGGGGCGCGACGGGACTGGCGGGCGAACTCGGCCACGTGACGATCGAGCCCGGAGGCCCGTTGTGCCGGTGCGGCAAGGCCGGGTGCCTCGAAACGGTCGCGTCGGTGCCTGCGATCATGGCGGCCTGCCGCGTGCGCGGCGCCGATGTCGGCTCCCTGGACGAGCTGCGGTCAGCGGTCGAGCGCGGGGACCCGGCCGTCGAGCAGGTGCTGCGCGATGCGGCCTCGGCGCTCGGCAGGGTCGTCGGCATGGTGGCGATGGCGTTCAACCCCGCCGAGGTCGTGATCGGCGGCGAGATCGCCCACCTGGCGCCGGTGATCGTCGGCCAGGTCACCGCGACCGTCGCCACCGAGCTGTTCCCGTGGGCCGCGGCGAAGCCGGCGATCCGGTGCGCCCAGCTCTCCGACGACGACGGTGCCCTCGGTGCGCTCGCCGCGCTCTTCCACAGCTCGCCGCTGTTCGCCGGCTATCCGGAGCCGGCCGCGTCGAGGATCAGCGCACTGCCGGCGTAAGGAGCTCCCACCATGGCCGTTCTCAGCGAGCGAAGCGCGGTGCTGGAAGCCGAATCCGCTCCCTCGCCGCGGCGCCGCCGGTTCGCGGTGCCGTTGGCACTCAACGCCGTGTCGATCCTGCTCGGCACCGGGCTGTGGTGGGCGCTGGCGGCGCTGGGGGTCGAGATCCCGGCGCCACCGGAAGTGGCGGGCAAGGCCGGGGAGATGATCGCGGACGGCACGCTGTTGAAGGACACCTCGGCCAGCCTCGCCCGGGTCCTCGCGGGTTTCGCGCTGGGCACGGCGCTGGCGATCCTGCTCGGCTTCCTCATGGGCTGGTACGGGCTCGTGCGCAGCCTGACCGAGCCGTGGGTGCAGTTCTTCCGCACCATCCCACCGCTGGCGATCATCCCCCTCGCGATCGTGCTGATGGGCATCGGCGAGGTGCCGAAGATCTTCGTGATCTTCCTGGCCGCCTTCCTCGCCTGCGTCATCTCGACGCTGCAGGGGGTGGTCACCGTGGACCGGACGCTGATCAACGCCGCGCGGGTGCTCGGCGCGGGCGACGCGACGATCTTCCGCCGGGTCGTCGTTCCCGCGTCGTCGCCGTTCATCCTCGTCGGGATGCGCGTCGGGCTCGGCTCGGCGTGGGCGACGCTGGTGGCCGCGGAGCTCATCGCGGCGCAGGAAGGCCTCGGCTACCGCATGCAGAACGCCCAGCTCTACTACGACCTCCCGACGATATTCGTCAGCCTGATCACGATCGGGATCCTCGGCCTGGTCATGGACCGGCTGCTCCTGCTCGCCGAACGCCGGCTGACCGGATGGCAGGAGCGGCCGTGAACCCCAGGAGCACGCAGACCGCGCGGCCCGCGAAGATCGCGGTGACCGGCGTGACCAAGACCTTCACCCTCGGGCGGGACCGGTTCGTCGCGCTCGACGACGTCTCGCTGGACATCGCCGACAACGAGTTCGTCACGGTTGTCGGCCCCTCCGGGTGCGGCAAGAGCACCCTGCTGAACATCCTCGCCGGGCTGGAGGAGCCGACCTCGGGCAGCGCACTCGTCGACGGTGTCCCGGTCGCGGGCCCCGGCCCCGAACGCGGGGTGATCTTCCAGCAGTACGCCCTGTTCCCCTGGCTGAGCGTGCGCAAGAACGTCGAGTTCGGCCTGAAGATCGCCGGCGTGCCGAAGAAGGAGCGGCGCGAGCGGGCCGACTACTTCATCGACGTCGTCGGGCTGACCGACTTCGCCGACGTGCTGCCGAAGGCCCTTTCCGGCGGCATGCGCCAGCGGTGCGCGATCGCCCGCGCCTACGCCGTGGACCCCGAGATCCTGTTGATGGACGAGCCTTTCGGCGCGCTCGACGCCCTGACCAGGGTCAAGCTCCAGGAGCAGTTGCTGCGGGCGTGGGGCAGGGAACGGCGCACGGTCCTGTTCATCACCCACGACGTCGACGAAGCCGTGTTCCTGGCCAACCGGGTGGTCGTCATGGCATCCCGGCCGGGTCGCGTCTTCGACGTCGTCGAGGTCGACCTGCCCCATCTGCGCACCGAAGAGGTCCGGCTCAGCCCCGAGTTCACCGTCCTGCGCAACCGCGTGTGGAACTCGGTCTACCACCAGGAACCGGGTCCCGCGCCGTCGACGACGGACTGACCCAGGAAGGGGCACCATGGCCATCAGGAAGCGGCTGCTCGGCGCGCTGCTCGCCGGGATCGTGGCCGCCGCCGCGCTCACCGGGTGCGGCAGCGGATCCGGCTCGGCGGGGCCCGACGAGGTCCGGTTCGGCTACATCGGCGACTTCAACGGCGCCAGCCTGCTCGCCGTCGCCGAGGACCAGGGCCTGTGGGAGAAGCACGGGCTGGAGGCCAGCACCAGCGTGTTCACCAACGGCCCGCTGCAGATCCAGGCGCTGGGCAGCGGCGACCTCGACTTCGGCTACATCGGTCCGGGGGCGATGTGGCTGCCCGCCTCCGGCCAGGCCAAGGTGGTGGCGCTGAACACCCTCGGCAACGCGGACCGGGTCATCGCCCAGCCCGGCACGGCCACCATCGCCGATCTCAGGGGCAAGACGGTCGGTGTCCCGCAGGGCACGTCCGGGGAGATGATCCTCGACCTCGCACTCCGGCAGGCCGGGCTGACGAAGAACGACGTCAGGGTGGTTCCGATGGACGCCTCGACGATCGTGTCGGCGTTCTCGTCGAGGAGGATCGACGCGGCCGGGTTCTGGTACCCCGCCATCGCCACGATCAAGAAGCAGGTACCCGGCCTCGTCGAACTGGCGAAGAACTCCGATTTCGCCGGCCGGCTCGAGTTCCCGACGGCGTTCGTCGCGGGCAACGACGTCGTGACCGGACAGCCGGACAAGGCCAGGAAGGTGATCGCCGTCCTCCGCGACGCGATGGCATACCGGTCGGCCGACCTCGACCAGACCATCAAGCTCACCGCGAAACTGCTCAAGGTCGACGAGTCCCAGGTGAGGGCCGACGCGGCCAACGTGAGGATCCTCGGCGTCGAGGACCTCGACCGGATGACCGGCGACGGAACCATCCAGCGGTGGATGTCCGGGATGGACGGCTACTTCGCCGGGACGGGCCAGCTCAAGCAGAGCGTCGGGCCCGCGAACTACTACACCGGCGACCTGTTCACCTCGGCGGGCCGGCCATGAAGCAGCCGAACATCCTGTTCCTGATGACCGACCAGCACCGCGCGGACACGCTCGGCGCGTACGGCAACCCCCGGGCCGCCACGCCCAACCTCGACGAGCTCGCGAGCACCGGGACCAGGTTCGACCGCTGGTACACCCCGACCGCCATCTGCACGCCCGCTCGCGCCAGCCTGCTCACCGGCAAGGCGCCGTTCCGGCACAAGCTGCTCGCCAACCACGAGCGCAACGTCGGCTACATCGAGGATCTGCCGGACGGGCAGTTCACGTTCTCCGAGGCGTTGCGCGACAACGGCTACAACTGCGGGCTGATCGGCAAGTGGCACGTCGGCACGGACAGGTCCGCGGGGGACTTCGGGTTCGACGGCCCCGACCTGCCGGGGTGGCACAACCCGGTCGAGCACCCGGACTACCTCGCCTACCTGGCCGGGAACGGGTTCCCGCCCTACGAGATCAGCGACCGGATCCGTGGCACGCTGCCCAACGGCGGCCCCGGGAACCTGCTCGCCGCCCGGCTCCACCAGCCCGTCGAAGCGACCTTCGAGCACTACCTCGCGACACGGGCCATCGAGATGATGGAGCGCTACGCCGCGGACGCGAGCGAGCGGGACAAGCCGTTCTTCCTCGCACTGCACTTCTTCGGCCCGCACCTGCCCTACATCATCCCCGACTCCTACTTCGACCTGTTCGATCCCGCGGACGTGCCGTTGCCGAGGTCGGTCGCCGAGACCTTCCACGGCAAGCCGCCGGTGCAGCGGAACTACAGCGCGCACTGGACGTTCGACACGATGCCGATCGAGACGACCCGCAAGCTGATCGCGGTCTACTGGGGCTATGTCGCGCTCATCGACCACGAGATCGGCCGGGTCATGGCCGCGATGCGGCGCCTGGGCCTCGCCGACGAGACGGCGGTCTTCTTCACGTGCGACCACGGCGAGTTCACCGGCGCACACCGCCTGCACGACAAGGGTCCCGCCATGTACGAGGACATCTACCGGACACCGGGGATCGTCCGGGTGCCCGGCGGGCCGGGGGGAGTGGTGCGCTCGGAGTTCGTCAGCCTCCTCGACTGCACCGCGACGATCCTCGACCTCGCGGGCATCGATCCCGGACCCGCGGTGGACTCGCGCAGCCTGCTGCCGCTGGTGTCCGATTCGGACAGTGCCGGCGGGTGGGACGAGGACATCGTCTGCGAGTTCCACGGCCACCACTTCCCGTACCCGCAACGGATGCTGCGCACCGACCGGTACAAGCTCGTGGTCAACCCGGACTCGGTGAACGAGCTGTACGACCTGGACGACGACCCGGACGAGCTGGTCAACCGCTATCCGCACCCGGAACTGGAGCCGGTGCGGACGCGGCTGATGCGCAGGCTCTACGAGATCCTGCGGCGGCGCGGCGACAACTTCTACCACTGGATGACATCGATGTACGACGTCGGGGACGTCGAGTACGACCCGACGCTGAGCGGTCTGGACGAGTCGACTTACCAGAACACCAAGCCCTGAGCGGTCCGCAGTGCATGCCGGGCGGCACCCGCCCATCACCCGGGAGGGACGAGCGTGAGATTCCCACGTGTGGCCCGCTTGCTGGCGGCTGTCGTCATCGTGCCGCTGCTGACCACCGCGCCCGAAGCGGTTTCGGCCGTGCCGGCCACCACTGGCACCTACACCAACCCGGTCACCGAAGGCGTCGTCGACACGTTCCCGGACCCGACGATGATCCGCGGTGGCGACGGCGACTGGTACGCCTACGGCACGACCAACCCCATCTTCAACAGCCGCGGGGAGTCCGGTGAGCACGTCCTGCCCGTGCTGAGGTCCGCCGACATGGTCAACTGGTCCTACGCGGGCGACGTGTTCACCGCGAGCGATCGCCCGGCGTGGTGGCCGGACGGGACCAGGCCGTTCGCGCCCGACATCCGCTACGTCGCGGGTTCCTACCACCTGACCTACGGCCTGTCCGGTGGCGGGGTCGCGCTCGCCACCGCCCCGGCGCCCACCGGACCGTGGACCGACCGCGGCCTGGTCGTCACCCTCGCCGACGGCTGCCCCACCAACCCCATCGGCACGATCGACCAGGCGATGGTGACCGACGGCGGCGGAACCCACCACCTGTACTGGGGCAGCTACGACACCATGTGCGTCGCGCCCATGAACGCCGACGCGACCCGGCTCGCCGGACCCACCACGATCGTCGCGCGCGGCCGCCGCGCGGAGGGCGCGTTCCCGGTGCGGCGCGGGGACTTCTACTACCTGTTCTTCTCCGACGGCGGTTGCTGCCAGGGCGCGTTCAGCGGGTACACGGTCAAGGTCGGGCGCGCGGACAACCCGCTCGGCCCGTTCGTCACCCAGGACGGCCAGTCGCTGACCGACTACTCGAGCAAGGGCGGCATCGTGGCGGCGGCCAACGGGAACGGCTTCGTCGGCCCCGGCCACAACGCCGTGCAGACCGACCTGTCGGGGCAGGACTGGCTGGTGTACCACGCCATTCCCGCCGCGGACCCGGACTTCCCGCCGGTCGACACCGCCGACGGGGTCAAGCCCGCCCTCAGCAGGCGGCCGATGCTGATCGACCGGCTCGACTGGATCGACGGCTGGCCGGTGCTGCGGGGCGGGGCAGGCCCGTCGAGCGGTCCGCAGCGGGCGCCGGTCACCAGAGCGGTTGCCGGCAGCACCTTCAACGGTCCCGCAGGACTGGCCGGCTGGACATCAGGTGGGGACCCGGCCGCACGCTGGTCCCTGGCCGAGGAACCCGCGTCCGGCGGCGTCCTCACCCAGTCCGCATCGCCGGCCGGGACATCTTTCCTCCTCGCCCCGGGCCGGATCGGCGGCGACATCCGGGCCGGGGCGAGGCTGAAGCTCACCGATGCGGGCGCCGGCGGCTCGGTCGGCCTCGTCATCTCGGCTCGCAGCCCGCGTGATTCCATCACCGCGTGGCTCGATCGGGCCGAGCACGCGCTGGCGGTGTCGGTCACGGACGACGGTGCCACCACGACGAGCCGCGCGGCGCTGCCGGCCACCTTCGACCACCGGACGTGGCACGACGTCGCTGTGGAAGTGCGAGGCTCAACGCTGACCGCCGAGGTGTCCGAAGACAGTCTGGGTGATGCGCAGGCGACCGTGTCCGTGCCGCTGCCCGACTCCGAGCTCCAGGCAGGCAGGGTGGGGGTGGCGTCGAGGGGTGCGCCGGCCGTGGCCGACAACCTCAGCGCGGCACCGCTCCACAAGCCCGTCACCACCCGGGTTCCCGACCCGCTCCCCGGAACTCCGCTGCCCGCCCACTCCGACGAGTTCAGCGGAACCGGCAGTCCCGAAGGGAGCGATCCCGCGTGGAGCTGGATCCGCCGTGCCGCGGGCTCGGCCACCGAGGCCGGCGGCGTGCTCACCTGGCCCACCCAGGGGGCGGAGTTGTTCAACAGCACCAACACCGCTCCGGTGCTGCTGCGCGACGCACCGGCCGGCGACTTCATCGTCGAGACCAAGCTCGCCTTCGACGGCACGAAACCGGCCCAGCAGGCGGGGATCCTGTTGTACGAGAACGACGACCGGTACTTCAAACTGGTCCACTCCGTCCTGCCGGTCACCGAGGGCGACGGGGCGGTCTTCCACCAGACCGAGTTCGCCAAGGAAGGGGAACGACCGACGACGACGCCCCCGACGCCGGTCTTCTACGGACCGATGTTCGGCGGCCCTCCCGCGGCGGTGACCTGGCTGCGGCTGGCGTACCACCACAACTCCGCCACCGGTGCCCACGACGTCCGCGCGGCGTCCAGCACCGACGGCGTGCACTGGACCTGGGGCGGAACCTGGTCGATGCCGCGCAGGGGCCCGCTCAGGATCGGCCTGGTGTCGATGAACGCGACCGGTGCCACGGCGGTGTTCGACTACCTGCACACCTTCCGGACCGCCACCGGCTGATCGACCCTGTGCCGGGTCGCAGGGGCACCGACGTGACGACGGTTGCAGGAGTTCTCCCATGTCGATGTCGAACCGGTCCGGCCGGCGGTGCTGCACTCCCGCCCGTGGCGCGGTCGCAGCGCAGACCGGACCAGCTCCGGCCGGTTGGCACGGCGGTGCGGTGGCGGGCATGGTGACGTTGGAGGGCGGCGAGTTCCTGATGGGAACCGACGATGCCGAGGGATCCCGGCGACGGTGAAGGGCCGGTCCGGCAGGTGCGGGTCGCCCCGTTCCAGATGGCTCCGCGGGTCGTGACCAACGAGCAGTTCGCCCGGTTCGCGAAGGACACGGGTTATCGCACCGAGGCCGAGCGGTTCGGTTGGTCGTACGTGTTCGCCGCCTTCCTCCCCGGTGCGCTCCGCCGAGCGTCGCCACGGCCGGCCGCTGCACCGTGGTGGTGCGGTGTCGAAAGCGCGTGCTGGGCGGCACCGAAGGGCCCGGCAGTTCGACGCGCGGCCGCGAGGAGCATCCGGTGGTGCAGGTGTCCTGGAACGACGCTGCCGCCTACTGCGACTGGGCGGGGCTGCGGCTGCCCACAGAGGTCGAATGGGAGTACGCGGCCCGAGGGGGACCGGTACGACGCCGTTACCCGTGGGGCGACGAGCTCGCCCCCGGTGGTGGGCACCGTTGCAACATCTGGCAGGGACATTTTCCCACCAGGAACACCGCCGAGGACGGCTTTCGCGGCACCGCACCGGCCGACGCCTACAGGCCCAACGGCTTCGGGCTCTACAACATGGCCGGCAACTTCTGGGAGTGGTGCGCGGACCGGTGGACCGTCGAGCGTTCCGGCTCCGCGCGCCCCAGGGCGACCGCCCGGGCGCGGACCTCGTGGTCGACAAGGTGTTGCGCGGCGGGTCCTACCTCTGCCACGAGAGCTACTGCAACCGCTACGGGTCGCCGCCCGCACGCACAACTCTCCCGACAGCACCAGCGGCAACACCGGTTTCCGCTGTACCGGCGCCGCCTGAGCGACTGGGTTCGACGACCTGAGGTCCCGTCTGGTGGCGCACGGCGTTCGCGTTCGTGCTCGCAGCGCCGTAGGGTTGGCGGTGGGTGCGTGTCCGGTCGATTCCGGTACCGGCGAAGGCGGCATCGGACACCGATGGTGGCTCCGGCGCACGTCCCGCGATCAACCGCATAGCGGGCGCCCCGACCGGCTCGGAGCAGTCGCCCGGAATCCGTGCCTCGTGTGCCGGTGCGCGTGCTGGTGTGAGAGCGTGGGCAAGTCGCCAGGAGCACCCGTCGAGGAAAGGACCCAGCCATGACATCTTCAGCTCCCGATGAGCGCGCGTCCGCCGAAGAAGCGGTGCCCGCGGGCGCGGATCAGGACGAGACCCAGTCCGTCTTGCAGGAGCTCGCGACCAGTTCCGCCTTGCTGCCGCAGGCCCCGTCCGAGGAAGGCGAGGAGCAGCCGGAGGGGACGGTCGCGCTGCCCGTCATCGAACAGGAAGGCCAGAAGTACATCCCGGTTTTCACCTCCGAAGAAGCGCTGGAGGAGGCCGGAGCGGATGTCAGTACCGCGATCCGGGTCCCGCTTGCCGAGCTGGCCGCGAACTGGCCGTCGGAGGACATGTGGCTCGCGGTGAACCCGGCCAGCGAGAACGGCATCGGTCTGCCGCCGGATGTGGTGCGGATGCTGCCCGTTTTCGCCGGCGGCGCGAGCGGAGCGGATGGCGAGGCCTGAACCAGGTGACTCGCAGTCCCGAAGGGACTGTGCGGGTGGTCTTGCGGCTACGAGCTTTCCACGGCGTTGCGTAGCCGGGCGAACTCCTCGGCCAGCCGGTCGAGGTTGTAGTGCGCGTTGAGCCCGCTCGGGTTCGGCAGGACCCACAGCCGGGTGGGACCGATGGTGCGCCGCTGGGGGCCGACCGCGGCGCGGCGCTCGTCGAAGGCGGTGCGGTAGGCGGTGACGCCGACGACCGCCAACCACGCCGGGCGCGTTCGGCGCACGGTGTCCTGCAACCGCGCGCCTCCGGCCCGCAGTTCCCCGGCGCTGAGCTGATCGGCGCGGGCGCTGGCGCGGGCGACGAGGTTGGTGATGCCGAGCCCGTGGTCGAGCAGGCTTTCCTGCTCGTCCGGGCGGTATTGCCGTGATGTGAAGCCGGAAACGTGCAGGGCGGGCCAGAACCTGTTGCCGGGGCGGGCGAAGTGGTGGCCGGTGGCCGCCGAGTACAGGCCGGGGTTGATGCCGCAGAACAGCACGCGCAACCCCGGCGCGAGCACGTCGGGCACAGTCGTGCCGTCGGCGGCCGCCAGCTCCTGGGCGCTGGGCCTCGTGCTCATCTCGCACCGTCCTTCCCGTGCCGCCGACGCTCCGCGCGGACGTCACCTTTCCGCCAGCCTGGTAATACCATGAGCTGATGGCTGTACGTGCGGGGAGTTTCCAGCTCGGGCCCGACGTCGGCACTCTGCTCGTGCGGACGTTCCGCGCGGGCGTGGGCGCGAGGGTCGGTCACGACCTCACGCTCGTCGCCACCCGGTGGCGGGGGCGCGCCGAGGTCGATGAGTCGGACCTCGCCGTCTGCTCGGTGCACGTGCGGATCGATGTCGACGGGCTGCAAGTGCGCAGCGGTGAAGGCGGAGCGAAGCCGCTCACCGACTCGGACAAGCGAAGCATCGAAGGCAACATCCGCGGCGTGCTCGCGGCCGAGGACCATCCGGAGATCGAGTTCGCCTCCACCGGTGTGGCCGAGGAGAGGGAGGCGATCGTCGTGTCCGGGACGCTGTCCATAGTGGGCGTGGCGCGGCCGGTTCGGCTTGTGTGCCACCGCGACGGCGACCGCGTCCGGGGTTCGGCGGAAGTCGTCCAGAGCGAGTGGGGGATCGAGCCCTACTCCGCGTTCTTCGGCGCACTGCGGGTGAAGGACGAGGTCACCGTCGAGTTCGATGTCGCGCTGAGCGACTAGGACGTGTTTCGGACGTGGCTTGCGTACTGGGTCGCCTGGCGGAACGTTGTCGGCCGCTGCTGGCATGCTCGCGCGGAAGCATTCCCGCGAGAACGCAGCGACAGGACCGATGGACTCCCATGGAGACGCGCTTCCGCTGCCTCCCGACGGACTGGAGCGTCTGAAGAACCGGAGCGACGAGCGGTACGAGCGCGGCCGCAGGCTCTCGGGCTCGCGCTCCACGCCCACGTCGAGGACAGCCGCGACGAGCGGTCCTCACGGGGGTTGGCTGCGCTGCGGGCGAAGCTCGCCCTTCCCCGGCCCCGCTGAGCGGATGAGAAGAAGGCAGTTCCGACCGGGGTGTGTGTGAAGGGCTCTGCTCCCCGCCGACGCCCCGGTTGGTCGTGCGGTCGTTTCCTACCCGGCGTCCCGTGGATGTGGCCGGGGTGTGAGTGCCGCTGCGACCGGCCGCCTCGGCTCGTTCGCCGCTCGCACCGCTTCGGCGACGATGCCGTGGTCGGGGGAGAGGACGCAGACGGGGTCGGTGCGGGCCGCGTCGCCGGTGAGGAGGAAGGCCTGGCAGCGGCATCCGCCGAAGTCGATCTCGCGGCGGGGGCAGCTCCGGCACGGTTCGGGCATCCAGTCGGTGCCGCGGAAGCGCTGGAAGAGAGGCGACTCGTTCCAGATCCAGTCGAGGGAGTGCTCGCGCACGTTCGCGCGCGGTAGCGGGAGCGGCTGTGCGGCGGGGCAGGGCAGGGCATCCCCGTTGGGGGAGACGGTGAACTGGTGGTGGGCCCAGCCGCCCATGCAGGGCTTGGGGTACTTGTTGTAGTAGTCGGGCAGGACGTAGGTGATCTCGATCCGTCCCTCGAGGCGGTCGCGTTCGGCGCGCACGATCGTCTCGGCCCGTTCGAGTTGTTCCCGGCTGGGCAGGAGGGCGGCGCGGTTGTGCCAGGCCCAGCCGTAGTACTGGGTGTTGGCCAGTTCGACGCGGTCGGCGTCCAGCTCCTCGGCCAGGGCCAGGACACCGGCGATCCGGTCGATGTTGCCGCGGTGCAGGACGAAGTTGAGCGTGAGCGGCCAGCCCAGGCGCTTGACCAGCCGGGCCGCCGCGATCTTGCGGTCGAACGACGGTGTGCCCGCGATACGGTCGGACGCGGTCGGCTCGTCGGACTGGATGCTGATCTGCACGTGGTCGAGACCGCCCTCGCGAAGCTGCTCCGCGCGACGGGCGGAGAGACCGAGCGCGCTCGTGATGAGGTTGGTGTACAGGCCGCGTTCGGCGGCGCTGCGCACGATCTCCACCAGGTCGCGGCGCTGGAGGGGTTCACCGCCGGAGAGGTGGAGCTGCACCACGCCCAGCTCGCAGGCCTCGGAGATCACCTGTCGCCACTGCTGCGTGGTCAGCTCCTCGCGGTAGTCGCCGAGGTTGAGCGGGTTGGAGCAGTACGGGCAGTGCAGCGGGCACGCGTAGGTGAGCTCGGCCAGCAGTCCGAAGGGCCTAGTCATCGTCGAGCTCCACCCACCGCTTGGTGACCAGGCGCCCGAGGAAGCTCGTCACCTCGTCCTCGGCCACGCGGTCGTAGCGGCGGCGCAACTCCTCGGCGATCTCGCCGACCGTCCGCCGCCCGTCGCACAGGTCCAGCACCGACGCGCCCGTCGAGTTCAGGAGCATGACCGACTCGGGCCCCAGCAGCATGTACTGCTTGCGCACCCGATCCATGCCCAGGCGCACGTGCGACGCCAGCCTGGGCCGGCTCGACGATCGCAGTGCCGCAGTCATCGCCGTCTCGATTCTCTCGTCTTCGTTGCTCGGCGCCGACCGGGGCCGGGCGCCGGACTCCACCTCCGGCGCCCGTTCGTCACTCGGCTGTCGGTTCCTCGCGGCGTCAGCCCTCCATGCGCGCGATGTACATCGTGACCTCGGATGCGCACATGAGCTCTTCGAACTCAGGGGCCTCCCATTCGGCCTCTTCGAACTCGGGGGGCTCCCACGTGAGAACGGAACGAGTGGCGTCGGATTCCATGGCTGCACCTCCTCTCTTCGTGTTCCGGCAACTCCCTCGGTGGCTCGGTCACACCTCCATGGTGCGCTTCCCCGAACGGCCGGGCTGCGTGAGTGTTCTTCATCTTTCGCGGGCGCCGGCCGTGGATCCGGGCTCAGGCGCTCTCCTCCGTTGCCGGATCAGCGCGTCGAGGGCGAACGGCCCGGCCCCGAGTGCCGCGATCAGGAGGAACGTCCAGGAGTACATGGCGGCCAGCTCGCCGGCGTTCTGGATCGGGAAAAGCCCGCGGGGCTGGTGCACCTTGAAGTAGGCGAACGCCATCGCCCCGGAGCACACCAGCGCGGCCGGCCGGGTGAACAGCCCGAGCAGAACCAGCCCGCCTCCGACGAACTGGATCAGCCCGGCCCACCACGACGGCCACTGGCCCACGGGCGTTGACTCGCCGTGCGGGGTGAACGGGCCGAAGAGGGTTGCCACCCCGTGCAGGAGGAACATGAACGACACGACGATGCGTACCACGGACAGAACGATTCCGCGGATGCGTTCTGGAGGCTCCCACGTCACATCCGTCGCCCCCTCGTGGTGTGGAGCTCTCCTGCCCTTCAGGGTTGGAACTCGCATGCATGTGCTGACGACAAGCTCTCAGACCGATCGGGATCGAGTTAAGAGGAGAACGTCCTCTTCCTGGTCCGGCGGGCGGAAAAGCCGTTCGAGCAGCGCAGCGCGGCGGCTGTGGTCGTTGGCGCCATGAGTGGCGGGTGCGCGGCAACAGCACGGCTGTGGCCAACAAGCCGATGCGTCGCCAGCGACACCGCGCGCGGTGGGGCCGGCGTCTCCTCGGAGAGTTCGTGCGCATGGGCCAATGATTACCAAGTCGAACGATTTTCGGGCTTGCGGTGACGCTGGGTTCACCGCCGCCGTGCTTCTGTGCCCGAACGTTCCTACCCAGCCGGCGGTTGCCCTGCGCACGTGAAGTCCGCTCGATGAGCGGACTCTTCATCACAGCTGCGCATCGGAGCCAACCGTTTCGCCGCACGGGCGGTTTCCCATGCATCACCCGCAGGCGCTCCGCCGCACGGGTGGAAGTGAGGGAGAAGAGCCATGCCTCAACGCAGTTTGCCGATGCTGACCATGCTCGGCATCGTCGCCGCGATGTCGGTCGGGCCGGTGGCCGCCGCCGAGCCCACGATCGAGACGACCTCGCCCTATCCGCCGCCGTCTCCGCAGATCCACATCACCGCCGATGGCCGGCCCCAGCCCGGCGACGACATCGGCGTCGTGGTCCGCTGCCCCTACGGCGCGCCCGGTGGAGCGCAGTCGCCGGTCCTCGAGATCGGCGAGTTCGAGAAGGTCGACACGCCGGCGGGCATCGACACCTACGTCGCGCCGGCGACCATCGGGTCTGGCACCGAGCCCGGCGACTACCCGCTCTCGGCCGGCTGCGGGAAGAACGGCCTTCGCACCACGTTCACCGTCTATCCCGCTGATGACGACGGCAGCGGCGACATTCCCGCCCCGGTGCCGGGTGCCGATGACGATGTCAGCGAGGACGGCACCGAGCCGCCCCAGGTCGCCCGCACGCCCAAGGGAGCCCCCGAAACCGGTGGCGACCCGGGTGCCGACCTTGCCGTGTGGGTCTGGGGTGCGGGTCTGCTTGGCCTGCTGGGCCTCGGTTCGGTAATGGCCAGGCGGGCGGTCCGCCGGTGAAGCACGCCCGTGTGCTGCTGGTCGTGGCGCTGGCAGGGCTGCTGGCGGGGTGCGGTGGGGCCGGGCACGTTCCCGGTCCCACCGCACCACCCCCGGTCGCATCGACCGGGGAACAGCGGGCACCGCTGCCGCCCGCGGTCCCGGCGGAAGTCCGGATTCCGGCGATCGACGCCGTGTCGACGTTGGTTGCCCTCGGGCTCAACCCGGACGACACCGTCGAGGTGCCGCCGGTGGAGACGCCGATGCAGGCGGGTTGGTACCGGTACGGGCCGCCCCCGGGCGACCGGGGCCCGGCGGTGGTGCTCGGTCACGTCAACGGCGCCGGGAAGGAAGGGATTTTCGCGCGCCTTCACGAGTTGACCGCCGGAGCTGAGGTCCTGGTGGCCAGAAACGACGGCAGGACGGCGGTTTTCACCGTCACCGAAGTCGTGCGGGTGTCCAAACTCGACTTCCCGACCGAGAGCGTCTACGGGAACACCGATGCCGCGGAGCTCCGCTTGATCACCTGTGGCGGCGATTTCGACAGGAACCGCAGGAGCTACACCGACAACATCATCGCCTACGCGACGTTGACCGGGTGGCTCAAGTGAGCTGGACCAGTGCGGACCCGAGGACGAGCAGGGCGAGACCGGCGGTCCGCCGCGTCGTAAGACGCCGCCGGGGCAGCCGGAACAGGCCGTGGTTGTCGATCGCCGCCGAGGCCAGCTGCTGCCCGGTGACGGTCAGGGCGATCGTGGTGGCGGCACCGATGACGGGGATCAGCGTGAAGGTGGCGGTGACGTAGGCGGCGGCGCAGGCCCCGCCCAGCCAGCCCCACCACGGCATCCGGCTGAGCGGAGCCGGCTTCGGCCGCGGTGTCCGGCCGAGCGCCAGCAGCACCATCAGCACGACGGCGATGGTGAGCGTCGCGACGACGAAGCTGATCACGCCGACGGTGAGAGCGTGGCCGAGGTCGGCGCGCAGCGCCGCGTTCACCGCGCCCTGGAGCGGCAGCACCGCGCCGGCGGCGATCCCGAGCGCCACCCACCCCGCGCGGACGAGTCGACCACCGGTCCGGCGCGGTGCGGCAACGGCGCGAGCGGGTTGCCGATCAACCGCGCGAGCCGACCGCGGATCAACGGCATGGGCCGGTTGCCGGTCAACGGCGTGAGCCGGGCGCGGGTCAGTGGCGTGGGCCGGCCGCGGACCGCGGATGATCACGGTGATGCCGGCGAGCACCGCGACCGCGCCCACGACGATGCCGGCGGTGAGCGGCCGGCGTGCGACGCCGAGCAGCCCGAACAGGTCCAGGCCGAGCGAGGCGAACATCTGGCCGGTCACGAACAGGCCGGCCGCGGCGAGCGCCCCGAGCCGGGGGAACAGCAGGATTCCGCTGGTGATGTAGAGCGGGCTGGCCAGGCCGCCCAGCAGGTGCCAGACCGGCACGCCGGGGACGAGCCGGGCCGCGCCGATCGCACCGACGGCGGTGGCGAGCACCGCGAGCAGGCCGGCGGCCACGCCCAGTTGCAGGGTCGATGCGCCGTACGGCGTGCCCACCGCCGAGGTGAGCCGGAGATTCGCCGACGCCTGCACCGCCAGGAGGCATCCGGCGAGCAGGGCGGTCGCGAGGAGTACGACGTACATGGGGCACCTCCACAACTGGACATGGTGTCCGTTTAACTGGTCACCGTGACCGGTTATTCCCCGGTGGCCCTTACGATGTGCTGGTGGTCGACAAGAAGACTGAGAGCCGGTCACTGGAGGCGATCCCCGCTGCGCCGGAGCCGAGCCGGTTGCGGGCCGATGCCGCCCGCAACCGCGCCAGAGTGCTCCAGGCCGCGGAACGGCTGTTCGCCGCCGAAGACCCGCGGCAGGTGACGATGGGCGACATCGCCCGCGCCGCGGGGGTAGGCCGGGCGACCCTGTACCGGAGCTACCCGACCCCGGCGTCCGTCGCGACGGCCCTGCTCGACGAGCACGAACGGCGGCTGCAGGAAAACCTGGTCCGCGGCGATCCGCCGCTCGGCCCCGGCGCCGCACCCGCCGACCGCCTCGCCGCGTTCTACGCGGCCATGACCGGCCTGCTCGAGCGGCACCTGCCGCTGGCGCTGGGCGCGGAGACCGGCAGCGCCCGCTTCCGCACCGGCGCCTACGGCTTCTGGCGGGTCCACGTGCGCACGCTGCTCATCGAGGCGGGGACGTCAGGTGCGGACCACATGATCGACGTGTTGCTGGCCCCGCTGGCCCCCGAGCTCTTCCAGTACCGGCGGCACGAACTGGGCCATTCGACAGAGGAGATCACCGCGTCACTGGAGAAGCTCGCGCACCAGGTGCTCACCGAGCGCAACTGAGAGGCGGGTCCGGCGGCCCCTCGGTACCGTCGGGGAGATGGACACAGGAGTGGCGTTCTTCGCCACCCCCAGCGCCGTCGACCCCGGCTCGCTGGCGCGGGTGGTGGAACAGCGGGGTTTCGAGTCCCTCTTCTTCGCGGAGCACACGCACATCCCCGCCATCCGCAGCTCTCCGTACCCGGGCGGCGGGGAGCTCCCCTGGAAGTACGTGCACACCCACGACCTCTTCGTCACGCTGACGGCCGCGGCCACCACCACGTCGAGGCTGCGGGTCGGCAGCGGCATCTGCCTGGTGATCCAGCGCGACCCGATCATCACCGCCAACGAGGTCGCCAGCATCGACAGGCTTTCGGGCGGCCGGCTCGAGTTCGGCGTCGGCGCGGGCTGGAACCGCGAGGAGATGGCCGACCACGGCACCGACCCGCGGCGCCGCATGCGCATCCTGCGCGAGCGGGTCGAGGCCATGAAGGTCATCTGGACGCAGGAAGAGGCCAGCTACTCGGGTGAGCACGTCTCCTTCGACCGCATCTGGTCGTCGCCGAAGCCGGTGCAACGCCCGCACCCGCCGGTGATCGTGGGCGGCAACGGGCCGACGGTCCTCGACCGGGTGCTCGCCTTCGGCGACGCCTGGATGCCCAACTACGCCTCTGAAGGCATCCTCGACCGTGCCGAGGAGTTGCGGGCGAGAGCCGAGCGACCGATCGAGCTGATGGTGATGGGCGTGCCGGCTGATCCCCATGTTCTCGAGCAGTTCGACGAAGCCGGCTTCCGGCGCGTGCTGCACTGGTTGCCCTCCGCCCACCTCGGCCCGGTGCAGCGGGCGCTGGACGCCTACGAAGACGCGATCCGCCAGGTGCACGGCGAATGAACCCCGACGAGGCGCGCGAAAGGCTCGCCACCGCCCGGCTGGCGCACCTGGCCACCGCGGACCAGTCGGGCAAGCCGCACGTCGTCCCGATCGTCTTCGCGACCGCGGGCGAGACGATCTACAGCGCGGTCGACGCCAAGCCCAAGCGCACCACGGCGTTGCGCAGGCTCGCCAACGTCGAGGCCAACCCGCGGGTCGCCGTGCTCGCCGACCACTACGACGACGCCGACTGGAGCGCTCTGTGGTGGGTGCGCGCGGACGGCACCGGCCGGGTGCTCGCCCCGGAGGACGCGGAGGCCCGCCGGGCGGTCGAGCTGCTCGCCGAGCGCTATCCGCAGCACCGCGACGAGCCGCCGGCGGGCCCGGTGCTCGCGGTCGACGTGCAGCGCTGGACGGGATGGGCGGCGAGCCCGGGCCGGTGACGGAAGCCCGGCCCGGGCATTCGGCGACATCGGCTTCCACGCGGTCCGGTGGACCGGCGGGTCAGTGCCGCCACCGGGACAGGCGGCGCTCCGCGGTGACGAGCGCCTGGTTGAACCCGAGGCCGAGCAGGGAGATCGTGATGATCCCGGCGTACATCTGCGGCACCTGGAAGTTGAACTGCGATGCGTTGATCAGATAGCCCAGCCCCGCGCGGGCTCCGGCCATCTCGGCGGCGACCAGAACCAGGATGGAGTTGGCCCCCGCCAACCGGATACCGGTGAAGACGGTGGGCACCACGGCGGGCAGAACCACCTTGTAGAACAAGGGGAACGGCGGGAACCCCATCGAACGCGCCGACTTGATCAGCAGCGGGTCCACCGTGCGGACCCCGCTGATCGTGTTCAGCAGGATCGGCCAGGTGCACGCGAACACGATCAATGACACCTTCGACGTCTCGCCGAGCCCGAGCAGCAGCACGAACACCGGCAGCAACGCCAGGGCGGCGGTGTTGCGGAACAGCTCCAGCAGCGGGTTGAGCAGATCGCTGACGACCCCGTACCAGCCGATGACCACGCCGAGCGGCACCGCGATGGCCACCGCGATCAGGAACCCGGCCAGCGACCGCGCGAGGCTGGCGCCCAGGTGCTCCCACAGCTGACCGCCGGCGGCCAGCTCCCACCAGGTCCGCACGACCTCGCTGAAGGGCGGCAGGAAGATGCTGTCCACCACGCCGAGCCTGGGCGTGAGCTCCCAGACGAGCAGGAACAGCGCGATCCCCGCCGTCGACCTGAACACGCGGTCGGCTCCGGCCCGCGTGCTCGTTCCGGGGGCGACCTTCCCCGGTACGCGCCGGACTCCGATGTCAGCCAACTTCAGCCACCTCCTCGGCGCCGGCGTGCCGCACCTCGGAGCGCAGCAGGTTCCAGATCTCGTGCCGGTAGTGGGCGAAGTCCGGTTCCGACCGGAGGTCATCGCGCTCGCGGCGGTGGGTCAGCTCGACTTCGACGACGTCCTTGACCGTCCCCGGCCGGGAGGTCAGCACCGCGACCCGCTGCCCCAGGAACACCGCCTCGTCGATGCCGTGGGTGATGAACACGATCGTCTTGCGAGTGCTTTCCCAGATCCGCAACAGCTCCTCTTGGAGCAGGTCGCGGGTTTGGGCGTCGAGCGCGGCGAAAGGTTCGTCCATCAGCAGCACCTCGGGGTCGAAGGCGAGGCTGCGGGCGATGGCCACGCGCTGCTTCATCCCGCCCGAGAGCTGGTGCGGGTAGTGGTTCTCGAAGCCGGACAGGCCGACCAGGTCCAGGTACTCCCGCGCACGGTCGCGCCGCTGCGGCCTGGGAACCTGCTTCGCCTCGAGTCCGAACTCGACGTTGCTCTGCGCGGTGCGCCAGGGCAGCAGCGCGTACTGCTGGAAGACCACACCGCGGTCCAGTCCGGGGCCGGTGATGGGCCGGCCGTCGAGCCGGATCTCGCCGCTGGTCGGCAGGTCGAGCCCGGCCAGCAGGTCCAGCATGGTCGACTTCCCGGAACCGCTCGGGCCGACGATCACGGCCAGTTCGCCGGACTCGATCCGCAGGTCCACTCCGCTCAGCGCGGTGACCTCGGTGCTGTTCCCGCCTCTCGCCGGGAACTTTTTCGTCACGTCGTCGAAGGTGATGGTGGTCATGGGTGCTCCGATTTCCCGCCTCGTCGGTGTCAGAACGGGTTGAACTCGTTGGTGTAGAGCTGGTCGACGTCGAGCTGTCCGGCATCCACCCGGCCGTCCTCGACCGAGCGGTCCAGCCAGATGCCGAACTCGCGGTCGGCGATGCGGCCACCGGGTCCGGCGACACCGGTGGACTTCCAGTACCGCACCGACGAGGTGTCCTCGTTGCGGCCCCGGCGCTGGATGATGTCGGTGAAGCGGGCCATGACCTCCTCGCGCGGGCGGGTCTGGGCCCACCGCACCGCCCGGGCCGTCGCCGCGACCACGGTCCGGGTCGTCGCCGGGTTGGCCGCGATGAAGTCGTCCCGCAGCACGTAGCAACCTCCGGTGAACGCTCCGAGGAGGTCGAAGTCGGTGAACACGGGCTGGATCCCGCCTCTTGCGATGGCCTTGTCCCGCTTGATGTCCGACAGCACCGACACGTCGAGCTGCCCGGAGCGCAACGCCTGCTCGGCGCTGACCGGCGGCACGACCACCAGCTGCACGGAGCGGATCTCGTCCTCGCTGAGACCGCCCCGTTCCAGGTAGATGGCCAGCACGTCCTCGTGGTGCGCGCCGAGGGTGTTCACCCCGACCTTCTTGCCGATGAAGTCGCGGGGACCGCGGATCGGGCTCCCCTCCAGCACGTAGTAGCCGGCGAGGGTGTCGGCGTCGGCGCCGTAGTAGCCGACGACCGCCCTGATCGGGGCGCCCGCGGCGATCAGGCGGATGATCGCGCCGTTGAACGCACCGCCCATGTCGATGTCCCCGGTGACGGTCGCCTGGATGTCCTGCGGACCGCTGGTGGTGTTGCCGATCCATTCCAGCCGCACGTCTGCGAGCAGGCCGAGGTCGGCGGCCAGCTCGGGGTACAGCACCTCACCTGACCAGCCCTGGTAGCGCACCACCTTGGTCTCGCCTCGGGCCGGTGATGCGGAGCCGGTCGAGCAGCCGCTCAGGGCTGTTCCTGCCGCGGCGGCGGCGATTCCACCGCGCAGCAGACTTCGCCTGCCGACGGGTTTCAGGCGTGCGACGTTCACCATCTGCACTTCATCCTCGTTGGTGTCCGGGTTGCTTCGGAGTGGGAGACAGGCAGCTCGAGCCGACCGCGGTGGCCGCCGGCGGCGCAGCGGCGTCGCGGTGCAGCGGCCGCGGTTGTGCGGACGCGTGGAGCGGATGCCTGGAGTGGGTGCGTGGAGCAGATCAGCGGGTGCGACAGACCGCACCGGCGAGGAGGATCAGGTCGAGGTACAGCCTGGCGGTCAGCAGGAAACCGTGGGCGGCGCGCATCGCGTGCGCAACCCCGCCGGGTCCTGTCGTCGTCCGCATCGGTCGCTCCCGCAGAGCTCGTGGTACCGCGTGTCCCTGAGTCACCCGAAAGCTACCGCCCGGATCCGGAGTTGAACATCGGCTCCCACGGAATAGGACAGCGGTCGCGGGACCGCGTGTCCACAGTGTCCGGACTGCGGAGGTTGGAGCCGGCGTTCACGCCTTCGGCAGTGCCGGCCAGGACGTGTGGCGGTCGTCGGTGAAGGAGAAGTCTTTCCCTTCCTTCGCATACAGCTCGGCGTAATGGGCGACCTTCTCCTCGTCGAGCTGCACCCCGAGTCCGTGGCCTGCCGGTACGGCGAGGTGTCCGTGGTGGTAGTTGCCGGTCGGCCCGCCGAACCCGGCGGTGACGTCGTCGGAAAGCAGCGCGCCGTAGGCCTGGCTGGCGTGGCGGAAGTTGGGCGTCGCGGCGATCAGGTGCGTCGCGGCTGCCAGCGCCACGCCGAGCTCGCCGAGGCTGTGCTTCACCACCGGGAGACCGGCGGCCTCGCACAGCCCGGCTGAGCGTTTGAGGTTGAGCAGGCCGCCGTCGGCCTGGTTGTCGGCCGAGATCGCGTCCGCCGCGCCCGCCCGGATCACCGCCAGTTGGTCATGGCGCGTCCAGCTCGCCTCGTTGGCGAGCAGGGGGATGTCACTGCGGCCGCGGACGTAGGCCATCTCGTCGAGGTTGCGACCCGAGACCGGCTGCTCGATGAACTCCAGGTCGTAGGGCCGCAGGGCGCGCGCGACGCGGATCGCCGTTCCCGGTGACCACGCTTCGTTCGCGTCGAGGCGGATGCGCGCGTCCGTGCCGAGCCTGGCCATCGAGGGGCTGACCCCGGACGTGCGGCTGCTGCCGATCACCGAGCCGGAACTCACCCGCTCGGTCTCGGTCGCGGTCCGCGCCGGCACCGCCTCCGCGCCACGCATCGCGGTGCTCATCGCGGCCCTGCGCGAAGCCGCCCGCGGGCTGGGCGAGCACAGCTCCTGACCGAGCGCGGACACGGGCCTCCACGTCGTGACGGGTGTCACGACACGGTCAAGACGGGACCACGGGGACTCGCTGATCGATACGGTCCGAAGCCGAGTCGCAGCCGCGCCAAGGGAGTCCTCTTTGGATTGGGAAGCTTTGACCGACTGGCTCAGCCCTCTGGCTCTGCCGACGGTGGTCGTGCTCGGGTGCGCCGTCGCGTTGTGGTCGGATCGCACACGCGCCCGCAAACTCGCGCGGAAGTGGGGAGTTCCCGAACCCAGCGCCGACCAAGTCGACGAAGTCCTGCACTACCGGCGGCTCAGGTTGGCCGGCTACCCCCTGATCTTCGTGGTGGCCGCCGTCTGCTGCCGACTGCTCTTGCCGCCGAACCCGGAGCATGCGGACGAGACCGGTCAAGGCAGCTACCTCGCCCTGGTGGCGATGTTCTTCTTCGGTGCCGTCATCGCCGAGCTGCTCGCCATTGCGCGCATCCGGAAGTCGCAGCCGATGCGGCTCCACCTCGCCGAAATCGCCCCGCGTTGGGGCGTGGGATTTTGCGGAGCACTTGTGCCGGCGACATTCGCGCTCGGGCTGATCGACCTCCAGGCGCAGCCGCACATCACGCCGAACATGCTTCTCCTGGCCGAGCAGAACAAGCAACACACCGGCACGCCCATCGCCGTTCCGTTCGTCGGTACCGCTTTGGTGGCGCTGCTCGTCATGTTCGTGCTCTGGTCGGCGCGGACTCGCTCGTTCAGCGCCGATGCCGAGCTGGACCGGGCGTTGCGCAACCGCAGCGCGCGGGTGGTGCTGGGTCTCGGGATCGGGATGCAGGTGTCGTTCCTGGGTCTTGTCTGGTGGCGGATGGACTTCCTGTCCCGCTTCGCCACCGGTGCCGACCTGTCCGGGGCACAACCCGCTGAGGTCGTCCTGGAAAACTGGGCGCGGGGGATGGTCGACCTCGTTCAGCCGTGGTTGTTGCTGGTCGTCACCGGCGGCATGTTCGGCTGGCTCCTCGTGGCGAATCCGGGCAAAGCGTGGAGAACCCACCGCACCCGCTGAAGGCGGGCCGGTTCTTCGGGGCTGAAGACGGGACCGGTTCTTCGGTGAGGACCGCCTCGGTCAGACCGGCGCGCCGCCGAAACCGATCTCGTTGCCGTCCGGGTCGCGGAAAGTGGCCTTGCGGACGCCGTTGGAGTAGGTCTCGCGCTCGTCCGGCTCCAGACCGCGCTCGGCGATCCGCGAGACGCGGGCGTCGAAGTCGCTGACGAAGATCGTGTGCATGGCGTGTCCGGCGTGTTCGGGTCGCACCTCGATGAACACGTACCGGTGCTCGGCGAGCTCCCACACCGCCTCGGTGTCGTTGGGCAGGAACGCCGGCGGGGCGCCGAGGAGCCGCTCGTACCAGGCCGCCGCCGCGGCGTAGTCGCGGACGGGGATCCCCGCGAAAAGGTCTACGGTCATCAGGTCAGGTTAGGGACTGCCGGTTCCCGGTGGGGAGTCGTGCAGGGCGCCGGTTTCGACCGCTGTCCTGGGCAGCGATCTCTTGTACGCTATTCCACGGAAGATTGGATTAGCGATGGGTGAACAGGGTGCGAAGGCGGTTCTCTTCGAGCAGTTCGCGCGCGTGGGCAAGGCGCTGGCCAGCGGGAAGCGGCTCGAACTGCTGGACATCCTCGCGCAGGGCGAGCGCACGGTCGAGTCGCTGGCGCGCGCGGCCCAGCTCGGGATGACGACCGCCTCGGCGCATCTGCAGACCCTCAAGCGGGCGAACCTCGTCGTCACTCGCGGAGAGGGCACCAAGGTGCACTACCGGCTGGCGGGAAGCGATGTGGCCGCGCTGTACGCGCTCGTGCGCGCCGTGGCCGATGCGCACCTGCCCGACGTGGAAGCCGCCCGCGCCGACTACTTCGGCGCGGGGGACGGCGCCGAGCACGTCAGCCGCGAGGAACTGCTGCGGCGGGTGGAGCTCGGCGACGTGGTCGTGCTCGACGTGCGGCCGCGCGAGGAGTACCAGGCCGGCCACATCCCGGGCGCGGTGTCGGTCCCGCTGGACGAGCTGGCCGGCAAGCTCGGCGAGATCTCCGCCGACCAGGAGGTCGTCGCCTACTGCCGCGGGAGCTACTGCGTGCTCGCCCACGACGCCGTGCGCCTGCTCACCGCCCACGGCCGCCCCGCGCGTCGCCTGGCCGAGGGGATGCTCGAATGGCGCTTGGCCGAACTGCCGGTGGAAACGACGTGACCGCCGGTACGTGCACGACCACGGCAACGGTGTGGCGGCAGTGAGTGCGATGACCGCCGCGTCCCCAGTCGACCAGCCCGCTGCGCGGGTGACGGCGGCCGGCTCTCCGCCTCCGCGGCCTCCGGCCGCGTCAGCTCATCCCCGCCATCGGGAGGCACACCTGTGACCGCCGCTGTTCATCCGGCGCAAAGGCGCATCCTCGCCGTGCTCGTGGGCGCCCAGGTCCTCAGTGGAGCCGGGCTCGCCGCAGGCATCACCGTCGGCGCCCTGCTCGCCGAGGACATGCTCGGCAGCACCGGTCTGGCCGGCCTGCCCAGCGGGCTGTTCACCATCGGCTCCGCCGTCGCCGCGACCGTCATCGGCCGCACGTCGCAGCACCTGGGCCGTCGCACCGGGCTCGCCGCCGGCTACGTCGTGGGAGCCGTGGGCGGCCTCGGGGTCGTCATCGCCGCCGCGACCGGCAGCGTGTTCCTGCTCTTCCTCTCGCTCTTCGTCTACGGCTCGGGGACCGCCACCAACCTCCAGGCCCGCTACGCGGGAGCCGATCTGGCCGTGCCGCACCACCGCGGCCGGGCGGTGAGCACGGTGCTGGTGGCGACCACGGCGGGTGCCGTCGCGGGACCGAACCTGGTCACGGTGATGGGCTCGGTGGCCGACGCCGTGGGCATCCCGTCGCTGGCCGGGCCGTTCATCCTGGCGGCCTTCGCCTACGCCGCCGCCGGAGTCGTGCTGTGGATCATGCTCCGGCCTGATCCGCTGCTCACCGCGCGCTCTCACGCCGCGGAGAACGCGCGTGCCGCCAACGGGGACGCGGACGAACCGGTAGACCCCACCGGACGCAGCGGACTTCTGCTGCTGGGTACGGCCGTCATGGTGCTGACCCAGCTCATCATGGTCGCCGTCATGACGATGACGCCCATCCACATGCAGCACCACGGCCAGGGCGTCGGCGCCGCGGGCCTGGTCATCGCCGTGCACGTGGGCGCGATGTACCTGCCGTCGCCGTTCAGCGGGCTGCTCGTCGACCGCTTCGGGCGCCTGGCGGTGGCCGCCGCGTCCGGGCTCACCCTGCTGGCTTCGGGTCTGCTCGCCGCTCTGGCGCCGCCCCACTCGGTGTGGCTGCTGGCGCTCGCGCTCGCCCTGCTCGGGCTCGGCTGGAACTTCGGGCTGGTCAGCGGCACCGCGATCATCACCGACACGGTTCCGCTGGCCACCCGCGCCAAGACGCAGGGCACCGTCGACGTCGCCGTCGCCCTCGCCGGGGCGGGAGGCGGAACGGCCTCTGGTCTGGTCGTGGCGGCCAGCGGCTTCAGCGCTTTGGCCATCGCCGGCGGCATCCTCGGCCTGGCCATCATCCCGGCCGTCGCGTGGACCGCTCGCGTGCGCCCGTCGACGACGGGTTCGTAGCGGCGAACGCGTGCCGGTCTTCACCGGCCGAGTGGTGTCAAGCCGCACCCGCGATCGGCACCAAGATCACAAGTTGTCGAGTCCGCGGATCGGTCGCAGCCCGATCGGATAGCCTGCGGATCATGCTCTTCTTCGGTGTCGCCGGGGTTTTCCTGTTGCTCTTCCTGGTCAGTTTCCTCTACGACCGGCGGCTCGTGCGCAACGGTGTCTACCTCTTCCTCGCGCTCGTCTTCCTGGCCGGAGGATTGCTGCTGGAGCTCAGCGCGGTCTCGCGGCAGGCGGCCGCCGTCGTGCTCTTGGGGGTGCTGCTCCTGCTTCCGCTGATCACTCTCGTGCTGGCGGGGTTCCTGATCGTGAACGGCGTGACGATGATGCGCCGTGAGGGCAAGCGCCCGGCGAACCTGCTGTCGCTGGCCGCCGGTCTGGGGATCATCGGCATCGTGGCGGTCAAGGCGCTGGCCAACATCACGCGTTGGCTGCCGCTGCAGGTCGCGGTGGAGGCGGTGAGCGACGTGCTCGCGTACGTGTCGCTGCTGTTCGTGTGCTTCCTGCTGTACTCGTTCGTCTACGGCAGGATCCGGCATCGCCGCGACGTCGATTTCATCGTGGTGCTCGGTTCGGGGCTGATCGGTTCGCGGGTGCCGCCGCTGCTGGCCGGCCGCCTCGACCGGGCGCGGGCCGCGTTCGAGGCCGAAGAGGCGAAGGGCCGCCGTCCGGTGTTGGTGACCTCGGGCGGGCAGGGGCCTGGTGAGGACCTTCCCGAAGCGCGCGCGATGGCCGACTACCTCATCGCCCAGGGCGTGCCCGAGGACCGCATCCTGGTCGAGGACCAGTCGCGGAGCACCGAGGAGAACCTGCGGTTCAGCAAGGCGATCATGCGGGAGCGCCGCCCGGACTACCGTTGCCTGGTCGTCACCAACAGTTTCCACGTCATGCGGGCCGCCCGCATCGCTCGCGGCGAGAAGGTCAACGCGCAGGTGATCGGCTCGCGCACGGCGCGCTACTTCCTGCCCAGCGCGACGATCCGCGAGTTCGTGGCGGTCTTCCTGGCGCACCGGGTGGTGAACATCGGCGTTTGCCTGTTCCTGGTCAGCACCAGCGTCGTCTCCGCGTTCTGAGCGGACCTGCGCACCCCGCGGTGACACCGGATTGCTGGGGTGACACCGGCCCCTACCGGTTGTTCAATGTGGACGATCTGATGGCCGGATACCGGAGCCGGCCCCGGTATCCGGTCCGCACGGCTCCGTCAGAACCAGTGGCTTCGTCCACCGACCTTGGTTCCCGTCCGACCCATCACGAACAGCACGAGCCCCACTGCGAGCAGGATGCCACCGATCGTGTAGAGGATGGAAATGTTGAGCACCACGCCAAGGATCAGCAAGATCAGACCAAGAGTGATCACGTCTTCTCCAAAGGTGACTGGCGGAAGGCTGTCATCGTCGTAGTACCCGGAATCGGCGCTTGTGAATCATCCTGCAGGATGGCGAATGCGTTTCTGGAGAGGGAAAGTCGGGCGTCACTTCCCCGCAGTCAACGCGCATCGCGGGGCTGCCCGTCGACCAGGGCCGCCGCGACGTTCGGGCGGCAGTCCAGTACGACGTCGAGTCCGGCTGTCCGCAGCGCGTCGCGAACCTCGTCGGTGGCGACCACCACGCGCAGGCCGATCCCACTGCTCCGGGTGGTCATGTAGGCGCGGGTGAGCAACTGCAGGCCGGCGATGCCCAGCCGGTGCACACGACTCAGATCCACCACGAGGTAGCGGATCGCCGGGTCCGGGCTCGGCCGCAGCAACGCCTCCAGCTCGTCGGCGCAGCGTTGCGACACCTCGCCTTCCACGGCCATGACGAGCGCATCCGGCTGCGGCCGGAACACGTTGCCCCGCAACGCAACCCTCGGCACGGGCTCCGGCGAGGGCACCACCGGTTCCGGGAGCTGCGAACCCAGCTGCTGAACGGTCATCGTTGCCGCCCTTCCTCTTCCGCACTGCTCCGCGGCCTGGACCCGCACACCGACCGGCCGCGCCTGGACGCCGAGCACCGCTGCTCGCGCCGAAGATCTAGTACCCCGGCAGCCGAGGATCAAACCTGCCGGCCCACCGGCCGCCACCAGCGATCCCGTGGCGTCCGCCTCGGTCGTCGCGCCGGAGGCCCGCTCGGGTGCGGTGGGTGATGTGCTGTCGGTTAAGCTCGGGGTCGGTTGAGCAGCCAGCCGAGGAACAGAGTCCGGACCGTCGCGCCTTCTGGTCAGCGGTCCGCCTGTCGGCCGCGGTGCAGTGTGCCTGCATCCGTCGGACGGGGGCCAAGTCTGTGAAGGTGGAGCGAGCTCAGGTGCTATCGGACAACGCCACGGTCAGCGACGCGGCGACCCGTGCCGCGGCGACCATCGAGGACTCGCGGCTGGCGGCGGTGGCCCGCTACGACATCCTGGACACCCCACCGGACGGGCCCTTCGACCGCGTCGCGGCGCTGGCCGCGAAGCTCCTGCGGGCACCGGTGGCCACGGTCTCGATCGTGGATGCCGACCGGATCTGGTTCAAGGCCACCCATGGCCTGCACGGGGTGACCGAGATCGAGCGCGCCCCCGGTTTGTGCGCCTCGGCGATCCAGCAGGAAGAACCGTACGTGGTCACCGACGCCCTGACCGATCCGCGCACCGCCGGAAACCCGCTGGTGCACGGCGAGATGGGGGTGCGGTTCTACGCCGCCGCGCCGATCACGACCTCCGACGGGCATCGGCTTGGCACCGTCGACATCCTCGACACCCGTCCCCGCCAGATCGGTCAGGACGAGTTGGACACGCTCCGCGAACTGGCCGGGGTGGTCATGGACGCCCTGGAGCTGCGCCGCTCGGCACAGCTGACCCTGCGCAAGGAACGGCGGGCACGCGGCCAGATGGAGCGCATCACCTCCGCCCTGCAGCGCAGCCTGCTGCCGCCGTCGCTGCCGTCGGTGCCCGGCCTGGAGGTGGCCTGCCACTACCACGCCGCGTCTCCCGCCGAGGTGACCGGCGACTTCTACGACGTGTTCGCCCTGGGCGGTGGCCGGTGGGCGTTCTTCCTCGGTGACGTCACCGGCCACGGCGCACAGGCCGCCGCGGTGACGTCGCTCACCCGGTACACCCTGCGAGCGGCCGCGCTGCACAGCCAGGACCCGGCAGCGGTGCTGGCCGAGCTGAACGCGGCGCTGCTGCTGGACCCCAACGTGCCGCAGCACTGCACCGTGCTGTTCGGCCTCTTGCGGCCCGAGCCCACCGGAGGCTTCGAGATCACGCTGGCGGGTGGAGGCCATCCGCCCGCGCTGCGCACCCATTCGGGCTCCGGTGTCGTCGAGGAGATCTTCCCGGGCGGGATGCTGGTCGGCGCGCTGCCGGATGCGGAGTTCGAGTCCTGCCGCCTGCACCTGCGGGAAGGGCAAACCCTGCTGCTCTACACCGACGGCCTCACCGAAGCCCGGCCCAGAGGTGAGTTCTTCGGGGAGGAAGGTCTGAAGGCGTTCCTCGCGTCCCACCCCACCACCTCGGCGAGTGAGCAGATCAGCGAGCTGACCGGGCTGCTCGCCGGGTTCGACCCGGGGCCGACCGACGACGTGGCGCTGCTGGCGCTGAGCGTGAAGTCCCCGACGAGCTGACGGCACGCCGGCCCGGTGCCGGCTACCCGTGGCCGTTGTCCCGGCAGGCCGCCAGCAGGTCGAGCACCATCCCGCCCAGCTGCCGCATGTGCTGGGCCGGGTCACCGCCTGTCTGGATGGACGCCGACGCCATCGCCGAGTACGCGGCGAGCAGCTGCGCCTTGTCGCGGATGGCCGGGTTCGACGACCTGCTGCCTGCCTCGGCCGCGTCGTAGAGCTCTTGGGGGTTGGTACGGAAACCGTTGGCTTCGATCGCCAGTACCGCGTCGCACGCCTGTCCCGCGGTGTCGACCGTGGCGGGGGCGCGGCGTCGGTCGATGTGGCCCCGCTCGTCAGGGCGGTGCTCGGCGCCGCGGTGGACTCGGGTGGTGGCGCCGGTTCGTCGTCGGCGGAGCATCCGCTCAGGAAGGCGGCCAAGGCGCACCACGTCAGAGCGACCGCGGCCCGCCGTCGAGTTGTCATAGCCGAGCAGTGTCGCAGTGGCCCGACGGGGGCGACAGCCTCCAGAGGGGCGAAGAGTCCCGCAGCGAGTCCGTCGCCGCGGTACGACCGCGTCCGGCTCGGGTGTTTCGCGGCGGCGCGATGGGCACCCCGTCGGGCGGGAAGGAGGACACGATGAGCGACCAGCAGCAGACACCGCCAGGTGTGGAAGGGCTGATGCGGCCGCGTCCGGACCACGGCGAAAACAGCTACACCGGTTCCGGGCGGCTGGAGGGCAAGGCCGCGGTGATCACCGGGGGTGACAGCGGCATCGGCAAGGCCGTGGCGATCGCCTTCGCCCGCGAGGGCGCGGACGTCCTGCTGTCGTACCTGGACGAGCACGATGACGCGCGGGACACCGCCGAACTGGTCGAACAGGCCGGGCGCAAAGCCGTCCTGGTGCCCGGCGACCTCGCCGAGCCCGCGCACTGCCGAGCGGTCATCGCTCAGGCGGTCGAGCACTTCGGGCGCATCGACGTGCTGGTCAACAACGCGGCCTTCCAGATGACCCGCGACCGGCTCGAGGACATCCCCGACGAGGAGTGGGACCGCACCGTGGCCACCAACCTGGACGCGATGTTCCACCTGTGCAAGGCAGCTGTGCCGCACATGGGTCCGGGGTCGTCGATCATCCACTCCACGTCGGTGAACTCCGACATGCCACCGCCGAAGCTGCTCGCCTACGACGCGACCAAGGCCGCGATCGCCAACTTCAGCGCGGGACTGGCGCGGATGTACGGCGACCGGGGCATCCGGTCCAACAGCGTCGCGCCCGGCCCGATCTGGACACCGCTCATCCCCGCCACGATGCCGCCGGAGCAGGTCGAGCAGTTCGGCCAGGAGGTGCCGATGCGGCGCGCGGGGCAACCCGCCGAGGTGGCGCCGGTCTACGTCATGCTCGCCTCCGACGAGTCGAGCTACGTCTCGGGTTCGCGCATCGCCGTCACCGGCGGCGCACCGATCCTCTGACGCAGGGACTGGTCACCGCTGCGCCTGAGCAGCCCGGGTCGAGTCCCACGCCTTCGGCGGCCTGCCGGTACGCGCCGGCGACACTGCGGTCAACGACAGCTCGGTCGTCGCCATCCGCGACGAAAGGACTCAGAGGGCGAATGCGCCGGTCAGGAGCGCTCCTGCGGTCATGACGAGGGTGGTGGCGAAGGCCCAACCGAAGATGAAGCGCTGGTGCCGGCCGAGTTGCACCCCGCTCATCCCGACCAGGATGAAGGTGGACGCGGTCAGCGGGCTCAGCGGGAACCCGGTGGTCATCTGCCCGAGAACGGCGGCCCGGGCGACTTCGGCCGGGGCGAGGCCGTACGCGCCGGCGGTCTCGGCGAGCACGGGGAGGATGCCGTAGTAGTAGGCGTCCGGGGTGAACACCAGGCTCAGGGGCATGCCGGTGACAGCCACCAGCACCGGCAGGTGACCGCCGAGGGAGGCGGGCACGACCGACACCAGTGCCCTGGCCATCTCGCTGATCATGCCGGTCTCGGTGAGGACTCCGGTGAACACGCCCGCGGCGAAGATCATGGTGGTGACCAGGACGACGCTCTTGGCGTGCCGGTCCAGCACGGCCTGCTGCTGTTCCCAGGTGGGGTGGTTGACCAGCAGCGCGATCGCGAACCCGAGCACGAACAGCACCGGCAGCGGCATCAGCTCCAGGACCAGGCTGATGAGGAGGACGGCGGTCAGGGCCAGGTTGAACGCGGTCAGCCAGGTCCGCCGCGATTCCGGCGCCCGCATCGTGCCGGGCCCGTCACCGCTGACCTGCGCGGGTGCGTCTCGTTCCGCCTCCTCCCGGGGAACCGGTACCCCGAGCGCGCCGAGACGGCGTCGCTCGCGGCCACCGATCAGGAAGGAAGCCACCAGCACCCACGCGATGCCGAGGCCCATCGCGGGCAGAACGGGCGTGAAGATCTCGGAGCTGTCCAGCTTCAGCGCCGTGATCGCGCGCATGGTCGGGCCGCCCCAGGGGACCATGTTCATCACGCCCGCGCCCAGGCACACGACACCGGTCAGCACCAGCGGGCGCATGCCCAGTCGCTTGTAGACGGGCAGCAGCGCGGAAACGGTGATGAGGAAGGTCGACGCGCCGTCTCCGTCGAGGGCCACGCACATCGTGAGGACGGCGGTGCCGACGGCGACCCACCGCGGGTCGTTCCCGGCGATGCGCAGGATGGCGCGGATCAGGGGATCGAAGAGGCCGGCGTCGACCATCAGGCTGAAGTACAGCACCGCGAAGGCGATCATGATGCCGGTCGGGGCGACCGTGGACAGCCCTTCCAGCACCACGGGGCCAAGCTCTGCTCCGAACCCGCCCGCCAGCGCGGCCAGGACCGGGAGCAGGACCAGCGCCACCAGGACCGAGACGCGCCTGGTCATGGTGAGCAGCAGGAAGAGGGCGATCGTGGTGAAGCCGAGGGCTGCCAGCATGGTCTCGCTCGCTTTCTCGTAGAGCGGCTCGTGCAGGACGGCGAGCGGTGTGGGCGGTGGGGCGCCGTGCGTTGCCGAAGAGTTTCCGCGCGGCGACAGATCGATGTCCAGCATCGGATTCGCATTTATCCATGCGATCCGGGCATCAATTCCGGGCGGCCCGGCCTATGCTCTGCGGCTATGGAGGCCACCTTGCGCCAGCTCGCGGCGTACGCCGCGGTCGCCCGCGCGGCGAGCTTCACCGCCGCCGCGGAGGAGCTGCACGTGTCGCAGTCGTCGCTGAGCCGCGCGGTCGCGGACCTGGAGCGGCTGCTGGGCGCGCGGCTGCTGGAACGAGACACCCGCAACGTCCAGCTCACCGCCGCCGGTGCCGAGGCCCTGCGGGTGGCGGAGCGGATCGTCAACGCTCACCGCGCGGGCATGCAGGACCTGCGGCGGTTCCTGCTCGGCGAGTCCGGTGCGGTCGCCGTGGCCACCCTGCCGTCGGTCGCGGCGGTGTTGCTGCCGCAGGTGATCTCGGCCTTCCGCGCCCAGCGGCCGCGGGTGGCGGTGCACATCATGGACGGTCTGGAGCGGTCGGTGCTGGGCCGCGTACTCTCCGGTGACGCCGACTTCGCGATCACCACGGTCGGCGAGCCCTCGGACCAGCTCGAGCAGCGTCCTCTGGTCCGCGACCGCTTCGTCGCGGTGCTGCCGCCCGACCACCCCTTCACCGAGGCGCCGGAGGTGGCCTGGGAGGACCTCGCCGGCGAGCCGTTCCTCGCGGTCGGCCGGGACTCGAGCGTGCGGCGGCTCACCGACGCGGCGTTCGCCCAGATCGACGCGCATGCGGCTCCGGCGGCCGAGGCGTCGAGCGTGGCGACGGTGGGCGGACTCGTCGCCGCGGGCCTCGGCGTCTCGGCGCTGCCTGCGCTGGTCCTGCCCCTCGTGGGCGCCGGGCCCGTGGTGACCCGGCCGCTCGTGGAGCCCGAGGTCGACCGGCGCCTGGACATCGCGCTGCGCGCGCAGCGAGCCCGTCCACTGGCCGCCGACCGGTTCCTGGAGACGCTCGACGAGTTCCGGCAGGAGGGGCGCGACCTGCCGACCGGGGTCTCCTGGGCTTGAGCCGAACGGCATCCTTGCGGAGATCGCATGGATTTATGGTCTTCCTTTGCTCGACAGGCATTTCTGCGGTTGGGCAGGCTTGAAGCCGATCCACCCGGAACTCCGCTGGGTGGTGGGCAACCGCGGACGGCGAGGAGCGGCCATGGCGCCACAGCAGCACACGACCGGGCACGGGCAGCTTCGCGGGCTGAAGGTCGTCGAGTTCGCGCACGTCGTGGCCGGGCCGATGGCCGGGTCGATGCTCGCCGACCAGGGCGCGGACGTCGTGCACGTCGAGCCTCCCGGCACAGGAGACGCGGCCCGCGGCATGGGGCCGAAGCGCGACGGTGTTCCCCTGTGGTTCAAGGTCGCGGGGCGCAACAAGCGGTCGGTCACCCTCGACCTGCGCCAGGAAGCCGGCCGGGCCGTGGCCCACCGGCTCGTCGCGTGGGCCGACGTCGTGATCGTCACCTTCCGCCCGGGACGGCTGCGCGCCTGGGGGCTCGACTGGGATTCCGTGCACCGCATCAACCCCGAGGCCGTGCTGCTGCAGATCTCCGGCTACGGCGCCACTTCCTCGCACGCCGACGAGCCCGGCTTCGGCAAGATGGGCGAGGCGCGCAGCGGCGTGGTGCACCTGACCGGCCACCCGGACGGCCCTCCCGTCCACACCGGCTTCTCCCACGGCGACGCGGTGACCGGGCTGATGGGTGCCTACGCGGTGCTCGCCGCACTCCACCGCCGCGACCACGACCCGGACTTCGACGGCGAATGGATCGACCTCGCGCTGTTCGAGCCGCTGTTCCGGCTCGTCGAGTGGCAGGTCATCACGCACGACCAGCTGGGCGAGGTGCCGCAGCGAGCCGGTAACCAGCTCGCGGTCGCCCCCGCCGCGGTCATCAACACCTACCGGTCCCGAGAGGGCGAGTGGATCACGGTGACCTCCGCGACGCCGCGTTCGGTGCGCAACGTGGCCCGGCTGCTCGGGTTGCCGGAGGACGAGTTCGCCACGACGGAGCAGCAGCACGCCGGTCGGCAACGGCTCGACGAGGGTCTGCGGGCCTGGATCGCGCAGCGCTCGACCGACGAGTGCCTGACGGAGTTCATGCGCAACGAGGTGGTGGCGTCGCGGGTCTTCAGCGCCGCCGACATCGCCACCGACCCGGTCTACGCCGAGCGCGAGGACATCGTCACCGTCGACGATCCCGAGCTCGGCCCGGTGCGGATGCAGGCGGTTCTCCCGCACTTCAGGCGCAACCCGGGCCGGATCTGGCGGACCGGGCCGGATCTGGGCCAGGACAACGACCTCGTGTACCGGGACTGGCTCGGGCTGGGTGATCAGGACGTCGCGGACCTGGAGAAGAACGGTGTCATCTGAGACCGGTGTCCAGCCGTCGTCGCGGCCCGCCCTGCGTTCGCTGCTGTTCGTGCCCGGGACGAAGGTGGAATGGCTGGGCAAGGCGAAGGAGTCCGGCGCCGACGCGGTCATCCTCGATCTGGAGGACGCGGTACCCGAGCTGCAGAAGCCGCACGCCCGCGGCCAGGTCGCCGAAGCCGTGGCGCAGGCCGAGGCGAACGCGTTCGGGAGCGTGGCGGTCTTCGTCCGCGTCAACCCGCTCGAAAGCTGGGAGGTGGCCGACGAACTGCGCGCGATCGCGCGTCCGGGCTTGTCCGGGATCGTGCTGCCCAAGGTGAGCAGCGCGCGAGACGTGTGGCTGGCCGACCGGATGCTCGGCTGGTGCGAACGCGAGGCCGGCCTTCCTGCCGATCAGGTCGCCCTGGTCCCGCTGCTGGAGACCGCGCGCGGTCTGCGGGATGCCCAGGACGTCGCCGCGGCTGCTGCGCGCGTGGCGTACCTGGGCGCGCTCACCGCGCCCGGCGGTGACGTCGAGCGCGCCGTCGGTTACCGCTGGACTCCGGAGGGAACCGGAACGCTGGCGCTGCGCGCCCGTGTCCTGCTCGATGCCCGGGCGGAGCAGGTGCCGCACCCGGTCACCGGGCTGTGGACCCGGATCGACGACCTCGGCGGACTGCGCGCTTTCGCCGAGCAGAACCGGGATCTCGGCTACGAGGGCATGATGGCGATCCACCCGTCCCACGTCCCCGTGATCAACGAGGTCTTCTCGCCCGGACCGGAGGAACTCGACCGCTGCGCCCGCCTGGTCGCGAGCGTGGAGGAAGCCCAGGCGCACGGGGTGGGCGCGGTGTCGTTCGAGGGGGAGATGGTCGACGAGGCCATGGTCGCCACGGCCCGGCTGACCCTGCGACGGCATGCCCGCGAACGCGGTCCCGACTCGCCGGGAGCGGCAGCGGGTGGTGAGCACTGACCGTCGAGGCTCGGTCCTGGTAGCTGCTGCCGCGGTGTGATCGACGGCAACTTGTGATGCCCGTGGCGTTCGGCGGCTTTCCGGCGCCGGTCTCGGTGAGAATCGGACGCACAGTCCACAGACGCCGCTCGGCGTGGAGCGCGTATCCCGGCCCGAAGGGATGTGCGTGTGATCACCGATGCGTTCCCCGCCACCAGGCGGCCGCGCGGCCTGCTGCCGGCGTGGCTGGTGCGCATGCTGCGCCCGGCCCCGTACTCGCGGGACTGGACGCGGGTGTGCGCGGCGACCGTCGGCATCGGGGGACCGCAGATCGCCGGGTTGGCGACCGGCCGGGTGGAGGAGGCCGTGCTCGCCTCGGTCGGCGCGCTGTGCGTGAGCTTCTCGGACCTGACGACCTCCTACCGGCACCGGTTGCGCCGAGTCGGGCTGACCGCCGTGCTCGGTGCGATCGGCTTCACCGCGGGGGCCGGGGCCGCCGGCCCGTGGTGGGCAGCGGCGACCGTGGTCGCGGTGTCGCTGGTGTCGGTGCTGTCGAGTCGGATGGGGGACCTCTGGGCCGCGGCGGGTGCGCAGATGCTCACCTTCTGCGTGGTCGCGACCGGTCAGCACTCCCAGTCGCTCGGGCTCGGCGCGCAGGTCCTGTGGTTCCTCTGCGGGGAAGTGCTGTTGGTGGCGATGGTCGCGGCGACATGGCCGTTCCGCCGCACCGCCCCGGCCCGGGAGGCGGTGGCGAGGGTGTTCGACACGACGGTGCGCATGTTCGACGCCGCCGGGACAGACCGGGCGATCGGTATCCGCCAGGACCTGACCCGGGCGCTCAACACCGCGCACGACATCCTGCTCGGCGGCGCGTCGACGTCCCGCAGCCGGGTCCACGACCGGCTCTACGTCGTCCTCACCCGCGTCACGCCCGTCGTCGAGGCCGCGGTCGCGTTGACGCACTCCGGAGTCCGGCCACCGGAGCGGGTGGTGGCCGCCCTGCGGGAGCTCGCGCGCAGCGTCCGCAGCGGTGACCTCCCCGCGCCGCACAAGCCGCCGGCGGCCGATGCCGCGACGGTGCGGGCGCTGGACGCGGGAATCGCGGATTTGATCACCGCGTGGCGTCGCGCGAAGCCGGTGCGGGTGAGCGGGCGGAGCCGGAGTCCGGGGGAGAGGCTGCAGGTGTGGCGCGGCAGCGTGACCTTCGGCCGCACCACCTGGCTGCTCGCGCTGCGCATGTCGCTGTGCCTGGCGGTGGCCGAGGGCATCGGCCTGTTCGGCGGCCTCGACCAGGGGCACTGGATCGCGCTGACGGTCGCGCTGGTGCTCAAACCGAACTCGGGCTCGGTCTTCGCGCGCACGGTGCTGCGTGCGCTCGGCAGCGTCCTGGGCGTGTTGCTCGCGCTGGTGCTGCTCGCGCTGGTGCCGCCGGGCTGGGGGATCGTGGTGTTCACCACCGCGCTGGCCGCCGTGCTCCCGGTGGCCCTGAGCCGGCATTACGGTGCCTTCACCGCGGTCGTCACCGCGCTGGTGCTGCTGCAGATGAGCCAGTCGGAGCTGTTCGCCGACGCCCTGCCCACCGTCCGGCTGGTCGACTCGCTCGCCGGCTGTGCGATCGTGCTCGGCGTCGCGGCGCTGCTGCGCCCGTTGCATCCGCGTGCCGAACTCGCGGACCGGATCGCGGCGGTGACCGAGACCGTGTCGGAGTACGTGTCGCTGTCGCTGGCGGGGGTCGCGCAGGGACGTTCCGCCCTGCGGCGCCGCACCTACCGCGACCTGTCGGACCTGCGGGCGGCGCTGCAACAGCAGCTGATGGAACCGGCCGCGGGCCGGGCGGAACGCTGGTGGCCGGCGGTCATCCTGCTGGAACGCGTCGTCGACGCCGCGACCGAACGCGCGCTGCTGGGCGGGCACATCGGCGACGACCGCCTGCAGCACGCGCAGCGGCTGGTCTCCGGCATGCGCAGCGCCACGCGGCAGCTCCGCGACGGCGGAGCGTCGCCGGAGGTCCTGCGCGCGCATCTGGAGCGCGTGTACACCGAGGTCTGCGCGGCGTAGGTGCGGTCGTCACGGTTCCACGTCAGACCGGCACCTCGGACCGGTCGCCGCTCCAGAGGGTGTGGAACACGCCTTCGCGGTCGGTGCGCCGGTAGGTGTGGGCGCCGAAGTAGTCCCGCTGCCCCTGGGTGAGCGCCGCCGGTAGCCGGTCGGCGCGCAGGGTGTCGTAGTAGGTCAACGCTGCCGAGAAACCCGGGGTCGGCACGCCTTGCCGGGTGGCGGCGACCAGCACCGCCCGCCAGTCGTCCTGGGCGGCCGCGATCTCGCGGGCGAAGGCCTCGTCGGAGAGCAGGCTCGGAAGGTCCGGGCGCGCGTCGTAGGCGGCGCGGACGCGGTCGAGGAACGCGGCGCGGATGATGCAGCCCGCGCGCCAGATCGCGGCGACCGCGCCCAGGTCGATGTTCCAGCCGTACTCGGCACTTCCGGTGGCGATCTCGTGGAATCCCTGGGTGTAGGACACGATCTTCGACGCGTAGAGCGCCTGCTCCACCTGGTCGGCGAACGCCGCGGCCTCGGACTCGCCCAGCGGCGCGGGAGTGGGCCCCGCGAGTCCGCGGGAGGCCGCGCGCAGCGCGGTGTGGCCCGACAGCGAGCGGGCGAACACCGCCTCGGCGATGCCCGACACCGGCAGCCCCAGCTCGAGCGCGATCTGCACGGTCCAGCGGCCGGTGCCCTTCTGCTCGGCCTGGTCGGCGACGACGTCGACGAAGGGTTCACCGGTGGCGGCGTCCACATGGGACAGGACCTCGGCGGTGATCTCGATGAGGTAGGAGTCCAGGCGGCCGGTGTTCCAGGTGCGGAAGATCTCGGCGATCCGGGCCGGGGAGAAGCCCGCGACCTCGCGCAGCAGATGGTAGGCCTCGGCGATCAGCTGCATGTCGGCGTACTCGATGCCGTTGTGCACCATCTTGACGAAGTGCCCGGCACCGTCCGGGCCGACGTGGGTCACGCACGGTGCGCCGTCGGCGGCCTTGGCGGAGATCTTCTCCAGCATCGGACCGAGCGAGGCGTAGGACTCGTCCGAACCGCCGGGCATGATGCTGGGGCCGTGCAGGGCGCCCTCCTCGCCGCCGGAGATGCCGGTGCCGACGAAGTGGATGCCGTGCTCGCGCAGTTCGCGCTCGCGACGGCGGGTGTCGGCGAAGTGGGCGTTGCCGCCGTCGATGATCACGTCGCCGTGCTCCAGCAACGGGGCGAACTCCCGGATCACCGCGTCGGTGGGGTCGCCTGCCTTCACCATGACGACGAGCCTGCGCGGGCGCTCCAGCGCGGCGACGAAGTCCTCGGCCGACTCGGCCGCGACGAAGTCGCCCTCCTGGCCGAACTCGTCCATGAGCTCGCGGGTCTTCGACGCGGTGCGGTTGTGCACGGCGACCGCGTAGCCGTTGCGTGCGAAGTTGCGGGCGAGGTTGCGGCCCATGACCGCCAGCCCGGTGACGCCGATCTGGGCTGAAGTGCTCATGCGGTTGCTCCCGCTCCCGTGGGTTGCGCGGACGCCTGCCAGTCTGCGACTCGACGCGCTGCGGCGCCCGAGGGGCCGGTGGCCGGGCTCAGCGCTCGAAGGGATCACCGCGGGTCGGTGAGGTCCAGCAGGACCTTCGAGGCGACGGCCCGGTTCCCGGCGATGTCGAAGGCGGCGGTCGCTTCGGCCAGCGGGAAGGTGTGGGTCAGCACGGGGTCGACGTGCAGGCCCTCGCCCAGCAGCGACAGCGCCTCGTCGAACTCGCGGTCGAAGCGGAACGCTCCGAGCATCTCGATCTCCCGGGTGACCACGATGTTTCCCAGGAAGCCCGTCTCGCCCGGCGGTAGCAGGCCGAGCAGGACGACCGTGCCGCGGCGCGCGACCGTCCGCACGCACGTGCCCAGGCCCGCCGCCGACCCGGACGCCTCGATGGCGATGTCGACCTGATCGGGCTCCGCTCCGTCCGCCCGGACCGTGGAGGTGGCTCCGACAGCGGCCGCGATGGCCAGCGGCTCATCGAGCAGGTCGGTCACGACGATCTCGGCCGCCCCGGCGTTCTTCAACGCGGCCACGGTGAGGCAGCCGGCACGCCGGAGTTGCGCGGGCCCGGGTTCCCGGTGTCCTCTACAGCGTGTCGATCAAGGGCACCGTCAAGGAGACGGTCGGCCCGCTGAACGAACCGGTGCTGATCGGTGGCGAGATCGTCCGGCCCGGCGACGTGGTTCGCGGTGACGCGGACGGCATCGTGGTGGTCCGGCGCGAGGACCTCGCCGAGGCGATCCGCAAGTCCCGGGAAAGGGAGGAGGCCGAGGCCGGCTACATCGCCGCCTACCGCTCTGGCAGGAGCGTCATCGAGGTCAGCGGCCTCGCGGCCAAACTCGAGGCGAAGGGCCTGATCGTGGAGGAGTGAGGCTTGCACAGCCGTAGGCATCTCACTGCGACGCACACGGCCGTGGCGCGGCGCTGCACAATCATGAGATGAACGAGCGTCGCGCCTCCGGTTTCCCCATGAACGTCGTCTTCGTGCTCGCCGGCGCGGTGCTCGGCATCGTCCTGGCCATCGTATGGTGGTGGCTGGACGACGCGCGCGTTCTGGTGCGGCTCCAGGCCCAGTCGGCTCCTGAGGGACAGGTCTACGCGGGCGAATCGGGGCACGAGGTCGTGCTCGCCCGTATCGACAACCACCTCGGCGACGTCCAGGGCTACGAGGTGTGGCTGGGCCGGGCCGTGAACAGCGACACCCCGTACGGGCATGTCGTGGAGGTCCCCGACGGTTGGGATCCGAAGGACATGCGCGTGGACTGGCGTCCCGACGGCGTCGGCTTGGCCTTCGCCGACGGCGGCCAGATCCTCGTCCCCGCCGAGCACTTCACCGGCGGCCGATGACCGGCGACTCCTGTTGAGCGCGGTGGGCCAGGTCGCGGAGTTGCTTCCGACGCTTGCCCCAACTGCTGGACGGTCATCGGCTCGTCGTCGAGCAGCAGTTCGTTGCGCGGAAGCGCGCGGCTCCTGGCTCCATCTTATTGACAATGACCATTGACACAGTCGCGAATGTCATCGATGCTGGTGCGGTCGCTCCGAGCAGTCACCGCTCGATGAGACCAGCCGTCGCCCTCGGAGGAGCACCCATGACGAGCAGCACCGCCCGGGACCACGCCGCCCCGTCGCAGCCCGACCGCCAGGAGGTCGCGGACCGGCTGCTGCGTTCATCGGAGATCCTGTCCTACGACCCGGTCCGGGAGGTGGACTGGGAGACCCCGCTGGACACCGCGTACCACGGTGCGAGTCCCGAGTGGAGCACGTTGTTCGGGACGGCGTACTGGGACGAGATGACGCCGGAGCAGCAGCGCGAGCTGACCCGGCAGGAAGCCGCGTCGGTGGCCAGCACCGGCATCTGGTTCGAGATGATCCTGCAGCAGATGGTGCTCCGGGACTTCTACGCCAAGGACCCGACCGATCCCGCCTTCCAGTGGGCGCTGACCGAGATCGCCGACGAGTGCCGGCACTCCATCATGTTCGCCAGGGGCGCGAAGAAGCTGCGGGCGCCCGCGTACCGGCCGCGGCGGCTGGTGGTCGAGCTCGGCCGGGTGTTCAAGACCGTCGCCTCCGGGGAGGCCGCCTACGCCGCGATCCTGGTCGCCGAGGAGGTCCTCGACGTCATGCAGCGGGACTGGATGCGCGACGAGCGGGTCGTGCCGTTCGTGCGGACGGTGAACAACATCCACGTCGTCGAGGAGTCGCGGCACATGAAGTTCGCCCGCGAGGAGACCAAGGCCCGGCTGGAGGGAGCGGGCTGGTTGCGGCGGCAGATCAACGCCGTCGTGGTCGCGGGCGCCTCGTACTTCATCGTGACCAGCATGGTGAGCAGGGAGGTCTACGAGAACGCCGGTCTCGAGCCAGAGCGCGCCGTCCGCGAGGCCAAGCGCAACGAGCACCACAAGTCGATGCTGCGCTCCAGCTGCTCGGGACTGATGGAGTTCCTCGGCTCGGCGGGCCTGCTGACCAGGGCGTCGCTGTGGTTCTACAAGCGCGCGAACCTCATCTGAGCCGATGGCGTACGCGATCACCCAGACTTGCTGCAACGACGCGTCCTGCGTGAAGGTCTGCCCCGTCAACTGCATCCACCCGACGCCGGACGAGCCGGACTTCGGCACCGCCGAGATGCTCCACATCGACCCGGCCACCTGCATCGACTGCGGAGCCTGCGCGGACGCCTGTCCGGTCGAGGCGATCTTCCCGGTGGAGGAGCTGACCGGTCCGCTCAAGCCCTACGCCGAGGTCAACGCGGCCTACTACGCGGGGAGGTCGCCCTCGCCGCGGGCGGCGGACGTGGCCCCGAACTTCCACAGCTGGGGACCTCCGCGGTTCACCCGCACCATTCCCGGCGACTTCCCGCCGCTGGACGTCGCGGTCGTCGGCACCGGCCCGGCGGGCATGTACGCCGTGGAGGACCTGCTGCTGCACACCAACGCGCGGGTCACCCTGATCGACCGGCTGCCCGTCGCGGGCGGGCTCGTGCGCTACGGCGTGGCGCCCGACCACCCGTCGACCAAGAAGATCGGCGAGACCTTCACCCGCTTCCACACCCATCCCCGGCTGCGGATGCGACTGGGCGTCGAGGTCGGGGAGGACGTCACCGCCGACGAGCTGGCCGCGCAGCACGATGCCGTGATCTACGCGGTCGGCGCCTCCTCCGCGCGCCGGCTCGGCATCGCCGGCGAGGACCTGCCCGGCAGCATCGCCGCCACCACCCTGGTGGGCTGGTACAACGGGCACCCGGACGTCTCCGCCGACGCGGTCGGCCTGTCGGCCGGCAGAGCGGTCGTGGTCGGCAACGGCAACGTCGCCCTCGACGTCGCCAGAATCCTCACCGCGAACCCCGATGCACTGGAGAGCACGACGATCTCCCGCGCCGCCCTGGCGCGGCTGCGTTCGAGCGAGGTCCGCGAGGTCGTGCTCCTGGGGCGCCGCGGCCCGCGGGAAGCCGCCTGCACGACGCCGGAACTGCTCGCCCTCACCCAGCGCGAAGACATCGAACTCGTCGTGGACACCCACGACCCGCGTATCGCGGAGGACATCGACGCCGCACCTGCCGGCAGCAAGGCGAGCCTGTTGCGGGGAGCCACCCGGGAGACCGTCGACTGGTCCGCCCCGCCGTCGCGCGGACGGCGGCGCATCGTGTTCCGCTTCCATTCCGCGCCACGGGAGTTCCTCGGCGACGAGCAGGTTCGCGGGCTTCGCGTCTCGGGCCCGAACGACGACGTGGAGATCGGCTCCGGCCTGGTCGTGCGCGCGATCGGCTACCGCGGAACCGAGCTGCCCGGGCTGCCTTTCGACCAGGGCAGCGGCACCATCCCGCACACGGGCGGCCGTGTCGACGGACAGCCGGGCACCTACGTCGTCGGATGGATCAAACGCGGCCCCTCGGGCGGCATCGGCGCCAACAGGACGTGCGCGCAGGAAACGGTCGGCGCGCTGCTGGACGACGCCATCGCCGGCCGGCTCCCGGCTGCGCGCCGACGGGGCTCTGCGAAGCGGGCCATGTCGTTGGCCCGACGCCTTCGCGGCCACGCCTGACTCCCGTCCTCGCCGAAACCCGCGCCAAGTGGCGAGACCGCTCCGGCTCCTCGTCAACCCATATCTGGCGCCTTGTCGCCAATGTTGATCAGCATCTCCAGGCGGAACCTACGATCGTGTCACCTCCGATCCCGGGGCGTGACGACAACGTGATTGGAGTCCGTTATGGAAGAACTCTCCAACGCTGTTGGTGAACTGCTCGCTGGTGTCGACTCTCCGGTCGGGCAGGCGCCGGGGCTCACCCAGCGGCTCGAGGACCGGAGCGCGACGCCGGCGGACGCCAGCTTCACCGACTACCCGATCTGCTGCACCTGACCGACCTGTCCGGTGGATGGCCGCCGTCGCGCGGCCATCCACCGCACCGACTCAGGTGGAGGCACCGTGATCGGCGAGGACGCGCTCACACTCGGCGAGTACCTGGATCTTCCGCCAGGAGAGTGTGCCCGGCCCGAGGTCCTGAAGAGGATCGACGCGGCGACGGCCTTCTGGCACGCCGATGCCGGGCTCGCCGAGGCGGTGCCCACTTCGCTCGACGGCCGGTCGGGACCCGAACTGCGGCGTCTCGTGGCAGAGCGGCGCATCGACCCCGGGCACCCGGTCGCCGAGGCGACCGGAGAGCTCGACGACGTGCTGCGGGCATGGACGCGGACCGCCGAACACGACGCTGGGGACTGGGAGAGCGCGGTCCACGACGTCATCGCACCGCTGGTCGAAGCCGCACGCGAGCACGCGTTGCGGGAGGTCGCCGGGCATCCGGCAGTGCTGTCCGCGGACACGGCGCGCACCGCCTGCCGGGAATGGCTCCGAAGCCCGCCGCCGTCCCTGCTCCAGACGGTGGTCGGCGCTTTCGTCGTGGACATGCGGGCCGCGCAACGGCTCGCCGGTGAGGCATCGTCCCAGCGGAACTGGTTCGCGCATCATCTGGCGGCTGTGTGCGCGGATTCGAGCAGCCGCAAGGCTTTCTTCGGCCGCTATCCGCTTCTGACCCGGTTCCTGCGCGTCCGGCTGCGCAACTGGGCGGACGCGGCGGTGGAGTTCGCACTCCGCCTGGACCGCGACCACGGCGCGCTCACCGGGCTGCTCGGGACTGATCGGCTCACGGTCGCGCGGGTGGAGACCGGCCTCGGCGACGCGCACAACGGCGGCCGAGGGGTCGCCCGAGTGGTCTTCGAAGAAGGGGCCGTCGCCTACAAACCACGATCGTTGCGCGCGACGCGCGTGCTGCGCGACCTGCTGTCCCTGCTCGAGGAGCGGTACGGCGTGTCCGCCGAGGTGTTCCTGCCCGAGGTGATCGACCAGGGGGAATACGGCTGGGCAGAGTGGATCGACCCCGAGCCATGCCGCACCGCGGAAGACGTCGCCGACCACTACCGGCGGCTGGGCGAGCTGCAAGCGGTGGTGTGGCTGCTCGGTGCCACCGACCTGCACTCGGCGAACATCGTGGCCTCGGGCGGCAGGCCCTTCCTCGTCGACTGCGAGACGCTGCTCTCGCCCGTGAGCGCGGCAACCGGAAGGGGCCGGACGCGCCCGGAAATCCTTCGCGAATCACCGATGTCGACGGGGGTGCTGCCGGTCGACGCGACGCTCGGCATCGGCCACGTGCGCGACATCTCGGCCTTCGGCGGCGGAGTCGGCGGGGCCGAGTGGCGGATGCCCGACTGGGCGGCTGCCGGCACCGGGGACATGCACGCGACCACCCGCGCGGTACGACTGCCACCTGGGGCGAGCCTTCCCACGCGCGACGACGGCGTGGAGGTCGACCCGTACGCACACGACCGGCACTT
This sequence comes from Saccharopolyspora erythraea NRRL 2338, assembly GCF_000062885.1. Lineage (NCBI taxonomy): Bacteria > Bacillati > Actinomycetota > Actinomycetes > Pseudonocardiales > Pseudonocardiaceae > Saccharopolyspora > Saccharopolyspora erythraea. The sequence continues at coordinate 4,918,641 of NC_009142.1, read as the reverse complement.
CCTCGCCGGCATGGCCGGGACCTCGGCCGCGCTCGCCCGGATCGCCGGTGACCTCGCGGCCGACCCGTCGTTCGAATCGCTGGTGTCCGGGACACCGGTACGTGTCCTGTTGCGTCCCACCGCCGAGTACGTCCAGGTCATCCAGGCGTTGCGGCATCCGGCGGTCCTGCACAACGCCTTCCTCGCCGAGGGCGCTTTCGAATGCCTGCTCCAGGAGCCGGTGCACGCCGATCCCGCTCACCAGCGCACCGTCTACGCCGCTGAACGGGCTGCCCTGCTCCGCGGCGACATCCCGTACTTCGAGGTCCACGCGCACCGGCGCGACCTGATCGGATGCGACGGCAGCGTGATCGCGGACTTCTACGATGCTTCCCCCATCGACCACTTCCGCCGGCGGGTGCGGCGGCTCGCGGTCGGTGGCGAAGCCCTGGGATGGGCGGCGGAGGCCGCCGTGTACTGCGGGAAGCTCAACGCGCACGGCCGCCGCGCGCACTCGGCGGGGAAGGTGGCGCACCATCACCGACCCGACGGCGCCCGGGGCGGGGAGTCGCACCTCGTGGCGGGGGCGACGGCGCTCGCGGAGTGGATCGCGCGGATGAGCTACGACGGGCGTTCGTGGCTGAGCGTGACCCTGGACGAGAATGAGCGGTGGAAGGTCTTGCCCGCCGGGGGGTCGCTGTACCTCGGCACCACGGGAATCCTGCTCTTCCTCGACGTGCTCTGCCGGGAGACCGGTGGCAGCGCCGAAGTCCTGCGGGTGCGGGACACGCTGTGGGAGCACTGGATCGGCAGTTATCCCACCGAGCTGCACGAGGGCAACCGAGGCGCCTTGATCGGACTCGCCGGCGACCTGCACGTCACGCAGCTGTTCGGACACCACAGCGGCGACCCCCGGCTGCGTGCCCGGGCAGAGGCGCTGCTCGACCGACTCGCGGACGAGGTCGAAGGCCTGGACCTGCTGACCGGAACAGCCGGGATCGTGCTGGTGCTCTCCCGCGTCGCCGCCGACCCGGACAACCCGCTCCGGCACCGGGCCGCGGCTACGGCCGCGCGGCACGTTCGGCGGCTGCTGCGGGAGGAGCGCAGCGGCTCGGACGGATGCTTGTGGGACCTCGACGGCGACAAGCGGTCGACGACCGGGTTCGCCCACGGCACTTCGGGGATCGCCTATGCGTTGCACGAGTTCGCCGATGTCGCGCACGAGCTGGGGTGCTGGGCGGAGCTGGTGGACCCGTGTCGCGCCGCGTTCGATCGCGCCTGCGAGTGGGAGCGTTCCTGCGGTCCGGCGGCCATGAAGTGGCCGACGTGGTGCAACGGCGCCGCCGGACTTGCACTGGCCCGCGCCGCGGTGCTGCGCGGGAGCGGGCGCGCGAGTCTCGTCCGGGACCTGGAAGACGCGGTGGGGTCCTGCCTGAGCGCCGAACTCGGCCGCCGCCACACCCTCTGCCACGGTGATCTCGGCGTGGCGGAGGCACTGCTGCAAGGCGCACGGGCGACCGGTCGGCGGGACTGGCGGGACGCGGCGATGCGCATCGGTGCCGAGGCGGCGACCTGGGCCAGGAACTCCGAAGGCCGGATTGCCGAAACGGACGCCGGGGACGTGCTCTCTCCAGGATTGCTGGGCGGTGCCGCGGGTGTCGGGTACGAGCTGTTGCGGCTCGCCCGTCCCGCGCGGATTCCCTCGATTCTCACGCTGGAGCGCCCCGCCTGAACGTTGGCACGGGGGTCACGTCGACCGCTGCGGGTCGGCGATGACGGCGACCGCCTCGTCGGCGGAGTCCTCCGGTGATCCGGTGGTGTCGATCGGCCACGCGCTCGGCCAGTCGTCGGCGTCGGAGGCGATCGACCGGGCGACCTCCTCGTCCGCGTCGGATGCTGTGGCGTGCCTTCCGCGCAGCCGTTCGACCGTGGTCGATTCCGGCGCCTGGCATCGCAGGGGTACCACGATCGCACGTGCCTGGTTCGCGGCCTCGACCGCGCGCTCGCGGTGGTGCTCGCGGGTCCAGGAGGCGTCGAGCACCACCGACTCCCCGTAGCCGAGGAGTTCACCAGACCTGCGGACGAGCTCGTCGTAGGTCCGCTCGGTGTGTTCTGCCGAGTACAGCCCGGACCGGTACTCCGCCGGCGCCGGCTCGGCGGGGGAGAGGTCCGCGATCTCCTTGCGCACGCGGTCGCTGGACAGCAGCACCGCACCGAGCCGGTCGGCGATCCGCTCGCTGAGCGTGGTCTTGCCCGACCCGGGGAGTCCGCCGACCAGCACCAGCCGCGGAACCGCCCGCCGGATGTGGTCGGCGGCCAGGGCGAGGTGCTCACGTGCGTCGCTCGCGGCCTCCTCGTCGCCGGGGGAGTGCTTGGCGCACGCGACCTTCGTCCGCACCAGCGCGCGGTAGGCGGTGTAGAAGTGGCGTAGCCCCGGGGGTACGGCGTCGTCGCTGAACTGCGCGTACCAGTCGAGGAACCGCTCGGCCAGTTCTGGTGCGCCGCGGTATTCCAGGTCCATCGCGAGGCAGACGGCGTCGTCGACGGCGTCGAGCCGGCGCAGCCGGTCGTCGAACTCGATGCAGTCGAGGATCCGCGGCCCGTCGTCGAGGCAGAAGACGTCCTCGGAGAGCACGTCGCCGTGCCCGTCTACGATGCGCCCCTCCGCGACCCGCCGGTTCAGCAGCGGTGCCCGGCCTTCGAGGAAGACGCGGCCGTGTTCGGCGATCTCGTCGAGGAGCTGTTCGTCGAGGAGGTCGCCGCCGAACGAGCGCAGCCCGTCGACGTTGGTGTTCCACCTGCCGGCCACCGCGTCCGGTGCGCCCTCGGCGGCGATCTCGTCGCCGCGCTCGGCGCAGGAGTGGAAGCCGGCGAGCTTCTTGGCCACCTCCCGAACCTCGTCCTCGACCGGCGTCCCCGCTTCGACGAGTGCGGCCAGCGACCGGTCGGCAGGCATGCGGCGCATGAGCACCAGGTGGTCGCACGGCTCGTGACCGGGCGGTCCGACGTCGAGCACGTCGAGGTACACGTCCGGCGCCAGCCGCCGGTTGAGCTCCAGTTCGCGCCGGCACGCCCACAGCCTCGTCTTCCGGTCGCGGAAGTCGACGAACCCCAGGTCGACCGGCTTCTTCAGCTTGTAGACGCGATCCCCTGCGAAGACCAGCGCGCCTATGTGGGTCTCGGCCGTGCTGAGGTAGCCGGTCCCGGTCTGCTCGGAGCCGCCGCTCGTGCTCAACGTCCACCTCCGCTGCTCGTCCGCCGACACCTCGGGTACCCGAGATCGAACGGCCTCAGACCAACATCAGGGCGCCGTCGTGGTGGCGAACTCGTGCAGGTAGGGCAGTTCGGCCGGGTCGGGGCGGTCGGCGGCGTTGAGGTTGCGGTGCCAGAACGGGTAGAGGGCCGGAGGCTGACCGGCGCGGGTGATGCGGTCGCGTTCCTGTTCGGTGAGCGCGAGAGAAGGGGCGGCGAGGTCGTCCCGGAGCTGCTGCTCGGTGCGAGCTCCGAGCACGATGCCGGTCACGCCCGGGCGCTCCAGCAGCCAGGCCAGCACGACCTGCGGGATGGACACCTGGTGCGCGGAGGCGATCTCGTCGAGCACGTCGATGACGGCGTGCGCCCGGTCCCAGTCCACCACGTGCGGCTCGGGCCAGCCGGTGCCCTGGCGGGTCGTCTCCGGCGTCGGCTGCCCGCGCCTGACCTTCCCGGTGAGCAGCCCCTCGCCGAGCGGGCTCCACACGAACGTGCCGACGCCGAGATCACGGGCGGCGGGCAGGATCTCGTACTCGATCTCCCGCGCCTCGGGCGTGTAGTACATCTGCTGCACCACCGGCTCCGCCGTTCCGCGCGCCCGCGCGGTGTAGACGGTCTTGCACAGCTGCCAGGCGCTGAAGTTCGAGGTGCCGACGTAGCGGACCTTGCCGTCGCGGACCAGCGCGTCCAGCGCCGCCAGCGTCTCCTCGACCGGGGTCTGCCCGTCCCACTGGTGCAGGTACAGCAGGTCGATGCGGTCGGTTCCCAGCCGGCGCAGGCTGTTCTCCACCTCGCGCAGGATGTGGTACCGGCTGGCCCCGCCCTCGTTCGGCCTGTCGCCGAGCGGCATCCGCACCTTCGAGGTGAGCACGACATCGTCCCGGCGGCCCGCCAGCGCCTTGGCCGTGATCTCCTCGGCCTGCCCGAACGAGTAGAGGTTCGCGGTGTCGACGAGGTTCACCCCGGCGTCGAACGCGATGTCGAACAGCCGGCGGCAGGCGTCGGCGTCCACCCCGCCCATCGCCGCGAACTTCGGGTGGTCTCCCACGGTCAGCGTTCCGATCGCCAGCCGCGAGACCATCAGCCCCGAGTTCCCCAGCCTGACGTACTCCACAGTCGCCTCCACTTCCGGGCGCGGACAAATCCGTCCAGTCCGCCCTACCCGCCCGCGGGCGAACAGCAAACCGCTGCCGGGAGAGCGCGCCCGGCGCAGCGGTGCGGCGGAAGTGGCCCTGTGGCAATGGATCTCCGGCTAGTTTCGATCAGGTCCACCATTCCCGAGCACGGGAGCGCAGGAAATGGCACAGCTGGTCAGCATGCCGCTGGAGGATGGCGGCGAGGTCCTCATCGAGTCGGCGGAGGGCCGCGGTGCGATCCCGGTCGGAGCCGGGGGCAGGGTCGTGCAGGCGTCGGAGACGGTGCAGAAGGCCATGGGCGGCATCCGCTCGGCGGCCGAGGCGGTGCTCGGCCAGCTGCGCGCGATGGACCAGCCGCCGTCGAAGGTCAACGTGCAGTTCGGGATCAAGGTCACCGGTGAGGCGAGCCTGGCGGTGGCGAAGTCCGCCGGCGAGGCGAACTTCAACGTCACCCTGGAGTGGAGCGGGGTCGACGAGAACTCATAGCGGGCCGTGGGCGGACCCTCGACTCGGCACTGGTCCGGTTGCGCGGGAGAACGGGTCCTCGGCGCCGGCTTCCTGGTCGCGCCCGAGGTGGTCGCCACCTGGCGCACGTGGTCGACGGCGAGACCGCGGCCGTCGCCGACTTCCCGCTGCTGCACAGCCACACGCGCACGTCGTCGCGGGTCGACCGGGGGAAGCTGCCCGGCCTCGGCACTCGGAACACTGGTCAGTCGGCTGCCGCCAGCGGGGTGTGGTCCAGCGCGGATCGCAGCTGCGGCAGGGAGTCGTACACGGCGCTGGCGCCGGCGTCGAACAGTTCGGCGGCGGCCCATCCGCCTGTGCGCACGCCCAGGGTGGGGATGCCGAGGCGGCCGGCGGCGTAGCAGTCCCACGCCGAGTCGCCGACGAAGACCGCGCTGCGGCCCTCGACGGCGTGCATGGCGGCGTCGATGAGGTCGGGTGCCGGCTTGGTCCGCTCGACTTCCGCGGAGGTCACCCAGTCGTCGGCGACGGTGCTGCCGCCGAGGAGGTCGAGGAAGTGTTCGGCGTGGGCGCGTTTGGCCGAGGTGGCCAGCGCCAGCCGGAAGCCCCGGCGCCGGATTTCCTCGAGCAGGTCCCGTGCCCCTTCGAGCGGCCGGACCTCGTCGACGAGCTGGTCGAACTCGTCTCCGTGCGCCTTGCGGAGGTCGTCGCCGTGTTCGCGCTCGGTCCGCTCTCCGGCGACGTGCTGCACGAACTGGTCGCCGCCCATGCCGATGGCCCGGTGCAGACGCCACACCGGCATGGTCAGGTCGAACCGGCGGAAGGCCCGGAACCAGGCCAGCGCGTGCTGGTAGTTCGAGTCCACCAGCGTCCCGTCGATGTCGAACACCGCCGTGTCAGGCACGAAAAGACCCACCTCCGATCGCGTTCCTCGGGGGCCTACCCGGTGCGGGCGCGGGCGAAACGGCCTGCGCAGGTGCGCGGCACGCGGGCTTTCAGGTCGCCATGGCAGCCAGAAGACTCACGCGGGAGCGGCGTGTACTCGCCGGTAGCGGGTACACGGGGGTGGAAGGCGCGCGCACTACTGTTTGCAGGTAGCCGATGGACAGTTCCACGCTGACCGACGAAGTCCCGTGGCGAACCGTTCTGCACCAGGCGGCGGGCCCCGTGTCGATCGTCGATCTGCGGGGACGCCTGGTCTACGTCAACCCGGCGCTGTGCAGCCTGCTCGGTTACGACGCCGAGTACCTGCTGCGTCGCGCTGCGCGCGATGTGACCCACCCGGACGACCCGATGCTGGACCGGCAGGCGATCGAGCGCATGCTGGCCGGCTCCCAGCGGTCCGCGGAGGTGGAGAAGCGCTTCGTGCGTGCCGATGGCACGGTCATCTGGGTACTGGTGACCAGTTCCCTCATCCGGCACCGCGACGACCGGCCCGTGTTCCTGCTGTGCCAGATCCAGGAGATCACCGCGCGCAAGGAGTCCGAGCTGCTCTGGCGGCGCACCCTCGCGCACGCCCCGATCGGCATGGCGTTGCTGGACATGCAGACGCACTTCGTGGAGGTCAACGACAGGCTCTGCGAGATGGTCGGCTACTCCCGCGAGGAGCTGGTGGGACGGCGCGGGATCGACATGCTCTACTACGGCTACCGGAGACCGGTGGAGAAGCTGAACGCCGACCTCCGGGAGGGCCGCGTCGAGACCGGCAGCGTGGACATCTGCCTGCGGCACCGCGACGGGCACCCGTTCTGGATGCTGGCCCGCGTCAGCGTCGTGCGCGGGGTCCAGGAGCGGCCGGTCTACATGGTCGGGCAGTACGAGGCGCTCGGAGACGACGGGCGGGTGAGCGAGGAACGCCTGGCCGAGCTGACCCGCATGGCGTTGCACGACCCGCTGACCGGCCTGGCCAACCGCGCGCTGCTCATCGACCGCTTCCAGCACGAGCTCGCCGAGCTCGGCGAGCGGGGAGGCGTGCTCTCGGTGTTCCTGGTCGACCTCGACCGGTTCAAGGAGATCAACGACGACTACGGGCACCAGACCGGTGACCAGGTCCTGCAGGCCGCGGCCCGCGAGCTGCAGGGCAGCGTGCGCCCCAGTGACACCGTGGCCCGCACCGGAGGCGACGAGTTCGTCGTGCTCGCCAGCGTTTCCGACGACTGCGAGGCCGAGGCACTGCACGCCCGGATCACCCACCGGCTGAACCGGACCGCCACCGCTGCCGGTCATCGCATCGACCTGGCCGCCAGCGTGGGACTGGCGACCACCCGCAACGCCTCGGCCACCTCCCGCGACCTGCTGGCGGGCGCCGACCGCGACATGTACGCGCGCAAGCAGCGCTCTGGATAGAGGGGCCCTCGGTTTCCGGCCCGTAGTCGTCCGCTCTCAGACAAGCGCGTCGGTCACCTTGGAGGGGTGGGTGGCAAGCGGCGTGACCTTGATGGTCATGTGCGGGAACAGCGGCAGGGCCGAGAGCAGGTCGTGCAGCTCGTCGGCCGAGTCGACGTCGAAGACCGAGATGTTGGAGTACTCACCCGCGATGCGCCACAGGTGCGGCCACTTCCCGGCGCGCTGCAACCGCTGGCTGTAGGCCTTCTCGCGGGCCACGGTGTCGGCGCGGACGTCGGGGTCGAGGTCGTGGGGGAGGTGCACATCCATCCGGACGTGGAACAGCATGGGTGAGTCTCCAATCAGGGCGGCGAGCTCGTCAGTTCCGCACCGGGGCGAGGACGAAGTCGTAGGACACGGTCTCGCCGCGGCCGTCGCCCGCGGGCTTCGGCGCGAGCACCAGTTCCGGCTTGACCGCGGAGGCGATGTCGTCGTCGTTGTGCTCGTCGCCCGGGAAGTACAGCTGCGCGGTGAGCTGCTCGTGCCCCGGCGCGGACACCTTGACGTGCAGGTGCGCCGGGCGCCAGGCGTGCCAGCCCGCGGCGGCGATCAGCTTGCCGCACGCGCCGTCGGTCGGGATCTGGTAGGGCGCGGGCCGGACGGTGGTGATCTCGAAGGTGCCGTCGGTGTCCGTGGAGAACGTGGCGCGCAGGTTCCACTCCGGGATGCCGGGTGCGAACTGCGAGTACAGGCCGTGGGCGTCGGCGTGCCACAGCTCGATCGACGCCTGCCCGAGGGCGCTGCCGTCGGTCGAGGTGACGCGGCCGCTCCAGACAAGCGGCGTGCCGGGTTCGCCGTTCCGCATCGGAACCGCGCCGCGCGCGCCCCGCTGCGGTGCGCCGGGCACGTAGTAGGGGCCCTCGATGGTGCCCTTGTTGCCCTCGCGGTGTTCGGTGGCGACCTCCTCGACGACGTGCTCGACCCACACGTCCAGGAACAGCGGCCACTCGCCGTCCTCGCCGACGCCGATCAGCCACGACTTGAGCGCGTTGTACTCGTCGTAGGTGACCTTGTGCTTGCGGATGGTCGCGTGGACCGCTTCCAGCACCTCGCGGACCAGCAGGTCCACGCGCTCCGACGGTGTGGCGGAGACGCCCGAGGTCTTGTCGGACTTGAACCGCTCGGTGGCGTTTGCGCCGGAGGCGGCCGCGGTGGGCGCGTCGTGGGTGGTGGACATGGGGTCCTCCTCGTTGCTTCTGTTCGGGTCAGGCGTCCTGGCGGTAGTGCTCGAGCTTCGCGGGGTCGATGTCGACCCCGAGCCCGGCACCCGGGCGGATGGCCAGCTCGCCGTCGCGGATGTCCAGCGGCTCGGTGAGCAGGTCGTCGCTCATGTCGAGGAAGTTGGACAGCTCGCCCGCGCGCCGGGACGTGAGCCGGTAGGCCGCCCCGAACGCGACCGTGCAGACCGACCCCAGCTGGCCGTCGATCTGGTTGCCCATCACGACTTCCAGGCCGAGGCCCTCGGCGAGGTGGTGCACGCGCTGCGAGCGGGTGAAGCCGGTGCGCGCGGTCTTGACGCTGACCGCGGTCGCCGAGCCGGCCAGCACCTCCCGCGTCACGTCGGCCGGGGTGACGGCGGACTCGTCGGCGATGAACGGCACGTCGAGCTGCGACACCAGCCAGCGCCGCCCCAGCACGTCGTCGGCCGGGCACAGCTCTTCGGCGAAGAGCAGGCCGAGGTCGGCCATCTCCTTCATCGCCACCGCCGACTCCGCGGCGGTCCAGCCGCGGTTGCCGTCGACGTAGAGCTCGACGTCGTCGCCGAGCCCGTCGCGCAGTGCCCGCACCACCGCGGTGTCCAGGGCGACCGGGCGGCGCCCGACCTTCACCTTGAACGTGGTGATGCCGTGGCCGGCGCGCATCCGCTCCGCCTCGGCGACCATGGCGGCGGGCTCGTCGAAGCCGAGCATGTGCGAGACGCGCATCCGGTCGGTGTAGCCGCCGAGCAGCTCGGTGACCTGCACGTCCAGGGTGCGGCCCAGCGCGTCCCACACGGCCATGTCGATCGCGGCCTTGGCGGCCGGGTTGCCCACCGTGCGGGCCAGCCGGGCCGCCATGGTCTCGCGTTCGAGCAGGCTCAGCCCCACGAGCTGGGGCGCGAAGATCTTCTCGATCACCGCGGCCACCCCGGCCTGGGTCTCGCCGTAGGTGAACGGCCGGGGCGGTGCCTCGGCCACCCCCACGACCCCGTCGTCGGTGTGCACCCGGACGAGCACGTGCTCGGCGGCGTGCACCTCGCCCGAGGCGAACCTGAGCGGCTTGCGATAGGGGATGGCGAAGGGGATCGCCTCGATGCCGGTGATCTTCATGCTCGGACCTCGCTGGGGTGCGGTTCGGCGGGCAGGGCGGTCTCGAGGACGTCGAGGACCGACCGGAGGAGTGCGGAGTCGTCGTCGCGCCGCCAGGCGAGTGCGAGCTCGACGCTGCCGGCGTCGGCGAGGTCGCGGAACACGACCCCGGCCAGCGGCAGCGCGCGGGCCGGCGCGGGCAGGACCGCGACGCCGAGGCCGCCGGCGACCAGTGCGAGCAGCACGGCGGTGCCCGCCGCCTCGTGCTCGCGGTGCGGGCTGAAGCCCGCGGCCTGGCAGCTGCGCAGCACCGCGTCGTTGACCACCGAGTCCTTGCCGGCGTAGACGACGAAGTCCTCGGCTCTGAGGTCGGCCACGGACAGCTCCGGTTCGACCGCGAGCCGGTGGTCGGCGGGTACGGCCAGGATCAGCGGCTCGACCTCGATCGTGTGCAGCTCGATGCCGTCGCCCCGTGCGGGCGGGCGCAGCACGCCGAGGTCGAGGTCGCCGGCGCGCAGCCCGTCGCACTGGGCGGGGGTGAGCAGGTCCGAGTGGATCTCCAGCGCGACACCGGGCAGCTCGCGCCTGACCACGCGGGCGATCCTGGGCAGCTGTGAGAACGCCGCGGTGCCGGTGAAGCCGACCCGGAGCAGGCCGCCGCGGCCGTCGGCGATGCGGCGCACGCCGCGCACGCTGTCGTCGACCGCGCCGAGCACCCGCCGCGCCTCGCCGAGGAGGAACTCGCCGGCCGGCGTGAGCCGCACCTGGCGCGTGGTGCGGGTGAACAGGGGCGCGCCGAGCTCTGCCTCCAGCTGCCGGATGGCGTGCGAGAGGGCCGGCTGCGCCAGGTGCAGCCGCTCGGCGGCCCGGCCGAAGTGGCAAGTCTCGGCCACCGCGGTGAAGTAGCGCAGGTGACGCAGTTCCATCGTCGGACCTCCCTCCAGCTCCAAGCCGACGTGCCGGTGCCTCGCTGGATGAACGGTAGGTACCGAAATTGAGTCAGGACAAGGAGTCGTTTTCGCATGATTGATAAATGACGTCGATTAATTACACCCTGGGTCAGGACTAGGCATTCACCTGGTGTGACCGCCGCCACCTCCTGCCATGGTCTGCGGTCATGCCAGGCGGCCACGGGCCGCAGCCAGGCCGATCAGAGCCGATCGAGGCCGTTGGAGGACCCATGACCGAGACGCTGGACCATCTCCGAGCCGTTCTCGCCGACGCCGTGGTCGAGGACCACGACGCGGGCGTGTACCGGGCGAACCGCCGGATCTTCACCGACGAGGAGATCTTCGAGCTGGAGATGAAGCACATCTTCGAGGGCAACTGGATCTACCTCGCGCACGAGAGCCAGATCCCCGACCCGGGTGACTACTTCACGACCTACATGGGACGTCAGCCGGTGGTCATCACCCGGGACCGCGACGGCGAGCTGCACTGCCTGGTCAACGCGTGCGCGCACCGCGGCGCAATGGTCTGCCGCCGCAAGACCGACAACCGGCTCACCCTCACGTGCCCGTTCCACGGCTGGACGTTCCGCAACGACGGCAAGCTGCTCAAGGTCAAGGACCCCGACGGCGCCGGCTACCCGGAGTCGTTCGACACCGGTGGCTCGCACGACATGACCAGGGTCGCCCGGTTCGACGGCTACCGCGGGTTCCTGTTCGGCAGCCTGAACCCGGACGTGCCGAGCCTGACCGAGCACCTCGGCGACACCACCAAGGTCATCGACATGCTCGTCGACCAGTCCCCGGAGGGCCTGGAGATGGTGCGCGGCGCCTCGACCTACACCTACGACGGGAACTGGAAGGTGCAGGCCGAGAACGGCGCCGACGGCTACCACGTCACCGCCACGCACTGGAACTACGCGGCCACCACCGCGCGGCGCGGCACGGGCGAGTCCAAGAACGACACCAAGGCCCTCGACGCCGGGGGCTGGGGAAAGTCCGGCGGCGGCTACTGGTCGTTCCCCCGCGGCCACCTGTGCCTGTGGACGTGGGCGGCGAACCCGCAGGATCGTCCACTGTGGAACCGGATGGACGAGCTCAGGCGTGAGTTCGGCGACGCCAAGGGCGAGTTCATGGTCAAGGGGTCCCGCAACCTGTGCCTGTACCCCAACGTGTACCTGATGGACCAGTTCAGCACGCAGATCCGCCACTTCCGCCCGATCGCGCCGGACAAGACCGAGGTGACCATCTACTGCATCGCCCCGAAGGGCGAGAGCGCGCAGGCGCGGGCGCACCGGATCCGGCAGTACGAGGACTTCTTCAACGCCTCGGGCATGGCCACCCCCGACGACCTCGAGGAGTTCCGCTCCTGCCAGCTCACCTTCCGCGCGGGCGCGGCGCCGTGGAACGACATGAGCCGCGGTGCGCGGCACTGGTTGAGCGGTCCGGACGAGGTCGCGGAGTCGCTGGGTATGCACGACGTGCTCTCGGCCGGGCAGAAGAACGAGGACGAGGGCCTCTACCCCGTGCAGCACGGCTACTGGCTGCAGACCATGCGCGCGGCGGTCGACCGGGAGGAGCGCCGGTCCGGCCAGGACGCCGCAGCCCTCGTTTCCGAGAACGCGTGAGGAGTACCGCGATGACCGCCACCGCAGACGCCCCGACCACCGGCATCACCCAGAACGACATCGAGCAGTTCCTCTACCGCGAGGCCCGCTACCTCGACGACCGCGAGTTCGAGAAGTGGCTCGACTGCTACGCCGACGACGTCGTCTACTGGATGCCGTCCTGGGGCGACGACGACCTGCTGACCGAGAACCCGCAGACCGACATCTCGCTGATCTACTACCCAAACAAGGGCGGCCTGGAGGACCGGGTCTTCCGCATCCGCACCGAGCGCTCCAGCGCCACGTCGATCCCCGAACCCCGCACGAGCCACAACATCAGCAACGTCGAGGTCATCGAGCGCCGCGGCGACCTGGTGGACGTGCGGTTCAACTGGCACACCATGTACTTCCGGTACAAGACCGTAGACCCCTATTACGGGACGTCGTTCTACACGATCGACTTCTCCGGCGAGGCTCCGCTGATCCGCCGCAAGACCGTGGTGCTGAAGAACGACTACATCCACCACGTCGTCGACGTCTACCACTTCTGAGAGGCGGTCCTGAACTCGCATTGCGTAGCGGTTCCGGTGGCGGAACCTCAGACGCCCTCTGGCTCCGGAATCTTTTTCTCACGTATCACCCATACGCCACGAAAACGCTGTCCTCGCCAGAGAACGCCTGAGAACCCGCGCGGTGCCGGCTGCGGGGGTGGGCCAAGCGGCTACGCCGCTTCGAAGATCAAAATCAGGCACTGAGCCGATGGGGAGCGTTTCCATGAGCCACCAGATCGCGATGTCCTTCGAGGACGGTGTCACGCGTTTCATCACCTGCGCCGAGGACCAGACGGTCGCCGACGCCTCCTACCGGCAGCGCATCAACATCCCGCTGGACTGCCGCGACGGCGCGTGCGGCACCTGCAAGGCTTTCTGCGAGTCCGGAGCCTACGACGGCGGGACCTACATCGACGACGCGCTGACCGCCGACGAGGCGGCCGCCGGGTACGTGCTGCCGTGCAGCATGAAGCCGAAGTCCGATCTGGTGCTGAGGATCGCGAGCACCTCGGAGGTCGCCAAGACCCGGGCGGCCACCTACGCCGCGAGGTTGACCGGACTGGAGCGGCTGTCGCCGACGACCGTGGCGGTGGCGGTGGAGACGCCGGAGCGGGAGGAGCTGGCGTTCCTGCCCGGCCAGTACGTCAACATCGCCGTGCCCGGTACCGGCGAGACCCGCTCCTACTCCTTCAGCAACGCCCCCGAAGACAAAGCGCTGACCTTCCTGGTGAAGCTCACGCCCGGCGGCGTGATGTCGCGGTACCTCACCGAACGGGCCGCGATCGGGGACGAGCTCACCTTCACCGGCCCGAACGGGAGCTTCTTCCTGCGGGAGACCGAGCGTCCCGTGCTGCTGCTGGCCGGTGGCACCGGGCTGGCCCCGATCCTGTCGATCCTGCGCACCATGCGGGCCACCGGTTCCAGCCGTCCGGCCCATCTGGTCTACGGGGTGACGACCGACGACGACCTCGTCGAGATGGACACCCTCGCCGAGCTCGCCGACCAGGTACCGGGGCTGACCTGGGACTACTGCGTCGCCGATCCGGGCAGCTCGGCGCCCAACAAGGGATATGTGACCGGCCTGATCCGGGACGAGCACCTGCACGGCGGCGACGTGGCGGTGTACCTGTGCGGCCCACCGGCCATGGTGGAGGCGGTGCGCGAGCACTTCGCGGAGCGCGGTGTCGAACCGACCGGCTTCTACTTCGAGAAGTTCGCGCTCTCCAGCGCACCGGCCGCGCCCGAGCCCGTCGCCGCGGAGGCATCCGCCGCGCCCGAACCGGAAGCCGCGCCGGAAACCCGGCCTGTTCCGGCGGAGGAGGCCGGCGCGGTGGTCGAGGTCAGTGCGGAATGCAGTGCCCCGGAGGTTGAGGCGCCGCAGGCCGACGCGCGCGAGCCCGTCGGTGTCGCGACCGCGGAGGGGCGTGCGCTTGCGGGGCAGAAGGTCTTCCCGCCTGCGCACATGCGACCGTTCGGCCCTGGTGGCGGTCGGCCGCCGGTCGACGAGGCCGCCACGCTGCGCGCCTTGGCCGGCCAGGCCATCTGGCCGGGTGGGAGTGGCGGCGGGCGCGCGCTGGACACCGGCGAACCGCTGCTCCCAGCTGGTGCGTCGCGGGCGGTCGCCGGTCAGGAGATGCTGCCCGCGCGCGACGACATCGCGCCGCTGTCGGCACCGCGGGCGACCCCCGGCGGCTACGAGATCGGCGAGGAGCACCCGTCGGTGCACGAGTCCGACGCGGTCTTCGAAGCCAGGCAGGCCCTCGAGCTGGGCGCCCTGGAGATCACCATCGGCAGGCTCACCTCCCAGCAGCTCGCCGGCTACCGGCTGCTGGCGGAAGCGACCGCGCCCTACGTGGAAGGCGACCGGTTCGTCGACGCCGCGGCGTTCACCGAGGCCAACGCCGCGTTCCACGACTACCTGTTCACCCTCACCGGAAACGAGCACCTGCTGCAGGCGTACCAGGCGCTCGGGGTGGAGGGGCACATGGCCGAGACCCTGCGCGGGGCGACCTGGTGCCACCCGCGGTGCACGCAGGACCACCTGGACATCGTCACCGCCTTCGAGGAGGGCGACCGGCAGACCGCGCGCCGCCTCGTCACCGAGCACGCCGAGCGATCCAAGATCACCACCCGCCGGGCCATGGACGACGCCAAGCAGGCGCGGCGGCCGGCGTTCGTCAGCCCCGGCCGGTTCGACGGCAAGGTCGTCGTGGTCACCGGCGCGGCCCAGGGCATCGGGGAACGCACGGCCCGCCGGATCAGCGCCGAAGGCGGCACGGTCGTCCTCGCCGACCGGTCCGACCTGGTCACCGGCCTGGCCGAGCAACTGAGCGGCGACGGCCGCGAGTCGCTGGCGGTCTTCGCGGACCTGGAGAGCTGGGCGGGCGCGGCCACGGTGGCCGAGCGTGCGCTCGCCCGCTTCGGCCGGATCGACGTGCTGGTCAACAACGTCGGCGGGGCCATCCGCTTCAAGCCGTTCACCGAGTTCACCGAGGACGAGATCCGCGCGGAGGTCGACCGGTCCCTGATGACCGCGCTGTGGTGCTGCCGGGCCGTGCTGCCGTCGATGGCCGAGCAGGGGAGCGGGGTGGTCGTGAACGTCTCCTCGGCCGCGACGCGCGGAATCCACCGGATCCCGTACTCGGCGGCCAAGGGCGGCATCAACGCCATCACCGCGTCGCTGGCGTTCGAGTACGCCGACGCGGGCATCAGGGTGGTCGCGACCGCTCCGGGAGGGACGGACGCGCCGCCGCGCCGCGTCTCCCGCGGCGGACCGCCGCTGGACACCGAGCAGCAGAAGGCGTGGTTCCAGGCCCACATCGACCAGACCGTCAACTCCTCGCTGATGAAGCGGTACGGGTCCCTCGACGAGCAGGCCGCGGCGATCACGTTCCTGGCCTCCGACGAAGCCTCCTACATCACCGGCACGGTGCTGCCGGTCGCCGGCGGGGATCTGGGTTGAAATCGGGCACGGACCGCGGCCCGCCGGCGCGCGACGCCCCTGCCGTCGAAGGGGGCACCGCGATGCAGGCCGATCTACCGTGAGCGTGTGACCGGACCCGCGGAGCCGCTGATCGGCCAGGGCGATGCCCTCGCCGAGCTGGAGGGCCTGGTACGCGAGGCCGGCGAGCACCGTTGCGGCTTCGTCGTGGTGAGCGGCGCGGCGGGCACGGGCAAGAGCACGCTCGGCAGGCGGCTGCTGGCCCGGCACGAGGGACCTGCCTGGTGGGCCACGGCGGCGCCGTGGGAGTCGCGCCAGCCCTACGGGGTCGTCGCGCAGATGCTGCCGGACCTCGACGTCGGGGCCGGCCCGGTGGCCGTCGCCGAGCGCGTGGCGGACCGGCTCGCCGCGTCGGACGGCACGACCGTCGCCGTCGTGGACGACGGGCACTGGGCCGACGAGGAATCCCTCCAGGCGTTGGCGTCGGTCGTCCGGCACCATCCGCGGGCCCGGCTGCTCGTCGTCGCGTTCGCGGTCACCGGCGACCCGCACGCCTCCGCGGCGACCCTGGAGCTGCTGCCGCGCATCGCCACCGCCGAGATCCGGCTGAGCCCGCTCACCGCCGCCCAGGTCAACGAGCTCGCGGCGGCGCGCGGGGTCGTCCTGCACCCGTCGATCGCGGAACGGCTCTGCCACCACACCCAGGGCGCCGCCCGCCACATCGCGCAGTTGCTGGACGAGGTTCCCGCCGCGACCTGGACGCGTTTCGACCCCGGGCTTCCGGCCCCCGCGGCCGTCGCCGCGCGGGTGCGCGAACTGCTCGCGGGCTGCTCGCCGACCGTTCGGGCGTTCGTGGAGGCGACCGCGGTGCTGGGCCCGGGCACAGCGGTGCGCGACGCTGCGCTGCTGGCGGGCGTCGACGACGGTCTGCTGACCGTGCTCGACGAAGCCTGCGCCACGGGGCTGGTCCGCCTCGCACCTCGCGGGCTGGCCGAGGTCGGTCCCGCGGACCCGATGGTGCGCGCCGCCGTGCTGGCCGCCCTGGCACCGGGCCGCAGGTCGGGCCTGCACCGCCGGGCGGCCGACCTGGTCGACGACCCGGCCCGCAAACTGCGGCTCCTCGTCGCCGCGAGCCCCGTTCCGGACCCCGCCGTCGCCGACCGACTCGATGCGCTGGCCACCGAGCGGGCGTCGGAAGGGGCATGGGCGGAGGCCGCGTCGCTGCTCATCGACGCGAGCCGGCTCACCGAGGACCGGCTGGAGCGCGAGAGCCGCATCAGCCGCGCCGTCGACGCGCTGATCGGGGCCGGTGACGTGTCCGCGGCCGCGGCTCTCGTGCCGGAAGTGGAGAGCCTGCGCGAAACGCCGCTGCGCAACGCGGTGCTGGGCTACCTGGCCGTCGTCCGCGGGCGGGTGGCGGAGGCGGAGTCCCGGCTCGGCCGCGCCTGGAGCCTGGTCAACGCCGAGCGCGACCCGGACGTCGCCGCGCTGATCTGCCAGCGCTACGTGCTGCACGCGCTCGTCCGCTGCCGCGCCGGCGAGCTCGTGACCTGGGCCGACCGCGCGATTTCGCTGGCCGGACCGGACGCGCCCGCCGCCGTCGAGGCCGCCGCGATCCGCGGGCTCGGACTGGCGGCGACGGGACGGGCCGGCCAGGCGCGCCGCGACTACGCGCGCCTGGGGGAGCGGGTCCGGCACGGAGCGCAGGCCCAGCGGGTGATGATGGCCCGCGGCTGGCTCGACCTGCTCACCGACGCGGTCGACGACGCACGCGCCGAGCTGGAGAGCGCCGTGCCGACCACCTTCCTCGGTGGTTCGACCCGGATCTCGCTGTGGGCGCGGGCCTGGCTCGCACGCGCGCAGCTCCTCGCCGGGGCGTGGGACGACGCGGTGCGCACCGTGCGCGACGCGGCGCCTCTGCTCGAACGCAGCGGCATCGTCCTCACCGGTCCGCTGCTGCACTGGACCGAGGTGACCGTGCACGCGTTGCGCGGTGAGTGGGAGCAGGCCGAGCAGGCGTTGCTGCGCTGCGACGCCGGACCGCAGGACTACGAGATCATGCGGGTCCCGACCTACCTGGCCCGGGCGCAGGTCGCCGAGGCGCGCGCCGACTCCGCGGGCGTGCTGCGGGCCCTGCACCCGCTCACCCAGTCCTGGGCCGGGGGCGGCATCGACGAACCCGGGCACTGGCCGTGGCACGACATGTACGCCCACGCCCTCGTGCTGGAAGGACGCCACGAGGAGGCCGACGAGTTCCTGCTGCCGCACGAGCGGCTGGCGGCCACGCGCGAGCACGCCTCCGCCCGGGCTCGGCTGGCGGCGGCACGCGGTCGGCTGCTCGGCGCGCAAGGTGATCCGGCCGCGGCCACGACCGCCTTCGAGCAGGCCCTGGAACTGCTCGAAGGGCTCCCGCTGCGCTACGACCACGCTCGTGTCGCCTTCGCCTACGGCCAGACGTTGCGCCGGGCCGGGAAGCGCCGCGAGGCCGACGCGGTCCTCACCACCGCCCGCGACGGCTTCGCCGCCATGGGCGCCGCGACCTACGTGGAGCGTTGCGACCGGGAGCTCAAAGCAGGCGGGGTGCACACGTTGCGCGCGGAGCGGGCCTTCAACGAGCTCACCCCGCAGGAGGAGGCCGTCGCGCGGCTCGTCGCACGCGGACTGTCCAACCGGGAGGCCGCCGCGGAGCTCTTCCTGTCCACCAAGACGGTCCAGTACCACCTGACGCGCATCTACACCAAGCTCGGCATCCGCTCCCGGGCCGAGCTCGCGGCCCTGCGCAGCGCTTCGGAGGACCCGAACCGGGAATGAGCACTGCCGTCGGTGCGAGAAGGCTCACGTTGGTTGGGCGGGCGTGATCAGGTCGGTTAGGGTGCCTGCGAGCCAGCCGTACCCGGTGAACGGGTCAGGGAATCCGGTCGGAAGCCGGAACTGACGCGCAGCGGTAGGGGCGGCGGACGGGGAAGGGCCGCGAGCGGCCCGCCACTGGGAGCGGTTCCCGGGAAGGCTCCCCGTTCCGGATTGCGCCCGAGTCCGAAGACCTGCTGGTTCCCCGTCGCGCCAGCCCGGGCGTGCGCGGGTTTTCGCCCCTTGCGGCTTCGCGTACGAGCCCGAGCGAAGGACACGGATGCTGCTGTTCTCCCCTTTCCCGCGGCCGCGTGCTGCCCGGCCAGGACGCAAGGCCCTGCTCGCCGGTGTGGTCGCGGTCGCCCTCTGCGGATGTTCCGCGCCGCCCACGGGAAGTGCCCCGCCAGGGCAGTCGACCGCCATGCGCAACTGCGATCGCGATGTCGTCGTCGAGGAGCCGCCGCGGCGTGCGGTGAGCCTCAACCAGAGCACGACCGAGATCATGCTCTCGCTGGGACTGCAGGACCGGATGGTCGGCACCGCGACCTGGACCGAACCCGTCGCACCGCACCTGGCCACGGCCAACGCGCGAGTGCCCCGGCTGGCGGAGAACACGCCTTCCTTCGAGGGCGTGCTGGCGACCGAGCCCGACATCGTGCTGGGCGCGTACCACGCCGTCTTCACCGACCAGCGCGTTGCCTCGCGCGACCGGTTCGAGCAGCTCGGCGTGCCGACCTACCTCTCGCCGAGCAACTGCCTGCCGGAGGAGGCGCCGCTGGGCAGGCCGACCGAGCTGGACGACATCTACCGCGAGGTCCGCGAGATCGCCACGATCTTCGGAGTGCCGGAGCGCGGGGAGGCCCTCGTCGCCCAGTTGCGGGGGAGGGTCGCGGCCGCCCAGGCCCGCGTGGCGGGGTTGCGGTCGCGCGACGAGCAGTCGGTGCTGTTCTGGTTCGCCAGGACCGAATCGCCTTACGTGGCCGGTGGCACCGGTTCTCCGGCGATCATGGCCCGAGCGCTGGGAGTGCGCAACGCCTACGAGGACGTGGCGTCGATGTGGCCCCAGGTCGGCTGGGAGGAAGTGCTGAGCCGGGAGCCGACGGTGCTGGTGCTCGGCGACCTCACCAGGGACCAGGAGGGCGACAGTCTCAAGTCCAAAATGGACTTCCTGCGCGGTGACCCCGCCGTGTCGCAGCTGGAGGCCGTGCGGCGGCAGGACTGGATCCCGATGAGCGGAACCGCGCTGAACGTCAGCATGCGCACCGTGGACGGGATCGAGGCGCTGGCCGACAAGCTCGTCGCCATGGAGCGGCAAGGGTGATCCGCACGCGGGCCGCTTGGCTGGTCGCGGGTGGCTTGCCCGTCCTGGCGCTCTCGATCGCGGTCGTGCTCACCCTCGGACCGGCCGACATCTCCGTCGGCGAGGTCACCGAGGTGGTCCGGGCGCGGCTCGGGCTGGGCACCACCGGCGTTTCCCGCATCGCGCAGGGCATCGTGTGGGAGCTGCGGATGCCCAGGGCGCTGCTGGCGGCGATCTGCGGCGCGGGTCTGGGAGTCTGCGGCGCGGTGCTGCAGTCGCTGCTGCGCAATCCGCTCGCGGACCCGTACCTGCTGGGGATCTCCTCGGGGGCGTCCACCGGCGCGGTGGTGGTCGCCGTGCTCGGAGCGGGTGCGGGCGCGATCGGGCTGGCCGCCGGTGCGTTCGCCGGCGCGCTGGTCGCCTTCGTCCTGGTGATGGCACTGTCCGCGCTCGCGGGCGGCGGCACGAGCCGCGTCATCCTCGCCGGTGTCGCGGGCAGCCAGCTGTTCTCCGCGCTGACCTCCTACATCGTCATGACCTCCGCCGACGCCCAGCAGACCCAGGGAGTGCTGTTCTGGCTGCTCGGTTCGCTGTCCGGGGCCAGGTGGGACGACGTCGCGCTCGCGGGCGCGGTTTGCGTGCTCGGGCTGCTGCTGTGCCAGTCGCAGGCGGGTGCACTGGACGCCTTCGCCTTCGGGCACGACTCGGCCGCTTCGCTGGGCGTGGCCGTGCAACGCGTTCGTGGGCTCCTGCTCGCGGGCACCGCGCTGGTGACCGCGACCCTGGTGGCCACCTCGGGAGCGATCGGATTCGTCGGACTCGTGCTGCCGCAGGCCGCCCGCTTCCTGGTGGGTACCCGGCACCGCGCGTTGCTGCCTGCCACCGCCGTGCTGGGGGCGGTCCTGCTGGTGTGGGTGGACGCGCTGGCCGGTGCCGTCGCCGCACCGCAGGAGGTCCCGGTGGGAGTCGTCACGGCGCTGGTCGGCGTACCGGCCTTCGCATTCCTGCTGGTGCGGAAACGGGGGATGTCGTGACCCTCGAAGCCCATGACGTGTCGTGGCGACTCGGCGGCGCCGTCATCCTCGACGGGATCACCGTCGAGGTCGAGTCCGGCGCGACCCTCGGGCTGCTCGGCCCCAACGGTTCCGGCAAGTCCTCCCTGCTGCGGTTGCTCGCGGGTCTGCGCCGGCCGTCGTCGGGCAGCGTCCTGCTCGACGGTGCCGAGATCGCGGGCATCGGCCGTCGTTCGCTCGCTCGCCGGATCGCGCTGGTCGAGCAGGAGACGAGCACCGAGCTCGACCTCACCGTCGCCGAGGTCGTCGCGTTGGGCCGCACACCTCACCGCGGCGCGTGGGCGCCCGCTAGCGCCGCCGACGTGGAGGCGGTGGACGACGCTCTCGCCCGCACCGACGCCACCGCGCTGGCGCGACGGCGCTGGCACACCCTTTCCGGTGGGGAGCGGCAGCGCGTCCAGATCGCTCGCGCGCTGGCCCAGCAGCCGTCGGAACTGCTGCTGGACGAGCCGACGAACCACCTCGACGTCGCCCACCAGTTCGCGCTGATGGAACTGGTGCGGCGGCTGCCGGTGACCGCCGTCGTCGCACTGCACGACCTGAACCTGGCAGCGTCGTTCTGCGACGCGTTGGTGGTTCTCCGGCAGGGTGAGGTCGTCGCCGCGGGGAGCCCGGCCGAGGTGCTCACCGAGGATCTGGTTCGCTCCGTCTACGGCATGGACTGCGAGATCAGCCGCCCGGACGGACGTCCGCACATCCGTTTCGTCGGCACCTCCTCGGTGCCGTCCGGCTGAAGCCGCGCGCCTCTCGTCATGCCCGGGGGTGCGGTGGACGGTCCTCCACCGCTCGCCGGACGGCCGAGACGAGGTGCTCGGCGCCGTCGACGAGGCCGGTGATGACCACGGCTTTTCCTCCGGTGGGTTTGATCCGGCAGTTCACGTCGCCGCCCAGCAGCCGTGCGAGCGCGGTGTCCTTGGCGTGGTCGGTGATGTCGGCGACGTCGTCCCACCGCACGGCACGCACTTCGCGGCCGCTGTAGGAGTGGACGAGGCCGCCTTCGTGGAGTTGGAACGACTCGCCGCGGCGGGCCAGCGACAACCATCCCTGCCAGCCGCCCAGGAGCAGCAGGCCGACACCGGCGCCGAGGCCCACGCTCGGCACGACGTCGTCGCCCGTGACCGAGTTCGCGTATGCGGGGATCGCCAGCACCACGAAGAGAACGGTGGTGACTAGCCCGACCACAAGGAGAACCGCGGCGATGCGGACGCGGCGGGCGCCGTCCACGGCGAAGCGGTCGACCAGCGCGCCCAGCCCGTTTTCCTCTCCCACGCGGACGAACACTATCCGCCGTGCCCCACTCCGGGTAGCGGCCAAGCGGCCGATATTGCGGTGTATGGCGGGGGTGGGCTGCTGCGCGGAGAACGTCAGTCGTCACCGAAGGGCATGTGCGGGCGGAAGGTGGGGATGCGGGGGAACAGCGATGCCGGCGGCGGGCCGGGCTCGCCGGACACGAGCCGGAGGACCACCTGCCCGTCGCGCGCGTCGGCGAGCTGCATGGCGAGGGTTCCGTCCACCGGGTCGGGTGCGGGCCGTGGTGCGGTGCTGCAGGAAGAGCCGTTCCCGCCGGAGTGGAAGGTCGAGATGCAGCCCGTGGACAGCGAGCCCGACGCGCTGCTGTCGGCGCCCTTCAGATCGAACTGGATTCCCGTGCCCTCCACGCGGTGGATGACGAGCTCGCCGAAACCGGCACGCCCGTCGAGCGCGAACGTGACCGGACCCGGTACGAGCACCTCGCAGTTGCCGTCCGCGCAGGCCGCGTAGTCGCGGCCGTCGGCAGCGGCGAGCGCGGGTGCGGGCTGCGACTCGGTGGTCGCGGTCGGGGCGGGGCCGTGCTCCTGCCCGGCGGACTGGCAAGCGGTCAGCGCGAACGCGCCCACGACCGCGACCAGACGACCACGACGGCGTCCTGCGTTGTAGTGCACGATCGGCCCCCATTCCGGCCCAACCTCGTGGGCGAGCAGGAGCCTACCGAGATGCCCGCGTTCCCGGAACGCCGAGCGGTGGTAACCGTTTCCGAGTGCTGATCAGACCTCCGGGCTGTGCGGGTCCAGGGTCTGGGGCGTCTGGATCGGCGTGGTGGCGAGGAAGTCGCGGAAGTCGTCCGGCGGCAACGGCGGGGAGAAGTAATAGCCCTGGTAGGCATCGATCCCGATCGCGCGGAGCAGGTGGTGCTGGGTGGCGTTCTCCACTCCTTCGGCGATGCACTGGCGTCGCATTGTCCGCGCCAGCTCGGCCACGGCTCGGGTGATGCCCAGGTTCGCGGGGTCGAAGCAGACCTGGCCGACGAACAACCGGTCCAGCTTGAGTATCTGCGTCGGCAGCTCGCGCAGGCGGGCGAGCGACGAGTAGCCCGTGCCGAAGTCGTCCATGGCGAACCGCACACCGGCGTCGACGAGCCTGCGCACGGCGCGTTGCGGTGTCGGCCCCAGCTCGGCGAGGACCGTTTCGACCATCTCCAGGACCAGGTTCTCGGGATCGGCGCCGGCTTCGTCGACGGCGGCGAGGACCTCCTCGACGAACTCCGGCCGGTCGGGGTGCAGGCCGCTGAGGTTGACGGCCACGGCGATGGGACGCCCGTCGGGGCGCCGCAGGCCGACGGAGGTGTGCAGCGCTTTCCGCAGGACGCAGCGATCCAGGCCGGTGAGCAGGCCGCCGCGTTCGGCGACCCCCAGCGCCACGTCCGGCGTGACCGGTCCGAGCTCGGGATCCGACCAGCGCAGCAGCGCCTCGGCCATGACGACCGCTCCGTCGTTGTCGATGATGGGCTGGTAGTGCAGGTCGATGCGGTCGTCGGCCAGCGCCTCGCGCAGGTGGTGTTCGAGGGTGAGCTGATCGGTGTGGGGCTCGGCGGGCCTGCTGCTGCTCTGCACGAGCTGCAGGCGCCCGTGGCTGCGGAAGCGGTTCTCGATCATCGCGGCCTCGGCGAGGCGCAGGATCTCGGTGATGGACGTGCCGTGGTCCTCCACCACGGTCGAGCCCACCGATGCCGAGACGTGCACCCGCCATTCCCGCAGCGGCACAACCATGCGGAACACGTTCCCGACGTGCTTGGTGAGGGCGTCGCTCCCGCCGACCGCGTCCACGTCGGGGCAGACGATGACGAACTGGTCGGCGTAGAAGCGGGCCGCCGTGCACTTCGGCGGTAGCTCGGTGGTCAGGCGATCGGCCACCGCCGCGAGCAACTCGTCGCCCGCCTCGTGCCCCAGGGCGTCGTTCACGCGCTTGAAGTTGTCCAGATCGCAGAACAGCACCGCGACCTCGCCGTCGGCCTCCGGGGACAGCAGCGAGGAAAGAACCTCCTCGAATCCCCGGCGGTTGAGCAACCCGGTCGTCCCGTCGTGGGTGGCCTGGAAGCTCAGGACCTCCGTGCGGCGGACCTGCTCGGTGACGTCGTGGAAGATCGCCAGCCACGAGCGGCCGCCCTCCGCGTCGACCGAGGCCTTGCTGTGCACCTGGCACAGGACCGGTTCGCCTTCCGACGTCGTGAGCACCCGGTGCGGGATCGGCCCACCGACGCCACCCGGAGAACGCAGCGGCGAGGTGCTGGGCAGCAGACCGCCGTTCCCTTCGTCGCTCGGGTGCAGGAAGTCGCGGTCCATCTTGTCCCGCAGCTGCGGCAACGGGCATGCGAGCAGGTCGGTGAGCGCCACGTTGGCGTCGAGGAGCCGCCCCGCGTCGTCGAAGAGGGCGATCCCGGTCGAGGCGAGCTCGAACAGGTCGGTGAACTGCCGCCGGGACGAGTGCTCGCGGACCTGCGCGGTGCTTTCGTCCCTGGTCACCTTGATGAAGCCGTCCAGCACACCGTCGGGGCTGCGCTGGGCGGTGATCACCACGTGCGCCCAGAAGCGGCTGCCGTCCTTGCGCACCCGCCACCCGCGGTCGATGAAGAAGCCGTCCTGGGCGGCCTGCTCGAGCTCCCACTGCGGGTAGCCGGACTCGGCCAGCTCGTGCGGGTAGAACACCGAGAAGTCCTTGCCGATGATCTCCTCGCTGCGGTAGCCCTTCACCCGCTGCGCACCGGCGTTCCAGCTCGCCACGCGGCCGCTGGCATCCAGCGAGAAGATCGCGTACTCGCGCATGTCCTCGGCGGCGAGGACCTTGGCCGCGCTGGCCTGCACGCCGTGGTCGTGGGGACCACCTGACTGTTCCGGATACACCCTGACCTCCTGGGAGGTTCGTCTCACACCCACCACGAGACTGCCCGGTTTGACCCTTTTCGATTCAGGCCGCGGCATTGGCCCGGGGCGGACGGCACGCACGCCACTGCTGTCCGCAGGCTACGTCGCGCAACACCGGCAACTCAGGCACCGTTCGCCCGCGACCGGCTCGGTTCCCCGGCTCCACCCTGCGACCGGTGCTTGCGGCTGTACATGCTCTGGTCGGCGGCGTGCAGCAGGTCGGTCCTGGAGGCCGACGGGTCGGCGGTGCTCGCGAGCCCGACGCTCGCGCGTAGCGGCAGCCGGATGCCGGACGCGTCGATCTCGGTGTGCAGGAACCGTTCGACGTGCCTGCGGAGCGCCTCCGCCGCCTGCTGGTCGGCCACCCGGCTGATGACGACGAACTCATCGCCCCCGAAGCGGCCAACGGTGTCGCCGGGGCGGGCGGCGCGCAACAGCGCGTCCCCGGCCGACATCAGCAGCTGGTCACCGACGAGGTGCCCGTGCCGGTCGTTGACCAGCTTCAGCTCGTCCAGA
This sequence comes from Saccharopolyspora erythraea NRRL 2338, assembly GCF_000062885.1. Lineage (NCBI taxonomy): Bacteria > Bacillati > Actinomycetota > Actinomycetes > Pseudonocardiales > Pseudonocardiaceae > Saccharopolyspora > Saccharopolyspora erythraea. The sequence goes on along the minus strand of NC_009142.1, from coordinate 4,893,176 downwards.
TCGACCAGCAGCACGGCCAGCGCACCGCCGGTGCGCGGCAGCTCCGCCAGGCTCTGGTCCAGCCGGTCGGTGAGCAGGACGCGGTTGGCCAGCCCCGTGAGCGGGTCGTGCAACGCCAGGTGGGCCAGGTGGTCGTCGGTCATGCGCCCGTCGCCGATCTCCTCGTACTGGCCGACGAGGTAAGCGGCGCGGCCGTCGGGCCCGTGCACGGCGCTGATGCGGACGAACAGCCAGACGGGGTAGCCGAGCTTGTGCCGGAAGCAGGTCTCCAGCGAAGCGGTGTCCTTCAGTCCGTCGACCACGTCGGCGACCGCGGCGGTCGGGTCGTCGCCGGGATAGGTCAGGTCGGAAGGCTCCACGGCGAGCAGTTCCTCGCCGCGGTAACCGAGCTGCCTGCACAGCGCCGCGTTGACCTCCGTCCAGCGCCCCCGCGTGTCCAGCAGGGCCATGCCGATGGGGGCTCGGGTGAACGTCTGCTGCCACCGCGCCTCCGACTCGCGCCGTTCGGTGATGTCCTGGGCGTGCGTGGTCACGCAGACCGGCCTGCCGCCTTCGTCGCGGATCAGTGACGCGCACAGCAGCAACCAGATCACCGCGCCGTCGGAGCGCACGCAACGGAACTCGCGGCAGACCTCGCCCGACGGGGCCGCGATCACATCGCTGAGCAGGTCGGTGGCATCCCGGTCGTCGGGGTGGATGAAGTACTTCCGGTGGTTGCGCACGAGCTCGTCGGCGTCGCAACGCAGCAGCCTGCACAGCGCCCGGTTGACGTAGAGGAAACGCCCCTGCATGTCGAGCACGGTCATGGGCGACGCGGCCTGGTCGCAGACGGCGCGCCAAGGAACCGCGTCGGTGCCGGTTTGGCGCGGTAAGGGCATGGGACCGACGGTAGGCCCGCTGTTGGGGGCGGCATCGGCAGGTTAACTCTTGTGGGTTACCTGCTGCGCACGGTTTTCCGCGCGATTCCCGGCTGCCCCGGGCCGCGGAGGAGTGGGGACACGCCGCTGACCTCCGCCCGGCCGGAGGCCGTTCGGCTCACGGGGGCGGCGACTCGTGCGCCGGCCGAGTGCCCAGCACGAAGGCGAAGCGGTCGGTGAAACGCAGGACGTCGCCGGGGTGCTGCGCGCGGATGGTCTCGATGCCGCGTTCCAGTTCGTCGTCGTCGAAGGTCGACAGCACCGACATGCAGCGGCGGCGGATCCTGGCGAGGTAGCGCTCGGTGCCGTAGCGGTGCTGGAAGCGCGCCTCCGTGAGATCGACGTCGAGACCGGCGTGGCGGAGCGAGGCGGCGAGGTCGCCGGGCTCGGGCTGTGCGGCGGCGAAGCGGTCGAGCGCCTCGGCGAACAACGGGTACTCCAGGCGCGGCGGGAGTGTGACCACGAGCAGGCGTCCGCCGGGGCGCAGCAGGTAGGCCAGGCCGGCCAGCGTCCGGCGCGGGTCCCGGGCGTGGTGGATGGCTTCTTTGACCAGCACCGCGTCCAGGCCGGCGTAGGGCAGCACGGCGCTGCCCACGGCGATCTCCTCCATGGAGGCATGCACGCCGGTGACGCGCTTGTCGTGCGGCAGGTTGGCGAGCATGGCCGCCGACGAGTCCACGCACAGGATGGGCTGCTCGACCCCGCTGGCCTCGGCGAGCTGCGTGCAGAACAGGCCGGTGCCGCCTCCGACGTCGGCCACGCGGTCGGTGGGAGCCGGGGCCAGCCGCGAGGTGATCTGTTCGGTCATCCAGTTCAGGAAAGCCTCGCCGTGGGCCCACGTGTCGTCGTAGGAGTCGGCCAACCGCTCGTAATGGTCCTCGTGCATGGGCACCCCCGGTTCGCCGTCGCTTGCGGCTGGTGGGACCCGCATGGGTCGTCGCGCCGTGCAGCGCTGCCTGTTGACGATCCGGTGCTGGGAGTGTGCCACCGCCCGCACCGGTGCGCCGGGCGTGAGGGCGCGACACGGGCAGGTTCATCGGCCGCGTACCGCGAACGCATCGTCCTGGCGTTCACCGGGTACGCGGTGAACATGAGTGGAAAGCGAGTCGAAGGCAACCCGCCTTAGGGGCGGCGTGGGAGTCGACCGCCGACCGGGGAGGAAATGTCCTTGCGCGAACCGACGGCGATGCTGAGAACCCTGACCAGGGTTGCGTGCGCGCTCGATGATGCCGGAGTGGAGTACGCGCTGACCGGCGGCTGCGCCGTCTACGCGCGTGGTGGACCGCCTTCGGACCACGACGTCGACGTGCTGGTCCGGCCGGAGTCAGCGGCGGACGCCGTGGAGGCCATGCGTCGCATGTTCGGGATGCGGCCCGTCGAGCCGGAGGAGAGCTGGCTGACCAAGGTCTACGACGGCGACTGGCTGGTCGACGTCATCTACCGGCCCAACGAGAACACCGTCAGCAACGCCACCCTCGCGCGCGCCGAGCGCCTGCGCGTGGGGCCCGCGAGCATGCCGGTCATGCCGGCGACCTACCTGCTGACGGACAAGATCCTCGTCCTCGGCCCGCACCGGTGCGACTTCGCCGAGCCGTTGCAGTGGGCCCGGTCCCTGCGCGAGCAGATCGACTGGGCGGGCGTGCGGCGCGCGACGAGCGGTTCACCGTACACCGAGGCGTTCCTGTGGTTGTGCCGGCGGCTGGACCTCGTTCCCGCGGAGACGACGACGCAGAGGAGTGCGGTGATGTCACTGGACGCACGATCGCAGTACGTCGCCGAGCGCCTGAGCCGCGTGCTGGCGCAGGACCCTGAAATCGGTGAGCTGGGCGTGTCGGTCGAGGCCGATGGCGACGAGCTCCGGCTGGTGGGCGTGGTCAGCAGCCACGAGCAGCACGCGCACCTCGTCCGGGCGGCCTCGGACCACTCGGAGGGCCACCGGATCCGCGACGAGATCCGAGTGGTGGCAACGGTCGACACGAGTGCTGAGGAGGACGTGTCGTGATCCGCGTGGCGGCGGTCGGCGATGTGCACCTCGGGCCGGAGGACCACGGGCGGTTCCGCCCGGCGATGCTGGAGCTGGCCGAACGGGCCGACGTCCTGCTGCTGGCCGGCGATCTCACCAACCACGGCAGCGCCGAGGAAACCCGTGCGGTCACGGCCGAGTTCGGTGACCTGCCGGTGCCGGTCGTGGCGGTGCTGGGCAACCACGACCACCACTGCGACCGGCCCGAGGAGGTCACCGGTGCACTGCGCGAGGCCGGAATCCAGGTGCTCGACGGCGAATCCACCGTCGTGCCCGTGGGGCCGCGGGCGCTTGGAATCGCCGGCGTGAAGGGTTTCGGCGGGGGCTTCACCGACAACTGCGGCAGCTCCTTCGGCGAGCGCGTGATGCGCGAGTTCATCGACCACGCCAAGGATTCCGCCGCTCGGTTGGAGAACGCGCTGCACTCGCTGGACGCCGACTACCGGGTGGCGCTGACGCACTACTCTCCGGTGCCCGACACCCTGCAAGGCGAGCCGCGGGAGATCTATCCGTTCCTCGGCTCCGGTCTGCTCGCCGAGGCGATCGACAGCAGCCGGGTCGACCTGGCGGTGCACGGGCACGCCCACTACGGCAGCGAGCACGGCACCACGGCGGGCGGTGTGCCCGTGCGCAATGTCGCCAACCACGTGCTGGGCGCGCCGTTCAAGGTCTACCGGCTGGGTGTGGAGGACGAGCATTCGACTTCCGGCGAGGCGCGCGTGGAAGCTCGCGTGGGCGGAGCGGACCACAAGGGACGGTGATCTCCGCGAGAGCGGCTATCGCGTCGTCAGTGCGGTGACCAGTTCGTCCAGTCCGCCGAACTGCCAGTCGAAGACGTCGGAACTCGTCGGCGGGTCGCCGACCGGTCGCGGGACGTAGGCGGTGCGCATCCCGCTCGCCTGGGCCCCGCGGAGGTCCCAGGCGTGGGCCGCCACCATGAGCACGCGCTCCGCTGCGCATCCGGCCGTGTCGACGGCGAGCCGGTACACCTCCGGTGCAGGCTTGTAGGCATGGACGGCTTCGGCGGAGAGGGCCTGGTGCCAGCGCAGCCCGGCGTGTGCGTTGAGCCGCGGCAGCGCGGTGCGGCCGGCGTTGGACAGGCCCAGCACGGGAAAATGCCGCGCTAGTCGCTCGAGAGCGGGGACGGAGTCGCCCCAGGCAGGTAGGCGCCGCCCCGCTGTGGCAAGCCGGGCGATGGTCGCCGGATCGGTGAGTCCGGCGTGGTCGGCCACGCGTCGAGCGGCCTCCGCGTCGATGACCTCGCTGTTGGCGTACGCGCGATGCCCTTGCCCGATGCGTTGCTGCTCGAGCTCGACGTGCTCCTGCCAAGCGGCGAGCAGCTCGTCGACGGACGCGTCGCCGGAAGCGGGCACTGCGTCGCGGATCGCCGCTCGAAGCCCGCCGGGTTCGTCGACCAGTGTTCCGAGGACGTCGAAGACCACGACCTCGATATCGCGGATCTCGGCCATGTGATCTCCAGTTCTGACATGCGTCACCACCTTGACTGGTGACGATTCTTGCCGCCGGGTGCGTCACCGGTCAAGATGGTGACGTGGATTTCGCGTTCGTGAGCGGCAACCCAGCACTGGACCTGGCCGGAACCGTCGGGTCTCGCCGGGGTGAGCCCGTCGACGCCCTGACCGCGCCCGCGGACATCGAGCGGTGGGTGGCCGAATGCGACGAGCTCCCGAACCGCGTCACCGCCGACCTCGCCACCTTCGAGTCCGCGCTGTCGTTGCGAGAGGCGATCTACCGGCTCGCTCTTGATCGCGTGCTCGATCGGCCCTTCGATCCGGCCGGCCTTGAGATCCTCAACGACGCGGCCGCCGGTCCAGTGCCCGTGATCGAGCTCAGCGACGCCGGTCTGCACATGTCGGGGGACCTTCCGACGGTGCTCTCGCAGATAGCGAGGAGCGCTATCGCCGTGCTCGCCGATCCGCGTGCCTGTTTCAAGGAGTGCGGTCGCGCCGGCTGCACTCGCATCTACCTCGACCGCTCGCGCGGCGCCCGTCGCTCCTGGTGCGGGATGGAGGAGTGCGGCAACCGCGTCAAGGCCGCGGCCTACCGGGCCCGCAAGCGAGCTGCGACCACGGCTGAGGGGTCGCCCGGAGCGCTCTCAGGGCTGGGAAATCCGTGAAGCGATCCCCACGGAAGTAGCACGGGAGGAGGTGGTCGAACTTTCTAACATTTACGCGAACAATTCTCGCGTATTGGAAAGGGTGGCGATGGCACTCCCCGTGATCAGGTTCGTGCGGCCCCGCAAACTGTTCTCCGCCCTGGCGGTGTCCGCGCTCACCGTGGCGACGATGGCGGCGACCGCCGGCGCCGACGCTCCTCCGCCCCGGGCCGACGTGCCGGTGGACGCCACCATCGAGGTCGGAGCCGGTGAGGTCTTCGACGGCGAGGGCGACCGCTACTACGGCGTCGGCGAACTCGGCGACGGCGGCCAGGGCGAGGACCAGCCCGCCATGTTCGAGCTGGCCGACGGCGCCACGCTGTCCGACGTGGTGATCGGCGCACCCGCCGCCGACGGCGTGCACTGCCTCGGCACCTGCACCCTGCGCAACGTGGTCTGGGAGGACGTCGGCGAGGACGCGGCCACCTTCAAGGCCGAGGACGCGGGCGCGACGATGACCGTCGAAGGCGGCAGTGCGGCCCGGGCCGACGACAAGGTGTTCCAGCACAACGGTGCCGGCACGGTGATCATCCGCAACTTCGCCGTCTCCGACTTCGGCAAGCTGTACCGGGCCTGCGGGAACTGCGGCAACAACCCGCAGGAGCGGCACGTGCGGCTGGAGAACGTCAGCGCGACCGCGCCGGGGGACAGCCTCGTCGGCATCAACGTCAACTACGGCGACACCGCGACGTTCAGCGGCATCACCGTGGCCGGCGACCGCGAGATGGAGATCTGCGGCTGGTACGAAGGCGTCACCGACGGCGAACCCGACCACGTCGGCAGCGGACCGAGCGACCAGTGCAGGTACGACCCGGACGGCATCAGCTACGAGTGAGCGGCTTGGTGATCGCTGGGCGCGACGCGTTCAGGACGTGAGTTCCCGTTCGATCCAGCGGCAGACGACGTCGACGACGTAGGCCTGCTCGTCCCTGGTCAGCTCGCGGTCCGTCGGGACGTCGTGCCAGCGTTGCAGGCACGTGCGGCAGCAGGTCGCGGTCGCGTGCTGCGCGACGAACACCGGATGGCCGCGGTACGGCGTTTGCTTGCCGTCCTTGTGCGGTGCCGCGGGTGCCAGGCGCTTGAAGATCAAGTCCCGCGCGTGCAGGCGCAACGTGCGGATGTCGCGCAGTTCGGCGGTCGCCCGGTCGCGCCCGCGCAGGTGGAACTTCGCCCGGAACGGCTGCCGGGCGATCGCGTCGATCCGTTCGTCGATGTCATCCATCCGGTTCCCACCGCCCTCGTCGGGTGCTCAGGCGCTCCCGATTGTCGGACCGCCGGCGGCGGGCGTCAGAGGTGCGTCACGCCTCGGGCCACGGTGACCGGTCAGCGGCACGTCCCCTGGGCGGGTGCGAGTGCCCAGGGGAAGGCGGTGGCGCTGGAGCGGGCGCCTTGGGCGGCGCGGGACCGGTTGGGCTCGCCGAGCTCGTCGAGCAGCTCGCCGGAGAGCTCGACGAGACGTGCGAAGGCGGCGGGTGTGAGCCAGTCCGGGCGCAGGGCGAAGAGCAGGTCCTCGGTGGCGGCGTTGCCACCGGCGCCCGGCGCGAACGGGCAGCCCCCGAGCCCGCCGAGCGCGCCGTCGACCTCGCCTGCCCCGGCCGCGGCGGCGGCCAGGGAGTTGGCCACGCCGAGGCCCCAGGTGTCGTGTCCGTGGTAGACGATCCGGCGCGGGGGCGAGTGCTGGGCGATCCTGCTGATCAGGTCGGTGACCTGCGCCGGGACGGCCTGCCCGAGGGTGTCGCAGACCACGATGTCGGCGGCACCGGCGGTGCGCGGGTCGGTGGCGATGTCGAGCACCCGCCGCGCGGGCACGTAGCCGTCGAAAGGGCAGGTGAACGCGGTGGCGACGCACAGCTGGATGCGTCCGCCCGCGTCGCGGGCGTGCTCGACCGCCTTTGGCATGGCCGTGAGGCTGTCCTCTGTGGACCTTCCGAGGTTGGCCTGGTTGTGCTTGTCGGATGCGGAGAGGCAGTACTGGAAGTTGACCGCACCGGCCTGCGCCGCGCGTTGCACGTGGCGCGGAGTGGCCACCCAGACCCAGCAGCGGGCCAGCTCGTCGGCGGTGAGCTCTTCGACGACTTCGAGGGTGTTGGCCATGGAGGGCACCAGATCGGGGCGCGCCAGGGAGCCGATCTCGACGCTGGGGACGCCGAGCCGCAGCAGCTCGCGGACGACCGCTGCCTTGCGTTCGGTGGGCAGCTGCTTGCCGGTGAGTTGCAGGCCGTCCCGCAACGTCACGTCGCGGAGGGTCGTGCGGGGCTGGAACGAGTGGCCGGTGGTCACCTGCGCACCTCCTGGTTTGCTGCGTCCGCGATCTCGTCGGGGTCCAGTCCCAGCAGCGAGCGGAGGACTTCGTCGGTGTGCTCTCCGATTCCCGGTCCGGGCGAGCGGAGCGGCAGCGATGCGCGGCCGATGACCGGTACGACACCGGGGAACCCGATTTCGGCGGGCTGCCCGGAGCCGGTGTCGACCTCGAGGGTCTGGATCATCCCGCGCGCCCGGTACTGCTCGTCGGCGCAGATGTCGGCGGCGGTGTAGATCGGCCCGGCGGGGACTCCGGCGGCATCGAGGGCCTCCAACACTTCCGCGCGGGTGTGCGCGCTGGTCCACTCCTCGATCGCGCCGTCGAGTTCGTCGCGCCGCGCCCACCGCCCCGCGTTGGTCCGCAGGTCGGGTTCGTCGGCGAGGTCGGGCCTGCCGATCGCGTGCATGTACCGGCGGAAGATCGAGTCGCCGTTCCCGGCGATGACCACGCTGGTGCCGTCGAGGCAGCGGTAGGCGTTGGTGGGCGCGATGCCCTCCATCCGGCCGCCGGCCCGCTGCCGCTGCACGCCGTGGGCCAGGTAGTCCGGCACGAGCGACTCCATCACGGAGAAGACCGCTTCGTGCAGAGCGACGTCGACGACGCGCTCGGCCAGCGGCCGGCTCTCGGTGTCGCGCGCCATCGATCGGCGCAGGAGCGAGACCACGATGCCGAAGGCGGCGTGCATGCCGGCGATCGAGTCCCCTATGGACACTCCGACGCGCGACGGCGGACGGTCGGGCTCGCCGACCAGGTCGCGCATCCCGCCCATCGCTTCGGCCACCGCGGCGAAGCCGGGCCGGCCGGCCAGCGGACCGGTCTGGCCGAAGCCCGAGATGCGCGCCAGGACCAGTTCCGGGTTGGCCGCCTCCAGCGTCTCGGGGCCCAGCCCCCACTTCTCCAGCGTGCCGGGCCGGAAGTTCTCGATGACGACGTCGCAGTGGCGCACCAGCTCCAGCACGATGTCGCGCCCGCGCGGCTCCTTGAGGTCCAGCGCGACGGACTTCTTGTTGCGGTTGACGGTGTGGAAGAGCATCGAGACCGACCCCGCGTAGAGCCGCCAGTTCCGCAGCTCGTCACCGGTTTCCGGGCGCTCCACCTTGATCACCTCGGCGCCGAAGTCGGCCAGCATCCGCCCGGCCGTGGGAGCGGCGATGTAGTTGCCGAGTTCGAGGACGCGCACGCCTTCCAGCGGGAGCGGGGTGCTGTCGTTGCGCATTGTTCCCCCTTCTTCGATCGGGGTCCGGGCGCCGCCGGTCACACGACGAGGCTGAGCGCCAGGACCGGGCCCATCGCGACGACCGAGGCGACGGAGACGCCCGCGGAGCAGGTCTTGAGGGTGCCGCGGGTGGTCTGGCCCAGCAGTGACTGCAGGAGCCAGAAGGTGTTGCTGGTCAGGTGGACCATGAACAGCGATCCGGCGCCGGCGGCCAGCGCGATCAGCACCGGGTTGAGGCCGAGCACCGGGGCCAGCGGTGCCAGCAGTCCGGCCGAGGTGATCGCCGAGATCGTCACCGACCCGACCGCGATGTGCAGAACGGCCGCCATCAGCCAGACCAGGACCAGCGGGGCCCAGCTGTCGGCGGAGAAGTGCTTGCCGAGGATGTCGCCGAGCCCGGTCTGCTCGATCACTCCGGCGAGGCAGCCGCCGACACCGTTGAGCAGCAGGATCTGGCCGCTGTCGCGCAGCCCGCGGCCGAGCGACTCCTCGACGGCGGGCCTGCCGATGAACCGCGTGCCGATGAAGCAGGTGCCGACCAGGCCGAGCATCAGGGCCACGACCGGGCTCGACACGAATGACACCACCGGGTTCTTCCAGTCGAGCACGTCGGCCAGTGCTCCCGCGGCGATCAGCACGAGCGAGACGAGCAGCGGCGTGAACAGCAGCAGGAGAGGGGCCTGGTCCCGCGTGCTGGACGCCGCGAGGGTGCCGGGCCCCTCGCTGCGGACCGGCGCGGCGGGAGCGGAGGCGGTGTCGGGCAGCGGCAGTTCGTCGACCTCCGGCTTCCACCAGCCGCGGGTGAGCGCGAACGTCATCACCGAGATCGAGATCGCCACGGTCGGGATCACCACGACGAGCCCGTAGAACAGGTAGGTGCCGAGCGGGACGTGCAGCAGCGCGGCCAGCGCCAGGGCGCCGACGCCCGGCACGGTGAACACGATTCCGCATTCCAGCCCGATGGCCAGCGCGGTGGCGATCCGCGCGGTGCCATAGCGGCCGAGCTTTCCTGCGATGGCCCTGGCCAGCGGTGCCGAGATCACCAGCAGCACGTCGAGGAAGATCGACTGCAGGAAGGTGGCGAGGGTCAGGGCCATGGCGTGCGGGATGCGCCGCGGGCCTACGGCGCGCATCAGCGCGTCCACCAGCCGCTCGATGGCGCGCAGGTCGCGCAGGACGGCTCCCATCAGCACCCCGAATGCGATGAGCAGGCCGATCTCGGCCATGATCTCGCCGAAACCCTCGGTGATCGCGGTGACCGTCTTCTCGGCGCCGAGACCGGCGGAGAGCCCGAGGTAGCAGGAGCCCAGGACCAGGGCTACGACCGGGTTGAACCTGAACTTGACGATCAGCACCACGATGGCCGCTACCGCGACGGCGGTGTTGATCAGGATTGCCGTGTCAGACATTCGCGCGTCCGTTCTTCCGTGCTCCGTTGCACTTCGCTGCGCGCACTCGGCCACAACGATACCCGCATTATGGGCACCTACCCACGATGTGAGTCAATACAAGATCGGAAGTGTCCCGCTCGTCGAGGAGGGCTGAGCAGTGGTGCGAACACGCGCCGTCTGCGGCGGCCCGAACAGGGGCGACCGGAACAGGAAAGCGCGCGTGTCAGGCGTCGAGGCAGTCTCGTCCGAGGAGGGTCTGCGAAGGCGTTCAGGAGGGGTAGCGGCCACCGATCGCGCGGGTGATCTGCTCGGCGTGCTCGACCAGCGTGTCCACCCACTCGACGCACTTCTCGGCGGGCATGCGCAGGGTCGGACCCTGGATCATCAGCGCCCCGACCAGGTCGCCCGCGGAGTCGAACACCGGAGCCGCCAGCCCGGAGGCTCCGTCGATGCGCTCGCCGACGGTGATGGCGTAGCCCTCGGCGCGGGTCTGCTTGAGCAGCCTGCGGAGCTCGTCGCGGTCGGTGATCGTGCTGTCGGTCAGCTGCGGCAGCTCCTCCTGCAGCACCCGCTCGGCCAGCTCGGGGTTCCACGCCAGCAGCACGCGCCCGGACGAGCCGACGGGGATCGGCGCGATCTTGCCCACCGACATCTCCCGGCGCAGGGCGTGGTGGGTCTCGGCGACCGCGACGCACACCCGCTGGGTGCCTTCTGCGCGGAAGAAGCACGCCGTCTCGCCGGTCTGGTCGCGCAGGTCCTTCAGCACCGGGTTGACGACCTCGAGCACGTCGAGGTCCTTGGCGGCGGCGCCCGCCCAGTAGGCCATCCGGACCCCGATCCGGATCTTGTCACCCGCGCGGTCGAGGAACCCGTGGGCGACCATGTTGGTGACCAGGCGCTGTACGGTGGACGCGGGCAGCCCGGTCCGTTGCTGGATCTCACGAAGGGTCATCGACGACCGGGCGAGGGTGAACGCGTTGAGGATCTCCGCGATCTTGCCCAGGACGAGCAACGGGGCCTGCTTGGTGCCGGTCCCCGTCTCGGTAGCGTGCGGCGCGGGCTCGTCTCGGGCAGCCATGCCCCGAAGATACGGCAGGAGGAGATCTGGTGAGCGAGGTCAGCGAGTCCGGTGTGGTGGGCGCTCCGGACGTGGAGGCGGCGGCCGGCCGGTTCGCGGGCGTGATCGGGCCGAGCCCGCTGCACCGCAGCGAGCGGCTGTCCGAGCGGTACGGACTGGACGTCTGGCTCAAGCGCGAGGACCAGCTCGCCGTGCGTTCGTACAAGGCGCGCGGCGCCTACAACCTCATCGCCCAGCTCTCGCCCGAGGAGCGCGAGCGCGGCGTGGTCTGCGCCAGCGCGGGCAACCACGGTCAGGGGGTGGCCCTGGCGTGCGCCTCGCTGGGCGTGCGCGCCCGGGTCTACCTGCCGAGGACGACGCCGCGGCAGAAGCGCGACAAGGTCCGCTCGTTCGGCGGCGAGCACGTGCGGATGATCGTCGAGGGCGACACCTACGACGACGCCGCGGCGGCGGCCAAGCAGTACTCCTACTCGTCGGGAGCCACGTTGATCCCGGCCTTCGACGATCCGCGCACGATCGCGGGACAGGGCACCGTGGTCCGGGAGGTCGTCGAGCAGCTCGGCCGCACCCCGGACGCGGTGGTGGTCCCGGTCGGCGGCGGCGGGTTGCTCGCGGGCACCATCGCCTGGCTGCGCGAGACCCACCCGGAGGTGCGGATCATCGGCGCGGAACCCGCGGGCGCGGCCAGCATGGCCCTCGCGCTGGACGCCGGGCGCCCGGAGACGATGACCGACATCGACCCGTTCGTCGACGGCGCCGCGGTGCGCACGGTCGGCGCCCACACCTATGCGATCACCGCGTCGCGGAAGCCTCGGATGGTCGCCGTGCCCGAGGGTCGCATCTGCGTGGAGATGCTCGACCTGTACCAGTCCGACGGCATCATCAGCGAACCCGCGGGCGCGCTGGCCGCGGCGGCGCTGGACTCCGGCCTCGGTCTCGAACCGGGCGCGACGGTGGTCTGCGTGCTCTCCGGCGGCAACAACGACGTCAGCCGCTACGCCGAGATCGTCGAGCGGGCGCTGGTGTTCCAGGGCCGCAAGCACTACTTCCTGGTGGAGTTCCCGCAGGAGCCGGGTGCCCTGCGCGGGTTCCTCGACGACGTGCTCGGCCCGGACGACGACATCACCCTGTTCGAGTACGTCAAGCGCAACAACCGCGAAACCGGTCCGGCGCTGGTCGGCATCGAACTCGGCGCACCCGAGGATCTCGAGCCCCTCCTGCGGCGGATGGAGAAGGTCCCGCACCGCGTCGAGCGCGTGCCACCGGACAGCCCGCTGTTCACGTTCCTCGTGTGATCCCCTCCGGGGACCTCGATCCTCGCCGGGGTGCGTGCCGCGCGGTCTCCCGGCGACTCCGGCGGCTCATGCCGGGTGCTGCGACCGCCGGTGCGCTTGCAGGACGGCCGTGAGGAGTCCCGGGAACAGCGCGTCGAGGTCGTCCTGGCGCAGCCGGCTCATCCGCGAGGTCCCCTCGTAGTGCTGGCGGATGACGCCGGCCTCGCGCAGCACCCGGAAGTGGTGGGTGGAGGTCGACTTGCTCACCGGCAGGGAGAAGGCGATGCAGGCCATCTCGCTGTGCCCGTCGGCCAGCTCCCGCACGATCCGCAGGCGCACGGGGTCGGCCAGCGCGTGCAGGACGGCCTCCAGGCGGATCTCCTCCCGTTCGGGGTGGGCCAGCCGGCGACCGGACGTGGTGGCTCGCTCGGTGGCGGACATCGGGACCTCCGTACTTGCGACTCATCCCACAAAGTACGAACGCCTTCGTAGTTTGACAAGTCTCGTAGTACGGTGCGTATCGTACAAGTCGTTGGTCGCATCGAGGCCCCGCGAGCCACGCCCCGACTACGAGGAGAACTTCTGGTGAGTGCCCTGTTCACGCCGTTCACGTTGCGGTCGTTGGAGATCCCCAACCGCGTGTGGATGTCGCCGATGTGCATGTACTCCGCCGCTGCCGACGGGGAGGACGTCGGTGCGCCGACGGACTTCCACCTCGCGCACCTGGCTTCCCGGGCCGTGGGCGGAGCGGGCCTGGTGGTGGTGGAGGCCACGGGGGTGCGGGCCGACGGCCGCATCAGCCCCTGGGACCTCGGCCTCTGGAACGACCGCCAGCAGCAGGCGTTCACCCGCGTCACCGACGCGATCCGCTCCCACGGCTCGGTGCCGGCCATCCAGCTCGCCCACGCCGGCCGCAAGGCCTCGGTCGACAAGCCGTGGCGGGGGAACCAGCCTCTGTCCGAGGACGGCGGGGGCTGGCAGCCCGTCGGGCCCAGCGCGGAGCCCTTCGCCCACCACCCCGTGCCGCACGAGCTGACCGCGGAGGAGATCCAGCAGCTGGTGCGCGACTTCGCCGAGTCGGCCCGGCGCGCGCTGGCCGCGGGCTTCCAGGTGGTCGAGCTGCACGGCGCCCACGGCTACCTGATCCACTCGTTCCTGTCGCCGGTGTCCAACAAGCGCACCGACGCCTACGGGGGATCGCTGGAGAACCGGCTGCGCTTCCCGCTGGAGGTCGTCGACGCCGTGCGGGCGGTGTGGCCGGACGAGCTGCCCCTCTTCTTCCGCACCTCGGCCACGGACTGGCTGAGCGAGAACCCCGCCGACCCGCGCGAGGGCTGGACCGGCGAGGACACCGTCCGCCTGGCCAAGGAGCTGCAGGCGCGCGGGGTGGACCTGATGGACGTGTCCACCGGCGGCCTGGTCGCCGACGCCGAGATCAAGCCCGCTCCCGGCTACCAGGTGCCGTTCGCCGCCCGGGTCCGCGACGAGGCCGGCATCTCCGCGGCGGCGGTGGGCCTGATCCTGGAGCCCGCGCAGGCCGAGGAGATCGTCTCCTCCGGTCGGGCGGACGCGGTCATGCTCGGTCGCCAGCTCCTGCGCGAGCCCTACTGGGCGCACCGCGCCGCCGAGGAGCTCGGTGAGCAGCCGCAGTGGCCCGACCAGTACGGCTACGCCGTCGCCCGCCGCAAGGCCGGCTGACAGCCTTGCCACGCCGGTCGGCCGGGCCCGCAGGGGGCACCGGCCGGCCGGCGGGCGTGTCGTCCCGCGCTCGCATGAGGTCGTATCCGCGCGCCGCGGCGCAGAGTAGAGGTGCTCCACCAGCTCCACGTGCAACGGCTCGCGCATTCACCACGGGGCGCCAGGACGCGGCCCGGCTGGCCGAGCTCGCGGTCGATGCGGTGCTCGACCGGCTGGAAGCCGGGCGCACCGAAGCCAGGAAGGTGACGCTGGCACCGCGGCTCATCGTGCGCGGCACGACGGCCCCTCCGGCTTGAGGGTCCCTCAGGCTTGACGGGGACTTCGGCTGACGGTGACTCTGGCCGACGGCGCATCTGCCCGGCGGCACTGTCCGACGGTGGTTCTGGTCTGGCGATGGCTCTGCTCTGGGTGGCTCCACTCTGGTGGCGTATCTGGCCTGGCGGCTCTGTCGAGGCGCTTATTCCGTCCTGACGGCAAGAGCCCGCCCGACCGTCCCGGCCGAGGAGCGCGAGCCCCATCCGGCTGCCGGGTTTCGCGATGGGCGTGGCGATCTTCGCGCAGTGGATCAGCAACGCCACCGTGGCGTTCACCTTCCCCATCCTCATCAGCGCGCTCGGTAGCAACCCCTTCCTCATCCTCGCGGTGATAAACGTCGCGACGTTCGTATTCCTGGTGAAGTACCACCCGGAGACGCGGGGACCGGCGTTGGTGAACTTGTCGTTGTTGCCGCCTGGCGAACTCGTTCGTGCGGGGGAGTGGAAGAAACCGGCAGACCGTGTTGCTGGTCCGGACCTTGCAGTCACTTCCGTCGATTCGTTTCTGCTTCCCCTTGAACCGACTGGTTTTCCGCGGTCCGGTGTGCGGAGAACCAGGACCAAGTCCCTTGTCCGACGGTTGCTTTCCACTAGCGTTGGCGGCAGCAGAGCCGGTGTCGAGTGGGAATTTCGCGCGGAGCAGTTGTTTCTGATGACGGACGCACGCGCTGGGGGTCGTTCACATGCGCGTCGTGCCGTGCGCCAGAGTACGCGGCAGCTCCGCGCCGAGGTAGTGGGCCGGGCGGTTCTCCGGGAGAAGCTGCTGGAGGGCCTGCGGGGCAGGGTGATCGAGATCGGCGCCGGCCAGGGGCTGAACTTCATCCACTACCCGCCGGGCGTGGCGGAGTTGCTCGCGGTGGAACCGGACGACGTGCTGCGCGAGTTCGCCGCGGGTGCGGCCAGGGTCGCGCGCATCCCCGTCGATGTCGTGGCGGGAGAGGCCACCGCACTGCCGGCGGCGGACGCGTCGCGGGACGCCGCCGTCGTGAGCCTTCTGTTGTGCACGGTTCCGTCTCCCGAACGAGTCCTGGCCGAGGTGCGCCGCTGTCTGCGACCGGGCGGTGAACTGCGCTTCTACGAACACGTCCGGGCGCCGGGCCGCGTGGCACCCTACGTGCAGGACGCCGCCACCCCGCTGTGGATGCGCTGCTTCCGGGGGTGCCACCCCAACCGCGACGCGGAGTCGGCCATCCGCCGGGCGGGCTTCGACATCGTCGAGATCGAGCGCTTCAACGTCGGCACGACACCGCTCAACCCGGCGGCACCTCACATCCTCGGGCGGGCGATCCGGGGCTGAAGCGGCTGCGGACACGACCGGTAGCCCAGTGCATGGTCTGCAACGGCGGGGTGATCCTCCGCTACGCTCGCGGGCAACACCCGCCGAGAGCCCGGGGACGTCTGGGGTGCCGGGGCGGGGGCTCCGTCGGGAAGGCACGACCATGTCCGATGACTCCGGCCAGGCGCTGCGGCGGATGCGCGTTGCCGCGCGTCTGCCCCAAAGCCAAGCGGCCCTCCCCGCCTATGAGCCTGTGACCGCGGAGTACGTCAGCGAGCTTCGGTCGGGCATCGCGGAACTGGTCCGGCTGGACGGTCAGCACGGCGGCGTGGAGCTGGTTCCGTTGGCCGCGCGCATGTTCCGTGCGGCCTCCGCACGCCTCGCTGCCGGCCATCACCCGTCGTCGCTCGAGTCGGACTTCACGGCCACCGTCGCGGAACTCGGCGAGGTGGCCGGCTGGCTGGCGTTCGATGCCATGCGGCACGAGCGCGCTCGCTGCTTCAATCTGGAGGCGCTGCGCCTCGCCCGGTTGGTCGGCGACATCGGGATGGAGCTGTTCATCCTGGGCAACATGGCGTTGCAGGCCCAGGAGACGGGACAGGCGCGTGAAGCGCTGAGGACGGTGCGGCTCATGGAGCGGTTCCCGTTGAGCCCGCGGCTGCGGGTCATGGTCGCGTCGCGGCGTGCCCGTGCCGCGGCGGACCTCGGTGACGATCGATCGTTCGCGCTCATCCGGCGCGCCCAGGCCGAGGTGGACGACAGCGTGCACGCCACGGACCCGAAATGGACCTGGTGGGTCGATCGCCGCGAACTGCTGATCCACGAAGGCGGCATGTGGCGCGCGGCTGGAAACCCCGGCCGAGCGGTGGATCTCCACGCTTCGGCGTTGGAAGCCGTGCCACGCCATTACCGGTGGGCCTCCTACATCGGTGGCGCCATGCTCGTTGCGGCGCTCGTGGAAGCGCGATCGTGGGCGGAGGCCGAACGCGCCGCCAGCGACGTGGCGAAGCTGGTGCCGGAGGTGTCTTCGGCTCGGGCGTCGCGACGCCTGCGGGACGCCACCGGGACGGCGAGGCGCAACCGTGCCCCGAGCAGTCTGGAGGACATGCTCAACGCTCTCGCGGCGCAGTAGGAACGGCGCGAGGCACGAAAGCGGCGGTGTTCTCGGACATCCGGAGAACAGGCCGAGAGCGCACGCGCTCTCGGCCTGTCCAGCGGGCCACACGCTCGGTCAGGAAAGCTCTGCGAGCACGCGCTTCTTGATCTCGGGCACCGACAGCCCGTAGCGGTCGTGCAGCGTGGGCAACGCGCCCGCGGCGAGGAACTCGTCGGGGAGCCCGATCGGCACGATGCGCACGCCGGCTCCGGCGAAGGCCAGGCAGGACGCCACCGACTCGGCCAGGCCGCCGACGACGGTGTGGTTCTCCAGCGTCACCACGAGGCGGTCCCCGGCCGTCTCCCGCAGGATCGCCTCGCGGTCCAGCGGCTTGATCGTCGGCACGTGCAGCACCGCCACGTCGACGTGGTCGTTCTCCAGCTCCGCGGCCGCGGTCAGGGCGCGCATGGTCATCAGCCCCGTGGAGATCATCAGCACGTCGCGGCCGGTCCGCAGCTCCGCTGCCTTGCCGAGCTCGAAGCGGTAGTCGTACTCGTCGAGCACGGTCGCTACCGAACCGCGCAGCAGCCGCAGGTAGGTCGGCCCCGGCGCGTCGGCCAGCGCGGGCACCGCCTGTTCGATGTCGACCGAGTCGCACGGGTCCACGATGGTCAGCCCCGGCATGCCGCGCAGGATCGCCAGGTCCTCGGTCGCCTGGTGGCTCGGGCCGTACCCGGTGGTGAGGCCGGGCAGACCGCCCACGACGTTGACGTTCAGCCCGGGCTCGGCGATGTCCAGGCACAGGAAGTCGTAGGCGCGGCGGGTGGCGAACACCGAGTAGGTCGAGGCGAAGGGCACCAGCCCCACCTCGGCCATCCCGGCCGCCGCGCCCAGCATCGCCTGTTCGGCCATGCCCATCTGGAAGAACCGGTCGGGGTGGGCCTCCCGGAAGATGTGCATGTCGGTGTACTTGGCCAGGTCCGCGGACAGGCCCACGACTTCCGGCCGCTGCTCGGCCAGCCGCGACAGGGCGTGCCCGAAGGGTGCGCTGGTCGTCTTCTGCCCTTCGTCCACGAAGGACGCGATCATGGCCGAGGTGGTGAGCCTCCTGCCGGTGGTCGTCATGCCCCGACCTCCTCGAGTTGTTCGCGAGCGAGCTGCCACTCGTGCTCTTCGACCCGCATGAAGTGCGCTTTCTCCCGTGCCTCCAGGAAAGGCACGCCTCGCCCGACCTGCGTGTCGCAGACGAGCACCGACGGGGAACCGCGGTGCTCTCGCAGCTCGTCGAGCGCGGCGACCAGCGCGGCGACGTCGTTGCCGTCGACGCGCAGCGCGTGCCACCCGAAGGCCCGCCACTTGTCGGCGACCGGCTCGGTGCGCAGCACGCCGGCGGTCGGGCCGTCCGCCTGCAGGGCGTTGACGTCGACGATCGCGGTCAGGTTGTCCAGACCGTGGTGCGTGGCGGCGAGGGCCGCCTCCCACGTCGAGCCCTCGTCGAGCTCGCCGTCGGAGAGCAGGTTGAACACCCGCGCCGGGTTCCGCTGGTGGCGCAGGCCGATCGCCATCCCGGTGGCCACGCCCAGGCCGTGCCCCAGTGAGCCGCCGGAGATCTCCATGCCGGGGGTGTAGCTGGCCATTCCCGACATGGGCAGCCGCGAACCGTCCGACCCGTAGGTCTCCAGCTCCTCGACGTCGAGGACACCGGCCTCGGCCAGCGCCGCGTACAGGGCGATCGCGTAGTGGCCGATGGAGAGCAGGAACCGGTCGCGCTCGGGCCACTCCGGATCCTCGGGGCGGTGGCGGAGCTGGTCCGAGTACACGACCGCCAGGATGTCGGCGACACCGAGGGCCTGGGCGATGTATCCCTGCCCCTGCACCTCGCCCATGTTGAGCGCGTGCAGCCGGATGCGGCGGGCGGCCTCTCGCAGCGCTCGAATTCGATCAGACAACGGCATTCTCCTTGTCGCCGATCCAGCCGGCCATCGGAATCTCCTTGATCGGGAGGACGCTCGATGTTGAGTGTTAACAGTCGAGTGTTGGGAGTCGATGCTAGACGTCGCACGGGGCGTGTCAAGGGGGGAGAGCTTGGCCGCGGTGCCGACGGTGCTGTCCGCCTTCGTGGGTGTCGGGCTGGCCTGCGAGCCCGGGGCCAGCGGCCGAGTGCGGCTAGTTCGTGCTGGTCAACAGTTCGACCGCGGCGGACATGTGCTCCTTGAGCACGGCTGTCGCGCCCTCGGCGTCGCCGCGCTCGATCGCCTCGACGATCGGGCGGTGGTGGGCCGCGGACATGAGCGTGCTGCGATTCTCGACGGCCGCGCTCATCACCACGACCCGGATCGGGCCTTCGAGGTGGCGCCAGGTGTCCAGCAGCACGGAGTTGCCGGACAGCTCGCACAGCAGCGCGTGGAAGGACAGGTCGGCCTCGATCCGCTCGGGCAGGTCGTCGTTGCCGGCTTCCAGCTTCTCGAGCGCGGCGGTCAGCTCCGCGACGGCGTTCGCGTGCCTCGGCGACTGGACGATCTCGGCGACCGCCAGGCCCTCGAGCGCGCCGCGCACGCGGAACAGTTCGTGCACCTGCTCGCGGGAAAGGCTGCGCACGCGCAGCATTCCGCGCATGCCCGGCGTGACCAGGCCTTCCTGCTGGAGGTGGCGCAGTGCCTCGCGCACGGTCCCGCGGCTGATGGAGAGCCGTGAGGCGATCTCGACCTCGCCGAGGTGGTCGCCCGGGCGGTAGTGCCCGGAGAGGATCGCCGAACGAAGTGCCACCAGTGCGCGCTCGCGCAGCGTCTTGCGATCCAGACTGTGCAATGCCTCTTCCGCCACGACCCGATGATAGCCGTCTGTCGACAGTCAACCGCACGCCCGGCGGTCAGGTGGCACAGCGGTGCCGGCTCTCGCGCGTCCGGCCGCGGCGAACGGTGAGGTCGTGGCGTGCCATCGGCGGAGGAGATCAACAGCGAGGCCATGTGGTCGCCGGCAGTTCGTGCCTGGCGTGCCGGCTTGGCCTCCGATCGGCTCTTGACCGCGATTGTGTTACCGCTAACACTCGTCTCCAGCCGAACGCGCGAAGGGAGCCGGTTGGTGGTCAGGCGGTCTGGCGGCACGTCCGAGCCGGAGCCTCTCCCGGCGGGGCGGCCGCCCTCGCTCGCCGATGTGGCGGCGCTGGCCGGGGTGTCGCACATGACGGTGTCCCGGGTGGTCAACGGTGCGGGCCCGGTGCGCGCCGACACCCGTCGCCGGGTGCTGGACGCGATCGACCACCTCGGGTACCGGCCGAACTCCCTCGCTCGCGGGCTGGCCACGGGCCGGTCGCGAACCCTGGGCGTCGTCGCGCTCGACTCGGTCCTCTACGGGCCGGCGAGCACGCTGTTCGGGGTCGAGAACGCCGCGCGGGAGGCGGGCTACGGCGTGTCGGTCGCCAGCGTCAGCGCTCCCGAGCGGTCCCTGATCGTCGACGCCGTGGACAGCCTGCGCCGGCAGGGCGTCGAGGGGGCGGTGGTCATCGCGCCGCACGTCGCGGCAGGACGTGCGCTGGAGACCGCTCCCCGCGACGTTCCGCTCGTCGCGGTGGCCGACACCGACGAGGCGCCGGTGCCGGTGGTGGCGGTGGACCAGCGCGACGGTGCGCGCCGGGCGACCGAGCACCTGCTGGCGCTCGGGCACGAGACGGTGTGGCACATCGCGGGCCCGCACGGCTGGCTGGAGACGCAGGTGCGAGAAGAGGGCTGGCGCGCCGTGCTCTCCGGTCGCGGTGCGGCCGAACCTCCGGTGCTGCGCGGGGACTGGAGCCCGCGGTCCGGTTACGAGATCGGGAAGGAGCTGATCGGCCGCGACGGGGCTGACGCGGTGTTCGTGGCCAACGACCAGATGGCGCTCGGCCTGCTGCGCGCGCTGTCGGAGGCGGGGAGGAGGGTTCCCGACGACGTGCGCGTCGCCGGGTTCGACGACGTCCCCGAAGCGGCCTACTTCTCGCCGCCGCTCACCACGGTGCGGCAGGACTTCCTCTCCCTGGGCCGCAAGACCTTCGAACGGTTGCTCGGCCGGATCGAGGGCCGGGAGACGCCCGCGCGTTCGGTGGTGCCGGCAGAGCTGATCGTGCGCGAAAGCACGGGAATGCGGAAACGCTGACGGCGGTGTGCCGCTGACGCGACCGCGTCATCGGAACTTCGTTGTCGGCAACCGGAACCCTTGCGCCACCATTGCGCAGGGGGTAGTTCCTGGTGCGCCAATTTCCTTCTATGTCAACGAAATCGGGGCCAGGAAAACGCGATCAGCGGTATTGACCGGGACAAGGTGCTCGCGTACGTTCCGAACAACGTCCGAGATATCGAACGTGAGCTCCCGGGTTGCGGCACCACCTCCGCCGACGAAGACGAGGAAACGTCGACCATGCACACACTTGCCGACGGCTTGCGCCTGTCGATGAACTGGCTGGACAACCTGATCCTGGTCATCTACTTCGCCGTGGTGCTGGGAATCGCCTTCGCGGCGAAGCGAAGCGTCAACAACAGCCTGGACTTCTTCCTGTCCGGGCGGTCCCTGCCGGCGTGGGTGACCGGGCTGGCCTTCGTCTCGGCGAACCTCGGCGCTACCGAGATCCTGGGCATGGCCGCCAACGGCGCCCAGTACGGCGCCTACACCGTGCACTGGTACCTGATCGGCGCGATCCCGGCGATGGTGTTCCTGGGCCTGGTGATGATGCCGTTCTACTACAACTCGAAGGTGCGCAGCGTCCCGGAGTTCCTGCTGCTGCGGTTCAGCCGGTCCTCGCACCTGCTCAGCGCCGTCATCTTCGCCGTCGCCTCCGTGCTGATCGCGGGCGTGAACCTGTACGCGCTGGCCATCGTCCTGCGCGCGCTGCTCGGATGGCCGCTGCCGCTGTCGATCGTGGTCGCCGGGGTGTTCGTGCTGGCCTACATCGTCATCGGCGGACTGTCCTCGGCGATCTACAACGAGGTCCTGCAGTTCTTCGTCATCGTGGCCGCGCTGGTTCCGCTGACGGTGCTGGGACTGGTGCGCGTCGGCGGCGTGGACGGGTTCGTCGACAAGGTGGTCGCCGGTCCCGGTGCGGACTTCCTGACCGCGTGGGGCGGCACCGGCTTCGGGCAGGACAACCCGCTCGGCGCGAACTGGCTGACCATCACCCTGGGGCTCGGGTTCGCGGTGTCCTTCGGCTACTGGACGACGAACTTCGCCGAAGTGCAGCGCTCCCTGTCGGCCAGGAACCTCTCGGCGGCCAGGAGAACTCCGCTGATCGCGGCGTTCCCGAAGATGTTCATCCCGCTGATCGTGGTGCTGCCCGGGATCATCGCGCTGCTGGTGGAGCCGACGATCGGGCAGGCGGGCAGCGGCTACGACTACAACGACGCGATCCCGCTGCTGATGCGCGACCTGCTGCCCAGCGGCGTGCTCGGGCTCGCGGTGACCGGCCTGATGGCCTCCTTCATGGCGGGCATGGCCGCGAACGTGTCGAGCTTCAACACGGTGTTCACCACCGACATCTGGCAGGCCTACATCAGGCCCCGCATGCCCGACGCCCACTACCTGCGGGTCGGGCGGGTCATCACCGCCGTGGGCGTGCTGGTCGGCATGGGCACGGCGTTCATCGCCGCGTCGTTCAGCAACATCATGAACTACATGCAGACCCTGTTCTCGTTCTTCAACGTCCCGCTGTTCGCGACGTTCATCCTCGCGCTGTTCTGGAAGCGCATGACAGCGAAGGCCGGGTTCTGGGGGCTGCTGCTGGGAACTCTCGCGCCGATTTCCTTCTACCTGGCCTACAAGGGCGGGTTCGTGCCGATCAGCACCGACCAGGGCGCGAACATGATCTCCTCGATCATCGCCTTCGCGGTGGACGTCGCGGTCAGCGTGCCGATCGCGCTCGCGACCGCGCCCAAGACGGACGCGGAGCTGGAGGGCCTGGTCTACAGCCGGGCGGTCGCGCGCGGCGCCGGGGAAGCGGCGCCCGGCGACGGCGCCTGGTACCGGCGGCCGGCGCTGCTGGGGTGGAGCGCCATGGTGCTCGCCGCGCTCTGCTACGTCCCGTTCTCGTTGTGAGCACGCTCGATTCCGAACACCGGAGGGTGAGAAATGCCGGAAGACGACCGCTCCGCCAGCGTCGCGGAGCTGGAGGCGCAGTCGGCTACCGCGGCCAAGCTGTTCGACGTCCGCACGGTGATCGGCGGGCTGTTCCTGGTCTACGGCCTGCTGATCGGCGCCGCCGGGTTGTTCCCGGACGAGGCCGGACTGGCCAAGTCGCAGGGCATCAACATCAACCTGTGGACCGGCCTGGCGATGCTGGTCGTGGGCGGCCTGTTCGTGCTGTGGCTGCTGTTGCGCCCGCTCAGGCACGACACCGGCGGGAAGGAGACCGGCAGTGCGGAAAACCCGTAAGTTCCTGCGGTCGCTGGGAATGCCCCAGGGCGATGCGGCCGCGACGAGCGCGAAGCGCTTCCCCGACGGAGCGCAGTACCGGGTGGAGATCCCGAGCACCGAAGGCCCCGAGGTGCTCGAGGCGGTGCTCGACGAGGCGGTGCGCCGAGACGTCGTGGTGCACCGCGTCTCCCAGGGCAGCGGCGCAATGCTGCTCACCGACGGCGAACTGCGCGGCATGGCCGTCTCGGCCGCCGGACGTTCGGTCGAGCTGAGCCTGTTCGCCAGGCCGCTGGCGGGCTGGGACACCGGTGCGATGGCACTGGCACCCGGGGGCGGCCCGGTCGCCGCGCAGGCGCGTGGCACCGAGCAGCTCGTCCACGTGCTCGAGGACGTCCGCCGGACCGCCGAGGCCGGGATCCGGTCCGTGCTGATCACCGACCTCGGCGTGCTGGAGGTGGCGGCGAAGATGCGCGCGCAGGGCGACCTCCCGCCCGAAATGCGGTTCAAGATCAGCGTTCAGATGGGGCCGGCCAACCCGGTCTCCGTGCGCATCGCCGAGGACCTCGGCGCCGACAGCTACAACGTGCCGACCGACCTCAGCGCCGGCCAGCTGGCGTCGATCCGCGCGGTCACCGACCTGCGGCTGGACGTCTACGTCGAGTCACCCGACGACATGGGCGGGTTCGTCCGCCACCACGAGATCGCCGAGATCGTGCGGGTGGCCGCTCCCGTGTACGTCAAGTTCGGCCTGCGCAACGCCCCGAACATCTACCCCGGCGGAACGCACCTGACGTCCACGGCGGTGGCGCTGGCCCGGGAGCGGGTGCGCCGCGCCCAGATCGGCCTCGGCCTGCTCGACCGCTACGCGCCCGAGGCGAAGGCGTCGCCCCTGCCGGCCGACGACCTGGCCGTCCCGCGCCCGTGAAAACCGGAAGGCAGCACATGAGGATCACCCACGTCGACTCGTTCGTCCTGGGCACGCCGTGGCGGGACCTGACCTACGTCCGGGTTCGCACCGACGAGGGTCTCGTCGGTGTCGGCGAGACCCGGATGCTCGGCCACACCGAGGCCCTGCGCGGATATCTGCGCGAGGCCGCCGAGCGGCACGTGGTCGGCTCGGACCCCTTCGACATCGAGTCCCTGGTGTGGCGGATGAAGCACGGCGACTACGGCCGCGCGGGCGAGATCGCGATGTCGGGCATCGCCTGCGTCGAGATGGCCTGCTGGGACATCATCGGCAAGGCCCTCGGCCAGCCGGTCTGGCGGTTGCTCGGCGGCAAGGTCCGCGACCGCGTCAAGGCCTACGCCAACGGCTGGTACACCGTCGAGCGCACCCCGGAGGAGTTCCACGGCGCCGCACGGCGTGTCGTGGAGCGCGGCTACCGGGCGTTGAAGTTCGACCCGTTCGGGTTCGGCAGGTGGGAGCTGGAGCCCGCCGAGCGGCGCCGTTCGGTGGAGCTGGTGGAGGCGGTGCGCGACGCCGTCGGCCCGGACGTGGAGGTCCTGGTCGAGATGCACGGCAGGTTCACCCCCGCCGAGGCGGTGCGCATCGCGGGCGAGCTGGGCCGCTTCGACCCGGGCTGGATCGAGGAACCGGTACCGCCGGAGAACTTCGAGGCGCTGTCCAAGGTCGCCCGCCAGGTGGGCGTTCCCGTGGCCACCGGGGAGCGCGTCCACGACCGCATCGAGTACCGGGAGCTGTTCGCCCGCCAGGCCGCCGACGTCATCCAGCCCGACATCGGGCACTTCGGCGGCATCCTCGAGACCCGCAAGGTCGCCGCCACCGCCGAGACGCACTACGTCCTGGTGGCGCCGCACAACGTCGGTGGTGCCGTGCTGACCGCCGCGAACCTGCACCTGGCGGCGGTGGCGACCAACTTCAAGATCCAGGAGCACTTCAACGACTTCGCCGACCAGCACGTCAAGCGGGCCGCCCCGGGCCTGCCGGAGGTGGTCGACGGGTACTTCGCGCTGCCGGAGGCACCGGGGCTGGGCGTCGAGCTGGACGTCGACTTCGTTCGCGAACACCCACCGGCGGGTGCGCATTTCGACCTCTACGCAGAGGACTGGCAGTTCCGCGGGACCAAGGGATCCGAATGACACCGCGCGCAGTCGTCATCGACAGCCCCGGGCACCTGCGGGTCCAACCCACCGAGCCGCGCCCGCCCGGTCCGGGAGAAGCGCTCGTGCGGGTGGCGTGGAGCGGCATCTGCGGCTCGGACCGCGAGGTGTTCACCGGGCGGCGTCCGGCCGAGTTCGTCCGCTACCCCGTGGTTCCCGGCCACGAGTGGTCGGGAACGGTCGTCGAGGTCGGCGCGGACGTGGCGGGCGATCTGGCCGGCCGGCACGTCGTGGGTGAGGGCTTCCGCAACTGCCAGGTGTGCGAGGCGTGCCGCCGGGGCCAGAACAACCTGTGCAGCGGCGGCTACGACGAAACCGGCTTCACCCGGCCGGGAGCGTGGGCCGACCACCTCACGCTCCCGGCGCGGCTGCTGC
This sequence comes from Saccharopolyspora erythraea NRRL 2338, assembly GCF_000062885.1. NCBI lineage: Bacteria > Bacillati > Actinomycetota > Actinomycetes > Pseudonocardiales > Pseudonocardiaceae > Saccharopolyspora > Saccharopolyspora erythraea. Next base: position 4,867,544 of record NC_009142.1, on the reverse strand, counting down.
ACGTGCTGCCGGAGAACGCCGACCTGCGGGTCGCCGCGGTGCTCGAACCGGCCGCGTGCGTGGCCGAAGCGTGCCTGAAGCTGGCCACCGAGACCGGCGAGCGGGTCGCGGTCGTGGGCGGGGGCGGCCTGGGATTGCTGGCCACCCAGCTTCTCGCGGCGGCCTCACCGGCGGAACTGGTCGTCGTCGACCCCGAGCCCGCTCGTGCGGACCTGGCGACCGAGTGCGGTGCCACGACCTGGACCAGTCCGGAGGACGCGCCTGGCCTCTTCGGCCGTTTCGACGCGGTCCTCGAAGCCGCCGGGGCCCCTGGGACGGCGGATCTGGCGACCAGGCTGGCGAGAAGCGGCGGCAGGGTCGTGCTGACCGGTGTTCCCGCCGGCGACGAACGTTCGTTGTCGCCGAGCCACCTGCTGCTCTCCCAGATCACCTTGCACACGGTCTTCGGCGCCCCCTCTCGCGCCTGGACCCACGCGGTGCGTGCGTTCGCCTGCGGTCTGCTCGATCCGGCGCGGATCATCAGCCGCGAGTTCGCTCTCGACGACGCCGCCGAGGCGTTGCGCGTTCTCGGTGCCGAGCGGAAGCGGACGGTGAAGGTGCTGCTGCGTCCCTGACTTCGCATTGGAGGATTTCGTTGCCGTCCGAACACGACGTCGTGCAGGTCACCGACCCGTGCGCCCGTCACGGTGAAGGCCCGGTGTGGCATCCGGAGTGGCCAGGGCTCCGCTGGGTCGACATGCTCGCCGGTGACGTCCTGACCCTGGAGCCGACGGGTCAGGTGCACCGGGCCCACGTCGGTTCCGTCGTGGCAGCGCTACGGCCTCGGCGCGGTGGTGGCGCGGTGCTGGCGCTGGAGCGCGGGTTCGCCCTGGGCGACGCCGGGCTGACCGAGATCCGCGCGCTCGGCGACCTGTGGAGCGACCCGGCCGTCAGGATGAACGAGGGCGGCTGCGACCCCGAGGGCCGCTTCTACTGCGGGTCGATGTCCTACACCGCCGAGCCCGGCAGAGGAGGCTTGTACAGATTGGACACCGACGGCACCGTCTCGACGGTGTTCGACGGGGTCACGATCTCCAACGGCCTCGCGTGGAGCCCGGACGGAACGTCGGCCTACTACGTGGACACGCCGACGCAACGGGTCGACGTCTTCGACCACGTCGACGGAACGCTGCGCCGTCGACGGCCGCTCGTCCGCATCGAGCCGGAGCTCGGCGCTCCCGACGGCCTGACCGTCGACGCGGAAGGACATCTGTGGGTCGCGCTGTGGGGTGGCGGTGCGGTGCACCGTTACTCACCCGAAGGCAGGCTGGTCGACCGGATCGGCGTGCCGGCTTCCCAGGTGACAGCCTGCACCTTCGGCGGGCCCGGCCTGACCGACCTGTTCATCACCACATCGCGGGTGGAGGCCGACCTCCGGCGGCACCCGCTGTCGGGCGCGCTGTTCCGCGTGCCGGACGCGGGCATGGGAATGCCGGTCCGCGAGTACGACGGGTAGCGGGGACCGGCCGATCCGGGGACGCCGAACCCGGTCACGGCAGAACCGTCGAGGGGCGGGACAACGTCGAAGCCCGCTAGATGCGTGTCAGCGTTCGCGCTGTGCGACGAGAACCACGGTGGGGCCGCTGTGTTCGTCGGCGGGAAGCCGGAGCTCGGCCGTGGGCCGCAGCCCGGCCTGCTCGACCAGCGCGGCGAGCTGAACGGGCTGCCACCGGTAGGTCGTCCAGCGGACCGGGACCCCTCCGTAGGCTTCGGTGCGCAGCAGGTCGCCGTCGCCGACGTGCGTCGCGATGATCAGCTGCCCCTCCGGCACCAAAGCCCTGGCGAAGGACGACAGCACCCGCGGCAGGACGTGCCGAGGCAGGTTGAACAACGACCACCAGCCCAGCAGACCGCCCCACGACGCCTCGGCCAGATCGAGGTCGGTCGACGACCCGACGCTGAACGTGCACTCCGGATGGAGGCGGCGCGCGTGCTCGATCATGCGGGGCGACAGGTCCACCCCCGCGACGTCGACGCCGCGTTCGGCCAGATAGGCGGTGACCGTGCCCGGTCCGCAGCCGATGTCGAGAACGGGTCCCAGCCCGCCGACCGCGTCGGCGAACACGTCCATCGCGGCACGGAGCCACGGGTGGGTGCGGATGTCGCCGACGCCCGTCGTCGCCACCATGTCCACGTAGTTGTCGGCCACGCGGTCGTAGGAATCGCGAACGACATCAAGATCGGCAGGCTGAGGCACCGGACCCGAATTCATGGCCGCGACTCTAGGGCACGAAGAACACGGCGCTCTTGAGGTCGTGCTCGGCCGGGAACATCCTCCGAAGCCCCGGTCCGTCGTGCGCGGCCCCCGGGACCAGAAGATCATTTGTGTGTTCGTGCTCATGTGTTGTGGCGGAACCGGCGCGCAAGAGCGACGTTGTAGCTCGGAGCGAGGGGGTTCGCGGATGGTGGAACCGGCGGTACCGCTGATGACCGGCAGTGCGGTGGCGTGCGGTCGCGAGTGGGCGAGCAGCGCTCACCGGCCGCCGGCCGGGCTGTTGACACCCGCGGAGCCGGCATGACCGGCCGGCCGCGGGTCTGGGCGCTGCTCGCGCACGCCGCCCTGACCCAGCTCATCACCTTCGTGCTCCGGCCCGCGATGTCGTACCGGGCGCTGGAACTGGAGGTCCCCGCCTCCTGGCTCGGTCTGCTCTCGGGCACCTTCGCCCTGGTGCCGCTGGTGCTCGCGCTGCCGGCCGGGCACGTCGTGGACCGGATCGGGGAGCGCCGCGTGATGGTCGCGGGCAGCCTGCTGATGTGCGCGGCGGGTGCGGTGCTGCTGTCGCTCGGTGGCAGCGTGCCGGGGCTGCTGGCCGGCAGCGTCGTGCTCGGCACCGCGCACCTGGGGGCGGTCGTCGCACAGCAGGCGCTGGTGGCCAACACCTCCGGATCCGGGCGGATGGACACGGCGTTCGGCTACTACACCTTCGCCGCCTCGCTGGGGCAGGCGGCGGGCCCGGGACTGATCGTCCTGTTCGGAGGCTCCCAGGCGATTCCCGACACCACGCCGATCTTCCAGGGCGCCACGGCGATCGCGGTCGTGCTGTTCGCGCTGTCCTTCGCCGTCGGGTCCGGCGGTGCCCCGCGCCGTCCGGAGACCGCAGAACGCGTCGGCGTCCGCACGCTGCTGCGATTGCCGGGCCTGGGCCGGGCGCTGTTCACCAGCTGCGTCGTGCTGGCCGCGGTGGACATCTCACTGGTCTACCTGCCCGCGCTGGGCGCCGAACGGGACATCGCGTCCGGGCTGATCGGCGCGCTGCTCGTCCTGCGCGCGGCGGCGTCGATGGTTTCGAGGCTGTTCCTCGGCAGGCTGGCGGCCCGGCTCGGCCGCCGCCGGCTGCTGGTGCTGAGCGTGCTGATGTCGGCCGCGGGCCTGGCGGTCGCGGCGGCCCCGGTGCCGGCCTGGCTGCTGGCCACCGCCGTCACCGCCGCCGGTTTCGGCCTCGGCGTCGGCCAGCCGCTGACGATGTCGTGGCTGGCCGAGTCCGCCCCGACGGGCACCAGGGGGCTGGCGATGTCGTTGCGGCTGACCGGCAACCGCGCCGGTCAGGTCGTCGTCCCGGGCGCGGTGGGCCTGGTCGCGGCGGGGCTCGGCGCGGCGGGAGTCCTGTTCGTCACGGCGGTGGGCCTGGCATGGACCGGGTTCCTGGCGCGGAAGCTGTCGGTGGACCGGCCTCCGCAGGACTGACGTCACGGCTCACCGCTGCCGCCCGTCGGTGCGCGCCATCCGGCGGACGACGTAGGGCAGCGTGCCGCCGTGGCGCAGGTAGTCGATCTCGTGCCGGGTGTCCAGCCGAAGGTGGAGGTCGAACCCGTCCTCGGTGCCGTCGCGGCGCCGGATGGTGAGGCGCACCGCGTTGATGCCGGGCTCCAGCCGGTCGAGGCCGGTGAGGGCGAGTTCGTCCTCACCGGTGAGCTCGCAGTCCCGGGCGCCGCGGCCGGGTGGGAACTGCAGCGGCAGCACCCCCATGCCGATGAGGTTGCCGCGGTGGATGCGTTCGAAGCTTTCGGCGATCACCGCTCGCACGCCGAGCAGCGCTTGCGCCTTGGCCGCCCAGTTGCGGCTGGAGCCCGCGCCGTAGTTGCGTCCGGCGACCACGACGAGCGGGACGCCGGCCTGCTGGTAGGTCCGCGCCGCTTCGAACACCGGCAGCACGCGGTCACCGTCGAGGGTGCGGGCCCACGCTCCGCGGCGGGTGTCGTCGGGTGGGAGCAGGAGGTTGGTCACCGTCGGGTTGGTGAAGGCTCCGCGCAGCATCACCTCGTGGTTGCTGCGGCGGGTCGAGTACTGGTTGAGGTCCTGCGGCCGGACACCGCGTTCCAGCAGGTACCGCCCGGCCGCGCCGGCGCGGGGGATGGCACCGGCCGGTGAGATGTGGTCGGTGGTGACGTCGTCGCCGAGGTGCAGCAGCACGCGCCCGTGCGTCAAGCCGAGCTCCGATCCGGCTTCGGCGGGCAGACCGGTGAGGTAGGGCGGGCGCCGGATGTAGGTCGAAGCGGGGTCCCAGTCGAACCGGACGCCTTCGCTGAAGGGCAGCGCCCGCCAGTGCGAGGTGCCTTCCCGCAGCGTTTCGGCGTTGCGGCGGAACATGTCGCGGCGCACGGCCCGGTCGACGACCTGCCGGACCTCGTCGTCGCCGGGCCACAGGTCGCGCAGGTGCACCGGGTTGCCGTCGTGGTCGTGGCCGAGGGCGGTGGTCTCGAAGTCGTGGGTGACGGTGCCTGCCAGGGCGTAGGCCACCACCAGGGGCGGGGACGCGAGGTAGGCGAGCGAGATCCGGGGGTTGATCCGCCCGCCGAAGTTGCGGTTGCCCGACACGACGGCAGTCGGCTCGAACCCGTTGCGGACGAGCTGCTCCACGGCCGGGTGCAGCGGCCCGGAGTTGCCGATGCAGGTCATGCACCCGAACCCGGTGATGCCGAACCCGGCCTCGGCCAGCGGCGCGAGCAGCCCGGCCTCGGCCAGGTAGTCCTCGACGACGCGCGAGCCCGGCGACAGGGACGTCTTCACCCACGGCTTGGCCACCAGCCCTCGATCGACGGCCCGCTGGGCGAGCAGCCCGGCCTGCACCATCAGGGCGGGGTTGGCGGTGTTGGTGCAGCTGGTGATCGACGCGATCGCAACCGCTCCCGCGGGAACCGGTTCGTCGAAGCCCCCTTCCACCGGCTCCTGCCGGCCTGCGGCAGTCCGGAACGAGTGGGGCACGCGTGACAACGCGACCCGCTGATGCGGCAGGTGCGGACCCGCGAGGCTGGGCTCGATCGCGTCCAGGTCGAGCGCGACCTCCTCGTCGTAGCGCGGAACGGGGTCTCCGGCGCGGCGGTAGAGACCCTGCGCGCGCAGGTAGGCCGCGACGACGGCGCGCTGCTCAGGCGACCGGGCGGTGAGTTCGAGGTAGCTCATCGCCTCGTCGTCGAAGGGGAAGAACGCGCAGGTCGCCCCGTACTCGGGTGCCATGTTCGAGACCGCGGCCCTGGCCGCCCAGCCGAGTCCGGTCGCCCCCGGGCCGGTGAACTCGACGAACTTGTCCACCACGCCGTGCGCGCGGAGCAGCTCGGTGACGGTGAGCGCCAGGTCGGTCGCGGTCACCCCGCTGCGCAGGCGTCCGGTCAGCCGGACCCCGACCACGGTGGGGAAGCGGATGGCGGTCGGTTCGCCCACCATGGCCGCCTGCGCCTGCAGGCCGCCGACGCCCCAGCCGAGCACGCCGATCGAGTTGACCATCGGGGTGTGGCTGTCGGTGGCGGTCTCGGACGTGGTGCTGGTGTACGTGATCGGACTGCTCAGCTTCCTGCTGCGCCGCACCGGCGTGCCGCTGGCCCCGGTCCTCATCGGCGTCATCCTCGGTCCGCTCGCCGAACGCGAGCTGCGCAGGGCGATGGCCCTCGGCCAGGGCGATCCGGCGGTGCTCCTCGACAGCGCGATCGCGGTGACCCTGTACGCCGTCCTGGCCCCGGCGGTGATCGCCGTGCTCGTGGTGCGCCGCCGGTCCAGGCGGACGGCTGTCCCGGCGTGAGCGCCCGCCCCGCTGCGCTGTCACGGGCCGAGGCCCGCCGCGGCGCGGCTAGCATTGTGCGCGGTACCGGACCGGTGAGGAGAGCATGCCCCCCACGACTGCGATGCAGGTCATCGACCTCGTTCGACGCTCCGCGCTGGAGCGGGGCGCGCACGTGCGCGAGCAGTGGGTGGCCGACTCGCTGGGCATGTCGCGGTCGCCGGTCCGCAAGGCGCTCGCCTACCTCGCCGAGCTCGGCCTGGTCACCCAGGAGCCCAACCGCGGCTACTTCCTGAACCGGTCGGCGGGCGAGCTCGCCAACGTGGACCTCTCGGCAGGCTCCGACGTCGAGGAGGACGCGTACTTCCGGATCGGCGACGACTACCTCTCCGGCCGGTTCACCGGAGAGTTCACCGCCGCCGACGTCTGCCGCGCCTACGACCTGACGTCCCGGCAGGCCGACCGCGTGCTGTCGCGGATGCAGCGCGAGGACCTGATCCGCCGCAGGCCGGGCCGCGGCTGGGAGTTCCAGCACCTGATGTCCACCGCGGAGGCCCACGACCAGAGCTACCGCTTCCGCATGATCGTCGAGCCCGCCGCCCTGCTCGAACCGGGCTTCGCGGTGGACGCCGAGGCGTTCGCCCTGCACCGGCGGCAGCAGGAGGCCCTGCTCCGCGGCGACGCCCTGCTGCTGCCGCGTGGCGAGCTGTTCCGGGTCAACGCCGAGTTCCACGAGATGCTCGTGGCCTGCGCGGGCAACGCCTACCTGCTCGATTCGGTGCGGCGCGTCAACCGGGTGCGCCGGCTGGTCGAGTACCGGCACCAGACCGACCGGCAGCGCCTGGTGCGCCAGGCCGGGGAGCACCTCGAACTGCTCGACCTCCTGGAGGGCGGTCAGCAGGACGCGGCGGCGGGGTTCCTCCGCGACCACCTCGACGCCGTCCGCGAGATCAAGACCCGGCTGCCCTCCGGCCGGGGCGGGGCAGCAGGGAGCTGACGGGTGCTGCGGGTTCGCCGACACCCGCAGCACACCCGCCGGTCGTTCAGCCGCGGCGCACGTCGAGCGTGGCGCAGTGGAAGGACCCGCCGAAGGTCTGGAAGTGCTTGAACGGCAACGGGATCGGTTCGAAGCCCCACTTGCGCAGGTGTGCGGCGAAGTCCGCCTCCTCCGCCTCCACCAGCACGTGCTCCTCGTCCAGCATCAGGACGTTGCAGTGGATCCACTGGCTGGTGTAGTAGAGCGGATGCGCTGCCGGGAGCTGCGACGGCGGCGGAACCAGCACCTCCCACCCGGCGAAGACGTCGGGCAGCCGCGACACCCACGCCTCGTTGACCAGCACCCGCCCCTCGCCCATGGGCAGCAGCGTGGTGTCGATGTGCATCGGGCCGTCGTCGTCGAAGACGTAGCTGAGAACCCGGTACTCCGGACCGAGGTGCCGTTGCAGCCAGCGGACGCCGGCGCGGTTGGTGACGTGGCTGAGCTGGCCGACGACCACCCCGCCGCCGATGCGGACGAAGTCGGCGGCGTCGAACAGCGGCTCGTCCTCGTTGATCACCGGGTCGAACTCGTCGCGGTCCTCGATGCGGTCGTCGCGCCACGTGGTGTCGCGCAGCTGCGGTTTGGGCGCGGCGGTCCAGCGGGCGCCGCGTTCGAAGTAGTCCCGCAGGATCGGCCGGAACGCGAAGGTCTCGAAGTAGCGGGACCGCCACGCCATCGGCGTCTCCACGACGAGGTCGTCGATGGCGAACAGGCTGTCGCGCGGCATCGCCGAGTGGAAGCCGCCGCCGGTGGAGAAGTGCGGTGTGACCACCGGCCGGTGGTGGTCCACCGGCTCCGGGCGGCGAACCACCACGCCCTGGCGTTCCAGGAAGTCGGCCAGGCCGTCCACCTCGCGGCGGGCCAGTTCCACCAGCTCCGCGGGGAAACGGCGGCCCGCCCAGCCCGTCAGCGGTGCACGGCCGTGGCGGGGGACCACCGCCCGCGCGGAAGGGTCCCACTCGGGCACGCGCATGTCGTCGACGATGCCGACGATCACCTCGCGCAGCGGCTCCCATTCGGTGGCCACCCGCACTGGTGACGCGCTCGGTCGTGGCTGCTCCACGACTGGTTCCTGCAACTGCCAAGTGCTCAAAGGAGTCTCCATCCTGACGGCTACCTGCTGCCCGGCCGGGCGGCCAGGGGCGAAGGGATCAGCTGACGGGGTCCGCCAGCGCGGGAACCTGCCGCGTACCGCGCCGCAGGGTGCGCAGCTGCCCGACGGAGGCGTCCAGCGCGCGCACGAGCAGCCGCACGGCCCTTTCCGGGTCCGCGGTGCTGCCGCAGGTGAACGCGTCCACGAACGCCGCGCCGAACTCCGGGTAGGTGTGCACCGACGCGTGCGACTCCGTCAGCAGCGCGAGCACGGTCACGCCCTGCGGCTGGAACCGGTGGGAGCTCATCGCGCACACGGTGGCGCCCGCCGCGGCCAAGGCGTCGCCCAGCGCCCGGCGCAGGAACTCCTCGTCGTCGAGCAGTCCCGGCTCGACCGACACCAGTTCGGCGATCACGTGCCTGCCTGCGAAGCGGTGCTCGCGGTCAGCCATGGTGAGCCACTCCGGTCACCGGCTCGCCGTCGAGTCCCAAGTGGATGGTCGGCAGCGGTGGGAAGCCGTTGAAGCCGACGGTGGCGCAGCTGGCGGTGTACGCGCCCGCGGCGAGCACGTCCACGTGGTCTCCCGCGTGGAGGTCCAGCGGCAGGTGGTAGGTGTTGCGCTCGTACAGCACGTCGTCGCCGTCGCAGGTGGGTCCGGCGAGCACGACCGGCCCGGTGGGCCCGCCGTCGTGCGGCGTCGCCAGCGCGTAGGTGATGAACTCGTCCTCGGTCTCGGTCAGCCCGTTGTGCCTGCCCACGTCCAGGTACACCCAGCGGTGCCGGTGCTCGTAGGCCTTGCGCGACACCAGCACGACCTCGCTGCGCAGCACACCGGCGTCGGCGACCACGGCCCTCCCCGGTTCGAGCACCACCTCCGGCCGCGCCGCGCCGAAGTACCGGTCGAGGTACTCCTCGATCGCGGCCGCGTACTCGGATGGCGGCGGCGCGCCGTCGCGGTAGGCCGCCGGGAACCCGCCGCCGAGGTCCAGCGTCGTCAACCGGACACCCGAGTCGGCCAGCCGGTCCATCAGCCGGGCGGCGGTGGCGATGCCGTGCTCCCACGCACGTGGGTCGAGCTGCTGGGTGCCCACGTGGAACGACACCCCGCGCGGTCTCAGCCCGAGCCGGCCCGCGCGGCGCAGCAACGACTCCGCAAGCTCCGGCTCGCAGCCGAACTTGCGGCCGAACGGCGTGCTCGCCCCGGGCGGCTCGGCGAAGACCCGGCAGAGCACGTCGGCCCCCGGCGCCTCGGCGGACACGTTGACCAGGTCCGGCTCACTGTCCACTGTGAACATTCGAACGCCGAGGCCGTGGACGCGCGCCACGTCCGAGGCCTTCTTGACCGTGTTGCCGTAGGACAGCCGGTCGGGTGCCGCGCCGGCTCGCAGGCACAGCTCCGCCTCGGCCGGACTGGCCACGTCGAACGATGCGCCGAGGCCGGCCAGCAGCGACACCACCTCCGGCGCGGGGTTGGCCTTCACCGCGTAGTGCACGACCGCGCGGGGGAACAGCCCCCGCAGCCGCCGGTAGCGGTGGGCGATCGTCGGCAGGTCCACCACCAGGCACGGCGTCGGGGGCCGGTGGCGGTCCAGGAAACCGCGCAGCCTGCGGTGCACCGCCTCGATGGGTTCGGCCGCCGGATCGGCGGCGAGCAGGTCGTCGATCACGCGCGTCCTCCCTCCGCGGCCACGGCAGCGCCGGGCTCGGGTCCGAGCGGAACGCCTTCGTGGAGCACCCAGGTGGTGCAGTCGTCGCGTTCCGGGTCGTAGACACCGATACGCTCGAACACGCGCAGCGCACCCGTCGGATTGGCGGAGTCCACCGAGAACGCCATCCCGACGTAGCCGCGTTCCCGCGCGACCCGGTCGTTCTCGGCGAGCAGCACCCGGTCCAGGAAACGCCCTCGGAATCCCGGTCGCGTGCCGATGTACTCGACCTTGAGGTCCCGCTGCCCCGTGGTGTGCGGGCTGGCGTCGTGGGCGTAGGACAGCAGGTGCGCCGCCACCACTCCGCGCGCGTCGAGCACTACGAACGACAGCTCGGGCAGGAAGGAGGCGCAGCCGGTGAAGTCGCGCCGCCAGCGCTCCCGGTCGACGTGGCCGTCCTCGTGCTGACCGCTGAACGCGTCGTTGTGCGCCGCGCGCACCGCCTCGTCCAGATCGGTGGTGTAGTGCCGGAGCTCCAGTCCGCCGGGAAGCGACGGCGCCGGCAACGGCGCCACGGTCTCCAGGCGGGAGTAGACCTCGTGGTAATGCAAGCTCGGTCGCAGTCCCCGTCGTGCCAGCAGCTTCCGGTGCGCGTCGTTGTGCTCGGCGCACCACACGCCGACCCGCTGCGGCTGCGGCGAGCGCTGGGCCACCCGCGCCACCGCCCAGTCGAGCAGCCGGCCGCCCAGGCCCTGACCCCGGTGGCCGGGGTGCACGCCTCCCTCGACGTCGCACCGGTTCCCGTCGGCGGTGGGCAGCACGATCGAGCAGCCCACGAGCTCCGGGCCCGCGAAGACGCCCATCGAGTCGGCCTCGTCGACACCCGGAGCGGTCAGGTTTCGGACGAACTCGGCGGTTTCCACGTGGTCCACCGGCCGGTCCCGGTGCGGGATGGCGCGCATCAACGCCGCCCACGCCAGCGCGTCGGCGGCCCGCAGCGTCCGCCACGTCAGCTCAGGCATCCTGCTTGCTCCGCTGCTCGTCGGCCGGGGTGCGGGGCTGGACGACCAGTCGCGGGCCGCTGCCGGCTGCTGCCGCCTGCCGCGGATCCGCCGCGTCGGCGGGAGGACGACCCGCAGGCTGGTCGTAGGAGTAGCGGTTGAGGTGCATCACCAGGCAGGACAGGTCGGCGCCGCCCTTGTGGTACTCGCTGAGGTCGATGTGGGCGACGTCGAGTCCGTGCGCGTCGGCGATCGCGGCCAGCTCGTCGTTCTTGGCGCGCTCCAGCCGGTGCTCCTCGGTGCCCGGGCGCATGCCGTGCAGGTTCGAGCCGTTGACCACCGTGCGGTCCAGCCGCACCGAGTTGCACAGGCCGATGCGGCTGGATGCCATCGACACGTCGATGATCTCGGTGTGCCGGGCGAGCTCGTCCAGCTCGCGCTTCGTGAACGCCTCGGTGCAGACCAGCGTGTGCTCGCGCGTCAGCGGGAAGACGCAGCAGTCGAGGTGGTACAGGTAGGGATCGGTCATCTCCACGCGCACGATCCGCATGTCGAAGGTCCGCTCGAACCAGTCGTGGACCGCCGGGTCCGAGCGCATCCCCCAGCCGCCGACGTAGACGTTGCCGTGCAGGTGCTTGAGGTCCGCCTCGCCCTCGAAGCGGTGCGGTGCCACGTGCGTGCGGTAGCCCATCGACTCGAAGAAGCCGACGCCGACCTCGGTCTCGCCGCGCCGGGGCGCGGAGGTGAAGCTGGAGACCACCACGTCGTTGCCGTCGGGCAGGTGGTCCAGGGCGATGCCCAGGTTCGCGGTGAACACGAGGTCCTGCAGACCGCTCGTGCGCGGTGTCGGCAGCATGTAGACCAGCGCGTGCGCGGCCATGCACGCCTGCAGCCGCAGGAACTGCGCCATCGCGCGGTGGTGGTCCACGGGGCGCTCCCGTTCCGGGTACTCCCGCATCCAGATGTTGTTCGGCACCTCGGTGCTGAACGAGAACGGGGCGTTGAGCAGGAACGCGGGGTGGCGCAGCCGGGTCGGGTTCGCCGGCGCCGCGCCGCGGGCGGGTGCCGGCCGGGCGTCCTCGGACAGCATCGTCATGCGCTTCTCCTGTCGTTGGTAGAGGCGTGCATGCGCACGGGGTGTTCACCGCCGCTGACCGGCGTCGGGGGCGAAGTGCGGGATCCGGTGCGAAAGCGGATCGGTTCGGGTCGCGGAAGAAGTGCGAGCGGATCGGCCGGGCGGTGGAATTGCCCGCTGGTGGCGCCGCCTCTGCCCGCCTACTCGTAAGGCTTTCACCGCGCTGTCTCCGTTTTCCGTGCGTGCGGATGCCTCCTGCGAAGTTATAGGCGATCCCGAACCGCGGCAATGCGCGCCACTCTTCGGAATGACATTCGCGCTTGCCGGTAATGAATGAAAAGAATTCGCCAACCGGGGCGAGGTGAATATTCCCCTTAGCTCAGAAGTGTGGCGGAATCCTCCTCTCGTCGCTCGGGCAACGTTCCCGGTGAGGCGGACTGGATCGGTTCGGTAAGCCCCGGTTGCTGCCGTGGTAGCGGGGAGGGTTCCGTCGAACCTCAACGACGGACAGGTGCGGAAATAGTCCACAATAGAAATTTGCTCCCGCTGGGCGGCGGTGCGATTGGTTCGGGCGACTTCGTGCGGTCGTATCCCGTTTGCGATTTATTCCACCACAGCGGTATCTGAGTGCTTTGCCGTGCGTGGTGTTCGGTCGCCGCGAAAACCTTCAATGGGTAGTGGTTCCGGGCTGCGCGCCGAAAACGCTTTACGGCACCGGCTCGTCGCAGTGGGAGCGCAAGAAGCAGCCCACTCGTCGGGCCGCTGTGCGGTGCGGGACGCGGCGCCACCGTCCTGGCCGGGTCCGGCTGCGCCGAGCCGGAAAGGTTGCGGGACCGCTGGTTCCAGTTGGTACTGCGGCGAAGTCGGCTGCTCGTGGTCGGATGCGGCCATGGGGCACGAACCAAGATTCCTTCGGCAGCAATGATTTTCCTTCCCGAGATCCACTGAGGACATCTGTCGTTGCGCGCGCTGTTACGGCGTGCGCGGCCGGACAGGCCGTGCGACGGTGGGGTCCGGTGCCCATGCGGCGGCGTGCGGGAAGCTCTCTCCGACGCCGGTGGGTCGCCAGGATGTTCGAGGGGGGAATCACTTGGTGGCGCAGGGCGACCACGCTCGCGTCGAGGGCGTCTTCGAGGAGGACGCCCGTGCGCTGGGCGAGCTTCCGGGAGCGGGGACGCTGCTGGAGCGCATGCGGTCGGAGAACTTCCCGGTGGCCGCTGGGCTCCTGCCGCGCCGGGTTCGCCGGCACCTGGGCGCGCTTTACGGCTTCTTCCGCCTCGTCGACTACGCCGGGGACGAAGCGCCCGGTGACCGCGGCACGCTGCTGGACCTGCTGGACGCCGAGCTGGGGCGCTGCTACCAGGGCACGGCGCGGACCCCCGTCCTGCGGATGCTCGGTCCGACCGTCCGCGAGTGCGGGATTCCCCGTGAGCTGATGGCGAAGATGATCGAGGCCAACCGGCAGGACCAGCGCGTCCGGCGATACGAGACGTTCGACGACCTGCGCGACTACTGCGCCCTGTCGGCCAATCCTGTCGGCGAGGCGGTCCTCCACGTGTTCGGGCGGCCCGAACCCGCGCTGATCTCGCTGTCCGACAAGATCTGCACCGCGTTGCAGGTGCTGGAGCACTGCCAGGACATCCGCGAGGACCTCGAGCAGGGACGGGTCTACCTGCCCGCGGAGGACCTGAAGCGCTTCGGCTGCGGTGACGACGACCTGCGCCGGGCGGTGGCCCCGACCAAGCTGCGCGGGCTGATCCGCTTCGAGGTCGGTCGCGCCCGCCGCATGTTGCGCGCGGGTTCTCCCTTGGTCCACCTGCTTTCCGGTCTCGGTTCCGTCGCCGTCGCCGGGTACGTGGCGGGAGGTTTCGCCACGGCCGCGGCGTTCGAGGCCGCGGGCTACGACCCGCTCGCGGTCGACGTGCGGCCGACCCGCCTGCGCACCGCGGGGGAGTGGGCGCGGACGTGGCTGGTGGGGGGTGGGCGATGACGGTCTCTTCGGAACGGATACGCGAGGCATACGCCGAGTGCGAGCGGATCACCGGCGAGCAGGCGCGGAACTTCTCCTACGGGATACGGCTGCTGCCCGGGCCCAAGCGGCGGGCGCTGTCCGCCGTGTACGCCTTCGCCCGGCGGGTCGACGACATCGGCGACGGCGACCTGCCCTGCGAGGAGAAGCTGCGCCGGCTCAAGCAGGCCAGGGTCGCCGTCCACTCGGCCACCGTGGACTCCTCGGATCCGGTCGTGGTGGCACTGGCCGCCACGGCACAGCGGATGCCGATCCCGCTGTCGGCCTTCGACGAGCTGATCGACGGCTGCGAGTCCGACGTGCGCGGCGCGACCTACGACACCTTCGCCGAGCTCGTGCACTACTGCCGCTGCGTGGCGGGATCGGTCGGACGGCTGTCGCTCGGCGTGTTCGGCGCGGCGGACTCCGCCGAGGCGCGACCGCGCGCCGACGCGCTCGGCGTGGCGCTCCAGCTCACCAACATCCTTCGGGACGTCCGGGAGGACTTCGGCAACGGACGCGTGTACCTGCCCGCCGCGGACCTGGAGCGCTTCGGGGTGGGCATGGAGGCCGACCGCCGCGGAGACCTGCGCATCGACGAGCCCGGCTGGAACGCGCTCATCGAGTACCAGGCCCAGCGGGCCGAACTGTGGTACGCCGTCGGCCTGGGGCTGCTGCCGCTGCTGGACAGGCGCAGCCGCGCGTGCTGCGCCGCGATGGCGGGCATCTACCACGAGCTGCTGCACCGCATCGCGGCCGAACCGCACCAGGCGCTGAGCGGCCGGATGTCGTTGCCCGCCTGGAAGAAAGCCGGTGTCGCGGCGCGTTCGCTGGCGGGGCGTGCCCCGTGACCGGCACCGGCGGCGGGAAGGTCGTCGTGGTCGGGGCCGGGCTGGCCGGGATCACGGCCGCGCTCGACTGCGCCGACCGCGGCCACGAGGTCACGCTCCTCGAAGGCCGGCCCCGGCTCGGCGGTGCCACGAGCTCGTTCCAGCGCCAGGACCTGGTCGTCGACACCGGTCAGCACGTCTTCCTGCGTTGCTACTCCGCGTATGCGGCGCTGCTCGGCCGCCTGGGCGTCGCCGACGGGGTCGCGGTCCAGCCGCGTTTCCGGGTCCCCGTGCTGGCGCCGCGTCGGCGGGGATCGGTGTTGCGACGGTGGAGACTTCCCGCCCCGGCTCACCTGGCTCCGGTCCTCTTCGGACACCGCCTGATGACGCTGCCCGAGCGGATTCGGGTGGCGCGCACCGCGATGGCGCTGCGCGCGCTCGACGTCGAGGACCCGGAGCTCGACCGGGCCAGTCTCGGCGACTGGCTGCGCGACCGCGGTGAGACGGAGCGTTCGATCCGGCTGCTGTGGGGCCTGCTCGCGGTCGCCGCGCTCAACGCCCAACCCGACGAGGCATCGATGGCGTTGGCGGCCGTGGTCTTCCGGCGTGGGCTGCTGGACGGCGCGTCCAACGGCGACATCGGGTTCTACCGCCGCCCGCTGGGAGACCTGCACGGCCAGGCGGCGGGGCAAGCTCTCACCGCGGCAGGAGTGGACGTGCGGCTGCGCAGCACGGTCAGCGAAGTGCGCCGCAGCGGCGAGCGTTGGTCGGTGGCGGTCCGCAACGGTGGTGAGATCGGCGCGGACTCGGTGGTGGTCGCAGTGCCGCACCGGCGCGCGGCGCCGTTGCTCTCCGGACTCGGCATGCCGGAGGCGGCGCGGTGGGAGCGGTTGTCGGCCTCGCCCATCGTCAACGTGCACGTCGTCTACGACCGGCACGTCACCGACCTGGACATGGCCGCCGTCGTGGACTCGCCGGTGCAGTTCGTGTTCGACCGCAGCTGTGCCGCGGGTGTGCGGAGGGGGCAGTACCTCGCGATCTCGCTGTCGGCGGCGGACGACTGCCTGGAAACGCGGACCGCGGACCTGCGCGAGGAGTTCCTGCCCGCCCTGCGGGAGTTGTTCCCGCGCGCACGCGACGCACGTGTCCTGGATTTCTTCGTCAGCCGTGAGCCGAACGCCACCTTCCGGCAGGCGCCCGGCACGGGGGCGCTCCGGCCGCCTGCCCGGACCGGCGTGCCCGGGCTGGTGCTCGCGGGCGCGTGGACGGCGACGGGCTGGCCGGACACCACCGAAGGCGCGGTCCGCAGCGGTCACCGGGCGGCCGAGACCGTCGACGCCGACCTGCGCAGAACCCGGCACGACCTGGAGGTGACCGCATGACCTCGACCCTTCCGGCGGCGCTGACCGCGGCGCGGACCGCCGTCGACCCGGAGCTGCGCAAGGTCATCGGCAAGCTCGATCCGGACACCCGCGGTGTGTGCGAGTACCACTTCGGCTGGACCAACGCCGACGGATCGCCGAACGGCGGTGGCGGCAAGGCCCTCCGGCCGGCGCTCGTGCTGCTCTCGGCGCAGGCGGTCGCGCCGAACGGTGCGCAGGCCGTACCCGCCGCGGCGGCGGTGGAGCTGGTGCACAACTTCTCGCTGCTGCACGACGACCTGCTGGACGGCGACACCTCCAGGCGACACCGCCCCACGGCGTGGACGGTGTTCGGGCGCCCGGCCGCGCTGCTGGCAGGCGACGCGCTGCTCGGCCTGGCGACCGAGGTGCTGCTGGACTCGACCTCCGGGGACGCGATCGCGTCGGCGCGGGCGTTGTGCGCGGCGGTGCGGAGCCTGATCGCGGGCCAGAACGCCGATCTCGACTTCGAGCACCGCGCCGACGTCACTCTCGACGAGTGCCTGCACATGGCTGACGAGAAGACCTCGGCGCTGCTGGCGTGCTCGACGTCGATCGGTGCGCTGCACGTCGGCGCCCCGCGCGAGACCGTGGAGCGGCTCCACGCCTTCGGCTCCGAGCTGGGCATGGCGTTCCAGCTCGTCGACGACCTCCTCGGGCTGTGGGGAGACCCCGAGGTCACCGGCAAACCGGTGCTCTCCGATCTGCGCGCCCGCAAGAAGACCGTGCCGATCGTGCACGCGCTCACCTCCGGAACCGAGGCGGGGCGCCGTTTGGGCGAGCTGTACGGCAAGGAGGAACCGCTCACCGAAGCCGAGCTCCGCGAAGCCGCCGACATGGTGCGCCGCGCCGGATCGCAGCAGTGGACGCAGGACGAGTGCGAGCGCCGCCTCGCCGCGGCGCACCAGCACCTGCCCCGGGCCACCGGCAACGCCGAGGCGATCGAGTCGCTGACCGAGCTCGCCGAGTTCATCGTCCGGAGGCAACGTTGACCGAAGAGGTGCTCCAGCGGACCGCCGCGCCGGCCGAGGTCCTGGCCGCCGCCCGTGAACACCTGCTGTCCCTGCAACACGAGCGGGGCTGGTGGAAGGGCGAACTGGAAACCAACGTCACGATGGACGTCGAGGACCTGCTGCTGCGGCGGTTCCTCGGCATCCTCACCACCGCCGAGACCGAGCAGGCCGCGCGCTGGATCCGCTCCCGGCAGCGGGCGGACGGCACGTGGGCCCAGTTCCACGGCGGGCCCGGCGACCTGTCCACCACGGTGGAGGCCTACGTCGGGCTCAAGCTCGCCGGTGACGACGTCGACTCCGAGCACATGGCCGCGGCCCGCGCCTGGATCCTGGAGCGCGGCGGCATCGAGGAGACCCGGGTGTTCACCCGCATCTGGCTGGCGCTGTTCGGCGAATGGTCCTGGGACGACCTTCCCGCCATGCCGCCCGAGCTCGTGCTGCTGCCGCCGTGGGTGCCGCTGAACCTGGCGGACTGGGGCTGCTGGGCGCGGCAGACCATCGTGCCGCTCACCGTCGTGTGCACGTTGCGCCCGCGGCGTGATCTCGGGGTGGGGCTGGCCGAACTGCGCTCCGGACGCCGCCGGAGGAAGGTCCCGAGCCCGTCCTGGGCGGGCGCGTTCCAGGTCCTCGACGGGGCACTGCACGGCTACCAGCGACATCCGCTGAGGGGGTTGCGCGAGCACGCGATGCGCCGCGCCGCGGAGTGGATCGTGGCGCGGCAGGAGGCCGACGGCTCCTGGGGAGGCATCCAGCCGCCGTGGGTGTACTCGCTGCTGGCCCTGCACCTGCTCGGCTATCCGCTCGACCATCCAGTGCTGCGGCAGGGGCTCGCCGGCCTGGAGCGGTTCCTCATCCGCGAGGAGACCCCGGAGGGCACGGTCCGCAGGCTGGAGGCGTGCCAGTCCCCGGTGTGGGACACCGTGCTGAGCATGCAGGCGTTGCGCGACGCCGGACTGGCCGCCGACCACCCGGCGCTGCGGCGGGCCGCGGACTTCGTGCTGGCCGAGGAGATCCGCGTGAAGGGCGACTGGTCGGTCCGCAGACCGGACCTCGCCCCGGGCGGATGGGCGTTCGAGTTCGACAACGACGGCTATCCCGACATCGACGACACCGCCGAGGTCGTGCTGGCGCTGAACCGCGTCGACCACGAGCGCCCGGGCGCGGTCAACGCCGCCATCGACCGCGGAGTGCGCTGGATGTCCGGGATGCAGTCCGCCGACGGCGGATGGGGCGCCTTCGACGCCGACAACACCCGCGAGCTCGTCAACGAGCTGCCGTTCTGCGACTTCGGTGCGGTGATCGACCCGCCGTCGGCGGACGTGACCGCCCACGTCGTGGAGGCGCTGTGCGTGCTCGGCCGCGGCGACGGGGAGGCCGTGCGCCGGGGCGTGCGGTGGCTGCTCGACCACCAGGAACTTGACGGCTCCTGGTTCGGCCGCTGGGGCGCCAACCACGTCTACGGCACCGGCGCGGCCGTTCCGGCGCTGGTGCGCGCGGGTCTGCGGCGCGACCACCTCGCGCTGCGGCGGGCGGTGCGGTGGCTGGAGGTGCACCAGAACGACGACGGCGGCTGGGGCGAGGACCTGCGCTCCTACGACGACCCGGTGTGGGTCGGCAGGGGCAGGTCGACGGCGTCGCAGACGGCGTGGGCGCTGCTGGCCCTGCTGGCCGTGGACCTCCACGACACCGACGCGGTCCGCCGGGGCGTGGGCTTCCTCGCCGAGACCCAGCGCCCGGACGGCACCTGGGACGAGCCGCAGTTCACCGGCACCGGGTTCCCCGGCGACTTCTACATCAACTACCACCTGTACCGCCTGGTGTTCCCGGTGACCGCGCTCGGCCGCTACGAACAGGCGCGGCGCGAGCAGTCGGGCGGCAGCGGATGACGCCGCGACTGCTGGTGTGCGCACCGCTGCGGCTCGAAGCACTCGCGCTGCGGGCGGGGCCTTCGCGGCGCGAGGTCCGGCGGACCGGGTACGGGCCGGTGCGCAGCGCCCGCCGGGCCGCACGCCTGGCCGAGGAGGACGTCGACGCGTTCGCGGTCGCGGGGTTCGCGGGTGGGCTGGGGCGGTCCGTGCGCAGCGGGGACGTGATCGTCGCCAGCGAGGTCCGGGGTCCGCACGGAGCGGTCCGGTGCCCGTCGGCGCGGCTGCTGGCCGACGAGGTCGGGCGCGGGGACCTGTTGGTGCACTGCGGGCCGGTCATCAGCACCGGCCATGTCGTGAGTGACACCGAGCGCGCGGTGCTGGCCGCCTCCGGTGCGCTGGGGGTCGACATGGAGTCGCTGTGGCTCGCCCGCGCCGCCGCCGGGCGGCCGCTTGCGGTCGTGCGCGTGGTCGTCGACACCGCCGACGAGCCGCTCGCCGGCATGGGCACGGTCCGGCGGGGGATCAGGGCGCTCTGCCGTCTCCGCGAGCTCGGCCCCGCACTGGACCGCTGGGCCCGGGCGGTGTGCCCGGAGCCGCCGACCGCCACGGCCGGCCCCGGTACCGAAGGAAACGTCGGGTTCGGCATCGCCAAGGAGGTGCCCGATGGGAATCCCGGTCCGTGAGGCGCTCCGCGTCGGCGCCTATCTGGTCGGGCAGCGGCTCAGACGGCGGGAGAAGTTCGCCCTCACCCTGGAGCTGGAGCCGTTGTTCGCCTGCAACCTCGCCTGCGCGGGGTGCGGCAAGATCCAGCACCCCGCCGGGGTGCTCAAGCAGCGGATGCCGGTGGAGCAGGCGCTGGCGGCGGTCGAGGAGTGCGGCGCGCCCGTGGTGTCGATCGCCGGCGGCGAGCCGCTGATGCACCCGGAGATCGACGTCCTGGTCGCCGAGCTGGTGCGGCGCAAGAAGTTCGTCTACCTGTGCACGAACGCCCTGCTGATGCCTCGCAAGATCGACAAGCTGCGGCCCTCGCCCTACTTCTCGTGGGCGGTGCACATCGACGGGCTGGAGCAGCGCCACGACGAGTCGGTGTGCAAGCAGGGCGTGTTCGCCCAGGCCGTGGACAACGTGCGGGAGGCGCAGCGGCGCGGGTTCCGGGTGACCACAAACAGCACTTTCTTCACCAGCGACACACCGGCATCGGTGATCGAGGTCCTCAACTTCCTCAACGACGAGCTGCGGGTGGACCGCATGATGCTGTCGCCGGCCTACGCCTACGACAAGGCGCCCGACCAGGAGCACTTCCTCGGGGTGGCCGAAACCAGGGAGCTGTTCTCCAAGGTCTTCGCCGACGGCCGCCGCCGGCGCTGGCGGTTCAACCACTCGCCGCGGTTCCTGGACTTCCTGGCCGGCGACGTCGACTTCGCCTGCACCGCGTGGGCGATCCCGTCGTACTCGCTGTACGGATGGCAGCGGCCCTGCTACCTGATGTCGGACGGCTACGCCCAGACCTACCGGGAGCTGCTGGAGGAGACCGACTGGTCGGCCTACGGCCCGGGGCCACGACCCGCGGTGCGCCAACTGCATGGCCCACTGCGGCTACGAGCCGACCGCGGTGCTGGCCACGATGGGGTCCCTGCGGGAGTCGATTCGCGCACTCCGGTCCTGAAGGGGCTGGACACGAGCCCGTGACCCCGTACAGTGGTCCGCGACGTGCCCCCGACCGACGGCCACGGATTCATGTTCCGGCCGGGTGAGGACAGACCGATCCACCGCCCCCACGTCGTGCACCTCGAAGGTCTCGCATCGCACCTGTGGCACGCCGCCAAGCACCTCGGCGAAACGGTGTTCGTGCCCCTGCTGCTGTTCTACGTGCTGTTCCGGCTCACCGACCTGACCGGTGGTCTGCTGGCCGCGCTCGGATGGGCGCTGGCCGCCCTGGTGCTCCGGCTGGTGCTGCGCGCCCCGGTCCCGATGGTGCTGTGGGCGACCACCGCGCTGCTGGTCGCCCGCAGCGTGCTGGGGTTCGCGACCGGCAGTTCGTTCGTGTACTTCCTGGAGCCCAGCCTGCAGAATTTCCTGCTCGCGCTGGCGCTGCTGGTCACGCTGCGGCTGGAGAACCCGTTCCTGGTCAAGCTCGCGGGCGACTTCTGCGTCCTGCCGCCGGAGTTGATCGGCAACACGCGCGTGCAGTGGTTCTTCCGGCGGGTCTCGGTGCTGTGGGCGGCGGTGTTCACGGTCAACGGCCTGACGACGCTGTGGGCGCTCGCCCAGGCGACGATCGACCACTTCCTGCTCATGAGCACCGTCGGATCGTTCAGCCTGGTCGCCGTCGCCGCGGTGGCGTCGATGCTGTGGTTCCGCCGCGAGCTGCGCGGCGAGGGCATCCAGCTGCGGTTCGGCCGCAGGCCCGCCGCCGCGGGGTAGCGGCGCGGTCACCCGGCGCGACGGGCGGCGCGGTGGAAGGCGCCCGGGAAGGCGCCGTGGAGCCGGGCGGCCGCCGACAGCCAACGCGGCACGAACACTTCACCGCGCTCCCTCCGCACGCCGTCGAGCACGGCCTCGGCGACCGCGGCCGGGGCGACCATCCGCGGGAACCCGCGGGTGTAGGGACGGCCGCGGTTGCCGAAGAACGGCGTGCGCACGGCTCCGGGGAACACCGTGGTGACACCGACGCCCCGCGCCGCCGCCTGGAACCGGATGCTCGCGGCGAAGGCCCGCAGCCCGCCCTTGGTCGCCGCGTACACCTCTTCGTCGCGCACCCCGACGACCGCGATCGACGAGACGAAGACGACGTGGCCCCGCCGCCGCCGCGACATCCCGGGCAGGGCGGCCTGGGTCAGCAGCACCGGTGCCGTCAGGTTGAGCGCCACCAGCCCGGCGACGCTGTCCGGCGGCATCGCTGCGAGGTCTCCGGCCCAGCCCACGCCCGCGCTGTGCACGAGCAGGTCGGCTTCGCGCGCGGCTTCGGCGACGAGCCGCAGCTGCGCCGGGTCGGTCAGATCGGCCACCACTGACCGGGCACCCGTTCGTTCGGCGACCTCGGTCAGGCGGTGCTCGTCCCGGCCGGTGACCACCAGCCGGCAGCCCGCCGCCGCCAGAACCGCGGCCGTGGCCGCGCCGATGCCCGACGACGCGCCTGTCACCAGCGCGGTGCGCCCGTCCAGCTCCATCCTCGATCACCAACCCCGCAGCGATGGCTCTCCGAGCGCCGGTGCTTCCAGCGCGTCGAAGGCGTGCAGCAGCCGGTCGGCGAAGGCGGCGGCGTCCGGCAGCAGCGCGGAGTCGGTCGTGACGCCGAAACCGGCCGCGTCGCCCCAGCTGAGCACGCCCACCGCGAGGCCGACCCCCTCGGCCAGCGAGAGGACGGGGAAAACTGTGGTCAGCCGGGCGCCGCCGATACGCACCGGACGTCGGCGACCGGGCAGCACCGAGATCACCGCGCCGAAGAACCGGCGGTGGTAGACGTGCCGGACCGCCCACCGGTGCACGGGTGCGGGCAGCAGCCCGAGTGCCGCGAGGACCGCGCCCGCGGCGGCCGGCTGCTCGCCCTCCTCCGCCCGCGCCATCCGTTCGGCGACCTCGGTCACGCGCTGTGCGGGATGCATGGGGCCGATGGGCAGGTCGATGACCAGCGTGCGGGTGTGGTTGCCGGGCTCGTCGACGCCGACGCCGTCGCGCAGCCGTGCGGTCCTGGGGACCATGATCCGGAAGCGCCGGCCCGGGGTGGTGCCGGTGCGGTCGTCGAGCAGGTGGTGCAGGGCTTCGGCGACGACCGCCAGCAGCACGGCGGTGGTGCTCGTCCCGTGCGCGCGTGCGCGGGCCCGCACGTCGGCGGCCGGCACCTCCCGCCACGCGAAGGCGCGCCCGGCCGTGCTGCGGCCATCGATGCCCGTCGACGGCGCGAATCCCGCGCTCGCCAGGTGGGCGAGACCGCGCAGGAGCACTCCTGCCCGAGGCCGCCGCGCTCGAGGCCGGTCGGCCGGTTGCTCCGGTGCGCGGGTCTCGTCGTCGGTGAGCAGCCGCAGGAGAGCGCTGGTGATCGCCACTCCGTCGCCGAGGGCGTGGTGCGCCTTGGCCAGCAGCTCGGTCCGGTTCGTGCGGGCGTCGCGCAGCAGGAGCAGTTCCCACGGCGGGCCGTCGGCTCGTACCGGAGTGCCGAAGAACGCGTGCCGGGACTGGTGCCACTCCCGCGGGGTGCCGGAGTGGAGTTCGCGGCAGCGGACGTGCTCGGCCGGGTCGAGCGCCTCGACGTGTCGCCAGCGTGGCCTGCGGTGTCCGCGGGACACCATCCGACGCGTGAGCAGCGGCAGCCCCGGCGCCCGGTGCTGGACCAGCTCGCGGAGGTGCTCGCGCCACTCCTGCGTGGACCGGGTGCCACCGTCCAGCCGGAGAACGGCTCCGGCCTGCTGGGGTGTGCGCGGGGTGGTGGCGTGCACGAAGAACGCGTCCTGGGCGCGCATGGTCTCGGTGGCCGGCTGCCGCCGGAGCCGGGCGAGCGCGGCGACCTGCTCGGTGAAGTCCGCGATGCGGCTGTGCTCCAGGGCGGTCCGCTCCCGGCGCGGCAGTTCGGCGGGGTCGGTGGTCAGCGTGCGCAGGAGGCCCGTGAGGTCGCTGGAACGGGGGCACAGCTCGGCCAGCCCGGCCTCGGCCATCAGCTCCGCGTTGGCGCGGCCGTGGCCCGCGATCGGCTCGAACATCACCAGCGTCCGGCCGCACGCGAGCGCTTCCAGCGCGGTGGCACCACCGGCGTTGCTCACCACGACGTCGGCGGCGGCGATCAGCGCGGGCATGTCGTCGGTCCAGCCGAGGGGGACGAGGCGGCGGTCGCGTTCGGCCCGCCGCGCGCAGCGCTGGTGCAGCGCCTCGTTGCGGGCGCACACGACCACGACGCGGCCGACCCCCTCCACCGCGAGCGAGGCGTCGACGGCCCGTTCGACCGATCCGAAACCGAGCGATCCGCAGGAGACCAACACGGTGACGCCCTGCTCAGGCAGTCCGAACCGGCTGCGCGCCGCCGTCCTGTCTGCCGGCCGGAACGCCGCGACCACCGGTGGCGCGCAGACCTCGCCCACCGCCTCCGGCTCGGCGCGGTGCAGCTCGCGCAGGCTGACCTCGCTCATGACGAAGTGCGCGTCGATCCGCGAGTAAACCCAGAAGGGGTGCGGGCAGAAGTCCGACACCACGGCGGCCAGCGGCACGTCGAGCTCGCCGCGGCGCCGCAGCCAGTCCAGCCCCGCCGTGCCGAGCGGGTAGGTGGACACGATCAGGTCCGGCCGGTGCTCGGCGATGCGACGGCGCAGGCGGCGCCCGCTCCAGGAACCCACGAACCGGCGCGAGCCGTCGGCGAACCAGCGCCAACGCCACAGCGCCCGGTAGAACCAGTCGTAGAGCCACGGCGTCGACTCGACGTTGGCGGCGTAGATCCAGTTGAAGCTCGCCGGGACCCAGGACCCCATCTGTTCGAGGACGTCCAGCCAGGACACCTCGCAGCCGGGCCACGCCCGCCGGGCGGCCTCTTCGACCGCGCGTGCGGTGGCGTTGTGCCCCTCGCCGATGGTGGCGCTGAGCAGCAGAAGACGGCGTGGTGGGGAAGTCACGAGACAGGTCCTCCCAGGTGGCTCGTGCCCTCCGAGGCCGGGGAATGTGCCGGACGTGGTTCGCGTGGCGGTGCGGGTGGCGGGTTCTCGGAACTCGCGGCGGTGCGATCTGGGTCCCGCGCAGCGCAAGCGGCTGACGCCGCTTGTGAACAGACCCTAACCGCGCGCGGGCGAATCGGCCCGTCGGCGCGGGCGCGCTCGAACACCGGTTTCGGGTGGGGTGCCCGGCATGGGTTGCCGGTGGTGCCGGCGGGTAGCCGAGGCGGAAAGCGTTCACCTCGGGCGGTGGTGATGATGTTGCTCGACCAGGCGGATCCGCCGGTGCTGTCCGGCGTGGGCACCGCGGACGTCGGCGTGTGAACATGCGGCCCGGCGCACGCGCGAACGTCCTCCCGGCCTCGCCGCCGTCGGCCACCACGACGGCTCCGCCGGCGTTGCTAGCGCTCGGCGGCATCGCGGCCGCGTGGGCCGGGCTCCTGCTCGTGTTCGCCGTGACCCTCGAACCCCACGGCGACGAGCTGTACTTCCTGGCAGCGGGGGACCGGCTGGACTGGGGCTACGCCGACCAGCCGCCGCTGCTGCCACTGCTCGCCCACGCCGCCGACGTCGCGGCGCCCGGATCGGTCCTCGTCCTGCGGCTGCCCGCGGTGGCGCTGACCGCGTGCGGGGTGTTCGTCGTGGGCATGCTGGCCCGTGAACTCGGCGGCGGCCGGAAGGCGCAGGTCGTGGCGGCGGCGACGTTCGCGGTCTCACCGCACCTGGCCGTGACGGGCTCCCTGCTGGTGACGCCGACGGTCGACGCGTTCATGTGGGCGGTCCTGACCCTCCTGCTCGTGCGGTGGGTCCGGCTCCGCGACGACCGGCTGCTGCTCGGCGCGGGGGTCGTGGTGGCGGTGGCTCTGCAGGCCAAGTACCTCGTCCTGGTGTTCTGCGCGGCGGCGCTGATCAGCGCGCTGCTGGTCGGCCCGCGCGACATCGTGCGCCGCCCGCGGTTGTGGGCGGGTGCGGGACTGGCCTTCGCCGCCCTGCTGCCCAGTGCGCTGTGGCAGGCGTGGCACGGGTGGCCGCAGCTGCGGATGGCAGCCGTGGTGCCCGCCGAGATCGACCAGCTCGGCGGTGGGCGGGCGTCCGTGGTCCCGCTGCTCCTGCTGACCGCCGGCGTGCCGATCGGCGCCGGGATGGCGTGCGCGGGGTTGTGGGCACTGCTGCGCTCGACGGCCTTGCGCGACTACCGGTGGTTGGGCTGGGCGAGCGCCGGTGTCGTGGTCTTCTTCGTGGTGAGCGGCGGTCGGTACTACTACTGCTTCGGCTTGCTGCCGCTGCTGTGGGCGGTGGCCGCGGTCCGCGTGGAGGACGGGCGACCGGCCGCGCGGTGGCTGACCGGCCGGCCCGCCTGGGCGCTGTCCGCGGCGGTGGTGCTTGTGCTCGCGGTGGCCGTCCAGACACCGGCCATGGACCGGGTGAGGGCGTTGGCGAACAACTCCGGCGGCTGGCGCCAGGTCGTCGAACCGGTGCACCACGCCTACCAGCACGTAGCACCGGAGCAGCGCCGCACCACGGTCGTCGTGGCCGAGCACTACTGGCAGGCAAGCGTCCTGGAGCGGCTCTGGCCGGGCCGGGACCGCCCGGAGGTCCGCAGCCCGCACCGGGGGTTCTGGTACTTCGGGCCGCCCTCCGAGCAGCACGACACCACCCTGTTCGTGGGAGGCGATCCCGGACCGCTGCGGGAACACTTCCGCACCGTGGTGCCGGTCGCCGGCGACGACCCGCACGACGTGCGGGTCTGGCTGTGCACGGGCAGGCAGCAGCCGTGGTCGGGGCTGTGGCCGGCGCTGCGGCGGTTGTGACGGCCACAGCCGCGGGCAGGAAGGGGATTGGCGATGGACGGCGCGCACCTGCTCGTCGCCGTTCCGGCGGCGGTGGTAGGCGCTGCCGCCTTCGGCGTGGCCAGCGCGGTGCAGCAGCGCGAGGCCAAGAGCACCGAGGTGACGGCGAGGGTCAGCCCGAGGCTGCTGTGGCTGCTGGTCCGGCGCCCCGCGTGGGTCGCCAGCGTGCTCGCGGTGGTCGCCGGGCTCTCGCTGCAGATGGTGGCGCTGGCCTTCGGCCCGCTGTCGCTGGTGCAGCCGCTGCTGCTCAGCGGCCTGCTGTTCGGTGCCACGTTCGCCGCGTGGGGCGCGGGCAAGCGGCTGGACCGGACCCTGCTGGTCGGCGTCCTGTGCTGCATCGGCGGGCTGTCGCTGTTCCTGTCCAGCGCGCGCCCCAGCGAGAGCACCGACCACACGATCGGGATGGAGGCCCTGCCGCTGGGCGTCCTGCTCGCCCTGGTCCTGTTCGCCTGTGCGCTCATGGTCGTCCACGCGCGCACCGAGATCCGGGTGCTCGCGCTGGCCCTGGCCACCGGGCTGCTCTACGGCGTGACCGCCGCGCTGCTCAAGGTGATCGCCGGGGAGGTCCGCGAGGCGGGGCTGCTGGCGCCGTTCCAGCACTGGTCGCTGTACGTGGTGTGCCTGATCGGCCCGGTCGGGTTCCTGCTGAGCCAGAACGCCTTCCGCGAAGGGGTCTTCCTGTCCCCGGCGCTGACCGTGATCGCCGTGACCGACCCCCTGGTCGGCGTCGTGGCGGGGGTGAGCTGGTTCGGCGAGCGGATCAGCACCGACGCGGCGGCGCTGGCCGGTGAGGTCACCGGTGCGCTCGCCGTGGTCGCCGGGGTGTTCCTGCTGGTCCGCGAGAGCGAGACCGCCCGGCGCGACCCCGGCAGGTCCGCCGGGGCTCGCGGTGGCTGAGCGCCGTGCGCAGCCAGGCGGAGGGGTGGGGGCCGGGCCCCACCCCTCCGGATCGCTCAGCTGTTCAGGTCGGCGAGGATCTTCTCGGTGCCGACGAGGCGCACGCAGGTGGCCAGCGCGGCGATCGCCTGCTCGACCTCGGGCAGCTCCGGGTAGGTCGGCGCGATGCGGATCACGCGGTCGGCCGGGTCGTCGCCGTAGGGGTGGGTCGCGCCGGCGGGAGTGAGGTTGATGCCCGCCTCCTTGGCCTTGGCCACCACCGCCCGGGCGCAGCCCTCGGGCACCTGGAGGCTGATGAAGTAGCCGCCTGCCGGGCTGGTCCACGAGGCCAGCCCGGTGCCGCCCAGCTCGCTGGTGAGGATCTTGTCGACCGCGTCGAACTTCGGCCGCAGCAGCGCCGCGTGCCTGCGCATGTGCTCCCGGAGCCCCTCGGCGTCGCGGAGGAACCGCACGTGCCGCAGCTGGTTGATCTTGTCGGGGCCGATGCTGCGCTTGGCGGTGCAGCTCAGCCACCACTCGACGTTGGCGGGGGAGGCGCCGAAGAAGGCGACGCCGCCGCCGGCGAAGGTGATCTTCGAGGTGGAGCCGAAGACGAACGCCCGGTCGGGGTTGCCGTGCTCGGCGCAGAGCCCCAGCAGGTCGGCGATCTCGGCGGGCTCGTCGCCGAGGTGGTGCACCGCGTAGGCGTTGTCCCAGAAGATCCGGAAGTCCCGGGCCGCGGTGGGCATGGCGGCCAGCCGGCGCACGGTCTCGTCGGAGTAGACGGTGCCGTCGGGGTTGCTGTACTTGGGCACGCACCAGATGCCCTTGACCCTCGGGTCCTCGGCGACGAGCCGCTCGACGACGTCCATGTCGGGTCCGCCTGCGGTCATCGGCACCGGGATCATCCTGATGCCGAACCGCTCGCACAGCGCGAAGTGCCGGTCGTAGCCCGGGACCGGGCACAGGAAGGCGATCTCCGGTTCGTCGACCCACCGGCGCTCGCCGCCGGGCACCACGCCGAGCTGGGCGAAGACCAGCGCGTCGTGCATCAGCTCGAGGCTGGAGTTCCCGGCGGCCAGCAGCTGCTCCACCGGCACCTGAAGGGAGTCGCCGAAGATCGCCCGCAGCTCCGGCAGTCCTTGCAGCCCACCGTAGTTGCGCAGGTCGGTGCCGTCGGCGGAGACCGCGGGCGCCTGCGCGTCCAGCAGGTCTTCGGCGAGGTCGAGCTGGCGCGGCGACGGCTTGCCTCGCGTGAGGTCCAGGCGCAGTCCGCGTGCGACCAGGTCCGCGTGGTCCTGGCGGGCGCGGTCGCGCTGGGCGGTCAGCTCTTCGACGGTCGAGGCTGGAGCGGTCACCGGATTCCCTTCGCCGTGAGTCGTTCAACGGTCCGACGAGCCACCTTAGCGACTCGCCCGCGAGGGGTTCCGGCCCGTGTGGACCGGACACTGTGCGTGGACGGTCTGTCGCGCAGCGCGGTGACCACGTGCGGGCCACTGCTCGCATCGGCGAGCCGTGTCCGGCGGGGAGGCGGATGATTCCAGCGAGGTCCCGCAAGTGTGTCCGTCCCGCGATGAGGAGATGATCTCGTGTCCACTTTGAGCGGTATCGCCGGCCTGGTCCGCGTCGAGAACTGCCCGCGCTCGGAGACCGTGGCGCGCATGCGGGAGCTCACCCGGCCGACATGGCGGCACGAGGAGGTCTTCGGACGGTACTGCTCGCTCAGCGAGCACGTCGAGGCACCGGCTCGCGAAGTCTACGAGTACCTGGCCGACACCCGCAGTCTCGCGGAGTGGACGCTGTCCGTGCGCGGGCTGACCGAGACCGCCGAACCAGGGCTGTGGGTCGGCGACGAGATGCTGTGCGGCGACAGCACCCGCATCTACACCCGCACCGTGGCCAACCCCGACGCGATGACGGTCGACTACCACTGCGCGTGGGACCAGGGCGAGCACCTGTGGATGGTCTACCTGATGCGCGTCGTGGACGCCGGTTCCGTCCTCGGCCGTCCGGGTGCGGTGGTGCTGTGGACCAACTGCCGGCACCCCCACTACGACCGGAACCCGTGGCCGGAGCTCGCCACCTCGCCGGACCGGCCGTGGGTCGGCGACTTCTGGGACCTGTTCTACGCCGGGCACCGGACCGAGCTGCGGAACCTGAAGAGGATCTGCGAGCACCGGCACGCCAACGGCCGGCCGATCACCCCGGACTGGTCCGCGCCGGCCGCGGATTGACGCGAGCGGGAGGAACTGCGCGCCGTAGTCTGGCGATCATGGCGGACTGGGAGCTTCGACCGGCTTCGGTGGCCGACATCGAGACGGTGGCCGAGCTGCGGGCCGTGGTGCTGCGGGCGGATCTGGAGCGGCTCGGGCGGTACGACGAGCAGCGGGTTCGGCAGCGGCTGCGGGACGGGTTCGTGCCTGCGCACTCCTGGGTGGTCGAGGTGGGCGGCGCGTTCGCCGGCTGCGTGTCGCTGCGGCCGGCCGAGGACGCGCACTGGTTGGAGCACTTCTACCTGGCCCAGCACTCGCAGGGCTGTGGTGTCGGTACGAACGTGTTGGGCGTGCTGCTGGAGCGGTGCGACCGCGACGGCACCGTGGTCCGGCTGAACGTGTTGCAGGGCAGTCCGGCGCGGCGGCTGTACGAGCGGCACGGATTCGCACTGGAGACCGAGGATCCGGTGGACGTGTTCATGATTCGCCACCCGGCCTCGGCCGTGCATGGCAGATGAACATGTTCGTGGTCACGATCGGACCACAGTGGAGTGAGCTGAGGACTTCAGGGATCCCTGTGCGTGCGGCAAGCGTTGCCGGGGCACCGAGTGGGTATCCCCACCACGTCCCAGGAGGTGCCCATGACACGTCGGTTCCTGCACGGCCTGGCTGCCGGCGCGGCCGGCACGACCGCGCTGAACGCCGTCACCTACCTCGACATGGCGCTGCGCGGGCGCCCCGCCAGCACCACACCGGAGGAGACGGTGCACCGCCTGGAGGACATCGCGCACCGGCCGCTGGCCCCGGAGGGCTCCGGCACCGAGGCGGCCGGCAACCGGCGCGCGGGGATCGGCGCCCTGCTGGGCATCGCCGCCGGGCTCGGGTCCGGGCTGGCCTGCGCCGCGGCGCGTTCGGCGTTGCCGCGTGCGCCGCTGCCCGCGATGGGGCTGATCGCGGGTGCTGCCGCGAACATCGGCAGCGTCGGGCCCATGACCGCGCTGGGCGTGACCGACCCGCGGGAGTGGCCCCCGAGCTCGTGGGCGTCGGACATCATCCCCCACCTCGTTTTCGGCGCCGTCACCGCAACGGTCTACGACATGCTTGAGGACTAACGGAGCCACAACGCGCGCACTGCCCGCTCGAACAGGCGCTCGGCGCCCGTGTGGTGGCAACGGTTCCGCTGCTTGGGGGAGGGGCCATGTTGATGGTCGGGACGTTCCTGCCCGCGAAGGTCTGCGACGGCCTGGCGGCGACCGGCGGCGGGGTCATCCCGCCGGAGGAACACGCGGTCCTGATGCGGTTGCTGGCGGAGGTGGAGGGCGTGGAGTTCGTGCACGGCGTGGACTTCCGCGACTCCTACGTCCGGCGGGGACGCGTCCACTGCGGCGAGGTGTGCCTGAACGACCTGGACGCCTACCTCTGGCACGCCGACTTCGCGCGCAAGCCCGGCAGCTACGACCTGGACGCGCTGCTCACGCTCAAGCGCGACACCGTCGTCGTGCCCGACCCCGAGACGGTCGCCGTCGCGTTCGACAAGCACTGGTCCTACCTGGCCTTGGCGCGCGCCGGTGCGGCGGTGCCGGAGAGCGTGCTGGTGAGCCGGCGCAACATCGAGGCCGCGGCGCCGGTGATCGAGGAGTGGGGGCGGGCGGTGCTCAAGCCCCGCCGGGGTTGCTTCGGCTGGGGAGTGCTGTTCATCGACAGCTTCTCGATGCTGCGCGACGTCGTCGGCTACCTCGAGGCGGAGACCACCGAGGGGCGCGTGCGGGGTGTGCCCTCGGCGGCGTCCGGGCGCAGCTTCCTGCTGGAGCGCTTCTACCCGAACAGCCCGGAGGATTGGCTGGGTGTGACGCTCGTGGGCGGCGAGGTGGTCTACGGCTTCCGCAAGGGCGCGGACCGCCACGTGTGGCTGGACGACGTGACGTGGAAGGTCTACGACTCCGGACGTGACGGCGGCGCGGTCGAGCACCGGGAGGTTCCGGCTGAACACGCCGCGCTGGTAGACACCGCGCGGCGCGCGTTCGACCTGCCGTTGCTCGGGTTCGACATCATCCGCCACGAAGGTGAACCGGTCATCGTCGACGTCAACACCGGACCGGCGCTGTACCAGGAGCTCTTCGCCGCGGCGGGGAGGTCGCTGGCGCACGAGCTGCACCGCGCCTTCACCACGGCCTTGGCCGAGGCCACCGCAGCCCGGTCGGCTCGTTGAAAGGTCCGCCGGCCCCGCCGCCGGGCGGGGCCGGCCGCAGCCGCGAGAGGTCAGATCGTGTAGGAGCTGCCCGCGCGAACCAGTTCCGCGGGGCCGTCGAAGGCTTCGCGGGCTTCGCCGAGCAGCGCTTGCTGGTCGGTCCACGGCGAGTAGTGCGTGAGCAGCAGCCTGCGCACCCCCGCCGACGCCGCGGCGGCCCCGGCCTGCTTGCCGGACAGGTGCACGCCGGCGGGCTGGTCCGGGGAGTCCAACCAGGACGCTTCGGACAGCAGCACGTCGGCGCCCGCCGCGAGCTTGGCGATTTCGTCGCTGGGGCCGGTGTCGCCGGTGAAGGCGAACACCCGGTCCTCCGCCTCGATGCGCAGGCCCCAGGTCGGGCACAGGTGGTCGACCGGGAACGCGCGGATCTCGAAGTCCCCGACGCGGACCGGTTCGGCCGGCGGTTCGAGGAACTCGAAGACGTCGCTCAGGTCGGTTTGCCCGAGCTCCTCGGCGCTGGGCGCGTACAGCGCGGCGAGCCGGCTCGGCGCTTCCCGCGGCGCGTAGACGGGCATGCGGCGCTGCGTCGGGTCGTACGGCTTGTTCGGCCGGTACCGGAGGTAGACCGCCAGCGGAGCGAAGTCGGCGCAGTGGTCCGGGTGCAGGTGGGTCAGCAGCAGCGCGTTGACGTCGAACGGGTCGGTCCAGCGCTGCAACGGCCCCATGGTGCCGTTTCCGAGGTCGATCACGAGCCTGGTGTCCCCGGACCGCAGGAGGTACCCCGACGACGGCGACTCCGGTGCGGGCGCGCTTCCCGAACAACCGAGAACGGTCAACTCCATGAGGGTTCTCCGCAGGTGGTTTGGATGTGGATTCGAAACGTGCGGTGGCCAGTATCCGGTCACGCTCCGTGCCCTGCCGTACCAAGCCCCGATCGGTCGACGGCCACGCGCCGCGCCATCGTCCACTTCGGTCGAACGGGTGTGCGGGGCTCGCGTCGCGAGTGCTGCCGTGGCCGGGATGGCCGATACTGCCGGGACGCCCCCGGTGAAAGGGAGGGACGGCATGAGCAGCAGCGGCCCGGACCTGCCTCCGGAGGCTCGCGCGCGGCTGGAGGAGGAAGCGCGGTCGCTGCGCGCACAGCGGCGGCATCTCGCCGAGGAGCTGTCGCAGCGTGATCCCGTCGGCGACCGCGGCGACGACTCCCTGGCGCTGGAAGGGGCCGACGAGCTGGCCTGGTACGACGACCGCATCGCCGCGCTCGAACGGCGGCTGACCGGGCGCGGCCGGCGGGCAGGCCAGGGGGCCGAGGGGCTGCCGCCCGGTACCGAGGTGCGGGTGCGCTTCGAGGACGGCACGGTGCAGGAGCTGCGGGTCGTGGGTATCCCGGAGGAGGTGCCGGAGGGCGAGGAGGACCAGACGATGACATCCGACAGTCCGCTCGCGCTGGCGCTGGCCGGGGGGAGCGCGGGAACCGACGTCACCTACTCCACACCCGACGGCCCGGCGCGGGTGCACCTGCTCGACGTCCGCCTGCCGTCGCGGGGAGGCTGAAGCCGCCGGCAGGCAGAACGGGGCCCTGCCGCCGCGTCCGCGATGGCAGGGCCCCGGGGTGCTGATCGGGTGATCAGCTGGTCGAGCGTTCCGGTCAGGCGATCACGCTGTCCACCCAGTCGCGGAAGTCGCCGACGCTGGTGTAGATGTCGGGGGACTCGCCGCAGACGGAACCGACGCCCCGGCTGTCGACGCCGACGACCTTCCAGCGGTCGCCCTCGGCGACCAGCAGCGGCGAACCCGAGTCACCGCCGCAGGGTCCGCGCACGCCCTCCGGGTTGTCCGCGCAGACGTCGCCGTCGCGGATGCCCCAGGAGTCGTCGCCTTCGGCGTCGGTCACGCACTTCTGCGTGGCCGGCGGGATGATCGCGGTGTCGAGCTGCTGCAGCTGCGTCGGCAGCTTGGTCGGGTCGCCCGCGTCGTCGGTGGAGACGTAGCCCCAGCCGATCTCGCGGACGGCCGTGCCCGGCTCGCTGATCGCGTCGGCCATCGGGGCCGGCGCCTGGTCGGTCGGCCCGTCCAGGTGCAGCAGGGCGATGTCGCTGCCCTCCGCGCGGTCGGGCTTGGCCTGGTAGTCCGGGTGCACCACGATCTCGCGGAGCTCGGCCACGCTGCCACCGGAGTTGCGGTCGGTGGTGCCGATCCGCACGTGGAACAGCGCGGGGTCCATGACGGTGAACGGCGCGCCGTTCGTGCCGGGCTCGGTGACGCAGTGCGCGGCGGTCACGATCCACTCCGGGCTGACCAGCGCACCACCGCAGCGGTGGGAGTCGGGGTCCCCGTCGCGCTCGTACTGCAACGAGGCCATGAACGAGTACGTCTGGTCCGCGGGCGAGCCGCCTATGATGTAGGGCGTCACCTCGCCG
This sequence comes from Saccharopolyspora erythraea NRRL 2338, assembly GCF_000062885.1. Taxonomy (NCBI): domain Bacteria; kingdom Bacillati; phylum Actinomycetota; class Actinomycetes; order Pseudonocardiales; family Pseudonocardiaceae; genus Saccharopolyspora; species Saccharopolyspora erythraea. Next base: position 4,833,359 of record NC_009142.1, on the reverse strand, counting down.
CCGGGACCGCCGGCGTGCGCCGTTCCAAGACTCGTGAGCGTGCCGACCGCGGTCACCGCGGCCAGGGCCGCGGCGCGCCTGAGCGACCGCACCCGCAGGTTCTCGGTCATTCGGTTGTTCCTCCAGCATTCCTGCTGCGCGAAGTGCACGCGCAGTGCTGATCAATCTAGGCGAGTCCGGCCCGCCGCGGGGGCGTTGCCGGCAGTGGAGGAACTGCGGATTTGCCGGGAGAATACCGGGACGATAACGGGGAAAGGCGCCGGGAGGGTGCCTGGTTTCCGCTCAGTGCAGCGGAAACCAGGACCACCGACGGGTCAGGTTCCCGGGAATTCAGCCGACCACGCCCGCGGCAGCGCGACGTGGCGTTCGCCGAGGTCTTCGCTGCGCCGCACGCCGAGCAGCTGCATGCACCGCTGGTACTCGTCGGCGAGGATCTCGTAGGCGCGGACGGCGCCGTCCTGGCCGCCGGCCATGATGCCGTAGAGGTAGGCCCGGCCGACCATCGCGGCGTCCGCACCCAGCGCGCGTGCGGCCACGATGTCCTGTCCGTGCCGGATTCCGCCGTCGATGATCACCGTCGCCTCCGCGCCGACCGCCGCGCGCACGGCGGGCAGCACGTCGAGCGTCGCGGCCGAGCGGTCGAGCTGGCGGCCGCCGTGGTTGGAGACCACCACGCCGTCGGCGCCGCGCCTGACGACCTCGCGGGCGGACTCCGGCGTGGTGATGCCCTTGACCAGCAGCTTGCCCGGCCAGCGTTCGCGCAGCCACTCCAGTGCCGCGAAGTCCAGGCCCGGGTCGAACAGGGTGCGGGCGACGTCCTCGGAGGAGAGGTTGCCCTCGACCCCGGAAAGCGAGGCGAAGCCGATGCCCGGCGTGGTCAGCTTGTTGTACCACCACGCCGGGAACATCGAGATGTTCAGGATCGTCCTGGCGGTCAGGGTGGGTGGGATGGTCAGTCCGTTGACGACGTCCTTGAGCCGCTTGCCCGCGACCGAGGTGTCGACGGTGAGCAGCATCGTCGAGTAGCCGGCAGCCTCGGCCCTGGACACCAGCAGCTCGTTGGTCGCGGGGTCGTTGGTGCGGTAGAGCTGGAACCACAGGTCGCCGCCGGGCGCGGCGGCGCGAACGTCCTCAATGGACGTCGTGCCCACCGTCGACAGCGAGTAGGGCACGCCGAAGTGCTCGGCCACTCGGGCCACCGCGGCCTCGCCGTGGTGGTGCATCATGCGCGTGTAGCCGGTCGGCGCGAACACCAGCGGCATCGCGATGCGCTTGCCGAAGAGGTCCACGCCGAGTTCCGGCTCGGCCACCGGGTGCAGCGCATCCGGGCGCAGCGTCACGCGCCGGTACGCGGCGATGTTGCGCGCTGCGGTGATCTCCTCCTCGGCCGCGCCGTCGACGTAGTCGAAGACCGAGCGCGGGGTGGTCCGCCTGGCCGCCCTGCGCAGGTGCTCGATGGTGAGCGCGTTCTCCAGCCGCCGCGCCGTCAGCCCGAACGTCGGCTTCTTGAACTGCACCACCTCGCGGATCTGCGACCACTTGGGGAACTGCCTCGCCCGCGAGACGCGGGCGAGGGGGATCTTGCCTGTCATGGGTCCTTCCTCGAAGCGTGCGCCGGCCGCCGTGCGGGCGGCCGGCGCCGACCGGATGTCAGCCGAAGAGCTCGCCGATCTGCTGCTGCACGGTCAGCACGGCGAGCACCCCGAAGAGCAGGATCGACCAGACCAGCGCCGCCAACCGGTAGCCGCTGATGCGGATCGGCTTCGGCAGCATCCTGCGGTTGATGAGGATGAGCAAGCCGGAGTAGACGAACATCATCACCCCGCCCGTGCAGGCCGCGATCGTGGCCAGAACCAGCGGCTGGTCGAAGCCGACGGACACGATGACGGTGCCGATCAGGACCAGGCCCCACACCAGTCCCGCGTAGACCTTGCTCTCCGAGGCGTCGGGGAAGTAGGAGGTCTTGAGCACGTCGGCGGCGAGCCGGCTGGTGTAGTCGACGATGCCCAGCGCGGCGCTGAACATCGACACCGCGCCGACGACCCAGAAGAAGTAGCCGAACCAGCCGCCCGCGGCGGCCATCAGCCGCTCGCCCTCGACCCGCAGGAACGAGACGTCGTCGCTGAGCCCGGGGGTGCCGAAGACGGTCGTGTAGGCCAGCAGCGACATGAACACGATCGACACGAAGGAGATGCCGACGAAGGTGAGCAGCTGCTCCTTGTTGGCGAAGCGCCACCACGCCCGCCAGTGGGTCAGGTTCTGCTCGGTGGGCTGGAAGATGAACCCGGCCTGGCCGCGCGCCTCCGGTTCGCGGGTCAGCGGGGACACGATCTTGGGGACGTGGTGGCCCATGCCGAAGCCCTTGTCCCTGATCCAGTTGCTCTGCACCAGGTTCTGGCCGCCGCCGGCGCCCGCGAAGGCCAGCGCGCCGAGCAGCAGGGCGAAACCGAGCTCGGCGGCGGGGAAGCGCGGCTGGGTCACGATCGTCGGCACACCGGACCAGGTCGACGCGCCGAAGACGAACACCGAGGTGATGACGATGAGCAGCAGCAACGCCGCCACCTTGACCATCTGCACCCGTTCCAGCGCGCTGTAGACCGTGGGCGCCAGCGTGAGGATGAGCCCCACCAGCACCAGGATGGCCACCGACACGACGGCGACGTCACCGCCGAAGACGTAGGTCACCAGCGTCGCCGAGCTGGTCGTCCACGCGGGCCAGAGGTTGGCGAAGTAGGCCATCGCGGCGAAGACCAGGCCCCAGTGCCGCCACAGCCTGCTGAAGCCGGTGACCGCGGTTTCCCCGGTGGCCAGCGTGTAGCGCTCGATCTCCATGTTGAGGAAGTACTGGGTCATCAGCCCGAGCAGCGCGGCCCAGACGAAGGTCAGCCCGACCTGGGAGGAGATGTAGGGGAAGAGGATGAACTCCCCGCTGGCCATGCCCACGCCCGCGGCCACGACGCCCGGGCCGATGTAGCGCCACTGCCGGGCCGGCGGCGCCGGCAGGTCGCGTACCTGCGGTTGGGGGATGTGCTTGGCGGGGAACGCCTCCGACGGGTCGGAGAGGTCCGCGCCGTTGCGGCTCGACGTCACCATCAACGCCACCTCTGCTTTTCTGCCAGTGCGGGAGATTCGGGGGGAGGAGGAACGGAAGTGGCGGCACGGCGCAGCACGCGGGCTCGGCGATCGTGGAGCCGGCGGCGAGCGACGACCTCGAGTGGTCCGCTGCGGTCCGGTGCCTCAACGGTTCGTTGTTGCATATGTTGCAATTGGGGTGGTTTGATGTGCAACGTATAGTCGGCGCTGCGGGCATGTCAACGACAGCGACCGAACTGTTGCCTCCCGCTGCGAAGCGGTCGGAACACCCTGGACGTGGAGCGGCCGCGAGACGCCGTCAGGCGCCCCGCGGCCGCGGGTGACGGGTCAGGCCGCCGGTCGCTTGCCCCTGGTGATGGACTGGTCGACTTTGTTGGCGGCGTGCCACTTCTGCTGGCAGCTCTCCGAGCAGAAGTCGTCCGACGGTGAGGTTGCGAGCGGTCGTTCGCACAGCGCGCACAGCGCGGGGCCGGTGCGGTCGTCGGCCCGGTCGAGGAGGATGCTCATGACCGGCTCACCCCCGTCCTGAGCGCCGTGACGATCTCGGCGATCCCCACGACGATGGCATGGGCGGTGAGGAAGGTGATAACGGCGACCAGCGCCAGAGCGGAAGCGGTTGTCATCTTGGCCTCCTGTCCGTCGGCCGATACTCCCGGAAGCGACTAGCGTAACTCGCCGAATGTGACAGCTCAGAGGCTTTTCGGACTCGTTGTGCTACCTCTGGTGAACGCTCTGTGCAGGCTGTGTCCGGCCTCCCGGCGGCGCGCACGTTCGGCCCACGGCGCTGCCCCGAACGGCCGCACCCGCGACTGCCTCCGGTGACACCCCGCGCGGTCCGCCTCCGCTGCCCATCGCCGCGCGTCCTCAGTGCCTTTCCGTGGGCTCACCTTGCGTGGTGGTATGGGTGGCGGAATCCCGGGCGCGCCACGAAAAAGCTGTCCACGCCGGAGAATGCGTGAGTACTCCGCGGCTGGGGGTGGGCAAGCCGCCGCTTCGAAGACCGAAGTTGCGTTCTGCAGAGGACGGGCCGCCGCGGGTCCGGCCGCTCGAACAACTCCCGGCCGCTCGAGGGCGACCGGCGTCACAGAACTACGGTGTACGTACGTGACAGCGGTATGAACGGCGTAATCGAGAGCTTCCTGGTCATCGGCGCCGTCGTCGCGATCGGGTATCTGGCGGGGCGGACCAGGCTGCTCGGGGCCGCGGCGACCGAGGTGCTGGCCAGGGCCGCCTTCTTCATCGCCTCGCCGGCGCTGCTCTTCGTGACATTGATGCGCGCAGAGCTCTCGACCGTGCTCTCCAGCGCGCTGGTGGTCACGGCGGTGACGAGCTCGGTGGCCTGCCTGCTCTACGTGCCCTTCGGGCTGCTGCGGCGCAGGCCGGCGGCCGAGACCACGGTCGGTGCGATGGCCAGCGGTTACGTCAACGCCGGGAACCTGGGCATCCCGATCGCCACCTACGCGCTGGGCGACGCCAGCAAGATCGCGCCCGTCCTGCTGTTCCAGCTCGCGGTGCTGACCCCGCTGTTCACCACGGCGCTCGACATCCTCGCCGAACGCGCACGCGGCGAGAAACCGCGCCTGCTGCGCTCGATCACGGTTCCGCTGCGCAACCCCATCGCGCTCGCCACCGCCGCGGGCCTGATCGCCTCCGGGACCGGGTACGTGCCGCCGGAACCGGTGCTCGCGCCCATCGAGCTGCTGGCCGATCTGGCGGTGCCCGCGATGCTGCTGGCCTTCGGCATCTCGCTGCACGGTGCCCCTCGGCCCGGCCGTTCGCCTGCGGGCATGCCTGCGCTCGCCGCCATCGTCGTGATCAAGAACGTCGTGCAGCCGCTGATGGCGGTGCTGATGGGCGTGCTGTTCCAGTTGCGGGGCACGGAGCTCCTGGCCGCCGTGATCTGCGCGGCGCTGCCCACCGCGCAGAACGTGTTCGGCTACGCCGTCCGCTTCGAGCAGGGTGCGACGCTGGCGCGCGAGGCGGTGCTCACCACCTCGCTGCTCAGCTTCCCGGCCATGCTCGCGATCGTCGCGCTCGTCACATAGCACGCACCACCGGAGTGTCCACAATGGTCATACGAGGTGGGAGAGCTCCTCGGAGACCGCCGCGACGGTGCGGTGGATCTGCTCCTCGGTGTGGTGGGTCGTGACGAAGAAGCGCAGCCGCGCCAGTTCCTCCGGCACGGCCGGGGCGAGGATCGGGTTGACGTTGATGCCCCGTCGCAGCAGTGCGTTCGACAGCCGCAGCGTCTTCAGCGAGTCGCCTACGACGCACGGGATGATCGGCGTGCCGTCGCTGCAGCCGGTGTCGAGACCTGCCCGCCTGGCCAGCCGAAGGAACAGTCGACCGCGCTGATGCAGGCCCGCGACCAGCTCGGGTTCGGCCCGCAGCCGCCGCAGTGCCGCCAGCGAGGCAGCCGCGTTGGGCGGAGTCATCCCGACGCTGTAGACGAACCCGGGCGCGGTGTACTTCAGGTACCGCACGAGGTGGCGGCTGCCCGCGACGTAGCCGCCGCAGCCGGCCAGCGCCTTGGACATCGTGCCCGACCACAGCTCGACGTCCTCGCGGCGCACGCCGAAGTGCTCGCCGATGCCGCCGCCGGTGGCGCCCAGCACGCCCGCGCTGTGCGCCTCGTCGATCATCAGCAGCGCCCGGTGCCTGCGCTTGACCTCGATGAACGCCGGCAGGTCGGGGATGTCGCCGTCCTGGCTGTAGACACCCTCGATCAGCACCAGCACCCGCCGGTAGCGGTGCCGGACCGAATTCAGCAGCGCATCCAGCGCGGCGTGGTCGTTGTGCGGGAACGGACGCCGGGTGGCGCCGGAGAGCACGCAGCCCTGCAGGATGCTGTTGTGGGCCAGGGAGTCGTGCACGACCAGGTCCTCCGGGCCGACCAGGTGGCCGATGACGGTGACGTTGGTGGCGTGCCCGCTCACCATGGCGACGGCGTCCTCGGTCCCCAGCAGGCCGGCGAGCGCGGCTTCCAGCTCCCGGTGCACCGGCTTCTCCCCGGAGATCAGCCGGCTTGCCGAGCAGGAGCTGCCGTAGCGGGCGACCGCGTCCTGCACGGCCTCGACGACCGCGGGGTGGCCGGACAGGCCGAGGTAGTCGTAGCTGGAGAAGTTGAGCACCTCCCGCCCGCCGATGACCGAGGTGTCGCGGGTGATCCCGTCGTTGACCAGGAAGTACGGGTTGGAGACCCCGGCGGCCTCGGCCCCCGCGAGCCGGTCCGCGGCGGCGCGCACCTCCGGGAACTCCTCGATGCGGTGGTGCTCCGGGCTGGGCTCGTACCGCCGTTCGGGCGGAGCCGCGGGCTCGGGCGGGCCGGTCGGGGCCTCGGGTTCGCCGAGCTGGGCGTGAACCTGCGCGGTCAGCTCGCCGATCGTGGTGTCCGGGGTGATCCGCTCGGTGTCGAGGGCCAGGCCGGGCAGCGACCTGGTCAGCCCGGTGAGCAGGTCGACCACCATGACCGAGTCGAAACCGAGGTCGCCGCTGAGGGTCTGGGACCGCCGGAGCGCGGACTCCGGGAAGCCGCTGACCCGGGCGACGTGCTCGACGACCTTTCCCGCGGCGGCCATGGGCGCGCCGCTTCGCACGGGGGACACCGGTGCGGCGCCCCGCGCGAAGGCGGCGAGAACCGCGTTCTGCTCCCGGAAGAGCCTGATGACGTCGTGCATGGCGGTGCTGGTCTCCTGTTCGCCAGTGGTGTGCTCGGGTTCCGCGGCGGGTAGCGGGGGAGGGCCGGGCTCCGGTGGGGCGGCGGCCAGGTCGGGTTCCGGCGGTGCAGACGTGCGTTGCGGCAACGGGATCCAGGAGCGCAGCGCCGCGTTGAAGCGGTAGCCGGGCAGGCGGCGGCGCACGCGCTGGCCCGGTTCGTACAGCGCGTCCCAGGCCGGGTTCGCGCCGTCCCGGTGCAGTGCCGCGACCACCTCGGACAGCTCCCGCCCGGTGGCCTGCGGGCCGGGGCAGGGGAGCAGGCAGCGCGCCGGCGCGCCGGCACGGGCCGCCAGCGGGGCGAGGACACGCCTCGGACCCAGCTCGACCAGCGTCGCCGGGGCCGCGCGCAGTCCCGCCGACAGGGCCTCGCTGAAGCGGACGGTGGCCCTGATCTGCTCGGTCCAGTACGCGGCGTCCATCGGCTCGCCTGCTGCCAGCACGCGTCCGCGCACGGGGGAGCAGACCGGGATCCGGGGCGGCCGGAAGGTGGTCGCGTCGGCGACTTCCCGGAAGGCGTGCAGCATCGGCTCGACCTGCGGCGAGTGGAACCCGTGCGACACGCGCAGCCACCGGGTCGCCACACCCCGTGCGGTGAGCTCGGCCGCGATGGCACGCACCGACCGGGCCGAGCCGGCGACGACCACCTCGTCGGGACCGTTGACGGCCGCGAGGTCGGACTCGGGGTGCCCGGCGAGCAGGGCCGCCACCGCCCCGGCCTGCGAACGGACCGCGAGCATCGCGCCCTCGCCGGGCAGGGCCCGCATGAGCCGTGCCCGGGTCACGACCAGCCCGCAGGCGGCTTCCAGGTCGAGCACCCCGGCCAGCACCGCGGCGGCGTACTCGCCGACGCTGTGGCCGAGCACCCACGCGGGCTCCAGCCCGGCTTCGGCGAGCACCGTGCCGAGTGCGTACTGCACCGCGAAGATCGCGGGCTGCGCGTGCTCGGTGCGGTGCACGGCCTCGTCGTCGCCGAGGACCAGGTCGCGCACCGACCCGCCGAGGTGCGCCGAGAGCGCGTCGTCGGCCTCGGCCAGCGCACGGCGGTAGGCGCCCGACACCTCGTGCAGCGCGCGGGACATGCCCGGGTACTGCGATCCCTGACCGCTGAACAGCCAACCGGTGCCGACCTCACCGGCCGTACCGGACACCGCGTCGAGGCGCGCCGGGTCGGCGGCCACCGCGCGCAGTGTCGCGACGGCCTCCTCCCGGTCGGCGACCGCGACCGCCAGCCGGTGCCGTCCCGACGCCTTGACCTGGTTCGTCGTCCAGCAGTACTCGGCCAGCCGGTCCCCGGGCACCTCGGCCAGGTCGTCGGCCAGCATCGCGGCGTTGCGGCGCAGCCCCTCCTGTCCGCTGGCCGAGAGGGTGAGCACGCCGACGCCAGGGCCTCCGGGCGCCGGGTGCGGCGTGTGGTCGGCGGACAGCACCAGGTGCGCGTTGGTGCCGCCGATGCCGAAGCTGCTCACCGCCGCGTGGACGACGCCGCCGGGCAGCGCCATCGGTGCGTCGAGCAGTCGCAGGCCGTGCGCGGCCAGTCGCAGCGCCGGGTTCTCCTGCCCGGCGTACCGGCTGGGTGGCACGACCCGGTGGTGCAGGGCGAGCGCTGTCTTGATCAGGCCCGCGACACCCGCCGCGCCTTCGGTGTGGCCGAGGTTCCCCTTGACCGACCCCATCGCGCAGGGGTCGTCCCGCCCGCCGTGCAGGCTCCCCAGCGCCTTCACCTCGATCATGTCACCCAGCTCGGTGCCGGTGCCGTGCGCCTCGACGAACGCGACGTCGCGCGGGCGCACGCCGGCGCGACGGTGGGCCTCGGCCACGACCTCCTGCTGCGCCCACCTGTTGGGTGCGCTGATGCCGTTGCTGCGGCCGTCGGAGCCGACCACCGTGCCCCTGATCACCGCGTAGACGGGCAGGCCGTCGGCGACGGCGTCCTCGAGCCGGCGCAGGACCAGGACCGCGACGCCCTCGCCGCGTCCGATGCCGTCGGCCTCGCCGCTGAACGGCTTGCACCGCCCGTCGGGCGCCGACAGCCCGGCCTGGGTGTAGAAGACGTTGAGCGCGGGCGTCATGACCAGGTTGACCCCGCCCGCGAGCGCCTGGTCGCACTCACCCGCCCGCAGGGCCTGGCACGCCAGGTGCACCGCGACGAGGGAGGACGAGCACGCGGTGTCCACGGCGAGGCTCGGACCTCGCAGGTCGAGCTGGTAGGAGAGGCGGTTGGCGGTCATGAAGCAGCCGTTGCCCACTCCGAGCTGCGGGGTGATGCGCCCGAGGTCGCGCATCGAGATGTGCGCCCACTCGTTGGTCATGACCCCGACGTGGACGCCGGTGCGGGACCCGGCCTGCGCGCGCGGATCGAGCGTCGCGTCTTCCAGCGCGCGCCAGGCGGTCTGCAGCAACAACCGCTGCTGCGGATCCATGGCCTGGGCATCACGGGGCGGGATGCCGAAGAACTCGTGGTCGAAGGCGTCGGCGTCGGCGAGGAAGCCGCCGCAGCGGTTGTTCACGGTGCCGGGGCCGCAGTCCGGGTCGTGGAAGTCGTCCGCCCGCCAGCGCTCGGCGGGGACCTCGCCGACGGCGTCCCCGCCGCGCATCAGCAGCGACCACAGCGCGCCGGGGTCGGGGGCCTGCGGGAACCGGCAGTCGATCCCGACGATCGCGATGCCGGTCATGCCGCCCTCCGCTGCCCGCGTTCCGCGTCGACGAAGCGGGCGATGTCGTCGATGGTCGGGTGCTCGTAGGCCAGCGTGGGTTCGGTCGCCACGCCCCAGGTGTCCTCGATGTCGCCGCACAGCAGCAACGCGGACACCGAGTCGAGGCCGTGCTCGGCCAGCGGCACGGCCGGATCGATGTCGGTGGCGGCCAACTGGAGGTAGCAGGCGATCCGCTCGGTGAGCCAGGTGCGGATGGCGTCGTTTGCCATGGTGTCTCCTCGTGGGTGCGCGGGCGGTTACGCCCGGAGTCGTTGGACGGCGGGCTCGACGTCCTCGTGCAGCGCGACGTCGGTGCGCTCGCGCAGGAACCAGTCGCGCATCGAGCGGCGGCGGACCTTCCCGCTGGTCGTCAGGTGCACCACCGCGCGGGGCACCAGGACCACGCTGGGGGCGGCCACCTCGAACGCCGCGGCGACGGCGGCCTTGATCCGCGTGGTGAGCTCCGCGGGCGTGGCGCCGTGCAGGCGCGCGGTCCGGACGCCGTGCACCACCACGATCCGCTCGTGGCCGGCGTCGACCGCGAAGGCGGCCCCGGCGGCCTGCGCCAGCGCGGGGTGCAGCTCGGCCACCACGGATTCGATGTCGTGGGGGTAGAGGTTGCGGCCGTTGACGATCACCAGGTCCTTGCGCCGCCCGGTCACGAACAGCTCGCCGCCGGACAGGAAGCCGAGGTCGCCCGTGCGCAGGTAGGGGCCGTCGCCGTCGGCGGTGCGGGCGTGGAAGGTCTCCGCCGTCTCGTGGGGACGGTTCCAGTACCCGGCCGTGACGCTCGGTCCGCGCAGCCAGATCTCGCCCACCCGGTCGTCGGGCAGCACCCGCCTGCTGTCGGGATGTACGACCCGGATCTCGGTGCCGATGGACCGGCCGCTGCTGACCAGCCGGGTCCCGTCGCCCGCGGGCGCGGTGTCGACGGTGTCGCGTTCGAGCGCGGCGGGGTCGACGTCGCGGTGGACCGGCGCGGCACCCACCTCGGCCGCGCTGGCGCACAGCGTCACCTCGGCCATGCCGTAGCAGGGGACGAAGGCCTCCGGCGCGAAGCCCGCCGGCCGCAGGCGGTCGGCGACCGCCGCCAGGGTGCGGGCGCGGATCGGCTCGGCGCCGTTCATCGCGACCCGCAGGCACGAGAGGTCCAGCCCCGCGAGCTGCGCGTCGGTCACCTGGCGGGCGACGAGGTCGTAGGCGAAGTTCGGCGCGGCTGTGACCTCGGCCCGGTAGCGGTCGATCACCTCCAGCCACCGCCGCGGCCGCTTGAGGAACGCCGTCGGCGACATCACCGCCGCGTCGCAGCCGGTGTGGAAGGCGTGCAGCAGGGGGCCGATCAGCCCGAGGTCGTGGAAGTGGGGCAGCCAGCTCACCAGCGTCCTGGCCCGGCCCGCGGCGGTCACCCGGGCGATCTCGGTCTCGTTGTGCAGCAGGTTGCCGTGGGTGACCACGACGCCCCTGCTCCGGCTCGTCGAACCCGAGGTGTACTGGATGAAGGCCGCCGAGCCGGTGTCGAGCACGGGCATCCGCCAGGTTTCCGGATCGCCGAGGGCGTCCATGTCCGTTGCGGCGAAGGTGACCGGGCGAGCTCCGCCGGCTTCGGCGACCCAGGACGAGAGCTTGTCGACGCAGTCCGCGGTGGTGAGCACCAGGTCGGCCCCGGCGTCGTCGAGCATTCCGGTGACCCGTGCGGCGCTGCGTGCGTCGTGGGGCAGCGGAGCGGGGACCGCGACGACCCCGGCGTACAGGCAGCCCAGGAAGGCGGGCAGGAAGTCCATCGCTTCCCGGTGCAACAGCAGAACCGGGCGCCCGGGTTCGGCGTTGTCCCGCAACCACGCCGCGGTCGCGCGGGCCTGCCGGTCCAGCCGGGCGTAGGTGGTGACCTCTTCGGTCGGTTCGCCGCCCTGGTCGCGGACGTGGACGTAGCGGCGGGTGTCCCCGTGGGCGGCGACCTGGGCGCGCAGGTGCTCGACGAAGTTGTTGTGCATGGACGGCTCCCGAGGTTCTCCGGTAGGAAGACCTTGCCCTCCGGCAGGTCCGCGGGCGAGGGAGCAGGCCCCCGGATTCGCGGGGAGCGGCACCGCGCCCGAGGTCGGGAGTGGTCCGCGCCCAGGTAGGGATCAGCCAGGGGGAACACCCCACCCGGTGGGCCTCCGCTGCTTGTCTACTTTGGACATGTGTGGTCCGCCGCGGCCGCGTTGTCGGGGCCCGCGTCTAGCGTCGCGGACGCACGCGCGAGATGACTGAGAGGTGCAAGCGTGAACGACACCGACGACCTCGCCTGGGCCGACGCGCACCCCGGTGCGGACGACCACCTGGAGGAGATCTACTGCCTCACCTTCATCAAGGGAGTCGGCACCGAGGAGGCGTTGCGGCGTTTCGGCGCCTTTGCCGACACCATCGCTGTTCGCACGCCGCAGGAGATCGGGAGCCTGGACAACTTCGAGGACGGCTATCCGACCATGGCCTCGGCGCTGGGGCTGGGCGAGTGGACTGTCGTGTTCGAGCCCAGCGGATTCGAGGGCGTCCACTTGGTGGCCGCGCTGTCGTGCGGCACGGAGGCGTTCTCCTTGCTGCGCCACGACTACGCAAACCCGGTGGCCGGATACGCGGTCGACGGTGTGCTGATCACCGGGTTCGACCCGCTGTTCCCGAACCACCGCTACGGGGCGGATCCCGATCGGCTGCTTCCGCAGATGCGTGAGGTGGGCTTCGCGTTGGGTGAGGACGATGACCGGTTCGACAACGCCTTCTCGCGTTCGCTGCGCCTCGTCGAGCGCTTCACCGGTGCCCTGCCCACGCTCCAGCAGCTCACCGCACCGCTGGTCAGCGCGCACGTCGAACCGTGGTTCAGCGACGCGGTCAGGCTTGAGGTCACCGAGCAGCAGGCCGCCGACGCCGTGGCCGAAGTGCGGCGGCTCGCGGCGAAGCACGGGCTGACCGGCACACCGGGACTGGCCGACGCCCTCGCCGCCGCCTCCGAGAGCACGGCACCGGTGCGCGTCAGCCCGGAAAGCGAGCTGGGCCAACACGTCCGCGCGTGGCTCGCCGAGTCGCACCGCGCGAGCTGGTCGCTCAACGACCACTGGGCCCGGATGAGCGAGGCCGAGCGCTACCGCGGGTACGACCTCGGGTGGCTCACCAAGGCGCTGGGAACCGCGTTGCGGACCGGGAACGGGGGCTGAGGAGGTGGTCGGCCTGTTCGGACGGGCCGACCACCCCCACCATCGACGACCGCAATGGGTCAGCTCTACTTCTGGACCTCGGTGAGCAGATTCGGGCTGATGTTGAAGTTCGGGTACAGGTTCAGCCCCTCCTTGACCGGATGCGGGGTCCGCATGATCTCCTCGGCCAGGTAGCGCAGGTCGAGCATGAGCGGGACGGCCTCCTTCATCCTGGCCGGATCACCGTTGAACGTGCGGTGCAGCACCCACGTCAGCGCGGCGTAAGTGCGGGTGAAGCGTTCGACCAGGGCCTTGGCGTCGGCCATGTGCGGGTCGCTACCGTCGAAGTCGTTCGGGTCCACTTCGAACCGGTAGGCACTGTCCCAGTCGACCTCCATCGGGGCGCCGCTGGGGTTGTCGGCCGGGGTGTCGTGCACGCCGTAGCGGCGGCCGTAGCGGATCTCCTTGAAGCGGAAGTAGTGCGCCTCCTGGCGCTCCTCGTCGAACAGCCGGTCGTCGCTGGTGAAGATCGACTCGTCGAGGCCCTCGCCCTCCTCGATGATGACTTCGATCGCCTCCCGCGCCGAACGCAGGTCGGTGACCTTGATGACCTCGCCGCCGGAGTTGTAGAAGTGCTCGGGACCGACCTGCTTGTCCGGGTCGCCGGTGAAGACGCCCCGTTCGCGGTGGCGCTTCACCAGATTCCGCAGCCCCTTGTCGATCAGCCCGTAGAACTGGCCGATGGTGTGCCATCCCCGGGTGTCCCACTTCGGCTTGCCGTATGGCGGGCTCTCGATCGCGATGAACATGTCCAGCGCGGCCCGTGAGAAGGGGGTGAGCGGGAACGGCGTCACCGACTCGGCCGAGTAAGGGGCCTTGGCCGGGTAGGAGGGGAGGTTGTGGGCCTGGTCCAGCCGGGGGTTGCCGCCGAGCGCGTTTACGAGGTTGGCCGCCAGCGTCAGGTGCAGCATCTCCTCCAACACCACCGAGCGGATGACCAGCTGCGCCTCCTCGTTGGTGCCAGGGTGGATGCTGTACATCGCGGTCATGTACAGGGGGATGGTGGTCAGCTCGATCTGCATCGCCGCCTGCAGGAAGTGGCACAGGTGCGAGACCTCTTTGGGGTCGTCGGTGAGGTCCTTCGGGTTGAAGTCGTTGAAATCGAAGTCGTCGTTGCTCACGTGCGTTCGCTCCTGAGGTGGTGGTGCGGTCGTCAGTTGCGCGGGGACGCTGCGGCGGGCAGGTGGCCCGGGGCCCGGACGGTGACCGGCCGGTTGAGGTCGAGCAGGTCGTCGTGGATCTGGTCGGCGCTGCGCAGTGCGAGCATCGCGCCGGTCAGCGTCGGGTTGGAGGTGCCGACCGAGCAGAGGCTGCCGCAGCCGACGGCGTAGAGGTTCGGGTGGTCGTGGCTGCACTGGTAGGAGTCGACGACGGAGGTCTTCACGTCGTCGCCCATGATGTGGGTGCCCGCACCGTGCCGAGCGCCGAGGATCTCGTGGTACTTCCCGCCGGCCAGGATGGTGTCGATGACCGCCTCGTCGCCCTTCCTGTGCTTGTGCTGCGGGAGCGTGAAGTTCCACTCCTCGGCGCCGAGCGCGGCGAAGAGCTGCCCGGAGACGGCGACGGCCTGCTCGGCCCCGGCGCGCACGTACTTGTCGATGCCGTACGCGATGACCGGGCGGTAGTTGCCGAGGCGGTCGCGGTGGGCGGGGTCGATGGTCACGCGGTTGTTCGGGTCCGGGGGCTGCTCCAGCATGAACTCCAGCTGGAACTGCCTGGGCATGTGCTTGGCGAGCTGGTCGCGCAACGCTCGGCCGATCACCGGAGCCTTGGCGGCTTCGGTGGGCTTGAGCGTGCCCCGCTCGACCAGCGCCCGCACTTCGCGCGAGAACGAGTCGGCCTTGAATCCCCAGCCCCAGTTGAACAGTCCGATGCGGAACGGCGCGACGGTGTTGCGCCACGGACCGTCCCGGAACACGTCGATGAACGAGGTCGCGGCGGGCCCCCGGTGCGGGCCGACGTCCTCGGGCATGAGGCCCTGGGTGACGACCAGCGGGTGGTCCATGAGGTTGCGCCCGATGTTGTCGTTCTTCACGCCGGAGGCCAGCAGCAGCTTGGCGTTCTCGATCGCGTGCGCGGCGAGCACGACCATCGAGCCTTCGACGTAGTGGGTGGTGACCGCCGTGGACCGCGGGTCGTCGTAGACCTGGTACTCGACGCCGGTGGCGCGTCCGTGGGTGTTGAACAGCACGCGCGTGACGATGCTGCGGGTGGCGACCGTGACCCGCTCGTGGTCGAACTGCTCGTGTGTGCGCAGCGGGGTGTACTTGGCCTGCACCGGGCAGATCGGGATGCAGCTGGAGTTGCCGACGCAGCGTTCGCCGTAGTTCGGCAGCCCGGCCGCGCCCTTCGGCCGGTAGCCGCGACCGTTGTCGTAGTCGGGGTTGGGAATGCCGTTGCGCGCCTGCGGGGCGGGCACCACGGTGGGCTTGAGCTCGAACGACTTCTCGGCGTGCAGGGTCACCTTCGTGTTCCCCAGGCGGCGGCTGATCACCTGGTCCATGTAGGACTGCGGCAGCGCCTTCATCGGGTAGACGTAGTCCGGGATGGTCATCCCGCTGTGCTCGAGCTCTTTCGCGTCACCGCAGACGCCCAGTTCGTGTTCGGCCTGGCGGTAGTACTTCTGGACGTCCTTGCGGTCCTCCTCGTGCAGCACGTTCAGGCCGTTCTCGTCCAGCTCCGAGGAGAACGGCCAGTCCCGGCCGTGTCCGTAGTTGAGCAGGCCGAAGAAGTCGTGCTCGTGCATGCGGGGCACGACACCCTCCCAGTGCAGGGTGGTGCCGCCCATCGCGCGCAGGTAGTCGCTTCCGTACGGGCTGACGTCGGGGTTCTGCACGAAGTAGCCGTCGGGATCGGTGGCGTCCGGGGAAGGCGCGGCGGGATTGGAGAGGTACGGCGAGTTCGGGGACTTCAGCAGCGCGGCGCGGAATCCGCGGACTGCTTCGGTGTAGCCCTCCCAGGACGCGGTGGTCCCGGTGCCCGCCTCCAGCACGAGCACCCGCCAGCCCCGTTCGCCCAGGCGCTTGGCGACGAGGCTGCCGTACACCCCGGAGCCCACCACCACCGCGTCGTAGCGATGCCGGTCGGCGTAGCGGCTGGCGTTCATCAGGCGGTCTCCTTGTACGGGCCGGTGGGGGTGGGGGCGATCGGGGCCGGGGCCTTGGCCCAGCTGCCGAACCCAGTGGGCTTCGCTCCGGGGACGTGTCCGCCGGTGAGCCGCCACAGCAGACCCTCGACGTAGGAGTCCGCGGAGACCATGTACTGCTCGTTGGGCGCCGGCTTCTCACCGTTGGCGGCGGCCTTCGCGGTGAGCTTGGCGTACGCGTGCGCGCTGACGCCGTACCACGCGCCGAGGTACCACATCTTGGTCACCGCGCAGGCGAGCTCGGCCAGGTCGGCCTCGGCCGGGAGCTTGAACGGCGTGCTGTGCTGCTTCTTGGCCTCGGCGCAGTGCTTGAACAGCTGCAGCGCCGGTGTCGGCCCGGCGTGCGCGACCAGGGTCCGCAGGAACAGCTCGGTCATGCCGGTGGCCTGGAGGTCGATCGGGTCGAAGCCGGTCAGCGGCACGGACATGTCGACGAAGTAGCGGGAATCGCTGAGGAAATGATCCTTCGTCACTTCTGATGAATTTTTCTTGGGAGTCCTGAACGGATTCGGCAGGGAGAGCTCGTCTGTCATGGATCTCCTTTCTCGACAACCGGCGACGCTAGCAGCGCTGAACGGGTGGGCGAATGCGTCATTCGGGGAACGCGGCTTCGCGATCGGGCTACGTTGATCACGATGGAATATTCCGATAGTCGTTTGGGTATGGTCCGCTCCGCAGTCGTGCCGCGGATGTTCCGGTGGATTCCTGTTCCATTGTGGACGTGGTGTTCGGTCTGCTCCCGCCTCGTCGAGGTGGCGTGTACCTGTGTCGCTCACCAGGGGCGGACGGCGCCACCGAACGGGTTGTGGTCGGTCATTCCGGGCGGCCGTCCTGCGGGTCCGGTCCCTACAGTGGGTCGGCGCTGTTCGTGGTGGTGAGTGGCGATGAGCCCGAGGAAGGTGAGCGCACGTGAGCGAGCTGAAGTCGCCGCCGGTGACAAGCGGCCTGAAAGCCGATCCGCATCACGAGATCACACGCGACGTGGTATTCAACTATCTTCGCAAAGCCAGGTTGAACCGCACTTCCCCGCAATGAGCTTCCGGCGATACAGGCCAGGAAAGACCTGCCGATGCTCTGCCTGGTCGTGAACGAGGAGCAATACAAGACACCGCGCAGCGGCCCGGAGGTCCTGCGCAACACCTGCACCGTCACCGTTCGAGAACGGAGAGAGCCGTGCCCGATTCCGCGAAGACGTCCACTCCGGCCGTGCCCTGGCACCAGTTCGCCGACGGCTTCCCCGACGCCGAGCAGCGGCTCGTCCTGGGCCGTGACCTCGCCGAGCACGAGTCGCGGCCGCCGAAGACCAACCTCGCGGTGGCCGAGAACGTGACGCTCTACTCGCTGCTCGAGCGGCACGTCTTCAGCGATCTCGCCGGGTTGCCCGAGGACGGACTGCGCTACGTCACCCCCTACGGCAGTCCCGGGCTGCGGGAGAGGATGGCCGAGCGGCTGGAGCGGTCGCTGGCTCCGAAGTGGCCGGTCCCGGAGGTCCTTGTCCGGCCGGACGACGTGTTCGGCACCGCGGGTGTGTCTTCGGCGTTGGAGTGCGTCGCGCTGGCGCTGCGCGGTTCCGGTGTCCTCCGGCCCGGGGACGGCGTGCTGATCCCCGCGCCGTGCTGGCAGGGCTTCAAGTGGTCGTTCGAGCAACGTCCGCAGCTCCACTGCGTCTACACCCATGCCGGTGTGCCGGGAGATCCGGACCCGGTCAAGCGCTTCGAGCTGAGCCTGCGGAACCTGCAGGACGCCTACGCCACCGCCGACCCCGCACCCAAGCTGCTCGTCCTGACCAACCCGCACAACCCGCTGGGGGTCAACTACCCGAAGGACCTGCTGGAGGAGATCTTCGCCTGGGCGCTGGGGAAGGGGATGCACGTCATCTCCGACGAGATGTACTGCCATTCCCAGCTCGCCGGCAGCGAACCCGAGTTCGTCAGCGCGCTCGCGTTGGACGCGGTCCGGTCCGAGGAGGCCCGTCAGCGGGTCCACGTCGTCTGGGGGCTGGCCAAGGACTTCGGCCTTTCCGGGTTCCGCGCGGGATTCATCGTCTCGCGGTCGCCCGCGGTCCGCGCCGCCATGAAGGGCAGCGAGCAGCCGAAGGTGATGTCGCTTTCCTGGTTCAGCCCCTTCGACTCGCTCAAGCACCGGGTGGCGCTGCGGCTGCTGGAGGCTCAGGTCGACGGCGAGCCGTTCTGGGACGTCGCGATGCGACGTTACCGCGAGCGGCTCACGGCGCAGCACGGAGCGGTCGAGGAGGCGCTGGGCGACTGGGACATCGCGTGCGTGCGCGGCGAGAAGGCCAACTCCGCCCAGTTCCTCTGGGTGGACCTGACCAGGTGGCTCGACACCGTGGACATCGCGGGGCGCGACGGTGCCGGGATCTTCCCCGGTGCCGGGCTTTCGGAGGCGGCCCTGGCCGCCTACCTCGCCGACGCGGCCGACGTGGTGCTGCTGCCCGGACGGACGCTGTCGTGCCGCGACGAGGGCTACTTCCGGCTCTGCTTCACCGCGTACCAGCAGGACGTCGTGGTGGATGCCGCGAACCGGATCGGGGAGGCCCTGCACCGGTTGTCCGGTTGAGCCGGGTACGGACACTCTGCCGGCCAGTGATCGACAGTGGACCGATCGTGCGGCAGCGGCGAATCCGGTCGTCTCCGGGCACGGTTGCTCAGGTCGGGTGACCACGGACTTCGTTGCACGGCAAGGCGTTGCTCCGTAGAACGGATTCCCGCCGCGTTCGCTGGTGCGGTGACCGGATGTGGTGCCACTCTGGATTCCATTCACCGCTCCGGATGGAAAGTCTTCGAGAGATGGCCAACACCGCGCACTTCGTGAACTCGGCAGGCAGGCTCTTCCCGCGGATCGTCGTGCGCGACGATCGCGGCCGGATGGTCGCCGAGTTCGAGGTTCCGCCCTCGGTCACCCACCCCGCCGCGGCCGAGGGCGAGCTGCGGGCCGCGGGGTGGAAACGCGACGGCGAGTGGGGGTCCACGGGCAGGGGCTGGGAGGCTCCGGTCTCGCCGCTGTGACCCGCGACCGCGACTCGCATTCAGCGCGGTCGTCGAGGTCGGACCGGCGTAGAATCACTGTTCCGGCGCCCTTTTTCCGCAGCAGCCCCGGGTGTTGCTGCTGGGGCTGGTGGTGGTGATGTTGCGGTGAGGTTGCGGATCAAGCTGTTGCTGGCGAAGCTGGTCGCCGCGGTGCTCGGCCGCTGGCGCACCACGAAGCTCGCTTTGCGCCTTGGCAGCCGGAGGGTCGCGCGAGGAGTCCGGTCGGCGTCGTCGAAGGTCGGGAGCGGACTCGGCGGCGCGGTGCGGGCGGCACCCGCACGCGGCCGGTCCTTCGTGCGCAGCACCGGCTCGTCCTTCACCGCGCTGAACCAGCGTCGGCGCAAGCGGTCCGCTCGTGCTTCGCGGCGCCGGATGCGGTTCCGGCCGCACCTGCGCGGACGCGCCACGTAGGCGCCCGGTCCGCCGCGTCCGGCGGCGGAGTCGGTCAGCCGGCCGCCTCCACCGTCGAGCCGCTGCGCACCGCCGAGCGCGGAGTCACCGAGAGGTCCCCGGCGAGGTCACCGCGCAGCGTGGCCATGGCGTCCAGCGGGTAGTTCTGCCGCATCCGCCACGGCCACCGGTCTCCCTGCCGGGGGAAGGCGTCGATCGAGCGCCGCACGTAGCCGGAGTCCAGGTCGAGCAGCGGCCGCTCGGCCAGCTTCCGGTCGGGCGCGGGGACCACCGCCGCGTAGCCCTGCCGGTCCATCAGCTGGAGGACCTTGCAGACCAGGCGCGACGACAGGTCGGCCCGCAGCGTCCACGACGCGTTGGTGTAGCCGATGCACATGGCGAAGTTCGGGACGCCGGTCAGCATCGCCCCGCGCCACACGAACTGCTCCGACAGCTCGACCGCGCGCCCGTCGACGTGCGGTGTGATCCCGCCGAAGGCGAGCAGCCGCAGACCGGTGGCCGTGACGACGACGTCGGCTTCGAGCACGCGGCCCGACCGCAGCCGGATGCCCTCGGGTACGAAGGACTCGATGTGGTCGGTGACGACCTCGGCCCTGCCGCCGCGGATCGCCCGGAACAGGTCGGCGTCCGGGACCGCGCACAGCCGCTGGTCCCACGGCCGGTAGCTCGGGGTGAAGTGCTCATCGACCGCCTCCGGGTCCTTGAGCGCCCGGGTGCTCAGCCTGGTGAGCAGCTTGCTCGCGGCCTTCGGCCACCGGCGGCAGAACTGGTAGAAGCCCGTGGTGAACGCGATGTTCTTGGCCCGCAGGAGACGGTGCGCCAGGTCGGCGGGCAGCACCGCGCGGATCCCGTCGGCGATGCGGTCCCGCCCCGGGACCGGGCTGATCCACGTGGGTGAGCGCTGCAGCATGGTGACGCGCGCGGCGTCCTCGGCCATCGAGGGCACCAGCGTGACCGCGGTGGCACCGCTGCCGACGACCACGACCCGCTTGTCCCGGTAGTCCAGGTCCTCGGGCCAGAACTGCGGGTGCACGACGGTGCCGCCGAAGGACTCCACCCCCGGGAAAACCGGGTCGTGACCCTGCTCGTAGTCGTAGTAGCCGGCGCACGTGTACAGGAAGTCGCAGGTCAGGGTGCGCTGCTCGGTGCGGCCCGTCTCGTCGCGCACGTCGAGGGTCAGCGTCCACCGCGCGGTCCGGGTCGAGAAGTCCGCCGAGACCACCTTCGTGCGGTAGCGGATGCGCTCGTCGATGCCGTACTCGGCCGCGGTGCGCCTGATGTAGCTCAGGATCGACGGTCCGTCGGCGATCGACTTCGCCTCGCGCCACGGCTTGAACGGATAGCCGAGGGTGAACATGTCGGAGTCCGAGCGGATGCCCGGGTAGCGGAACAGGTCCCACGTACCGCCCATCGCGTCGCGGGCCTCGAGGACCGCGTACGACCGGCCGGGGCACTCGGTCTGGAGCCGGTAGGCCGCCCCGATGCCGGAGAGCCCCGCCCCCACGATGACGACGTCGAGGTGCTCCGGTTGCGGCGCGGTGGTGGTCATGGTCCCCAGTGTCCTGGCTCGTCGGGTTCGGCCCTTGACCCTACGCGACAAAGATTTGACTCTGGACGACATGTCGATGATCCGCTCGGCCGGGCTGCGCGGGTTCCGCGCGACGGTGGCCGAGCTGGGCGGCCGCGCCGAGGACCACGCCAGGGCGGCCGGCCTGCCGGTCGCGGCCCTCGACGTCGACGACCTGCTGGTGCCCGACCACGTGCTGGCCGAGGTGCTGGAGATCGCCGCCGCGGAGCTGGGCTGCCCCGACCTGGGTCTGCGCGTGGCCGCCCGCCAGGACCTGGGCATGCTCGGCCCGCTCGCGCTGGCCATCCAGAACTCGCCCAGTGTCGGGGACGCGCTGGAGTGCACCTCCCGCTACCTGTTCGTGCACGCCCGCTCGCTGAGCCTGGTGCTGGAGGACGACCCGCACGGCGCGCGCGGGGTGGCGGCGCTGCGCTACGGACTGCCGCCCGGGGCGCCGATCGCCGTGCAGGCCACCGACCTCGCGCTCGGCTTCCTGCACCGCGCCATCGAGTTCCTGGTCTCGGGGCCCTACGGCCTGCGCACCGTGGAGCTGCCGCACACCCCTCGCTCGCTTCGCGCTCACGAGGAGTTCTTCGGCGTGCCCGTCCGGACGGGCAGCAGCGCGCCGATGCTGCGGCTGCCGCGCAGCCTGGCCGCCCGGCCGCTCACCGGCAGCGACGAACGGGTGCGGCAACTGGCGCTGGGGTTCCTGGCCGAGCAGGCGCCGGGCGAGGCCACGCTGCTGGCCCCGCGGGTCCGCGCGGTGGTCGCGCAGTCCCTGGGCACCGCCTCGCCCGAGATCGGCGTCGTCGCCGGGCTGGTCAACATGCACCCGCGAACCATGCAGCGGCGGCTGGCCCGGGAGCGGACGAGCTTCGCGCGGATTCTCGACGACGTGCGCAGGGAGGCGGCCAGGCGCTACCTGACGACCACGGACATGCCGATGAGCCAGGTGACCGGACTGCTCGGTCTCTCCGAGCAGTCCGCGCTCAGCCGGTGCTGCCGCCGATGGTGGGGCAGCACGCCGAGCGCCGTGCGCAGGAACGGCGCGGAGGCTCGGTGAAATTCAGTGTTGTATCTGAATTCAGGTGTGTATTTTTCGCTGCATGTGGAAGATGCAGGCCACCGAACTGGCCACCGCGGTGCGCTCCGGCGAGATCAGCGCGCGTGAAGTGATCGAGTCGCACCTGGAGCGCATCGCCGAGGCCAATCCCAAGTACAACGCCATCACGGCGATGCTGGCCGACAGCGCGCGAGCGGCCGCGGCGGGCATCGACCGGCGGCGGGCGGCAGGCGAGCCGCTCGGGCCGCTGGCCGGGGTCCCGTTCACGGTGAAGGAGAACATCGACATCGCCGGGGTGCCCACCACGCACGGCGTGCCCCGGTTCCGCGACAGCGTCGCAGCCGACGACGCGCCGCCGGTGGCCCGGCTGCGCGCCGCCGACGCCATCCCGATCGGCCACGCCAACATGCCGGACATGACCATCGGCGGGTACACCGACAGCCAGCTCTTCGGCGAGACGCTCAACCCGTGGGGCACCATCCGCGACCCCAGCGGCACCAGCGGCGGCGACGGCGCGGCGGTCGCGTCGGGCATGGCCGCGGTCGGACTGGGCAACGACTCGGGCGGCTCGGTGCGGGGTCCGGCGCTCAACGGCGGGATCACCGCGCTGAACCCGAGCTACGGCCGTTTCCCGATGGAGCACCGCGTCGGCGGCCACGAGCCGGCGCTGGCCTCCCAGCTCCTGCCGAAGGACGGTCCCATCGCCCGGTCCGTGCACGACCTGCGCGCCTGCTTCGAGGTGCTGGCCGGCACCGACCCGAGGGACCCCCGCGCGGTTCCGGCGCCGCTGGACGGCCCGCCGCTGCCGGGTCCGATCCGGGTGGCCGTGGTTGCCGATCCGGGCGGGTGGGGCGTGCATCCGCGGGTCAGGGCCGCGGTCGACCGGCGGCCGGGGTGCTCTCCGACGCGGGCCACGAGGTGGAGGAGACCGACGTGCCGCGGCTGGCCGACGCGCTCGATTGCTACGGCAAGCTGGTGACCAGCGAGTTCCGCTCATCCTGGCCGCGGATCCGGCCGTTGCTCACCGACGACAGCGCCCGGCACATGGAGCTGAGCATGGAGCAGATGCCGCCCGCGGGATTGGACGAGTACCTGCGGGCCACCGCGGACCGGCACGCGATCGTGCGCGACTGGGCCCGGTTCCTCGCCGGGTTCCCGCTGGTGCTCGGCCCGGTCTCCACCGAGCCGCCGGGGGACGTGGAGGTGCTCGACGCGGAGCGGAACGAGCGGATCGGGCTGGCGATCCGGCTGTGCACGGCCACGACGTTCGCGGGGGTTCCGGCGGTCGCGGTGCCGACCGGGGTCGAAGCCGGGGTGCCGATGGGGGTGCAGATCATCGGCCCACACTTCCGGGAGGACCTGTGCCTGGCGGCGGCCTCGGCGGTCGAAGCCGCACTGGGCACCTTCACGCCGGTCGGCTGAGGAGCGGCGGCGGTCTCGCGAGGCCGCCATCCCCGATGCCGAGAGCTCCACATCGGACCGTCCGGAAAGCGCGACGCGCGACGCACCCGGTCCGGCGCGGATTTCGATATGGCGGGAATAAGGCGCGATGTCAGGCTTCGGGCGCCGCGTGCGGCTGCACGGCGCGCGGTGACCAGTCGCTCGCGAAGCCCACGGAGGAAGACCCCATGACAGCCCGGAGTTCGATCGGCCGCCCGGACCGCGCGGACCTCATCTCGCTGGCGGACCTGGAACCGGCCGAGATCCGAGAGATCGTGCGCAGCGGGGTCGCCCACGCCGAAGGTGCCAGGACGGGGGAGCCGCTGGCCGGCGCCGTGATCGGGATCTACTTCCGCAAGACCTCCACCCGGACCCGCACCGCGTTCTCGTCGGCGGCCCTGCGGCTGGGGGCCAGGATCATCGGCTACGGGCCGGGGGATCTCCAGCTCAACACCGGTGAGACGGTCGAGGACACCGCGCAGGTGCTGTCCCGGATGCTCGACGGGCTGGTCTGCCGGACCGCTGGCAGCACCGAGGAGCTGCGGGCGCTGGCCGCGCCGCCCGGGATGTCGGTGGTGAACGCGATGAGCGCGCACGAGCACCCGACGCAGGCGCTGGCCGACCTCACGACGATCCAGCGCCACCTGGGCGCGGTCGACGGTGCCCGCGTCCTCTACGTCGGCGAGGGAAACAGCACCGCTGCGGCGCTCGCGCTGTCGCTCACCCGGTTCGAGGGGACCGAACTGCACCTGCACACCCCGCCGGGCTACGGGCTCGAACCGCACGTGCGCGAGCAGGCCGCCCGCTACGCCGAGGAGTCGGGCTCCTTGTTGCGGGAGAGCGAGGAGATGACCGGCCTGCCCGCGGAAGCCGACATCGTCTACACGACGCGCTGGCAGACCACCGGCACCGCGAAACCGGACCCGGACTGGCGGTCGGTGTTCGCCCCGTTCCAGGTGGGCGGTGAGCTGCTCGCCGGGTATCCGGACGCGTGGTTCATGCACGACCTGCCCGCCCACCGCGGCGAGGAGACGACCGCGGCCGTGCTGGACGGGCCGCGGTCGATCGCCTTCGATCAGGCCGGCAACAAGATGTACGGCGCCATGGCGGTGCTGGAGTGGGCGCTCACATCGCGAACCTGAGCTCCCGCTTTCCTCCCGCGGCCACCAGCCGGGGTGGCTTGGACCGGGCCGCCTCGGCGGTCCGCTCCTCGGCGCGGTGCAGTTCCCGCGCGAACGCCCCAAGCAGCGGCAGGAACCGGTAGCAGGCCTCGTCGGTCTCCAGCCCGTCCACACCCTCCAGCAGGTGGGCGTCGACCAGGCTCTCCAGCGTGTTCTCCGCTTCGCCGGTGTCCAAGCGCAGAAGGGTGGCAGCGTCGTGCAGGCCGAACTCGGCGGTTTCCAGCCCGCCCAGCAGGCGGAACATCCGCGCCGCTTCGGGCGCCAGCCGCTGGTAGCCGGTCTGGAAACGCCTGCGCAGGCTCTGCTCGCCGTGCTCGAGGTGGTCCAGCCGGGTGCGCGGGTCCCGCATCCGGCTCGTCAGCCGCTGGATCGGCCAGTGCGGCTTGGCGATGAGCTTGGTTCCCGCGATCCGCAACGCGGCCGGGATCCGGTCGCACAGCTCGGCCAGCTCCCGCAGCGCGCGGGGTTCGGCGGCGGCGCGGTGGCCGACGAGCGCGCCGAGCATCTCGGCGGCCTCCTCGTGCCCGACAGGTTGCACGCGCAGCCACAGCGAGGTGTCGATCAGCTCGCTGATCTGGTTGCGGCTGGTGATCAGCGCCCTGGCGCCGGTACCGCCCGGGATGACGTGGCGGACCTGCCGGTAGGACGCGACGTTGTCGAGGACCACGAGGACGTCGCGCTTCTGCGTGAGCCCGCGGTAGAGCGACCTCGCGTCGTCGAGGTCGCCGGGGACGTCGCAGGCGGCGATGCCGAGCTGGCGCAGGCAGGTGTGCAGCACGTCCACCGCGTCGGAGTCCTGCGGTGTCCGGCAGCAGTCGTGGAGGTTGACGTACAGCACGCCGCCGGGGAACCGGTCGGCCGCGCGGTGCGCCCAGTGCACGGCAAGGGCGCTCTTGCCGATGCCGGCGCTGCCGGTGAGCAGGCCGACGACACCGGGCGGCCGGTGCAGCAGGATGTCCAAATCGGACAGTTCCTTGTCGCGCCCGCAGAAGGCGGAGATGTCGGCGGGGAAGGTACCGGCCGGGATGCTGGTGGAGCTCGCCCGGGACTGCCGGGAGGGCAGCCGGACCGACGGGTCGTCGCTGAGGATCGCCTCGTGCAGCTCCTGCAGGATCGGGCCCGGCTCCAGGCCGATCTCGTCGATGAAGTGCCTTCGCGCCTGGCGGAAGGTCTCCATCGCCTCGGCGCGCCGCCCGGCGCGGTACTGGGCGAGCATGAGCTGCGCGCGGGTCTGCTCGCGCAGCGGCTGCTCCTCCACGAGCGTGGTCAGCTCGCTGATCAGCTCGCGGTGCCTGCCGAGCTGCAGGTGCAGCGCGGTGCGCTCCTCCTGCACCACGAGCTTCTGCTCCTGCAGCCGCTCGACCTCGATCTCCACCACCGCCGACGAGATGTCGCACAGCGCGCGGCCCCGCCACAGCCCGAGGGCGGCGTCATAGGCCTCGGTCGCCCGCTCGAACTCCCTCCTGGCGGTGAGGGAACGGGCTTCGGCGACCCGGGCCTGGAAGGACAGCACGTCGAGCTCGTGGTCGGCGCGGCGGAGCATGTAGCCGGGGGACGAGGTCAGCACCACGTCGTCGCGGAAGCCCGCCGAGCGGAACGCCTTGCGCAGTTCGGCGACGCAGATCGCCACCTGGGTGCGGGCGGTGGCGGGAGGACGGCCGTTCCAGATCGCCTCCGAAATGCGGTCGATCGAGACGACTCGGTCCGGATTCAACAACAGCATGGCCAGCACGATCCGCTGGCGAGGTCCTCCGACCGCGATCCTCCTTCCCCGGTACTCCAGGTGTAAGGGCCCGAGAAGCCCGAATTCGAGACGATCCGTCATGTGTCTTCCTTCTGCTGCTCCCCCCAGTAGAAGCAGCTGTCCGTGCGCTTTGCGTGGCCCCCCAAGGCCGAACCCCCAGTGTGTCCCGAGCGACACGCGGTTCACTCTAACGGGCCAACAGAAGGGATCGCTGCCGAAGTGACGTCCGCGCTCGCCGGTCGGTTTCACCCCGAAAATCCGGGCAGTCGGCATTTATCGGGCGTGCAATGGGGCGAATGGCGCCGCGACCTGGACCTGTTGCCATCGCGAACAGTTGCCGGAGGGGAAATTCTCATCCGGTTCTCAGGGGATCGATAGGGTTCCGATAACGAAAGCAGGTTTATATGGGAATCATGGGAACGGCCGGTGCAAGCGGCGACGACGCGCTGGCCTCGGCGGGCATCGCCGAGCTGCGGTCGGCGCTGGCAGGGCGGCGGCTCAGCGCGGTGGAGCTGGTCGGATACCACCTCGACCGCATCGATCGGCTCAACCTGCGCGGCCCGCGGCTGCGCGCCGTGCTGGAGACCGACCCGCGAGCGGTCGAGATCGCCGAGGAGCGCGACGCCGAGCAGCGGCGCGGCCAGGTGCGCGGACCGCTGCACGGCATCCCGGTGCTGGTGAAGGACAACCTCGAGACCGCGGGAGGGCTGCGGACCACCAACGGCACCACGGCGCTGCTCGGTGCGCGCCCCGAGCGCGACGCCACCGTGGTGGACAGGCTGATCGAGGCGGGCGCGATCGTGCTCGGCAAGACCAACAAGAGCGGCTGGATCAGCGGTTCCGGCGGTTGGAGCGCCCGTGGCGGCCAGGGCCGCAACCCCTACCGGCTCGACCGGTCACCGCACGGGTCGAGCTCCGGATCGGCGGCGGCGGTCGCCGCCGGGCTCGGCCCCGCCGCCCTGGGTACCGAGACGATCGGCTCGATCCTCGGTCCGGCCGGGGTCAACGGCGTGGTGGGGCTCAAGCCGACCGTCGGGCTGACCAGCCGGGCGGGCATGATCCCCGGTGTCCGGAGCCTGGACACCGTCGGGCCGCTGTGCCGGAACGTGGCCGACGCGGCCACCGTGCTCGGCGTGCTGACCGGGGTCGACGAGCGCGATCCCGCCACCGGTGCGAGCGCCGGCCGGTTCCGGCGCGACTACCTGGGCTGCCTGGAGGGGGCCGAGCTCTCGGGCGTCAGGATCGGCGTGCCGAGGGAGTCGTTCTTCGGCTACGACGACCACGCCGACGCGGTCGCGGACGAGGCGATCCGGGTGCTGGCCGGGGCCGGTGCGGTCATCGTCGACGGCGCCGACATCCCCAGCCTGCCGCGGATGCTGTCCGAAGAGGGGCTGATGTTCGCCCAGTTGCAGGAGGTCAAGCACCACGTCGACGCCTACCTGGCCGCGACCCCCGGTGAGCACCCGCGCAGCATCGCCGAGCTGATCGCCTACAACCGGGAGCACGCCGAGACCGAGATGCCGCACTTCGGCCAGGAGACGCTGGAGATGGTCGACGCGCTCAGCGGGGACCTCGCGGACCCGGCCTACCTCTCGGCGCTGGCCACCATGCGCAGGCTCGCGCGCGACGAGGGAATCGACGCCGTCATGTCCGAGCACCGGCTCGACGCCCTGGTCGCGCCCACCGGCGGGCCGGCGTGGAAGATCGACCACGTCCACGGTGACCCGGACGCGCGCGGCAGCGCCCTGGTGCCGGGGCTGGCCGGCTACCCGGCGATCAGCGTGCCGGCCGGAGCGGTGCGCGGTCTGCCGATCGGGATCACGTTCATGGCCGGGGCGTGGAGCGAGCCGGTGTTGCTGCGGCTGGCCCACGCGTTCGAGCGGTCGCACCCGGCGTGGTTCCCGCCCGAGTTCGCCCCGCCTTCGGTCGGCTGAGCGCTCACGCGGCCTCGGTCAGCAGCTTGTGCAGCTCCCGGATCTGCTCCTTGAGCGCATTCAGCTCGGTGCGCATCTGATGTGTTTCGGAGGCGATCCGGGTGGACTCCTCGTTTCGCAGGCGGTACTCCTTCTCGAGCCGCATTCGCTGGATCCGGGCCAGGGTCAGCAGACTGAGCAGCAGCGTGCCGGAAGCGATGAGCAGGCTGATGATCCCGGTGTCCAGGTTTCCCATTTCAAGTCCTCTCCGAAGGGCTCGTCGGCGCGGGATGCTACTGCACCGGGAAGAGTCGCACGCATGCGCGCGAAGCCCGGAAATGGACACGATAACGACCCGAAAATTGTCGTGGTTAGCCTCGCGGCGGAATAGCGGGATTGTGTTCTTTTCGAGGAGTGGGCTGGCATGGATCATCTGGCGGAGCGCGGCTCGGACGGGCATGCCACCCTGGCGGAGCTGGTCGAGTGCAGCGCGCGCCGGGATCCGGCCGCGGTCGCCGTCCGGTCCGAGGGCCCGCCGCTGACCTACGGCGAGCTCGACGAGCGGGCGAGCCGGCTCGCCCGCCGGCTGGCCGGGCTCGGCGTGCGGCCGGGCGACGTGGTGGCGCTGGCGCTGCCGCGGACGCCGGAGCTGGTCGTCAGCCTGCTCGCGGTGCTCAAGACCGGCGCGGCGTACCTGCCGGTGGACCCGGACTACCCGGCGGAGCGCATCGCGTTCATGCTCGCCGACGCGCGGCCCGCACTGGTGCTCACGACCGGCGAGATCGCCGCGGGCCTCCCATCGGCCGAGGCCACCGTGGCACTCGTGGAGGAGCTCGCGAGCGATGAGTCCGATGTGGACGCTCCGCTGGCGGGCGCCACCGCTCGGCATCCCGCTTACGTGATCTACACCTCCGGCTCCACCGGGCGGCCCAAGGGCGTCGTCGTGCCGCACGAGGGCGTGGTCAACCACATGCTGTGGCAGGCCGAGACGTGCGGGCTGCGCGCCGACGACCGCGTTCTGGCCCGCACCGCGATCAGCTTCGACGCGGCGGGTACCGAGATCTGGCTGCCGCTGGTCGTCGGCGCGACCCTGTGCCTGGCCTCGGCCGACGTCGTGCGCGACCCCGAGCGTCTGATCGACTTCGTGGACCGGCACCGGGTGACCGTCGCGCAGTTCGTGCCGTCGCTGCTGGCGGTGGCGGCCGACGTCGACCTCGGCGAGCGGTCGCCGGCCCTGCGGCTGGTGTTCGTGGCGGGCGAGGTGCTGCCGCCCGCGCTCGCGGCCAGGGTGGTGCGGAGCTGGGGCGTCCGGCTGGCCCACCTCTACGGCCCCACCGAAGCCTCCATCGACGTCACGCACTGGGATTACGACCCGGCCATCGGGTCGCGGCCGCTGCCCATCGGCCGTCCGCTGTGGAACACCAGGGTGCACGTGCTCGACGAGCGGCTGCGGCCGGTGGCGCCGGGCGAGCAGGGCGACCTGTACGTGGCTGGCGTCCAGCTCGCGCACGGGTACCTGCGCCGTCCGGGGCTGACCGCCGAGCGGTTCCCGGCCGACCCGTTCGGCGCGCCGGGCGAGCGCATGTACCGCACCGGCGACCTCGCGCGCTGGAACGGCGCGGAGCTGGAGTTCCTGGGCCGGGCCGACGACCAGGTCAAGATCCGCGGTTTCCGCATCGAGCTGGGCGAGATCGAGTCGGTGCTGGCGGGCTTCGCCGAGGTCGCCCAGGCCGCGGTGACGGTGCGCGAAACCCCGGCGGGAGAGCGCGCCATCGTCGCCCACGTCGTGCTCCGCGAGCCGGTCGGGGTGCAGGCCCTGCGGAGCCGGGCCGCCGCCGCGCTGCCCGAGCACATGGTGCCGGCGTCGTTCGCGGTGATCGACCGGATGCCGCTGGCGCCCAACGGCAAGGTCGACCGCCGCTCCCTCCCGGACCCGTGGTCCGGCGCCGACGCCGGGCAGGCACCGCGCACCGAGCGGGAGGCGGCGCTGTGCGAGCTGTTCGCCGAAGCCCTGGGCGTGGCGCGGGTCGGTGTCGACGACGGGTTCTTCGAGCTCGGCGGGCATTCGCTGCTGGCGACCCGCCTGGTGCGCAGCATCCGGTCGGGCATGCGGGTCGAGGTCTCGGTGCGCGACGTCTTCGAGGCCCCGACCGTCGCCGCGCTCGCCGAGCGCCTCGCCGGCGCGGAACGCCTCGCCGAATCCGCGCAGCCGCAGGCGGGCGTCGCCGAGCTCTCGGCCGCGCAGATGGGGCTGTGGTCCCTGCACCGGCTGGAAGGCCCCAGCGCCACCTACAACATCCCGCTGGTCGTGCGGATCGACGGCCCGCTGGAGCGGCCCGCCCTGCGGCAGGCCGTGCAGGACGTGGCCGTGCGGCACGAGACCCTGCGCACGACCTTCCCCGAGGACGACGGCAGTCCGCGCCCGCGGTTGGCGTCCACCGAGGTCGACGTCGAGTTCGTCGAGGCCGCCGACGTCGAGGCCGAGCTGGTCCGCCAGGCCCGCCACCCGTTCGACCTGCTGAACGAGATCCCGTTCCGGGTGTGCGTGGTGTCCTCAGGCCCGCGCGAGCACGTGGTTCTGCTGCTGATGCACCACATCGCGGCCGACGGCTGGTCGGAGCGGCCGCTGGTCGCCGACCTGTCCGCCGCGTACCGGGCCAGGCTGGACGGTCACGCGCCGCGGTGGGTGGAGCTCCCGACCGGCTACGCCGCGGAGATGCGGCGCGTCCGCGCCGCGCTGGGTGCTGAGGACGACCCGACGAGTCCGCTGTCCCGGCAGATCCGCTTCTGGCAGGACGAGCTCGCCGACCTGCCCGGTCTCGTCGAGCTGCCCACCGACCACCCGCGTCCGGCGAGCGCGAGCCACCGCGGCGACGTGCTGCGGGTCCGGATGGACGCCGAGCTGCACCGCGCGCTGGCGGGTCTGGCCCGGTCGACCGGTACCACGCCGTTCATGGTCGTCCATGCCGCGCTGGCCGCGCTGATGACCAGGCTCGGAGCCGGTGCGGACATCCCGCTCGGCACTCCGGTGGCGGGCCGCGGTTCATCCGATGTGGACGACGTGGTCGGGTACTTCGTCAACACCCTGGTGCTGCGCACCAGGACGCAGGGTGACCCGACCTTCCGGGAGCTGCTGGCGCGGGTGCGGGAAACCGACCTCGCCGCGTTCGCCCACCAGGACGTGCCGTTCGACCGCGTCGTGGAGGCGGTCAACCCGGCGCGGTCGCTGTCGCACCACCCGCTGTTCCAGGTGATGCTGACCTTCGAGACGCTCGCCGGGGCCAGGCCCGACTTCCCGGACGCGCGGGCCGAGGTGGACGAGGTGTCCATCGGCGTGGCCAAGTTCGACCTCGACCTGCGGTTGCGGGAGCACCACGGCGAGGACGGCGCGCCTGCGGGTGCCGACGGGATCATCGAGTACAGCACCGACCTCTTCGAACGCGAGGGCGTTGAGCTGCTGTGGGAGCGACTGGCCGCGTTGCTGCGCTCGGCCGCGGCGACGCCGGACGCGCGGCTCACCGAGCTCGAGCTCCTCGCGCCGGAGGAGCGGATCCACGTGGCCGATGCCGGGCAGGTCGTGGTCCGCGGCATCCGTCTGGACGCCCGCCGGGTGCGGGACGAGCTGGCCGTGCACCCCGCCGTGGCCGAGGCCTTCGTGGCCGGCGGCGACAGCGGTCTCATCGCCTACGTGGTGGCCGGATCGGTGCGGGTGGCCGACCTGCGCGCCTACCTCGAACGCCGGGTGCCGTCCTACCTGGTTCCACAGGACTTCGTGCTGCTGGAGGAAATGCCGCGCGACGCGGGCGGTTCCGTCGACCGCGAACGGCTCCCCGCACCGGTGGCGCGGGAGGCCGCACGCGGTCCGCGCACGCCGCAGGAGCACCAGCTCGCGGAGCTGTTCGCCGAGGTGCTCGGGGTGTCGGACTTCGGGGTGGACGAAGGGTTCTTCGACCTCGGCGGGGACAGCATCGTCGCGATCCGCCTCGTCAGCCGCGCCCGCAAGGCCGGGCTGGTGCTCACGCCTCGCGACGTCTTCGAGCACAAGAGCGTGGCGCGGCTGGCCGCGGTCGCCACCCGCCAGACCGCCGCCACCGACACCGTGCCGGTGTGGGAGCCGAACGGTGCGGTGCCGCTGACGCCGATCATGCGCGGCCTGCTGGAACGCGGCGGCGACATCCGCGGCTATTTCCAGTCGATGGTGCTGCGGGCTCCCGCCGCGATGACCGAGGCGGACCTCGGGGCCGCCGTGCACGCGCTGGTGGCCCACCACGACGTGCTGCGGATGCGGTTGGAGTCCGGCCGGCTGGTGATCTCGCCCGAGGTCGGCACCGGATTCGTGCGTCGTGCGGACGCGCGCGACATCGACATGGCCGAGGCGGTGGAGCAGGAGACCGAGCGAGCCCGAGCCGCGCTGGACCCGGCCGCGGGCCGCGTGTTGCGGGTCTGCTGGCTCGACGCGGGCGAGGAGCCGGGCCGGCTGGTCGTGCTCGTGCACCACCTCGCGGTGGACGGTGTCAGCTGGGACGTCCTGGTGTCCGACCTGCGCGCGGCCTGGGAGTCGGTGCGGGCCGGACGGCCGGTGCGGCTGGAACCGGTCGGCACGTCGTTCCGCCACTGGGCGCACGTGCTGCGCGACTCCGCGGCGGGCAGGCAGGGTGAGCTGCCGATGTGGACCGACATCACCTCGCACGAGTCCACGCCCTTCGGCGGGTTGGCCCTGGACTTCACTCGCGACGTGCGCGGCTCCGCCCGCACCCTGACCCGCGAACTGCCCGCGGAGCTGACCGGCAAGCTGCTCACCGACGTCGCCGCGGCCGTTCGCGCCCGCGCCAACGAGGTGCTGCTGGCCGGCCTGGCCACCGGTCTCGCCGACGTGCAGCGCCGCTGGGACACCGGGGAGTCCGCCGTCGTGGTCGAGCTGGAGGGCCACGGCCGCGAGGAGATCGCCGAGCGGCTTGACCTCTCCCGGACCGTGGGCTGGTTCACCAGCGCCTACCCGGTGCCCCTGGACTCCGGCGTGCGCGGCGTGGACGAGCTGGCCGACGGCCGGACCCGGGCCCGCGTGCTCAAGCGGGTCAAGGAGCAGCTGCGCGGCGTGCCGGACAACGGCATCGGCTACGGCATCCTGCGGGAGTCGCTGCCCGCGCACCCCGCGCCGCAGATCGGATTCAACTACCTCGGCCGCTTCGGCGGCGGGGAGGCCGCCGCCGACTGGGCGGCCGACGGCTCGGCACTGGGCGGCGGAGCCGACGCCGGGCTGCCGCTGTCGTACCCGCTGGAGATAGACGCGATCACCGAGGAACACCCGTCGGGGCCGCGGCTGCGGATCACCTGCACGTGGGCCGGTGCGTTGCTCGACGAGGACCGCGTGGCCGAGCTGGTCGACGCGTGGCTGGAGGCGTTGCGCCTGCTCGCCGAGCAGACCGCCGACGCCGGGCTCACCCCGTCGGACGTGCCGCTGGTGGCGCTGTCGCAGAGCCAGATCGAGCAGCTGGAGCAGCACGGTCCGGTCCGCGAGATACTGCCGCTGGCCCCGTTGCAGGAGGGCCTGCTGTTCCACGCCCTCTACGACGACCAGGCCCCCGACGTCTACGCCGTGCAGGAAGTCTTCCGGCTCGACGGCGAGCTCGACGCGCCCGCGCTGCGCGACGCCGCGGCGGAACTGCTGCGCAGGCACGACAACCTGCGCGCCGGTTTCCGCTACGAGGGCCTGCCGCGCGCGGTGCAGGTGATCCCGGACGAGGTCGAGCTGCCGTGGACCGAGGCCGACCTGTCCGATGTGGACGACAAGGATGCCGCGGTCGCCGAGCTGACCACCGCCGACCGCGGCCGTCGATTCGACCTGACCCGGCCGCCGCTACTGCGGTTCACGCTGATCCGCCTCGGGGAGCGGGAACACCGCTTCGTCGTCACCAACCACCACATCCTGTTCGACGGCTGGTCCATGCAGTCGCTGCTCGACGAGCTGTTCGCGCTGTACCGCGGCGGCGACGTGGAACGGGTCGCGCCGTACCAGGACTACCTGGCGTGGCTGGCGGAGCGCGACCGCGCCGCGGGCGAGCGCGTCTGGCGCGAGGCGCTGGACGGCGTCGAGCCGACCCTGTTCGGTGGCTCCGGCGACGCCGTCGTCACGCCGGAGCAGCTCGTGCTGGACCTGCCCGCGGACTTCGCCGACCGGCTCCAGCGGTGGCTGCGCAGCCGCGGTCTCACCCTCAACACCGTCGTCCAGGGCGGTTTCGGCCTGCTGCTGGCGCGCAACCTCGACCGCGAGGACGTCGTCTTCGGCAGCACCGTCTCGGGCCGCCCGTCGGAGCTGCCCGGGGTCGAGTCGATGGTCGGCATGTTCATCAACACGCTGCCCGTGCGCGTCCGGCTGCGCGCCGGCGAGTCGCTGGGCGAGCTGCTGTCCCGCGTCCAGGAAGAGCAGTCCAGGCTGCTGGAGCACCACTACCTCGGCCTCAACGACATCCAGAACCTGCTGGGGACCGGTGAGGTCTTCGACGCGCTGACCGTGGTGGAGAACTACCCGCACGAGCCGGGGGAGTCGTGGACGCCGGTGCCGGGCGTGGAGGTCACCGGGCTGGAGGACCACGACGCCACGCACTACCCGCTGACGCTGTCGGTCGTCCCGGGCCGGACGCTGCGCCTGCGGTTCGAGTACCGGCCGGACCTGTTCGACCGCGCGAGCGCGGAACGGCTCTCCCGGCAGATGCTGGCTTTGCTGCACGCGTTCGTCGAACGCCCGGACCAGCCGGTCGGCGAGACCGGCGTGCTCGCCGAGGACGAGCGCGTGCGGGCGGCCGGCCGCGCGGACGAGGTCGCCGAGGAGGAGAAGACGGGCCGCGCGCCGCGCACTCCGCGCGAGGAGATCCTCCGCGGACTGTTCTGCGACGTGCTGGGCACCACCGAGGTGAGCATCGACGACAGCTTCTTCGAGCTCGGCGGGCACTCGCTGTCGGCGATCCGGTTGCTGAGCCGGTTGCGCTCGATGTTCGGGGTGGAGCTGTCGCTGCGGCACCTGTTCGAGCAGCCCACGGTCGCGGGTCTCGCGGCGCAGTTCGGGGACGCCGACCGCACCCGGGTGGTCCTGGAGCCGTTCACCCGGCCCGATCCGATGCCGCTGTCGTTCGCGCAGTGGCGGCTGTGGTTCCTGCACGAACTGGAGGACGACAGCGCGACCTACACCGAGCCGCTTCTGCTGCGCCTGTCCGGCGAGCTGGACACCGACGCGCTGCGAGCGGCGATCGGCGACGTGGTGGCCCGGCACGAGACGTTGCGCACGGTCTACCCGGAGACCGACGGCACCCCGCACCAGGTCGTGCTGCCACCGGAAAGTTCGGTTCCCGAGGTCGAGTTCGTCCGCACCGACGAGGACGGGCTGGCCGAGCACCTGCGCGACCTCGGCCGCTACAGCTTCGACCTGTCAACCGAACTCCCGCTGCGGGTCTGCCTGTTCTGGCTGGGGGAGCGGGAGCACGCGCTGCTGCTGTTGCTGCACCACATCGCCAGTGACGGCTGGTCCGACGCCCCGCTGAGCCGCGACCTGTCGGCCGCGTACGCGGCGCGGTTGCGCGGTGAGGCTCCGGGGTGGGCTCCGCTGCCGGTGCAGTACGCCGACTACGCGCTGTGGCAGCGAGAACTGCTCGGCAGCGAGACCGATCCCGGCAGCCTGGTGTCCAAGCAGCTCGCGTTCTGGTCTCAGAACCTGGCCGGGCTGCCCGAACGGCTCGAACTGCCCACCGACCGGCCGCGTCCGGCGGTCGCGTCCTACCGGGGCAGCGAGGTCGAGTTCGCCATCCCCGCCGACCTGCACCGCGGGCTGGTGGAGCTGGCGCGCCAGACCGGCACGACGCTGTTCATGGTGGTGCAGGCCGCGCTGTCGGCACTGCTGACCAGGATGGGCGCCGGCCACGACATCCCGCTGGGCAGCGTGATCGCCGGCCGCTCCGACGAGGCGCTGGAGGAGCTGGTCGGGTTCTTCGTCAACACCCTGGTGCTGCGCACCGACACCTCCGGCAGGCCGACGTTCCGGGAGCTGGTCGGCAGGGTCCGCAGGAACGACCTGGCCGCCTACGCCCACCAGGACGTGCCGTTCGAGCGGCTGGTCGAGGTGCTCAACCCGCCGCGCTCCATGGCGCACCACCCGCTTTTCCAGGTCATGGTGCTGTTCCAGAACAACGCCGAGGCCGAGCTGGACCTCCCGGGGCTGCGGGCGAGCTTCCACGACATCGGCTCCGGCTCGTCGAAGTTCGACCTCGACTTCGACTTCCGCGAGGACTACGCCGCCGACGGCACGCCGCTGGGCATGGCCGGGCTGATCGAGTACGCGACCGACCTGTTCGACCGCGACACCGTGGCCGCCATGGGACAGCGCCTGGTGCGCCTGCTCGACGCGGTGGTGGCCGACCCGGACCGCCCGGTCGACGACATCGACCTGCTCTCGGCCGCCGAGCGCCGGGCGCTGATGCCCACCGTGCGGGACGCGGACACCGAGGCGCGGACCATCCCGGCCCTGTTCGCCGAGCAGGTGAGGCGCACGCCCGACGCGACCGCGCTGGTCTTCGAAGACCAGCGACTGACCTACGCCGAGCTCGACGCGCGCGCCAACCGTCTGGCACGCGCCCTGGTCGAGCGCGGTGCGGGGGCGGAACGCGTCGTCGCGCTGGCGCTGCCGAGGTCGGCCGAGCTGGTGGTGGCGCTGCTGGCGGTGCTCAAGGCCGGTGCCACCTACCTGCCCGTCGACCCCGGCTACCCGGCCGACCGGATCGCGTTCATGCTCGCCGACGCCGCCCCGGCGGTCGTGGTCACCGACTCGGCGACCGAGCTGGACACGGAAGTGGAACGCCTCGTGCTGGACCACCTCGACCTGTCCGGATACGACGCGAACGACCTGGGCGAGATGGCGGGCCCGGACAACGCCGCCTACATCATCTACACCTCCGGCTCGACCGGCCGTCCCAAGGGCGTGGTCGTGCCGCACCGCAACGTCCACCGGCTCCTCACCGCCACCGGGCACTGGTTCGGCTTCGGCGGCGACGACGTCTGGACGCTGTTCCACTCCTACGCCTTCGACTTCTCGGTGTGGGAGCTGTGGGGGCCGCTGTTGCACGGCGGCCGCCTGGTCGTGGTGCCGCACGTGGTCAGCCGGTCGCCGAAGGAGTTCCTGGAGCTGCTGGTCCGCGAGGGCGTCACCGTGCTCAACCAGACGCCGTCGGCGTTCTACCAGCTCGCGCAGGCCGACCGGGAGAACCCGGAGGTGGGCGACCGGTTGGCGCTGCGCCACGTGGTCTTCGGCGGCGAGGCGCTGGAACCGTCCAAGCTGGACGACTGGTACCGGCGGCACGCACCGGACTCGCCGCGGCTGGTCAACATGTACGGCATCACCGAGACCACGGTGCACGTCACGTACTTCCCGCTGGAGGCAGCCCACACCGCCGACCCGCGCAGCCCGATCGGCGAAGGCATCCCGGACCTCGGCCTGTACGTGCTGGACAACTCCCTGCGGCCGGTGCCGCCGGGCGTGCCGGGCGAGCTGCACGTGTCCGGGGCGGGACTGGCCCGCGGCTACCTCGGCCGCGCCGGCCTGTCGGCGCAGCGGTTCGTCGCCGACCCCTTCGGTGCTCCCGGCACGCGGATGTACCGCACCGGCGATCTGGTGCGCTGGAACGGCAGGGGCGTGCTGGAGTACCTCGGCCGCGCCGACGACCAGGTCAAGATCCGCGGTTTCCGCATCGAGCTGGGCGAGATCGAGGCCCGGGTGCTGAGCCACCCGGCGGTGGAGCAGGCCGCCGTCGTCGTGCGCGAGGACAAGCCGGGCGACAAGCGCCTGGTCGGCTACGTCGTCTCCGCGGAGGAGATCGACCCCGCCGAGGTCCGCCGCCACGTCGGGGCGAGCCTGCCGGACTACATGGTGCCCGTCGCCGTCGTCCGGCTGGAGTCGCTGCCGCTGACGGCCAACGGGAAGCTGGACCGCAAAGCCTTGCCCGCACCCGACCTGTCGGTGCTGGCCGGCGGCCGTGCGCCGCGCAACCAGCGCGAGAAGATCCTCTGCGGGCTCTTCGGCGACGTGCTGGAGGTGCCCGGGGTCGGCATCGACGACAGCTTCTTCGACCTCGGCGGCCACTCGCTGCTGGTGACCAGGCTGGTCAGCCGGATCCGCTCGGCCTTCGGCGCGGAGCTGCCGCTGCGCGCGCTGTTCGAGACGCCGACCGTCGCGGGGCTGGCCGAACGCCTCGACGGCGCCGACGGCGCGCGGGTGGCGCTGCGGCCGATGCCGCGGCCCGAGCGGCTGCCGCTGTCGTTCGTGCAGGAGGGGCTGTGGTTCCTCTCCCGGCTGGAAGGGCCGAGCGCGACCTATAACGTGCCGCTGGTGCTGCGGCTGACCGGTGAGCTCGACGTCGACGCGCTGCGCGCCGCGTTCGCCGACGTGGTCGCCCAGCACGAGTCGCTGCGGACGCTGTTCCCCGAGCACGGCGGTGCGCCCCACCAGGTGGTGCTGCCGCCCGAGCAGGCGCGGCCGGTGCTGGAGGTCGTCGACGTCGACGAGGCGGCGGTGGGCGAGGCGCTGCGCGAGGCGTCGCGCCACCACTTCGACATCGCCACCGAGCTGCCGATCCGGGCCTGGCTGTTCCGCCTCGGCGGCGACCGCCACGCGCTGCTGCCGCTGATGCACCACATCGTCAGCGACGGCTGGTCGGAGTCGCTGCTCGGCAACGACCTGGCCACCGCCTACGCCGCCCGGCTGCGCGGCGAGGCGCCGGTGTTCGAGCCGCTGCCGGTGCAGTACGCCGACTACACGCTGTGGCAGCGGGAGCTGCTGGGCTCGGTCGACGACCCGGGCAGCGCGATCAGCCGCCAGATGGCGTTCTGGGCGGAGGCACTGCGCGGCCTGCCGGAGAAGATCGAGCTGCCCACCGACCACCCGAGCCCCGCGGCTGCGACCTACCTCGGCGACGAGGCGCCGCTGCGCCTGGACGCCGAGTTGCACCGGGCGGTCGACGAGGTCGCCCGCGCCACGAACACCACGCAGTTCATGGTGATCCAGGCCGGTGTCGCCGCGCTGCTGACCCGCATGGGCGCGGGCACCGACATCCCGATCGGCACGCCGGTGGCCGGCCGCACCGACGAGGCGCTGGAAGACCTGTTCGGCTTCTTCGTCAACACGCTGGTCATGCGCACCCGCACGCACGGCGACCCGACGTTCCGGGAGCTGCTGGAGCGGGTGCGCGAGACGGACCTGGCGGCGTTCGCGCACCAGGACGTGCCGTTCGAGCGGATCGTGGAGGCGGTCAACCCGGTGCGCTCGCTGTCGCACCACCCGCTGTTCCAGGTGATGCTGACCTTCGAGAACTTCGACGAGGTCGAGGTCGGGCTGCCGGGCCTGGAGGTGGAGCTGCAGGACGTCGTCGCGGGCGTGGCGAAGTTCGCGATGGACATCCGGTTGCAGGAGCGCTACGCCGCCGACGGCTCGCACGCGGGCATCGTCGGCGAGATCGAGTACTCGACCGACCTGTTCGAACGGGCCACTGTGGACTCCTTCGGCGAGCGGCTGCTCCGGCTGCTGCGCAGCGCCACGGCCGATCCGGACCGCAGGCTCGGCGAGCTCGACGTCCTGGAGCCGGGCGAGCGCCCGGCGCCGGGTGCGCGGGAGCTGGTGCTGGACGAGGCGGGGCGTCCGCTTCCCGCCGGTGTGGTCGGTGAGCTCCACGTCGACTCCGGCGGCGGGCTGGTCGCCACCGGACACCGCGCGCGCCGGCGCGGCGACCGCGTCGAGGTCGTCGCCCGCAAGGGGAGGTACGTGCGGCTGCGCGGCATCGGGGTGTCGCTCGACGAGGTCGAGCGCATCCTGGCCGGCGCGGCCGGCGTGGCGGTGACGATCGACGACGACGGCCAGCCGGTCGCCTACACCACCGACCCGGCCGCCGTGCGCGCCCGCGCCGAGTCGCAGCTTCCGGAGTACGCGGTCCCGTCGCGGTTCGTCGCGGTGGACGTGCTGCCCGTGGTGGACGGGGAGATCGACTACGCCGCGCTGCCGGCGCTGTCGCGCCGCCACGAGCGCCGGGGGCCGCGTTCGCCGCGCGAGGAGATCCTGTGCGGACTCTTCGGCGAGGTGCTCGGACTCGGCAGGCCGGTGGAGCCCGAGGAGAGCTTCTTCGAGCTGGGCGGGCAGTCGCTGTCGGCGATCCGGCTGCTGAGCCGGATCCGCGCGACCTTCGGCGTGCAGCTGTCGGTGCGGTCGCTGTTCACCGAGCCGACGGTGGCCGGTGTCGTGGGCCGCCTCGACGAGGCGTCGGCGGCACCGCGGACCCCGCTGACCGCGCGCCAGCGCCCGGACCGCGTCCCGCTATCGTTCGCGCAGCAGCGGCTGTGGTTCCTGTCGCGGCTGGAGGGCCCGAGCGCGACCTACAACGTCCCGCTCGTGCTGCGGCTGCAGGGCCGGCTCGACGCCGCCGCGCTGGAGGCGGCGGTGCGGGATGTCTTCGACCGCCACGAGAGCCTGCGCACGGTCTTCCCCGAGGTGGACGGCGAGCCGCACCAGCACGTGGTCGGCACCTTCCCGGGCCTGCGGACCGTCGAGGTCGCACCGGGCGAGCTGGACGAGCGGCTGGCGGAGGAGTCGCGCCACACGTTCGACTTCACCTCGGAGTGCCCGTTGCGGGCCACGCTGTTCCGCGTCGGTGCCGACGAGCACGTGTTGCTGCTGCTGATGCACCACATCGCGACCGACGGCGGCTCGGACGAGCCGTTCGCCCGCGACCTTTCGGCGGCCTACGCCGCGCGCAGGCAGGGCCAGGAGCCGCAGCTCCCGCCGCTGCCGGTGCAGTACGCCGACTACACGCTGTGGCAGCGGGAGGTCTTCGGTTCCGAGGACGACCCCGAGAGCGTGGTCTCCCGGCAGATCGCGCACTGGCAGCAGGCGCTGGCCGACCTGCCCGACCGCCTGGAGCTGCCCACCGACCGGCCGCGGCCCGCGGTCGCCTCCTACGAGGGTGAAGAACTCGGCTTCGTCGTTCCGGCGGAGTTGCACGCCGAGCTGCTGGAGCTGGCCCGCAAAACCGACACGACGCTGTTCATGGTCGTGCAGGCGGCGCTGGCGGGGCTGCTGACCCGCATGGGCGCGGGCACCGACATCCCGATCGGCACGCCGGTGGCAGGCCGCGGCGACGAGTCGCTGGAGGACCTGGTCGGCTTCTTCGTCAACACCCTCGTGCTGCGCACCGACACCACCGGGGACCCGACGTTCCGTGAACTCCTCGGCCGGGTCCGGGAGGCCGACCTCTCGGCGTTCTCGCACCAGGACGTGCCGTTCGAGCGGATCGTGGAAGC
Organism: Saccharopolyspora erythraea NRRL 2338; assembly: GCF_000062885.1. Lineage (NCBI taxonomy): Bacteria > Bacillati > Actinomycetota > Actinomycetes > Pseudonocardiales > Pseudonocardiaceae > Saccharopolyspora > Saccharopolyspora erythraea. The sequence continues at coordinate 4,791,792 of NC_009142.1, read as the reverse complement.
GGTCAACCCGGTGCGCACGCTGAGCCACCACCCGCTGTTCCAGGTCATGATGGTGTTCGAGAACGACGCCGAGAGCAGCTTCGCGATGCCGGGGCTGCGGGCGCGGTTCCTCGACGTCGACATGTCCGCGGCGCGGTTCGACCTGACCTTCCACCTGCAGGAGCGGCACGTCGGCGACGAGCCGGGCGGCATCGGCTGCGACCTGGAGTTCGCGGTCGACCTCTTCGACCACGCGACCGTGCGGCGCCTTTCGGAGCGGTTCGTGACCCTGCTCGAAGCGCTGGTCGCGGACCCGGACGCACGCCTGGGATCCGTCGAGCTGCTCGACGACGCCGAGCGTCGCATCGTGCTGCCGCCGGTCGGCGAGAGGTCCACCCGCGACCGCGGTGCCGTCGCGATCGCGGGGATCGACCCGTCCATCGTGGACGGTGCGGTCGCGCCGCCGGAGGAGCTGTCCGGCAGCGCGTCGGACCTGCTCGGCTGGCTGGACTGGGACCGGATCGAGGAAGTCGTGCTGCCGCACGCCCTCCTGGACGAGCTGTGCCGGGTGGCCGTGGAGCAGGAGTTCCTGCCGGAGACGCTGAAGCGGCTCGTGCGCTTCGGCAGCGACACCGCGGGCACCGACCTGGGCGGGTTCCGGCGGCACTTCCCGGAGGTCGAGGTCGAGACCTGGCGCGGCTGGGAGCAGACCGGCGTCGCCACGACCGGTGAGCCCGGCGCCGAGCGGCCCGCGCCGGGAGTGGCGGTCTACGTGCTCGACGAGCACCTGCGGCCAGTTCCGCCCGGGGTGTTCGGTGAGGTCCACGTCAGCACGCCGGAACTGTCCGAAGGTGTCGAGAACCCGTTCGGCACGCCGGGGCGGTGGATGTTCCCGACCGGGGAGCGCGCCAGGTGGCGGGCCGACGGGCTGCTGGAGTTCCGCGTGCGGGAGTCCGCGGAGCAGGTGGTCGAGGAGGACCGGCAGCTCTCGCCGGAGGAAGAGCTGCTGCGCGGGCTGTTCGCCGAGATCCTCGGCGTCGACGAGGTGGGCCCGCACGACAACTTCTTCGCCGTGGGCGGTCACTCGCTGCGCGCGACCCGGCTGACCGGTCGCATCCGCTCCGCCCTCGGCGTGGAGCTGCCGGTGCGCGCGGTGTTCGAGGCACCGACCGTCGCCGGGCTGGCCGCCCGGCTCGCCGAGGCCGGCGACGCACGTCCGGCGCTGCGCCGCATGCCGTTGCCCGACAGGGTGCCGCTGTCGTTCGCCCAGCGGCGGCTGTGGTTCCTGCACCGCATGGAGGGCCCGAGCCCGGCCTACAACATCCCGCTGGTGCTGCGGCTTTCCGGCGAGCTCGACGTGCGAGCCCTGCGCGGGGCGTTCGGCGACGTGGTGTCGCGCCACGACAGCCTGCGTACCCTGTTCGCCGAGACCGACGGTGTGCCGCACCAGGTCGTGGTGGACCGGGAGGCGCCGTTCGCGGTGCTGCCGCCGAGCCCCGGCGGTCTGGTCGACGCCGCGCGGTACTGCTTCGACCTCGCCTCGGAGCTGCCCGTCCGGGCGACCCTGTTCGGCGAGGACGACCAGCGGCACACGCTGCTGGTGCTGCTGCACCACATCGCCGCCGACGGTGGCTCGACCGAGCCGTTGCTGCGCGATCTGGCCTCGGCCTACGCCGCCCGCGTCGGCGGCGGTGCGCCGGACTGGGAGCCGCTCGCGGTGCAGTACGCGGATTACACCGCGTGGCAACACGAACTGCTCGGTTCCGAGGACGACCCGGGGAGCCTGGCCTCGACCCAGGTGGAGTTCTGGTGCGACCGGCTCGCCGGACTGCCGGACCGGCTCGAGCTGCCCACCGACCGGCCGCGTCCGACCATCGCGTCCCACCGGGGCGGCGCGGTCGACGTCCGCTTCGACGCCGAGCTGCACGCGGCGGTGACCGAGCTGGCGCGGTCGCGCGGTGTGACGGTGTTCATGGTGTTGCAGGCCGGTCTGGCCGCGGTCCTGTCGCGGTTGGGCGCGGGGACCGATGTGCCGATCGGCACGCCGGTCGCGGGGCGTTCCGACGCGGCGCTGGAGGAGCTGGTCGGGTTCTTCGTCAACAACCTGGTGCTGCGCAACGACGTCTCCGGCGACCCGAGTTTCGCCGAGCTGTTGGAGCGGGTGCGCGAGACGAACCTCGCGGCCTACGCGCACCAGGACGTGCCGTTCGAGCGGCTGGTGGAGGTGCTGAACCCGGCGCGTTCGCTGTCGCACCACCCGCTGTTCCAGGTCATGATGACCGTCCACGACGCCGGCGCCCACGACCTGGGCATGCCCGGTCTGCACGCGGAGGTCGAGGGGCTCGACACCGGCTCGGTCACCATGGACCTCTCGCTGGAGCTGCGGGAGACCTCCGACTCCGACGGCAACCCAGCCGGGATCGAGGGCGACCTGGAGTTCTCGGCTGATCTGTTCGACGCGCGCACGGTCGAGGAGCTGGTCGAGCGGTTCCGCCGCCTGCTGGCCGAAGCGGTCGCCGGCCCCGGGCGTCCGGTGTCGGCGCTGGAAATCCTGGCTCCGGCGGAGAAGGAGCGGTTCGCGGCGTGGAACGACACGCGCCGCCCCGTCCCGGAAGCGACGTTCGTGGAGCTGTTCGAGGCCCGCGTGCGGGAGCGGCCTGGCGCGACCGCGATCGTCACCGCATCGCGGGAGCTCACCTACGGTGAGCTGGACCGCCGCAGCAACGCGCTGGCGCACCGCCTGCTCGACTGCGGTGCCGCACCGGAGACGATCGTCGCCGTGGCGCTGCCGCGCACACCCGAACTGCTGGTGGCGTTGCTGGCGGTGGCCAAGGCGGGTGCGGCGTACCTGCCGGTCGATCCCGGCCACCCGGCCGAGCGGCTCGCGCACATCCTTTCCGATGCCGGCCCGGCGATCCTGGTCTGCGACGAGGGTTCGAGGGTTCCCGCACCGGAGTCCACGCGGCGCGTGCTTGTCGGCGACGAGGAACGTGCGGACGCGCCGAGCGCGGTCCGGGACGGGCGTCAGCTCGCGTACGTGATCTACACCTCCGGCTCGACCGGGCGACCCAAGGGAGTGCAGGTTTCGCGGGCCGGCCTCGACAACTTCCTCGCGTCGATGCACGAGGACGCCGGTCTGGCGCAGGACGAGCGGATGCTCGCCGTCACGACGGTGTCGTTCGACATCGCCGCGCTGGAGCTGTACCTGCCGCTGGTGAGCGGCGCGACCGTCGTCCTCGCCGACGAGGACGCCGTGCGCGACCCGCGCGCGCTCGGCGAGCTGATCGAGCGGGCGGGGGTCGGCCACGTGCAGGCCACCCCGTCGCTGTGGCAGTCCCTGGTGTCGGAGGTCCCGGAGCGGGTGCGCGGGCTGCGGATGCTCGTGGGCGGTGAGGCGCTGCCCGCGGCGCTGGCCGGGCGGATGCTCGAACTCGGCGGCCGGGTCACCAACCTCTACGGTCCCACCGAGACCACCATCTGGTCGGCGGCCGCGACGGTCACCGGAGGCGGCGAGGTCCCGCCGATCGGCGGGCCGATCGCCAACACCGCGGTGCACGTGCTCGACGCCGCACTGCGGCCGGTGCCGCCAGGCGTGGTCGGCGAGCTCTACATCGGCGGTCGCGGCGTCGCCCGCGGCTACGCCAACCGGCCCGGGTTGACCGCCGAGCGGTTCGTCGCGGACCCGTTCGGGGCGCCGGGCGAGCGCATGTACCGCACCGGAGACCTGGCGCGGTGGCGCCGGGACGGCAGGCTGGAATACGTCGCCCGGGTCGACGACCAGGTCAAGGTGCGCGGCTTCCGCATCGAGCTCGGTGAGATCGAAGCCTGCCTGGCCGCTCACCCGCGGGTCGCGCAGGCCGCGGCCGCCGTCCGGGGTGCCGATGAGGACAAGCGGATCGTCGCCTATGCCGTGGCGGCGGCCGGTGAGGTCGTCGATTCCGGTGCGCTCCGGGACCGGGCGCGCAAGCACCTGCCCGAGTACATGGTGCCGTCGGCGTTCGTCGTGCTCGACGAGCTTCCGCTGACGCCCAACGGGAAGCTGGACCGCAAGGCCCTGCCCGACCCGGACTTCTCCGGCACCGGGCGCGCACCGCGCGACGAGCGCGAGCGGGTGCTGTGCGCGATGTTCGGCGAGGTGCTCGGGGTGGACGGCGTCGGCATCGACGACGGCTTCTTCGAGCTGGGCGGTCACTCGTTGCTGGCGACGAGGTTGGTCAGCCGGGTCCGCGGTGAGCTCGGCGTCGAGCTGCCCGTCCGGGAGCTCTTCGTCAACCCGACCGTCGCGGGTCTGGCGGGGACGCTGGACGCCGCGGGCGGTGCGCGGCGCGGTCCGGCACCCGGACCGCGGCCGGCCCGGGTGCCGCTGTCGTTCGCGCAGTACCGGCTGTGGTTCCTGCACCGCCTGGAGGGACCGAGCGCGACCTACAACATGCCGTTCGTGCTGCGGCTGTCCGGCGAGCTGGACGTGCCCGCCCTGGAAGCGGCGCTCAACGACGTCGTCGGCAGGCACGAGAGCCTGCGCACCGTCTTCCCGGACTCCGACGGCACGCCGTACCAGCTCGTGCTGGACCCGGCCGAGGCGCGGGTCGATTTCGCGGTCGGCGCCGGCGATCCGGAGGCCGAGCTGGCCGAGGCGGCTCGCGCCGCGATCGAGATCGGCACCGAACTGCCGATCAGGGCCGCGCTGTGGAGCGCCGGCGCCCAGGAGCACACGCTTCTGCTGCTGTTGCACCACATCGCCGGCGACGGCTGGTCGCAGGGACCGCTGCTGCGCGACCTCTCCGAGGCGTACGCGGCACGAATCCGCGGTGAGGCGCCGCGGTGGACGCCACTGCCGGTCCAGTACGCCGACTACGCGCTGTGGCAGCGGGACGTTCTCGGCTCGGAGGACGACCCGGCGAGCGTGCTCGCGGGCGAGATCGGCTTCTGGCGGAGCGCACTGGCCGGCCTGCCCGAGCGGACCGAGCTGCCCACCGACCACCCGCGCCCGGCGGTCGCCTCGCACCGCGGCGACCTGCTGGAGTTCACCTTCGGCACCGAGCTGCACGCGGCGGTCACCGAGCTGGCGCGGTCGCGCGGGACGACGGTGTTCATGGTGTTGCAGGCGGGTCTGGCGGCCCTGCTGTCGAAGCTGGGCGCCGGCGGAGACGTCCCGATCGGCACTCCCGTCGCGGGGCGGACCGATCCGGCGCTGGACGACCTGGTCGGGTTCTTCGTCAACAACCTGGTGCTGCGCAACGACGTTTCCGGGAACCCGACCTTCGCCGAGCTGCTCGACCGCGTCCGCCAGACCAACGCGGCGGCCTACGCGCACCAGCAGGTGCCGTTCGAGCGGCTGGTGGAGGTGCTGAACCCGGCGCGTTCGCTGTCGCACCACCCGCTGTTCCAGGTGCTGCTGGACCTCCAGGCCGCAGGTGCCGCACCGGAGCTGACCGGTCTGCGCGCCGAGGTCGAGGGCGCCGAGACCGGCGTGGCGAAGTTCGACCTGTCGTTCAGCCTGGAGGAGAGCGCCGCCGGGCTCGAAGGCATCGTCGAGTACGCCACCGACCTGTTCGAGAGGAAGACGGTCCGCGGGCTCGTCGAGCGCTTCGAACGGTTGCTCACCGCCGTGGCCGCCGATCCGGACACGCGGGTCGGCGACATCGACCTGCTCGCGGCGGACGAACGCACTCGCCTGCTGGCCACGTGGAACGACACCGCTCGCGACATCGAACCGAGGTCGTTCCCGGACCTCTTCGCCGAGCAGGTCCGCCGGGCTCCGGACGCACCGGCGGTCGCGTTCGACGGCGCCGAGCTCGACTACGCCGAGCTGGACCGCAGGGCCAACCGGCTGGCGCGCTGGCTGATCACCCGGGGCGCCGGCCCGGAGCGCCTGGTCGGCGTGGCGCTGCCCAGGTCGGCCGACCTGGTGGTGGCGCTGCTGGCCGTGCTCAAGTCCGGCGCCGCGTACCTGCCGATCGACCTCTCTTACCCGGTAGAGCGCATCCGGTTCATGCTCGACGACGGTCGTCCCGAGTTCGTCATCACCGACGTGGCGAGCGCGGACTCCCTGGCCGATGCGGGCGTCCGGCTGGTGCTGCTCGACGGCGACGACACCACCGAGGCCCTGCCGGGACTCCCCGCCACCGAGGTCACCGCAGCCGAGCGGGGCGTGCTGGCCCCGGCGGGCGCGGCCTACGTGATCTACACCTCGGGCTCCACCGGACGCCCGAAGGGCGTGGTCGTCACCCACGGCGGCATCGTCAGCCTTCTCGCCGCGCAGCGGGAGACCCTGGGTGTGGACGGCCGGAGCCGGGTGCTGCAGTTCGCGGCGCTGAGCTTCGACGCAGCGGCCTGGGAGATGTGCATGGGGTTGCTCTCGGGTGCGTGCCTGGTGCTGGCTCCGGCGCACGAGCTGCTTCCGGGCGAGGCGCTGGCCGAGCTCGTCGCGCGGCAGCGGATCACGCACCTCACCCTGCCGCCCACCGCGCTCGGAGTCCTGCCGGACGACGCGCTGCCCGCCGGCACCACGCTCGTCGTCGCGGGTGAGGCGTGCCCGCCCGCGCTGGTGGCGAAGTGGTCGCGGGACCGCACGATGATCAACGCTTACGGCCCGACCGAGACCACGGTGTGCGCGACGATGAGCGCGCCGCTGGCGGGTGAGGTCGTGCCCGCGATCGGCGGTCCCATCACCAACGCGCGGGTGTACGTGCTGGACGCGGGCCTGCGCCCGGTGCCGCCGGGCACCACCGGCGAGCTGTACGTCGCCGGTGCCGGCCTCGCACGCGGTTACGCGGGCCGTGCCGGGCTGACCGCGGAGCGCTTCGTGGCCGACCCGTTCGGCGCCGCGGGCGAACGCATGTACCGCACCGGCGACCTGGCGCGGTGGAGCGCGGACGGCGTGCTGCACTACGCCGGTCGTGCCGACCACCAGGTCAAGGTGCGCGGCTTCCGCATCGAGCTGGGTGAGGTCGAAGCGGCGCTGGACCGGCACCCCGGCGTCGGCCAGGTCACCGCGCTGGTGCGGGAGGACAACCCCGGCGACAGGCGCCTGGTGGCCTACGTCGTGCCGGAGGGCGCACGTCCGGAGCCGTCGGACCTGCGGGCGCTGGCCGCGAGCGCGCTGCCGGAGTACATGGTGCCCTCGGCGTTCGTCCTGCTCGACGAGCTTCCGCTGCTGCCCAACGGCAAGGTGGACCGCAGGGCGCTGCCGGCGCCCGACTTCGTCGCCACCTCGGGGGCGGCGCCGCGGACCCGCCGCGAGGAGGTCCTGTGCGGACTGTTCGCGGAGGTGCTGCGGGTGCCTTCGGTCGGCATCGACGACGGGTTCTTCGAGCTCGGCGGCGACAGCATCCTGTCGTTGCAACTGGTGTCGAGGGCCCGCCGCGAGGGACTGGTGCTCAGTCCGCAGGACGTCTTCGCCCACCGCACGGTGCGCAAGCTGGCGGTTGCCGCGGGCGACGGCGGCGAGGTCGAGGAAGAAGCGGGTTCCGGGATCGGCGAGTTCCCCGCGACGCCGATCATGCACTGGCTGCGCGAGCACACCGAGCACTTCGCCGGGTTCAACCAGTCGATGGTGCTGCGGGTGCCCGCCGACCTCGGAGCCGACCGGCTCACGACGGCGGTGCAGGCGCTGGTCGACACCCACGACGCCCTCCGGCTGCGGCTCAACCCGGGCTGGCGGCCGGAAGTGCTGCCACGCGGCGAGGTCCGGGCCGCGGATCTCGTGCGGCGGGTGGACGTCGAAGGACTCGACGACACCGCGCTCGCCGAGGTCGTGGCCGAACACGGCGACGCGGCGCGTGACCGGCTGGCACCGGAGAACGGTGCCGTGGCCCGGTTCGTGTGGTTCGACGCCGGACCGCGCGCGGCCGGCCGTCTGCTGGTCGTGGTCCACCACCTCGCGGTCGACGGGGTTTCCTGGCGGGTGCTGCTGCCGGATCTCGCGATCGCCTGGCACACCGCCGGGGAGGGGCTGGAGCCGGTGCGCACGTCGCTGCGCCGCTGGGCCCAGCGGCTCGCCGAAGAGGCGGTGCGACCGGAGCGCGTGCGCGAACTGGAGCTGTGGAAGGGCGTGCTCGGCGAACCGGGTGCGCGACCGCGGCCGGGCACCGAGGCGGGCGAACTGGAGATCACGATCCCGGTCGAGGACACCAGGGCGCTGCTGACGACGGTGCCCGCGCGGTTCCACGCCGGAGTCGACGACGTGCTGCTGGTCGCCCTGGCCGTCGCCGTGCTGCACGTGCGCGGCGAGGACGGCGACCGGCGCAGCGACGTCGTGGTCGACGTGGAGTCCCACGGGCGGGAGCCGGTCGTCGACGGCGATCTCTCCCGCACGGTCGGCTGGTTCACCAACCTGCACCCGGTGCGGCTGGACCCCGGCGCGGTGGACACCGGCGAGCTGCTGGCGGCCACCGCCGCGCTGGGCCAGGTCGTCAAGCAGCTCAAGGAGCAGCTCCGGGAGATCCCGGACAACGGCATCGGCTACGGCCTGCTGCGCCACCTCAACCCGGGGACCGGCGCGGAGCTGGCGGCCTACCAGGTGCCCGAGATCGGCTTCAACTACCTCGGCCGGTTCCAGGGCGGTGGCGACCAGCACGACTTCGCCACCACCGACGACCTGCCGGTGCCGTCGGGCCGGGATCCCAGGATGCCGTTGCCGCACGCGGTGGAGGTCAACGCCGTCACCGAGGACACCGCGGAGGGGCCGCGGCTCTCGGCGACCTGGAGCTGGGCCGCCTCGCTGGTCGAGCGCGGGCACGTCGAGCGGCTGTCCCGCACGTGGGCCGAGGCGCTGCGGGCTCTGGTGGTGCACGTCGAAGACCCCGACGCCGGCGGGCACACCCCGTCGGACCTGTCGCTGGACACGCTGAGCCAGGACGAGATCGACGAGCTGGAAGCCGAGCTCGGGCTGGAGTGAGCCGGCGTTGGTCCCACACCGGATCCGGCCGCCACGCGGCCGGATCCGGTCCGACAAGATTTCGGCCCCGCCAGGGGTCCGCGCGGATTGGAATCCCGAGATGAGCCAGTCGAGGCTGGAAGACGTGCTCCCACTGTCGCCGTTGCAGGAGGGGCTGTGGTTCCACAGCCTCTACGACTCCGACGGCGTGGAGGTTTACAACACCCAGCTCGTCCTCGAACTGGCGGGCGCGGTCGACCCGGAGCGGTTCCGGGAGGCGCTGCGGCTGCTGCTGGAGCGGCACGCGAACCTGCGGGCCGGCTTCCGCCAGCGCAAGGGCGGGCAGCCGATCCAGTACGTGGTCCGCGACGTCGAGCCCGCGTGGGAGGTCGTCGACCTCCCGGCCGACGGGCTCGACGACTTCCTCGCGGCCGACCGGGTGCGCCGATTCGACGTCCGCACCCCACCACTGCTGCGCTGCACCCTCGTGCGACTGCCGGACCGCACCAGCCGCCTGGTGATCACCAACCACCACCTGCTGCTGGACGGCTGGTCCGCGCCACTGCTGATCGACGAGCTCTTCGCGTTCTACCGCGACGGAGCGGCGGCCGGCCTGCGGCCGGTCACCCCGTACAAGCGGTACCTGCGCTGGGTGTCCGAACAGGACCCGGCGGTGTCGGAGCGGGTGTGGCGCGAATCCCTGTCCGGCCTCGACGCACCGACGCGCGTCGCGGAGGCCGGCCGCACCGCGGCTCTGCCCGAACGCGCCTGGCTGACCATGCCCGCCGACGGGCTGGACGAGCTGTGCAGGCGGCGCGGCCTGACCGTCAACACACTCGTGCAGGGCGCCTGGGCCACCGTGCTGGGACAGCTCACCGGCTCCGCCGACGTGGTGTTCGGTGCGACGGTGTCGGGCAGGCCGCCCGAGATCGAGGGCATCGAGACGATGATCGGCCTGTTCATCAACACCCTCCCGGTGCGGGTGCGGCTGGACCCGGCGGCGTCGGTGGCCGAGAACCTCGCGCGCCTGCAGGCCGAGCAGTCGCGGCTGCTCGCGCACCAGCACGTGAGCCTGGCCGAGGTGCAGCGCGTCGCCGGGCTCGGGCCGCTGTTCGACACGCTGCTGGTGTTCGAGAACTACCCGCTGGACTCGCTCGCCGACGACGAGGACGACCAGGCAGGCCCGCGCATCACCGGCGTCGACGGCGGGGGAGCCACGCACTACCCGCTCGGCCTGGTCGTGGCCAGGACCGAGGACGGCCTGCAGTTCCGGCTCGACCACCGGCCCGAGGAGTTCGACGCCGCGGAGCTCCTGGCGCGCCTGCGGCGCTTCCTCGAGGCGTTCGCCGCCGAGCCGGACCAGCCACTCGGGCGCGTCGAACTGCTCGAAACCGCGCAGCGACACCGGATCCTGCACGAGTTCAACGACGACGAGCCCGCTCCGGAAGGCCCGAGCGTCGTCGAGCGCTTCGAGGAGCGGGTCCGCCTGGCACCCGAGCACCCGGCCGTCGTGCACGACAGCGGCGCCGTCAGCTACCGCGAGCTGAACGAGCGGGTCAACCGGCTCGCGCACCACCTCATCGCGGCCGGTGTCGGTCCGGGGAGCCTGGTGGGGGTCGCGCTCCCCAGGTCGGTGGAACTGGTCACCGCCCTGTTCGCGGTGGTCAAGGCGGGCGCCGCGTACGTGCCGGTGGAACCCGACCACCCTGCCGAGCGCATCGAGCACATCCTGCGCGACGCGGCGCCGGATCTCGTCATCACGACCAGCGACGTGCGGGTCCCCGCGCGCAACCTCCTCCTGCTGGACGAGCCGCTGCCGGAGCACCCGGCCACCAACCCGGGACGCGCGGTCGCAGGCCCGATGTACGTGCTCTACACCTCGGGCTCCACCGGTCGCCCGAAGGGCGTCGTGGTCCCGGCCCGCGCGGTGCTGCACCGCCTGGACGGCATGCAGCGGGCCTACCGGCTCGACGCGTCGGACCGGGTGCTGCAGAAGACCCCGGCCGGTTTCGACGTCTCGGTGTGGGAGTTCTTCTGGACGCTCAACGAAGGTGCCACGCTGGTGCTGGCCGCCGACGGCGGGCACCGCGACGTCGACCACCTGGCCGCGGTGATCCGCGAGCACGGGGTCACCACCGTCCACTTCGTACCTCCGGTGCTGCGGATGTTCCTGGAGACACCGCAGGCCGGGGAGTGCACCTCGCTGCGCCGGGTGTTCACCGGCGGCGAGTCGCTGCCCGCGGACCTGCAGCGCCGGGTGTGGGAGCTGCTCGACGTCCGGCTGCACCACCTCTACGGCCCGACCGAGGCGACCATCGACGTCACCTTCCACGACTGCGAGCCGGGCCGGGTCGACGATCCCGCCCCCATCGGCAAGCCGGTGCCCGGCGCCCGGCTCTACGTGCTCGACGGCGCGTTGCGCCCGGTGCCGGTCGGCACCACCGGCGAGCTGTACCTGGCAACCACCCAGCTCGCCCACGGCTACCACCGGCGTGCTCCGCTGACCGCGGAGCGGTTCGTGGCCGATCCGTTCGGCGCGCCGGGCAGCCGGATGTACCGGTCCGGTGACCTCGCCAGGTGGCGCAAGGACGGGGTGCTGGAGTTCGCCGGGCGGGCCGACGACCAGGTCAAGGTGCGCGGTGCGCGCATCGAGCCGGGCGAGATCGAGGCCGTCGCCCGCGAGCACCCCTCGGTCGGCCAGGTCGCGGTGGTCGTCCGCGGCGACCGCCGGGGACAGGAGAGGCTGACCGCCTACGTGGTCGGCGAGGCCGGGCCGCTGCGCGAGCACCTGCGGCGCCATCTCCCCGACTACATGGTGCCGACCTCGTTCGTCGAGCTCGGCGCGTTGCCGCTCACCCCCAGCGGCAAGCTCGACCGCAGGGCGCTTCCCGCTCCGGAGCACGAGATTCCGGCTTCCGGCTCGGTGCCGCGTTCACCGCGCGAGGAGATCCTCTGCAGCCTGTTCGAGGAAGTCCTCGGCGTGACCCGGGTGCGTCCCGAGGACAGCTTCTTCGAGCTGGGCGGCCATTCGCTGCTGGCGACCCGGCTGATCAGCCGCATCCGCGCGGGTTTCGACGTGGAGCTCGCGGTGCGCGCTGTGTTCGAGTCGCCGACGGTGGCAGGCCTGGCCGCCCGGCTGGACGGCGCGGGCGAGGCGCGCCCGGCGGTGCGACCCTTGCCGCGCCAGGAGCGCGTCCCGCTGTCGTTCGCCCAGCAGCGGCTGTGGTTCCTCCAGCAGCTCGAAGGACCCAGCGCCACCTACAACATCCCGATGACGCTGCGGCTTTCCGGTCTGCTCGACACCGACGCCCTCCAGGCGGCGATCGGCGATGTCGCCGAGCGGCACGAGAGCCTGCGCACCGTGTTCCCCGCCGTCGGCGGCACGCCCTACCAGCGGGTCCTGCCGGACCTGCCAGTGCTGCACGTCGTTGCGGCCGATCGCGTCGAGGAGCAGGTGGCCGAAGCGGCGCGCACGCCGTTCGACCTCGCCGCGGAACCGCCGCTGCGGACGAGCCTGTTCGTGCTGGGTCCGCAGGAGCACGTACTTCTCGTGCTGCTGCACCACATCGCCGGTGACGGCAGGTCCAGCGGTCTGCTCGCGCGCGACCTGGCCACTGCCTACGCGGCGCGCTGCGAGGGCCGTGGCCCGCGCTGGTCGCCGCTGCCGGTGCAGTACGCCGACTACGCCCAGTGGCAGCGCGACCTGCTCGGCCGTGAGGACGACCCGGAGAGCCTGGTGGCGCGCCAGCTCGCCTTCTGGCGGGACAGCCTCGACGGTGTGCCGCTGGAGCTGTCGCTCCCCACCGACCGGCCGCGCCCGGCGGTCGCCACCAACCGGGGCGAGGGGGTGGAGTTCGACGTCGGCCCCGAGGTCCACCACGCGCTGGCCGCGGTGGCCCGGTCGAACCAGGCGAGCGTGTTCATGGTGGTGCAGAGCGCGATCGCGGCGCTGCTGACCAGGATGGGCGCCGGGACCGACATCCCGCTGGGCACCTCGGTCAGCGGCCGGGGCGACGAGGCGCTGGACGAGCTGGTCGGTTTCTTCGTCAACACGCTGGTGCTGCGCACCGACACCTCCGGCGACCCGTCCTTCACCGACCTCCTCGGCCGGGTCCGCCAGGCCGACCTGGCCGCCTACGCCAACCAGGACGTCCCGTTCGAGCGGCTGGTCGAGGTCGTCAACCCGGCCCGGTCGATGTCGCGGCACCCGCTGTTCCAGGTCATGCTCGACTTCCACCGCGACGAGCGCACCGAGTTCGGTCTCACCGGTCTGGTCGTCGAGCGCGAGACCAGCAGCACCGACATGGCCAAGGTCGATCTGACCTTCCACGTCGAGGAGTCCTACGACGACGGCGGCGCCCCGACCGGTCTGCGAGGCGTGCTGGAATACGCCACCGACCTGTTCGACCAGCGCACCGCCGACTCCATCGCGGCCCGGCTGGTGCGGGTGCTCGCCGAGGTGGCCGCCGATCCGGCGACGACGATCGGCGAGCTGGACGTGCTGCCCGACGACGAGCGTGACCGCGTCCTGCGGCGCTGGAACGACACCGCGCACGAGGTCGTGCCGGTGACCCTGCCGGACCTGATCGAGCAGCAGGTCAGGCGTACCCCGCACGCCCCGGCGGTCTCGTTCGGGGACACCGGGATCGACTACGCCGAGCTCAACCGCCGCGCCAACCGGCTCGCCCGGCTGCTGCTCGAACGCGGCGCGGGACCCGAGCGGTTCGTGGCCATCGCGCTGCCCAGGTCGGTGGACTTGGTCGTCGCGCTGTTGGCGGTGCTGAAGACCGGCGGCGCCTACCTGCCGCTGGACCCCGCGCACCCGGCGGAGCGGATCGGGTTCATGCTCGACGACGTCCGCCCGGTGCTCGTGCTGACCGACCGCGGCTGCGCCGATCGGATTCCCAGTACCACTCCGCGGCTGCTCGTCGACGAAGTCGACACGTCCACCGTGGACGACCGCGATCCGCGGCGGTCGCTCGGCATGCGCAACGCCGCGTTCGTGATCTTCACCTCCGGCTCGACCGGCAGGCCCAAGGGCGTGGTCGTCCAGCACGACTCGCTCAACGGCTACCTGTCGTGGGTGCGCTCGGCGTACCCGGCGGTCGCCGGACGCGCGCTGGTGCACTCGCCGGTGTCGTTCGACCTGACCGTCACCGGTCTGTTCGCCCCGCTGACGACCGGCGGCTGCGCGCAGCTGGTCGAGCTCGACGAGTCCGCCGAACTGGGCGGCCACCGGCCCACCTTCGTCAAGGCCACCCCGAGCCACCTGCCGGTGCTGCTGACGCTGCCGCCGGAGTGCTCGCCGACCCGCCAGCTCGTCCTCGGCGGCGAGTCGCTGGTGGGGGAGGTGCTGGAGCAGTGGCGTGCCCGGCACCCGGAGGCGACGGTGATCAACGAGTATGGGCCGACCGAGACCACGGTCGGCTGCACCGAGTTCCGGATCGAGCCCGGCGAACCGGTGCCCTCCGGCGTGGTGACGATCGGGCGGCCGATCTGGAACACCCGGATGTACGTGCTGGACGCGGCCCTGCGGCCGGCCCCGGTCGGCGTCGAGGGCGAGCTCTACATCGCGGGCGACCTGGTGACCCGCGGCTACCTGAACCGCCCCGGGCTGACCTCGTCGAAGTTCGTGGCCGACCCGTTCGGCCCGCCCGGCTCCCGGTTCTACCGCTCCGGGGACATCGCGCGGTGGAACGCCGACGGCATGCTCGAGTTCATCGCGCGGGTCGACGACCAGGTGAAGATCCGCGGTTTCCGGATCGAGCTCGGCGAGATCGACACCGTCCTCAACCAGCACCCGGCCGTCCGGCACGCCGCCGCGATCGTGCGCGAGGACACCCCCGGCGACAAGCGGCTGGTGGCCTACGTCGTGCCGGAGGGCGAGCTCGACGCTGCCGGGCTGCGCGACCACGTGGCCGACCGGCTGCCGGAATACATGGTGCCGGTCGCGTTCGTGACGATGGACGCGCTGCCGCTGACCGGCAACCGCAAGCTGGACCGCAATGCCCTGCCGGCCCCGGAGTTCGCGGCCGAGGAGGGCTGCCGGGCGCCCCGCGACGAGCGCGAGGAAATCCTCTGCGGACTGTTCGCGGAAGTCCTGGGCATCGACTCCGTCGGGATCGACGACGGGTTCTTCGAAATGGGCGGGCACTCGCTGCTGGCCACGCGGCTGATCAGCCGCATCCGTGCGGAGCTGGGTGCGGACGTGGGGATCCGGGCGCTGTTCGAGTCGCCCACGGTCGCCGGCATCTCCGAACGGCTCGGCGCGTCCCGACCGGTGCGCCCACCGCTGGAGCCGAAGGCCAGGCCCGAGCTGGTCCCGCTGTCGTTCGCGCAGCGCAGGCTGTGGTTCCTCCACCAGATGGAGGGACCGAGCCCCACCTACAACATCCCACTGGTGCTGCGGCTCGCCGGAGAGCTGGACCGCGACGCGCTGCGGGCGGCGGTCGCCGACGTGGTGGCCAGGCACGAGAGCCTGCGCACGGTTTTCCCCCACGTCGGCGGCACGCCGCACCAGCACGTCCTCGACCACGCCGAACCGGTCGTGGTCGACGGGACCGGGACGTTGGAAGAGGCG
This sequence comes from Saccharopolyspora erythraea NRRL 2338, assembly GCF_000062885.1. Lineage (NCBI taxonomy): Bacteria > Bacillati > Actinomycetota > Actinomycetes > Pseudonocardiales > Pseudonocardiaceae > Saccharopolyspora > Saccharopolyspora erythraea. The sequence goes on along the minus strand of NC_009142.1, from coordinate 4,776,355 downwards.
GCGCGCTACTCCTTCGACCTGGCGCGCGAGGTGCCGCTGCGGGTCGTCGTGTTCGAGGGAGGTCCCGGTGAGCACGTGGTGCTGGTGCTGCTGCACCACATCACCGCCGACGGCACCTCGCAGGGGCCGCTGGTCCGCGACCTCGCGTCGGCCTACGGGGCGCGCGTCCGCGGCACTGCTCCACAGTGGACGCCACTTCCCGTGCAGTACGCCGACTTCGCGCTGTGGCAGCGCGAAGTGCTCGGTGACGAGGACGACCCGCGTTCCGGCGTGGCCCGGCAACTGTCGTTCTGGCGCAGGACCCTGGAGGGAGCACCGGACCGGATCGAGCTGCCCACCGATCGGCCCCGGCCGGCGGTGGCCTCGCACCGGGGCGACTCCCTGGAGTTCGGCATCGACGCCGACACCCACGCCGCGCTGTCGCGGCTCGCGGCCGAGCACGACGCCACGCCGTTCATGGTCCTGCACGCCTGCCTGGCGGCCGTGCTGACCAAGCTCGGCGCGGGCGAGGACATCCCGGTCGGCACCGTCGTGGCCGGTCGCGCAGACCCGGCGCTGGACGAGCTGGTCGGCTTCTTCGTCAACACGCTGGTGCTGCGCACCGACACCTCGGGCGATCCCACCTTCGCCGACCTGCTCGCGCGGGTCCGGGAAGCGGACCTGGCGGCCTATGCGCACCAGGACATCCCGTTCGAGCGGCTGGTGGAGATCGTCAACCCGGCGCGTTCGCTGTCGCACCACCCGCTGTTCCAGGTCGCGTTCGCCTTCCAGGGCGAGGACGACGGCGACGAGCCGCGGTGGCCCGGGCTGCACGTCGAGGTGGAAGGCGCCGGAGCGGGCGCGGCGAAGGTCGACCTGGCCCTGAGCGTGCGCGAGAACCGGGACGGCGCGGGGCGACCGGCGGGGGTGGACGGCGTCGTCTCCTACAGCACCGACCTGTTCGACGAGGACACCGCCCGATCGGTGGCCGAGCGCTTCGTCCGGCTGCTGGAGCAGGTGGTGACCGACCCGCGGCTCCGGCTGTCGCAGGTGGACGTGCTGACCGGCCGGGAGCGCGAGGCGCTCGCGGTGCGCCCGGCGGATCCGTCGGCGCAACCCAGCTGGCCGGAGCTGTTCGAGCGGCAGGTGCGCCGCGTGCCGGGCAACCTCGCGGTGGACTCCCGAGACGGACGCTGGACCTACGCCGAGCTCAACGAGCGGGCGAACCGGTTCGCGCACCACCTGATCGGCCTCGGGATCGGGCCCGGCGACGTGGTGGCGCTGGCCCTGCCGAAGTCGGGCGAACTGGTCGCGGCGATCATCGCCGTGCTCAAGACCGGTGCCGCTTACCTGCCCGTGGACGTCGAGTACCCGGCCGAGCGGATCCGCCACCTGCTCGAGGACGTCGCGCTGGTGGTCTCCACCGCGGGTGTCGAACTGCCGCGTCCGGCCCTGCTGATCGACTCCGGCTTCGCAGCGCACCCGGCGACCGACCCGACCGACGCGGAGCGCAACGCACCGCTGCGCGCGGAGTCAGCCGCCTACGTCATCACCACGTCGGGCTCGACCGGACTACCCAAGGGCGTTGTGGTTTCCCACGCCGGGTTCGCGACGCTGTCGGGCAACCACGTGCGTTCCTACGGGGTGCGCGAGGACAGCCGCGTGTACCAGTACGTGTCGCCGAGCTTCGACGTGTCGGTGGCGGAGCTGTGCATGGCGCTGCTGACGGGTGCGTGCCTGGTGGTGCCGCGGCGGACCGCGACCGGGGCCGAGCTGGCCGTCGAACTGGACCGCGAGCGCGTCACGCACCTGCACATCCCGCCGTCGGTGCTGGCCACCGTGCCCAGGGTGGAGCTGCCGCACCTGCGGTGCCTCGTCACCGGCGCCGAGCCGTGCCCGGCCGAGCTGGTCGAGTTCTTCGGCCGGGGCCGGACCATGATCAACGCCTACGGTCCGACCGAGGCCACCGTGGAGGTGACCTGGGCGCGGTGCGAACCCGGCGTGCACCCGGTGCCGATCGGCCTCCCGCTGGACGGCGCCGCCGCCTACGTCCTGGACTCCCGTCTGCGACCGGTGCCGGCCGGGGTGGCCGGCGAGCTCTACGCCGCCGGCCCAGGTCTCGCGCAGGGATACCGCGGCCGGTTCGGGCTCACCGCCGAGCGCTTCGTCGCGAACCCGTTCGGCCCGCGCGGTTCGCGGATGTACCGGACCGGCGACCTCACCAGGTGGGGCGCCGACGGGCGGTTGGAGTACCTGGGACGTGCCGACGACCAGGTGAAGGTGCGCGGCTTCCGGATCGAGCCGGGCGAGGTCGAGGCGGTCCTGGCCGCCCATCCCGGCGTCGAGCAGGCACGCGTGGTGGTCCGCGAGGACCGGCCCGGTGACAGGCGGCTCGTGGGCTACGTCGTCGGGCGGGCTGCCGCGCCGGAGCTGCTGCGGCACGCGCGCGAGGCGCTGCCGGACTACATGGTGCCCTCGGCGGTCGTGGCGCTCGACGAGATGCCGTTGACGGCCAACGGGAAGCTCGACCGGGACCGGCTCCCGCGCCCGCTCGCCGCGCCGGTGGGGGCGTACCGCAGGCCGCGTTCGCCGCGGGAGGAAGTGCTCTGCGACCTCTTCGGCGAGGTGCTGGGCGTGGGCACCGTCGGCATCGACGACGGGTTCTTCGAGACGGGCGGGCACTCGCTGCTGGCCACCCAGCTCGTCAGCCGGGTCCGCGAGGTGCTCGGCGCGGAGCTCGGCGTGCAGTCGGTCTTCCGTGCTCCTACCGTCGCCGAGCTCGCCGAACTGCTCGACGACGACGGCGATGGCTTCGACGTCCTGCTCGGGTTGCGCGGAGGAGAAGGTCAGGCGCTGTTCTGCGTGCACCCGGCGACCGGGCTGTCGTGGTGCTACTCGGGTCTGCTGCGCCACACCGACATGCCGCTGCACGGCCTGCAACTGCGCGGGATCGACGGCCGGGACCCCCTGCCGGCAAGCCTCGGCGAGCTCGCCTCGGACTACGCCGACCAGATCCAGAAGGTCCGGCCTCATGGCCCGTACCACCTGCTCGGGTACTCCCTCGGCGGCAACATCGCGCACGCGGTGGCCGCGGAGCTTCACTCGCGCGGCGAGCAGGTGGGGATGCTGGCGATGCTGGACTCGTCCACCTCGGACCTCGGCCTGGCCGAGGACGAGGTGCTGGCCCGGCTGTTCGACGACGTGGTCGGCGATACCGAGCGCGGAAGCGCCGAGCACCAGCGTCGCCGCATCGCGCAGGCGCTCGGCGAAGGCGTGCTGAGCGTGCTGCCCGCGCGGCATCTGCCGTCCGCGGTGGACGCCATCGTCAACAGCGTCCGGCTGGCAGCCGGGCACCGGCCCGACGTCGTCGACGGCGACGTGCTGCTGGTGACGTCGCGGTCCAACGACGACCTCGGCCCGCAGTGGGAGCCGTACGTGCGCGGCCGGGTGTGCGTGGAGCGCGTCGATTGCACGCACGACGAGATGCTCGGCAGTGGTCCGCTCGGCGAGATCGCGGCTCTGGTGCGGCAGCGGATGGCCGACCGGGAGCCGGCGGAGGCCGCGATGCCGTTCTGACATGCCGGATCGGCGGCTGATCGTCCACGGCGCCGGCCGGTTGCCTGCGCCGTGGACGAAAGCCCGGTGATCCCGTGAGCCGGCCCGGTACGGGCAGACCGACCTCACCGTCCGGTTCCGCGACCGTCTGACGGCAGCGGCGCAGGTGGCTCCGCTGCGTGTCCAGCATGTGCACGGCGATGCCGCCGCAGGTGGCCACAACACACAAGCCGCTGTCCACAACGGCCTGAAAGGACGAGGCCGCAACAGCGCGAGCACGTCTGTGCTTCCGTGTGCGCGAAGCTCCCGCCGGCGGTCGGCGAGCCATGGAAGTTGTCGCGATATTGCCCCGATAAACGCCGTTCCTATGGTCGGTCGCATGCTCGACTCGTTCACCGTCGAGTCGCCGTTCGTGCGGCGTGCTCGGCGTACCGACCCGCGGGTCCGGTTGTTCTGCTTCCCGCACGCCGGCGCCGGTGCGGCCACCTTCGCCGAATGGCCGCGGCTGCTGCCCCCGGAGGTCGAGCTGATCGCGCTCCAGCTCCCCGGCCGGGAGGACCGGATCCGCGAACAGCCGCTGACCGACCTCACCGCCGCGGTGCGCACGCTCGGGCTCACGATGCGTCCCTACCTCCGGGGGCCGTTCGCGTTCTTCGGTCACAGCGGTGGCGCGCTGCTGGCCTTCGAGCTGGCCCGGGCGCTGCGGGGCCGCGGCGGACCGCAGCCGGAGCACCTGCTGCTCAGCGGCGAGGTCGCGCCGGACCGGCCGCCGGTGGCCGAGCCGATCCACGAGCTGCCCGACGAGGAGTTCGTCGCGGCGCTGGGATCGCTGGGCGGGACCGCCGAGTCGGTGGCCGGCGACCCCGAGCTGATGCGGCTGCTGCTCCCCGCGCTGCGCGCCGACTTCACGCTCGGCGAGCGCTACGAGTACCGCCCCGAGCCACCGCTGGCGGCGGCCATCACCGTCCTGGGTGGACACGACGACGAACGCGCCCCGGAGCAGGCGATGCGGGCGTGGCAGGAACAGACCAGCGGCGCTTTCCGGCTCCGGATTTTCGAGGGCGGCCACTTCTACCTCAACGACCGCCCCCGGGAGCTGGCGGAGGAGATCGGGCGGCTCCTCCTCGGCGGGGACCAGCCGCGCACCGAGGAGGTTCGGCCCAGATGTCCAGCGAGTTGATGGCGGAGCTGTCCGCGGCGGTCCGCGCGCACGCCGGTGTCTCCGACGCCGCCTGCGGCGTCCGCAGGCAGGCGCGGTCGCGGGCGGCGACGCCCGCGCGCACGCCGGTCACCGGCGCGACCGCCGAGCGCGAGGTCGGCGGGGCGGACCTGCCGACGGCCGAGGTCCACGGCGGCGAGCTGCCGCACGACCCGTCGGCCCCTACAACCCTGCAGGAAGGATTGCGGCTGGCCGCCGAACTGGCCCCCGATCGCGGAACCACGTTCATCGCCGCCGACGGCGGTGAGAGCTTCCAGAGCTACGCCGAGCTGCTCACCGAGGCGCGGGAGCTGCTCGCCGGGCTCGGCGAACGCGGGCTGGCGCCGGGCGACTCGGTGCTGTTCCAGTTCGCAGGCAACCGGAACTTCGTCACCGCGTTCTGGGCGTGCGTGCTCGGCGGCTACGTTCCGACCCCGTGCGGGGTCCCGCTCGGGTTCGACCGCGAGAACGCCGGTACACGCAAGCTGCGCAACGCGTGGGAGCTGCTGGGCCGCCCGGTGATCCTCACCGACGCCGAGCTGCTGGAAGGGGTCCGGGGGCTCGGTTCCGGCTGGGACGCCGAGATCACCGCCTACTGCAACGAGGAACTGCGCCGCGCCGGTGCCGACGCCGATCCCCACCCGGTCGAACCCGGTGACCCGGCCGTGCAACTGCTCACCTCGGGCAGCACCGGTGTGCCCAAGTGCGTCCGGCACGCCCACGCCAGCATCATCGCCCGCACGCTGGCCAGCGCCGCGGTCAACGGCTTCGGCGAGCACGACGTGTCGCTGAACTGGATCCCCATGGACCACGTCGGCGGCGTCATCATGCACAACGTCAGCAACGTGGTCCTGCGCCACCAGCACGTCAACGCCGAGACGGACGCGTTCCTGGCCGACCCGCTGGTGTGGATGGACTGGGTGCACCGGTTCCGGGTGACCAACACCTGGGCCCCGAACTTCGCCTTCTCGCTGTTCAACGACAACGCCGAACGCGCGGCCGGCCGCGCGTGGGATCTGTCGTGCCTGCGCCACATCTGCAACGGCGGTGAGGCGGTGGTGACCCGCACCGCGCAGCGGTTCCTGGAGGTGCTGCGGCCCTACGGCCTGCCCGCGGACGCGCTGCTGCCGACCTTCGGGATGTCGGAGATCGCCTCCGGCACCATCTACTCCAGGCTCTCGGCCGACGACCCGGCGCAGGGCACCATCAGCGTCGAGAAAGCCTCGCTCGGCGGCAGGCTGCGCGTGGTGCCGCCCCGGGACGTCCCGGAGGTCATCACCTTCACCGAGGTCGGCCGCCCGCTGCCGGGGCTGGCGCTGCGGATCGCCGACGACCACGACCGGCCGCTGCCCGAGGACCACGTCGGCCGGGTGCAGTTCTCCGGCAGCACGATGATGACCGGCTACTACCGCAACGACGAGGCCAACCGGAAGGCCTGCACCGAGGACGGCTGGTTCAACAGCGGTGACCTCGGCTTCGTCCACGACGGCAGGCTGACGCTCACCGGACGCGACAGCGACCTCATCGTCATCCAGGGCGTGAACTACCTGAACTTCGACATCGAGTCCGTCGTGGAGCAGGTGCCCGGCACCGAGGTCACCTTCGTGGCCGCGTGCAACGACGCGGGGGAGGGCACCGACACCGACCGGCTGGTCGTCTTCTTCGTGCCCGCGTCCGCCGACGTGGCGGGCACGGTGGCCGCGATCAGGGCCAGGCTGGCCTTCGACATCGGGTTGCAGCCGCACCAAGTGGTTCCGGTCGAGCGCGAGGCGTTCCCCAAGACCGGCAGCGGCAAGATCCAGCGTTCCCAGCTCGTCGCCGACCTGCGCGCGGGCAAGTTCGCCGACGCGCTGCGCGCCCTGGAGGGCGGTCCGGTCGAGGAGGAGCCCCCGTCCGAGGACAACTGGTTCTTCGAGCGGGTCTGGACCGCGCAGTCCATTGTGGAGTCCGAGTCCCGCGCGGGTGTGCGGGTGCTGTTCGCCGACGTCGAGCGGGAGCAGTGGCTCGGCGAGCACGACGTGGTCGTCCTGCCGGGTACGCGCTTCGCCCGCGACGGCAACCGCTTCTCCATCGACGACGCCAACCCGGCGCACTACCGCGAACTGCTCACCGCGGTTCGAAGCGACTTCGGCCGGATCGACGCCGTGGTGCACGCATGGGCTGCGACACCGGGAGGAGACATCGACGCCGGTCTCCGCTCCGGTGCGCTGTCGGTGCGGATGCTGCTCGGCGAGCTGGCCTCGTGGGAGCGCCGGCCCGAGGTCCTCGTCCTCACCACCGGCGGCGTGCGCACCGGCGACGGCGACGCGGTGGACGTCGCCAAGGGCGCGCTGCCCGGCCTGGTCCGCACGGCCGTCGCCGAGGGCGCGGTCCCGGTGCTGCGGCAGGTCGACCTGCCGGCGGCCACGCCCGAGCGGTGGGCCGCGATCGTGCGCGCCGAGCTCGACGCGGTGCCCGACGCCGATGTGGTCGCACACCGCGGTGGCACCAGGCTGGTGCCCAGGCTGCGACCGGTGGAGCCCGAAGCCGGCAGCTCCCCCGCGCTGGTCCAGGGAGGGGTGTACGCGATCACCGGCGGTCTCGGCGGCATCGCGCAGCAGATCGCCGAGTACCTGCTGGCGGCCTACCAGGCGCGGTTGCTGCTGATCGGACGCAGTCCGGTCGCGGAGGGGACGCCGAAGGCGGAGCGGCTGGCAGACCTGCGCACGCTCGGCGAGGTCGAGTACCGGGCGCTGGACGTCGGCGACACCGCCGCCCTGCACAGCGCCGTCGCGCAGGCCGAGCGGCGGTGGGGGAGGTCGCTGGACGGGGTCCTGCACCTGGCGAGCAACGACGTCTCGCAGCAGTGGTCCCGGCTGGAGGAGCACACGGTCGCGCGCGCCTCGCGCGGCGAGTTCGCCCGGACCTACCGGGCCAAGGTGCACGGCACGATGGCCATCGCGGAGGTGCTGCGCGACCGGCCGGACACGCTGCTGGTGCTGTTCTCGTCGGTCAACGCCGAGTTCGGCGGCAGCTCCTTCGGCGCGTACTCCTCGGCGAACAGCTTCCTCAACGGCTTCGCCGACCACTGGGGCCACGAGCTCGGCAGGCCGGTGCGGTGCCTGTCGTGGAGCATGTGGACCGGCAGCGGGATGAACCGGGGCAGCCCGTCGGCCGCCGCGGCCTCGCGCGGGTTCGTGCCCATCGACGACGCGAGCGGGTTGTCGTCGTTGCTGACGGCGCTGGGACAGGACCGCGTGAACCTGCTGATCGGGCTCGACGGCCGCAACGAGGACATCATCGCCGAGCTCGCCCCGGAACATTCGCGCAGCACCGAGATCGTGGTGGCCTACAGCGGTGCCGGCGTGGACGAGGCGGAGCTGCGCGAGGCCACCGCCGAGCTGGTCGCCCGGTGCGAGGCCCCGGTGCGCTTCTCGCGGGTGGACCGCGTCCCGCGCGACGCGGCCGGCCGGGTCGACCAGGCCGGGCTGCTGGCGGCGGCGCGTGCGGCGTCGGCGGGGGAGCGCCGCCGCTACGCCGAGCCGGAGACGGACCTGGAGCGGCGGCTCGCCGCGATCTGGGGCGAGGTTCTCGGCCGCGAGCGGGTCGGACGCGACGACGCGTTCTTCGAGCTCGGCGGCAACTCCCTGCGCGCGGCGCAGCTCGTCGCGCGCATCAACGGCACGCTGCCCGCCAGGATGGCGGTGCACCAGCTCTACGACCACCCCACCGTCGGCCGCCTGGCCGAGGTGCTCGACAAGGCCCGGTGACGCGGCAGAGAGGAACGAGTCCGATGACCAACCCCTTCGAGGACCCCGACGGCACGTACCTGGTGCTGGTCAACGACGAGGGCCAGCACTCGCTGTGGCCCGCGTTCGCCGAGGTGCCCGCCGGGTGGACCGAGGTCCACGGCGAGGACACCCGCGACGCTTGCCTGGCCTACGTCGAGGAGCACTGGACCGACCTGCGGCCCAGGAGCCTCGTCGAGGCGATGGAGGCGGCCGGGAACTGATCCCGCGCCCCGCACGGCGGAGGTGGACTGCTCCCGCGGTCAACCTCCGCCGTTCGTCGTTGCGCGGCCGGCGGAATTCCGTCGCCGCGTCCGTCGGAGCCCGCCATGATGGCCGCGGGCCCACCAGAGGGAGGAAGACGATGACGGCATCGCGTCCGGCGGTCACCCGCCGCGCTCTGCTGGGAATGGCGGCGCTCGTGCCGCTGGCGGGATGCGCGAGGGGAGAGGCGCCGGCGGCGCCTCCGCCCGCCGTCGTGGCGCCCGATCACGACGACCACCTGGCCGGGCTGGAGCGGAAGTTCGGTGCGCGCCTGGGGGTGTACGCCCTGGCCACCGGCACCGGCGCGACCGTGGCCCACCGGGCGGACGAACGCTTCGCGTTCTGCTCGACGTTCAAGGCGCTGGCGACGGCCGCGGTCCTGCACCGCAACCCGATGTCGCACCTGGACGCGCTCGTCACCTACGGCGAGGCCGATCTCATGAAGAGCTCGGTCATCACCAGGCAGCACGTGTCCACGGGGATGACGATCCGCCAGCTGTGCGACGCCGCGGTCCGCTACAGCGACGGCACGGCGGGCAACCTGCTGCTGCGCGATCTCGGCGGGCCGGCCGAGCTGACCGCCTACGCTCGCGGCCTCGGTGACGAGGTGACCCGGATGGACCGGGTCGAGCCGCTGATCGTGGAAGCCACTCCGGGAGACCCCCGCGACACGAGTTCGCCTCGCGCGTTCGGCACCGACTTCGACGAGCTGGTGCTGAAGGACGCGCTGCCCGAGGACAAGCGCGCCTTCCTCCGCGACCTGCTCCAACGCGGCACCACCGGCGCCCGGCGCATCAAGGCCGCCGTCCCGCCGGGCTGGACCGTGGCGAACAAGACCGGCACCGGTGACTACGGCACGCTCAACGACATCGCCGTGGTGTGGCCGCCGGACTCCGCACCGCTGGTGATCGCGATCATGTCCAGCAAGCCCGCCAAGGACGCCGAGTACGACGAAGCCCTCCTCGCCGAGGCCGCCGCGCACGTCATCGCCACGCTGACCTGACGAGCCGCCCGGACCCACGGATGCGAACGCCCACCACGGTTTCTCCGCGGTGGGCGTCGGCACACGTGTCGGCGCCTCGGCTCAGCGCGCCCCGACGCCGCCGCTGGCCAGGTCCAGCGCATCGGTCTGGTAGACCTCGCGCACCCAGCTCGGCTGGTACAGCGAGTCGAGGTAGCGCTCCCCGAGGTCGGGGGCGATGGTCACCGCCGTGGTGGCGGGGCCGGCGTCGTTGGCGTCCATCCACCGGGTCGCGCCGCTGATGACCGTGCCGGTGGAGCCGCCGAACAGGAAGCCGCGCGCGGCCAGCCGGTGGCAGGTCCGCACGGTGTCGATCTCGTCGACCAGCACGACGTCGTCGACGAAGGACTCGTCGAGCAGCTGCGGCCGCACCCCGGTCCCCAGGCCGGGGATCATGCGGGGTGCGGCCGGGCCGCCGAAGGTGACCGAGCCGACCGCGTCGACCGCCACGACCTTCACGGCAGGGCGGAACCGCTTGAAGTACCGGGCGCAACCCATCAGGGTGCCCGTGGTGCCCGCTCCGACGAAGAGCACGTCGAGCTTGGGGAAGGCCCGGTCGATCGAGGGCGCGGTGGTCCGGTAGTGCGCCGACCAGTTGTCCGGGTTGGCGTACTGGTTCAGCCACACGTAGCGGTCGTCGCCCTCGCACAGCTCGCGGACGTGGGCGAGCCTGGCGGCCAGGAACCCGCCGTCGCGGTCGGGCTCGGTGATGGTGTGCACCTCGCAGCCCAGCGACTCCATCACCTGCTTGGTCGCCAGGTTGCACCGCGAGTCGGTCACGCACACGAACCGGTAGCCCCTGCTGGCGGCGATCACGCTCAGCGCCACCCCGAGGTTGCCCGACGACGACTCGACCAGGATCGAGCCGGGACCGAGCACCCCGGACCGCTCGGCCGCGGCCACCATCGCGTCGGCGGCCTTCAGCTTGATCGACCCGGCGAAGTTGAACCCCTCGCACTTGACGTACAGCGGGACGCCGAAGGTGGGCCGGAGGTCGACGTAGAGGTCGTCCTCGTTGAATTCGTGCGGCTGCGAAATGATGGGCACCGAGCTATCTCCGTCTTGGCGGGAACGAACCGAGCGTGTTGCGGTGAGGCCCCTGGAGCTCAGCCGTAGCGCTTGAGCTCGGAGAAGAAGTCGGGCACGACCGTCGGGTGGCCGTTGCGGGTGACCTCGTCGTAGACGAACTTGCCCACGGCCAGGTCCAGCACGCCCAGGCCGAACGGGGAGAACACCACCGGCCGGTCGGCGGGGACGGAGAGCCGCCCGCAGAGCACGTCGTTGATCGTGCCGTCGAGGAAGTCGCGGTTGCCGGTGCGCTGTTCGGCCAGGTGCGGCGAGGTGTCGGCCTTGAGGCAGTGCTCGACGTCGTCGACGACGTTGACCGCCGAGAGGATGATCTCCGGCGACAGGTCGCGCAGCGACACGTGCAGCACCAGCGGGTTGTGCTCGAACCACGCCGGGTCGTGGACGTGCGGGGTGCCCGCGACGGTGGCGAACACGACCAGGTCGCTGGAGCGGATGAGCTCCTCGGCGCTGTCGTGCACGGTGATCCGCGGCCCGGACTCGGCCCGCTCCAGGTAGCCGCGGAACCCGTCGGCGTGCTCGGCGGAGAGGTCGTGGACGCCGATCTCGTCGAAGCTCCAGCCGGTGGCCTGCAGGTAGTCGTGCAGGTACCGGGCGATCAGGCCGACGCCGAAGAAGCCCACCCGGCGGGGGCGGCCGCGGTCGCGGGTGAGGCGGTCGGCGGCCAGCGCGGCCGAGGCGGCCGTGCGGGTGGCGCTGATGACCGAGCTCTCCAGGCACGCGAAGGGGTATCCGGTGTCGTGGTCGTTGAGGACCAGCACCGCCGAGGCGCGGGGGATCCCGGCGGCGACGTTGCCGGGGAAGCTGGAGATCCACTTGATGCCGTCCACCGCGGAGTCCCCGCCGAGTGAGGCGGGCAGCGCGATGATGCGGGAGGTGGGGCGTTCGGGGAAGCGCAGGAAGTACGACGGCGGGTTCACCGTCCGCTCCTCGCCGTGCAGCCGGTAGGCCGCCTCCACGATGTCGACGACCTGCTTCTGGCGGCCGTCGAGCGAATTCTGGACCTCGGCACCGGATATCACCGTGAACGAGGGGACTGCGGACATGCTTCTACTCCGGGGTCGGTGGTTCGGGCGGTCAGGGAAGTGCGATGGTCGGCGAGCACTCGGCCAGGCGCACCGGGTCGCCCATCGCCACCAGCACCTCGCGGGAGCCCTCGTAGGGCTCGCGGCTGTGCGCCCGGGCGATGTTGTCGACCAGCATCAGGTCGCCCGCCTGCCACGGCTCGCGCAGCGTGTGCCTTTCGTAGACCTCGTTGAGCAGCGCGATCACGTCGTCGCCGATCGGCTCTCCGCTGCCGTAGTGGCTGTTGAACGGCAGTCCGCCGGGGCCGAACTCCATGACGAGGTAGTCGCGGACCTCCGGGTCGATGGTCCACTCGTTGAGGAAAGCGATCTGGTTGAACCAGACCCGCTCGCCGGTCCTGGGGTGGCGGATGACCGCCGACCGGCGCTGCCTGGTCCGCAGCCCGTCCATGTCGTCCCACTCGAACTCGATGGAGTTCTCCCGGCAGTAGCGCTCGACCACGGAGCGGTCCTCGGTGCCGAACGCCTCCTGCCACGGCACGCCGACCATCTCGTTGTAGTTGCGCGCAAGCTGCCAGCCCTCCCGCTCGAACCGCTCGACGAGGTCGGCGGGCAGCGCCCGCAGCACCGCGCTCGCGTCGGCCACGCCGGTCACGCCACCGGATGCCGGGGCGCCCAGGCAGGCGAACATCATCAGGCCGGGGAACTCCAGCGTGTAGCTGAGCTCGTGGTGCATGCACATCGGCTGGTTCGGCGGCCACTTCGAGGAGGAGTAGACGCCGTCGGCGTAGGTCCAGCGGCGGGCGAACGCCTCCCGTTCGCGCATCAGCGGTCCGGCGAGGTCCCCGCTGATGCGGCCGAACTCCTCGGCGGTGCTCAGCGACAGGCCCCGCACGAGGACGGCGCCGTGCTCGTCGACCAGCGAACGCAGCTCGGCGCGGTGCGCGTCGGCCCACGGCGCGGCCTCCGCGACGTCGCCGGCGTGCAGGATCGCCGGCTTGCCCGCGGTGAGGGCGAGGTCGAGGTCAGCGGCTGGTGAAGCCATCGGTCGTACCTTTCGGTTCTTCAGGCGGTCGGGGACTCGGCGGCGCCGCGGACGACGGCCGCCGCCTCGGCGGCGTGGGTGGCCAGGAAGTAGTGGCCGCCACCGGAGATCTGCCGGTGGTCGACGTGCCGGGCCACGGCCTCCCACCGGTGGTGCCGCGCCAGACCCTCGGCCTTGCCGGGGTCGCCTTCGGCGAAGACGACGGTGAGCGGCGCCGAAAGCCGTGGCTGCGGCGGGTTGACCTGGACGTCGACGAGGTACTGCGCCGCGCTGCGCACGTCGTGCCGGTACGCCTGCGCGACGTTGTCGGCGTGCTCGGTGCGCAGCTGGGCGAGCTCGCGGAACGCCTCCTGCGCGCTGAGCCGCTGCTTGATCCGCTCCAGGGAAAGCGAGCCGGCCTCGGCGATGTCGGCCTGCAACTCCTCGACGGTGTCCATCGCGCGCGCGGCGACGATCACCTGGTGCACCGCAGTGCCCTGCTCCTCCAGGAGCCGGGCCGCGTACGCGGCGAAGGCGGCACCCGCGGAGTGGCCCCACAGCGAGACCGTGCGCAGGCCCAGCCCGCCGATCTCGGCGACGACCTCCTTGACGATCTGCTCCAGCTCCGCGAACGATCCCGCGTCGGCGCCGAGGTCGTGGCCGGGCAGTTCCACCGCGTGCACCGCGATGCCGCGCGACTGCAACGCCTGGGCGAAGGAGTGGAAGTTGACCGGCCCGCCGCCGGCGTAGGGGAACACGACCAGCCCGTGGCCGGATCCGTCCCCTGTGGACAGGCGTTGCAGGATTCCGCCGCCGGCACCGGTCCTGCCGTCGATGACCGCTGCCAGGTCGGCGAGCACGGGGCGGCCGTTGACATCCTTGAGTGAGACCTGCCGGTCGAGCTTGATGATCAGCCGCACCGCCGACAGCGAGGTGCCGCCGCGATCGAAGAAGTGGTCGTCGCGGCCGATCTCGGACACCGGCACGCCCAGCACCTCGGCCCACTTCCCGGCCAGCATGCGTTCGGTGGGCGTTCGCGGCGGCTGGTGCTCGCCCGCGGCGGCCGCGCGTTCGGCCGCGAGCGCGGAGAGCGCCTTCTTGTCGGTCTTGCCGTTGCCCGTCAGCGGCAGCGCCTCGCAGTGGTGGAAGTGCTCGGGAACCATGTAGTGCGGCAGGCTTCGCCGCAGGAAGCCCTTGAACTCGTCGGCGGCGATGTCCTCCTGGCCAGTGTGGAAGGCGACCAGGTGCTTGTTGCCGCCGGCGTCCTCGGTCACCACCACCGCGCCGTCGCGTACGCCGGGAGCGCGCAGCAGCTGGTTCTCGATCTCCCCGATCTCGATGCGGAACCCGCGGATCTTGACCTGCGCGTCGCGCCTGCCGAGGAACTCGACCTTGCCCTCCGGCAGCCACCGGCCGAAGTCGCCGGAGCGGTAGAGCCGCTGCCCCGGACGGTGCGGATCGGGGAGGAACGCCGCCCGGGTGCGTTCCTCGTCGTTGATGTAGCCGCGGCCCACGCACACGCCGGAGAAGACGATCTCACCGGGAGCGCCCAGCGGCACCGGCCGCAGCCGCTCGTCGACGATGTAGACGCGGGTGTTGTTCACCGCCGGCCCCAGCGGCACCCGCTCGCGGACCGGGACCTCGGACATGACCTCGTGGTTGGTGTCGTCGGAGGTCTCGGTGAGCCCGTAGGCGTTGGCCAACCTCACCTCGGGATAGGTCGCGAACCAGCGCTGGGTCAGCTCCTTCTTCAGCGCCTCGCCGGTGACCGACACGCACTGGAGAGCGGGCAGCGGGCGCGGCGCGTCCTCCAGACAGGACAGCACGGTCTCCAGGTAGGAGGGCACGAGCTGCGCGATCTGCACGCCGTGCTCGGCGATGGTGTCGACGAACCGCTGCACGTCGAGTATCACGTCCTGTTCGACGATCAGCGTCCGCCCGCCGACCAGCAACGCGCTCACGAGCTGCCACAGCGAGATGTCGAAGCACTGCGGAGCGGTCTCGCTGACCACCGCGCCCTCGCCGATGCCGAGGTCGTCGATCTTGGCGTAGAGGTGGTTGGTCATCCCGGCGTGCTCGCACATCGCGCCCTTGGGCTCGCCGGTGGAGCCGGAGGTGAAGTACACGTAGGCGAGCTGGTCCGCGTCGACCGGCACCCCGGGCCTGGTGGTGTCGCCGTCGATGTCGCGCAGCGGCAGCACTTCGGCCTCCGCCCCGGCCTGGTCGAGGTTGGCGGTGCGGCCGCTCTCGGCCAGCGCGAACCGGCACTCGCTGCGTCTCAGCGTCCTGGCGATCCGGTCGGCCGGGAAGTCGGGCTCCACCGGCAGGTAGCAGCCGCCGGCCTTGAACACGCCCAGCACCGAGGCCATCCAGTCCAGGTTGCGGTCGGTGACCACGGCGACGACGTCCTCGCGCCGCAGTCCGCGGCCCAGCAGGGCGTTGGCGATCTGGTTGGCGCGCTCGTCGAGCCGGCGGTACGTCCACTCCTGGCCCTGGTGGACCGCCGCGACGGCGTCCGGGTGCCGGTCCACGCGTTGCTCGAACAGTTCGTGCACGCGCAGGTCCGGGAGCGCGCGTTCCGGGCCCGCCAGTCCCGTGAGCTGGAACTCGACCTCCGCGTCCGACAGCAGCGACCCGTCGGTGTGCGCGGCGTCGAGGTCCGAGCCGATCAGCCGCAGCGCGGCGAGGTAGTACCCGCCGAGGCGGTCCACCTGCTCAGGGCTCAGCAGTTCGACGCGATAGCTCAACCGCAGCGCGTCGCCGGTGCAGCTGACGTGCAACGCGGCGTGGTCGGTTCCGGCGGCCGAGCCCGCGAGGTCGAAGACGGTGTCGAAGAGCGGCCCGGTGTGGCCCAGCTCGGAAAGCGAGCCGGGCAGGTGCTCGCGGAGGGCGGTCTCGGCGCGGCCGACGTGCTCGACGACCTCGCGCCACGAACCGTCCGGCAGCGCGAGGGAGCACGGCATCGGGTCGCCCTCCCCGGTCCAGTAGCCGGTCACCACGTGCCGTTCGCCGGTGACCTCGGCGAGCACCTTGACGTGAGCGGCCAGCAGCACGGTGCCGGGACGTACGCCGAGCGCGTCGGAAGCGGCGCGAAGCGCCTCGACCGTGGCGTCGGGCAGCGTGCGCTCGTGCACCTCGGTCCGGGGATCCGGTCCGACGGTGGGTTCGTACCAGCGGGGGATCGGCGTGAAGGCGGCGCTCTCCAGCACTTCCGCCCAGAATCCGCGCCCTCCGGCGGTTGACTGGTTCAACCGAGGCTCTCCCTCCAGTAGTGGCTGGCCGCGCCCAACGCTATGCGCGTCGCCTTTTGCCTCGTTATCGGAACTTTTTCGCCGATCCGGCCGGTGGTCCGGCGTGCCGGGTGCCGCCGGACCCGACTGGGTTCTGCTTCACAGGCGGCCGGGGTTGCGCCAGGCGACCCACTGCGCAAGCCACCTCTGGAACACGCTCTAGTCGAGCACGTAGCCGTCGGCGGTGCGGTGCTCGCGGGACGCGCGGAAGTCGGCCAGCGCGAAGCTGCGCTGCAACCAGCGGTCCCTGCCGTCGTAGCGGGGCTCGAAGGCGGTCCGGCCGTGCACGGTGACCCTGTTGTCCACAATGGCCAGAGAACCCGGGGTCAGGTAGTGGGTGTGGGCGTTGTCGGCGAACAGCTTCTGCAGCTCGTCCATCGCCTCGCGCGCCCGCGGGGTGAGCGGCCTGGTCGCTGCGAAGTCCACCTTCAGATCCGGGTCGTCCTCCGCGCCGCTGAGCACGGCGTGCGGGGTCGGGTCACTGTCGGCCGAGCCGAACGACGGCGGTGGCTCGGTGACGTAGTCGGCGCGGAACAGCGCCTCCCGCGCGGCGTCGCTGAGCAGGTGGTCTACCTGCCGGATGCACGCGGTGCGCAGCCCGGCGACGGCCTCGTGGTCGGCCCGCAGGCACGAGAGCATCACGAAGTCGGGGCGGTGCGGGTGGAAGGCGTTCTCGACGTGGAACGACAGCAGCACCGAGCCGGCGTTGCCCTGGAACTCCTCCTTGCCCGGCACCGGGACCACGTCCTGCACCAGCGCGCCGGACTTCTCGGGCCGGAACGAGGCGGGATCGCCGAGCCCGCAGGCGAACATCATCAGCACCGCCGCGGAGACGGTGGCGGTTCGCTGCACGGAACCGTCGGCCGTCGGGGTGTCGGGCACCTCGCCGGGCCCCAGCGGGAGGCCGCTGACCACGAGCGCACCCGTGGTGCCGGAATCCCGGCGGAACCGCCGGATCGCCGTGCGCACCGATGCGGGCAGCTCCTCCCACGCCTCGCGCGCCGCCGACACCCAGCCCTGGTCGTCGATCCTGCCCTGCGCGACGGGCAGCAGGCCCAGCGCCACCCGTTCGATCTCCTGTGCCGCGGACGGCTCCACCACCGCCGTCTGCGCGGGCAACTCGGTGCGGACTGCCACCGACATGTGCACCATCCTCCGGTTCTCCTCGACTCCTCGCCGTTCGCACACGGCGACCCGGGCAGCGAACTTAGGCAAGCCTGCTTTTGCGGCGATATCGATTCCTTTTCCGATATTGGCCCGATAAGCCCGGGGTCTAGCGTGCGGTGCGAGTGAGCAGAGGTACGCCGACGAAGGGTCAGTCTCATGTGGACCGCAACGCGCCGCCCGTCGCGGGACCCCGCGTCATGACGGCTGCCGTCCAGGTCGAGGGACTGGTCAAGCGCTTCGGTGAACGCCGGGTGGTCGACGGGGTCGACCTGACGATCCCGGAGGGCACCGTGCTCGGCCTGCTCGGGCCCAACGGCGCGGGCAAGACCACCACCGTGCGGATGCTGTCGACCCTGATCCGGCCCGACGGCGGTCGGGCCCGCATCGGCCGATACGACCTGGTCAAGCAGGCCAACCAGGTGCGCAGGCTCATCGGGCTGACCGGCCAGTACGCCTCGGTCGACGAGGGCATATCGGGCCGGGAGAACCTCTACATGATCGCCCGGCTGCTCGACCTGCCGCGCAAGCGCGCCTGGGCGCGGGTCGACGAACTGCTGGAGCAGTTCGACCTGGTCGAGGCCGCGTCGCGGCCCGCAGGCAAGTACTCCGGCGGCATGCGCCGGCGGCTGGACCTGGCCGCCAGCATGGTCGGCGACCCCGCCGTGCTCTACCTCGACGAACCCACCACCGGCCTGGACCCGCGCAGCCGCAACAACCTCTGGGACTCCGTGCGCGCCTTGGTGGACGAAGGGACCACGGTGCTGCTGACCACGCAGTACATGGAGGAGGCCGAAGCGCTGGCGGACTCGGTGGTCGTGATGGACCAGGGCCGCGTGATCGCCTCCGGCACCAGCAGCGAACTGCGGGCCCGCGTCGGCGGACAGGTCCTGCGCGTGCGCACGGCAGGCCAGGAGCACTTGGACCAGCTCGCGCGCAGGCTCACCGCCATGCGCGCCCGCAACTTCCGGGTGGACGCCGAGAACTCGCTGGTGTCGGTGCCGATCGTCAACGAGTCCGAGCTCACCGAGGTGATCCACATGCTCGCCGCGTCCCGGCTGCCCATCTCCGGGGTCGACACCCACCTGCCGAGCCTGGACGAGGTGTTCCTGACCCTCACCGACAAGCCGCACCGCCCGGCCGACCCGGACGCCACGGTCGTGCTGCGGAGGGTGTTCTGATGGCCGCTCCCACCGGAGGCCAGATGCCGCGCCGCACGCCCGGCCCGCAGGCGCCGGGGCAGCGCGCCGTGCCGCCACCGGGCCAGCGCCCGCCGGGGCGCGGCCCGGCCGCTCCGCAGCGGCCGGGCGGTCCGCCGCCGCAGCCGCCGGCGCGATCGGCCCCGGCCCCGCACGCCCGGCCCGCGCCGCAGCCGCCCCCGCCCGCGAGGTCCGGGCCGCCGCCCGCGGCGGCTCCGCAGCGGACGCCGCGCCGCGACGAACCGCCGCAGCGTGGCGAGAACCCGCCGAAGTCGCCGCGCCGCGAGGGACCGCCGTCGAAGCCGTCGCGAATGCGGGAGGTCTCCGGCCGCGTCGGACCACGCGCGACGCTGCGCCACACCGGCGCCATCGCCCGCCGCAACCTGCTGCAGGTGGTCAACGACCGGGGAGCGATCCTCGACGCCACGCTGATGCCGATGATCTTCACGCTGATCTTCGTCTACGTCTTCGGCGGGGCGATCGCCAACGGCGACCAGAGCGACTACAAGCAGTACCTGCTGCCCGGGATCATGGTGCAGACGGTGTCGTTCGCCTCCCGCCTGACCGGCGTCACGCTCAACGTCGACGCGAGCAAGGGCGTGATGGACCGGTTGCGGGCGCTGCCGATCGCGCGCTCGGCGGTGCTGTCGGCCCGGATCTCGGCCGACATGTGCCGGGTGCTGCTCGGGCAGCTGGTGATGTTCGTCTTCGCGCTGGTCATCGGGTTCCGCGTGCAGACCGACCCGCTGTCGGCGCTGGCCGCGTTCGGGGTGCTGCTGGCCTACGGCTTCGCGCTGTGCTGGATCTCGGCCTTCATCGGCCTGGCCCTCAAGAGCCCGGAGACGGTGCAGTCGATCGGGTTCATCTGGACGATCCCGCTGCAGTTCGGCAGCTCGATGTTCGTGCCGCTGGACACCATGCCCGGCTGGCTTCGGGCGTTCGCGCAGGTCAACCCGACGACGCTGGTCACCGACACCTGCCGGAACCTGTTCCTCGGCGGCCCGGTGGCGCCGTCGGCGCTGGGTGCGTTCCTGTGGATCGGCGGCATGCTGCTGGTGTTCGTGCCGCTGTCGGTGTGGAAGTACCGGCGCTACGCGTAGGCGGCGCCGGCGCCTGAACCAGCAAACGTGCTCGTCGGCTGTGACGAGCGGACTCGAGAGGACGAGCAGGTGCAACCCATCCGGCTGTTCTGCTTCCCGCACGCCGGCGGCGGCATGGCCGCCTTCCGGCCGTGGGTGGGGGCGCTTGGCCCGGAGATCGAGGTGGTCCCGGTACCGCTTCCCGGCCGCGAGGCGCGCATCGGCGAGCCCGCGCACACCAGAATGGAGGCGCTGGCCGAGCAGGTCACCCGCGAGCTCGCGCCGTCGCTGGACCGCCCGCACGCCTGCTTCGGCCACAGCATGGGCGCCGGCCTGGCGTGGGAGGTCGCGCGCCGGACCGGCCCGCTGGGCGTCGTCGCGTCAGCGCGTCGCGGACCGCACCTGCCCACCCGGCGCAGGCGGCTGTCGGAACTCCCCGACGAGCTGTTCCTCGCCGAGCTGGGCAGGCTCGGCGGTACCCCGCGGGAGGTCCTGGACAACCCCGAGCTGGTCGAGTTGCTGCTTCCCACGCTGCGCGCCGATTTCACGCTCAGCGAGAGCTTCACCGCGCCCGCGGGCCGGCGGCTGCACTGCCCGGTGGTGGCCATGGCGGGGGAGGACGACCACGAGGTCGACCGCGACGAGCTCGCGGCGTGGGAGCGGTCGACCACCGGTGCGTTCCGCAGCCACCGCTTCCCGGGCGGGCACTTCTACCTCGCCGAGGCCAACCCGGAAGTCCTGTCGGTGGTGCGCGCCGAGGTCCTGCGCTTCGCGGAGCAGAGCGCGCTTTCCGGGTGAGGCCGCGCGTGCGGGTACAGGGGCGGCGCGGCGAACGCGCGTTCGCACCCGTCGTCCGCGCGACGGGCGGCGCCGAACCGAAATCGATTCGCATCCAAGCCTGCCTCGTGCGGGCGGGTGTAGGGCGCGGCTCAGCGGGTAGGTCTTGCGTACGACGGGCCGTGCGGGTCCGTGCCGCCCGCTGGGGGAGGTAAGAGTCTGCTGCCCTCGGCCACCACAAGACGAGGAGGAGCGATGGCTGAGTCCGGGAAAGGCCGCCGCGGCTACCGAGCGGGCCTCGGCGGTGAGATGCTCGCCGAGTTCCTCGGCACGTTCGTCCTGATCCTGCTGGGCTGCGCCTCGGTCGCCGTCGCGGTGGCCGGGCTGCCCGGATCGGGACGCCAGGCCGACTCCTTCGGTGCCGCCAACTGGCTGATCATCGCCTTCGGCTGGGGCTTCGCCGTGGTGTTCGGCGTCTACACCGCGGGCGGCGTCAGCGGCGCCCACATCAACCCCGCCGTGAGCCTGGCGCTCGCGGTGCGGCGGGTGTTCCCCTGGCGCAAGGTGGTCCCGTACTGGATCGCACAGCTGGTCGGGGCGTTCGTCGCGGCGGCGCTGGTGTACGCGGTCTACAGCTGGGCGATCGACGCCTTCAACGCCAAGGCCGGGACGCCGCGCAACGAGTCCCTGGACACCTTCGCGATCTTCGCCACCTTCCCGGCGGAGTACTTCGGGGGATCGTGGTGGGGACCGCTGCTGGACCAGATCGTCGGCACCGCCGTGCTGCTCCTGCTCATCTGCGCGCTCACCGACAAGCGCAACTCCGCGCCCGCGGCGAACATGGCCCCGTACCTCATCGGCATGGTCGTGGGCGTGATCGGGCTGACCTTCGGTCCCAACGCGGGCTACGCGATCAACCCGGCGCGTGACTTCGGTCCACGGCTGTGGACGTTCCTCACCGGGTGGGGGGACATCTCGCTCCCGGGGACCTACGAGTGGTTCAGCAACTACTTCTGGATCCCCATCATCGGCCCGCTCATCGGAGGCGTGATCGGGGCATTGGTCTACGACCTTCTCATCAGCCAGGTGCTCACGGCTCGCGGCGAGGAGGAACCCGAGGCCGGGCGTGTTCCGTAGGCGAGCCCGGGAGGCCGTACGGGTGTTTCCGCCGCCGCGGTGCGGTTTCGCCGGCCGAAGGCCGCACCGGAGGTTCTGCTAGCGTGACTGCGTGCAAGAACTTCCTCTGTGCCTGCCCGAAGAAAAAGTGTTGCGCGGTATGGAAGAATTCGGTATCCGCGCCACCACGACGGTCTACGTCCCCGTCGGTTTCGGTGACCACCACTGGGAAGCCGGCGATGGCGACGGGCGGCGGTGGTTCGTCACCGTCTCCGACCTCGAGCACAAGGAGCACTGCGGGCGCGGTGCGACGGCGGCGCTGGACGGCTTGCGCCGTGCGATGGGCACCGCGGTTTCCCTGCACGAGGGCGGCCTGGACTTCGTGGTCGCGCCCCTGCGTTCCGCCGGCGGCGATCCGGTCGTCGCGCTCGACGACCGCTACGCGATGAGCGTTTTCCCGTTCGTTACCGGCGAATCCGGCGAGTTCGGGCAGGAAATGGCGGCGGAGCGACGGAACCAGGTGCTCGACATGCTGGCGGCCCTGCACGCCCGCACACCACCGGAACGCACACCGCGAGCCGTGCTGGACCCGGCGGGCCGGGCCGGGATGGAAGCCGCACTCGGCGAGCTCCCGGGAGTCTGGGAGGGCGGTCCTTTCGCCGAGCCGGCACGAGAACTGGTAGCCGAGCACGCGGCTCTCCTCCGCGACCGGCTGGTCGACTTCGACCGGCTGGCCGACGCGGTGCGGGCGCGCGGCGCGCGGCACGTCGTCACCCACGGCGAACCGCATCCCGGAAACCTGCTCGCACGGGAGGACGGGTACCGCCTGGTCGACTGGGACACCGTGGGCCTGGCCGTCCCCGAACGCGACCTGTCGGTGGTCTCCGGCGACCCCGCCGCGCTCGCCCGGTACGTGGAGGTGACCGGACGGGAACTCGACGCGGACGCGCTCGCGCTCTACCGGTTGCGCTGGGACCTGGTGGACGTCGCCGAGTTCGTGGCGTGGTTCCGCGGTCCGCACGAACGCACCTCCGACACCGAGACTGCGTGGAAGGGTTTCACCGAAACCGTCGACCGGCTCGGGTCCGGTTGAAAGGTGCTTCGGTCGTGGGACTCGAATTCGCGATCATTTCCTCAGCGCGACCGGGCAGGGCTCCGCGCCACGCGGACTCGATGAGGACATCGCGTTCTTCGCCTGTGCAAGTGGAACGATCCGGCCGGGGAATTCGCTATTCCGCATCCAAAGGTAACAATTCGGAGGTCGCGGATCCCCTTGATCGGCGGTGGTGCATCATTGCTCGCGATCGCACGCCCACTGCGGAATTCGGAAGCCGCCGAAGCCGGAGCGCACCGACATGTTCGAAGATCCGAGCGCGATGCTCGACTGCACCACCGAGTACTTCTCCCACCGGTACGCCGACGACTCGGACCGGGTTCGTGCCGCCGCGGAGCTCTACGCCCACCTCCGGGACTTCATCGCCTGGCACCTGGAGCGGCGGGCCACCGTGGCCGCCGACGTCGTCGACGTCGGCCCCGCGCGGGAGCTCGACACTCTGGCCACCATCGCGAGCCTGATCCCGCCGTCGTTCGACGCCCTGGACCAGATCGCCGAGGGCGCCTGTGGCGTGATCGAACGGCGGTTGCTGCCTCAGATCCGCGACCACGAGCAGCGCCGGCTGCTGCACGAGGCGCACGACCAGTTCAGCCTGCGCGACAAGCTCGACGAGCAGTCGTCGGTCGCGGTGCCCGCGCTGCTGACCGCCCTGGACCGGGGTGCCCGCAAGCTCATCCAGGCCAGCGTGGTGCCGCCCCCGGCCGTCTCCGAGCCGTCTTCACCGGAAGGCCGCTGACGCGCCCGTCAGCCGGCTACGGCCCGTGACCGGCGCGTTGCACCGCACCTAACCTCCTTCGGATTTCAATCCACGCTGGTCGAGGGGTTGCCGGTCCGCGGATCCGGCGAGGAGCCGCAGGACGATGAGACCGCCGAACCCTGGGACCATCGCCGCCGAGCCCACCCGTGCTCCCGCCCGGCGGGCGAACGCCAGGACGACGACGATCAGGTACGCGCACCCGTGCGCGGGGCCGACCAGCGAGGAAACCCCGTCCCAGTGCACGGTCGCAATGTTGGTGAACAGCACGACCAGGGACACCAGTTCGACACCGGCCGCGATCCGCAGCACCCGCCGGGAACTCACGTTCAGGCCCCCGTCGTCGAGCCGGGCCGGACGATCATCAGCACCGTCACCACCGCCCACAGCACGTTGAAGATCCCGGTGTGCATGGCCAGCCGCGCGAGCGCTCCGCGCCGCTCGGCGGTGGCCTCGGTGGACGCACCGAGTTCGGTGAGGATGGCGGACTGGCGCGGGATCACCAGCAGGCCCAGCACCGCCGCCGCGGCGGCGGTCAGCACCATCGAGACGATCAGCCACGCGTCGCCCAGAACGCCCAGGCTGCTCGCGGTCGCCAGCCCGAAGACCGGCACGACGATCCCGATTGCGGAGTAGACGCGGCAGACTCGGTGCAGCGTGCGGACGACGGCCAGTCCGGACCCGCGGTCGGTGGCGGCCATGGCACGCCGCGCCGCGGCGGGGAACATGCTCGCGGCGACCGTGACCGGGCCGATCGCGATGATGGCGGCCAGGACGTGGATGGACAGCAGCACCTTCGTCACGCGACCGCTCCAGCGCCCTCGGCGGCCAACGGCACCGCGGCAGCCCCGGCGTCGCGCCACGCGGTGCCGCGGCGCTCGTGGGCGAACAGCTCCTCCACGGCGAGCGCGACGCGCGGTCCGAGCTCGCGCTCCAGGAGGTGGAGCCCCAGGTCGAGTCCCGAGGTGACGCCGGCACCGGTCACCAGGTCGCCGTCGTCGACGACACGGGCCTTGATCGCGGTCACCCCGGCTGCCGCGAGCTCGTCGAGGCCGAGGTGGTGCGTCGTCGCCCTGCGACCCTGGATCAGGCCGGCCATCGCCAGCAGCAACGAGCCGCCGCACACGGTGGAGACGACCAGCCCGGAGCGGTCGACGGCCTCCCGCAGCAGAACGGGCAGCTCGGTGCCGAGCGCGCGACGGAGGACGGCGACAACGGTGTCGTCGCCGTCGCCCTCGAGGCGTCCGGCCGCACCGGGCACGACGAGCAGGCCGCCGCGCCCCGGGTCCAGCCGCGCCGTCGCGCGCAGCGACAACGCGCCGACACCGCTGGGGACCTCCCGCGCGCCTTCGGCGGAGACCAGCTCCACCTCCAGCGCGCCACCTGCGGCGTTTCCACCGGCGCTGAGCACTTCGTACGGGGCGACGACGTCGAGCGGGTCGAACCCGTCGAACAACACGATCTGGGCGAACATCGGCGGTCCAGTCCTCCTCGGGCTTGGTCACCACGAAGCTAGCCGCGCTGCGCGTGATCGGGAACGGGCTGGAATGCCACAAGGCAACGGATTCTCGCCAACTCGATGAGCTGGCGTTATGCGTGAACTGACTGGTGGCGTGCTTGGCTGGAATCGGACGGGTGTCTAGTGTGTCGCCATGCACACGGTGGCCATACTCGCCCTGGACAAGGTCATCCCCTTCGACCTGGCCACGCCGCTCCAGGTGTTCAGCTTCGCCCGGCTGCCCGACGGTCGCCCCGCCTACCGGGTCCGGGTCTGCGGCAACGCGCCGGCCGTTGACGCCGGAGCGTTCACGCTGCAACCGCGGTGGGGTCTGGAGGCGCTGGCCGACGCCGACACGATCGTCCTGCCCGGCTGCTCCGAGCCCGAGGACCCGGTGCCCGACGAGGTTCTCGACGCGCTGCGGCAGGCCGCGGCCAACGGCACCCGCATGGCCTCCATCTGCGTGGGCGCGTTCGTCCTCGCCGCCACCGGGCTGCTCGACGGGCACCGGGCGACCACGCACTGGATGGGCACGGACGAGCTCGCCCAGCGCCATCCCGGGATCGAGGTCGACCCCGACGTGCTCTACGTGGACAACGGCCAGTTCCTCACCTCGGCGGGAGCCGCGGCGGGCCTGGACCTGTGCCTGCACATGATCCGGTGCGACCACGGCTCGGCGGTCGCCGCCGACGCGGCGCGGCTGTCGGTCATGCCGCTGGAGCGCGAGGGCGGGCAGGCGCAGTTCATCGTCCACGACCAGCCGCCCGTGCCGCGGGGCGCGGTCCTCGAGCCGGTGCTGCGCTGGATGGAGGACAACTGCGCGAAGGACCTCGTGCTGGAGGACATCGCGGCGCGTGCGGGCATGAGCACCCGCACGCTCAACCGGCGGTTCCGCGAGCAGACCGGCACGACACCGCTGCAATGGCTGCACCGCGCCCGCGTCCGCCAGGCCCAGTACCTGCTCGAGTCCACCGACCACCCGGTGGACCGCATCGGCAC
Organism: Saccharopolyspora erythraea NRRL 2338; assembly: GCF_000062885.1. Taxonomy (NCBI): domain Bacteria; kingdom Bacillati; phylum Actinomycetota; class Actinomycetes; order Pseudonocardiales; family Pseudonocardiaceae; genus Saccharopolyspora; species Saccharopolyspora erythraea. The sequence continues at coordinate 4,750,446 of NC_009142.1, read as the reverse complement.
CCAGGTCGGGTTCGGCTCGCCGACGGCCTTCCGCGACCGCTTCAAGCGCGTCGTCGGCACCAGCCCGCACGCCTACCGCGCCGCCTTCCACGGCTCGCGCGACGGCGGTTAGCCGTGGAGGCCCTCTGTGGACCGCTGGCGGGTCCACAGAGGATACGTCCGATGCGGATTTCGGAACCTGTGCACGGCGACCCGTCTTCAGCGTGTGCACAAAAGCCGGGTCTGTCTCTTGCTCCTCTGTCAGGCTGGGGTGGGTTCGAGGGTCTGGGCATTGTTGATCACGGCGCGGTAGACGATGTCAGAGAGTCGTCGTTTGAGGATGTGGAGGGCCTTGAGCCCGCCGTCGCCGTCGGCTTTGCGCCGGGCGAGGTGGCGCGGGCCTCAGGCTGCCAGTGAGCTTGTGTGAGCGCGATGCGGTGCAGCTCGGCGTTGAGCTGCCAATTGCGGGTGCGTGATAGCCGGTGTCGGGCGAGGTTGGACGACCAGACAGGAAGCGGTGCGGTTCCGGTGTGCCGAGCGTAGGCGTCCTTGGAAAGGAACCGGTCGGCACCTGCGGTTTCGCCGAGGATCTTGGCCGCGGTCAGTGGCCCGCACCCGGAAATCGCCAGTAGCGACGGCGTTCGGTTTTCGACCAAGGAAGTGAATTCGTCTTGCAGGTGGTCGATGTCGGCGGTCAGCGCAGGCCGGCGGATGCCGGAGAGGTAGGTGAGCCGCAGGCCCGACGGGCGTTCCGGCCGCTGCGGTGCGGTATTGGCCCGGGCCAAGGCTAAGGGGTCCTTGCATAATGATCTTGGTCTGGCATGGTGGTGGCTGGAGTTGATCACGTTTCGATCGTTGGGAGCGTGAGATGGCTCGCCCGAGGCCGTGGGAGGTCAGCGACGAGTTGTGGGCGTTGATCGAGCCGTTGCTGCCCCGGCACGAGCGTCGGTTTCGGTATCCGGGTCGGCGTCGGATCGACGATCGCAAGACTCTGCAGGGCATCTTGTTCGTGCTCTACACCGGCATCCAGTGGGAGTTTCTGCCGCAGGAGTTGGGATTCGGCTCGGGGTCGACGTGCTGGCGGCGGTTGGCCGAGTGGCAGCAGGCCGGAGTACGGGAGCAGTTGCAGCGGGTGCTGCTGGATCGCCTGCGAGCGGCCGATCAGTTGGACTTCTCCCGAGCGGTCGTGGATTCCTCCCAGATCCAGGCCAAACGGGGACGTGGTTGCCCAAAAGTCGGTCCGAGTCCGGTTGACCGTGGTCGGCCGGGCTCGAAGCACCACGTCATCACCGATGCCTGTGGAACCCCGTTGCGGGTGGTGCTGACCGGCAGCAACCGCAACGATGTGACCCAGCTGGTGCCGCTGGTGGAGGCGATCCCACCGGTGCGCGGACGGCCGGGTCGGCCCCGCCGCAAACCCCGCCGCCTCTACGCAGACCGGGCCTACGACCACGACGTCTACCGAGACAAGCTGCGGGCCCGGGGCATCACACCCCGGATCGCTCGCCGAGGTGACGACCACGGTTCCGGCCTCGGCAAGCTGCGGTGGGTGGTCGAAGCCGCGATCGCCTGGCTGCACGGACCACGCCGCCTACGGATCCGCTGGGAAACCCGCGACGACATCCACGACGGCTTCCTCCAACTCACCCACTGCATGATCCTCGCCGCCAAGCTCCCCACACACGCAATCTGAAAGGACCCCTAAGGGTGTGGAGCTGGTGGGCCCGAATGGGCTGCTCAACCAGCTGACCAAGAACGTGCTCGAGACCGCCATGGACGCGGAGGTGACCGAGCACCTGGGATATGGCAAGCACGCGGCTGCTGGTCGTGGGAGTAGGAACTCCCGTAACGGCACGTGGACCAAGGCCGTGCTCACCGAGATCGGCCCGGTCGAGACCGAAGTGCCTCGCGACCGTATGGCCACGACCTATTCCGAATCGGTCCGCACGAAAGCCCGACGGATACCGACGCCGAGCGAGATCGTTGACGCCGTCGGTCAATCACCGGCAAAACATCGCGGCTGGCCTCCGGTCTCTTGCTCGTGCCCTGGTATCTTCCTTCGCTGTCTCCGGGCGCGCCAAGGTTTTCGGCGCTGCAGTGTTTCCCGGTCGCTTTTCGAGCCCCGCCCTGGAATCCGGCTGTGCTTCCTGCCCGCTCGGACACGCGCGCGTGCACGTTCGGTCCATTGTTTCTACTGCCGCGCGATCGTGGCGGGTTAGGGTCGTGCCGCATGACGCCATAAGCGGTCATCCCCTCACAGGGCAACCATTCGTGGTCGCGCGGAGGGGACGACACGGCTGTCCGGAGTCGTCATGTCGAGAGGGTGAGAGGCGATCCAGGAGGGGAATCGTATGGAGATCGGTTCGGTCCGTGGCGTTCAGGCGTCCAACATGAGATGGCCGGTGGCCTTGACCGTGCTCGCGTTGAGCCTGACGGGCTGCGGTTCGCAGACCGCGGCGACGGGGGAGGACGACGCTCGATCCGCTTCACCGAGTGGAAAGAGCCAAAGCACGCCACCACCAGCGCAGCCTGTGGGCAACCAGGGAAGCCAGAAACCCGCTGACGCTGTGAAGACCTTCGTCACCCAAGTGCTTCAGGAGCGGTATTCGCAGACGTGCATAGCCAGTGCTCCGGTCCTGGAGGTAGACCAAGATCCTGCGGCCTTCTGCGCGAGACAGGAGGTGACGAGGTCGCTGGCCGTATTGCGCAACGCCTGGGCCAAGCCGGGAGTGAAGCTCCCGCCGGAAGGCAAGGTGGCGGTTACCGGCGTGGTCGAGGAGGGCGACACCGTCACGGTGCCGGACTCGGCCATTACGCTTGACGGCCGGACCCTGCGCGAGCTGGAGCTCATCGGCTCGTCCGGCGACACCGGCTCGTTCAGCCTGTCATTGGAAGTCAAGAAGCACGAGAACGCTTGGTACGTCGGCAGCTGGGATATCAACATCTGAGTCGGGTTCGTCGGCTCTCCAGCGTGCCGGAGAGCAGGTCGGAATCTCGTGGTCCGGGCTCGGGTGCCGAGCTGGGGCAGCGGCTTCCCGCTCTGGCAGTGTCCTCTGCCCCCGCGTCTTTGTCAGCAAGCCAATGACAGGGAACATCGGTGTCCACACAGGCTGGGCAACACCGATTTCGACTTGCTTCTTCGGTCCGGCGAACCTGCCGGGGGTGTGAGGCTCGGCCGACCTCGGTGCGAACCAGGTGGACGACCTGTTGGTCGTGCCGAGGCTGACTGGCTTTCGGGAATGTGCACGGGCCAATAGCCGTCCGCGGCGGGGTGGAGTTCCCGCCGAACAGCATGCGGGCGTGTGCCCGGATGTGGCCGCGGAACGAGTGCCTCGGCCCGTCATCCGGTGAGTCCTATCGCGCCAGGAGCTCCTCCAGCAGGTCGCGCGCGCTCTCCTACTGCGAGGCCGAAAGCGTGGTCAGCGGCGACCGGAGGCGCCGCGTGGAGCGGCCTGGACCGCAGGGGGACCGGACGCGGCGAGCACGATCTGCTTGGCGCGCCGGTCCGGGCGCGTCGTTAGGCACCGGCGCGGTTGTCGACATCGACGGCGCGTACCTCGCGTGAGCCCACCGCCCCGGTGGCTCACACCCGCGCGTTCTGCGCCTCCCGCAGGAGCTCGACCAGGTGCAGCGCGCGGATTGTGGAGCGGCGTGCCCGCAGGCTCTGCTGCAACTGGCGGAGGCAGCCCGGGTTGACGGCCACGACGTAGTCCACACCGGACTGCTCGATCGCGTCGAGCTTCGGATCCAGCACGGCGCGGCTGTCCTTCGGCCGCAGCATCGCGTACGTGCCCGCGGCACCGCAGCAGTCACCGGCGCCGGGCAGCTCGACGTAGTCGGCCACGGCGCGGATCAGGTCGCGCGGCTGGCGGGTCACGCCCATGCCGTTGCGCAGGTGGCACGAGTCCTGCAGCGCGACGCGCGCACGGCGGTCTCCGACGCGGACCTCGCCGAGCGCCTGGTGGCCGGCCTCGGCGAGGTACTCGCTGACCTCCTTGACGCGGTCGCGTCCCAGATGGGTGCTCAGGTGTGCCGCGCAACCCCCGGCGGTGGTGACGATGCGCCCGGGCAGCCGGTCACCGAGTTCGCGCGCGAGCGCGGCGCCCTTGGCGGAGTCGCCGTTGTGCGCGTGCAGCGCGCCGCAGCAACCCTGGGCCGCCGGGGCGGCGAGCTCCGGGCGAAGCGCCCGCGCCGCCCGGCTGACCTGCGGGTACAGCCCGCGTTCGACGCAACCGAGCATCAGCGCGGACCCGTCCTCCCGCGAGCGCGCACGGGCGTGGCGCCGGACGAGGCCCTGCAGGCGCAGCAGCCACGTCCGGGACACCACCGCCATGAGCAGCCGCGCGATCCACGGGCGGCGCCTGCCCCGCCACTGGTGGTCGCGCCACTGCTCCAGGAGCGCGCCGTACTCCACACCGGCCGGGCACACCGTCTCGCAGCTGCGGCAGCCGAGGCAGAACGACGACTCCTCGGCGAGGGTGGGGTCGTCCTCGTCGAGCCGCCCGGTCTCCAGCGCGCGCATCAGCGTGATGCGCCCGCGCGGCGACGACGCCTCGTCGCCGGTGAGCGCGTAGGTGGGGCAGGCGGGCAGGCAGAAACCGCAGGAGATGCAGCGGTCCAGCAGGTCCTTGCCGAAGATCCCGCGCTCGGCCGGCTCGGTCATCTGAAATCCAATCGGCGGATGCCCCGGCCTTCAGGTCGGGGAGGAGCTGATCCCGAGTGCTGTTCGTTGATCACCCGAGATCGGCACTTGCAAACTGGCTTACTAACCTGTGAGGCACGGCGAGAACGCGGGTGAAGCGGGCGTACAAGTACCGCTTCTATCCGAACGTGCGCAGCGGCAGGAGTTGCTGCGCACGTTCGGTTGCGTCCGCAAGCTCTACAACCTCGCCCTGGACGCCAGGACCCGCGCGTGGTTCACAGAGCAACGCCGGGTGAACTACACCGAGACCTCCGCGATGCTGACCGCGTGGAAGAAGACCGACGAGTGGTCGCGTCCTCTTCCGGAGGGTGCGGAGCCGTCCACGGTGACCGTGTCGCGAGACGCGGCTGACCGGTGGTTCGTGTCCCTCCTGGTGGAAACGTCGGTTGAGCAGCACGACCTGAGCGACACCGCCGTGGGTGTGGACGCGGGCATCAGCTCGCTGGCCACGCTGTCGACCGGCGGGAAGATCACCAACCCCAAGCACGAGAACCGGGACCGGACCCGTCTGGCGAAGGCCCGGCGGGAACTTGCCCGCAAACAAAAGGGCTCGAACAACCGGGACAAGGCCCGTCGGAAGGTCGCCCGGGGCCATGCGCGGATCACCGACCGGCGCCGGGACCACCTGCACAAGGTCACCACTCGACTCGTGCGCGAGAACCAAACGGTCGTGATCGAAGACCTTCAGGTGCGCAACATGCTCCGTAACGGCACGCTCAACGTCCGCACGTGGACGTGCTCCGGCTGCAACACGGCCCACGACCGGGACGTCAACGCCGCGAAGAACATTCCGGCCGCCGGGCTGGCGGTATCGGCCTGTGGAGCCGGTGTAAGACCTCAACGGGAGACCTCCCGGACGGGCAGTCGGCTGAGAAGCAGGAACATTCCGGCGCGAGCCGGAAGGGAATTCCCGCCCTTCACGGCGGGGAGTAGTCAAGATCCCAGCTTTCCGGGGTTGAGGATGCGGGCGGGGTCGAACGCGCTCTTGATCCGCCGCAGCAGCGCCACTTGCTCGGGACCGATGCGGTCGGCGAGGTAGGGCAGCTTCGCGGCGCCGACGCCGTGCTCGCCGGTGATGGTGCCGCCCAGCTCCACCGCGGCGGCGAAGATCTCGGCGAACGCCTTGTGCGCGCGGTCGACGGCACCGGCGTCGTCGGGGTCCAGCACGCAGGTCGGGTGCAGGTTTCCGTCCCCGGCGTGGCCGAAGGTCGCGATCATCAGCTCGTGGCGGGCCGCGATCGCGTCGATGCGGTCGACCATCTCGGCCAGCTTCGGCCGGGGCACGGTCGCGTCCTCCAGGATGGTCAGCGAGTTCAGCCGCGACAGCGCGGGCAGCGAGCAGCGGCGGGCAGCCAGCAGGGCCTCGGACCGCGCGACGTCCTCGGCCAGCGTCACCTCCAGCGCACCTGCCGACGTGCATACCTCGGCCATCCGCGCCAGGTTGCCCGCCACCACGTCGTCGGTGCCGTCGTCACCGAACAGCAGCAGCGCTCCCGCGTCCGTGCGCAGGCCGAGCGCGGCGAACTCCTCCACGGCGGCAACGCACTTCTGGTCGAGGAACTCCAGCGTCGCGGGCACCAGACCCGCCGAGATGACGGCGGTGACGGCCCGGCAGGCGTCGGCGAGCGAGTCGAAGTAGGCCACTCCGGTCCCGCTGCCCGCCGGGGCGGGCAGCAGCGCCACGGTGACCTCGGTGATCACCGCGAGCGTGCCTTCCGATCCGGTGAGCAGGCGGGTCAGGTCGTAGCCCGCCACGTCCTTCCACAGCCGTCCTCCGGTGCGGACGACCTCGCCGGTCGGCAGCACGGCGGTGAGGCCGAGGACGTAGTTGCGGGTGACGCCGTACTTCAGCCCGCGCAGGCCGCCGGCGCAGGTCGCGACGTTGCCGCCCACTGTGGACGCGGTGCGGCTGCCCGGGTCGGGGGCGTAGAGCAGACCTCGCGCGCCCGCCGCGTCGGCGAGCCGGGCGGTGGTCACACCCGGCTCGACGCGCGCCAGCAGTTCTTCCCGGCTGATCTCCAGGATCCGGTTCAGGCGGGTGAGCACGAGCACGATGCCGCCGCGCTCGGCGACGGTGGCGGCGCAGAGGTTGGTCCCGGCACCGCGCGGTGTCACCGGGATGCCGCGCTCGGTCGCGAGCTCGAGCACCTCGGCGACTTCCGCCGTCGTGGCGGGGAAGACGACAGCGTCGGGTTCGGCGTGGAACAGCGGCGTGGCGTCGCGCGCGTAGGGCGCCAGCTCTCCCGGCTCGACGCGCACGTGCTCGGCCCCGACGATGGACGCCAGCGCGTCGGCGTCCTTCTTCGGCAGCGCCATCAGCTCACCATCCAACCCAGGACCGGCGTGGACTGCAGGTAGACGAGCAGGCAGATCAGGACGAGCAGGCCCAGGCTCCAGCCGACGACCCGGCGGAACAGCTCGCCTTCGCGGCCCTCGATCCCCACCACGGCCGCGGCGATCGCCAGGTTCTGCGGCGAGACCATCTTGCCGAGCACGCCGCCGGAGCTGTTCCCCGCGGCCAGCAGCTGCGCCGAGAGCCCCGTCTGCTGCGCGGCGGTGAGCTGGAGCAGGCCGAACAGCGAGTTCGACGAGGTGTCGGATCCGGTGACGGCCACGCCGAGCCAGCCGACCACCGGCGACAGCAGCGCGAACACGCTGCCCGCCTGGGCCAGGAAGAGTCCGAGGGTGATGGTCTGCCCGGAGAAGTTCATGACGTAGGCCAGCGCGAGCACGGCCATCACGGTGAGGATCGTCCAGCGGAACTGCGCGAAAGTCGCCCCGTACGCGCGCAGCGCCCGCATCGGGCCGACGCGGTAGAGCACCGCGGTGAGCACACCGACGAGCAGCAGGACGGTCCCGCCGTTGAGCAGCTCGAACTTGAAGGCGGTAGCCGACAGGGCTTCTCCTGCGCTGTCCACCACGTGCAGGCCCGGCCACTGCCACTTCCAGGTCGCGTGGTCGGCCAGCCAGTCCGACACCGGCCCGGAAGTCGTGATGGCGAACAGCACGACCACGATCAGGTAAGGCGCGAAGGACAGCAGGGCCGAGCCCCGCGAGGGGCGCTCGGCCGCCGGCTCGCCGGCGGCCGCGTCCCCGCCCCCGCCGGAGGAGACCAGCGCGGTGTGCTTCTGCGGCTGCCACACCCGCAGCACCACGATCGCGGCGAGCGCGCCCGCGAAGGCGGCGATGATGTCGGCGATCTGGTAGGAGATGTAGTTCGCGCTCACGAACTGGGCGACGCCGAAGGCCACGCCGGTCGCGAGCGCGACGGGCCAGGTCTGGCGCAGGCCGCGGCGCCCGTCGACCATGAACACCAGGACCAGCGGTACGACGGCGGCCAGCACCGGCGTCTGGCGGCCGACCACCGCACCCACCTCCGCCGGGTCCAGGCCCGTGATCTCGCCGAGGGTCGTGATCGGCACGCCGATCGCGCCGAAGGCGACCGGTGCGGTGTTGGCCACCAGGGCGACGCCGGCGGCCTTGATCGGCTGGAGGCCGAGGGCGATCAGCATGGCCGCCGACACCGCGACCGGGGTGCCGAAGCCGGCCAGCGCCTCCAGCAGCGCACCGAAGCAGAACGCGATGATCACCGCCTGGACGCGCTGGTCGCCGGAGAGCGTGCCGAAGGCTCGGCGCAGCACGTCGTCCCACCCGGTCAGCTCGGTGAGCTTGTAGATCCAGATGGCGTTGAGCACGATCCACAGGATCGGCATGAAGCCGAACGCCGCCCCCTCGGTGCCGGCCAGCACGGCCTGCCCGAGCGGCATGCCGTAGACGGCGAGCGCGACCGCCAGCGACACCGCGAGCGCGACCAGGGAAGCCTTCCACGCCTTCCACCGCAGGCCGCCGAGCAGCGCGAACAGCGTCAGGAGGGGTAATGCCGCGAACAGCGCGCTCCATCCGAGGGAATCCCAGAACGGGGCGTAGTTCTGCTCGTAGACCTGCATCGGCCCTCCCGTCGTCGCTGACCCGAGTGGCTTGGCTCACGTATCGTTGTCAGACAATGGGACACCGACGCGGGCCTGTCAACGCCGGGATGTCAACAGTTGTGCGACGATGGCGGTGGATCGATAAGGAGGCACGATGGCGCGGCGGGCGTTCACCACGCTGTCCACGGTCTCGGTCGTGGACGCCCTGGTGGCCTCCCTGCGCGACCGGGTCCTGGACGGCCAGATCCAGGCGGGCACCACGCTGGCCGAGAACGAGGTCGCCGCCGAGTACGGCGTCTCGCGACCCACCGCCAAGAGCGCGATCTCCACGTTGGTCTACCAGGGACTGCTGCAGCGCGAGGCCAACAAGCCCGCGACCGTGCCGCGGCTGGGGATCGGCGACATCAACGACCTCTTCCTCGTGCGCACCCCGCTGGAGCTGGAGGTCGTGCGGGGGCTGACCGGGGTGGACGGCGGCGTGCTGGAGGAGGCCGAGCGCGCGGTGGCCGACCTCGACCGCCTGCGGCCGTCGGCGTCGCACAGCACGTTCGTCGAGGCCGACCTGCGGTTCCACCAGATCCTGGTCGACGCGATCGGCAGCCCCCGGCTCAGCAGGCTCTACCGGACGATCCAGGGCGAGATCCACCTCTGCATGGTCCAGACGCGCCTGACGCTGGGCCGCGAGCGCATCGCCACCGAGCACCGCGCGGTGCTGGACGCGCTGCGCGACGGCGAGGCCGAGGCGGCCGTGCGGTGCATGCGCGAGCACCTCGACGGCGCGCACGACTCGCTGCGGCGCCACTTCAGCGCGGCCGGCTGATCCGGTGCGGGCGGGTGCCCGCCCGCACCGGACGATCAGGCGGGCAGCCGTTCCCCGGTGGACGCGGAGAACGCGTGGACGTGCTCGGGCTGGACGTGCAGCCGGATCTTGCGGCCCTTCTCCGGTGCGTCGCCGGGGTCCGCGCGCGCGATGATCCCGGTGGGCTCGTGGGCGGTGGTGCAGTGCACGTAGGCGTCCGGGCCGAGCTGCTCGACGAGGTCGACCGCCACCTCGAACCCGTCGTCCACCGTCCCGGGGCGGACCGCTTCGGGCCGGAAGCCGATGACGACCTCGCCATCACCGGCCGCGGCGGTCCGGGTCGCCCTGGGCAGCGGCACCTCGACGTCGCCGAGGCGAGCGCCCACATCGGTCAGCGCGCAGCGGAGGAGGTTCATGCCGGGGGAGCCGACGAATCCCGCCACGAACGCGTTGGCCGGGCGCTCGTACAGCTCGCGCGGGGGAGCGCACTGCTGGAGCACGCCCCCGTCCAGCACCGCCACCCGGTCGCCCATGGTCATGGCCTCCACCTGGTCGTGGGTGACGTAGACCGTGGTGACGCCCAAACGCCGTTGCAGCGCGGCGATCTGCGTGCGGGTGGACACCCGCAGCTTGGCGTCCAGGTTGGACAGCGGCTCGTCCATCAGGAACACCCGCGGTTCCCGCACGATGGCGCGTCCCATCGCGACCCGCTGCCGCTGGCCGCCGGAGAGCGCCCTGGGCTTGCGGTCCAGGTAGCCGCTGAGGTCCAGCAGCTCGGCGGCGTCGGCGACCCGGCGCCGGATCTCGTGCTCGGGCGTTCCGGCGATCTTCAGCGCGAAACCCATGTTCTGGGACACGGTCATGTGCGGGTAGAGCGCGTAGTTCTGGAACACCATCGCGATGTCGCGGTCCTTCGGGGACAGTCCGGTGACGTCGCGGTCGCCGATGCGGACCGCGCCGGAGTCGACCTCCTCCAGACCGGCCAGCATTCGCAGGCTGGTGGACTTGCCGCATCCGGACGGGCCCACCAGCACCAGGAACTCGCCGTCGGCGATCTCCAGGTCGAGCCCGTCCACGGCGGGACGGTCCGCGCCACCGTAGTGCCGCGTCACCTCTTCGTAGGCGACGGTCGCCATGTTCTCCGACCTCCTCGATCGTTGTCCGGTGGGGCTGTCAGACCTGGAGCCAGACCGTGGTGTCCGGCGGCAGCAGCCCGTCGTCCAGCGCTCCGCTGGCGAGCAGGACACCGTTGTGCGGCGGCAACTGCGCGGGTTGGCCGGAGACGTTGGTGACGCAGCGGAATCCGGGCGTCCGCCGGAACGACAGCACCCCTTCTCCGGTGTCCTCCCAGTGCAGGTCGCCCTCGCCGAGAGCGGGGTGCTCGCGGCGGATGCGCAGCGCCGAGCGGTAGAGCTCGAGCATTGAGTTCGGGTCGCCCTGCTGGGCCTGTGCGGTGAGGTCCTTCCACGACTCCGGCTGCGGAAGCCACGGCTGCGCCGGACCGCCGTCCGCGCTGAAACCGAACGGCGGACGCAGGCCCGACCACGGGATCGGCACCCGGCAACCGTCCCGGCCCCGCTCGGTGCGCCCGGACCGCTCCCACGTCGGGTCCTGCAGCAGTTCCTCGGGCAGGTCCTCGACTTCCGGCAGCCCGAGCTCCTCGCCCTGGTAGACGTAGGCGCCACCGGGCAACGAGAGCATCAGCAGCGCGGCCGCCCGCGCCCGCCGCGTGCCGAGCTCCAGGTCGAGCGACCCGTGCGGCCGGAAGAGCATCCCGGGTCGCCAGTCCACCGGCGGACGCCCGTAGCGCGTGACGTGGCGGACGACGTCGTGATTGGACAGCACCCAGGTCGCGGGGGCGCCGACGCCGCCCAGGGTGGCGGTCGTGCGGTCGACGACTTCGCGCAGCCGGGCGGCGTCCCAGGGGCATTGCAGGAAGTCGAAGTTGAAGGCGGTGTGCAGGCCGCCCTCGCGCACGTAGTGGGCCAGCCGGTGCGGGGTGTCGGTCCACGCCTCGGCGACGAACTTGCGTTCTCCGGGATAGGAGTCGGCGATGCGCCGCCAGCCGCGGTAGATCTCGTGCACCTCGTCGCGGTCCCAGTGCGGGTGCTCGCCGTCGGGGTAGACGTAGCCGGAGCCCTGCGGGGCCAGCGCGTCCGGCAGCTCGGGGTCCTTGACCAGCCCGTGCGCCACGTCGATGCGGAACCCGTCGACGCCGCGGTCGAACCAGAACCGCAGGATCGACTCGAACTCCTCGCGCACCTGCGGATTCGCCCAGTTCAGGTCCGGCTGCTGCGGGGCGAACAGGTGCAGGTACCACTCGCCGGGGCTGCCGTCGGGCTCGGCCACCCGCGTCCACGCGGGCCCGCCGAAGTTGGAGATCCAGTTGTTCGGCGGCTGCTCACCGCCGGGTCCGCGACCGGGGCGGAAGACGTAGCGCTGCCGCTCGGGGCTGCCGGGGCCCGCGGCCAGCGCCGCCCGGAACCACTCGTGCTGGTCGGAGGTGTGGTTGGGGACGATGTCGGGGATGACCCGGATGCCGTGCCGGTGGGCCTCCTCGATGAGCCGCTCGGCGTCGGCCAGGGTGCCGAAGCGGGGGTCGATGTCGCGGAAGTCGGCGACGTCGTAGCCCGCGTCGGCCTGGGGCGAGACGTACCACGGGTTGATCCAGATCGCGTCGACGCCGAGATCGCGCAGGTACGGCAACCGGGACCGGATGCCCGCGATGTCGCCCATCCCGTCGCCGTCGCCGTCGGCGAAGCTGCGGATGTAGACCTGGTAGATCACCGCGTCGCGCCACCACGGCGCGGTGGCCTCGCCGGTGGGAACGGTCTGGGGCTGCTGCATTCGAGTTTCTCCCTCTGCTGCGGGAATTGCCGGCCGGTTACTTGACGCCGCCCGCGGTGAGGCCCGCGACGATTCGGCGCTGGAAGAGGAGCACTGCGACCACGAGCGGGACGGTGACCACGACGCCGGCGGCCATCTGGGTGCCGAAGGGCTGCTCGAAACCCTGCGCGCCGGTGAACTTGGAGATCGCGACGGTGACCGTCTGCATGTCCTGCTCGTTGACCACCGACAGCGCGATGATGAACTCGTTCCAGGACATGATGAAGGTGAGGATGGCGGTGGTGAACACGCCCGGAGCGGCCAGCGGCACGATGACCCTGCGGAACGCCTGCGCCGGTGTGCAGCCGTCGATCATGGCCGCCTGCTCGAGCTCCACCGGCATCTGCCGGAAGAACGTCGTCAGGTTCCACACCGCCAGTGGCAGCGCGAAGGACATGCTCGGCGCGATCATCGACTGGTAGCTGTTGATCCAGCCCAGTTCGGTGAACAGCCCGAGCAGCGGGACCACCAGCGAGATGCCGGGGAACATGCTGCACGCGATGATCAGGGCCAGAACCAGCGACTTCCCGCGGAACTCCAGCCGTGCCAGCGCGTAGGCCGCCGAGACCCCGACGACCAGTGTCAGCAGCGTTGTGCATCCGGCCACGACGAGGCTGTTGAGCAGTGCGCGCCCGAAGCCGGTGCCGGGCTCGAACACCGCGAGGAAGCTCTCGAACGACCAGACGCGCGGCACCGGGAAGTTGTCGAACTGGTCCGACGGCCGCCGAAACGCGGTGACCACCATCCAGTAGAAGGGGGCCAGGCAGTAGATCACGATGGCGGCGATGCCCGCGGTGGGCAGCCAGCGCTTCCACGCGGCACTCCGCGAGTGCCTGCGGTCGGGCCGCGGCGCGCTCATGCGACCACCGCCTCGCGGGAGCGGACCCGCCGGGAGCGCAGCTGCGAGCGCGCCTCCCCGACGACGTCGGTGCCCAGCAGCCGGACGAGGGCGAAGGCCACCAGCGCGACGTAGAGGAACATGATCGTGGCGTAGGCCGCGGCCGCGCCGTAGCGGACGTTGGTCGCCTCCTGCCAGGCGAGCATCGACAGCGTCTCCACCGACTGCTTCTGCTGTCCTACCAGGACGAAGGGCAGGTCGAACATGCGCAGCGCGTCCAGCACCCGGAACAGCACCGCGACCAGCAGTGCCGGTTTCACCAGCGGCAGCGTGATGTGCAGGAACCGGCGCCAGCCGCCCGCTCCGTCCACCACGGCGGCCTCGTAGACCTCGCCGGGGATCACCTGCAGCCCCGCCAAGGTCAGCAGCCCGACGAACGGCGCGGTCTTCCACACCTCGGCGATGATCACCGCGAGCTGCGCCTGCGGTCCGTCGGCGCTCCAGACGACCTGCTGGCCCAGAACCTCGTTGGCAATCCCGTCCGGCGCGAAGATCCACCGCCAGAGCAGGCCGGACACCGCGGTCGGGATCGCCCAGGGAACCAGGATGCTGGCGCGTACCAGCGCCCGTCCCCGGAAGGCGCGGTGCATGACCAGCGCCATCGCCATACCCAGGACCACTTCCAGCACGACCGTGGTGGTTGTGAACATCGTCGTGTTCCACACCGCGTTCCAGAACCTCGGCGCACCCTCACCCGCGATGGCGTCGAAGTAGTGGCCGAGCCCGTTGAACTTCTCGCCTTCGACGACGAAGCCCTCGGCGTCGAGCTCGTCGTTCTCGGTGAAGAAGGACTGGCGCAGCGCCGAAAGCAGCGGGTAGAACACCACCAGGCCGAGGACCAGCAGCGTGGGCGAGAGCAGGATGCCCGCCAGCCGCGTCGTCGCGGCCGTGAGCGTGCGTTCGCGCCGTTCCCGCCGCCTGCCGTCCTGCCGCCGCACGCCGCCCGAGGTGCGGGTGGCGGTACCGGTCGTCATCGTCGTGCCATCCCTCGCAGCCGGATCCGCCTCGTCGCGGTGCCGGCCGATCACTTCGTGAGTCACAGCTTGATCAGTCCCTCGAGCCGGTTCTGCAGATCTGCCAGCGCCTGCCCGGAAGTCTTGGTGCCCGTCAGCGCGTCGTAGACCTCGTCCTGGATCGCCTGGGTCACCTCGCCGTACTTGACGACGCGGGGCCTCGGCTCGGCCCCGGCGATCGACTCCTTGAGCACCGGCAGGTACGGGTAGCGCTCGCGCAGCGCCGGATCCTCGTAGAGCGAGGCGATGGTGGGGGCCATGGCTCCCTGCGCCAGGTAGTTGCGCTGCTGCTGCTCACTGGCCCGGAACTTGATGAAGTCCAGCGCGGTGGCCTTGTTCCTGCCGTAGGAGGAGATCGCCACGTTGTGGCCGCCGAGGCTGGAGACTCCCGGCCCGGTGAGTCCGGGGAGAGCGGTGACGGCGAACTTGCCCGCGACCGCCGACGATCCGTCGGTCTTGCTCAGCAGCGACCACTGGGAGGGCCACCAGCGGCTGAACACCACCCGGCCTTCCTGGAAGGCGCGGCGTGACTCCGGTTCCTTGAAGGCGATCGACTGCCGCGGGATCACCCCGGAACGCAGCCCGTCCACCAGGAAGTCCAGCGCCTGCCTGGCCTGCGGGGTGTTCACGTCGGGCCTGCCGTCCTCGCCGACGATCTTCCCGCCCGCGCCGTGGACGACTTCGGCGAAGTTCGCGACGAGGCCCTCGTACTTCTCGAACTGCCCGGTGTAGCAGGACATCCCGGCCGCCCGCGGCAGCGCGAGGACGCGCCGGCACGCCTGCTGGAGCTCGGCGAGTGTCGTGGGAGGCGCGACGCCCGCCTCGTCGAGCAGGTCCTTGCGGTAGTAGAGCATCGCACCGTCCGAACTGGCCGGAACGCTGAACAGCCGGCCGCGGTAGAGCGCGGTCTCGACCGGCGGCCCCAGGTACTTCGAGGTGTCGAACTGCTCCTCGGGCAGTTCGGTGATCCAGCGGTTGGCGGCGAACTCCGAGACCCAGACGCTGTCGAGGTCGAGCACGGTGAAGGCATCCGAGCGGGTCTGGGCGTTCTGGATCATCTGCTGGCGTTGCTCGTCACCGGAGGCGGGCAGCTCGATCAGCCGCACCGGTTCGCGGGGGTGCGTCCGGTTCCACTCGGCGACCAGCCTGGGGTTGACGCCGTAGTCGTCCTTGCCGGTGACGAAGGTGATGGGGCCGCGACCTTCGAGCGGCTCGGTGGCCGCGTGCTCGCGATCCCCGGCACCGCAGGCGGCGTTGGGGAGGACGAGCGCGCAGATCATGATCGATACAGAGGTCGCGCGCTTGAACTTCACGTCGATCTCCCTTGATGCGACGGTCACCGAAGGCGGGAGCGCGGCCACCGCGCCGGGCGGCGAGGTGGTCTCGGGGCCGCGAGGTTCGCTTGCCGCGGTCGGGTGCTCCCGTGGTGCGGTCGCGGGGCGGGGAGCGGATCGCGCTCCGTCGGCTCGCTTGCGAACCGCACCAGTTTTTTCGGATGTGAATTAAGTGGGTGGAAACTTAGATGGTGACCGCGACCACGTCAAGGGGTGTGCATCGGCGGTGCCCCGTGGCTCCGCTGGAATCGGGGGTACGACGAGGGAAGGGCCGCTGTGCGCGGGTGCCCCGGCGTTGACCGCCACATGGCGTCGGCTTAGCATTGCCTTTCTTCGTTCTTGTCGAAAGGGGTGCCGGGTGGCCTCGCAGTCGGCCGACCTCCACCGCGCCGCGATCCTCGCCCTGGCGGGGACCGCGGGATCGCTGAGCCGCACCGAGATCGCGCGGCGGCTGGAGCTGAGCCCGGCGTCGGTCACCCAGCTCACCAAGGACCTGATCGAGCGCGGACTGCTCGCGGAACTGGCCGCCGCCCCCTCGCGCGGCGGCCGTCCGGCTCAGCTGCTGGGGCTGGCGGGTACGGCCAGGCACGCCATCGGCGTCAAGGTGACGCCGGATCACCTGGCGATCGCGGACGTGCAGTTGGACGGCACCGTGCGGCGGGTCGAGACCGCGGACTTCGACCCGGGCTCGGCCGACGCCCTCGGAGCGCTCGCGGACGCGATCCTGTCCTTCGCCGGTGACTGCGAGGGCGGTACCGCTTCGCTGCTCGGCGTCGGTCTCGGCGTGCCCGGGGGAGTCAGCGACCGCTGGGAAGGCGTGGTCAACGCCGACATCCTGGGGTGGAACGGGTTGCCGCTCGGTCGGCGCCTGCGTTCGATGCTGGGGCTCCCGGTGCTGGTCGACAACGATGTCAACGCGCTCGCCGTCGCCGAGTGCCTCTACGGTCGGGGCAGGACGCGGCGGAACCTCGTGATCATCACGATCGGGGTCGGCATCGGCGCCGCGATCGTCTCCGGGGGCTCGGTCTACCGCGGTGCGCACGGCGACGCCGGGGAGCTCGGCCACACCCCGTTCGAACTGGACGGTCCCCGTTGCGTGTGCGGCAACAACGGCTGTCTGGAAGCGGTCATCGGAGACCGCGCGCTGGTCGCCCAGGCGCGGCGCGACGGAATCCTCTCGGCCGACCAGGGCATCGCGGCGCTGCACGACGCCGCTGCCGCCGGTGACGCGGGTGCGTCGGCCATCCTGCGGGAGGCGGGGCGCAAGCTCGGCCGCTCGGTCGCCTCCCTGCTCAACGTGATCGACCCGGAGAGCGTGGTCGTCTACGGCGAGGGCATCGCGGGCTGGCGGTACTGGGAACCCGGGTTCGAGCCGGCGCTGCGCGCCCACCTGCCCAGGTCGCGCAACGACGTTCCGGTCGAGGTGGACCGCTGGGACGACCGCAACTGGACGCAGGGGGCCGCCGCGCTGGTCATGTCCGTGCCGCTCGACAGCGCGGAGGCGGGCGGGGACCAGGGCCGTGCCGTGCGCGCGCGGCTCGTGGACGCGCGCGGTGCCGGGGCCGTGGCAAGCGAGTGACGAACGGGAGCGGCGCGTAGCGAGTCGCGCGGAATCTTCCCGAAATCGCCGGGCACCTTGTCGGAAGGAAACCCGCGAGACTGCTCGGGCGATCGACTCAGAGGCGCCACGGGCCTCCGGCGGCGACGAGAAGCGTTGCGGGGCAAACGTTTTCCCCGCTGGCCGAACAGGACGGATGTCGTCCCGGCACAACCAGAGCGGCCCATATGGTGCTCGCACAACGATGACGTCGTATGGCGGACACCTCACTGTGGTCCCCGGCACTCGGCCGGTCGAGCGCAGCGCCGGCCGGGGAGGTTGTGGAAGGGAGTCCGTTCGATGTCAGAGCCAGTGGCCGAGGGGTACCGGAAGGATCTGAGTACCCGGCACATCAACATGATCGCGATCGGTGGTGCGATCGGTGTCGGGTTGTTCCTCGGTTCGGGCAAGGCGCTCAACCAGGTCGGGCCCGGTCTGATCCTCATCTACGCCGTCGCGGGTCTGATGATCTTCTTCGTGATGCGTGCGCTGGGCGAGTTGCTGATGTACCGGCCGGTGAGCGGGTCGTTCGCCGAGTACGCCGGGGAGTTCGTGGGCCCGTGGGCGCGGTTCGCCACCGGGTGGGGCTACTGGCTGGTGTGGATCGTGACCGGCATGGCCGAGATCACCGCGGTGGGCGAGTACTTCCAGTTCTGGTTCCCCCACGTGCCGCAGTGGATTCCCGCGCTGGGCGCGCTGATCGTGCTCTCGGGGGTCAACCTGATCGCGGTCAAGCTCTTCGGCGAGTTCGAGTTCTGGTTCGCCCTGGTCAAGGTCGTGGCGATCGTGGGCCTGATCGTGCTGGCCGCGGCGATCCTGGCGTTCGGGTTCTCCGACGTCGGCGACACCGCGGCGGTGTCGAACCTGTGGGCCCACGGCGGGATGTTCCCCACCGGCTCGACCCAGGCGCTGCTGGCGTTCCAGATCGTGATGTTCGCCTTCATCGGCGTGGAGATGGTCGGCCAGACCGCCAGCGAGAGCGCGAACCCGCAGAAGGTGCTGCCGCGCGCGGTCAACTCCATCATGTGGCGGATCCTGATCTTCTACGTCGGTGCGCTGGCCGCGCTGTGCGCGCTGGTGCCGTGGAACCAGTTCCCCGCCGACGGCAGCCCGTTCGTGCACGCCTTCACCCTGATCGGCATCCCCGCCGCGGCCGGCGTGGTCAACTTCGTGGTCACCACCGCCGCGCTGTCGTCGTGCAACTCCGGGATCTATTCCACCGGGCGGATGCTGCGCACCCTGTCCGAGGACGGCCAGGCCCCGCGGGCGGTGTCCAAGCTCAGCTCCCGGGCGGTGCCCGCGCGGGCGATCGCGGTGACCTTCGTGGCCATGCTCATCGGGGTCGTGCTCAACTACTTCGTGCCCGAGCAGGCCTTCACCTACATCACCAGCGCCTCCACCGTGGGAGCGATCTTCACCTGGGGCATGATCCTCATCGCCCACCTCGGCTACCGCCGCAAGGTCGCCACCGGCACCCTGCCCGAAGGCACCTTCCGCATGCCGCTGGCCCCCTACTCCAACTACGTCGTGCTGGCCTTCCTCGCCCTGGTCGTGGTCCTGCTCGCCTTCGACGCCGAAACCCGCATCGCCCTCTACATCACCCCCGTCCTCGCACTGGCCGCCTTCCTCGGCTACCTCGCCTCTCGCCGCGGGCGTCCCGCGGCGGAGGCGGCCCCGGCCGTCGAACGGACGCCCCGCTGAGTTGCGAGGTTCGACCGTGCGGGAAGAGCGGGCGGATCGCAGGCCGTCGGCCGCGGAGGTCCATGATGGACGGACCTGCGTTCCGCCCGCTCACTCCCCTCGCAGTGCAGAGCAGCCGGTGCAACCGCGGTCCGAAGAGGACAGAGGCGTCGAGTGGCTCGTCGCCCGTGCGATAGAGGTGGTTTCGGAGTGCTCCCGCCGTGATCAGCCGCTCCGGCACGACGACGAGACCGATTCCGGGCGACGTGACGGCTGAGTGCCCAGGAGCCGTCCGCTGCGCGGATCACGTGCTGGGGTGGTGCCACCGCAGGCCCAACCGGTCGCCCATGCCGGGGCGTGTCCCCGAGGGCACCAGGACCAGCCGGCTCTCGCCGAACGTGTTCGGGGTGATGGCCACCCCCGCCATGCGCAACCGCACGAGTCCGCGCAGACGTGCGCCGCACCGGGCGTAGAAGCGCAGCTGCGTGCGGCGGCCGAACAGCCGCCAGCCCAGCCGGAGCAGCGGCCCGACGTCCGGCGAAACCCGCGAGAAACCCCTGATGACGAACCACACCACGCCCGTCCGCAGGTTCTTGACCACCTCGTAGCTCAACCTGCCGCGTTCCAGGTGGCCCTCGAGCGTCTCGTACGACCAGCCCCACACGCGTTGCGAGTTCCCGCGGACCTCGTCGGTCACGGCGGTGACCCGGACGCCCATGTGGAAGCGCGCCCCGTGGAAGCGGCCCTCGAGCAGCATGTCGCGACCGAGCAGGGGCGAGCGGCGGTCGTAGACGGCGCGGACGATCTCCGGAGGGGAGAACTCGTAGTCCCGGATGAGTTCGCGGGCGCTCTCCCAGGCACCGCCGGGTGCGGGAGGGCCCGGATGTTCGAGGGCGATGTGGTGGCGGTGCGTGTCGAAGTGCCAGGCCGGCGCGGACACCTCGTCGGCGCTGAAGTTGACCCGGCGGTGCCGCAGTCCGCGCAACGCCGAGGCGTAGTCGACCCCGCCCAGCAGCCGGGAGCGCATCAGGCCCTCATTCGAGCTCGCGCAGCGAGTCACCGATCAGCCACAGGGTCGGGGGCCACAACCCGGTGAACAGCGCGCGGCGCTCGGCGTTGCCGCGCATGCTCTGGTCGACGGTCTTCGCGCGGATCCACAGGCCCAGGCAGAGCACGACCGACATCAGCGACAGGACGTGGAAGTGGGTGCTGCGGAGCCCGACGCGGTGCATCACCCGAACGAGCATGGGGCCTCCCTGTGTCGTCCAGCGCGTGCCGGGGCATGCCACGAGCATCCCCGTTCCGGGGCTCCCGCGCGAAAGGAACGCCGACGTGGCTTACGAGACTCCCGCGACGCGCCGACCGCTCGTGCTGGCGCAGTGGCTCTTCGGCATGGCGCTGGTGTCGTGGCGCTACCTCTGGCAGATCACGCCGCTGCACCGGTCCGAGGAGGCCGGCGATGCCTCGGACCTGCCGCCCGAGCTGCCCGCTGAGCTGGTCGACGAGAACTGCCAGATGCTCGCCGACGGCACGGGACCGCTGTACCACCGGACGTTCAGCGTGCGGATCGTGGACAACGAGCTGGACGCGGCCGGACTCATGGCCGCGGTGATGGCCGACATGAACCAGGCACTTCCGCGCGAGGTGGCGAGGGTGCACCGGACTCGCGGCGAGGGTGAGGCGTTGGGCCTCGGCGACGAGCTCGTGGTCCGCATGCCCGGCCCCTGGAACGCGCCGGTCCGGGTGGTCGCCTGCCGGCCGACCTCGTTCCACCTGCTGACGCTGCGGGGGCACCTGGAGGCCGGCCAGATCGAGTTCCGCGCGAGGCCGGAAGGCGACGGGCTGCGCTTCGAGATCGAAGCCTGGGCGCGGCCGAGCAGCATGCTGGTCCACCTGCTCTACTCCAGGGCTCGGCTGGCCAAGGAGATGCAGCTCAACATGTGGGTGCGGTTCTGCCTGCACGCCGCCTCGGTCGCCCGGGGTCGCGCGGACGACGGCGTGCGCATACGCACCCGCACCAGCGCCGTCACCTCGTGAAGTCGGGCCACGTCCGCGGGCGGGGTGCCCGCGACTCAGCGTCGGGGCGAGCGTTCCCGCTGCTGGGCGGCTTCCCGGGCGGCACGTGCGCGGGCCCGGTGCTTCGCGACGTTGAGGCGGTTGCCGCAGATCTCCGGCTCGCAGTAGCGGCGCCGGCCGCCGCGGCTGGTGTCGACGAAGACGCCGTTGCAGGTGGGGCTGCCGCAACCGCGGAAGCGGTCGTGGCCGAGCACGCGCAGCGTCGAGAGCAGGCCGACGCCTGCGACCAGCGCGACTTCCTCGGCGACTCGTGCGCCAGGCCGTGAGCCGAGGCTCCACTGCCAGCGCCCGTCGGTGTCCTGGCGCAGCCCCGGTCCGTGGGCGACGTCTCGCACGAGGGACTCGACCAGGCCGGTCATCGTGGCGGCGTCGGGTGCCTCGATGGCCTCGCGCAGAGCTGCGCGCACCTCGTGGACTTCCGCGACGTCGTCGGCGGTGGGCGACCGGCCGTCGGCCAGCGCGTCCGGGCGGATGCCGTGCTCGGTGAGGAAGCGGGCCAGCGAGTCCGGGCCGGCGAGCAGGTCGCCGGTGCTCACGGCCACTTCCGGTGCTGTGTTGACCAGCGCGGTCGCGATGCCCGCAGCCCGGACGTAATCGTCTAAGAGTACTTGCACCTCTTACCTCCAGCGGGCTACGGTAACCGTCATAACGAATTATACCCCTGTCGATGCTGCGGGTGTTTCTCATGAGCACGTTCCTGCCGGGCAGATCCATGCCCACGAGCGATCCGGACCCACGTGCCGTCCCGGGCGCGCATCCGCTGGTCGTGCTGGCCGGTCTGCTCCTGCTGGCTGTCAACCTCCGGTCGCCGCTGGCGGGTTATCCGCCGCTGCTGGGGATGGTGGGAAGGGATCTCGCGGCTCCGGCGGGTTTGACCGGTCTCGTGCAGTCCGCGGTGGTGCTGATGATGGCGGCCGGATCCTTCGCGGGCTCGGCGATCGGGGCGCGCTTCGGCCGGGAGCGGGCGCTCGGCGCCGCGGTGGCCCTGGTCGCGGCGGGTGGCCTGGTCAGGGGTGTGCCCTCGCTGGCCTCGCTGACCGCGGGCAGCGTCCTGGTCGGGCTCGGCCTCGGGGTGGCCGGTGTGCTGCTCGCCGGTGTGGTCAAGGACCGGTTGCCCGGCAGGGTCGGCGCGGTGACCGGCGGCTACGTGGTGGCCATGATGCTCGGCTCGACGGTGGCCAGTGCCGCCGCGGTGCCGGTCGCGCGGGTCCTCGGCGGCTGGTCGCTCTCCCTGGCCGCCTGGGCCGTGCCCGCGCTGCTCGCCGTCGTGATGTGGACGGTGCTCGTCCGCCGGATGACTCCCACCCGCACCGGGCGGCCATCGGGTGCTCGACCGTCGTGCGGGCGGTTGCGTCGCTGGGCGGCCTGCTACCAGGGCGGTACGTCGTTGCTCGTCTACGGCTGGTCGACGTGGCTGCCCGCCTACTACGCCTCCCACGGCATCGGGGCGCAGCACGCCGGACTCCTGCTCGCGGCGTGGAGCCTGGCCCACATCCCGGCTGGGCTGCTCGTCCCCGCGCTGGCGGAGCGCCGCAGGCGGTGGCGGTTCTGGTCGACGCTGATGCTGGCCTGCGCGGTGACCGGAACCGTCGGAGCGCTGCTCCTGCCGGTCCCGCCGGTGGTCGGCCCGTGGCCGTGGGTGGTGCTGCTCGGCGCGGCCGGAGGCGCTGGGTTCCCGCTGGGGCTCGCGGTCATCGCCTGGCGGACTCCGGACGCCGGGACGAGTGCGGCCGTCAGCGGGTTCGCCCTCGGAGCCGGCTACCTGGCCGCCGGTCTCGGACCGCTGCTCATGGGCCTGCTGATCGACGCGACCGGCGGCTACTCGGCGGCCATCGCGCTCATGCTCCTCGCCGCCGCGGGCCAAGGGCTGGCGATCGCCCGGATCGGTGAGGTCCGCGGTCCGGCGCGAGGGCCGGAAGCGCGGGCGCCTTCCGCTGGGCTCGGCGTGCGCGCAGCGCGCAGATAGGCCCATGTCGCCGTTTGTCCCGGGTGGACATGGAAAACGGCTCGACGCCGGCGGTCGTGCCGGCGTCGAGCCGTTCGTGGGATGCCGCGGGGGCAGTCGATCAGGCCGGGACCAGGGCGGGCTCGGTCCTGGGCTCGACCACCGGGATGTCGCGTGCGGGGACCTCCCGGGCGGCGGTCCTGCGCCGGGTGCTTCGCTCCAGGCCGCCGGAGACGACGGCCAGCGCGAGGCCGAGCATGGACAGCACCGACCCGACCAGGTTCGGGGCCAGCAGGCCGAGTCCGTGGGCGATCACCAGGCCGCCCGCGTAGGCGCCGATCGAGTTGGCGATGTTGAACGCCGACTGCACGGCGGCCGACACCAGCACCGGCGAACCGCCGGCCTTGGACATGACCATGGTCTGCATGATCGGCGCGACCATGAAGCCGCCCACGCCGATCAGGAAGACCGTCACCGCGGCTGCCACCTTGTCCGACGAGGTGATCGCGAAGGTGCCGAGCACCGCGGCGATGCCGACGAGCGCCGCGTAGAGACCGGGCATCAGGGCCTTGTCGGCGATGCGGCCGCCCAGGTAGTTGCCCAGCGTCATGCCGAGCCCGGCCAGCACCAGCAGCAGCGTCACGCCGGTCGGGGAGTAGCCGGAGACGTCGGTGAGGATCGGGGTCAGGTAGCTCAGGCAGGCGAAGGTCCCGCCGAGGCCGAAGGTGACGATCGCCAGCGCCAGCCACACCTGCGGGCTGCGGAAGGCGGCGAGCTGGCCGCGCACCGAGGCCTGCTGGGGGTCGGGGCGCCCCTGGTCGGGGACGAGGCGGGCGATGGCGGCGACGGCGACCAGGCCGACCGCGGCGACCACGACGAAGGTGGCCCGCCAGCCGAACTGCTGGCCGAGCAGCGTGCCAAGCGGGACGCCGACGACGTTGGCCAGCGTGAGGCCCATGAACATCATCGAGACCGCCTTGGCGCGGTTGCCCTCGCCGGCGAGGCTGGTGGCCACCACCGCGCCGATGCCGAAGAAGGCGCCGTGCGGCAGTCCGACGAGGAAGCGGAACGCCATGCCGATCTCGGCGCTGGGGGAGAGCGCGAAGAGCAGGTTCCCGACGGTGAACAGGCTCATCGTCGAGACGAGCATGGCCTTGCGGGGCAGCCGGGCACCGAGGACGGCCAGGGTCGGCGCACCGATCACCACGCCGAGCGCGTAGCCGGTGATCAGGTGGCCGGCGGTGGGGATGGAGACGCCGAGATCGGCGGCCGCCTGCGGCAGCACGCCCATCATGACGAACTCGGTCGTACCGATGCCGAATGCGCCGAGGGCAAGCGCGAGCAGCGCGAAGGGCACAGTTCTCCTCTCGAGAAGCGGAGTCGGGGTGGCGACGTCGGGGTCCTGGTCGCCGCAGTCGAGACGGGGTGGAGCTCCCCTCGCGCCGGAGGGTCACTCAGCGGTACTGAATCGATCCAGTTCAGACCGTGAAATTGGACAGACGATTTCGGTTCTCGCCCTCATCGGCTGTCCTGTATCCAGTTTCAGGACTCGGCGCGGGCATGTCCAGCTCGACCGGCGTGAGTCCGAACACGGCGAGTAGGCGCGAGACTCCGCTCATCACTCATACGGGTGAGAGGTCCACTGTGGCCGAAGGCGTGCCCTCGTTGCTGTGCGGCTTGGCGGGGGCGCGTGGGGTGGCGCGCACGGCGCCACGGTGATGGCGGCGCGGGTCAGCGCGGCGAGTCCGTGGATGTGTGGCGTACTGCGCCGCGTCGGTGGCGCTCGGCACTTGGGGCGTGCTTGCCGGGTTGGACGCGGCGCTCGATGTCCGGTCGGTCCCCGGTGGATCCCGGTCAGCGGGTCTGCACCGCCGAAGCGTTCGCGGTGGCGGCGAGCCGGGCTTCGAGGCCGTTGAGGATCGTCTGCACCCCGAACTCGAAGCTCTCCGCCTTCAGCTCCTCCTGGTCGCCGGCGCCGAGTTCGGCGATGCGGGCCCGAAGGCGCGGGTACTGCGCCGCGATCCCGTTGGCCCAGGCCGAGGACTCCTCCAGCCGCTCCTGCTCGTCGCCGCCCTCCCGGCGGATCTGCGCCTTCATCGCGACCTCGGTCGAGTCGTTGAGCGCGGTCCCCAGGACGAACGTGAACAGCGCGCGCGGGGATGCCCGCGGAGCAGGTGGACGAGCTCGTGCGGACCGTCACCACGGCGGCGCACCACACGTTCGTCGACGGGATGCACGTGGTGTTCGCCGTCGCCGCAGGGGTCGCCGTCGTCGCCGGCCTGATCGCCCTCTTCATCCGCCGCCCGGAGCCGCAGCCGGAGAACGGCCGGACGCCGGCGCGGGTCTGACCGCGACCGGTTCCACCCACCACTGGAGGAAAAAATGCAGAAGCATGCGCCGCACAACGCCGACGACGTACTGGAGTCGCTGCCCAGGGACCGGCCCTCGGGTTGTCCCTTCGACCCGCCGGAGGGTCTGGCGGAGATCCGCGGGCAGCGCCCGCTCACCAGGCTGGTCTACGGCGACGGGCACGTGGGCTGGCTGGCGACCGGCCACGCGGTCGTCCGCGCGGTTCTGGCCGACCGGCGTTTCAGCTCGCGCTACGAGCTGATGCACTTCCCGGTCGCCATGCCGGGCCTCCCCGCGCAGATCCCGCCGGCTCAGGTCGGGGACATCACCGGGATCGACCCGCCGGAGCACACCCGCTACCGCAAGCTGCTGACGGGCAAGTTCACGGTGCGGCGGATGCGTGCGCTCACCGAGCGGGTCGAGCAGATCACCGCGGAACGCCTGGATGCGATGCAGCGGCTCGGTCCGCCGGTGGATCTGGTCGAGGCCTACGCGCAGCCGATCCCGGCGCTGATGATCTGCGAGCTGCTCGGCGTCCCGTACGACAGGCTCGAGGAGTTCCTGGGCCTGGTGGCGGCTTCCGGAGATCGAGACCTCACGCCGGAGGAGCAGTTCGACGCCTTCGCCAAGATCCAGGAGTTCGTCCGGGAGCTGGTGCCGGCCAAGCGCGCGAAGCCGACCGACGACCTGCTCAGCGACCTGACCACGACCGAGCTCACCGACCAGGAGCTCGCAGGCATCGGTGGGCTGCTGCTGGCCGCCGGGCTGGACACGACGGCGAACATACTGGCGCTGGGCACCTTCGCCCTCCTGCGGAACCCGGAGCAGATCGCGGCGCTGCGCGAGGGCGACGCGGACCGGGCGGTCGAGGAGCTGTTGCGGTACCTGAGCATCGCCCACACCGGCATGCGGTCCGCACTGGAGGACGTGGAGATCGACGGCACGCTGATCAGGGCGGGCGAGACGGTCACGTTGTCGATCCAGGCCGCCAACCGCGACCCCCGGAGGTTCACCGATCCCGACGCGCTGGACCTGCGCCGGCACGCCGCCGGGCACCTGTCCTTCGGTCACGGCATCCACCAGTGCCTCGGTCAGCAGCTCGCCCGGGTGGAGATGCGGGTGGCTTTCCCCGCGCTGTTCAACCGGTTCCCCGGCCTGCGCCTGGCGGTCGCTCCGGAGGAGGTTCCGCTGCGCGGCGACATGAACATCTACGGCGTGCACGGTCTGCCGGTCACCTGGGACGGGGCGTGAGGATGCGCGTCGAGGTGGACCGCGAACGTTGTTGCGGGGCGGGGATGTGCGCTCTGACCGCCCCCGATGTGTTCGACCAGGACGGCGGGGACGGCCGGGTGCTCCTGCTGGACGCCGCGCCGCCCGCCGGTGAGCACGACGCGGCCCGGGAGGCCGCGCAGCTGTGCCCCGCCGGGGCGATCACCGTGCTGGAGTGAGGATGAGCGTGGTTGGCCGGAACACCCCCAGTTCGCTCCGGCCAACCGCGTCGCACCGCTGCTGCCCCCGGAAGTCTTCCGACGCGGCGGGCAGAGTGGCAAGAGCGGTGGGACGTCCCGGACTGTCCGGATCTGTCCGGCCTGCTCGCAGCCCTGTCCGGGACTGCGCGACCGGATCGCCGGAGGTGTCCGCTACTCCTCGAATGGCCGATGTCGCGCCGTGCCGGGCGGACGAGGATATCGGTCGTGGAACACGAGATCTCCCCGCACCAGGCGCGCGACGCCGACGAGTTCATCGCGTTGCTGCGCCGGCTCAAGCAGCGCTCGGACCTGACCTACCGCCAGTTGGAGGAGCGCGCCGCCGCGCGCGGCCAGGTCCTGGCGCGCAGCACGCTGGCCGGTGTGCTCGGCGGCAAGCGGTTGCCGCGTCCGGAGCTGCTGGCGGTCTTCCTGCACGCGTGCGGACGCGGGGACGAAGTACCGGCCTGGCTCCGCGCCCGCGACGTGCTCGCGGAGAGGGAGATGTCCCACAGCGCAGGCGAATCCGTTGCGAGCGCGGAGCCGGTTGCCGGCCCGGACGCCGCACCCGGTGAAGCGGACCAACCGATTGGGGCCGAGCCCCGGCGGTCGTCACCGCGCAGGTACTCGCGCGCCGTCCTCCCGCTCGGGGCGGCCGTCGCCGTCGTGGCCGCCGCCACCGCCGCCTGGATGTTGCTGCCGCCGGACGCACCGGGCGAGAACACCGCGACGACCGGAGCCGCGGTCGGCGGGCCGGCGACAGGTGAACGGGTCCGGTTGCGTCCGGTCGCCGCTCCGCGGCTGTGCCTCACCGACGGGCACGTCCGGGACGGGCGCTACGCGTCGCTGGTCGCGGTGCAGCGGCCGTGCGAGGAGGTCGCGCCGCAGACGACGGTGCTGGAGCCGGTGGGCGGGGACCTGCGCCGAATCCAGTGGCACCACCCGGAGTTCGGCAAGGGCTGCCTCAAGGCGCTGACCGACGGGCCCGCGGCCGGGCTCCTCGAGCCGTGGGACGCCTGCGAGAAGGCGAGCTCGTTCCTCCTCCAGCCCGCCGAGGTCTGGGGCCGCGGCGCGTTCGCGCTCCGCGTGCAGGGTCAGGGGTGCGTCGGGATCGCGGCTTCGGACACGACCGAAGGAGCCGAGGCGGTGGTGGAGCCCTGCACGGGAGCGGAGAACCAGGCGTTCCTCGTCGAGCCCGCGCGCTGACACCGCACGGCAGGCTCGGTGTCGGGGTCTGTCAGGGCTTGCGGCCGAGCCCGCCGATGTGCAGCGCGTGCGCGGGGTTGTCCGGGTCGGGGACGTCCGGCCCGGGCCGCCACCGGTTGTTCGGCACGAGCCCGGGTTCGACCAGCTCCAGACCGTCGAAGTAGCGGATCTGCTCCTCCCACGAGCGGAAGCAGCGGTTGCCCATCCCGTTCTCGGCGAAGGCCTTGGCCAGCTCGCGCGCACGGGGCTCGCCGGTGTCGCAGGTGTTGGACACCAGCAGGTAGCCGCCCGAGGGGAGCCGCTCGCGGATGCCCGCCGCGACCCCCTCCGGGTCCTCCTCGTCCTCCAGGTGCATGAGGATGCCGCCCAGCAGCACCGCGAACGGCTCGGTGGTGTCGACGAGCCGCCGGGTCTCGGGGTGGTCGAAGATCGCGTCGGCCTCCCGCAGGTCGCCCTGGATCACGGTGGTGCGGTTGTCGGTGGCCAGCAGCGCGCGCCCGTGGGCGAGCACGATCGGGTCGTTGTCGACGTAGACGACGCGGACGTCGGAGGCGATCTCCTGCGCGATCTCGTGCACGTTGCCCGCCGTGGGCAGTCCGGAGCCGATGTCGACGATCTGGCGGATGCCTGCTTCGCCGACGAGGTGGCGCACCGCCGCGCGCAGGAAGCAGCGGTTGGCCTTGGCCAGCAGCGGTGTCTCCGGGACGGCCTCGATCATGGCCTGGGCCGCCGCGCGGTCCACCGCGAAGTTGTCCTTGCCGTCGAGGCAGTAGTCGTAGACGCGGGCGATCGAGACCTCGTCGGTGTTGACGTCGACGAGGTCGGGCTGAGCCGCCGAGCCGGCCTGCCGCCGCCCAGCCCCTGCCGGATCAGTCACGCCGCCCCCATCCGTCCTCGTGTCCAACGCGCGACGCATCGTAGCCGACGTCCGACATCAACTTCGCCCTCGACCGCGGGGTCAGGCCGGACCCAACCGGTCGGTGGCGAGCCGGATGTGTGAGCGCTGGTGGGAACGGCGGCGTTCCCATCCGCCGTCCGGCGCAGAGGCGGCGGTGAGCGCCTGCCGACGAGAAAGGGGCCCCGGCCAGTGAACTGGTCCCCGAGGGTTGGACTGGAAATCCAGTTCCAGCTCTTGGGGAGCGGTTCGTGTATCCAGGTAGTTCGTTGTCGGAGCGGCAGCGTGAGGCTGCCGTGGCTTTGTTCGAGGCTGGTTACGGGGCGAAGGTCGTCGCGGCCCGGTTGGGTGTGTCGCGCACGGCGGTGAGACGCTTGCGGCACCGATGGGTCCTGCGAGGCGCGGGAGCGCTGATCATGAAACCGAAGCAGTCGTTCTCGTTCGAGTTCAAGCTCGAAGTCGTGCGTCGGTTCCTTGACGGCGAGGCCACCACGGCGGAACTGGCCCGCGAGTACGCCCTGTCCTCGCCCAAGCTGGTCGAGACCTGGGTGCGCAAGTACCGGCGTGAGGGTGAGGACGCGCTGCGGCCCAAGCGGCGAGGCCGACCGCCAGGCGCCCCGGAACCACCCGAGGGCGAGCTCAGCGAGGTGCAACGGCTGCGGCAGGAGAACCAGCGTCTGGCTGCCGAAAACGCCTACCTGAAAAAATTGCGGGCCTCGAGAGCGCAGGGGCGAAAGTAAAGACCCAGGTCATCGCCACTCTCAAGGCGCAGTACCCGCTGGCTGTGCTGCTGGCGGTCGCGGGCGTAGCCCGCTCGACATTCTTCTACCACCAGGCCCGGATGGACGCCGAAGATCCGCAGGCAGACCTCAAAGAAGCGGTGACGGAGGTCTTCGAGCAGGCCCACCGTCGGTACGGGCATCGGCGGGTTCACACGATCCTTGTCCGCCGGGGCTGGCAGGTCGCCAAAAAGACCGTGCTGAAACTGATGCGGGCCCTGGGCCTGGTCTGCAAGGTCCGGCGCCGCCGACCGTATGTGTCCTGGAAAGGGGAGGTCGGCACGATCGCCGCCAACGTGCTCAACCGCGAGTTCGCCGCGACCGCGCCGAACACCAAGTGGGTCACCGACGTCACCGAGTTCCGCGTCGGCACCGGCAAGATCTACCTGTCCCCAGTGATCGACCTGTTCGACCGGTCCGTCGTGGCCTACTCCTGGAGCACCTCACCCAACACGGAGCTGACGAACTCCTCGCTACGCAAGGCCATCGCCACACTCGAACCAGGGCAAACCCCGCTGGTGCACTCCGACCAGGGATTTCAGTACCAGCACGCCTCCTGGCGCAGACTCCTCACCAACGCCGGCCTGACACAGTCGATGTCCCGAAAAGCCACCTGCCTGGACAACGCCCTGGCCGAGAACTTCTTCGGCCACCTCAAAGAAGAACTCTTCCACCACAACCAGTTCGACACCGCCAAGGACCTCACCACCGCCCTCGACGACTACCTCGACTGGTACAACACCACCCGCATCTCCACCACGATGAAGGGTCTGAGCCCGGCCGAATACCGAGCCCAGACCCCCACCAACTAGCCTTCAATTAGTCGGTCCAACTCCCGGGGACCAGTTCACAGGCCGGGGCCCCTTCCGCGGTTCAGCCGATCACTGCGGGAGCATGCCCTTCTCGATCGCCTCGATGATCTGCGGACGCAGCTCGTCCGCGCGGACGATCGCGTCGACCGAGCCGACCTCCACGGCCCGCTGGACGCTGTGCACCCGGTCGAACTCGGCGGCGACCTCGCCCAGCTTCTCGGCGTGGACCGCCCGGCGGGTCTCGGCCAGCTCCAGCGTCAGCGCGGTGCGGTCGGCGTCGCCGGCCTCGGCCAGGCGGGCCTCCAGGTCGCGGACCCGCTGGTCCTTGGCCGTGCGGTCGTTGACCTCACCGGAGAAGACCACCGCCGCCGCGGGGGCACCGCCGATGACCGAGGCGTAGGAGCCCTCCACGGCCAGCACCGTCATGTTCGGGTTGAGCGCCTTGGAGAACACCACGAACGCGCCGCCGTGGTAGCGGGAGATCACGCAGAACACGATCGGGCCGCGGAAGTTCACGATCGCCCGGCCGATCTCGGCGCCGTACTCCAGCTGCAGCTTGCGCATCGACTCCGGGGAGCCGTCGAACCCGGAGAGGTTCGCCAGCACCACCAGCGGCCGGTTGCCGCTGGCGGCGTTGATCGCCCGCGCCGCCTTCTTCGACGAACGGGGGAACAGCGTGCCCGCGGTGTAGGTGTCGGGGCCGTCGGTGGGCGGGAAGCCGTGCCGCGGCACCGGACGCGACTCGATGCCGAGCAGGCACACCGGGTGGCCGCCGAGGTGCACGTCCTGCACCGCCGCGGTGTCGGCGTCGGCCATGCCCGCCCAGCGCTCCAGCACCGGGTGGTCCTGGTCGGCCAGCGCCCGCATCACGGTGCGGATGTCGAAGGACTTCTTGCGGTCCGGGTTGGCCGTGGCCGAGAAGATCTCACCGACCGTGGTGAAGTCGCTTCCCGCGAACTCGTGCGGGTAGTCGCAGATGTCCCGGTCGCGCGGGTCGGTGGTGGCGGCCTGGCGCGGTGCCTCCTCACCCGGCACGACGTAGGTGTGGTCGTAGTGCGACATCAGCACTTCGCGGGCGGCGGCCAGGTTCGGCGCCCAGTACTGCGCCTGGCCGTTGGGGCCCATCACCCGGTCGTAGCCGCCGATGCCGAAGTTGTCGTCGGCCGACACGCCGCCGGAGAAGTCCAGCGACTGCTTGCCGGTCAGCACCATCGCCGAGTCCGGGGTCATCACCAGGATGCCCTTGGTGTGCATCAGCATCGTGGCCTCGGCGTTCCAGTACGGCTGGGCGCCGACGTTGATCCCGGCCACGACGACGTTGATCTCGCCGCCGTCCTGGGTGAAGTGCACGATCCGCTTGAGGGCGGCGGCCACCCAGTCCATGTTCTCGGTGCCCGAGTCCATCGAGATCCGGGCGCCCGCCGACAGCGCGAACCACTCCAGCGGCACCCGCATGCGCTCGGCCAGGTCGAGCGCGGCGATCACGCGGGAGCACTCGGGTTCGGAGAGCGCGCCCAGCGACTTGGTCGGGTCGCCCAGCAGGACGACGCGGGTCACGCCCTCGGGGTGGCGCTCGGTCGGCGTGGTCACCACACCGGCGACGATCGCGGCGGAGTTCTGGCCCTTCGGCCGGTCCACCGGCACCAGCACCCCGTCCGCGTCGAGGTCGTGCTCGACGAAGGTGCCCTGACCGCCCGCGAGCATCCCGGTCAGTTCGTAGGGGTAGACGGTGCCGCGCTTGGCGGCGCGCAGCACCTTCTGGCGGTAGCTGTTCAGCGGCTCGATCCGCTCGGTCGGCGGCTCACCGACCGACATCCGCGGCTCGGAGCCCGCCTCGTAGCCGACCCGCACCGCGACCTCGCGCAGCTCCCCGGTCTCGCGGTCGCGCCTGCGGCCCAGGAACAGCACCTCTTCCAGGCCCGCGCCGGCCGTCGTGGGCAGCACGCGCCTGCCGAGCGCGCGCAGCTCCTCCGAGGTGAGCTCCACCGGCGGCCAGACGTAGATGACGATCCGGTTGGTGCTGGAACGCTGCCTGGCGGGCACCCGCGCCTGGACCTTGCGGATCGCGTCCAGGCAGCCGGTGAGCACGCCTTCGGCAGCGGGCAGCGCCACGAGCCTGCCCTCGTCGTCGCGCAGCGGGGTCAGGTCACGCACCTGGGCCATGGCGACGAAGCGCTCGTCGGACGGGTTCTCCCGCGCGACGCTGCGGAACAGGTAGACCTCCTCGTCGGCAGAGGGCAGCCGGGTGAGGTCGAAGTCGCGCCACCGCCGAAGCTGCAGGCGCTCGGCGATCAGCGGGTGCAGACCGCGGATCAGCCGCTGCTCGGCGACCCCTTCGGAAGCGGGCTCGAAGGTGAAGTGGTGGTGCATCACCGCGCCGCTGCGGCCCGCGACGGTGGTGGTGATCCGGCCGACCTGGCCGGGCAGGCCCTGGGCCCCCAGCACCTCGCCGAGCTCGGCGGCCATCGCGTCGCTGTCCTCGGGCTGGTCGGCCCAGGTCAGGTAGATGTCTGCGACCAGGTCGCCGTCGGCGGCCAGCTCGCCGATCGCACGCACCGCCTCGGGCAGCGCCGCGAAGTCGACCGCGGTGGCCACCACGCGCGGGTGCTCGTCCTGGTACTCGGCGACCACCGCGGTGCTGCCCGCCACCCGCGTGGTGCGGACGCCGTCGAGCGCGCGGTTGCCGTAGTAGCGGCGGGTGAGCACCTCCAGCAGCGGCGCCGGGTCGGTGCCCTCGCGGCCGATGCGCTGCCCGAGCAGCCGGACCAGCGGCTCGGCCGTGCCGACCATCTCCGCGATCCGCTCGGCGCGGTCGTGGGCGTCCGGGTGGGCGTCGAGGTGGCGCAGGTGCCCGCGCACCACCGAGTAGACCTCCGCTCGGTTGCGCCGCAGCATCGGCTGGGCGAACCAGTGGAAGACCACGGTGCGGGCCAGGTCGCAGACGACGGGGAAGCGCAGCTGGGTCGCGGCGACCAGGTGCTCCAGCACCAGGCCGGCCGCCGTGCGCGTCTCGCCGGGCGGCGGCACCTCGGTGAGCCAGTGCCCGAGCAGGGTGGTCACCACCGCCGCGTCGGAGGCGGCGCGCTGCTGGGCGAGGAAGATGCGGAAGACCGCCTCCTCCAGCTCGGGGGTCCGGTCGGCCCCCTCGACGCCGTAGTGGCCGAGCACCCGCAGCAGCCGCTGCTGGAACGTCTCGGACAGGCCCGCCCGCTCCACGTCCAGGCTCTGCAGGTAGGTGTGGAAGTACTCGCGCGGGCTGTGCACCCGCGTGTCGGCCTTGGCCTCCTCCCCGGCGGGCCGGTTGCGGCTCAGCTCGGAGAGGTCGGCGAACACCTGAAGCAGCTCGATCTCACCGTCGAGCGGGCGCTGCCCGGCAGCGACCAGCTCCGCCCGCGCGGCCAGGTAGTCGTCGAGGACGCGCTGCTCGTCGTGCGGGTCGACGTCGAAGCCGAGCAGCACGCTGCGCAGGTCCTGCAGACCGCGCGCCGCACGCTCGTGGGCGTCCCGGGCGCTCGGGGCGACGGGAAGCGCGAGTTCGACGGGAGTCGCGGCCTCGGCCTCCTCGGCGGCCTCCTGATCGCCGACCGGCTCCAGCCGCAGCAGCGGCGCGCCGGTCTCGATCTGGCTGCCGGCCGCGACCATCCGCTCGCGCAGCCTCGCACGGAACGGGGCGCGCAGCACCGTCTCCATCTTCATGCTCTCGAGCACCAGCACCGGAGCGCCCGCCTCGACCTCCTCGCCGATCTCGACCGGCGTCGCGACGACCAGCGCGGGCGCGGGCGAGCGCAGCACGCCGCCCTCGTCCTGGCTGACCCGGTGGGTCACGCCGTCGACCTCGACCAGGTGGACCGGGCCGTGGGTGTCGGTGACCAGCCGGAAGCGCTGCCCGTTGACCGTGATCTGGCCCGTGTGGGAGTCGAAGCGCTCGATCTCGACGTCGGCGGTGTGCTGCTGGGACCCGGTGTCGATGCCGATCCGGTAGCGCTGGTGGCCGACGCGCGCGACGAGCACGCGGTAGCTCTCGTCGCGCAGCTTGAGCTCCAGCGGGCGCCCGGTCTCGTGGCGCACCTGCGGGCGGCCGCCGTGGGCGGTGGACAGGAACTGCTGGCGGGCGGCCAGCTCTGCGTCCTCGTAGGCCTCCACGGCGGCGGCGGCCAGCGCGATCGCGGAGTGCTGGTGCGAGCGCAGCCCGCCGGCGGCGCGCTCCCGGTCGATCCAGCCGGTGTCGGCGCTGCCGTCGACCACCTCGTCCCGGTTGAGCAGGTCCAGCACGAAGCTCTTGTTGGTCGCGCCGCCCGCGACGATGACGGTGGTCTGCGCCATCGCGCGGCGCAGCCTGCCCAGCGCCTGCTCGCGGTCGCTGCCGTAGGCGATGATCTTGGCGATCATCGAGTCGAAGTCGGCGGGGATCGTGTCGCCCTCGCTGACGCCGGTGTCGACCCGGATGCCGGGTCCCGCGGGCAGGCTCAGGCGCACGATCCTGCCGGGGGAGGGCGCGAAGTCGCGGTCGGGGTCCTCGGCGTTGAGCCGGGCCTCGACGGCGTGCCCGAGCTCGGCGGGCGGCTCGCCCTCCAGCCTGCCGCCCGAGGCCACGTGCAGCTGGGCCTTCACCAGGTCGACGCCGGTGGTCGCCTCGGTGATCGGGTGCTCGACCTGCAGGCGGGTGTTGACCTCCAGGAAGGCGAACAGCTCCTCGCCGGGGTGGTAGAGGAACTCCACCGTGCCCGCGCCGCGGTACTCCACCGCCCGCGCCAGCCGCTCGGCCGCGGCCTTGAGCTCCCGGCTCTGCTCGGCGGTCAGCACCGGGGAGGCGGACTCCTCGATGATCTTCTGGTTGCGGCGCTGCACCGAGCAGTCGCGCACGCCCAGCGCCCACGCGGTGCCCTGGCCGTCGGCGATCACCTGCACCTCGACGTGGCGGGCGCCGGTGACCAGCCGCTCGAGGAAGACCGCGCCGTTGCCGAAGGCCCGCTCGGCCTCCATCCGGGTGCGCTCGTAGGCCTCGGTCAGCTCCTGCTCGCTGTTGATCACGCGGATGCCGCGGCCACCGCCGCCGGCGGTCGCCTTGAGCATCAGCGGGTAGCCGATCTCATCTGCCGCACGTCGCGCGCCGTCGAGGTCGGAGACCTCGCCGCGGCTCCACGGCGCCACCGGCACGCCGACCTCCTCGGCGAGCAGCTTCGCGCCGATCTTGTCGCCGAGCCTGCGCATCGCCTCGGCGCTGGGGCCGATGAAGGTCACGCCGATCTTCTCGCAGAGCTCGGCGAAGGCCGGGTCCTCGGCGACGAAGCCCCAGCCGACCCAGGCCGCGTCGGCGCCGGACTCGACCAGCGCCCGCTCCAGCACGCCGAGGTCGAGGTAGGGGCGCGCCGAGGCCGGGCCGAGGTCGTAGCGCAGGTCCGCCTCCCGCACGAAGGTGGCGGTGCGGTCGACGTCGGTGTGGAGGGCGACCGTCTCGATCCGCTCCCCGGTTTCCGCCGCGAGCTCCCGCACGGCATGGACAAGCCGCATCGCGGCCTCTCCGCGGTTGACGATGGCAACACGACTGAACACCGACTCGAGCCTCCTGATTCACTGCAACCTGTCCGAGGGCGGTCTAGCCCCACGATGGGACACGATCTCGGTTACCGGCCAGTATGGAAATGTAGAACACGCCCCATGATCCGAACCAAAAGTCGTAAGGAATCGCCAAAGTGCAGGTTCCGGCGGGGGCGTTGCGGCCGGGAACCCGCTCCGGGAGGCTCCGCGGCGCCGGTCCGGCCCACGGCGAGTGGCCGGAGCGGCACTCTCGGTTCGGGCGGTCCGGCTACGTGATTCGTGCCATGTACCTGGCAGGTTGCTGCCACGCGCAGTGCTTGTGAGGCATGCGTCCGTGCCGTTTCGCGAGCCGGTGGGGTGCTTGCGCATTGATCACGGATCCGTGCTACTGGGCGGGCAGCGCCCGGCGATGAGCCGGTAGTCGAGGAGCTTGGAATACCGGAGTGTCGAGCGCGCTTCGCCGCCCCTCCGGGCGGTGCGAGTGGTGGGTGGCCAATAACACCGGAAAAGGACGATCTGCTCGCCGCGGGTCGTGGGTGGATTGGCGCTGGAGGGCAACCGACTTCGAATGCTCCGATGCAATGCGCACCGGTAGCCGGCTCCTCGATTGACGGTCGCGGTCCTTCGACAGCCGGGCATCGGCGCGCTTTTCCGCTCCCCGCGCGAAGTTCCGGCCGCAGCCGGTCGGCGGTTGACAGCGGCACAAACGTGAGATTCGCTCATGTTTGTCTGGTGGACGACCGGACGTTTCGAGTGGGAAGGGGCTGGGATGAGGCGCACCGCCGCACTGCTGTTCGCGGGACTGCTCGCCGCGACGCCGTCCGCCGCCGTCGCCGCGCCCGCGGCGCCGGGCGGGGAGTTCACGGTGCTCACCTACAACGTGGCCGGGCTGCCCGAGCCGCTGTCGGGCAGCGACCCCGCGAACAACACGCCGGTGATCGGTGAGCGCGTCCGGCCATACGACGTGGTGCACGTGCAGGAGGACTTCAACTACCACGACGCGCTGTACGAGGCCGACGACCACCCGCACCGCACGCCCACGAGCGGGGGAGTGCCGTTCGGCTCGGGGCTCAACACCCTCTCGGACTTCCCGCTGCACGGCCTCGACCGCGTGACGTGGTCGCAGTGCTGGATCAACGAGGCCGACTGCCTGACGCCCAAGGGGTTCACGTTCACCCGCGTCGAGGTAGCCCCCGGGGTGGAGGTCGACTTCTACAACCTGCACGCCGACGCCGGTGACGCACCGCTGGACCAGGCGGCGCGGCGGTCGAACCTGATCCAGGTCTCGGACCACATGGCCGAGCACTCGGCAGGCCGGGCTGTGGTGGTGATGGGCGACACCAACTCCCGCTACACCAGCAGC
Organism: Saccharopolyspora erythraea NRRL 2338; assembly: GCF_000062885.1. Taxonomy (NCBI): domain Bacteria; kingdom Bacillati; phylum Actinomycetota; class Actinomycetes; order Pseudonocardiales; family Pseudonocardiaceae; genus Saccharopolyspora; species Saccharopolyspora erythraea. Next base: position 4,713,200 of record NC_009142.1, on the reverse strand, counting down.
GGCGACATCGTGCGCGAGTTCGCGCAGCGCAACGGCCTGGAGGACGTCTGGGTGCGGCTGGTGCGCGGCGGCGTCCCGCCCGCGGTCGGCGAGCCCGCACCGGGTTGCGACGACGAGACCGCCGACCAGTGCGAGGTGGTGGACAAGATCTTCTACCGGGGTGGCGCGGGCGTCTCCCTCGACGCGACGAGCTACCGCAACGAGCGCTCCGGCTTCCGCACCCAGAGCGGCGCGCCGCTGTCCGACCACGACCCGCTCAGCGCCGGCTTCCGCTGGAGCGCCGGCTGAGGCGGCGAGCCGCGCCCGGATCCCAGGACGGCCGCCCGAAGCGCGGTCTCGGAGCCGTCCTGGTCCGCACGGGCACCGGGCCCGGCTGCGCTCGCGCCCGGGTCAGTCCTCGCGGCCCCGTTCGCAGGAGTCCTGCGCCCAGGACTGAGCGCCGTGGTCGGTGCGGAAGGCCTGGTAGCACTCGTCGGTCGTGGGCTTCTCGCAGGCGGCCGTCGCCTGCTGGTTCGTGGCGCCGCTGTTGACGGCGTGGTCGATGCAGTCGAAGACGTTGGCCTGTGCGGCGGGCGTCGTGGCCAGCGGCGCCACCAGCACACCGCCGAGCAGCACGGCGGCCGACACCAGGCCCCGGGACAGTGACTTGCGCATGTGCGTCCTCTCCTCACGGAAGGCACCGTGCCTTCCCGGGGACAAAGCCAATCGGTGCGTCCCGCGGCCTGGCCAGCCGAGCCGAGTCCCGTCCACCGACCGGACTTCGCTTCTCACCGGGCCGGTCGTCACCCGGCCGGTCGCCGGAACCCACCGTGATCAACTTCGCCCGCGGCGTGATCGGCGCGGCGGGCGCCAGTCCGGCACCGCTTTACCTGCGCGATGTTTGGGCGCGTCGCAAGGCGGTGATCACACGTGAGGACGACGTTCGCGACGCGGCCGGCCGGCGGGCGAGGCCGTGGCGCGGTTCGGGTGACGGGGAGGTCGGTTGCCAGGTGGAGCACGTCGAGGACGGCGGTCTGGCCGGGAAATGGTTGCTCAGCAGCGAGGAACGGGGCAACCCCGCGACCGATCTCGACCTCCGCCACGCGGACGGCGCGGCGTGGTCCCGGGGCAACCTGGTGCGTCCGCTGATCGACGGCGTCGACTACTTCCGCCGGCTGCGGGACGAGCTGGCCGACGTCGGTGAGGGCGACCAGATCTACATCTCGGCGTGGATCGGTGATCCCGCCGAGCGGCTCGACGGCTCGGGGAAATCCGTCGGCGGCCTGCTGGTCCGGGCGCTGGAGGCCGGAGCGGCAGTGCACGGGCTGTTCTGGTGTCCGTACGTGGACGCCAGGAAGGACTTCGTGCCGGAGAACGACAGCTTCGTCGCGCTTCTGCAGAGCCTCGGTGGGGAGGCGGTGTTCGACCAGCGGGTGCGGGCCGTCGGCTGCCACCACCAGAAGTTCATCGTGATCCGCAGGCCGCGGCAGCCGGACTCCGACGTCGCCTTCGTCGGGGGCCTGGACCCGTGCGCGAGCCGGCGCGACGACGCCGAGCACCACGGCGATCCCCAGGCGCAGGCGTCGATCGCCGACGTGTTCGGTGATCAGCCGGCGTGGCACGACGCGCACCTTCAGGTGCGCGGGCCCGCGGTGGCCGACGTCGAGCACTGCTTCCGCGAGCGGTGGAACGACTCCGCCGCGCTGCGGCGCAAACCGCTGTTGTGGCTCTACGAGAGGATCCGGGGCGCTCGGAGCGAGACCGTCGAACTCCCGCCGCAACAGCCGCCGCCGCCTCGGTGCGGAGGACACGTCGTGCAGTTGCTGCGGACCTATCCGAGCAAGCTGCCGCCCTATCCGTTCGCGCCGCACGGCGAGCGCAGCGTGGCGCGCGGTTACCGCAAGGCGCTGGGCAACGCGCGCCGGTTCGTCTACGTCGAGGACCAGTTCCTCTGGTCGCCGATGGTGGCCGAGGTGTTCGCCGAGGCCCTGCGGCGCGAGCCGGAGCTGCACTTGGTCGCGGTGCTTCCCGAGGGACCGGACAAGGACGGCGTCGTGCAGGTCGCGACCAGCGACGTCGCGCACCGCGAGGCGCTGGACGAGCTGTACGCGGCAGGCGGTGACCGGGTCCAGGTCTACGAGCTGGAGAACACCGAGGGGCTGCCCGTCTACGTGCACTCCAAGGTGTGCGTCGTCGACGACGAGTGGGCGGCCGTGGGCTCGGCCAACCTCAACCGCCGGTCTTGGACCTACGACTCGGAGCTCACCGCCGCGGTGGTGGACGAGGACACCGGCGACACCCGCTCGTTCGCCGCGGAGCTGCGGCTCCGGCTGTGGCGGGAACACCTGGGCCGGGGCGAAGACGACGACGAGGACCTGGTCGACCCGCTGCGGGGAATGGAGGTGCTGCGGCGCGCTTCCGAAGCCCTGGAGGACTGGCGGAACTCGGCGCGGACCGAACCCCGGCCGCGAGGGCACCTGCGCATCCATCCTCGCCCGGCTCCGTCGGTGGCGCGCAAGGCGTGGGCGCGGCCCACCGCGCGCGCCGTCATCGACCCGGACGGCCGTTCGCGGGCGATGCGCAGGCAGAACCGCTTGTGAGGCAACGCAATGCGGACCCCGGTGGTCACCGCGTGGAGCCGGCTCCCGCCCACGCCTGGGTCATGTCGGCATAGTGCCGCGAGCGCACGAGCAGCTGTTCGTGCTCGCCGAGCACCGCCTGCCTTCCGTCCATGACCAGCACCCGGCCGGCGCGGCGGGCGGAGGCCGGCCGGTGCGCGATGACCACCAGGATGCCGCCCCGGGCGGCGAAAGCCCGCTCGGCTCGTGCTTCCGCCGCACCGTCTAGGTGCGCGGTGGCCTCGTCCAGCACGACGATCCGCGCCGGGCTCGCGAAAACCCGCGCCAGCCCCAGCAACTGGCGTTCCCCGGCCGACAGTCCCGCGCCCGCGTGGCCGAGCGCGGCGTCCAGCCCGCCCAGCCTGTCGAGCAGCGCGTCGGCGCCGACCGCGGACGCGGCGCGCAGCAGGTGCGCGTCGTCGGCGCCGGGTGCCAGCAACGCCAGGTTCTCCCGCGCGGTACCGGCGAAGAGGTAGCACTCCTGCGGGGTGAAGGCGATGAGGCGGTGGCGGTGCGCGGGGTCGATTTCGGCGATCGGGACGCCCCCGACCAGCACTCGTCCCTCGCACGGCTGCACGGTGCCGGTCAGCAACGACGCGAGGGTGGACTTGCCGATGCCGCTGGGGCCGACCACCGCCAGGTGCTGGCCGGGATCCAGGTCCATGTCGAAGTCGCGCAGGATCGGTTCGGAGTGCTCGCCCCAGCGGTGCGTCAACCCGCGCACGCGGACCGCGGCTCCGTCCGGCACGGCGGTCGCGCGCGGCGGCTCGGGCGGGCGGACCTCGCTGAGTCGGTTGAGCGCGACGAGCAGGCGCACCACGACCGTGCTCGTGGTCGCGGCGAACCCGTGCAGCGCCGGGTGCAGGGTGCCGGTCAGGTACACCAGAGTGCCGAGCACCGTGCCCGCGGTCAGCTCGCCCGCGGCGACCGCCGCCGGCGCGGCGGCGAGCACGAGCACGACCGGCAGGAAGCCGCCGACGGCGACCACGGCGGTGCGCAGGGCGGCGGCGTTGGACATCCGCACCGCGGCACCGGCCTGGGAACGGATCGCCGTCCGCATCGAGTCCTCGGCGATGTCCTGCCCGCCGCAGGCCACGACGTCGCGCATGCCCGCCAGCACGGTGCCGGTCGCCGCCGCGGTGGCCTCGTCGGCGAGTGCGAGCCCGCGCTGCCTGCGCGCCAGCGCGGGCAGCAGGCACAGGAACACCGCTACCGCGATCACCACCGGGGGGCCGGCGAGCCACGCCAGCGTCCCCGACAGCGAAGCGATGCCCACCAGGGCACCGGCCGTGCTCACCACGAGTCCGCGCGCCTGGACCAGCAGACCCGCCGTGGCGTCGCGCACGACCTCCACGTGCTGGGTGATCCGGGCGACCCCCGCCGCGTCCGGGCCGCCGCGCGGAGGGGCGGTGTCGTGCAGGACGCCCCGCACGACGGTGCGCACGAGCGCGTCGCGCAGCGGTTCGACGATCGTGCCGAGCCGCTGCCAGACCAGCCGGACGCCGAACGCCCCGGCCACCGCCGCGGCGGCGAAGGCGGCCAGCCAGGCCAGACCGCTCAGCGGGTCCCCGGCGGCGAAACCGTCGTCCACGGCACGCTGCACGAGTCCACCGGAGAGCAACGCGGGCAGCGCCTCCAGCAGCGAGTAGGCCGCGAGCACCGAGCAGGCGCGCCAGCGCCCGGCGAGTGCGCGCCAGTGCTGGGCGCTGACCGTCACGGCTGGACCTCCTCGGCGAAAAGCGCGCGGTAGGTGGGTTCGTCCATCAGCGCGTCGTGCGGTGCGAAGGCGCGCACGCATCCCGCCTCCAGCCACACCACCGAGTCCGCGCGACGCGCGGTGCAGGCCCGGTGGGTGACCACGACGCGGGTCAGCCCCGGATGTTCGTCGGCGACGGCGTTCTCGACCCGGGCTTCGGTGGCGGTGTCCAGCGCGGCGGCCGCGTCGTCGAGCACGAGCAGCCTCGGCCGCCGGGCGAGCGCTCTGGCCAGGCCGAGCCGCTGGGCTTCCCCACCGGAGAGCGGGGTCTCCGACAGCGGCGTGGCGTAGCCGGAGGGGAGCCGGGTCACCAGGTCGTCGATGTCGGCGGTGCGGCACGCCGAGCGCACCGCCGCGTCGTCCGCGCCGCTGCCGTAGGCGACGGCGGCGGCGACCGACTCGCCGAGCAGCGCGGGACGTTCGAAGGAGTAGCCGACGGCGGTGCGTTCGACCGCGCCGACCGGGACTCCGTCGAGCAGCGCGTCACCGCGGTCCGGTTCGCGCAGGCCGCCCAGCACTTCGGCGAGCGCGGACTTGCCGGACCCGGAGCGGCCGACGACGGCCACGACGTCACCGCCGGGAACCACGAGGTCGATGTCGTCCAACGCGCCGTCGACCCCGACACCGCTCAGTTCCACCTGTCCGCTTCCGCGGGGCAACGGGACTCTCGGGCGGGGTGGTGGAGCGTGGTCGAGCAGGGCCGCGATCCGGTCCGCGCACGACCGCGCGCGCGACAGCGCGGTGAACTGCGGCAGCTGCCGGACGATGCCGAGCGCGAGCGTCGCGTAGCCGAGCGCGGCGAGCACGTCGCCGACGCTGAGATCACCGGCCAGGACGCCGAAACCGGCCGCGCACAGCACGGCGACCTGCACGAGGGGCAGGAGCAGACCGCCGCGCCACATCATCCGCGCCTGGGTGCGCCACATACCGGCACCGGCGGCGCTCAGCTCGGGCAGCGGGCGCAGCACGCGCGCGGACTCCTGCTCGGCGACCCCGGCTGCGGCGATGGTGCGCAGTCCCAGGACGGCGTCGAGCAGCCGCGCCCCGAGCGAGCCCGCCGCCTCCTGGTAGGCGAGCACGTCGTCGGCGGTGTGCCGCAGGTGGGAGCGCGCGAGCAGCACAGCGGCCGGAACGGCGACCAAGAGCACCAGGGCCACGCGCCAGTCGATGAGCACCAGGGCCACGGCGGCTCCCGCCGCCAGCAGCAGCGCGGTGCAGAGCTGGACGACGACCGAGACGATCTGGCCCGCACCCGCGCAGTCGCCGGTCATCCGGCTGACGGCGTCGCCGTCGGCGACCGGGGATCGGCCACCGGAGCGGACCAGCGCCGTCGCGAGCAGTGCTCGCAGGCGGGCGGCGGCAGCGGCGGTGAGCCTGGCGGTGAGGGCGACTCCGGCGACTTCGGCCAGCACCTGGGCCGCGCCCAGCGAAACCAGCCACAGCACGCGCGCGGACGCCCCGTCGCCCGACAGCACGGAGTCGACGGCGTCGGCCAGGGCGGTCGGCAGGAGGACGCTCGCGGCGGCCGCGAGCAGGGCGGTGAACAGCAGCAGAGCCGCGGTGCCGCGGTCGTGGCGCACCGCCGAGCGCAGCAGGCGGTCGCCCGCACGGGCCATGTGACTGCTCCTTGTCGTTGCGCTGGCCGCGCGCCAGACTGTTGCGGTGCGAGAGCGGCGCACCTGTCCTGCGCCGCTCTCGCACCCGTGCCGCGTCAGTGGCAGGTCAGGAGGCTCACCGTGCTGTTGGCGCACGAGGCCAGCAGGCTCAGGTTGCTCCCGCCGCCGTGGCTGGGGTCGCCGTAGGCCAGCTCGTTGGGGGCGTCGAGCTCCTGCAGCTCCAGAACCATCTCCATGGTGGTGTTCCTTTCCGGTCGTTCTCGATCACCGGCCGAGGTCCGGCCGGAGTTCTCGGGGTGGTGGTCAGGCGTTCGGCCTGCCGAAGAACGGCAGCACGCGGCCGTGACCGTCGAGCGTCGCCGCGACGGCGCTCAGCACGCCGGCGCCGCCGGTGGCGAGGTCCATCGACAGGCGCAGCAACTGGTTGCCGGGCATGGCGATCCCGCCGTCACCGTGCGGGATCGCGTGCCAGCCGAGCGCGGTCAGGTGCCGCGAGACCGCGTCGGTCCACATCGGATCGGGGGCGCGGCGGTTCGCCGCGGCCAGCGCGGCGAGCAGACCGCAGCGCCCGAAGAGCAGGCCCGGGTGGATCACGAACTCGCCGAGGCAGCCGCGCAGCAGCTCCGGTTGGCGCTCCAGGCAGCTCGCACCCGGGTGGCGCGCGGCGAGCTCCTCGGCGACCAGGGCGACTCCGGCGCTGCCGACCGCGAGGTAGGGCAGCGTCCGGGTGCCGCTGTCGCGGACCTGCAACGCGCCGTCGTCGGTGGCCACGCACTCGTCGAGGTCGCGCTGGAGCGCGCGGTCGGCGAGCTCGAGCCAGCCGCGGTCGCCGGTGTCGTCGTGCAGGTGGGTGAACAGCAGCGCCGGGCCGGCCCAGCCGTCGAGCAGGCCGGCGCGTCCCACCGAGCCCGGCGGCAGGGCAACGCGCAGCGCGTCGGCCAGCCGGTCGCCCAGGTCGCGGGCGCGCTCCCGCAGCTCGCGGTCGTCCCTCGTGGACGCGAAGTGCAGCAGGTTGAGCGCGATCCCCGACAGCCCGCCGCCGAATCCGTGGTCGCGGGTCTGCTCGACCAGCGTCGCGGCGCCGTCGAGCAGGGCGTCGGCGTCGGAGTGGTGGCCGAGGTTCTCCAGCACGTGGGCGATGCCGTGCGCGCCGTCGAGGAAACCGGGCCGGGCCGGTGCGGTGCGCCGCACCGCGTCGACCAGCCAGCGCTCGTGCTCGGGGTAGCGGCCGAGCCCGGCGGCGTCCAGCGCGTGCAGGACACCGGCGGCGCCGTAGGCGAAGCAGGTGCCGCCGACGCGGAACTGCTCGATGTCGCCGGGGAACAGCCGGTCCTCGCGCTCGGGCGTCGCCGTGCAGAGGATCGCCTCGGCCAAGCCCTTGCGCACCACGCCCCAGTCCGGGACGGCGTTGTCGAGCTCGGTCACCGCGGCTTCGGTCCCGAGCAGCTCGCGGCGGATCTGGTCGCCGAAGCCTGCGGGCAGCGGGAACCGCCGTTCGACGATGTCGACGAACCCGGCCAGCTTGCCGGGCGACAGCTCCAGCAGCGGGTTGAGCGGCAGGAACATCCACAGCTTCAGCGCGGCCAGCGCGTACCGGTCGATGGCGACGCCGGTGCGCCCCTCGGGCGCCCGGAACCCGGGTGCGCCGAGCGCGGGCCGTGGGGCGGCGGAGTCGGTGGAGGCCATCTCGAAGTCGATGACCGAGACCTCGTCGTCCTCGTCGACGAGGACGTTCAGCCCGTGCAGGTCGCCGAAGACCACTCCGCGCCCGTGCACGCGGTCCAGCAGCCGCTCGACCCGCTCCAGCAGTGCCAGGGCGCGCCGGGTGTAGTCGGCGATCTCCTGCTCGGTGGGGTGCTGCCGGGTGAGCGGGTAGGTGCGCGCCAGCCACGTGCCCAGCGGCGTGCCGGGAACCAGGTCCATCGCGAGGAAGGTGTGCTCCCAGAGCTGGAACAGCTCGTGCACGGCGGGGACACCGCCGATGCCGTCGAGCCTGCGCAGCACCTCGTGCTCCCGGTGCAGCCGGGCCACGGCGTCGGTGCCGTCGCGGTCCAGTCCCGCGTGCGGGCGGGCTTCTTTGAGCACGACCTCGGCACCGTCGGACTTGCGCACGGCGCGGTAGACCCCGCCGCCGTTGGAGAAGTGCATCGACGAGGTGACCCGGTAGCCGAAGGCGGCGCGGTCGCCGCCCTTGCGGGCGGCCAGCGACGCGCTCAGGCACTCCGGCGGGGAGACCCAGTCGGGCAAGGAGAACCCCGGGTTGCGCTTGTCGGGAACCAGCTCGCCGTCCGGGCCGGCAATGGCGAGAACCCGGGTCCCGTCGAACTCGACCCAGCGTTCCGCGAATCCGCCGTAACGCACGTACAGCGGGCCCTGCTCATAACGCAGGTCGCTGAGGATGTAAGGGCCCGGCTCGCCCCGCAATTGCGGTGCCAATTCGGTGAGCACGGTGGCCAGGTGTTCGTCGTCCACCGGATAAATGGTGACCAGCTTCCCGCTCGCCGAGCGCGGCGCGTATTTGGCGTTGCGCGCGAGCAGTACGCGGGGGCTGCGCAGGTGTTTGAACGCGACGCGTTCCCGCAGGCAGTAGCGGTGGACCGCGGCCAGCACCCGCTCCGCGTTGCCGAGCGTGGCCGAGACGTGCACTTTCCAGCCCTGTGCGGGGAGAACGACCTCCGCCGGACGCAGCATGTGCCAGGTTCCGAGGGCGCTTCGCACCCAGTCGTCCCCGGGCTCGGGCAGCTGTCGGGCGTACTCGTCCTGAGTACCGGAGTGCCGGCGTTGCTCGTCGAAGAAGAGCGGATCGGCGAAGCAGAAAGCTTCGTACCGCAGATCCATTCCAGGCCTCTCGGTGTTCGGGGGGGGGCGTGAGTCATCGGTCGGGGTTAGCGGGGGGAAAGCGCTACTGGTGTCTTCGAATTCGGTTGCAGGTGCCGCCGGTAAATTTCGCCACGTTTTGCCGGGCGCACCAAGCCGCCGATTCAGTGATACGGATGGACTGAAGGAGTGAGACGATGTTCGGGAATACTGATAGGTAGCATGCGCAGAGTGAAATCGGTCCGTGGTGAATCACCCGTTTGACCAGTAACAAGCCCTCCTTCCAGCGAAGACGGGACCGGCGGCGATAGGACCAACAGAGTGGTGGCGCGGATCTCGTAATTCCGGTGAATTGATTTCCGATCGGGAGCGAATGCTCGCCTGCGACGAGTGACCGTCGACTTCCCCGGGGTGCAGGGGCGGGCGTGGCCTGTCGTCGAGCGGCACGGACCGCTGCCGGCCGCCCGCCCGCACCTGGACCGGGGTGACCTGTCGGAGGCAGCGGTTAGGCTGCCGCAATGACGCCGAAGGAGCTCAGGGCCGCCTGTCTGGGATTTCGCCGGTGCGCGCGAGGAGTTCCCCTTCGACGAGGCCAACAGCGTCTTCAAGGTCGTCGGGAAGATCTTCGCGCTCAGCAGGCTGGACGCCAGTCCGCTGCGGGTGAGCCTCAAGTGCGACCCGGAGCTGGCGGTGCAGCTGCGCGGCGCGTATCCGGCCATCACGCCCGGCTACCACCTGCCCAAGCGGCACTGGAACACCGTGGTCCTCGACGGTTCGGTGCCCGACCGCCTCGTCCTGGAGATGATCGAGGACTCCTACGACCTCGTGGTCTCCAAGCTGCCGAAGCGCGAGCAGGAGAAGCTGATGTGGACCGGCCTCAGCGACGAGGAGTGAGCCAGGCCCGCTCCGGCGCGTGGAGGGTGAGCCAGGCCCGCTACGGCGCGTGAAGAGGTCGACCCGCTCCGGCGCGTGGAGAAGGTCGCCGCACATCGGCGGGAATGCGCGGCCAAGACCGGATGACCCCGGGGCCGCGCAAAGCCCAGCGTCAGCAGCGCGGTCGCGCAGATCGCGGTCACGGGTATGGGCGCGGCGCGGTGGGCCAGACCGAGATGACCGCGGATCCCGGTGCGCCGCGCGGGTTCGGACGGAGCTGGTGCGCGGTACCGCCGCGGGACGCCATAACCCGGTTGGTGCCATGGCGCGCGTTCTGCGCGGGCCGACGCCGCGTCGATGGCGACGGCGTCGATGGCCACCGCGATCCGCACGACCGTCGACGCCCGCACCGAAGCCGAGGACGCCGGGCGGCGGGATGGGCCGAGCCCCACGTAGGTTCTGCCTCACAAGCGGCGTCAGCCGCTTGTGGTGGGGGACTCAGCTCGCACCGAGGGGGTTCTCAGATGCCCACTGGCGAGGGCAGCGCCGGTGTGGCGAATGGGACATCCTCGAGGTCGGCTGTCCCGGAGCGAGAAGGCGGCTGAGGTTCCGCCACCCGCCCAGCTACGCGAACCACTCCTGAGGCATTCCCTAGGTCAGCTCGCGGACGAACAGCCCCGACATGGGTTTGGGGTCGAAGCAGGTCGACTTCGGCGGCATGGGCACCCCGGCGTCCGAGGTCGCCATGAGCTGCTCGATGGTCGGCGGGTGCGGGACGAGCCGGACCGCGTTCCGGCCCGCGCACCAGCAGGTCTCCATCGCGTGGTGGCTGCCGGCCGTCGTCCCGGCCTGGTCGGTGAGACCGCTGAGCGTGGGCACGAGCTCGTCGTCGACGGTGAAGGCGTCGAGCGAGCGGTGGTCCCGGGGCCGCAACACCAGGCGGTACCAGCGGTCACCCAGCCCCACCGCCACGACTCCGGGAGCCGTTGCGCCGGCGGCGGACTCCTCGATCCGCGCTGTGCCCGGATGCGCGGCCAGCCGGTCGAGCACGTCCTGGGCCGTCGCCCGCTCCGCGAGCGCGAAGCACCGGTGGTATCCGAGGATGCGGGCCTCGTCGCCGGGAAACAACGCGGCCAGGGTGAAGGCGTGGTCCTGGCCGAGTTGGCGCCTGCGGTCGGCGTAGCGCTCGGCAGCCGCCATCCGGTGGTGGCCGTCGGCGATGTAGAGCGCGTCGATGCGACCGGCCTCGTCGGCGAGCTCACGTGCGAGCTCGGCGCTCCGGCGGATCCAGACCGAGTGCGCGACACCGTCCCTGAGCACCCGGACATCGGGTTCGCCTGCGGTGATCGCGGCGAGCCGGGCGCGCAGCACTCCGCGTCCTCTGTGGACGAGCATCACCGGGGTCTGCTCGGTCCCGGTGCTCTCGGTCAGCTCGGCGATCTGGCGCACGTGGTCCGGCCGGGTGTCCTCGTGGCGGCGGATCCGGCCGTCGCGGTAGTCGTCGACCGACACCTCGACCACGACACCGGTCTGCCGGTGCTGCCCGGATTCGAGCCGGTACACCACGATCGCCGGGGCGGGCAGCCGCGTGGCCGCGCCGTGCGGTCCGCTCAGCCGCATGCGGGGCGGGCGGAGGGTGATGCCGCGGTGCTCCGCCGGGGCGGCCTGCCGGACGGGGTAGGCGCTCACGAGGGTTCGCCGCTGCGCGTCGTGGACTGCGCGAGGCGCACCGCGTCCAGGTTCACGCAGTTCAGCACCGAACCGGACTCGAACGCGTCGACCATCCGCACCACCTCGGCGGCCACGGCGTGCTGGGCCTGCTCGGTGGAGGCCCCGATGTGGTGGGTGCCGTAGACGTTGGGGTGCCGGGCCAGCCGCGACCCGATGTGTCCCGTCCCGGTCGCGGGCTCGTCGGTGAAGACGTCGATGCCTGCCCGCACGTCCTTCTCCTCCATGGCCGCGATGAGCGCGTCCTCGTCGACCAGCTCGCCGCGCGAGGTGTTGAGGATGATCGTGCCCGGCTGCACGTGCGCGAGCAGGTCGGCGTCGACCAGGTTGCGGGTCGCCGAGGTGGCGGGCACGTGCAGGGACAGCACGTCGCAGGTCCGCGCGAGCGTGGTCAGGTCGTCGACGAAGCGGATGCCGATGGCGTCGGCGCGTTCGGCGGTCTTCGGGCTGCGGCCGGGTTTGGCCACCGCGTGCACGGTGGCGCCGAACGCAGCGGCGCGTTCGGCGAAGGCCAGGCCGATCTGGCCGAGCCCGACGACTCCGACCCGGCGGCCGTGGATGCCCCGCGCGCGGGAGTAGCGCTTCTTGTCCCAGCGGCCCGCGCGCAGGTCGTCGACGTTGTCGCACACGCTGCGGTCGAGCGCGAGCATCAGCGCGAAGGCGAGCTCGGCGACCGCGATCGCGTTGCGGCCGGGCACGTTGCAGACGTGGACGCCGCGCTCGGCCGCCGACTCGCAGTCGATCGTGTTGGTGCCCGAACCCGCGCGGATGACCAGGCGCAGGGAGTCCGCCGCCTCGATCACGGCCGACGGGACCGCTGTGCTGCGCACGACGAGCACCTCGCGGCCGGTGAGCCGGTCGGGGAGCTGCTCGGTGGTGGTGTCCGGCTGGTAGTCGCAGTCGTGTCCGTGCTCGGTGAGCGCGGACACGTGCTCGGCGGGGAACGCGTCGGCGAGCAGAACCCTCATCTGCCACTCCCTACTGCACCGCCGGGTGTGGGACCCGGCTCGTCGACGGGCGAGCCAGCACTCGTGTTGCTTATTGCGCACCCTGCTGCGTATCGCGCAATAGTGACCGCCGTGCCGGAGCGCCGTCAACACCCGCGGGCAGGCCGGATGCCGTGGTTCGGCGGGCGGGGCCCGGCGCGAGCCACGAGTAGCGTCGCGTGCCGGGCATGCGGACCGCCACGCGGAATTCACCCGATCGTTGGGTGACAGGCGGGTGGATGTGGGTGGAGACCGGTTCGGTCAGGGCCAGGCGGGGATGGCTCGGGCGTAGCGAGGCGGCAGGTGCGGCCACCTGAGCGGGGCGCCGTCGAGCCGGCCGGGCGGAGCGATCCCGGTCCACCCGCCGCCGAGCGGGATCCGGTAGCCGTCGGGGTCCCAGCGCCGACCGTCGGCAACGTCGTCGTGGAGACCCTGGTCGAGGAGCCATCGCGCGGTGCGCGCCAGGGACAGGCGCACGTGCCGGATCCGCCCGGTGCGAGCTCGTTCGGCGAGCGCGGCCAGCGCGCCGGCCGCGACGAGGTAGCCGGTGGCGTGGTCGAGGAGCTGGCAGGGCAGCGCGCCCGGGCGGTCGCCGTCCGCGCTGGTGGCCCAGCCGATGCCGGAGGCGACCTGCACCAGGCTGTCGAAGCCGCGGCGGGTGGCCCACGGCCCGCTCGTCCCCCACGCCGAGAGGGTGACGACGACGGTGCCAGGGTGCCGTTCGGCCACCTGCTCCGGCTCCAGGCCGAGCGCTCGGAGCGCGCCGGGCCGATAACCGGTGACCAGGACGTCGGCCTGGTCGGCCAATGCGTGCAGCAGGCGCTGACCGCTGTCCTCGGTGGCTTCCAGCGCCGTGCTGGCCTTGCCGATCACGCCGTCGACGGCGTGCAGCGGGAGTTCCGGGCGGTGCGGCGGGTCGACCCGCAGCACGTCGGCGCCGAGCGCCGCCAGCATGCGGGTCCCGACCGGCCCGGCGATCACCCTGGTCAGATCCAGTACCCGCAGCCCGGAGGCGGGCAACGCGCCCGGCGCCGCGCCCAGCGGGACGCGGGCTCCCGGCTCGTCGAAGGTCACCAGCGGCACGTCCGCCACCGCGCCGCCCCCGTCGCTGCGACACCACTCGCTCGCCGTCCGCGCGGCGACCGCGAGCCCGCCCGCGTCGTAGGCCCGGCGCTCGACCTCCAGGGCTGGTAGCGCCGCGATGGCTTCGGCCAAGGGCGTCTCGGCGTCGCCGCGGTCGGGCAACCCGAACGCGTCCAGCAGGGCCGCTCGGTGCCAGGGGTAGTTGGCGTGCGTGCGGACCCAGCCGTCGGCCGCGGGCCACAGCCGGGAGAGCGGCGCGAACCCGGCGATCGCTTGCCCGTTCGGGTCGCGGAGCAGGGCTTCGCCGAGCACCGCCGCCGCCACGTGACCGGTGTCGAGTGCGACCTCGGGCCTGCGGCCGGTCCGGACGTGCGCCAGTTCGGCGGCCGCGGTCAGGCACGCGGCCACCGACGCGACCGCACAGCCTGAGACGTCCAGCGGCGAGCGGAGCACGTGGGGGCGCGGGTCGCCGGTCAGCTCCACCGCACCGCCGTCGACGACCCCGAGACCGGTGAGCACATCCGCGAGGAGAGCGTCCACATGCCGATGCTGCCCGGGGAACGGGCCCGGCACCAGATGCGTCGCATGGGGGACATCCACCGGCGGAGACGACGGGTGTCGGGAGTGGAGCGCTGGCCGCGGATTCCATCGGACGACCGCGCGCGCGTGAAAGTGGCCGTTCGGTGTATTGATCGCGCGTGGCGAAGCTAGCAATCTCCACCAGCACCGGTGGTTCCGCACGCTCGCCGTCCGGATGCGGACGGCGTGGCGAGAACGAGGAGACGACGAAGTGGCCGAGCCTTCCAAACGACTCAACCGGCGTGGCCTGCTGCGGGCAGGTGCCGGACTCGCCGCTGCCGCTGGTCTCGGTGCCGCGGCAGGCCCGGGCGCCGCGGCAGCGGGCCCGAGCGCCGGAGCGGCGGACGTACCGGCGTCGAAGCGGTTCGACCTCAGGGCGCCGTCGCACGACCTGTTCCGGCACAAGACGTTGCGCGACGACACGGTGCAGCAGTCCTTCACCTTCGACAACGCCAACCGGCGGCTCTTCGTGGTGCAACGCAGGAACGGCACCGACTCGGCGGCAGGCGACCTGTGCGTGACGCAATTGGACTTCGCGGGCAACCAGCTCGGGTACATGTACCTGACGGGGTTCGGCCACGGAGTCTCCATCGCCGCGGAGCCCGTGGGCTCGGCCTCCTACCTGTGGACCGAGGTCGACGCCAACGCCAACGGTTACGGGCGCCGGCTCGCACGGTTCCAGTTCCGCAACGGCACGACGCTGCCGAACTCCTCGACAGGGCTGGCGAAGTTCACGCCGGTCGCCGACGCCACCGAGCACACCTGCGCGGTGGACCCCGTCCACGGCAGGCTCGTCGTCCGGTACCACCGCGGCGGTGCCAAGCGGTTCGCGGTGTACGAGCTGGCCAGGGCTTCGGCCGGTGACTTCGGCACCAGACTGGCGGACTTCGCGCAGCCCTCGCTGGGCTCCCCGGCCCCGGTCTTCCAGGGATACACCGCCTTCGGCCGGTACCTGTACCTGCTCGACGGCGAGTCCTACGACTCCAGCCCGACGCTGAACTCCCACGTGACCAGCGTCGACATCAACACCGGCGAGATCGCCGAAGGTCCGGTCGTCACCAGGGCGGGGGAGAGCCTCACCTACCGCGAACCGGAGGGGATGGCGGTGTACCGGACGGAGGCGGGCGAACCCCGCCTGTTCCTCGGGTTCGCATCGGGCACGGCCGGCGACCGGCGCTGCAACCTGTTCTACAAGAACGTGCTGGTCTGAGCGCGCGCCCTCAACTGCCCGGCTCCGGCGCCGGCGCCGCCCGTCGGCGCCGCCGCCGGGTCACGGCGTACCACACGATCACCACCGCGACCGCGACCCCGAAGACCAGCAGCCCGATGCTGGTGGAGTCGCGGTCCCCCTTCACGATCCGCCCCGCGCCGTAGGACGCCGGACCGACCGCCAGGACGAACGCGGTCGAGGTGATCAGGTTCCACACGACGAACTGGGAGAACTTCATCTTCGCGGCACCGGAGATCATCGCGGTGGTGACGAACACGGCCAGCCTGCCCCACTTCGCGTAGAGGCGTTCCCCCTCCGTGAGCACCTTCTGCCGCTTTTCCAGCCCCCGCCCGGGGCGGAGCAGGAGGCGCCGGCCCCACCGCGCCCCGATCCCGTAGCCGACGATCCCCCCAGCTTCGCTGCCGAGCACGGACACGACCAGGACGGGGATCAGGTCGAGGTGGCCGTGGGCGGCGAGCACGGCCGCCCCTCCCACCGACACCGTGCCGATGAACGGCACGCCGGCCGACGAGAGCAGCACGAGCACGAACAGCAGGAAGTACGCCCAGAGCCCGAAGCGCTCGCCGGGTGGTGCGGGCGAGTCGGGCCACGAGGCGAACAGCGCGGGAACTGACGTTCGCACCATCGGCACCTCGCACCCGGTGGCGGTTCCTCACCGGCGGGCGGGACGGCCCGCACGCCGCGCGGCCGGGCCGCGTCCGACCACAATGCGCGCCGCGCACGGGCGCCGCCAGCGGAACGCCCGCCGAGCATGGCGGTCCACCGAGCGGGGTACCCGTGCGGCGAACTGACCGCGGCGGCGTGGGGGGAAGCCGTGACTCTGCAAATCCTGCCCCTGGCCATCACGATGATGGCCGGCCCGCAGATCATGTCGGCGATCGTGCTGGTCACCTCGCAGCGAGCGGTGCGTTCCTCGCTGGCGTTCCTGCTGGGCGTGGCGGTGGCCGCGACCGCGGGCGTCGCGGTGGCGCGCGGGCTCGCCGCGCTGCTCGGCAACGCCGTGCACATCGACGGGGAGTCCCATACCGCGAGCGTCGTGGGCAAGGTGGTGCAGATCGTCCTCGTCGGTCTGCTGATCCTGCTTGCGGTCAAGAACTACGTGCAGCGGAGCACGTCCAAGCCGCCGAAGTGGCTCAGCACCCTGCTGACCGCGTCACCGGCGACCGCGTTCAAGACCGGCCTCGTGCTGATCCTGACCATGCCGTCGGACGTGATCATCATGCTGACGGTCGGCACGAACCTGGAGCACCGCGACCTGGGACTGGTCGCGGCCGTGCCGTTCATCGCGCTCACCGTGCTGGTCGCCGCGCTGCCGCTCATCGCCTACCTGCTGTTCCACCGGCGGGCGGTCACCGCCATGCCGAAAGTCCGGGAGTGGATGAACAGCAACAGCTGGCTCATCAACATCGTCGTCTGCGGCATCTTCATCGCACTCGTGCTCTCCGGCGGGTAGCGCCCGGCTAGCTCTCGATGCGGGTGCGGCTGACCCGGTCGGACACCAGGAACGCGCCGGCCCAGCGGGCGTTGGGGTCGCAGTCGACCAGCACCGCCTTGGCCAGCAGGGTCAGCGGGATGGCCAGGATCGCCCCGAGCGCGCCGATGACCCACGTCCAGAACACCAGCGACAGCAGCGTCACCGTCACCGACAGTCCGACCGCGTCACCGACGAAGCGCGGCTGGATGATGCTCTGGATCACGAAGTTCAGCACGCAGTAGACCACCACGACCGTGACCGCCAGCTTCCACCCGCCCTGCAGGAGCGCGAGCAGCGCCGGAGGTATCACGCCGAGGACGAAACCGATGGTGGGGATGTAGTTGGTCACGAACGCCAGCAGCCCCCACAGGATCGGCAGCGGCACACCGAGCAGCAGCAGCGCGATCACGTCCAGCACCGCGACGATCCCGCCGAACACCGTGGAGACCACCAGGTAGCTGCGCGTACCGAGGGTGAACTCGCGCAGCGCCCGGGCCGCTTCGGGATGGCCGTCGGCGACCATGGCCATCCGCGTGCCCACGGCACCGGTCTCGACGCTGATGAACAGCAGCAGCGCCAGCAGGAACACCAGGTTGGTGCCCACACTGGCCACACCGGACAGCAGCGAGCCGACGACGCCGGTCAGCTTGCCGAAGTCGACCTTCCCCGCCGCGTTCTTCACCTGTTCCGGGCCGATGCCGAACCGCGCCAGCTCGTGAGTAAGCCCGGCCAGGAGCGCGTCGGCCCGCGAGGCGTACTGGGGCAGGATCGTGGCCAGGCGGGCGATCGACAGCAGCACCACCACGGCGAAGGTGATCAGCACCGCGTACACCAGCACGACCAGCGCGGCGGTGGCCAGCCAGCGCGGCACGCCCTTGCCGACCAGCCACACCGGCACCGGGTTCGTGGCGATGACGATGACCAGCGCCAGGAAGGTCGGCGCGATCAGCCACGCGGCCGCCCGCATCCCGCCCACGACCACGACGACCGCCGCCATCCCGAGCAGCACGGTCAGCGCTCTCGGGAGCTGGTTGCCGCCCGGCTCGACCGGGTCGGTGGAACCAATCGCCACCCGGTCAACGTAAGAGCTGGAGCGGCAACGCGCGCGGCGTGCGCGCTGGAGCACCGCCGCCCGCGCCGGGTGCACACCCGGTTGCGCTCAAACGGCGGCACTCGTCGCGGAGGTGAATCACCCGCTCGTGCCACCGGAAGAGGCACGGCGCTCCTCCGCCGTGGGAGCATCGCGGGCGCCGGGCGAGCGGTGTCCTGGGGCCTCGACGGTGCGCTCGCGGCGGCCGTAGGCATCCCGCACCGTCGAGGAGGCGTGATGAACTGGCGCCACGAGCTGCTCGGCCAGCTCGACTTCTACTGGGAGCACCACCTGTGGCCCCGGCTCGACGGGCTGACCGACGACGAGTACTTCTGGGAGCCGGTCGAGGGCTGCTGGAGCGTGCGCGAGCAGGACGACGGCACGTTCGTGATCGACTGGGCGTGGCCGGTGCCGGAGCCGCCCCCGATCACCACCATCGCCTGGCGGCTGGCCCACATCGCAGTCCAGGTCTTCGGCATCCGCGCCAGCGCCCACTTCGGTGACGGTTCGCTGACGCTCGCCTCCGCGCGGTGGCCCGGTGATGCGGCCACCGCCCTGGCCATGCTCGAGACGAACTACCGCGCGTGGCGCGAAGGGGTGCTCGGGCTCGATGAGGCGGCGCTCGCCTCGCCGGTCGGCGAAGCGGAAGGGCCGTGGGCGGACCACCCCTACATCACGCTGGTCCTGCACATCACCAGGGAGACCGTGCACCACGGTGCCGAGGTGGCGCTGCTGAGGGACCTGTACCGGGCGGGGCCTGCTCTGCCGTCCTGACGCAAGGGCGCTGGCGGCCACAGCGCCGCTAGCCCCTCCCGCAGTCGTTCACGTCTTGTAATAGCAGGTCCAGGATGTTATGCATGACTCATGCATGAAAGCGGTCGACTGGCGAACCTGCTCGGGGCGGCGGCGCTGGCGGTCAGCGACCGGCTCCTGGCCGGTGCGACGGCCGCGGCAGGCACCAGTGCGAGCGGCGCCGCCGCGCTGGTGGTCCTGGCCGACGCGGCGGGGCTGAGCGTGACCGAGCTGGGGCGCCGCGTCGGGCTGAGCCAGTCGGCGGCCGCCCGCATGGTCGACGCCCTGGAGAAGCACGGCCTGGTGCGCCGCGAGGCCACCTGGGGCAAGGCGGTGGCGGTGCGGCTCACCGACGCCGGGCGGGAGACCGCCGGCGGCCTGCTCGGTGCCCGTGGGAGCGCGCTCGGCGAGGTGGTGGACGCGTTCGACCGTGCGGAGCGCGAGCAGTTGGAGCAGTTGCTCACCAAGCTGCTCGCCGGGCTGTACCACCGCCCCGGCGACGCCGAGCGGCTCTGCCGGCTGTGCGACCGGGGTTCGTGCGTCGCCCGCGGAGCCGTCTGCCCGGTGGGGCGGGCCGACCGGGAGCACCGCGCCCGGGAAGCGCGCGGCGATGGGTGAGGTGCTCGCCCTGCTGTCGGCGCTGTGCTTCGGCAGCACGCACTTCCTCGGCGGGCTGCTCGCGCGCCGGGCCGACAGCGCGGCCGTGGCGTTGGTCGCGCAGGCGGGCGGAACGGTGCTGGTCCTCGGTGCTGCCCCGTGGGTCGCGGCGACCGAGGTGAGCCCGGCGGCGCTGCTGTGGGGCTCGCTTTCCGGGGTCGGCACAGGTGTGGGCGTGGTGTTCCTCTACCGGGCGATGAGCGCCGGTGCCTTCAGCGTCGTGGCGCCGTTGAGCGATGTCGCCGCGGTCGCGCTGCCGGTGCTGGTCGGCGTCGCCCTGCTGGGTGACCGCCCCGAGGCGTTGACGTGGTGCGGGATCGCCGCCGCCGCGCCCGCGCTCTGGCTCGTCTCCCGGTCGGACTCCGATGGCGGAGGTGGCGGCGCGAGCCGGATCGCAGCCGGTGTGCGGGACGCACTGGTCGCGGGCGGTGGCTTCGCCCTGCAGTTCATCGCGTTGGCGCAGGTGGACCCCGCTGCCGGGTTGTGGCCCGTGGTGGCCAGCCGCGCGGCGTCGGTGCTGGCGATCCTGCCGCTGGTGCTGCGCCGTCCGGTGCGGCTGCGGCTGCGGCCCGCCGTCGCCTGCGGCGCCGTGGCGGCCGGCGCGTTGGGGAGCCTGGCCATCGTGCTGTTCACCCTGGCCGCACGCGAGCAGCTGCTCTCGGTCGCGGTCGTGCTCACGGCCCTGTACCCGGCCATCCCGGTGCTGCTGGGGTTGGTCGTGCTCGGTGAGCGGCTGACCCGCGCCCGCCTCGCCGGGCTGCTGTGCGCGGCGTCGGCGGTGGCGCTGATCTCCCTGCCCTGAACAGGCTTCCGGAGCGGGCTCGAACGGTGGCGGGAGAGGACGGCCGATGATCGAGCTCAAGAGCGGGCGAGAGCGCTCGCGGGTGTGAAAGCACTGGTTCCGGGTTGAGGAGGTCCACCGCGCCCCGCAGACTCCGTTCCCAGGGCGCCCCGCGTCGCCAGCACCGCCACGCCCCGGTGCGCCAGGAGGAGGCAGCCGTGTCCGACAGCAGCGAGGGGCTCTTCCAGGTCGTCATCGGCGCTCACGACCTCGGCGTGTTCACCGGCTGCCGGGGACTGGAGTCCGGTCCCGAGTCCGGCGCCATCGTCCTGAGCCGTCCGTGGACCCGCCACGCCGCGGTGGTGTCGGCCTGGATGGACGACGGCGGGAGCGACGAGCCCGGGACCGAGGGCGGCGAGATCACGATGCTCGGACCGGAGCGGGCTCCGCTGGCCTGCTGGACGCTGGAGGACGTCGTCCCAGTGCAGTGGAACGGCGCCGTGGACGGGTCCGGCGACGCGGATTCGGGTCTGGAGACCCTCGAACTCTCGTGCGCCGGACTCTCGAAGGTGATCTGAGCGGCTCAGAACGCGGCGACACCCGTCCGTCCGCAGTGGACGACGAGCGGGATGGCCTTCTGGTGTCTCAGGTGCCCTGCGGCGTTTCCTGGTCCACGCCGGCGAGGACCGTGGTCACGACTCTGCGGAGGGCCTCGGCCTCCGGCGGCCCGCTTTCCCGATCGGCGAACAGCAGGTGCGCGGCGCCGATCAGCGTGGGGGCGAGCGTACCGACGTCGGCGTCCGCCGCGATGCGACCTCGGTCGCGCTCGGCGGTGAGGTAGGACGCCATCGCGGACGTGGCCTCCTTCAGGACCGGGATGCCACCGGCCGGCCTGGTCTGCCGCAGCCGGGCTCGCAGGTCGTCCCGGAAGGTGACCAGACCGACGATCGCAACGGCGACCGACTCGAACACGGACGTCAGCGCGTCGGTGAGGTTGCCGACGATCGTGCCTGTCCCGGCGGCCTCGCGCAGGCTCGCCCCCTGACCCTCGATCCGCCCGATCCGGTCGAGGACGAGCTCGGCGAGGAAGTCGTCGAAGTCGGTGAAGTGCCGGTGCAGCACGCCTTTGGCGCATCCCGCCTCCGCGGTGACGGCGCGGCTGGTGAGCGCGTGCGGCCCGTCCCGGAGCAGGACGCGTTCGGCGGCGTCGAAAAGCTGCTCGCGGGCGTCGCGGATGTGCACCCCTGTCGGCATCGCTCCCGGCTCCTTCCGGAGATCGACGAGTGGGCAGTTGCCCACTAAAGTGGGCGCATGCCCACTTTACCGTCGGACCGCGCCCGCACTCCCGAGGACGAGCCTCATCGGCACCGGGAGGTGGCGGAGTCGTTCGGCACCGATCCCGAACGCTACGACCGGACCCGGCCTCGCTACCCCGAAGCCCTGGTCGCGGCCGTCGTCGGCGCAGCCCCCGGCCCCCGTGTCCTCGACGTCGGCTGCGGCACCGGCATCCAGGCCCGGCAGTTCCAGGCCGCCGGCGGCGAGGTTCTCGGCGTCGAACCCGACGCGCGGATGGCTGACTTCGCGCGCGGCACCGGAGTCGAGGTCGAGGTGGCGGCGTTCGAAGCGTGGGACCCCGCCGGGCGGGAGTTCGACGCGGTCATCGCCGGACAGGCCTGGCACTGGGTCGATCCGGTCGCGGGCGCGGCCAAGGCGGCGGCGGTGTTGCGGCCCGGAGGACTGCTGGCGGCGTTCTGGCAGGTGTTCGACAGCCCGCCGGAGGTCGCGAACGCTTTCGATTCGGCCTGCCGCCGGGTCGGGCCCGACTTGCCGTGGCACCGCACGGCAGGGCCGAAGAAGGCGGTGAACGGCTACCAGGCGCTGTTCACCAAGGCCGCCGAAGGCATCAGGCGGGCAGGCGCGTTCAGCGCACCCGAGCAGTGGAGCTTCGACTGGGAGTGGTCCTGCACCCGGGACGAGTGGCTGGATCTTCTCCCCAGTTTCGGCAGCCTCACCCGGCTCCCGCCGGACCTGGTGGCGCAGGTGCTGGAGGAGGTCGGGGCCGCTGTCGACGCGATCGGCCGCGGCTTCACGATGGACTGCACCGCGGTTGCGGTCACCGCGGAGCGGAACCGCCGAGCCTGAACGGATTCGGCCGTCCGTTGCGGCTCGCGAACCACGGCGGCATCACGGCCTCAGGCCGTGGCGCCGGGAAACCATGCGCTCGACGAAGGTCCGAGGCAGCACGCGGCGCACGGCGAACACGACCGGTGCGTTGCTGCCCACCGCGTAGTGCGGTTTCGGACGCGCCGACTCGACCGCGCGCACGACGGTCGCCGCCACCTTCGAAGCGGGGATCCCGTTGCGCTCGTTGGCATCCAGCGCGGTCGCCATCGCGCGGTACTCGTCGGTGAACGCCGAACCGTCCACGATGTACTGCGTCCGCCGCTGGCTGATCCCGGTGCGGGCCGCCCCCGGTTCGACGGTGGTGACCGCGATCCCGTACGGCGACAGCTCGCGCCGGGCGGCACTCGCGAAGCCCTTGATCGCCGCCTTCGACGCCACGTACGACGACCGGAACGCCAGCGGGAAGCTCGCCGGCATCGAGCCGACCACGACCACGCGGCCACGCCCGCGAGCGCGCATTCCCGGTAGCAGCAACTGCGTCAGCCGCACGGCACCGAACACGTTGAGCTGGAACACCCGCTGGATCGCCGCCGCGGGCAGTTCCTCGAACGGCCCGCTCTGGCTCTCGCCCGCGTTGTTGACCAGCACGTCGACCTCGCCCGCCGCCGCGGCGCACGCCTCGATGGAGGCGTCGTCGGTGAGGTCGAGCGGGAGGTGGTCCACACCCGGCACCGGGTTCTCGACCGCCGCGGGATCGCGGCTGGTGCCGGTCACCCGGTAGCCGCGCTCCACCAGCGCCGCGGCCACCGCCGCACCGATCCCCGACGACGCGCCCGTGACGAGCGCCCTGCGGCTCACGCCAGGTCCTTCGCCAGCGCGCGCCCGGCCGCCCGCCCCGAGAAGATGCACCCGCCGAGGAAGGTGCCCTCCAGCGCGTTGTAGCCGTGCACACCGCCGCCGCCGAACCCGGCGACCTCGCCCGCCGCGTACAGCCCGTCGAAGACCGATCCGTCCGGGCGGACGACCTGCGAGTCGAGGTTCGTCTCCAGGCCGCCGAGGGTCTTGCGGGTGAGCAGGTGCAGCCGCACCGCGATCAGCGGGCCCTGCGCGGGGTCGAGCAGGCGGTGCGGCCGGGCGACCCGGGTGAGCTTGTCCGGCCAGTACGAACGCGCGTTCTTCACCGTCATGAGCTGCAGGTCCTTGGCGTAGGCGTTGCCGACCCCGCGGTCGCGCGCCACCACCTCGCGTCTGACCTGCTTGAGTTCCAGCCCCGGATCGGGGGCGACCGCGTTCATGCCGTCGACCAGCTCGCGCAGCGTCGGGCGCACCACGAAGTCCTCACCGTGGTCGAGGAACGCCTGCACGGGCCCGGGGGCGCCCTTCTTCACCCTCGACAGCACGAGCCTGAGGTCCTTGCCGGTGAGGTCGGGGTTCTGCTCGGAGCCCGACAGCGCGAACTCCTTCTCCACGATGGCGCGGGTCAGCACGAACCAGGTGTGGTCGTGGCCGGTGCCGAGGATGTGGCGCATCGTGGCGAGCGTGTCGTGGCCGGGGAACAGCGGCGCGGGCAGCCGGCGCCCGGTCGCGTCCAGCCACAGCGACGACGGGCCCGGGATGATCCGGATCGCGTGGTCCGGCCAGACCGGGTCCCAGTTCCTGATCCCCTCGGTGTAGTGCCACATGCGGTCGGAGTTGACCACCGAGGCCCCCGCGTCCCGGCTGATCCCCAGCATCCGCCCGTCGACGTGCGCGGGAACTCCGGTGATCATCGACTTCGGCGCCGGCCCCAGCCGGGCGGCGGGCCAGCTTTCGCGCACCAGTGCGGGGTTGCCGCCGATGCCCCCGGAGGTCACGACCACCGCTTGGGCGCGCAGCTCGAACTCCCCGGCGGCCTCCCGCGACGACGCCGCGCCGCGCGGCAGCGACGAGGGCGCGAGCACCGTGCCGCGAACGCCGACCGCCGTACCGTTCTCGACGACGAGCTCGTCGACGCGGTGGCGGTGGCGGAACTCCACCAGTCCGCGCGCGGCCGCGGCGAGCACCGGCTCCCGGAACACCCGCACGACCTCCGGACCGGTGCCCCAGGTGATGTGGAACCGGGGCACCGAGTTGCCGTGCCCGGTCGCGCTGCCCGCGCCGCGTTCGGCCCAGCCGACCATCGGTGTGACCCGCAGCCCGAGGTCGTGCAGGTACCGGCGCTTCTCCCCGGCGGCGAACCCCACGTAGGCCTCGGCCCACCGGCGCGGCCAGCGGTCCTCGCGTTCCCGGTCGAAGCCCGCCGAACCGAGCCAGTCGGCGAGCGCGAGGTCGTAGGAGTCCCGGATGCCCATGCGCCGCTGCTCGGGGCTGTCGACCAGGAACAGACCGCCCAGCGACCAGAAGGCCTGACCGCCGAGGTTGGCCTCGTTCTCCTGGTCCAGCACCAGGACCCGGCGCCCGGCGCGGGCCAGCTCGTAGGTCGCGACCAGGCCGGCCAGGCCCGCTCCCACCACGATCACGTCGGCATGGTCGGTCATCGGTTCTCCTCCGTGGTCGGCTCGCTGTAGGCGTCGAGCACGCGGCGGAACAGCTCCTCGCGCCGCACGCGCACCTCGCGGTCGTCTGGCTCCACCAGGACCTGCACGGTGGTGCCGTCGTGCACGGCCACCAGCGCGTATCCCAGGGCGGTCTCGTCGGTGACGCGGCGTCCGGACCGCCGCAGGGCGCCCGCGACGATCGGCAGGACGGTGTCCTGGATGGACTTCTCCCGCGCGGCCATGACCCGGCGCAGCGGCGGGTTGCGCAACGCGTGCGCGGTGAACTCGGCCGTCACGCGGTACCAGGCGTCGTCGACCGGGATAGCGGCCAGCGCGGTGCGCAGCGCTTCCTCCGGACTCTCTGCGGAGGTGTCGGCGAAGGCGGCGCGCAGGCCGGCGAGCATGCGGTCGGAGCGCTGCTCCCACATCGCGAGGAACAGCTCGTCCAGCGAGGAGAAGTTGGAGTAGAAGGCGCCGCGCGAGTAACCCGCCCGGTCGCAGACCTGCTCGATCGTCGTGCGGCCGAAGCCCTGCTCGGCGAACACATCCAGCGCGGCGTCGAGCAGGCGCTGCCGCGTGCGGGCGCGGCGCGCGGTCACCGGCGCGGGCTCCGCAGCCGCGGGCCCGGCATCGCCGAGAGGGGTCGTCGCCGTCGCCATGTCGCTCACCTCGCTGCGGGAACGTATTCGATACATCGTTGTATCCGCAAGACCCGAGGCCTGGATCGGCGACGCCTGGGTCGAGGTGTTGCCGACGGCCGATGCCGCGCCGGCACGCGTTCCCGTCAGCGCGAGCAGGCCGCGCAAGCAGATCTCCCGGAGTTCGCCGCGCGAGATGTCGAGGTTGTCCAGCCGGTCCAGGGCGCCCGCGCGGGCCATGACGATCCAGCTCCGCACCGCCGCCCGCAGCGCGGCGGTCCGCGCCGATCCCAGTTGCTCGAGGACGTCGAGCACGTGGTCTTCGTGACGTCGTGCGCCCTGGGCGATGATCCGCCGCACCTCCTCGTCGGCCGATGCGGTGCCCGCGTGCAGCGCGCGCATCAGGTCGGCGTCGGTGTCGAACAGGTCGAGGAACATCTCGACCTGGGCGGTGAGCCGCTCCTCCGGTGTGGCGGTGCCGGGCGCGGTCCCGCTTGCCTCGAGCGCGGTCCCCTCCGCGACGCGCTCGCTCGCCCGGCCGACGACGGCGCGGAACAGTTCCCGCTTGGTGGCGAAATAGCGGTACATCAGCCCGCGTGAGACGCCGGCGCGGGCGGCGATCTCCTCGATCTGGACGTCGTCGTAGGGCCGCTCCGCGAAGAGCCGGGCGCCGATGCGCAGGAGTTGGTCGCGGCGGTCGGACGGGTTGAGCCGGGTTCGGGTCATCAGCTCGCCAGCTTAGTGCACATCGGTTCACTAAGGGAGTGCTCGGCAGTCGAGTGACCGCCCTGGAAGTTCCGGCACCGGCGCGGGGAGGATGACCGAGGTCCGCGTCGGCGGATCCGCCCGCGGCGGAGGAGGTTCGACGATGTCCCGAACACGCGAGCACGTCCTCGTCGTGGGAGCCGGCATCGCCGGGCTCTGCGTCGCCCACCAGCTGAACCGCAGGGGCGTGCGGGGCACCGTCAGCGAAGCCGCGCACCCCGATGCCGGGGCTCCGCACGGCAACGCCGGCTGGGTGAACCCGGCGCAGGCCGGCCCGCTGCCGGAGGCCGGTCTCGCCCTGGACGGCCTGCGCAAGCTGCGCAACGCGGACTCGGCACTGCACGTGGCTCCGCGCGCCGTCCCCGCGGAGTCAGGTTGCGGAAGTCGCCCGCGGTGCTCGACATGTTCTTGTCGAACACCCCGCCGGAGTGGCTTTGCCGTGCCCAGTAACCGCTGCGGGTCATGGTGACGACGCAGTCGGTAACCTGCCAGCCGCACAGCCCTTGCGAAAGCGTCTCCCGCACGGTCTCCTCCTCGGCCTTGACGAAGGCCAGTGGCAGCGAGCCCAGCTCGACCGCCAGCCCGAACTCGACGCCGGTGCCCGCCTCCGCGGGATCGACCCGCAGCCCGACAGTCGCCAGGAACGGGTTCGTGTCCTCGCCGATCACCTCGACCGCCGAACCGGTGCCAGCGGGCCGCCCGACGCAGATGGTCGTGGTTTCGCGGAAAGTCACGTCGATGCCGTGCTCGTCGGCCAGCGTCGCCTGGATGACCTGCTTCTGCACTTCTCCGTAGAGCGAGACCGAAAGCTCCCCGCGCGGGCCGTCGTGGCGCAGACCGATCAGCGGGTCCTGTTCGGCCAGCAGGCCGAGCGCGGTGTGCAGGGCGGGGCCGTCCGAGGGACGGCGCGCGAGCACGACCGACTCCAGCGTCGGCGGCGAGAAGTGGTGTTCTCCGGCGGTCGCGCGCGGCACGCCGATCGCGTCCCCGATCCGCACGTCGCCGAGACCGCAAAGCCGTGCGAGGCGGCCCGCGGTCACCGTCCGCCGTCGCACGGCGGACCCGCGGTCGAACACGTGGATCGCGGTCACCTTGTGCTCCTGGCCGCGGATGCGCACCGCCTCCCGCACGCGCACCGTCCCGGAGAACATGCGCACGTGGGCGACCTTGTTCCCGCCCGGTTCGCGCTCGGCCTTGAACACCGTGCCGGACACGGGGCCGTCCGCATTACCGCGGGACGCGGGCAGCAGCTCCGCCAGCCCCGACATGAGGTCCTCGACGCCCGCACCCGTGATCGCCGAGCCGAAGAAGACCGGGTGCACCAGCATCCGCGATGTCTGCGCCGCGAGCTCGCGCCGCAGCCGCGAGTGGGAAACCTCCGGCTTGCCGTCGACGTAGGCGGCCAGCAACGCATCGTCGTGCTCGGCGAGCAGTTCCAGCAGGGCCGCGGCGAAGTTCCGGTTCGAGGGACCGAAGGACGCGTAGCGTGCGGCGGGAGTTCCCAGGTCGATGGGCGTTCCCATCGGAATGCTCCCGCGCGCCACCTTTGCGGTGATGTCGCGCAGCAGGTCTTCGTGCCGCGCCCCCTCGCGGTCGATCTTGTTCACGAACACCAGCGTGGGAATCCGCAGCCGTCGCAGGGTGCGCATGAGCAGTCGCGTCTGCGCCTGCACGCCCTCCACCGCCGAGATCACCAGCACGGCTCCGTCGAGCACGCCGAGCGCGCGTTCCACTTCCGCGATGAAGTCGGGGTGGCCCGGCGTGTCGATCAGGTTGACCGCGACGTCGCCGACGACGAAGGACACCACGGCCGACCTGATGGTGATGCCCCGCTGCCGTTCCAGCGCGGTGGAGTCGGTCCGCGTGCTGCCGTCGTCGACGTTGCCGACCTCGTCGACGACTCCGGCGGAGTGCAGCAGCCGCTCGGTCAGGCTGGTCTTACCGGCGTCGACATGGGCGAGGATTCCGAGGTTCAGGGTGCGCATGCGGCGTCATGTCCTTCTGGTGGGAGGTGGGTTCCTCTCGGGTGGACACGAACGCTGCTCGCATGTGCTTCTCCTCGGTGGACGACTGGTGCGGACGATTCTGCTGCGGACCCCGTAGCACGGCAACAGGTTTTCCGCGGCCGTGCGTGGGACGCGCGGGCCGGTCGTGTTCCGGCCGGCTCGCGCGTCCTCGACAGCCCGGGTCAGTCGATCCGGTCGGCCATCAGCTCTCCGGCCATGATGGTGGCCAGGTTGGTGTTCGCGCGCGGGCACGACGGGAAGATCGACGCGTCGACCACGTGCAGCCCCTCGACGCCCAGCACCCGGCAACGCGGGTCGACCACGGTGTCCGGGGCCGCGGGGTCGCCCATGCGGCAGCTGCTGGTCAGGTGCTGGCCGTCCACCGCCGTGGCGAGCAGGTGGGCGTCCAGCGCCGCGTCGTCGTCGACGACCGCCAGCAGCGCGGCGTTGACCGCGTCCGGTGAGCCGTGGGTGATCGCGGCCGCGTGCGGACCGCGCGCCAGTTCGACCAGCGTCCGCACGCCGGCCCGCATCCGCGAGAGGTCACGCGGGTCGGCGAGCATGCGCTGGTCCAGCACCGGCTGCGCCGCCGGGTCGGCCGACGTCAGGGTCAGCGCTCCCCGGGAATGGGCCTGGTTGAGCCACACCAGGAACGCCCCGGCGCCGAAGCGGACGTCGGCGGTGGCCAGCGACAGCACGTTCTGGTTGCACGCCACCAGCATCATGTCGTCGGGCCGCGCCGCCGGGTCATCGCTGGTGTAGCGAATGCAGACGTTCGTGTAGCGCAAGTCCGGGCTGCGCACCGCCGACTCCGCGTTCAGCGGCAGCCCGGCGAGGATGAGCGGGTGGTCCTGGATGCCGCGGCCTACCGGGAGGTCCTGGCGGACCTCGACACCGAGCGAGCGCAGCTCGCCCGCCGGGCCGATGCCGGAGCGCATCAGGATCGCCGGCGAATGGGCGGCGCCCGCGCACAGCACGACCCGGTCGGCGTGCTCCTCGACGACCGCGCCGCCGGCGATGACCCGCACGCCGACAGCCCGGCTGCCGGCGAACAGGACCTGGTCGGCCAAGGCGTCGCCCCGGATCGTCAGGCCTGCCAGAGTCCGCGCGGGTTCGAGGTAGCCGTCGTTGGTCGACACCCGCCTGCCATCGCGGGAGTTGACGGGATAGGGCGAGATCCCGGTGGCACCGGGGGCGTTGACGTCCGGTTCCCAGCCGTACGCTGCGGCCGTCGCGGCTTCGAACATCGCTACGTCCACCGAGCCCCACTCCGCGCGCGGCGTCCGGTGGATCGGGATCGGCCCTCCGCGCCCGTGGTACGGCTCGTCACCGAACTGCCGGTCGTCCTCCAGCCTGGCGAAGTACGGCAGCACGTCCCGCGGCGACCAGCCGTCGCAGCCGGCTCGCGCCCAGTCCTCGAAGTCCTCCACCGGCGGCCGGATGGCGATCTGGCCGTTCACCGACGAGCTGCCGCCCACGCCACGGCCCTGTGAGTACGGCGCCGGGTCCTGCTTCTCGGTGCGCCGCGTCCACAGCCCCTGCTGGAGCAGTCGAGCGCTGACCGCCGGGTCGAGCAGGGCGCGCAGCGGGTTCGGTGACCGCCAGACCTCGGGCATCGCGGCGGACGGGTAGTCGGGTCCCGCTTCCAGCAGCAGGACCCGTTTGCCCAGCGCGGCCGAACGCGCGGCCAGGGCCGCGCCCGCGGACCCGGCTCCGACCACGATCATGTCCCAACCGTTGTGCACTTGAATCTTCCTTCCGATGACCATCCGGAGATGAGGAATAGGGAGTCGCCATCCCCGTCGAATGCGAGTGGTGCTGTCGGCCGGTCCGGAAGATCCTCGGCATCGACGCGCCGCGCGACCCGCTCGTCCGCGCGGCGCGAGGCGTCCGCCGAGCCCGTGTGGGCGCGCGGCGGTATCAGGCCGCCGGTTCAGAGGAGGGGGCAAGCGCCCCGAGAAGTGGGCAGTTCTGCGAGCGAGGTCGGCGAAGCCGGGTTTTCCGGGTAGGCCGAAGTCGCCCACCGGCGCGGACGCCGGTGGGCTCGCTCAGGACCTGTCGCTGATCGGCGTACCCACGAGCCGGACGTTAGCGGCCGGGGCACGAGCGGGCAAGCCGTTTTCGGAAGCCCGGTACTAGTCCTCAGTGGACGATCAAGCGGCGGCGCGCTTCTGGGAGAACGTGCGCCGGTAGTCGGTCGGGGTGACCCCGACGACGCGGCGGAAGTGGTGGCGCAGCAGCGCGGCGGTGCCGAAGCCGCAGTCGCGGGCGATCTGCTCGATGCCGTGCTGGGTGTCCTCCAGCAGCCGCCGGGCGTAGAGCACGCGCTGGGTCGCCAGCCAGCGGCTCGGCGTGGTGCCGGTCTCGGCGACGAAGCGCCGGGCGAAGGTGCGCTCGGACATGCGCGCCTGCCGCGCCAGGTCGGCCACGGTGTGGTCCTCGGCGAGCCGGTCGCCCATCCAGTCCAGCAGCGGTTGCAGGCTGTCGCCGGGGTGCTCCGGCGTGGGCACGTCGATGAACTGGCGCTGCCCGCCGTCGCGCTGCGGCGGCACCACCATGCGGCGCGCGATCCGGCCGGTGATCCGGGAGCCGAGCTCGCGGCGCACCAGGTGCAGGCACGCGTCGATGCCCGCCGCGGTGCCCGCGCTGGTCACGATGTCGCCGTCGTCGACGTAGAGCACGTCCGGGTCGAGCAGGGCCGCCGGGAACCGGCGCCGGAACGCGTCGGCCTGGTACCAGTGCGTCGTGCAGCGGCGCCCGTCGAGCAGTCCGGCCGCGCCGAGCACGAACGCGCCCGTGCAGACCGAGAGCAGCGTGGCGCCGTCGGCCGCGGCGTCGCGCAGCGCGTCGAGCAGGCGGGGCGGATAGGTGTCGCGCAGGGTGCCCGCGGGCACGGCCACCACGTCGGCACCCCGCAGGCCTTCGAACCCGTGGTCGGGAACGACGCTCATGCCGGTCGTTGTGCGCACGGGCTCTCCGGCGCTTTCGCCGCAGATGCGGAAGTCGAACGGCGGCACGCCGTCACCGGTGCGGTCGACGCCGAAGACCTCGCAGATCACGCCCAGCTCGAAGGGGGCGACACCCTGCATCACGACCGCCGAGACGGATCGCAGCATGCCCCCAACGGTAGCTGGCAGGATTTTGCAGCACAACGGCGTGAGCGCCACTGTTGGCGGGATTTGGTGCCTCGCACACTGAGTGCCATGAGCCGGCCGCCCAGAAATGCTCCTGAAGTGGTCTGCCTAGCGGGGCGGGTGGCGGAACGAGCTGAGGCCCACACCGCAAGCGGCTGACGCCGCTCACGAAACAGAACCCAGAGCCACCAGCACCTCCGAGGGGTGACCGCCATGAACACGCTCACGCCGACCCCGCAGCGCAGGCGGGGCGCCTTCCGCCGCTTCATCGCCACCCAGAACCGGTTGTGGGACCAGTACCACGCGTCGCTGCGGCCGTGGGAGCAGGAAGCCGAGCTGCACTGGGTCCGCAACGTCGTCACCAGGCGCTGGGAGCTGCGCGGGGGCGTGCTGCCGCCCTCGGCGTGACCACCGCCGTGCAGCCCAGCCCGCCGGGTGCCGCGACGCCCGGCGGGCTGTCGCCGTCGCGACCGGGCGGAGTCGCGGCGGGGCTGTGAGGATGTCGGGAAGCAGACGTGGCTCGCCGAGGAGTCGTGCTCGGTGCGGCGGTCCCGGTCCGGCCGAAGGGCCCGGCCGCCACCGGCCGACCACCGGCCGGGCATGAGCGGGAGGTCGCGGGATGTACGAGAACGCCAGCACGCCGGCGAAGCACCCGCTGGAGAGCGTCTACCAGGCCCGCGAGGCGCTCGACCAGGCCGCGAGCGGGCTGAGCACGGCATCGCTGCGGCGGCCCGACTGGCCCGCCTACGGCTCCGCGCTGCTGGGTGTCCTGAGCAGCCTCGACTACTTCACCCGCAGCCTGGTGGACCTGTTCGACGACACCGATCGCGAGCGCCTGTACCGCGACGCCCTGCACGACCACCCGCAGGAGGCGCTGGACCGGGCCGTGGAGCACCTCCGGCACCTGCACCAGGTCCTCAACGCCGCGGCGTCCGACGCCGACAGCTACTGGGCCGAGGCGCAGCACATCCAGGACAGCACCCGTCGCGAGGACGAATCGGGATGAGACCGCCGGCCGCGCGCATGGGAGCGGGCGCTGAGCCGGGTCATGGTGCGGCGGCGGTACCGGGTCCCGGTGGCCAGGCGCGTGGCCGCAGCACGCCCAGCACGTAGGCGCGGGCGACCAGCGCGGTCCGGTTCGGCGAGCCCCAGCGCCGGGACAGCCGTTGCAGGTGGTAGTTGACCCCGTCGGCGGTCATGCCGACCGCCTTGGCCACCTGCGCGGTGGTGCCGCCGCCCGCGACCAGCGCGAGGATCCTGGCCTCGACCGGACTGACCCGGGCGTCACCGCCCTCGGCTTCCGCGGGCTGCTCCACGTCCCCGAGCACGTGCAGGAAGACCAGCAGCGCGGCCTGGGCGTCGGGAGCCTCGCCGACGACGTCGACGACCAGCTCGCCGTGGCGGCGCACACCGTCGGCCGTCGTCCACAGCACCTCGACCGGGTAGCGCGAGCGCCGCCGCAGCCGCACCGCCTCGACGATCGGGTGCAGCTGGGTCGTCTCCCTGGGGCGGAACAGGTCCAGCGCGTTCTGCCCGTGCAGCCGCCCCGGCAGCGTCGCCCACTCGGCCGCCATGGCGGGGTTGGCGAGCAGGAAGACGCCGTCGGTGTCGCACACCGCCATCGGCATCGGCAGGTGGTCGAACAGCAGGACGGCGCGGTTGCGCCACGCGACCGCGGCATCGCCGCCGCGCAGGCCCGGCGCCGTACCGCCGCGCAGGCCCGGCGCGGGACCGCCGCGCTCACTCCGCGCGGACGCACCGGGCTCGCTTCGCCGCGCCCGCTCGGCTCGGTGCCCATCGCTCGTCCACCACCTGCCACGTCGAGGTCCGGGGCGCAAGGCCGCGGCGCCGCAGAGTACTACAGGTTCGTGTAGTGATCGGCCCCTGCGCGCCCCTTCCGGCGCGGAACCGTGGAGGCAGCCGCCGCCGACCGGAGGCGGCGACCGACCACCCGAACCGCGGAAGGCACCGCATGACCCAGACCCCGCTCCACCACGACGACGTCCCCGTCGCCGACGTCTCCGGCACCGGGCTCACCGCCACGCCCACCCAGCAGGCGATGGAGCTGGCCCGGCGGCACGGCCCGGTGTTCCGGCGCCGCACCCGCGAGTTCCAGAGCCTGCTGGTCAGCGACGTCGACCTGGTGGCGGAGCTGTCCGACGAGCAGCGGTTCGCCAAGGCCGTCGGTCCGGCGCTGGAGAACGTGCGGGAGTTCGCCGCCGACGGCCTGTTCACCGCCTACAACGACGAATTCAACTGGGCGAAGGCGCACGACATCCTGATGCCCGCCTTCGCACTGGGATCGATGCGCACCTACCACCCGGTGATGCTGCGGGTGGCCCGGCGGCTGCTGGACTCCTGGGACCGCGCCGCCGCGGCGTCGGCGCCGGTCGACGTGCCCGACGACATGACCCGGATGACGCTGGACACCATCGGCCTGGCCGGCTTCGGTTTCGACTTCGGTTCTTTCGGCCGCGCCGAGCCGCACCCCTTCGTCGGCGCCATGGTGCGGTGCCTGGACTGGAGCATGACCCGGCTGAGCCGGGTGCCGGGAACCGACCACAGCGAGCGCGACGAGGCCTTCCGCGCCGACGCGCGCTACCTGGCCTCGGTGGTCGACGAGGTGATCAACACGCGGGCGGCCGAGGGGGACACCTCGGGGGAGGACCTGCTCGGCCTCATGCTCGGCGCCAGGCACCCCGCCGACGGCACCACGCTGGACGCGGCCAACATCCGCAACCAGATCATCACCTTCCTGATCGCCGGCCACGAGACGACCTCGGGCACCCTGTCGTTCGCCCTGCACTACCTCGCGAAGAACCCGACGGTGCTGCGGCTGGTCCAGCGCGAGGCCGACGAGCTGTGGGGCGACAGCCCGGACCCGGAGCCGTCCTTCGAGGACATCGGGCGGCTGACCTACACCCGGCAGGTCCTCAACGAGACGCTGCGGCTGTGGCCGTCGGCGCCCGCCTTCGGCCGCCAGGCCCGCCACGACACCGTGCTCGGCGGCCGGATCCCGATGCGCGCGGGGGAGGCGGCGGCCGTGCTCATCCCGATGCTGCACCGCAGCCCGGTGCGGGGCGACAACCCGGAGCTGTTCGATCCCGCGCGCTTCGCCCCGGAAGCCGAGGCGGCACGCGGCCCGCACGCCTTCAAGCCGTTCGGCACCGGAGAACGCGCGTGCATCGGACGGCAGTTCGCGCTAGACGAGGCGACCATGGTGCTGGCGATGCTGGCGCACCGCTACCGGCTCGTCGACCACGCCGGCTACCGGTTGAAGGTCAAGGAAACCCTGACGCTCAAGCCGGAGGGGCTGACACTCGCCGTGCGTGCGCGCACCGCCGCAGACCGGGTCACCAACCGGCTCGCGTTGCCGGTAGGACTCCCTTCCGCGGCGCCCGGTGAGCCCGCCGACGCCGCCCGGCGGCCCGGCCGCGTCCTGCCGGGCACGGGACTCCTGCTCCTGCACGGTTCCAACTACGGGACCTGCCGCGATTTCGCGGCTCAGCTCGCCCTGGCGGCCGGAGAGCTCGGCTGCGACACGGCGGTCGCCCCGCTCGACGAGTACGCCGGGAATCTGCCGTCCGACCGGCCCGTGATCGTGGTCGCCGCGTCCTACAACGGCCGGCCGACCGACGACGCGGTGTCGTTCTCGCGGTGGCTCGACGAGGCCGAGCCGGGTGCCGCCGACGGCGTCGACTTCGCCGTGCTCGGCGTCGGCGACCGCAACTGGGCGGCGACCTACCAGCACGTGCCCACGCGCATCGACGCCCGGCTCGCCGAGCTCGGCGGCACCCGGATCCTCGAGCGCGGCGAAGCCGACGCCTCGGGCGACCTGGCCGGTGCGGTGCGCCGGTTCAGCGCGGCGCTGGAGACCGCGCTGCTGGAACGCAGCGGCGATCCCGACGCGGTGGCCGCCGCGCCGGAAGGGGACGGGCCCGCCTACACCGTCTCGGAGGTGACCGGCGGAGCGCTGGACTCGCTCGCCGCACGGCACGGCATGGTCGAGATGACCGTCACCGAGGTCGCCGACCTCACCGCGCCGGACTACCCGCGCACCAAGCGCTTCGTGCGCCTCGCGCTCCCGGAGGGCACCGCCTACCGGACGGCGGACCACCTGGCGGTGCTGCCGGTGCACGACGCCGCGCTCGTCGAACGCGCGGCCGGTGTGCTGGGCGTGGACCTCGACACCGTGCTCGACATCAGGGCGAAGCGTCCCGGGCGGCTCACCTTCGACCGGTCGCTCACGGTCCGCGAGCTGCTGTCCCACCACGTCGAGTTGCAGGACCCGCCGACCCCCGACGGACTCGACGCGCTCGCGGCGCTCAACCCGTGCCCGCCGGAGCGGGCCGCGCTGCGCGGTCTGGCCGAGGAAGCGCGCTCGGGGACGGCGGACCACCGGACGCTGTGGGATCTCATCGAGGACCACCCGGCGTTGCGCGACGCGCTGAGCTGGTCCGCTCTGCTCGAACTGCTGCCTGCGACGAGGCCCCGGCAGTACTCGGTCTCCTCGTCGCCGGCCGTGGACCCCCGGCACGTGGACCTGATGGTGTCCGTGCTGCGCGCACCGGCCCGGTCCGGGCGCGGGGAGTTCCGGGGCGCCGGGTCGCGCCACCTGAGCGAGGTGCGGCCGGGCGACACCGTCCTGGCCCGCGTGCAGCCGTGCCGGGAGGACTTCCGCGTGGCGCCCGATGAGCCGCTGATCATGGTCGCGGCCGGGACCGGCCTCGCTCCCTTCCGCGGCGTCATCGCCGACCGGCGGGAGCGGGTCGCCAACGGCGCCCGGCAGGCTCCGGCGCTGTGCTACTTCGGCTGCGACGCCCCCGACGCCGACTACCTGCACTCGGCGGAGCTGCGGGCGGCCGAGTCGGCGGGCGCGGTGGCGATGCGGCCCGCCTTCAACGAGGCGCCGGTCGGCGGGCAGTGCTTCGTCCAGCACCGCATCGCCGCCGAGGCCGGCGAGGTGTGGGCGCTGCTCGAGTCGGGCGCGCGGGTCCTGGTCTGCGGCGACGGCCGCCACATGGCGCCGGGCGTGCGCGAGGCGTTCCGCGGCATCTACCGCGAGCGCACGCCCGGCGCCGACGACGCCTCCGCGCATGAGTGGCTGCAGGCGATGATCGCCGGAGGCTGCTACGTCGAAGACGTCTACGCGGGCTGATCCCACGACGCACGAGCGACAGGAGCGAAGATGACGACGATGACGCAGGTCGGTGAGCCCCACCAGGACCAGGGCACCGGCGCGACCGAGGACGGCGGCGGCCCGCTCCCTGACGGCGGGCACGCCGGCGAAGTCGAACGCCGCGTCGAGACCGCGCCCGTCGGTCGCCTCCCGGACCGCTTGTATCGAAGTCCGGCGCCGCGGGGGCGAGCGCGAGGTCGGCGCCGAAGGCGAGGGCGCGGTGCCGAGCCGGTCACCATCCCGGCGGAACCAGGTTCAGCTACCAGCTCAACCAGCGGCGCGGCCACTTCGGATCGGCGCCGGAGCACGTCGAGGACCTGGTCCGCCTCGCAGCGACCGGGCGGATCGACCTGGCGCCCTCGGTGAGCGCGCACATCCCGCTCGCCG
Organism: Saccharopolyspora erythraea NRRL 2338; assembly: GCF_000062885.1. NCBI lineage: Bacteria > Bacillati > Actinomycetota > Actinomycetes > Pseudonocardiales > Pseudonocardiaceae > Saccharopolyspora > Saccharopolyspora erythraea. Next base: position 4,676,391 of record NC_009142.1, on the reverse strand, counting down.
ACGCCGCTGAAGCGGTCGAACGCCTGCAGCGCAGTGGCGGCGACGCGATTCGACTGGTCCTGGTGCCCGGCCACCCGTGAGTCATCCGGGTTGCCGTGGCGACCGGAAGACTCATGGGTTCTTCCCCGCGGCTACACCGTCGCGCGTTCGTCCCCGCCCCGTCGGCGACCGCCGGTCCGCGCCTGCCGGGTCGCCGCGGACCGGCGGCTGAGGGACCATTTCGGCATCCGACCCCCGGTTGAGGGAAGTAGGTGTCCGGCGTGCCCAGCCTTTACGTGGACGGTCGGTGGACAGCCTCCCAGAACGGGCGCGAGCGCGAGGTCATCAACCCGTTCGACGCGAGCGTGCTCACGACCGTCGACGAAGCCGACGAGACCGACGTGGACCGTGCGGTGCGGGCCGCCAGGCGGGCCTTCGACGACGGTGACTGGGCCTTCGGCCCCAGCAAGCGGCGCGCCGAGGTGCTGCGCGCGGTCGCCGGGATGCTCCAGCGAGACAAGGAGGCGATCGCCCGGGCCGAGACGCTCGACACCGGCAAGACGATCGCCGAGGCCCGTATCGACGTCGACGACGTCACCGCGGCGTTCTCCTACTACGCCGACATGACCGGCAAGGACGCCGGCCGCAACGTCGACGCCGGTCCCGACGCGGTCAGCCGGGTGGTCTACGAGCCCGTGGGTGTCTGCTCGCTCATCGCGCCCTGGAACTACCCGCTGCTGCAGGCGTCGTGGAAGGTGGCGCCCGCACTCGCCGCGGGCAACACCTTCGTGCTCAAGCCGAGCGAGATCACCCCGCTCAGCACCATAAGGATGGTCGAGCTGCTGGAGGAGGCGGGTGGCCCGCCGGGCGTGGTCAACCTCGTGCTCGGCGACGGTGCGACCGTGGGCGCGGCGATGGTCTCGCACCCCGAGGTCGATCTGGTCTCCTTCACCGGTGGCCTGCTCACCGGGCGCAAGATCATGGCGAGCGCGGCCGAGGGGGTCAAGAAGGTCGCGCTGGAGCTCGGCGGCAAGAACCCCAACGTCGTCTGCGCCGACGCCGACTTCGAAACCGCGGTCGACTACGCCCTGGCGGCGGCTTTCCTGGACTCCGGCCAGGTGTGCTCGGCGGGATCGCGGCTGATCGTCGCCGACGAGCTGCACGACCGGTTCGTCGCCGAGCTCGCCGACCGCGCCGAGCGCATCCGGGTGGGCGACGGCCTGGATCCGGACAGCGAGACGGGGCCGCTGGTGTCGGCCGAGCACCTGGCGAAGGTGGAGAAGTACGTCGAGATCGCCCGCGGCGAGGGCGCCCGGCTGGTGACCGGCGGCCGCAGGCCGGACGATCCGAAGCTGGCGAGCGGGTTCTTCCTGCTGCCCACGGTCTTCGCCGACTGCGAGCGCGGCATGCGCGTCGTGCAGGAGGAGGTGTTCGGGCCCGTCGTCACCGTCGAGCGGTTCCGCACCGAGGACGAGGCCGTGGAGCTGGCCAACGACACGCGCTACGGGCTCACCGGGGCGGTGTGGACCAACGACGCGAGCCGGGCGCAGCGGATGGCGAACCGGCTGCGCCACGGCACGATCTGGATCAACGACTTCCACCCCTACCTGCCGCAGGCGGAGTGGGGCGGGTTCGGACAGTCCGGCGTGGGGCGCGAGCTCGGACCGTCCGGACTGGACGAGTACCGGGAGGCCAAGCACATCTACCAGAACATCAGACCGGAGCCGATGCGCTGGTTCCGCGGCTGAACGGAGGTCGGCGGTGGCGGTCGAGGCGAGCTACGACTACGTGATCATCGGTGGGGGGACCGCGGGGTGCGTGCTCGCCGCGCGGCTCAGCGCCGACCCGGACCGCACGGTCTGCGTCGTCGAGGGCGGTCCGAGCGACGTCGGCGACGAGCGCGTGCTGAACCTGCGCAACTGGATCAACCTGCTGGAGTCCGATCTGGACTACGGCTACACCACGGTCGACCAGCCGCGCGGCAACTCCCACATCGTGCACTCCAGGGCTCGCGTGCTGGGCGGCTGCTCGTCGCACAACACGCTGATCAGCTTCAAGCCCTTCCCGCAGGACTGGGACGACTGGGGCCGGGTCGGCTGGAACGCCGAGACGATGGAGCCCTACTGGGAGCGGCTGCGCAACAACATCGTCCCGGTCGCCGAGAAGGACCGGAACCCCATCGCGAGCGACTTCGTCGCCGCGGCGTCGAGTGCGTTGGGGGTGCCGGTCGTCGAGGACTTCAACGCGCGGCCCTTCCACGACGGCGCGGGTTTCTTCTCGGTCGCCTACGACCCGGAGACCGGTCGGCGCTCGTCGGCGTCCGTGGCCTACCTGCACCCGGTGCTCGACGACCGCCCGAACCTCGAGCTGCTGCTGGAGACCTGGGCTTACCGGCTGCTGGTGCGCGGCGGGCGGGCGCAGGGCGTGGAGGTGCGTCACGCCGACGGCTCCACGGCGACGGTGATGGCCGACCGCGAGGTGCTGGTGTGCGCGGGTGCCGTCGACTCGCCCCGGCTGCTGATGCTCTCCGGTCTCGGACCGGCCGACGAACTGCGCAAACTCGGCATCGAGGTGGTCGCGGACCTGCCGGGGGTCGGCGAGAACCTGCTCGACCACCCGGAGTCGGTGATCGTGTGGGAGACCGACGGCCCGCTGCCGCCGAACTCGGTGATGGACTCCGACGCCGGGCTGTTCGTGCGCCGCGACACCTCCGACCCGCGGCCGGACCTGATGTTCCACTTCTACCAGATCCCGTTCACGGTCAACACCGAACGCCTCGGCTATCCGGCCGTCGAGCACGGCGTGTGCATGACACCGAACGTGCCGCGCGCCCGCAGCACCGGCCGGCTGTGGCTGCGCAGCGCCGATCCCGACGAGAAACCCGCGCTCGACTTCGGCTACTTCACCGACCCCGACAGCCACGACGAGCTCACCATCGTCGAGGGCCTGCGGATCGCGCGCGAGGTCGCCGCCACCGAGCCGCTGCGCTCGTGGCTGGTGCGCGAGGTCGCCCCGGGGCCGCAGGTCACCGGAGGCGAGGAGCTCTCGGAGTACGGCCGCCACGCCGCGCACACCGTCTACCACCCGGCGGGCACCTGCGCGATGGGGCCGGCGCGGGCCCGGGAGGCGGTGGTCGACCCGAACCTGAACGTGCGCGGGATCGAGGGCCTGCGGGTCGTCGACGCGTCGGTCTTCCCGCGGCTGCCCACGATCAACCCGATGGTCGCCGTGCTGATGGTCGCCGAACGAGCCGTCGACCTGATCACGACCTGACAGCCGGGAGGTACCCACGATGTCCACTTCGGACTCCCGTGGTGGGACCGACGACGCCAGGCTGACCGAGCTCGGCTACACCTCCGAGTTCCGGCGCGACATGAGCCTGTGGGCGAACTTCTCGCTGGGCTTCACCTACCTCTCACCCGTGGTGAGCACCTACACGCTGTTCGGCCTGGCGCTGGCCACCGGTGGACCGCCGATGATCTGGAGCTTCCTGCTCGCCGGGGCCGGGCAGTTCCTGGTCGCGCTGGTCTACGGCGAGATCGTCGCGCAGTACCCGCTGGCGGGCGGGATCTACCCGTGGTCGCGCCGGTTGTGGGGCAGGCGCTGGGCGTGGATGTCGGGCTGGGTGTACCTGATCGCGCTGCTGGTGACCATCACCAGCGTCGCCTACGGCGCCGGGCCCTACATCGCGCTGCTGTTCGGTTTCCGGCCGACGGTGGAGGCGACGGTGCTGTGCACCATCGGCCTGATCGTGGTGGCCACGTTGATCAACTACGCCGGGACGCGCGTGCTGTCGATGGCGGCGATCATCGGCTTCTCCGCCGAGCTGATCGGTGCGCTGATCGTGGGCTTCTGGCTGCTGTTCACCCATCGCTACCACGGACTGGGTGTGCTGTTCGACGACTTCGGCACCGCCGGGACCGGCTCGTACCTGCCGGTGTTCCTGGCCGCCGGGATCATCGGCTTCTACCAGTACTACGGGTTCGAGGCGTGCGGGGACACCGCCGAGGAGGTGCCCAACCCGGGCAAGAACGTGCCCAAGGCCATGCGCCGCACCATCTACATCGGTGGTGCTGCGGCGTCCTTCGCCTGCCTGACGCTGCTGCTGGCCGTTCCCGACTACCAGGCCGTCATCTCCGGCGCCGACCCCGACCCGCTGATCAACGTGCTCAACAGCGCCTTCGGGACCGTCGGCGCGCGGGTGGTGATGGGCGTGGTGCTGATCTCGTTCCTGTCCTGCACCATCAGCCTGCAGGCCGCCGCGGGCCGGTTGGCCTACTCCTACGCCCGCGACGAGATGATCATCGGCTACAAGATGCTGCGCAAGTTCTCCCACGCCCGGCACGTCCCGCCCTACGCGCTGCTGCTGGCCGGTATCGTCCCGGCGCTGCTCGCGGTCGGTTCGCTGGTCTCCACCGACGCCCTCACCAAGATCGTCTCGTTCGCGATCCTGGGGATCTACCTGGCGTTCCAGATGGTCGTGCTCGCCGCCCTGCGCGCCCGGATGAAGGGGTGGCAGCCCACCGGCGAGTTCCAGCTCGGCCGCTGGGGCATGATCGTCAACGTCGGGGCGCTGGTCTACGGCATCGGCGCGATGGTGAACATCTCGTGGCCGCGCACGCCCGACGCCCCGTGGTACGACAACTACATCGTGCTGCTGTGCGGAGTGGTGGTCGTGGCGGTCGGGCTGGTCTACATGTTCACCACGCACCACTACGGGCGCAGCGACGCTCCCGCGGGCGATGCCATCCCGGCCGAGCGACGCCCGGAACCGGGCCGGGAGGGCCGTGCCTGAGCGTCCACAGTGGCCGCGGCGCTTCACGGATCGGAGTGCAGGCTCTCAGGGCAGCCGCACGTGGATGCGGATGGTGGTGCCCAGCTCGTCGCTGCACACGCGCACCAGGTCGGCGAGGTGGTTGACGAGCAGGAGACCGCGCCCGCCGAGCCGCTCGGCGTCGGGGGGCAGGCGGCCGGCCAGCGGGTCGGTGATGTGCCCGGAGTCGCGCACCTCGCACACCAGGTCGCCGTCCTGCGGCCACAGGGCGACGACGCCTGTCCCGCCGCCGTGCGCGACGCTGTTGGTCGCCAGTTCGGTGGCGGCCAGCTCCAGGTCGCCCAGCCTTTCCCCGCTCAGCCCCAGATCCTTCGCGCGATCGGTGACCCACCGGCGGATCTCGCCGAGGTTGGACGCGTCGACTGTGCGCGCCTGCGTCGCGGGCGGTTCGGGCAGCGGCAGGTTGTAGGTCTCGACGATCCGGTGCGGGTCGTAGCGGTCGCTGGGACGCCGCCCGTCCGGGCCGATGAGCATCGGGTGGGAGGCGCAGGCGTCGGCGAGCACCTCGGGGGTGAGGTTGTCGGCGTCGTAGGGGCACAGGATGGTCGCCGCCCGCCCGGCGAAGGCCAGGTTGATGAGCGCCTCGTGCTGGACGCACGCCGGGTACTCGGACTCCGATCGCCCCGGCCAGACGGGCTCCCCGACGATGCGGACGTGCCTGCCGGGGTGGTCGTCGGCGAAGGGCCGCAGCACGCCGGGGATGATGCGGCCGGGGTTGCGCCCGGCCTCGGTCATGTCCAGCATCTCGACCCGCTCACCAGCGGCGCCCAGCGCGTCGCGCAGCAGCGCCAGGTTGGGGCCGGGAACCGCCACCGCGACCGGGTCGCCGTCGCGCAGCCCTTCTTCGATGAACGGCAGGGTGCCTGCCAGGTACTCGTCGCGGCCGGAGTAGAAGAGGGCGGGATGGGCGAACCGCTCGTCCGTTCTGACGTCCCCGGTGGCCGTGCTCATCTCGCCTCCTCCCGCAGGGAGATCGTCGGCACCCCCGTCGGCCACAGCGCCGTCAGGATGCGGCGCAGGCAGCTCGGCGGGCGGTGCAGCACGAACCGCCGCCCCGATGCCAGGCTGCGCGCGGCGTCGACCACCAGAGCCGTGCCGCGGGCGTCGATGAAGACCAGCTCGGCCAGGTCCAGGTGCACGTCCCCGCTGCCACCGCCCACCACGTGCCGCAGCGCGCGGTTCCAGTGCGCGTGGGTGGTCATGTCGACCTCGCCGGCCACTCTGAGACCGGCGGGCGGATCAGCCAGTTCGCGCAGGCGCAGCGCCTGGGCGCCGGGCTCGTCGCCGTCGTTGCGTCCGGTTTCCGCGGTGGGCTCGGCCGACACGGTTTCTCCCCACTTGCGCCGGGTGTGCTCCGGATGGCCCGTCCAGGTATAACACAGCCGGCCGTCGCTCCGGTCGACCCGGGGAGCCGACCGGCCGCGCACCGCGGGACGCGCCAAACTCCCCGCTCAGGTCGCTGGTGCACCGCTGGTTCCGGCGTGCGGCGCGTGCAGGGCGAGCAGCGCGACGTCGTCGGCGGGCGGCGGGCGGAAACCACCGATCAGCGAGGTCAGCTCACCGATGAGCCGCACCGCGCCGGCCTCGCTGCGGTCGGCGCAGAAGTCGGCCAGCCCGTCCTCGCCGAAGAACTTCCCGCCCGGGCGCGCCTCGGTGAGCCCGTCGGTGTAGAGCAGCAGGGTCTGCCCCGGTCGCAGGTGAGTCCGGCAGGTGGCGAACTCGGCGTCGGGGAACGCGCCGGCGAGCATGCCGCCGTCCGGGCAGATGGGCTCCACGACGCCGGGGCCCGGACCGAGCTTGAGGGCGGGCGGGTGGCCGCCCGCGGCCAGCGTGACGTCGAACCCGTCCTCCGGCGTCGTACGCAGCTGCCCGAACAGCACCGTGCACTGCTGCCGCACGTGCGGGTCGATCAGCAGGGCGGTGTTGAGCTCGGCGAGCGCGGCCGCGGGATCGGTGTGGTGCAGGGCCGCGGCGCGCAACGTGTAGCGGGTCAGCGACGTCACCGACGCGGCCGACGCGCCGTGCCCGGAGACGTCGCCGAGGAAGAACGCCCACCTGCCGTCGCCGAGGAAGAAGACGTCGTAGAAGTCGCCGGTGACGTTCTGCGGGGATGCGGCGTGGTAGTGGCACGCCAGCTCCAGCCCCGGAACCTTTGGCAGCGACGGGGGCAGCAACGTGCGCTGCAGGGTGGCCGCGAAGCCCTCCATCGTCTCGCGGGTCCGATCGCTGGCCTGGCGCCTGCTGCGCTCGGCGCGCACCGTGGTCAGCGCCGACAGCCGCAGTTCCAGCTCGTCGATCACCACCCCCGCCAGGTCGCTCAGCGCCTCCAGATCCCGTGCGCCGATGTCGCGCGGGCGGGTGTCGTAGACGTCGACCGTGCCGAGGCGGTAGCCGTCCAGGGTCGTGATCGGCGCCGCCGCGTAGAAGCGGACGCCCGGCTCGCCGGTCACCAGCGGGTGCCGGGCGGTCCGCGGATCGTTCAGCGCGTCGCGCACCACGTAGGGCTCGTCCTGGCCGATCGCCGAGGCCGCCAGGCCCGGTTCCCGGCCGGTGTGGGTGAGACGTCGCGAGCCGTGGCCTGCCTTGAACCAGATCCGCTCGTCGTCGACCAGCGTGACGGTCGCGATCGGCGCGTCGAGCAGCCGGGCGGCCAGCCGGGCGACGCGGTCCAGGGAGCCGACCGGCTCGTCGTCGAGGACGTCGTAGCGGGCCAGCGCGGCCAGTCGCGCCCGCTCGATGCGGGCGTCGTCATCGGTATGTGGTGCATGGTCGGCGACCACCACGTGCGTTCCTTCCTCACGCTCGCCCCACCGCCACCGGGCCTCGGTCGGGGCCCGGTGTGCTGAGGGGCGCCGAGCGTGCCGGACGACGCGCCGCGCGGCGTGCCAACCGGCCGCACCCGCTGTCCCGGTCACGTCAGGTCAGTCGGTGGTCGGATTCGCCCGCCCCGGACTGCTGACCAACGGTGTATATCACGACATCCGAGGTGTGCGGCAGTCGCCGATCCGTTGGAGTGAGCAGGATTCCGGGCGCACCGAGGCAGCGCGCATGGAGAAACCCGTTGCGCGCACGGGAATACACGCGATGCGTCGCATGAGGCGTACGCACCGCGCGTATCCGCCGCCGCGTGCCTTCGAGGCACCGGCTCGCTGTCCGGACGAAGTCAGTCGTGTGCCGCGGCTGTCACTCGATAGGGTCGCCGCCCCCGTCGGTGGGCCCGCCGTCGAGTCGTTCGCGCAGCCAGCTCAGCGTGCGCGTCAGCAACCGCGAGACGTGCATCTGGGAGACGCCGACCTGCTCGGCGATCTCGGTCTGGGTCATGCCGCGGAAGAAGCGCATCACCAGGATCCGCCGCTCCCGCTCGGGCAGCTCGGCCAGCAGCGGCCGGATGGTCTCGCGATCCTCGACCTCGGCGAGCTCGGAGTCGTCGAAGCCGATGGCCTCGCCCAGCGGCACGTCGTCGGTACCGGTGAGCAGGTCGTCCAGCGACGCGCTGCGGTAGGCGTTGCCCGCCTCCAGGCCCTGCTGCACGTCGTCGACGCTGAGCTTGAGGTGGGCGGCGAGCTCGCTGGGCGTCGGCGCGCGACCGAGCTCCTGGGAGAGCGCCGAGATCCCGGCGGAGACCGACAGGTGCAGCTCCTGCATGCGGCGCGGCATGCGCACCGACCAGCCGGCGTCGCGGAAGTGCCTGCGCACCTCGCCCATGATCGTGGGCACGGCGTAGGACATGAAGCCCACGCCGCGTCCGGGGTCGAACCGGTCCACCGCCTTGATCAGCCCCAGCGTGGCGACCTGCACCAGGTCGTCGTGGGTCTCACCGCGGTGGCGGAACCTGCGCGCGATGTGCTCGGCGACCGGCAGGTGCTCGGTGACCAGCCGGTCCCGCAGCGCCTGGTAGCGGCCGTCCTGCTCGTCCAGCTCGGCCAGTTCGGCGAACAGCGGCTCCAGGTCCTCGTACTCGTTGCGCGAACCGGTCCTGGCGCTGCTCACCCGGGTACCTCCGCCCGTGACTTCGCGAGCTCGACGCGCACCACGTGGGTGCCGTCACCCGCCGGGTCGTGGGCACTGCTGATCTCGTCGGCCAGCGCGGTGAGGACCCGCCAGCCGAAGGTGTCGGTGCGCGGGGCGGCGGCGTGCTCGCTGACCACCTCGGCGGTGAACACGAGCCGGTCGTGCTCGGTGCGGAACCGGCAGGTCAGCCACGTTCCCGGCATCGCGAGCGCGATGAGCGTCGCGCACGCCTCGTCCACCGCCAGCCGCACGTCGGCGATGGCGTCGACGTCGAAGTCCGCGCGGATGGCGAGGTCACCGGCGACCGCGCGCATCACCGCCAGCGGTCCCGGCTGCGCGGCCACCCGGATCTCCACCGCGTTGGACACGGCCGCTCCGGGCTGGCCATCGACCATCTGTTGCTCCACCATCACTCAGCGCCTCTCGACCACGGCACGTACGTCACTTGATCCACGGCTGACCCTTACCCCGCATCAGCGGGGGCCAAACCACGCGATGGCGGGAATTCCACGGGTGTGAGATGCGCAACTCGGGAAGGGCGTGGAAAGCCGTTGAGCCGCCGACCGGTGCTGCATGCCGGTCGGCGGCGAACTGGTCGGATCGCGTGAAGCCCGTCGCGGGGGACGGAATCCGCCCGCGTCTGCCCGAACGGCCGGGATCAGACGGTCGGAGCCGTCGCGCGCTCGAGGTTCCAGCGCATGGTCACCCGCGTACCCGCGGGGCCGGAGTCGACGGCGGTGTGGTCGGTCATGTTCCGGATGAGCACCAGGCCTCGCCCGCCGAGCCCGTCGCGCTCCTCCGGCGGCGGCCGCCACTGGCCGTGATCGGTCACCGTCACCTCCACCGACCGCGAGTCGGGCTGGTAGCTCGCGCGCAGGTCCACCACGCCCGTCCCGTCGGGGTAGGCGTGCGCGGCGGTGTTGGCCAACGCCTCGTAGGTCGCCAACACCAGTGCTTCGGACTGGTCTGCGCTGAGCGCGGTCCGTGCCGCCCACTGCACCAACCGGTGACGCAGCCGCGACAGCTGCCGCGGTTCCGCCGGTACCCCGGCGCAGTGCAGGTCAGCCGGGTCCGCGGGCGCGCCTGGTGCGGGCCCGTCGATGTTCATGGGTTCACTCATTTCGCTGCTGGGCCACAACTACGTTCTCGGGTTCGCGCGTCGCGCCCCGTCGCGCCGGGCCCGCCGGCGCGGCCGGCGGCGAACTCGGTAGTCGGTCGGCCTGCGGCGTACCGCCGATGTCAGGCCAGGGCGGCCTCGACCGAGTCGAACACCGGGATCTTGCGGTCGAGCGCGGTCACCTTCAGCGGGCGCACGGTCGCCGAGCTCGTGGCGACCACCCGCAGGCCGGTGCGCCCTTCGGCCTGCTTGTAGGCGGCCACCAGGGCGGTGAGCCCGGCCGAGGCGAAGAAGCCGACCTCGGTGAGGTCCACCACGAGGACCTCGGGCTGCTGCTCCAGCAGGGCCGCGAGGTCCTGCTCGACCTGCGGCGCGGTCACCATGTCGACGTCTCCCGACACCGACAGGACCGCCACCTTCTCCCGCCATCCCACGGATGTGGACACCTGCACCGCAGTGTCCACGGGATCGACATCATCAGCGTGCACAGACGAATCGAACGAAGTCACGGCCGTACTATCTCATATTCCGCAAGGGTCTCCGGACCCTCGTCCTCGCAGGTCAGACGGGCTGGCAAAGGTGGGCACGACGCAGTGGGCCCCGCCCTTGCCGACCGCAACCGCGGGGCCCACCGGCCAACCACCACGGGGCGCGAAACCATCGCCCTGCACTGATCGTTTCCCGTCGGCCGCGAGCTCAAACCCCTCTCGCGAGCCGAAAACGCGGTCCTCGGCCCGCACGGTGCGGGGATCACGGCGTGGGACACGGGAAACTCCTGATCAAAGGGTGTGCACGTGCCGCGGGGCGGCGTTGGTCACAGTTCGGTCGACTAATGCTGCTGCGGCGGTGCGGACACGTCACCGCGCCACTGACCGGTCTCCTGCCCGCGGGACTCCACGAACTCCTTGAAGCGCTCCAGGTCGTCCTGCAAACGCGTGCTGATGGCCCCGGTGGCCTCGCCGGTCTTCTCGACCGCGCCTTCGGGCTCGAACTCCCACTGCAGGTGCACGCGGGTTCGTTCGTCGTCGAGGCGGTGCACGGTGACCACGCCGGAGTGCTTCGGCCCGGTGGTGGAGCGCCACGCCACGCGCTCGTCGGGATGCTGCTCGGTGATCACCGCGTCGAACTCCCGCCGGACCCCGCCGACGGAGACCACCCAGTGCGTGCGCGTGTCGGTGAGCTGCTGGACGCTTTCCACGCCCTCCATGAACCTCGGGAACTCGGCGAATTGCGTCCACTGGTTGTAGACGGTGTCCACGGGACGGGCCACGTCCACCGACTTCGCGTGCAAAGTCACAGGTCCTCCCTATGATCGCTTGCGCCGTCAGCTCTCGTGATACCCGGTTGGCGCGCGGTTTACGCGCCCGTTGCCGCTTCCGGGTCAACGAGCGACCACGGTGGGTGCTCGGAAGTCCGGAGTGGACGGATGCAGGAGGAGCGAATCCCGCCCTCGTCGCCGACTTGCCCTCCCGGAAGGCGGTACGGGTGGACGAGCCGCGCGTTCGTGGCCGCCGCTCGTCCACCCGTGGCCGCCTTCAGCCGAGGGACACGGCGGCGAGCAGCAGTCCGACGGCGATGACTCCGGCGACGAGCACGATCAGCAGGTTGGGTGTCTTGTTCATGGATGATCACTCTCGGCGCCCGCCGACCCGCGCCGAACGCTGGGCGGATCGGGCGGACCGTCCCCGAAGTGCGCAAAGGCGCGGATCGTCGGGTGTGCGAAGTCTCGTGTGAGACGTAGTTCGCACAACGTGACCCCCCAGATGTGGGGGCTGCGCCGAAGCCCCGGCCCGCTACAGCAACCCGGACTGCGCGGCCTTGGCGATGAGCTCGATCCGGTTGCGCGCGTTCAGCTTTCGCATCGCGTTGCGCAGGTAGCCGGTGACCGTGTGCCGGGTCAGGCCCAGCTGGTCGGCGATCTCCGGGTTGGTCCGCCCCGCGGCGGCGTGGCGCAGCACGTCGTACTCGCGCTGGGTGAGTCCGGTGTCGTGCAGGCGCGAGCGCATCCGGGGCGCGGCCCGCTCGCCGACCCGCGGATCGAAGATCGGGATGCCGTGCGCGGCCTGGTGCACGGCCGAGACCAGGTCGGTCGCGCCCGCGTCCTTGAGCAGGCAGCCGTCGACGCCCGCGTCCAGCGTCGCCTGCAGCGCCGCGTGGTCCCGGTAGGCGGTGAACACCAGGATGCGCGCGGCGGGGGCGGCCTCGCGCAGCGGAGCCACGATCTCGCTGGCCATCGCGTCCGGCAGCCGCAGGTCGAGCAGGACGACGTGCGGCTGCGCCCGGCCGACCAGCCGCACCGCGGTGGCGGCGTCGGCGGCGCTGCCGACCACGCGGATCGCGGGGTCGTCGCGCAGCAGCAGGCGGACTCCGTCGGTGACGACGGGGTGGTCGTCGACGACCACGAGCCGGATGTCCTCGCTCACCACAGCGGAACCCAGATGCGCACGGTCAGACCACCGTCCTCATTGGTCACCACGGACATTGTTCCGCCGACCTCCTCGACGCGGTCGGCGGTCGACCGCAGCCCGATGCCGTTGCCCGCCGCCGCGTGGTCGTTCCAGCCGTTGCCGTCGTCGGCCACGGACACGGTGACGCCGTCGTCGAGCGCGATCACGCTGATCAGCACCGAATGCGCGGCGGCGTGCTTCTCGACGTTGAGCAGCGCCTCGCGCGCCGCCGCGACCAGCACCCGCGTGCGGTGCGGGCCGCAGTCGGGCGTGGTGCCGATCTCCACGGCCTGCGCCGTGACCCCGGTGCGGCGCTGGAACGCCGCGCAGTCGCCGGACAGGGTGGCCGCCAGCCCGCCGGAGGGTTCGTCGTGGTCGAGGGCGTGCACCGACTCGCGGAATGCCGAGGCGGTCTCGGCGATCTGGTTCTCCAGCGACACCAGGCGGTCCAGCAGCGCGGTGCTGCCGTCTTCGGCGTGCGTGCGCAGGTCGCGCAGTTCGGCGCCGATCCGGAACAGCTGGGCGCCGACCGAGTCGTGCAGCGCAGAGGCGATCCGGCGCCGCTCGGCGGCCGCGGCCGTCTCGCGCTGGCGCCGCGCCGCATCGGCGGTCTGCAGGGCCAGTCCGCCGCTGTTGGCGACGTTCACCGCGGCGTCGAGCCGCCTGCCCCCGAAGTCGGTGATCTCGCGCATCGCCGCGTAGACCACGCCGTGCACCCGTCCGGCCCGCACCATGGGCACCGCCAGCATCGTCCGGATGCCGTCGGCCGAGATCGGCCGGTCGAAGTCGTGCGTGATCAGCTCGGAGGCGCAGTAGTCGTCCACCCAGACCGGCCGCAGCTCGGCGAAGGACAGGCCGCCCAGGCCCAGCCCCATCGGCACGTGCAGGTCGTGCAGCCCGTCGGCCCACGTGCCGTTCCACTGCCGCAGCACCAGCAACTGCTCGGACTCCACCGGACCGGCCAGGCCGATGTGCGCGCCGCACTCGTGGCGGATCCGCTGGGCGAGCCCGCGCAGGGCGACCGTGTCGTCGAGCAGGTTGAGCACCTGGGAGTGCTCGTCGAGGAGCTCGTCGAACCGGACGCCCTGCTCCGCGGCCCGCTCCTCGCTCGCGCGGTGTCCTTGCCCCACCTCGACCCCAGACGTTTCGACCACCACTGTGCACGGCGTCGGCGCACCCGCGATGTCGCGCCGATCACCCGGCGGTCCAGCGGGCCTGCGGCCGATCGCCGGAGCGGAATCCTACCGGCGGCGTCCGGCGAACCGTCTCGCCGCGCCCGCACAGGGGCGGCAGGTCGCGGCTCGCCGAGATCTCGGTTCCCGGGCAGCAACCGTTCTGTTTCGGCGCGGGCGAATGGGTAACCGGGTGGGTGAACACGCTCACCGGCGGCTGGCCCGTAGCACGTTGTGGAGGCGGAAGTGCAGGTCTCTGAGTCGACGGCCGAACCGTTCGTGCCCTCCCGGGGCGGTCTGCGCGCGCTGCGCGACGCGGCGCGGGACTGCCGGGGCTGCGACCTCTACAAGTCGGCCACTCAGACGGTCTTCGGGTCCGGGCCCTCGCGAGCCCGGGTGCTGTTCGTCGGCGAGCAGCCCGGGGACCGCGAGGACATCGAGGGCGAGCCGTTCGTCGGCCCGGCGGGCGGGCTGCTCGACCTCGCGCTCGCGGAGGCGGGCATCGAGCGCGACGACGCCTACCTGACCAACGCCGTCAAGCACTTCAAGTTCGTGCCCCAGGAGCGCGGCAAGCGCCGGATCCACAGGAAGCCGAGCACCGCCCAGATGCGCGCGTGCCGGCCGTGGGGGGGTCGCCGAGCTGCGGGTGGTGCGGCCGGAGATCGTCGTGTGCCTGGGCGCCACCGCGGCGCAGGCGCTGATGGGCAGCGACTTCCGCATCAGCAAGGAACGCGGTGTGCTGCTGGACTTCCCCGAGATCGCCGGCGTGGAACCGCGCCCGGCATCGTTGCTGGCCACCACCCACCCCTCGGCGGTGGTGCGGGCGCCGGACCGCCGTGAGGCGTACCGGGGCCTGCTCTCGGACCTGGAGGTCGTGGCCGCGGCGCTGGGGTCGTGACCGGTCACGGGGCGGTGCCGTCGCCAGGTTTGCGGCCCCGGCGAACGGGCACTCCGTCGGTGGGCATCCGGCTGCCCTGCGTGATGGGGCGGTGGTCCGGTGGCCCGGTCTCGACGCGTGGAGGGTGACCTTGTCCAGCACCGAATCCGCAGGACGGGCGAAGCCGCTGCTGGGGATCTACCTCAACGACCACCTCGCCGGGGCGACCGGAGGGCTCGAGCTGGCCCGCAGGGTGGCGCGGAGCCGCCGCGGGACGTCCATGGAGTCCGACTTGGCCGAGCTGGTCGAGGAAGTCGGGCAGGACCGAGCGGAACTGGTGCGGATCATCCGGACGCTCGGGTTCTCCGTCGCCCGCCTCAAGCTCGCGGTGGCGTGGTTGGGGGAGAAGCTGAGCAGGTTCAAGCTCAACGGCCGGCTGCTGCGCGGTTCGCCGCTGAGCACGCTGATCGAGCTCGAAGCGATGTCCCTCGGCGTGCATGGCAAGGCCGCGGGTTGGAAGACGCTGCGGGCCATGTGCGACCGGCTGCCCCGGCTGGACGCCGGGAAGCTGGAGGAACTGCTCGACCGGGCGAACCGGCAGCTCGACCTCCTCGAACGCCTGCGGACGGAGACGGCCGAGGAGATCGCGCGCGAGCGCGCCGGTGGGCAGGTGCCCTGATCCCGGCGAAAAGGCCTCCCCGGATCAGCAACACGCGTGCACGGCGTCGTGGCGACCGTGCCACCACCACTCCGAGCGGGGCTGCGGTGCGGACCGCTGGGTCGCCGGGGTCGGCGCCTGCGCCGGGAAGTCGAGCAGCTCGGTCATCTCGTGCAGGACACCGCCGACCACCACCTTGCGCACCGCCGCGGCACGGGTGATGTCCGCCAGCGGGTCGCCGTCGACCGCGGTGAGGTCGGCGTACCTGCCCGGCAGGACCGCGCCGAGGTGCCCGCTCGCGTTGAGCGCTTGCGCGGCGTTGCCGGTGGCCGTGCGCAGGGCGTCGGCCGCGGACATGCCGTGGGCGACCAGAGCCCGCAGGTTCAGGTGCAGGCTGACCCCGAGGTGGTCGATCGGGGCGTCGGTGCCGCAGACCACGAGACCGCCGGCACCGCTGATCCGGCGCACGGTGTCCACATTGGCCGCGAGCATCTTCCTGAGTCCCGCGGTGATCTCCGGTGTTCGCGACACCAGCGCGATCGTCTCGCGCAGCGCGTCGCGTTCCCACTGGGGGTAGAGCCTGGCGATCCGCTCGTCGGCGAGCCACGATTCGTCGCCTGCCATCAGAACGGCGGAAACGAACAACGTGGGCGTGATCGACATGCCTGCCCGGCTGATCAGCGCGACCACGTCGTCGTAGGAGCGGCCGAGCCTGCTCAGCGTCTGGGAGAAGCCGAGCCTGCTGGTCGCGCCCAGGTGCTCCATGCAGTGCACCCCGAACCGCGCCGCCGGATAGGCGTAGTGCGAGGTCACCGGCAGACCCGTTCCCGCGCGGACCACCTGGTCCTGGGCGGTCGACGGCAACCGGACGTAGGTCTTGAGCAGGTCGTAGCGCAGCGCCCGCGCCCGTTCGACTTCCCGGGCCACCTCCCGCGCGTCCGTTGTCGGCCGGGTGAAGCCGTAGTACACCCGGCTGCCGTCGATCGGCTCGCCCGCCGCGAAGTAGCGGGGACCGAGCTGGTCGCCCGAGGCGGTCGCCTCGCGGTGCTGCGCGGCGAGGTAGGCCGGGTCGCCGGGGGACCGCACGCTGGTCACGCCGAAGGACAGCCACAGCCTGCCCTGGCGGGAGCCGAGGAACCGGCCTTCGAGGTGGACGTGCGCGTGCATGTCCACCAGGCCGGGCAGCACGGTGAGCGCGGTTGCGTCGACCACCGCGCTGTGCGGCCACTCCCGGCGGGAGGTGACCTCGCCTATGCGGTCGCCGTCGATGACGATGTCGACGTCGCGGCGGAGCACGTCGTGGACCCCGTCCCACAGCGCGCCCGCGCGCACCACGGTCCGCCCGCGGACGCGGGCCGGGGACCAGGTGAGGTTCAGCGGCACCGGGCAGGAGGTGCCCTCGTGGGAATCGACCATGCGCAGGGCGCCGAGGCTGAGGTACAGCAGCGTCCGCGAGTCGGGGTGCCACGACGGCGCGTCGGCGACCTCTGCGGTGACCTGGCGCGGCGCAGCGGTCGGCGTGCCGGAGGCGTCGACGGACACGACCCACAGCGCTGCGCCCATGACGAACGCGTACGACGAACCGTCGGGCGACCACACCGGCCCGTCCACCCCGCGCCCGCTCAGCGAGCGGTTCGGCAACACCTCGTGGTAGGCGATCGCTCCGGTGTCCACCCGGACGGTCAGGATCTGGTTCGCGCCTTCCCTGAAGCGCCGCGACACCGGCCGTTGCGCCGCGAAGGCGATCGTCGCACCGTCCGGCGACCAGGTGGGCCGTCCCGGGGCGCGCACCGCGTCGACCACCTCGCGCACTTCGCCGGTGGCGAGGGTGAGCACGTGGGTGGCGCCGTCCTGGTCCTGGAACGCCAGCGTGTCCCGTCCGGAGACCACGCCGGCGCCACCGCCGCCGAGGCAGGGGCGGTGAGCCGGTGCTCGTCGCCGGTTCGCAGGTCGCGCACCCAGATCCCGTGGTGCCCGACCGGTCGGTGCAGTAGGCGATCCGGTCGCCGTCCGGCGACCACGCGGGATCGCACACGTGGAACCGGTCGTGGGTCAGGCGCTGGGCTCGTCCGGCCAGGTCGCTCACCCAGAGGTCGCCCAGCGCGCAGAAGGCGATCCGGTCGCCGCCGGGGGACAGGACCGGGCCGGCGATGCCGTGAACCGGGTGGCGTCCCGCTTCGGGGAACGCGGCCGGGGCCGTCGGCTCCGGCGTGCGCACCGGGGCCGAGAGGCTGAACGCGATGTCGCGGTGTCCTCCGGCGGGCAGTTCCCGGGCCCGAATCCGGCCGTCGGCGGTGTAGAGGAGGCGGGTGGCCGACAACCACGTGGGTGCGAAGGGGAACACGTCCTCGTCCGGCGCGGACACGACCGTCCCGCCGACGACGACCTGCGCCGAACCGGCACCCTGGTTGCGGGGCAACAGGCCGTCCATCCGGACGTAGGCGATCGTGCTCCCCTCCGGGTTCCAGCCGGGCGCGTAGAGGCGAGCGCCGGTGGCCTCGGCGAGGCGCGTGCGCTCCCCGGCCTCGTTCACCGCGTCGATGACGGCGTTGTCCACCACCACGGCCATCCGGCTCCCGTCGGGCGACCACCTCGGCTGAGACTCCTCGCCGATGGGCGCGGTCCACGGCGCGATCCGGCCGGTCGCGAGGTCGAAGATGTGGATGCCGTAACGGCCGCCGCGGTCGGACGAGAACGCGATGCGCCTGCCATCAGGTGAGAAGGACGGTTCCCGGTGGTCGTGGGGGCCTTCGGTGAGCCTGCGCGGCGTGCCGCCGGTGGGCACGAGGTACAGGTGGAAGTTGCCTTCCGAGTACACCTGGCAGACCACCGAACTTCCGTCCGGCGCCCAGGAAGCTTGGGTCGCCTCCATCGCGTGCGGGGTGAGCCGCCGGCCTTCCCCGCCCCGGATCGGCACCGCCCACAACGTGCTGAGCGCATCGACCACCACGGTCGATCCGTCGGGTGACACGGCGCCCGACATGTTCGTACCGGCGGTGATCGTCACGGTGGCGCTGCCGTCGGCATCCGCCCTTGCCGCGTCCCGCGTGCCGAGCAAGCCGCCGCCGGCGAGGACGCCGCCGCCGGCCTGCAGCAGGCGGCGGGGGAAGGGCGAGGGTTGTGCCATGTCTTCTCCATAAGATCGTTGGTGTTCAGGACGTGGTGTTCTGGATGCCCAGGGCGGCGGGGTGTGGCTGATGTCTTCTTGCCGTTGGGTGGCTTGGAAGGAGTGGCCGCCCTGCTGTTCTGGACGCCCTGGCCGCTGATTGAAATCTGTGCGCGTGGTCGCTGTTTATGGAGCTGCCGGCGGGGTCGTCCACGGGGTTGAGCTGGGATGACGGGAGGACGGGCCCGGTGAAGGTCCGCAAGATCGTCTGGGCAGGGATCGATGTCGGCAAGCACGCTCATCACGCGTGTGTGGTGGACGAGACCGGCAAGGTCGTGTTCGGTCAGAAGGTCATCAACAGTCAGGCCGCGATCGAGGCGTTGATCGCCCGTGCCGCCAAGAAGGCCGGTGAGGTGGTCTGGGCGGTGGATATGACCTCCGGCGCCGCAGGTCTGCTGATCACGCTGCTTGTGGTCACCGGGCGGCCGGTGGTCTACGTGCCCGGCAGGCTGGTCAACCGGATGGCCGGAGCGTTCGCCGGTGAGGGCAAGACCGACGCCAAAGACGCCCGCACCATCGCCGAAACCGCCCGGCTGCGCGGCGATCTGACCCCGGTGACCAGCCCTAGCGAGATCGCCTCCGACCTGCAGATCCTCACCGCTAGGCGTGAGGACCTCGTGGCCGACTGGGTGCGCGGTGTCAACCGGATCCGCGAACTGCTCGCGAGCATTTTCCCCTCGCTGGAGCGGGCCTTCGACTTCTCCACCCGCTCCGTGCTGATCCTGCTGACGGGGTTTCAAACCCCCGACGGCGTCCGCGCCGCCGGTGCGGACGGCCTGCGGGCCTATCTGACCGAGCACCAGGCCCACGCCCGCAGCATCCCGTCCATCGTGGACAAGACACTGGCTGCCGCAGGTGAGCAAACCGTTGCCCTGCCCACGGAAACGATCACAGCGCCGCTGATCGCCCGCCTGGCCCGTCAACTGCTGGAACTGGACCGAGAGATCAAAGACCTCGACAAGCAGCTCACCGAACGCTTCGAGGCCCACCCCGACGCCGAACGCATCACCAGCGTCGACGGTTTCGGCCCGATCCTCGGGGCCCAACTGCTGGCCGACACCGGTGGTGACCTGCTCACCGCTTTCGGCAACCCCGGCCGCCTGGCCGCATACGCCGGCCTGGCCCCGGTCCCCCGTGACTCCGGGCGCGTCCGCGGCAACCTGCACCGCCCGAAGCGCTACCACCGCGGGCTGCGGCGGGTGTTCTACCTCGCCGCACTGTCCTCGATTCGCCCTGAAGGCCCCTCCCGCATCTTCTACCAGCGCAAACGCAGCGAAGGGAAGCTTCACACCCAGGCGCTGATCGCACTGGCACGCCGCCTGGTCGACGTGATCTGGGCCCTGCTGCGCGACAGCCGCACCTTCCAGACCACACCACCCACCCAGGCCCAAGCGGCTTGACACGATCATTGAAACTCATTCCGACGGCTTGGCCAGGTAGACCAGTGACAGGGTTTCGGCCACCACCCTCCGATCGGTCTCGAGGTAGCCGGCCTTGAGGTAGAGGCGGATGTTGGCAACGCTCCGGTCGCCGGTGAACAGCACGAAACGCCGCACCTCCGGCCTGTTCCGGGCCTCGACCGCGCGCAGCAGAGCCGCGCCGATGCCGCGTCCGCGCATGTCCGGCGCCACCACGAGCCGGCCGACATGGCACTCCTCGCCCTGCCGGGTGCCGCGCACAGCACCGACGATCCGCGTGCCGGCCTTGGCCACCAGCACCTCACCCGCCGCGATCGCCTCGCGGATCTCCTCGATGGGTTCGCGCAGCGCGGAAAAATGCGGGTTGTCGTAGAGCTGCGCCTCCGACACGTACGCCGCGCGCTGCACGGTCATGACCTCGCCCGCGTCCCGTACATCCGCCGTGGTGATAACCCAGTCCATAGCCAGCCTCTCTCGCCCGCAACCCGCAGTCACATCTCGCTGCGGTGACGAACTTAGTGCTCATCCGGGGAAAAGGGTCCAGAATACGCCTCGCCGCAGTATCCACAATGGAATATTCCCGTGCTAACTCTTCGGTGTGGTTCGACGGCGCCGCACGCTTGGTGATGTCCCGGCCGGGAAGGCCGGAAGGGGCTCTCGAACCGAGTAGCACCAACAGGGAGAGCACCGCGGGCGACAAGAAGCACGTCCTGCGCGTCGAGGACGAGGAGGGGCACACGGACAAGAAGGGCAATACCGCGATCGTGCGGCCCGCATCGCACAAGCTCCCGAGCAGCGGCCGCGAGTCGACCGCGCTCTGCATCTCGTGTCTCCCCCAAGCCGGAGTGATGCCGGCGGACTTCCTCTGATTCGCACGGGAATTCCGCGGGTATTCCAGGAGCGCGCTGTCGCGGGAGCGGCGGCGCACTCGAGAGCGAAGGAGGACGTCATGGCGGAGCCGGGCCGAAGCGCTCACCCGTCCGAACCGGTCGGGGACGCCGGGCGCGACCTCGACGCCGAACGCGGCGACCAACGCGGGCCGGACACCGAGCAGGAGGCGCACGTGGAGATCCACGACCCCGAGCACCCGCCGGCGCCGCCCAGCATCGAGGACGAGTTCGACGAGGACGAGCAGTGAGCCCCGCTCACTGGATCGGTGGCAGCTCCTGCTCCAGGCCCACCAGCGGTGCGAGCGGGTCTCCCACCTCGTCGAGGCGGTCGAAGACGGTGCGCACCGTCCACCGGTCGGGCGTCAGGTCGGGGTCGTCGAGCTCGTCCCAACTGATCGGGACCGACACCGGCGCGCCCGGGCGCGGTCGGGCGCTGTAGGGCGCGACGAGCGTCTTGTTGACGACGTTCTGCGTGTAGTCCAGACGGGCCAGACCCCGCCGCTCGTTCTTCTGCCACGCCCAGCTGACCAGGTCGGGGACGGTGGCACCGATGGCCTTGGAGACCTTCTCCACCCAGCGGCGGGTTTCCTCGTAGGTGTAGTGCGGCGCGATCGGCACCCAGATCTGCACACCGCGCTGACCGGTGACCTTGGGCCCCGCCCGCACGCCGAGGTGCTCGAGCGCGGTGCGGTGCAGCCGGGCGAGGGCCAGCACGTCCTCGAAGGAGGTCTTGGACCCCGGGTCGATGTCGAACAGCGCCCACGTCGGGTGCTCCACGTCGGAGGCCCACGACGTCCACGGGTGCAGCTCCAGCGCCGCGTAGTTGGCGAGCCAGGCCAGCGCGGGGACGCTGTCGGCGATGACGTAGTTCTGCGTCTCGTCCGGGTCGGCCGCCTCGTAGCGCCAACTGGTGAGCCAGTAGGGCGCGTGGCTCGGCACCTCCTTGTGCCAGAAACCGGGTTTGTCCGCGCCGTCGGGGTAGCGGTGGGTGTTGAGGGGGCGGCCCACCAGGTAGGGGAGGATCACCGGTCCGATCCGCGCGTGGTAGCGGACGAAGTCGCGCTTGGTCACCGGCGGTTCGTCGTCGCGGCCCGGGAACAGGACCTTGTCGAGGTTGGTCAGCGCGAGGCGGCGTCCACCGACCTCCCACGGCCCCTTGGCGCCCAGTTCGTCCAGCGCTGCCAGCTCCTCCTCGGAGGGCGGGTCCCACCGGGGTCGCTCGTCGCGCCCGCCTCCGGACTTCTCCTCGTCGGTCTTGCGCCCGGACCTGCGCGCGGAGGCGGACCGCTGCTTCGCCCCCGACTTCTCCCGCGTCTTGGCGGGTTTGGTGCCGGCCTTCTTCGACGTCCCGGATCCCGCCTTGCTGGACGAGGAACTGCCGGAGGCCCTGCCCGACGAGCCGGTGCCGGACGCCTTGCCGGAAGAACGGGTGCTCGACGAGCCGGTGCCGGACGCCTTGCCGGACGCCTTGTCCGACGACGCGCTGCCCGCCCCACTGGACCGGGCCGTCTTGCGCTCCCCGGACCGCGACCGGCCGGACTTCCCGGCCGGTGCGCCGTCCACCGGGACCTCCGCCTCGGAGGCGGGCAGGTCGCTGCGCCACATCGCCTCCGGCGCCGCGGCGACCTCCTCGTTCGTCCGGCCGCTCTTGACCGACTCGAGGTGGTCCTCGGCCGTCCACCCCGCCTCGGCGTGCTCGTCCTTCTTGTGCAGCAGCAGCCATTGCTCCTTGCCCGAGTCGTCGTCTCCGCGCCGGACCAGCACGAAGCGCCCGCCGAGCTTCTCCCCGTGCAGGTCGAAGTGCAGGTTCCCGGCCTCGATCGCCTCGGCCGGGTCATCGGTCTCGGCGGGCTCCCACGTGCCGCGGTCCCACACGATGACGTCCCCGCCGCCGTACTCGCCCTCGGGGATCACGCCTTCGAAGTCGGTGTACTCGATGGGGTGGTCCTCGACCCGGACGGCCAGATGCCTGGCCTTCGGGTCCAGCGTCGGGCCCTTGGGCACCGCCCAGCTCAGCAGCACGCCGTCGAGCTCGAGCCGCAGGTCGTAGTGGCGGCGCCGCGCGCGGTGGCGCTGGACGACGAACCGGTTGCCACCGGCGCGCGCGCCGCCTTCCCGTCCGGACGGCTCGCTGGTGCGGCTGAAGTCGCGCTTGCGCTGGTACTCGGCGAGCCGCTCGGACTTCTTCGCAGAACTCATCCCAACCGGATACCCGATCAAAGCGGAGCGAAAAGCGGGGACGGCGGCCGTCAGCCCTGCTCCTCCAGTTCGAACGGCAGCAGCTCCACCGCCCGGTTGTACCTCGCGAGCAGGTCCTCCTCGTCGCTCCCGCCGAGGTAGATCGCCGCGAGCTCGTAGCTGTAGGAGTCCTGGGCCGACAGGTCCGAGAGCCACCCGCCCTCGTTGGCGACGACGTCCACGATCGTGCCGGGCATCTCCTCGCGGACCCGCGCCACGTCCTCCTCGGACGGGACGCTGCGCACGAACGCGTTCTTGAACGTGCGGTAGTACCACTTGGCGGCGACCGCGTGTTCGCCCTGGCGGCTCGGCTGCTCCGGGTCCCGGCCCAGCGCGAGTCGCACCATGGACTGGTAGTTGGGCACGCCGTCGACGAACTCGAACAGCGGCGCGTGCGACTGCGACAGGCGCGGGTTGACCTCCAGGATGTTGAGCACGTCCCGGTCGGGGTTCCAGAAGAACTCGATGTTGAACGTGGACGAGGACAGCCCGATCTGGCGGATCACGCGGACCGAGATGTCGCAGGCGCGGTCGGCGACCTCCTGCGGCAGGTTGGACGGGTACTGGTAGCGCAGGAAGCTCGGCGTGCCCTCGTAGCAGATCGAGTCGATCACGCCGTAGGCGTTTGGCTCGCCGTGCGCGTCGCTGTAGCCCTCGACGGTGAGCTGGCGGCCCTGGACCTCTTCCTCCGCCACGCACATCTGCCCGGTCCGCTCGTCGATCTGCGGCGGGAGGTCGAGCATCGACAGCAGGTACTCGAAGGCGCCGCCGACCATGCCGATCTCGCCGCGGGTCTCCTCGACCGCGCGCTCGAACTCCTCGGCGCTGTCGATCCGGAAAGCCAGCGTGGACGAGAACGACTTGACCGGCTTGAGCCAGAACGGGAACTCCAGGTCCGGCAGTTCCGGATTCTCCAAGTCGACCAGCGCGAACGAGGGGTGCGCGTCGGTGACCTCCTGTTGCTCCAGGCGGCTCCAGTACTTGTTCTCGCACTTGACCACCGACTGCAGGCTCGGTCCGGGCAGTCCGTAGCGCTCGCAGAGGATCGGCACCATCGAGCTGACCGGGAAGTCCCAGTAGCCGATGATCGCGTCGATGCTGCCGTCGAAGGCGTCGAGCTTCTCCTGCGCCTTCTCCAGGTCCTCGGCGAGGGCCACCTCGCCGCCCATGAGTTCGTCTTTGCTCAGCAGGGAGTGGAACCGGTACTGCCTCAGGTGCGGCAGGTCGTGCAGGAGCGCGAGGTTGCGGTCGTCGAGTCCCAGCACGAACACGTTCTCGATCGAATTCATCACGACCGTTGCTTACCCGGCTTCCTCGGGTTCCATTCGACCGTCGTCGAACGATCCGGACCGTGGTCGGCCGCCTCCGCGGGGTACCGGAGCCCGGCGTCGGAGGCGTATGGCGGCTGACGCACGCCCCGACTACTCGATCGGCGACGCCGTGGGCCCGCCGTGACGGCCCGGTACCTGGAGCGGGGCGACCGCGCGGGTCAGAACGGCTCCTGGCAATGGGGCGCGTGGTCGGTGTCCAGGGCGCCGGAGGCGACCGCCACCGCACCGGGGTTCAGCTCCTCGACGCGCCCGCAGCGGTGGAGCTGTCCGAGCGTCGTCCCGCCGAGGTAGGCCGCCGCCAGGTCGCCGATGCCGAGCCGGATGTCCGGCGGTGCCTGAGTCCGGGTCGCGCCGCCGGTCCCGTCGGCACCCGCGGCCAGCCGCCAGCGCCCGGCGTTCCACTCGCAGAAGTCGTCGCCGACCTCCAGCACCACGTCTGCGGGCGCGCGGTAGCGCCGCTCGGAGAGGGCGCGGTCGAGGTGGATCAGCCGCACCCACAGGCCGTCGGAGAGCTGCCGCCGCGCCTGGCGGGGGTCGGCGAGCATGTCGACGACCGGCTCGTCGGGCGCCGCGCGCTGCCAGCGGACCTCTCCGACCAGGTCGGTGTCGAGCAGGTAGCGCCACAGCGCCGCGTAGGCCTGCGGGGTCGCGGCGACCAGCTCCTGGACGTGCAGCAGGTAGTCCGGCCCGCGGTCGGCCCACCGGGGTTCCGGGCGGTAGAAGGCGTAGCCGTCTGGGTGCACGGCGAAGCGCATCCTGCCCTGCTCCTTCGGGGCGGACCGGTCGTCGACGACGCGCAGGTGCCAGGACGGGCCCCGGGCCAGCCAGCCCGTGCGCCGGGCGGCAACGGCCGGGTAGAGATCGTGGGCGAAGCGCAGCGCCTCCTGCTCGCCGACCTCCCGCACCCGCCGCTGGTCCACCTCGACCGAGCGCAGGAACGGCGCCCGGCGCGGGATCGACAGCACCACGTCCGAGGTGCCGAGCCCGTAGCCGAAACGGCCGTAGATCGACCCCTCGGTGGCGTGCAGCGCGGCGACGGGATGCGAACGGCTCTCACCCATGCCGTGCAGCTGGGCGCGCATCAGCATGCGCATGACGCCACGCCTGCGGTGCCCCGGCTTGACGCCCACGGCGGTCACCGCGGCCAGCCGGGTGCGCACCTGTCCGGGCAGCGTGATCCCGGAGTCGAAGAACGCGGCGACGCCGATCATCTCGCGGCCGTCGAACACGCCGTGGGCGTTGGCGGGCTCGAACACAGCCCGCCACGGCTCCCTGATCGCTTCACGGCTGTCGTCGAGGAACGAGCCGGTGAAGACCGAGAAGAACTCGTCGTAGTCGTCACCGGAGAGCACCCGCACGGTCGGTTCGTCCATGCTCGATCGGCTCCTGCGCGTCGGGATCGGCTTCGGCGGCCGCACCGGACGTTCTGCCCCCGGCGCAGGGGGCGCCAAACATCGTCGGGCGGCATTACCACAACAGCCGTGCACGCGGTGTGATTGCTCACCTCTGCGACAAGCTCTTCAAGTACGCGAAACAACTCGTTACGGTGGGATGGCCAGGAAAAACATCACCGCCCGTGACCATCCGTGCGGATGTGAGGAAAGCGAGGGCCCCTCCGCGTGTCGGTGGATCTATCGTCGGTCGTCGCGGCCACCACGCGGTGGCTGACCGCTGCCTACCCGGCCTCCGGCGGAGCGTTCGACCGCGCGCTGGCCGAGGCGCAGGCGCAGCAGGCGGTGACCGTGGCGGCCTCGCTTCGCTACCCGACACCGGTGGACGCCGCGCTGGTCGTGCTCGCGGGCCCGGGCGGTTCGGCGCGGCTGGACTGGCTCGCGGGCACCGAGGTCCACGACCTGGAGCACCCCGACCACGCCTGGCGCACCTGGGTCGACGAGGTCGTCGCGAGCTGGGCGTGCTGCCTGCTCGCCGACCCGGCGCTGGCCGCCCGCGCGGTCGCCGCGCTCCCGCCCGCGCGCCCCGGCGTCCCGGCGGTCTCCTTCGGCCGGCTCACCGAGCCGGGGCGCCGCGAGCAGAACGCGGCGTTCCTCCTGCGCCACCCGGACCTGCAGGCCCCGGTTGCCGACCTGCACCGCGAGCGCCTGCTCGAGCTGATCGAGCCCGACACGAGCACCGCGGCCTGACCGCGCCCGGACGACTCCGCTCTCTCGGGCTCGTCGCGGCACGTTCACGAAGGGTGACCTTTCACCAGGCTCCCGCCACGCCCCACTCGTGCGAAGTGTTTAGCCCGTGGCGGCTCGGGCAACGCAGAAGCGAGTGGCTCGCTTCGCAGCGTGAGGAGACCGAAATGGCCCAGGAAGCGCAGAA
This sequence comes from Saccharopolyspora erythraea NRRL 2338, assembly GCF_000062885.1. NCBI lineage: Bacteria > Bacillati > Actinomycetota > Actinomycetes > Pseudonocardiales > Pseudonocardiaceae > Saccharopolyspora > Saccharopolyspora erythraea. The sequence goes on along the minus strand of NC_009142.1, from coordinate 4,649,928 downwards.
GAACGGTGATCTCGTCGACGTGCTGATCCAGGACCACCGCGACGTGGAGTCGGCGTTCGGCGAGTACGAGCGCGGTGGCCTCACGACGGAGGCCCGCCGGGACCTCGTCGACCACATCATCACCGAACTGGTGCGGCACTCGGTCGCCGAGGAGCAGCACCTCTACCCGGCCGCCCGCGAGCACCTCCCCGACGGTGACCGGATCGCCGACCACGAGATCCGGGAGCACGCCGACGCGGAGTCGGTCATGAAGCAGATCGAAGGCCTCGACCCCGACAGCGCCGACTTCGACCGGCTCGTCCGCAAGCTGATCAGCGAGATCCGCCACCACATCGAGGACGAGGAGAGCGACCTCTTCCCACGCCTGCGCGACGTGTGCTCACCGCAGTACCTGCAGGAGATGGGCGACAAGATCGTGCAGGCCAAGAAGATCGCGCCGACCCGGCCGCACCCGGGGGCGCCGGACCGGCCGCCGGCCAACAAGCTCCTCGACCCGGGCGTGGGCATGATCGACCGGATACGCGACGCCCTCACCGGCCGCGGCCGCTGACCGCACCGGCCGCCCAGCGCCGCCGGCGCACAGCTCACCGCAACGATGCCGGAGCAGGGCCGCGCCGCCGCGCAGGCGTCGCGGCCCTCGGGGCGAATCGCAGCCGGGGAGGAATGCCGTGAGTCGACGCAGTGACCAGGTCGTGGTCGTGACCGGGGCGAGCGCCGGGGTCGGCCGGGCGGTGGCCCGCGCCTACGGCGCCAGGAAGTGCCGCGTCGCCCTGCTCGCCAGAGGGGCCGAAGGGCTGGCAGGCGCCGCCCGCGACGTCCGCGACGCCGGCGGGACCGCCCTACCGTTGCAGGTGGACGTCGCGCACGCCGACGAGGTCGACGCGGCGGCCGAGGAGGCCGAGCGGGAGCTCGGCCCGATCGACCTCTGGGTGAACGTGGCCTGCACGACCGTGTTCGCCCCGCTGGAGCGGATCTCCCCGGAGGAGTTCCGGCGCGTGACCGAGGTGAACTACCTCGGGACCGTCCACGGAACCATGGCGGCGTTCCGCCGCATGCGTCCGAGGAACCGGGGCACCGTCGTGCAGATCGGGTCGGCGCTGGCCTACCGCGGAATCCCGCTCCAGTCGGCCTACTGCGGTTCCAAGCACGCGATCCAGGGTTTCCACGAGTCGGTGCGGTGCGAGCTGCTGCACGACCGCAGCCGGGTGCGGACGACGATGGTCCAGCTCCCGGCGGTGAACACGCCCCAGTTCTCGTGGGTGCGCTCCAGGCTCTCCGGTCATCCGCAGCCGGTGCCCCCGATCTTCCAGCCGGAGGTGATCGCGCGAGCCGTGCTGCACGCCGGCGACCACCCGCGGCGCCGGGAGTACTGGGTCGGCGGAAGCACCGTCAAGACGTTGCTCGGCAACGCCGTCGCACCCGGGCTCCTGGACCGCTACCTGGCCAGGGTCGGCTACCGCATGCAGCGCGACGACTCGATCGACACCGGCTACCGGTCGGAGAACCTGTGGGAGCCGATCGACGAGCCTGCCGGGAGCGACCACGGAGCGCACGGGGTCTTCGACCACAAGTCCAGGGGGCGCAGCGCGCAGCTGTGGCCTTCGCAGCACCACGGCGCGGTCCTGTCCGGTGCTGCGGCGTTGTCCGCGGGGCTGACGTGGTTGTCACTGCGCGGAAAACGTGGGGCACCGGGCCACCCCTTCGGGGCCGGGCGGGACGGGCGGCTGGGCGCCCTGACGGGGCGGAAGCGGCCGCGCGGCGTCCGCGATGCACTACTACAGACGGTTGGCAGGTAAGCCGCACATGACTGATCAGCAGCTGAACGAACAAGTCCGCGAGCGCACGCAGGGGCAGCGGGAGCTGACCGACGTGGTGGCGGGCTACCTCGCGGCGGTCCGGGACGCCGCGGACGTGCTCAGCCTGCATTTCGAGGGTTCCCGATCCGGTGCCGAGAGCCCGAGCATCGAGATCGAGCTGGGCGGGGTGCCCGGAGTGCTGGTGTTCTGGACCCCCTACCGCGGCTGGGGCTACCGCGACGAGCGGGGCGAGCACTTCTACCGCGTCGGCAGCGAGTCCGACGTCGCCTCGCTGGTACCGGACGCCGAGGTCGTGGCGGCCTGGTTGCGGGTGCTGGACTCCGGCGACCTGGAGGGCCACGAGGACGCGCCGGAAGCGCTCCACCCGGGCGATCCGGCGCTCGTCGAGCGGCTCGCCACCCTGGGCGCGGGCGAGGACCCGCACGCACCCGGCTGACGCGGCCCGGCAGGGCAGCAGCGGTCGCGGGCGATGTGCCGGTGTGCGAGGACGTTTCGCCGTGCGCACCGGAGGAAAACCACGGGTATGCACCTGCTTCGACTGCCCGGCGTGTACCGCCCGCAGGGCGACACGTACCTGCTCGCCGAGGTGCTGGGCGAATCCGGGCTGCGAAGGGGAAGCCGTGTCCTCGACGTCGGGACCGGTACCGGCGCGCTGGCCGTCGCGGCCGTCCGTGCCGGAGCCGGCAGCGTGGTGGCGGTGGACGTCTCCGTGCCCGCCGTCGTATCGGCGAGCATCAACACGTTGCTGCGCGGCATGCCCGTTCGGGTCGCCCACGGTGATGCGCTGGAGCGGTTCGGCGACGAGCGCTTCGACGCGGTGGTCTCGAACCCGCCCTACGTACCGTCGGCTGCCGAGGAGGTGCCCAGCAGAGGGGCTTCGCGCGCGTGGGAGGCCGGGCGCGGAGGCCGTGCGTTGCTGGACCGGCTGTGCGCGCTCGCGCCGGATCTGCTGCGCCCAGGAGGAATCCTGCTCGTGGTGCATTCGGATCTGTCCGGTGTGGACTCGACGTTGCGGCAGCTGCGGCACCGCGGCATGCACGCGTCGGTGGTGGCCCAGCGGAGGCAGGGATTCGGCCCGGTGCTGCGCGCCCGCGCGCCGATGCTGGAGCGCCGCGGCCTGATCGAGCCGGGGCAGCGCGACGAGGAACTGGTGGTGGTCCGCGGTGAGCGGCAGGGATGACGACCGCGACCGGCGGCGGGTGACGCTGGTGCGGGGCGGTCCGATCCTGGTGGAGGGTCCGGTCGAACTGGTCATGGACGACGGCACGACGGTCTGCTCGGACCGGTTCGTGGTGGCCGTGTGCGCCTGCCGTCGCAGCAAGCGCTACCCGTTCTGCGACACCAGCCACCGCCGCCGCGCACGCGACGACCGTCGCTAGCGCTGGGTTCCACACCGGAATCCGCTGCGCCGCTTGCGACGCAGACGCTAGCCGCCGTCGCCCTGCCGTGCGTTCGGTGCGTCGTCGGTCAGGGGTTCCCGCAGCGAAGTGCGGTCGTCGTGCCAGCAGTCGAACAGGTGGCGCGCCAACCTGTCCTCGAGCAGGTCGGTGGCCTGCACCCCGAACACGACGTCGGCGCGCAGCGCCGGTTCGCGGGCGAGCAGGTCGCCCACGACGTCGCGGCGCATGATCTGCTCGTGCACGGCGTCGGCTTCCACGTGCTCGGTGAAGAAGCGCGTGCACGCCGGGTCCGCGCCGAGCCTGCTCAGCGCGCGGGCCATCCGGTCGGCGTTGGGTGCGGTGGTGATCTCCGCGGCGCTGAAGTGCCCGACGAGCGCGCCGCGCAGGCCGCGGTGCAGCCCCAGCAACGACATCAGGTTGACGATCGCGATCTGCGGTGCCGGCACGGCGTCGAGGTAGTGCAGGTAGCCGCTGGACATCCCGGCGCCTGCCAGCAGGTCGGCGAACAGGCGGGCGTGCACCCGCTCGCCCCGGCCGCCGCCGAACTCGTCGAACTCGACGGCGACCAGCGCGGCCTTGGCCCGGCCCTGCAGCCGCGGCACGACCCACACGTGCGGGTCGGCTTCCTTGAGGTGGTAGATCGACCGGTGCGCGAAGAACTCGCGCAGCTGCCACCACTCCCCGTGGTCGCGCAGGTAGTGCGAGACGGTGCCGCCGGTGGGCTCGACCAGCAGCGCGTCGAGGGTGCCCTCGACGTCGTCACCGCCCTCGACGTCGGCGCGCAGCGCGGACAGGAAGGTCCGTTCGAGCGCGCCGCGCAGGCGCAGCAGGTCGGGATCCCATTCCCAGTCCGGCGAAACACCCTGGAAACCCTGGTAGTGCAGCTCGTAGCAGACGTGCAGGGCCAGCGCCAGGTCCTCGCCGTAGGGCGCGGCGCGTTCCGCCTCGGCCACCGGCAGCGGGCCGGGCGGGGGAGGGCCGGCCAGCGCGTCGATGATCGCGGCCGAGACGGGGCCGCGGGGTGCGGGCAGGGCCGCCCCGACGGCTTGGTCGTCGAATGCTGCCGTGGTGCTCACTTCAGGGGTCCTTTCCTGGGATGCGGGTCAGGTCCGCAGCCGGTCGGCCCGCCCGGGTGCGGTGGCCGCGGCGAGCATGGCGACCACCTCCCGCGGTCCTCCGGCGGCGGCCGCCGCCCGCTGGCGTTCGGAGCCGGTGCCGACGCCGGTCACGTGCGCCAGCGCCTCCCGGACCAGAGCCGAGTCCCCGGTCTGCTCCAGCGCGGGACCCACCCGGCGCAGCAGCCGCTCCACCATCTCCAGCGCGGGGACGCGGCGGGCGGGCACCGGGTCCACCGCGGGTCCGCGGAGCCCGTACCGGGACGCGTTCCACACCGCTGCCGCGGCGACCTGGTCGGACACCTCGTCGCCCTCCCGGCCCGCGGCGAGGTCGTCGAGCGCGGCGCGCACCAGCGCGCGGGAGAGCGCTGCCTGCAGCACGGTCTCCTCCGCGGTGATCAGGGCGTCGGCCACCCGCAGCTCGACGGTGGGCAGGTGCGGCGAGGGACGCGCCATCCAGAACGACATCCGGTCGTCCACCAGCGCCCCGCAGTCGACCAGGCGTGCTACTTCGCGGTCGTAGGCGTCCCGCGACGGGAAGTGCGGCGGGACTCCGGAGCCGGGGTACAACCGCTGCTGCACGCCGCGCCAGCTCGCGTGCCCGGTGTCGTGCCCGAGGTGGAAGGGCGAGTTCGCCGAGATCGCCAGCAGGGTCGGCAGCCAGGGCCGGAGGTGGTTCACCACGGCCACCGCGGTGTCGCGGTCGGGGACGCCGACGTGCACGTGGCAGCCGCACACGTGGTAGTCCGAAGCGACCGCCCGGTAGCGCTCGGCGATGTCGGCGAACCGCTGGCCGTTGCTGGTGCCGGTGCCCTCCACCGCGAGGACGGGAGTGCCCGACGACACGATCCGCGCACCGGCCACCGAGGCGGCCCGGTCCAGCGACGTCCGCGCCGCCACGAGTTGCGAGCGCAGCTCCTCCAGCGTCCGGCAGCACCCCGTCGCGGCCTCGACCTGGCTGTTGAGCATCTCGGCGTGCAGCACCGCGTCCGGTGCGCCCAGCGGGCCGTTGGCGGCCTCGGCGAGCACCGCCTCGGCGTGCGGCGCGAGCTGTCCCGACGCGGCGTCCACCAGCAGGAACTCCTCTTCCACACCGATCGTCACACCGCCCCGCACCGGGGGCTGCCGCTCGGCGGGGGTGACGGGGTGCTCCTGCAGGCCCATCAGTCCGGCCGCCCCAGCCGCTTGACCTCCAGCGGCCGCACGGCCGGGCCCTCCAGCACCGCGCCGTCGACGTCGAAGCGGGAGCCGTGGCACGGGCAGTCCCAGGTGCGTTCGGCGGCGTTGAACCGGACCAGGCACCCGAGGTGCGTGCAGCGCAGCCCCACTCCGTGCAGACCGCCGGCCTCGTCCCGGTAGACCCCGGTCAGCTCGGCACCCTCGCGCAGCACCCGCGCCTGGCCGTGCGGAACCTCGCCCGGCAGCTCGACCTGGGAGCGGGTGAAGCGGTCGCGGACGAAGTCGGCCCCCGCGCCGAGGTTCATCCTGACCAGCTCGGTGGCCGAGCAGGGGGAGAAGCGGTTCGGCGAGAGCGCGTCGGCCCAGTCGTTGTGCCGCCCGGCGATCAGGTCGTCGAGCACGGTGGCGGCGAAGGTGCCGCCGGTCAGCCCCCACTTCATGAACCCGGTCGCCACGAAGACCCGCGACGACCACGGTGTGTAGTGGCCGACCATGGGGAAGCGGTCGTAGGGCGTGGGGTCCTGGGCGGACCAGCGGTGCGTGACCGCCTCGACCTCCCAGTGCCGGCGGGCGAAGTCCTCCAGGCGCTGGTAGACCTCCGGGCCCACGCCGGTCTCGCCGGTCGGGTGCCCCTCGCCGCAAACCACGAGGTGGTCGCCGTACGAGCGGACCGACCGCTTCGGCGTCCCCGCGTTGATCGAGAGGTCCTGCGGCGGCGTGCCGCGCACGCGGGCGGCCACGCAGTACGAGCGCTGCGGTTCGAGCCGGGCGAAGAACGCGCCGCGGTCCCAGACGGGGTAGTGGGTGGCGACGACGACCTGGTCGGCCACGACCGCACCGCGCTGCGCGACGACGCGGCACGGCGAGCCCTCTTCCAGCTCCAGCGCCCGGCTGTGCTCGAACACGTCGCTGCCGTCGCCGGCGACCGCGCGGGCCAGCCCGACCACGTAGCTGACCGGCTGGAACTCCACCTGGTCGGCCAGCCGCAGCGCTCCGGCCACCGGGAACGGCAGGTCGGTGTCGCTGCCGAACACCGTGTCGAGCCCGGCGTCCCGGGTGGCGTCGGCCTCCTCCTCGAGGGCGGCGAGGTCCTCGAGGGTGGCGTAGGTGCACGCCGGCTGCCGCCGCAGGTCGCACGAGATGTGCTCGCGCTCGGCGATCCCCGCGATCTCCTCCACCGCGTACGTGCTCGCCGCGGCGTAGACCTCGGCGGCCTCGGCGCCGCGGTGGGAGCGGACCGAGCTGTACACAGTGGACTGCAAGGCGGTCGCCTTCGCGGTGTTGTTCCCGGTGGCACCGGCGGCCACGCGCTCCGCCTCCACCACGGCCACCCGCGCGCCGCCGCGCTTGAGCCGCAGCGCGGTCGTGAGCCCGGCGATCCCGCCGCCCACGACCACCACGTCGTAGCGCCGCTCGCCGCGCAGCTCCGGGAAGTCCGGCCGGTCGGCCTCCAGCCACAGCGATGTGCCCGCCGCACCAACGTCCATGGTGGGATAGGTACCCCGCTCCCGGTGCGACTATGCGTGACGACGGGCCGCCTCGCTCCGTCGAGTCGGCGTCACACCGTTCCCGCATGCGGCACGCCCGAGTCGAGCGTGCGCACGAGACGTTCGGTCGCGCGCCTGGCCTCGGGGATCGACTGCAGCACCCATCCGTGGAACATGCCCGGGTACTCCTCGTAGTCGATGCGCACGCCGCGCTCGGCGGCGAGCTCCCGCAGCCGCCTGGCGTCGCTCAGCAGCACGTCGCGGGTGCCGACCATCACCGTCATCGGAGCCAGCCCGTCGAGCTCGCCGTAGAGCGGGCTGACGCGGGGGTCGTGCGGGTCGAGGTCCCCGGCGTACATGCGTCCCGCCTCGCGCAGGCCGGGCAGCGAGAGGAACGGGTCCCGCGGGTCGAGCTCCGGCATCGACGGGTGGCTGCTCGTGATGTCCAGCCACGGCGACAGCAGCACCAGCCTGCGCGGTTGCGGGCGCTGCCGCTGCCTGAGCCACTGGGCCAGGTGCAGGGTCAGCCCACCGCCCGCGGAGTCGCCCATGATGACCTGGTGCCGCGGGCCTTCCCGGCCCACCGTGGCCTCCCAGGTGCCTTCGACGACCTCGAGGGTCTCGTCGTACTGGTAGTCGGGGGCCAGCGGGTAGACGGGCAGCGTGACCGCGCACCCGGACTCGTCGATCAGCCTGCTCAGGAACCGCCAGTGCGCGTCCTCGACCTGGTGGATGTAGGCACCGCCGTGCAGGTAGAACAGGTGGTAGGGCTTGTCCCGGCGCAACGGGTGCAGCGTGTAGCTGTAGTGGCCCCGGATGTCGACGCGGTCCACCTCGTAGCGCTCGAACATCTCGTCGGGGATCTGCGCGCTCTCGGACTCGCGGCTCTCCACGCTGCGGTGCAGCTCGTGGAGGTCGGAGAAGATCCGCTTCTTGCCCATGAGCCTGTACTTGGCGATGAGCGCTCGGCCGCGCAGGCTGACCATCACCACTCCTTCCCGGGCACCGATCGCCCCTCGTGCTCGGTTTCGGATGCCGTCTCCCACCGCCGTTGGTGGTCGATCGAGTCGTTGAAGATCCGCAGCGCGCGTTCGATCGTCAGCAGCATCGCGCTCTGCGTGCTGGAGGTCCGCGGCGGGAAGTCCCCACGTCGGACCTGCTCGGTGATCGCGTCGTGCAGCCGGGCGGCCTGGTCCACCGCTTCCTGGCGCTGCTCGTCGCCGCTGGTGCCGGACTCCCGCGGCGTTCCGGCGTGGGCGGCGGTGGCTCGCGCCAGGCGTTCGACCAGCCAGGCGAACTCGGCGTTGAAGCGTTCGGTCGGCCGGGAGCCCGCGGCGGCGGCGTCGGTGAGGATGCGGCCGAGTCCCTGGGCCTGCTCGGCGACCTCGCTGAGCGTCAGCAGGGTGGAGCGGGCGGCCTCGGCGCGTTCCCGGTTGCGGTGCGGGCGGGGGAGGCGGTGCGGGACGAACCGGATGCTCTCGGTGCCGAGGTCGAGGGTCTCGTGGGCCTGCTGGAAGGTCGCGCTGAGGTTGTCGGCCCGGTAGCGCCAGTCGGCCGCGGCCGCGTGGTCCCAGTCGGTGCGCAGCATCTCGCCGAGCGAGTCCAGCAACAGCTCTATCTCGTCGGCGAGCCGCCGGAGCGCGGCGTCCATGGTGGACAGGTGCACCGGCGGGAACACCAGCGTGTTCACCAGAACTCCGATCACGGCGCCGATGAGGCTTTCGAAGACCCGCGGCGCGAGGTACTCGATCTGGGGCGCGGTGCCGTAGGTGAGCATGAGCAGGGCTGTGATGCCGACCCAGACGCCGCTCGGGCCGAGCCGGCGCCACAGACCGACGAGACTGCCCAGGAACACCGCCACCGCGAGCGCGACCAGCACGTTCGGGATGAAGTAGATGGTGAGGAACGCCAGCACCACGCCGAGCACGACCGCGGCCACCTGCTGCATCGCGTTGGCCACCGACCGGTAGACAGTGTGGCTCATCAGGAACACGGCGGCGTACGGCGCGATGAACGCCTGCGGGAGCTGGAAGCACCATATGGCCAGCCACCAGGCCACGACCGCCGCGACCGCCATCTTCGCGGCCTGCACGAGCTGTTCGCGTTCCCGGCCGCGGTCTCGCAGGGCGCGGCGCAGGAACCGGTGCGGGGCCAGCGCCGCGTAGCGCCAAGATCCCTTCTGTCCCACAGCGACGCTCCGAGTAGGTCCGTCGAGCCGTACAGCCCGTCGAACTACCCGTCGAGACACCGCCGCAAACGACCACGCGGGTCCGCAGCCCTGCGCCGACCACGTAACGTGCCCAGCGCCGCGCCCGGCCTCGGCGGCCGGTGCGGCGCCGGTGCGGCGCCGGTGCGGCTCAGGCCGGACATACGTCAGTCGCAGATCCCGGAGCGAGAAGGCGGCTGAGGTTCCGCCCGACGACCCACTGGCGCAAGCCACATCCGGAAGACGTCCTAGATGGCCGCGGCGAGCCGGGTGCCCTGGTCGATCGCGCGCTTCGCGTCGAGCTCCGCGGCGACGTCGGCCCCGCCGATGACGTGGGTGAGCACGCCCTTGACGGTCAGCTCGTCGACGAGGTCGCGCACCGACTCCTGGCCCGCGCACACCACCACGGAGTCGACTTCGAGCACCCGCGGCCGTTCGCGCTCCGGGCCGAACGAGATGTGCAGCCCGGCGTCGTCGATCTTCTCGTAGTTCACGCCGGTGAGCTGCTCGACCCGCTTGGCCTTCAGCGCCGCGCGGTGCACCCAGCCCGTCGTCTTGCCCAGCCCGCGCCCGATGCGCGATGTCTTGCGCTGCAACAGGTAGACCTGGCGCGGCGACGGCTCCGGCCTGCGCTCGGTGAGCCCGCCCGGCGCGTCCTCGGAACCGGTGACGCCCCATTCGGCGTTCCACGCCTCCAGGTCGAGGGCGGGGGACTCGGCGTGGGTGAGGAACTCGCTGACGTCCACCCCGATGCCGCCTGCCCCGATCACCGCGACGCGCTCGCCGACCGGCCTGCCGTGCCGCACCACGTCCACATAGGACAGGACAGACGGGTGGTCGATGCCGGGGATGTCGGGCACCCTCGGCGCCACCCCGGTCGCCACGACGACCTCGTCGTAGCCGCCGTCGACCAGGTCGGCCGCGGCGACCCTGGTGTTCAGGTGCAGCCCGACGCCGGTGAGCTCGATCTGGCGGCGGTAGTAGCGGATGGTCTCGGCGAACTCCTCCTTGCCGGGGATGCGGCGGGCGATGCCGAACTGGCCGCCGATCTCCCCGTCGGCCTCGAACAGCTCCACCCGGTGCCCGCGCGAGGCGAGACCGACCGCGGCCGAGAGCCCCGCGGGCCCCGCGCCGACCACGGCGACCTTCTTCGCCTGCCGCGCGGGCAGCAGGTTGAGCAGCGTCTCGTTGCCGGCCCGAGGGTTGACCATGCACGAGGCCTTCTTCTGAGAGAACGTGTGGTCCAGGCAGGCCTGGTTGCAGGCGATGCAGGTGTTGATCTCGTCGGTCCGGCCCTCGCCCGCCTTGGCCACCCACGCCGGGTCGGCCAGCAGCGGACGCGCCATCGACACCAGGTCGGCGTCCCCGCGGGAGAGCACCTCCTCGGCCACCTGCGGCATGTTGATCCGGTTGGAGGCCACCACCGGGATCGAGACGTGCGGCCGCAGCTTGCCGACGACGCCGGTGAACGCCGCGCGGGGCACGGAGGTCACGATCGTCGGGACGCGCGCCTCGTGCCAGCCGATGCCGGTGTTGATGATCGTCGCGCCCGCCTCCTCCACGGCGGTGGCGAGGTCGACGACCTCCTGCCAGGTCTGCCCGCCGTCGACGAGGTCCAGCGCGGACAGCCGGTACATGATGATGAAGTCGTCCCCGGCGGCCTGCCTGCACCGGCGGACGATCTCCACGGCGAGCCGGCGCCGGTTCTCGGCCGAACCGCCCCAGCGGTCGGTGCGCAGGTTGGTGCGGGGCGCCAGGAACTGGTTGATCAGGTAGCCCTCGGAACCCATGATCTCCACGCCGTCGTAGCCGCCCTCGCGCGCCAGCCGGGCGGCGCGGGCGAACGCCCGGATTTGCGCGCGGACGCCGCGGTCGGACAGCGCACGCGGCCGGAAAGGGTTGATCGGCGACTTGACCGCCGAGGCCGACACCGACAGCGGGTGGTAGGCGTAGCGGCCCGCGTGCAGCAGCTGCACGAGGATCTTGCCGCCCGCCTCGTGCACCGCGTCGGTGACCAGCCGGTGCCTGCGCGCTTCGGCCCGGGTGGTCAGCTTCGAGGCGAACGGGTACAGCCAGCCGGTGCGGTTCGGGGCGAAACCGCCGGTCACCATCAGGCCCACCCCGCCGCGGGCGCGTTCGGCGAAGTACTCGGCGAGCCGGGGGAAGTCCTTGGCGCGGTCCTCCAGGCCGGTGTGCATCGAGCCCATGACCACGCGGTTGCGCAGGGTGGTGAACCCGAGATCGACTGGGCTGAGAAGGTGCGGGAACTCGCTCATCGCTGATCGCTTTCGGTGGTTCGGGAGTCGTGGTCGGAGCGCATGGCCGCGAGCACCTCGTCGCACCAGTCGACGAACGCCTGCTCGACGCGGATGCCGCCGCGCAGGACGAGGTACTGGTGCAGGTGCCTGCCGGTGAGCCGGTCCGGTTCGCCGAAGTCGCGCCGCTCGATGGCCCGGTAGACCTCGATCCGCTCGGCGTGGCGCCGCCGGTGCCTGGCGATCTCGTCGAGTACGCCGCCGACGTCGCCCGCCGAGGCCCCGCGGATCTTCACCGCCAGGTCGTTGCGGATCGCGCCGGGCTCCACCGGTTCGGCCAGCCAGCGGGCGAGCTCGGCGCGGCCGTCGGCGTTGACGCGGTAGACCTTCTTGTCCGGCCGGCTCTCCTGCGCCACGTGGTCGCAGGAGATCCAGCCGAGCTCGACCATGCGCTTCAGCGTCCGGTAGATCTGCTGGTGGCTCGCCGCCCAGAAGAACCCGATGGATTTGCCGAAGCGCCGGGCCAGCTCGTAACCGGATCCCGACCGCTCCTCCAGCGACACCAGGATCGCGTGCTCCAACGCCATGCCGGGCAAACTAGTATGCATCAAGTTGCAATGCAACAGTGTGCATAGACGAAGAGGCCAACCGCGGGCCGGTCGCAGCCAGCGGGAGGCCTCTGGCGTCGTGCGTTCAGCGCGCGGAGGTGACCTGGCCGCCGGTGTGCTCGGCGATCCAGTCCTTGTACGCGGTCACGTCGGTGTAGATGCCGGCGTGCTCGGGGCAGTTGGCGCTCTGGCCGCGGCTGGTGGCGCCCACCAGCGTCCACCGGTCGCCCGCCCTGACCACGGCCGGACCGCCCGAGTCGCCGAAGCAGGCGCTGGCGGTGCCGCCCTTGTTGTCCATGCACAGCTCGCCGGCCTGGTCGAATCCCGAATCCGGGACCGCGCGGCACGCCTGGTCCTCGGCGATGGTGGTGTCGAGCTGCTGGAGCTTGACCGGGGCGTCGCCGCAGCCGCGCTCCGGGCAGGTCAGCCCCCAGCCGATCTCGCGCACCTCGGTGCCCGCCTTCGGCGACTCGGCGGCGATCTCGACCGGGGCCGCCTGCACCGGCTTGGCCAGGTGCACCAGCGCGACGTCGTAGTTGCCGGACCCGGTCCAGCTCCACTTCTCGTGCGGGATGAACCGGTCCACCCCGACGACCTCGCCGCCCTGGGTCCGGTCGGTGGTGCCGATCCGGTACTGCCACTGCGACGGGTCGTGCGGCTGGTTCGTCGTCGGGTCGGTGACGCAGTGCCCCGCGGTGACCAGCCATTCCGGGCTGATCAGCGCGGCACCGCAGTTGTGCTCGCCGTCCTTGGTCTGCATCCCGGCCATGAAGGCGTAGGTCTCGGTCGCGTCCTGCCCGCCGACGATGAACGGCTGGGCGCCACCCGCGCCTGGCGCGGCCACCGCGGAGCTCGCGGTCAGCGCCGCCGCGGCGGAAGCGGCCAGCAGAGCCGCGACGATCGATCGCTTGCCCAAAGGAGCTCTCCCCCTTCCCACGCTCGGTGTCCTTCACCGAGCGGTTCCGGAGGCTAAAAGATCTTCACTCGATCGGGCTACCGGCGAAAGTGCGGCAGATGGTCGACTTTCGTCGGGCGTCCAGGGCGAGGGAGCCGGCCGCGGGGATGCCACCGGAGGATGACGAGCCCGAGCGCCCGTGATGCATGCGCCGGCGATGCGTGAGCCGGGGCCGGTTGCGCCCGGTGGCGAGGATCGGTGGGTCTTCCGGTCGTCAGGGCGCCCGGAAGACCCACGGGTGCGTCAGTCCTGCGGCGGCGTCGGCGCAGCGCGCTTGGTGCTCCGTTCCAGCAGGGCCTCGGCGGCCTCGGCGTCGGTGATCAGGGTGGTGACGATGCCCGAGCGCAGCACCGCGTCGATCGCGGCCGCCTTCGGCTCGGTGTAACCCAGCGCGATCACTTCCGGTACGCGGCGCAGCTCCTCCTGGGTGATCGCCAGCACGTGGTGGGCCAGGCCGGTCGAGAGCGCGTTGCCCTCGGCGTCGAACAGCCGGGCCGCGACCTCGGCGGTGGCGCCCCGCCGTCCGATCGCCTCGCGCTCGGCCGGGCTCAGCGCGTCGTAGACCGTGGACTCGCCCTCCTGCCACGCCCCGATGCTCACCACCGCCTTGGTCAGCTGCCGGAACCGGGCGAAGGTCTCGGCGATGCCGGGCTGCTCGCGCAGGATCTGCGCGGTGCGCCGGTCGGGCAGCACCAGCGGGCCGTAGATCGGGTACGCCTGCCCGCCGGTGGCGGCCGCGACCCGGTTGACGGTCTCCACCGAGCGGTCGCGCATGTCCATGCCCGCCTGCACCCCGCAAAGCTGCACGATCGGGCAGCTCGGCAGTGAACGGATCGACTCGGCCATCGCGTTGACCGACCGCGCCCAGGACAGCCCGATCACGTCGTCGGGGGTGACGATCTCGGACAGCAGCTCGGCGGCCAGCGCGCCGATCCGCCTGCGTTGCTCGGGGCGTTCCTCCCTCGTGCGCGCTCGGTTGAGCACCAGAACCTGCCGCAGCCCGTAGACGGACCGGATCTCGTCGGAGAGCGGCACGTCGATCGGATAGGGCATGTCGAACTCGATCCGGATCAGGCCTCTCTCCTGAGCTGCGGAAAGGATGCGGGCGACCTTGAACCGGCTGATCCCGAACTCCTCGGCGATCTCCAGCTTGGAGTGTCCCTGGAGGTAGAACCGGCGCGCGATCGCGGCGGCGGTGACGGTTTCGCCAAGCCCGGGATTGGACGAATTCCTGCTCATATGAGCACAGTAGCATCGAAATCTGCCCGAAAGGTTGACGTAACACCGGGGCATGTCTTCAATTCTCGGCATGTTGCGAGGGCGCTCGCTCACGTGAGTGCTCAAACGAGCGGGAGGAGTGGCATGCGAGCCGCGATCGTTGACCGGCCCGGTTCGGTCCGGGTGGGCGACGTGCAGGACCCCAGTCCGGGGGAGCGGGACGTGGTGATCAAGGTCGGTGCCTGCGGCATCTGCGGCACGGACCTGCACATCGCCGACGGGCACTTCCCGCCCACCCCATACCCGATCGTGCCCGGGCACGAGTTCGCCGGTGAGGTGGTCGAGCTCGGTTCCGAGGCACCGGGTGGCTTCGAGATCGGTGACCGCGTGGCGGTGGACCCGTCGCTGTTCTGCGGCTACTGCACCCCCTGCCGCTCCGGGCACGGCAACCTCTGCGCGAACTGGAACGCCACCGGCGACACCGTCAACGGTGCGTTCGCCGAGTACGTGTCGGTACCCGCCGCGACCTGCTACCGGATGCCCGACGAGATGACCTGGGAGCAGGGCGCGCTGGTCGAGCCGGTGTCGTGCGCGGTGCACGGCGTGCGCCAGATCGGCGTCGAAGCCGGCGAGCGCTTCCTGGTCGTCGGCGCGGGCACGATGGGCCTGCTGATGCAGCAGCTGCTGCAGCGCGGTGGCGCCCACGTCACGGTCGTCGACCGCAACACCGCTCGGCTGGGCCGGGCGAGCAGGCTGGGCGCGGTGGCCGTGGCCGGCGACGTCGCCGAGCTGGACGGCGAGCGCTTCGACGCCGCGGTGGACTGCACCGGAGCGGCCCCCGCGATCGAGGCGGCCTTCGACTCGCTGCGCCGCGGCGGCCGGCTGCTGGTGTTCGGGGTCGCCCCGGCCGAGGCAAGGGTGTCGCTGTCGCCGTTCCGCATCTACAACGACGAGATCACCATCGTCGGCTCGATGGCGGTGCTGCACAGCTACGGCGCGGCGCTGGACCTGGTGGCCTCCGGCGCGGTGAACACCGAGGAGCTGCTCACCGACAGGCTGACGCTGGAGGACTTCCCCAAGGCGCTGGAACTGATGCGCAGCGGTGCGGGACTGAAGGTGCAGGTGCTACCGGGAGGTGTCGATGCCGATGCGTAGCAGGCGACGGACCCCGGCGCTGGCATTGCTCGCGGTGGCGGCGCTTCTGCTGCTCACCGGGTGCGCGGGCGCCGGAGCCATCGGCGCGGGCGGGCGGACGCTGGTCGTGGCGATCGTGTCGAACCCGCAGATGGAGGACGCGATCGCGCTGTCGGACCGGTTCGAGCGGGAGAACCCGGGAATCCACCTGAAGTTCGTGCAGCTGCCCGAGAACCAGGCACGCGCCAAGATCACCTCGTCCACCGCCACCGGGGGCGGCGAGTTCGACGTGGTGATGATCAGCAACTACGAGACCCCGCAGTGGGCGGCCAACGGCTGGCTGGAGAACCTGCAGCCCTACATCGACGCCAGCCCCGGCTACGACCCCGGCGACTTCATCCCCAGCATCCGCGACTCGCTGTCCTACCAGGGCGCGATGCACGCGGTGCCGTTCTACGGCGAGTCATCGTTCCTGGCCTACCGCAAGGACCTCTTCGACCGCGCCGGCCTGCGGATGCCCGAGCGGCCGACCTGGCAGCAGATCGCCGAGCTCGCCGCGAAGCTCGACGACGACAAGGCGGGCATGGCCGGGATCTGCCTGCGCGGCAAGCCCGGCTGGGGCGAGAGCCTGGCGCCGTTCACCACCGTCGCCAACACCTTCGGGGCCCGCTACTTCGACGAGAACTGGAACGCGCAGCTGACCTCGCCGGAGTTCCGGGCGGCCGCGGAGTTCTACGTGAAGCTCGTGCGCGAGCACGGCGAGGTCGGCGCGTCCAGCGCCGGCTTCTCCGAGTGCGGCACGCGCTACGCCCAGGGCCAGGCCGCGATGTGGTACGACGCCACCGTCATGGCGGGCACCAACGAGGACCCGGCGAGCAGCAAGATCGTCGGCAAGTCGGGGTACGTGGCCGCGCCGGTGGAGCGCACTCCCGACAGCGGCTGGCTCTACACGTGGTCGCTGGCGATGCCGAAGGTCGCCGAGGACAAGGACGCCGCGTGGCGGTTCATGCGGTGGATGACCGACAAGCGGTTCGTGCGGGAGGTCGGCACGACCTTCGGCTGGAACCGGGTGCCGCCGGGCTGCCGGCTGTCGACCTACCAGATCCCGGAGTACCAGCAGGCCGCGCAGGCCTACGCCCAGCCCACCCTCGACGGGATCAACCGCGCCACCCAGGCCAACACCATGACCCGTCCAGTGCCCTACCCGGGCATCCAGTTCGCGGGCATCCCGGAGTTCCAGGACCTGGGCACCCGCGTGAGCCAGCAGCTCTCGGCCGCCGTGGCCGGGCAGATCTCGGTCGACGAGGCGCTGCGGCAGTCCCAGGAGTACGCCGAGACCGTCGGCGAGTCGTACCGGGAGACGCGATGACCCCGACCACCCCCACGACTCAGACCCCGTCCGCGCAGGACGTCGCCGAGCGAACGGGAACCGCCGGACCGCAAGCGCGCAAGCCCGCGGGCAAGTGGTCGGCGACGGCGTGGAAGCGGCGGGCGCCGCTGATGCCCGCCCTGCTGTTCACCGTCGTGGTCACCCAGGTGCCGTTCCTGCTCACGGTGTTCTACTCGTTCCAGTCGTGGAACCTGGTGCGCCCCGGTTCGCGGCACTTCGTCGGGCTGCGCAACTACGTCGACGTCTTCGCCGACAGCCAGTTCCGCGGCGCGATGCTCAACACGGTGCTGCTGACCGTGGTCTGCGTGCTGGTGGCGCTGCTGCTGGGCCTCGGGCTGGCGATGCTGCTCGACCGGCAGTTCCTCGGCCGGGGTGTGGTGCGCACGCTGCTCATCACCCCGTTCCTGATCCTGCCCGCGGCCGGGGCGCTGCTGTGGAAGACCACGATGTTCGACCCGACCTACGGTCTGCTGAACTTCGTCCTCGGCGGTGACACCGACTGGCTGTCGGAGTACCCGCTGGCCTCGGTGATGGCCCAGGTCGTGTGGCAGTGGACGCCGTTCATGATGCTGCTGGTGCTGGCCGGGCTGCAGGCCCAGTCACGCGAGGTGCTGGAGGCCGCGCAGGTCGACGGTGCCGGGCGCTGGCGGATCTTCACCTCGATCACGCTGCCGCAGCTGAGCCGGTACATGCAGCTCGCGGTGCTGCTCGGCGCGATCTACGTCGTCAACAGCTTCGACGCGATCTTCCTGATGACCCAGGGCGGTCCGGGAACCGCGAGCACCAACCTGCCCTACTACATCTACCAGCGCGCCTTCGAGGGCTTCGACATCGGCCAGTCCTCGGCGATGGGCGTGATCGTGGTGATCCTGACCCTGATCGTGGCGACCTTCGCGCTGCGACTGATGTTCCGCACCTTCGGGGTGAGCGGGGAGGCGAAATGAGCACCCGTGCCGGTACTCCGCTGGGCCGGTCGGCGCTGACGGCGTTCACCTGGCTGGTCGCGGTCCTGTTCGTGTTCCCGCTGTTGTGGATGGTGCTGACCTCCTTCAAGCAGGAGGCCGACGCCTACACCGACCCGCCGCGGCTGGTGTTCACCCCGACGCTCGAGCAGTTCGCCGGGATCCTGGAACGCGGGTTCCTGCCCTACCTGGGCAACTCGGCGTTCGTGACCGTCGTGTCGACGGTGCTGGTGCTGCTGATGGCGGTGCCCGCGTCCTACGCGCTGTCGATCGCGGCGGTGCCGGGCACCCGCGACGCGCTCGGTTTCTTCCTGTCCACCAAGATGCTGCCGATCGTCGCGGCGATCATCCCGCTCTACGTCATCTCGCAGAACCTCAAGCTGCTGGACAACGTCTGGGCGCTGGTCGTGCTCTACACCGCGATGAACCTGCCGCTGGCGGTGTGGATGATGCGCTCGTTCTTCCTGGAGGTGCCCAAGGAGATGGTCGAGGCGGGCCGCGTGGACGGCGCGAACCTGCCGACGCTGCTGTTCCGGGTGGTGCTGCCGGTGGTCGCGCCCGGCATCGCCGCCACCGCGCTGATCTGCGTGATCTTCTCCTGGACCGAGTTCTTCTACGCGGTGAACCTCACCGCGGCCCAGGCCGGGACGGTGCCGGTCTTCCTGGTCGGCTTCATCACCAGCGAAGGCCTGTACTGGGCGCAGCTCTCGGCGGCGGCGCTGCTGGCTTCACTGCCGGTGATGGTGGTCGGCTGGATCGCCCAGAACCACCTGGTGCGCGGCCTTTCCATGGGCGCGGTGAAGTGACTTGAAGCCCCACCTGGGGCTTCAAGCGGCCCGCCAGGGCCATCCGCGCGCCGCGCGGATTCCCACACCGCGTTCAAGCACGGTCTGCAACGAACAAGGAGCACTTCAATGGCTGAAGTCGTCTACGCGAGCGCCTCGCGGGTGTACCCGGGCAGCACCCCGGTCCGCGCGGTCGACCGGCTCGACCTGGAGGTGGCCGACGGCGAGTTCCTGGTGCTGGTGGGCCCCTCGGGCTCGGGCAAGTCCACGGCGCTGCGCATGCTCGCGGGCCTGGAGGACGTCAACGAGGGCGACATCCGCATCGGCGAGCGGACCGTGACCGGCCTGCCGCCGAAGGACCGGGACATCGCGATGGTGTTCCAGTCCTACGCGCTGTACCCGCACATGACGGTGGCCGAGAACATGGGCTTCGCGCTCAAGCTGCGGGGGATGCCGAAGGACGAGATCCGCGCCAAGGTCACCGAGGCGGCCGGAATGCTCGACCTCGGCAAGTACCTGGACCGCAAGCCCAAGGCGCTCTCCGGCGGCCAGCGGCAGCGGGTGGCGATGGGCCGGGCGATCGTGCGCGAGCCCAGCGTGTTCCTGATGGACGAGCCGCTGTCCAACCTGGACGCGAAGCTGCGGGTGGAGACGCGCGCCAACATCGCCGGTCTCCAGCGGCGTCTGGGCACCACCACCCTGTACGTCACCCACGACCAGGTCGAGGCGATGACGATGGGCGACCGGGTGGCGGTGCTCAAGGACGGGCTGCTCCAGCAGTGCGCCTCGCCCCGGGAGCTCTACGACCACCCGGCGAACTCGTTCGTGGCGGGCTTCATCGGGTCTCCGTCGATGAACCTGCTGGAGGTGACCCCCGGCACTGACGGGATCGAGCTCGGCGGTCTGACCGTCCCGCTGCCGCGCGAGGTCGCGGCCGAGGCCGGTGACCTTTCGCGGGTGGTGTTCGGCGTGCGTCCGGAGTGCCTCCGGCCCGCGGGTGAGGGCGAAGCCGGTTTCGACCTCACCGTCGAACTGGTCGAGGAACTCGGTGCCGACGGCTACGTGCACGGGTCGCTGTCCCTGGGCGGCGAGGAGAAGCGCGTGGTCGTGCGGGTCGACGGGCGGGTTCCTCCCCGGCTCGGCGAGCGGCTCCGGGTGACGCTGCGCGACTTCGATGAGGTCCACTTCTTCCACCCGGAAACCACCCTGCGCATCGGCGGCTGAGCGGGCCGGGCTGTCGCGCGGGCCGCGGCGCGTCCGGAGCGGGTCCCGCGGGCAGAGCCGAAGCCCGGACTTGGACAACCACTGGGCAGGGGCGGACGTCGCCCCGCGCTACGCCGATGAGGCGAAGCATCGTCGTCCGGGCCGCCGCGGTGTTTGGATCGTCTTCGCCTCCGGGTACCGCGGTGAGGCGTGATCATTGCGATCAGCCGAGCCCGGAAGGGAGTCTGACGATGGCAGCCGATGCCGGTTCGTACGTGATGTTCCTGATCGTGGGCGTGGTGCTGGTGGCCGTCGACGGCCAGCTCATCAGGCGCAGCGGCACCACGTACCTCAGAGCCGTCTACCCCGATTCCAAGGTCGCCGACTCGGTCAACCAGCTGATCACGGTGGTCTTCCACCTGGCCACGCTGGGTGTGCTGGCCCTCATCTCCATCGTGGACGTGGACCTGGGCAGCCCGCTGGAGAGCGCGGTCGCCAAGCTGGGGATCCTGCTGCTGGTCCTGGCGCTGGCGCACGGCATCACGATCGGCGTGCTGGCCAAGGTCCGCGCCCGCCAGCAGGTCCAGGTGCTCGACGAGGAGCTGACGGCGGCGCGCGTCGAGGACCATACGCACGCGCCGGCCGGCGGCAACGCCAACTCGCCGATCAAGAAGCCCGCGCAGGAGCCCGCGACCGGCACGCAGGCGCAGCGCACCGCGCAGACCCCCGCGGAGCGCGCCACGCGCTAGGTGCCCCTCACGACGGTCTCTGCTCGCAGCCCACATCGCCGCGGCGAGCAGGGACCGTCGTGTCGGCTCACCCGTGCTGACGCGCCGGCCATCGGCCTGCACGCCTGTTCGACCGCCCTTCCGGCACGGGCGCCGATCACGTTTGCCCTGCGGTGGGCATTGGGTAGGTCGATGTTGTGCCGCGGGCCGCAGCGGCGACCGAAAAGCGGAAGGAGGCCGCCAGATGACGCGCGGTAGTGACAAGCACAGTCCGATGAAGGACGACGAGCTGGAGAAGGAGATGGAAGGACGGCTGCGGGGCAACCACCCGACACGCGCCGACGAGTCCCTCGACGCCGAGCCGCCCGCCGACGACGACCCGGGCGAGGAGCCGTTCGTGAGCGAGCAGGAGCGCCCCGAGCGCTGATGCAGGAAGCGGCGGCACGCCCGCCACCAGAACGGAAGGGGCCGACCATGGCGACGCGAGTACAGCCCGTGCATCGGGTTTCGCCGGGCGAGCGTTCCACACCGCAGCTGGTCGCCGACCTCAGCGAACAGCTCACGCACCTGGTCCGCACCGAGATGCGGTTGGCGCAGCGGGAGATGCGGGAGCGCGGCAAGGAGGCCGGCAAGGGCGCCGCCGCGCTGGGCGCCGCGGGCGTCTTCGCCCTGCTGGGCGGAGCGACGCTGGTCGCCACGGCGGTCCTGCTGCTGTCGCTGGTGCTCGATGCCTGGCTGGCGGCGCTGATCGTGTCGGTGGCGCTGCTGCTGGTGTCCGGTGTCGCCGCACTGGTCGGCCGTTCCCGGCTGCGCCGGGCCGCACCGGCGGTGCCGGAACGGACGATGGGCGAGGTCCGGGAGGACATCGAGCTGGTGAAGGAGGCGGGTCGGCGATGAGCGCGAAGCACCGGGGCCGCGGCACCGGCGATGACGACGCGGACTGGCTGGACGCGGACCGGGAGCTGACCCGGGAGGAGCTGGGCGAGACCATCCAGGAGCTCGCCAGCCGCGCGCGGGTTCCGGAACGCTCGAAGCAGGCGGTGTACGAGCGGGTGAAGGACACCCAGGATCGCGCTGCCGACGCAGCGCACCGCGCTGCCGACGCGGCGCATCGAGTACGCAACGCGCGCAACGACGTCTGGGTCTACGGCGCCGCGTCCGCCGCGGTGGGCGTCGCCGTCTACGCATTGACCAGGAGGAGAGCTCCCAAGTCGAAGGGGAATCCTCTGTACCGGCTGTGCGTGGCATCCGGCAGATAGGTAGCACAGGCGCCCGAGCGTTCCCATCCACTGTGGCCGCGCAGCCGACTACCGGCTGTGCGGCCGACTACTGGCGTTGGCCGACTCCGGTCCTGATCTCCGCGACGCGGCCGCCCGGAATCCTGGGCTGCAGCGGGGGAGTCGGGGCGCCCGCCGTTTCCCTGAGCCCGTGCACGAACTCCTCGACCGCCTCGGTGGAGCTGCGTCGAGGCTCCCAGCCGAGCACCGAACGCGCGCGCGAGACGTCCATGATGGGCAGTCGCAGGAAGGCGTCGAACAAGCCCGGCGACGCGGGTACGAGGTGCAGGCGCCACGCGGCCGCGAGTGCGGTCCGCACCGGCCACACCGGCATCCGGAACGTCTGCGCGCCGAACAGCTCCGCCAGCACCTCCGAGTCGATCACCGGTTCGGAAGCCACGTTGAAGGCGCCCGAGGCCTCCGAACGCACCGCGAGCCGGTACGCCTCCCCGAGATCGCTGCTGTGCACCGCCTGGAAACGCAGGCCGGGCAGCGCCGGGATGCGCGGGACGAGGTCGGGGCGCGCCAGCCGGTTCGGCAGGAACGGTCCGAGGAAAAGCCTGCGCTGCTCGGAAGCCGCCTGGGTCTTGAACGAGAAGGCGGTCCGCATCCGCACGACGCGGATGTCCGGGTGCTCGCGCTCGTAGGCGTCCAGGCTGCGTTCGAGGTAAGCCTTCTCGCGGGTGTAGGCCGCGCCCGGCCAGCCGTGCGTCGGCCATGACTCGTCGACCGCGCGCCGCGGACCCGGCGAGTAGGCGCCGACGGAGGAGGCGTGCACCAGCGCGGGCACTCCCGCCTCGGCCACCGCGTCGAAGACCCGCAGGCTCCCCATGACGTTGTTGCGCCAGGTCGCGACCGCATCGTGGGTCGGCTGGAAGATCCACGCCAGGTGCACCACGCAGTCGGCGCCGCGGAAGTGCCGCACCAGCTCGTCGCTGGTGACGTCGGCCCCGACCCAGGTCGCCTTGGGATCCAGCTGCGCGGGCTCGCGCCTGGCCATCGCCACGATCGCGGACACGGCCGGGTCGGCACCGAGCGCTTCGACGACGCTGGTGCCGATGTTGCCGGTCGCCCCGACGACGACCACGCGCATCGATTCCCTGGCGCTCATCGCGGTTCCTCCCATCCGCGGCGGCATCGGACCCTGTCAGTGGACCTACCCGGGCGGCGGAGCCGGGAAACTACCGCGGTTCGCGCCGGGCACCGGGCCGCGGGCGGCTCTTGATCAGGTGTGAAGCCGGGTAAGGTCGATCCGGTGGCTGGTCTGGTGCGCAGAGCGCGGCAGGTGGAGAACAGCCGTCTGGTCCGGTTCCTCGGCGTGGCGGGCTGGTCGGCCTACGGGTTGGTGCACCTCGTCATCGCCGGGCTGGCGCTGCAGATCGCGCTGGGCGACCGCGCCGAGCACGCCGCCCCGCAGGGGGCGATCGGCAAGCTCGCCGCGCAGCCGCTGGGCACGGTGGTGCTGGTGGTCCTGGCGGTGGGGCTGTTCGGGTTCGCCCTGTCGCAGTTCTGCCTGGCGCTGATCGGTTTCGGCTGGGTTCGGGAGCAGGCCGTCCGTGCCACCAGGCAGCTCGGCGCCGCCGGTCGCGGCGTGGTCGCGGTGAGCATCGGCGCGCTGGCGGTGAAGCAGCTCATGGGCAGCCCGGCCGGTTCGGGCAACAGCCGGCAGCAGGGGCTGACCGCGACGCTGCTCACCCTGCCCGCGGGCGGTCTCCTGGTCGGGCTGGTGGCCGCGGTCGTCCTCGTGGTCGCGGTCGCGACCGTGCGCCGCGGCGTCCTGCGCAGCTTCGAGGAGGACATGGACATGCGCTCGTTCCCCGGCGGCGTGCGCAGGTGGGTGCGGCGCCTGGGAGTCGTGGGCTGGATCGCGAAGGGCCTGGCCTACCTGAGCATCGCGGGGCTGTTCGCCGCCGCTGCCCTCTCGGTCGACGCGCGCAAGTCCGGCGGGCTCGACCAGGCCCTGCACTTCCTGGTGGGCTACCCGTTCGGGCAGGTCGCGCTGTTGGCCATCGCCGCGGGGTTCGCGGCGTTCGCCGTCTTCTGCGTCGCCGCGGCCTCCGCGCACCGCAGGTGACCGGCGCCCGGGCGGGTGGGAGCGCGCCCGGACGCCGGCCGGTCCGCGGACCCCTACACGTGGTCGCGGGGAATGGTGTGCTGCCAGTTCTTCGACAGCACCCGCCTTCCTCCCTCGTAGGCGTCGAGCTCGGCGTGCAGGACGAAGTCGTCCGGCGTCGAGGTCAGCACGGTCCTGGTGACGGTCTCGACGTCCCAGTTCGCGCGTGTGAACCGCATTCGCCACTCGTTCTCGCCGCACACCGACCCGAAGTCGTCGGCGACCCAGGAGTAGCGCTCGTAGGCGCGGCGCTTGAGCTTGAGGTCGATGTCGTCCAGCCGCACGACGCCGAGGTCCTTGACGACCTCCAGCGCTGACTTGTAGTCCACGAGGTCCCGCTCGACCTTCCAGCGCTGGTCACCGGGCACGAGCCGGGTCTCCGACAGCGGCGGGGTGCCCTCCGGCTCGCCGAAGGGTTGCTCGTCGTAGGGCTCGGGGTCCTGGCGCGGCCGGACCTTCACGGTCAGCTTGGAGGTGCCCGCGTGGACGGTGAGCCGGACCGGCCGCGGCGGCGGCCAGGCCAGCGGCCAGTACGACGTCGACAGCGACAACCGGATCTTGTGCCCGGGTGGGAACGCCTGAGCGCAGCCGTTGAGCTGGATGCGTGCGCGGTAGCGCCTGCCGGGCACCAGCGTCTCGGGTGCCGCGTGGCCGTCGAGGTGCGTGAGGTTGAGCAGGCCGTAGGTCACGCGGGTCGCTCGCCCGTCGGCGTGCACGTCGGAGAGGCGGGCGGCGACCATCGCCACCGGCTGGTTGACCTCGAAGTCCAGGTCGACGAACGGGCCGCCCAGGATCTCGCAGCGCTCGGTGAGCGGTTCGGTGTCGAACACCAGCGAGCCGCCGTCCTCCTCGCGCTGGTCGTAGGGCAGGTCCGGGGGAGCGTTGTAGGAACACCACTTGCCGGCGAACTGGCCGACCGACAGCGGTGATTCAACCGTCAACGACTGGTCCTCGACCTCGGTGCCCCCGGACACCAACGTGTTCTTGTCCAGCGCGTACTCGCGCAGGTGCACCGCGGGCGAGGGCCACCCCGGCTCGCCGACCCAGCGGCCCGGCCGCTCCGAGTAGGCGGTGGACGGGATCGCGCTCTCCTGCATCCAGGCCCGCAGCATCGGGCCTTCCATCACGTCGTTGTCGATGTCCTTGAGCCAGCGGTCCCACCAGCGGACCAGCTCCTGCAGGAACCCGATCGCGGGGCCGGGCTGCCCCAGGTGCGGGTACTTGTGCGACCAGGGCCCGATCAGGCCCTTGCGGGGGACGTCGAGGTTCTGCAACAGGCGGAACACGGCGTTGGAGTAGCCGTCGGCCCAGCCGCTGACGGCCAGCACCGGGCACTGCACGGCGTGGTAGTCCTCGCAGACCGAACCGTGCCGCCAGTAGTCGTCGCGGCGCTGGTGCGACAGCCACTCGTGCAGCCACAGCCCGCTGTGCTCCAGGCGGTCGTGCCACATCTCGCGCCAGCGGTCACCGACCAGTTCGGGGTCGGGCGGGCTGGAGTTGTACGCGAACATCGTCGACGCCCACGACAGGTTGTCGCTGAGCAGGCACCCGCCCATGTAGTGCACGTCGTCGGCGTAGCGGTCGTCGGTGGAGCAGACCGTCGCGATCGCGCTGAGGCTCTCCGGCTTGCGCGCGGCGATCTGCAGCGCGTTGAAACCGCCCCAGGAGATTCCCATCATCCCGGTCCGGCCGTCGCACCAGGGCTGATCCGCCAGCCAGGCCAGGACGTCCTCGCCGTCGGAGAGCTCCTGCTCCAGGTACTCGTCGGTCAGCACCCCGTCGGACTCACCGCTGCCGCGCAGGTCGACGCGCACGCACGCGTAGCCGTGGCCGGCCATGTACGGATGGTGGATGGAGTCGCGCAGCGCGGTGAAGTCGCGCTTGCGGTACGGGATCAGTTCCAGCACGGCCGGGACCGGCTCGTCGTCGGAGGAGACGGGCCGCCAGATGCGTGCGCCGAGCCGGGTGCCGTCCGGGAGGGGGATCCAGACGTGTTCGTCCTCGCGGATTTCGTGCGGCAGGGACGTTACTGCCTTCATGCTCACCCCTTAGCCGGTGCGTTCGGTCAGCCTGGATGTGTTTCGCCACCGACCGGTGCCAGCACCTCACCGGTGTAGTAGCTGGACAGCTGTTCGGCGGCGAAGAAGACGTAGGAGGGCGCGATCTCGTCGGGGTGGGCCATCCGGCCCATCGGCACGTGCCCGCCGAAGCCCTCGACGTGGTCCTCGGGCAGGGTCGAGGGGATCAGCGGCGTCCACACCGGTCCGGGCGCCACGCAGTTGACCCGGATGCCCTCGCCGGCCAGCGACTGCGCGAGCGACATGGTCAGCACGTGGATGGCGCCCTTGCTGGCCGAGTAGTCGATGAGCGTCTTGTTGCCGCGCAGCCCGTTGACCGAGCCGGTGTTGATGATCGCCGCGCCCTCGCCCAGGTGCGGAAGCGCCGCGCGGATCAGCCAGAACGGGCTGTAGACGTTGACCTTGAACGTCCGGTCGAACTGCTCGGTGGTGGTGTCGGTGAAGCTCTCCACCGGTGCCTGCGTGCCGGCGTGGTTGACCAGCACGTCGAGCCCGCCGAGCTCCTCGACGGTCCGGCGCACCAGGTCCTGGCACGCCTCCTCCGAGGCCAGGTCGCTGCGGTGCAGCTCGCACCGCCGTCCCTGGGCGCGCACCAGTTCGGCGGTGCGCTGGGCGTCGGAGTCCTCCAGCTCGGAGAGGTAGGCGATGGCGATGTCGGCGCCCTCCTTGGCGAAGGCCACGGCCACCGCGCGGCCGATTCCGGAGTCGCCGCCTGTGATCAGCGCCCGTTTGCCCGCCAGCAGCTCCCGCCCGCGGTAGTCGCGCATCTCGTCGCGCGGCACCGGCTCCATCGCCTGGGTCGTGCCGGGGTACGCCTGCTGCTGGCCCGGTGGCTGTTCGTCGGACATGAACGACCTCCGATCGGTCCGCTCGCGCTGCGGGGAGCGGACGGACGACCTTTAGCACTGGCGAGGAGGTACCCGCCACCGCGCGGAACTATGCGTGGTGATCGTGTGCGGGAGCGCACTCCCGCGCACACCCGTGCGGAGCGGCAGCGGGGATCCTCACGGCGGCCGGCTGATGGCGGTCCGCCGAGCACCGTGGGCCGTCCACCCCGTGGGCGGACGGCAGGCCGCACTAGCCGGTGCGCAGTGCGGTCTCGACGTGCCGCGCCGCGTGCAGGCCCGACTCGATCGCACCGTCGATGAACCCGGCCCAGCCGCCCGCGATGTCGGAGCCGGCGAAGTGGACGCCGCCGTGCGGTTCCCGCAGCGCGGCCAGGTACCTGGTGAGTTGCCCGGGGCGCTGCATCGGCCAGGTCTCGCGGGAGAAGGTGTCCCGCATCCAGTCGTGGCCCGTGACGTCGACGACCTCCAGGTCGTCGCGCCAGCACCGCAGGGCCCGTGCGACGCCGTCCGCGTCGGTGGGGTCGAGATCCGAGGCCCGGGTGCCGAAGGCGACCAGAACGGTGTCTCCATCCACTGTGTACTCCGGGCGGACGAAGGTGAGCGCGTGGTCGTCCGGCGCGTAGGCGGTGAACGGGGCGATGTGACCGCGCACCCGGATCCAGGTTTTCAGGCCCTGCGAAGCGGTGCGCTCCGCGCTCGCCGCCAGCTTGGCGGCCGGAAGGCCGGGCTGGAAGTCGATGGAACCGAGCACGTTGAGCGGGAGCGTGCAGACGATCCGCCGCGCGGTGTAGCGCTTCCCGTCGGCCGTGGTGGCCGTCGCACGACCGTCCTCCTGGCGGACCGCGGTGACGACGGTGCGCAGGCGGAACTCGGCGTCGCCGTCCTCGGCCATGGCCGAGGCCAGGGCGGCGGTGCCGGTGCCGAGCCGGTAGCCGGAGGTCGCCTCGTGCAGCAGCCGCCAGTCGCCCGACGCCGCGGCGCACCAGCGCATCGCCTGCGCCAGCCCGGAGACCTCGGCGGGGGCGTTGAAGTGCTCCGCCCACACCCCGGTGGTCACCTCCCGTTCGGTGGGGTCGAGGTCCAGCCGGCCGAAGTAGTCCACGACGGACTCGTGGTCGATCGCGTCCAGGCCCCGGTGCCGCAGCGGCTCGTAGGGCATCTCGAAGAACTCGCGGCTGTCCTCGGCGAGGCGGTCCATGCCGCGCTCGATGAGCGCGTCGAACTCCGCGGGCGTGCCCTTGTGCACCTGCCCGCCCGCGATCCAGTAGACCTCCTCGGAACCCGGGCTCGGCTCGACGTCCAGCCCGTAGCGGGTGATCTCGCTCCACGTGTGCGGCTGGAGCCAGTGCACCCAGGTGCCGCCCATCTCCAGCGGCCTGCCGAACCGGACGTCGGTCCACGTTCGCCCGCCGATGCGGTCGCGCGCTTCGAGCACGACGACCGATCGGCCCCGCAGCGACAGCTCGCGGGCGGCGGTCAGCCCGGCGAAGCCGGCGCCGATCACGATGACGTCGTAGGAGTCGTCCACGTCGATCCTCATTTCTGCGTTGGTTTCCCGTCGGCCGCGGCGGTGTCCGCTGCGAGTTGGGCATTCTCGGGCGGCAGGACCGGAGTCTCGATCCGCCATCGGAGTGGCTTCCGGTCCTGCACCAGCCGCCGGTAGGCGAACAGCACCACCGAGATGAGCAGGATGCCGACCCCGGCCGCGGTCTCCCGGAATCCGCCGTAGCCCGCCGGCGACGGGTGGGTCATGCCGACCACGAGCACGAAGAGGTCGAAGACGAACAGCGCCGCCGCGACCGGAACCCAGATCCGGCCGCGCCTGATCGGCCGCGGCCAGTGCGGCCTGTCCTTTCGCAGCAGCAGGAAGGAGCCGACGGCCGGCGTCATCGCCACCAGGTAGCCGAGGTTGCCGGCCAGCAGGATGCTCAGGGGTTCGCCGAGCAGCAGCAGGATCACGGCGTTGATCACCGCGTCCAGCGTCAGCGACCGGCCGGGCACGCCCCAGCGGTTCAGCCAGTGCAGCTGCCGGAGCGTCATGCCTTCCTCGGCGAGCCCGTAGAGCGCGCGTCCGCCGTCGGCGGTCGTCGAGACCATGCCCAGGAACAGCGCGACCACCAGGATCGACACGCCGAGCCACGACGAGGTGCCCAGCGACTGCTGGAAGGCCAGGGCGAACGCCGAGAGCGGGTCGTCGGAGATGCGCTGCTCGCCGATCGCGCCCGACATCGCCAGCGGGACGGCGAAGAAGACCACGACCATGAACAGCGTCGCCCGTTGCAGCGCGCGTGCGGTGTCGCGTGCGGGGTCCCGGTACTCGGGCGCGAACGACGCGCGGATCTCCGTGCCGTAGGTGGTCCACGCCGTGACGTAGAACCACACGACCAGCGTCAGCCAGTTGCCGCCCTGGTACCAGGTCAGGTCGGCGAGGTCCCAGCCGCCGCTCGCCGGAGCGCTGACGACCAGGGCAGCCAGGCCGGCGATGACGACCACGCTCATGCACTTGTTCAGGTTCGCCGCGATCTTGACGCCGAAGTAGTTCAGCGCCCAGCCTCCCGCTATCGCCGACAACGCGATCAGCTCCGAGAGCCCGATCTCGTGCGACAGCAGCCGAAACCCGTCGGTGACCTGGGGGAACCACTGCGAGTGCACGAGCTCGCCGATCGCGGCGGCGTTCACCGCGATGCTGAACGACCAGCCGATCCAGTACCCGAACGCCGCGACGGCGCTCAGCGGGGCGAAGTAGCGCTTCCACCCCTCGGCCGCGTACCGGGTGATGCCGCCGGAGCTGCCGGGCAACATCGAGGCGATCTCGGCGAAGAGCATGTTCTGCAGCAACCCGATCAGGGTCGCCGCCACCCAGATGCAGATCGCCGTCCACGCGCCGATCGAGCCGATCGCGTAGCCGACGGTGACCAGCAGGCCGGTCGGCACCGAATGGACAGCCATGCCGGACTCGCCGTCGACCCCACCCGTCGCGACCCGCCCTCCGACGCACGCTCACCTGGCGCGACGGCTTCGCCATCGCCATGACCCTCCCGGAGTCTCTACCTCGCGGCGATGCGGCTGGCGCTGGGAATCGACGACGACGGGACCCCTGCCGCCGGCGGGTGATCGCCGGTGGCCGGGTTCGGGCTCAGCCGACGAACTCCCGGTCGCCGTAGCGCAGGCCGGCACCGTCCCACCGGCCACCGAGCCGGACGACGAACTCGCGGGCGAGTTCGAGGTCGGCCAGTTCGGCGACGAGCACCAGCTCGCCGTCCATGGTGACCGACCCGCCGCCGAGACGTTCCCGGGCCTGTGGGTCGGTCGCCAGCCCGTCGTGCAGGTCGGTGACGTCCACACCCGGGACCTCGACCAGGAACGCGTCCGTGCGCGCGGAGTCGCGCGGCAGGTGCTCGAAGGTCAGCACCGACTCCTGGCCGAACTCCTTGCGCACCAGGTCGGCGATGTGGTGCAGCTCGACCGGGTCGGTCTCGCGCACGTCGAACGAGCGCGACCGCTCGTAGGTGGCCCGCTGGAGCTCGCCGGACCAGAACACGCCGTCCAGCAGCTCCGAACGGCCGTCGCGGGCGCCGTTGTCCCGGATGATGCCGCGGACCGCGCGGGCGAACTCGGTCAGCGGCGTGTCCAGCCTGGGGTCGCCGGGATCGGTGATGACCGCGGTGTTGCTGGTGGCGAACAGGAGTGCCTGCGGTTCCTCCGCGGGAGCGGCCTGTGCCGTCCCGGCGGTGAATGCGAACAGCAGCGAGACCACGGCGACGACCGAGCGTCGGCCGGGCCCGGAGGATGTTCTCACATCGGCTCCCTGTAGTGCGGAGAACGGGCGTGCGCCCTGGCTCGGACAGCTTGCCGCGCGAGTCGCGCTTCCGGGCGTCCGCCGCGCGGGTTCGCCCGATCGTTCGGGCCAGGCCGTTGCACGCCAACGCTTCCGCGATCACGTCCCGGGCCGAGGAGGTCAGTTCCCGGCCGTACCGGTCGTCTCGGGCAGCGCGTCCACGGTGAACTCCGCGGTCCGGACCTCGCCGCTGTGCTGGAAGTCCAGGAACAGGCGGTACGTCCCGGCCGAGGGCGCCTCGGCGTCGAAGGTGATCCGCGGCCCGGCGGGGGTGTTGCCGTCGCCGGGCTCGCCTTCGGGGTGGACGTGCAGGTACGCCAGGTCCGCGGCGCGCAACGCGACGAGGTGGCCGTAGGCGGCGAGGTAGGGCTGCAGGTCGGTGACCGGAAGCCCGCCCCGGGTGACCTCCGCCGTCAGCGGTGCGGACCTTCCGGCGACCAGGTCGCCTTCCAGGCGCACCTGGTACCCGTCGACCTCGGCGACCCGGCTCGGCGCGTGGGCGGCGGGCGTGAACTCGCCGGGCACCGAGAGGTCGACGCCGAGTGTCTGCGCGGTGCCGCCTGCCGGGACGAAGTCGGCGAACACGCGGTAGGTCCCGGCCGTGTCGATGCGCATCGGAACCCGCCACGTGCCGTCGGGGGACATCTCCGGGTGCAGGTGCTGGTAGCCCGTGGTGTCCCGGCGCACGAGCACGAGGTGCATCCGCTTGTCGTGCTCGACCTTGAACCCGGTCACCGCCTTCCCGCTCGGAGCGGTGATGCGGAAGGAGAACTCGCTGACAATGCCACGCGGCAGCGTCGTCGTGGTGGGGGAGAGGGTGTAGCCGCCGTTGGTCGACGGCAGCCCGGCAGGGACCGGTTCCGCGCCGTGGCTGTGTTCCTCGCCGCCATGGCCGTGGCCATCATCGGGGTGCTCAGGGCCGAAGTGCCCGGCAAGAGCATCCTCCGCCGTGTGGCCGTGTGGTTCCTGCGCCGCGTTGCCCGGGGATTGGCCGAGGGCGGCCCCGGCCGCCCACGCGCCGCCGAACACGAGCGCGAGCGCCGCGCCGTAGGCGGAAAGCCTCGCTGCGGTGTTCATCCACCCCTCCAGTCGCGGACGGCATGCGGTGCGCGTCCATGCGGCCGTCGCGGGCGCGAGACCACGATAGGCATACTATAGGGGGGTAGTGTAATCGGCTTTCGGCCGGCCCGGGCGTTCACCTCAGGACTCACCACTGTGGACGAGTTGTACGTCTCCGGCGGTGCCGCGTTCGCGGAGCCTGGACATGCGGCTGATCGCGTGGGCGGCGAGTCCGGCGACCAGGCCCCAGAACACCGACGCGATCCCGAACGGCGCGAGCCCCGAGGCGGTCACCAGGAACGCGATCAACGCGGCGGTGCGGCCGGCGGGGTCGGCGGTCGCGTTCGCCAGCGAGCCGCCGATGGTGTCGAGCAGTCCGATGCCGGCGAGCGCGGCGACAAGCGCGACCGGGAACGCGCCGAGCACGCTGCCGAGCGCCGCGCCGAACACTCCCAGCAGCAGGTAGAAGACGCCGGAGACGACGGCGGCCCGATATCGCTGCCCGGGGTCGCGGTGCGCGTCGGGGCCCATGCACAGCGCGGCCGTGATGGCGGCGAGGTTGATGCCGAAGCAGCCCAGCGGCGCCAGGACGAGGTTGGCCAGACCGGTCCACGACAGCACCGGCGAGACCGGCGTCGTGTAGCCGTGCGCGCGCAACGTGACCACGCCCGGCAGGTTCTGCGAGGTCATGGTGATCACGAACAGCGGGACCGCGATGCCGACCACCGCGTGCGCGGACCAGTCGGGCCAGGTGAGCACCGGTACCGCCGTGGCGAGCCGGACCCCTTCGAAGTGGAGGGTTCCCCGCGCGGCCGCGAACGCGACCCCCGCGACGAGAGCGGCCAGGACCGCGTACCGGGGGACCAGAGCCTTGCACACCAGGTAGCCGACCAGCATCGCCAGCACCAGCCAGAACTGCGTCCGCATGGTGGTGAAGACGTCGAGGCCGAAGCGCAGCAGCACGCCGCCGAGCAGGGCGGACGCGATCGAGGCGGGGATGAGGTCGACCGCCTTCTCGAACCAGCCGGTGACCCCGACCAGCACCGTCAGGGCGGCCGCCACGAGGAACGCGCCGACCGCCTCGGCCATCGAGGTACCTTGTGCGCTCGCGGCCAGCAGGGCGGCGCCCGGCGTGGACCAGGCGGTGACCACCGGTGCGCGGTGGCGGAGGGACAGCGTGATCGAGGTGATGCCGATGCCCACGCCCAGCGCCAGCACCCACGAGCCGATCTCGGCCGGGCCCGCGCCGAGCGCCCGGGCGGCCTGGAACACGATGGCGGCCGAGCTGGTGACCCCGACCAGCGTGGTGATGGCTCCGGCCACCAGGGAGGACACTGGGAGCACGCGGGAGGCGCGCGGGCGCAGCTGCACGTGACTTCCGTTCGCGGATCGTTCTGTTTGTGGAACGATCGGATGCTAGGAGGCCGGTTGGAACTGGTCAAGGTGGTGGGTGCGAACCTGCGCGCGGTCCGGTCCGTGCGCGGCCTGTCGCTGTCGGAGGTCGCCCGCCGCGCCGCGATCGGCAAGGGCACGTTGTCGGAGCTGGAGGCCGGCCAGCGCAACCCGACGCTGGAGACGCTCTACGCGCTCGCGCAGGTGCTGGAAGTGCCGCTCGGTGAACTGCTCGTCGAGACCGAGGCGGCCGACGGCGACCGGCAGGTGCTCGTGCGCGCGGGCGGTGCCGACCTCTCCGGGCGCACCATCGACGTGCAGCTGATGGACCGCACCGCCATCGGCGGCTTCCGGCAGGAGATCTACCGGTTGTACGCGCGGGCCGGCAGCCGGTACGTCTCGCCCGGCCACCGCCCCCGGGTCGTCGAGCAGCTCCTCGTCCACTCCGGAACGCTGGTCGCCGGTCCCGAGCAGGACCCGGTGACGCTGGGGCCGGGCGACTACCTCCGCTTCGACGGCGGTGCCGACCACGTCTACGAGGCACCGGGCACCGACGTGGTCGCCACGCTGGTCATGCGCTACGTCGACCCGGTGGGCGACGCGGGCCCAGGATCGCCGGCCCCCTGAGTGCTGCGCTCTCGGACTCCGGCGCGGTGCCTGCCGCTCCCTCCGCGAGACCACAGTGGACCCCCGTCGCGCCGTCGCGTCCGAGTCGCCTTCCGCCACCGAGAGCGGACGCGGCTGCCGTGCCGCGGCTCGTCCAGGCCGACTCCCGGAGATGGGGTACTCAGTCGGTCGGCGCGGGAATTCCTTGCCGTGAAACGACATTCGTCGCCGATCGGCGAGCGCGGAAAGCGTTGACGGTCGGATGGGGCCGTGTTAGCCTCCGCCCGACACCCGATCGGGGGATGGATGGCGAAGAGCCGTCCTGCTAGGCCCACCGCGCCGGTTGTCACGTCGCAATGCATCTGGGGAACAGTGCTCCGTCAAGCGGTTCGCGGACGCACGGCTCCCGAACCGTTCCTCTCCCCGCCGAGATCCGCCATTGGTGGGCGCCCGCAGTTTCCCGCCCGGCACGGCATCCGCGGGGACTCACGAAAGGTGCTCCAGACATGTCGACGACCGAGGGTGCACCACCCGTCGACTCCAACGTGGTCCGGCAACTGCTGCTGTTCGACCCATTCGACCCGGAGTTCCGCGCCGACCCGCACCGCGTCTACCGGGAGATCCGGGAATCCGGCCCGGTCACCGCCACCCCGGGCGGCCTGTGGCTGGTCTCGGGGCACCGGCAGGTGTCGGCCGTGCTGCGCGACCAGGCTTTCGGCTGGGGTGAGGCCGAACTGGCCGCCGGACACTTCACCACCGACGACGAAGGCAACACGGTGCGGCCGCTGACCTTCGCCGATCCGCCGGAGCACACCCGCATCCGCTCGCTGGTGACCAGCGCGTTCTCGGCGCGGATCGTGGAGCGGCTGCGTCCGCGCGCGCAGGAGCTGGCTCGCGAGTCGCTGGCCGCGGCGCTGGCAGGCGGCGGCAGCGCCGACGTCATCCAGCAGGTCGCGTATCCGCTGACCGGACGGCTGCTGTGCGAACTGCTCGGCGTCGACCCGGAGTACCAGGAGCGCTTCCGCGCCTGGGCCGAGGCGATGGGCCGCGGGCTGGACCCGGACTTCATGCAGTCGCCCGACCAGCTGGCCAGGCGCGAGGAGGCGCGGGCGCACTTCCACGAGTACTTCGCCGAGCTGGCGGCCCGCCGGCGGGCGGAGCCGGGCGACGACCTGGTGAGCGCGCTGGTCGCCGTCGAGCAGGAGGGCGACCGGCTCACCGCGACCGAACTGGTGGTGACCTGCACGCTGCTGCTCAGCGCCGGCTACGCCACCACGGTCCACCTCATCGGCAACGGGATGCTCGCGCTGCTGGAGAACCCGGACCAGCTCGCGTGGCTGCGCGCAAACCCCGGCCGGGTCGGCGACGCCGTCGAGGAGGTGCTGCGCTTCGACGGGCCGATCCAGCTCGTCTCGCGGGTGGCCCTGCGCGACACCGAGGTCGACGGCCACGCCGTCGCCGCCGGCTCTCCGGTGCTGTTGCTGCTGGCCGCGGCCAACCGCGACCCGGCGGTGTTCGACGACCCCGACCGGCTCGACGTGTCCCGCAAACCCGGGCGCAACCTCGGTTTCGGTGTCGGCATCCACTTCTGCCTCGGTGCCCCGCTGGCGCGGCTCACCGCGCAGGCCGCGCTGAGCCTGCTCGTGGAGCACGAGCTCGTGCTCGACGGTCCGCGGCCCGCGCCCACCGGGAGCCTGGTCCTGCGCGGTCTGGCCGAACTGCCGCTGCGGTCGGCCTGACGCGCCTCGCCGTCGAGGTGCCGCGGCCTGCCCGGCACCTCGACGGTGGCCGGAGTCCCGTGCCCACCGGATCGTCATCGTGCAGCGGGCCACGCCGGAAACGCGTCGGTCGTGTCCGTTTTGTGGCCGGAAGTGGCGCATTGCGGGCGCGTGCCGATGCGTGTCCATTTTGGATGGACCACCTGTGGATACCCGCAATTGCGTCACCGTAGTCCCAGCGTGCGCCGCCTCCGCGAATTCTTGCGGGGCCCGAAACGTTTTGTTCTGGCGGGCGTGGGCATGGCCGTCCGGTGAATTCCTCATCCTGATGGCGGTTGATCGGATTCGTTTGCAGGCACTTGACGGAATCACCGGCGCTGCGGCAGGCTGTGACGCACCGCATGGCAGGGAAGTTCCTGGGGGTAGCAAGTGACGGTCGATCAGCCTGAATTACCGACGTCGCGCAATGCGTCGGAATCCGTTTCCGATCAGCTCCCCGCGGTCCTCGGTGGTTTCGACCTGACAGATCAGGTCCGGTTTTCCGGCGGGTTCCCGCACGAGGTTTTCAACAGGCTGCGCGCCGACGAGCCGATCCTGCTGCACCCGCCGGGGCGGACCCGCGACGGTGAGAGCTTCTGGGTGCTGAGCCGGTACGAGGACGTCGTCGAAGCCGCCGCGAACCCGGTCTTCTCCTCCCAGGGCGGGGGAAGCCGGGAAGGCGGCGGCACCCACCTCGACGACCTCCCGGCGGGCACCTACGCCGGCGGGATGCTCAACATGATGGACGACCCGCGGCACCAGCTGATCAAGGACATCGTCTCCCCGGCGGTGTGCCCCTCCGCGGTGGCCGCCCTGGAGCCGGTGGTGCGGGAACGCGCCTCGGCGCTGGTGTCGACGGTGCTGGAGCGAGGGACCTGCGACCTGCAGGCCGAGGTCGCCGGCCGGTACTCGGTCGAGGTCGTCGCCGCGCTGCTGGGCGTGCCCCGGCAGGACTGGAGCCGGCTGGTGGACTGGGCCGAGATCGCCATGGGCTACGAGGACCGCGACGAGGGCGAGGCGACCGGCCGCAGCCAGGCGGCGCTGCTGGACATGTACAAGTACGGCTGCGAACTGGTGCGGGCCAAGCGCGCCGAGCCCGCGGGCGACTTCATGTCGCTGATCGCCACCGGTGAGATCCCCGAGGGCCACGGCCAGGCGCCGCTTGTCGACTACGAGCGCGAGGTCTTCTTCAACCTGATCTCGCTGGCGGGCACCGAGCCCACCCGCAACGCCATCGCGATCGGCCTGCTCGCCCTGGTCGAGCACCCCGAACAGTGGCAGGCCCTGCGCGCCGACCGGTCGCTGCTCGACGGCGCGGTGGAGGAGGCCTTGCGCTGGTCGAGCCCGACGCCCTACAACCGCCGGACGGCCACCGAGGACATCCGCTTCCGCGACGTGCTGATCCGCGAGGGCGACAAGGTGACGCTCTGGTGGGCCTCGGCGAACCGCGACGAGCGGGTGTTCGCCGACCCGTTCCGCTTCGACGTCCGGCGCTCGCCGAACCCGCACCTGGCCTTCGGGCACGGCGCGCACACCTGCCTCGGCCCCGCCCTGGCTCGGATGGAGCTGCGCGTTCTGCTGGAGGAACTGCTCGACCGGGTCGAGCGCATCGAGCTCACCGGGCCCGTTCCGTGGGCGCGCAACAGCAAGCACACGGTGGCGCTGCGCGTGCCGGTCGCGCTCACCGCATCCTCCTAGCACCGCGCGCCCGCCCCACCCTCGCGGTCCGCCGCTTTTCCCGCACCTCCTTCGCGGCGCGGCGGCGCCCGTACGAATTTGATATCGAGACGATTGGTGTTGCCCATGTCCGTTGGCGATATCGACACGCCGTCCGGCGAATTCGACTTCGCGGCGAATCTGCTGCCTTTCGACCCGCTGGATCCGGCATTCCAGGCCGACCCGTATCCGTTCTTCCGGTTGGTGCGCGAAACCGCTCCCGCGTTGTGCACTCAGCCGGGAATGTGGGTCGTCACGGGTTTCCGGGAATGCTCGGCGGTGCTGCGCAACCCGAAGTTCGGCCACGGCGACGGCCGGCTGGTCGCCTCCCAGATCACCCACGACGCCGAGGGCAACGTGGTGCGGCCGTTCGTGTTCATGGACCCGCCGGACCACACCCGGATCCGGTCGCTGGTGACCAAGGCGTTCTCGGCGCGGATGGTCGAGCGGTTGCGCCCGACGGCCGAACGGCTGGTCGGCGAGCTGCTGGCGGCGGCGATGTCCGGGCCCGCGGACGAGCCGGTCGACCTGATGGCCGAGCTGGCGTTCGCCCTGCCGTCCAACCTGATCAGCGAACTCCTCGGCATGCCGCCGCAGGACAAGCCGCTCTTCGAGCAGTGGTCCAGCGCCCTCGGACGCGGTCTCGACCCGGACTTCATGCTCAGCCCCGAGGAGATGCAGCGCCGCGACCAGGCCCGCACCGAGTTCGACGGCTACTTCGCCGAGCTGGCCCGGCGCAGGCGCGCCGAGCCGGCCGACGACCTGGTCAGCGCGCTGGTCGCGGTGGAGGAGGACGGCCGCAACCTGAGCATGAGCGAACTGGTCAGCACCTGCCGGCTGCTGCTGAGCGCCGGCTACCTCTCCACCGCCCACCTGATCGGCAACGGCGTCAACGCGCTGCTGCGCCACCCGGAGCAGTTCGAGTGGTTCCGCGCGCACCCGGACCAGGTGGCCGGAGTCGTCGAGGAACTGCTGCGCTACGACTCGCCGGTGCAGACCGCGGGCATGCGGACCGCGTTGCAGGACACCGAGATCGGCGACCAGCCGGTCAGCGCGGGCGAAGGCGCGATGCTGCTGGTCGGCGCGGCCAACCGCGACCCGGCCGCGTTCCCGGACCCGGACCGGCTGGACGTGTCCCGCAAGCCCGAGCGCAACCTCGGCTTCGGCATCGGTGCGCACTTCTGCGTCGGGGCGCCGCTGGCGCGCCTGACGACGCAGGTCGCGCTCACCGCGCTGGCCGGACTGCGCGTCGAGCTCGCGACCGACGACGCCCCGCGCATCAACAACCTGGTATTGCGGGGGTTCGCGGAGCTTCCCGTGTTCCTCCGAGCGGCGTGACGACCGGAGCGGTGGATTCGGGTGGCAGGCAGCGATGAGGTCGGGATCGGCGGCGCGGTGACCGCCGGGGACGAGGCCGTGGCGGTGGTCGGCCTGGCGTGCCGGCTGCCGGGGGCGCCGGACGTCGCCGCGTACTGGCGGCTGCTGCGCGACGGCGTGGACGCGGTGGGCCAAGCCCCCGCGACCCGCTGGAGCGCGGACGGCCCGGAGCTGCCGACGGCGGTCTCCGGTGACCCGCTGCGCGCGGGTTTCCTCGACCAGGTCGACCGCTTCGACGCGGAGTTCTTCGGGATCTCGCCGCGGGAAGCGGCCCTGCTCGATCCGCAGCAGCGGCTGGTCCTCGAGCTGACGTGGGAAGCCCTCGAGGACGCCGGGATCGTCCCGGGCGGGCCGGATGACGGCACCGGCGTGTTCATCGGTGCCACCTCGGACGACTACGCCACCCTCCGCCACCGGTCCGCGGACCGCGCCACGCAGCACACCCTGACCGGCACCAACCGCGGCATGATCGCCAACCGCGTCTCCTACGCGCACGGCTTGCGCGGTCCGAGCATGACCGTCGACAGCGCGCAGTCGTCGTCGCTGGTGGCCGTGCACCTGGCGTGCCGGAGCCTGCGCGACGGCGAATGTTCCGCGGCACTCGCCGGCGGCGTGAACCTCAACATCGCGCCGGACGGCTACCACGTGGTGGAGGGTTTCGGCGCGCTGTCGCCGGACGGGCGCTGCTACACCTTCGACTCCCGCGCGAACGGGTACGTGCGCGGTGAGGGCGGCGGTGTCGTGGTCCTCAAGACGCTGTCGAAGGCCATCGCCGACGGTGACGAGATCTACTGCGTCATCCGGGGCAGCGCGACCAACAACGACGGTCCGGGCGAGGGCGGTTTCACCGCGCCGAGCCGCGAAGCGCAGGAACGGGTGCTGCGGCAGGCCTACCGGCGGGCGCGCATCGACCCGGCTTCGGTCGGTTTCGTCGAGTTGCACGGCACAGGTACGCCGGTGGGGGATCCGGTCGAAGCCGCCGCGCTCGGCGCGGTCCTCGGGACGGCCCGCGGCGAGGGCTCGCCGTTGCCGGTGGGGTCGGTCAAGACCAACATCGGCCACCTGGAAGGCGCTGCGGGCATCGCCGGCCTGATCAAGGCGGTGTTGTGCCTCAGAAATCGGGAACTGGTGGCCAGCCTGAACTTCGAGGAACCCGATCCCGCGATCCCGTTGCCCCGCTTGGGACTCCGGGTGCTCACGGGTCCGGAGCGACCGGACGCGGGCTGCGATCCACTCGTGGCCGGGGTGAGCTCGTTCGGCATGGGCGGGACGAACTGCCACGTCGTGCTGTCGGAGTGGTCGCCGGTGCGCGGCGAAACCGACAACGCACGTCCGTCTGGAGAACTCCCGGTCGTCATGCCCGTTTCCGCCGCTACACCGGCGGCCCTGCGCGAGCTGGCGGGCCGGTTGCGGGACCACCTGGCGGAGTCCGGAGCACGACCGGTCGACGTCGCGTACTCGCTGGCCACCACTCGTGCGGCTCTGCGTCACCGCGCGGTGCTGCTGCCCGACGAAACCGGGGCGCTGGACGGCGCACTGCGGTCCCTGGCTCAGGACGACGTGAGTAGCAACGTGGTCCGGGGCGTGCCGGTGCCGGGCGGCGTGGCTTTGCTGCTCGGCGGGCAGGGCGGCCAGCGGCCGGGCATGTGCCGCGAGCTCCACGCGGGCTCCCGCGTGTTCGCGTGGGCCTTCGACGAGATCTGCGCCGCGATGGACCCGCACCTGTCCCGCCCGCTGCGTGAGCTGGTCTTCGCCGAGCCGGGCTCGGCCGAGGCCGCGCTGCTGGACGAGACCGAGCACACCCAGCCGGCCCTGTTCGCCGTCGAGGTCGCGTTGTTCCGGCTGGCCGAGCACTGGGGCGTGGCACCCGACGTCGTGCTCGGGCACTCCGTCGGCGAGCTGGCGGCCGCGCACGTGGCCGGAGCGCTGTCGCTGGAGGACGCCTGCGCCCTGGTCGCGGCCAGGGGACGGCTGATGCAGGCGTTGCCCGCCGGTGGCGCGATGGTCTCGGTGCGGGCGAGCGAGGCCGAGCTGGCGGCAGATGTGGTGTCGGCGTCCGGCCGGGTGTCGATCGCCGCGGTGAACGGGCCGGTGTCCACCGTGATCGCCGGGGACGAGGAGCCGGTGCTCGCGATCGCGGATC
Organism: Saccharopolyspora erythraea NRRL 2338; assembly: GCF_000062885.1. Lineage (NCBI taxonomy): Bacteria > Bacillati > Actinomycetota > Actinomycetes > Pseudonocardiales > Pseudonocardiaceae > Saccharopolyspora > Saccharopolyspora erythraea. Next base: position 4,609,282 of record NC_009142.1, on the reverse strand, counting down.
GCTGGGCGAAGCGCGGGCGCAAGACCAAACGCCTGCGCGTGAGCCACGCTTTCCACTCGCCGCGGATGGACGGCATGCTGGCGGACTTCCGGGCCGCGGCCGCGCGAGTCGACTGGCGTCCCACGCGCATCCCCGTCGTCTCCAACGTGACGGGCCAGGTGCTCACCGACGACGAGATCCGTTCACCCGAGTACTGGGCGGACCACGCGCGCCAGGCCGTGCGTTTCGCCGACGGCATCCGGACCTGCACGGCCGCCGGTGTCACCACGTTCCTGGAGCTCAGCGCGGACGGCGCGCTGTCGGCACTCGGACGGGACTGCCTCGACGGCGAATCCGCGGACGTCGCTTTCGTACCCCTCCTGCGCGGACCGGAACGCGGCGAGCGTCGTTCGGCGATGTCGGCCTTGGCGCGGCTGCACGTGCGCGGCGTCGACGTGGACTGGCAGGCCGTCCACGACGGCGCGGCGCGGGTGAAGCTTCCGACCTACCCCTTCCAGCGGCGCCGGTTCTGGCTGACCGGCTCCGCCGTCGATGACGCGGCGCCATCCGCACCGCAAGCCCGGCAGCCACTCGCCGACCGGATCGCGGACCTGCCGGAGCGCGAGCAGGACCACGCTGTGCTGGAGCTGGTCCTCCGGCACACCGCGGCGGTACTGGGACACGACGCGACGGAGGCGGTCGACCAGCGGCTTTCGTTCAAGGAGCTCGGTTTCGGCTCGCTGATGCTGGTGGAGCTGCGCGACGAGCTCGCCGAGGCGACCGGGAGGGCACTGCCCGCGACGCTGCTCTTCGACCACCCCACGCCGGCCGCACTGGCCCGCGGTCTGCGCGCGCAGCTCACCGGCTCGGCTCCGGCTCGTCCGGCGGCCACCGAGGCGCGCACACCGGACGAGCCGATCGCGATCGTGGCCATGGCCTGCCGGTATCCGGGCGGCATCCGCACGCCGGAGCAGCTGTGGAGCTTCGTGCGCGACGGGCGCGACGCGATCGGCGAGTTCCCGGTGAACCGCGGATGGGACCTCGACGCCCTGCACCACGCCGACCCGGACCACGCGGGCACCAGCTACGTGCGCCACGGCGGTTTCCTGCACGACGCCGACGAGTTCGACCCGGCGCTGTTCGGCATCAGCCCGCGCGAGGCGCTGGCGATGGACCCGCAGCAGCGGTTGCTGCTGGAGACCTCGTGGGAGGCGTTCGAGCGGGCCGGGATCGATCCGGTGTCGTTGCCGGGCAGTCCGTGCGGGGTGTTCGTCGGCGCGACCGCCCACGACTACGGGCCGCGGATGCACGAGGCCGGCGACGGGCTCGACGGCTACGTGCTGACCGGCACCACGCTTAGCGTGGCCTCCGGGCGCATCGCCTACACCTTCGGCCTCGAAGGGCCCGCCGTCACCGTGGACACCGCCTGCTCGTCGTCGCTGACGGCGCTGCACCTGGCGGCTCGGTCGCTGCGCGACGGGGAGTGCTCGCTCGCGCTGGCCTGCGGGGTCACCGTCATGTCGAACCCGGGCATGTTCGTGGAGTTCAGCAGGCAGCGGGGGCTGGCTCCGGACGGCCGCTGCAAGGCCTTCGCCGCCGCGGCGGACGGGACGGCCTGGGCCGAGGGCGCGGGTGTCCTGCTGCTGGAACGGCTTTCCGACGCGCGGCGGCACGGGCATCAGGTGCTGGCGGTGCTGCGCGGCAGCGCGATCAACCAGGACGGCGCGTCGAACGGGCTGACGGCGCCGAACGGCCTCTCGCAGCAACGGGTCATCTGCCAGGCGCTGGCCGCCGCGGGCCTCGAACCGTCCGATGTGGACGCCGTGGAGGCGCACGGGACGGGCACCTCGCTGGGTGATCCGATCGAGGCCCAGGCGCTGCTGGCCACCTACGGGCAGGAGCGGACTGCTCCGCTGCTGCTGGGTTCGGTCAAGTCGAACATCGGCCACACCCAGGCGGCGGCGGGCGTCGCCGGCGTGATCAAGGTCGTCATGTCGCTGCGCCACGGATCGCTGCCGAAGACCCTGCACGTGGACGAGCCCTCCCCGCACGTGGACTGGTCGTCGGGCGCGGTGTCGCTGCTGACCGAGCCGGTCCCGTGGCCGCGGGTGGACCGTCCTCGCCGAGCTGCGGTGTCCTCCTTCGGCATCAGCGGAACCAACGCGCACGCGATCATCGAGCAGGCGCCGCCGACGGAACAGCGCGACGAGCGCGCCGCGCCGTCGATGGCAGCCCTCGCGTGGCCGCTCTCCGGAGGCACCGACTCGGCGCTGCGCGAACGCGCCGCCCAGCTCTCAGCCCACGTGGACGACCTGCCGTCGGAGGCCGTGGCACTGGCCTGCGGTGCGCGGGCCTCGTTGCCGCAGCGGGCCGTCGTCGTCGGGCGGCGTCGCGAAGAGCTCCTCGGCGGCCTGACCGCGCTGGGGCGCGCGGACGCGGCCGCGAACGTCGTCATCGGGAACGCCGACATCTCGGGCGACACCGCGTTCGTCTTCCCCGGCCAGGGCGGTCAGTGGCAGGGGATGGCGCTGGAGCTGCTGGCCGACTCCGAGGTCTTCGCCGCCCGCCTGCTCGAATGCGCCGAGGCGGTGGAGCGGCACGTGGACTGGTCGCTTCTCGGCGTGCTGCGCGGTGATCCGGGCCAGCCGTCGCCGGACCGGGTCGACGTGGTGCAGCCCGCGCTGTTCGCGGTGATGGTCGCGCTGGCCTCGCTGTGGCGCTCCTACGGGGTCGAGCCCGCCGCGGTCGTCGGGCACAGCCAGGGGGAGATCGCCGCCGCCTGCGTCGCGGGAGCGCTGTCCCTGGAGGACGCGGCAGCGGTCGTCGCGCTGCGCAGCGAGGCGCTGACCGAGCTGTCCGGGCTGGGCGGGATGCTGTCGGTGCCGCTGCCGCAGGCTGATGTCGTCTCGAGGATCGATGACCGGGTTTCGGTCGCGGCGGTCAACGGACCGGAGTCGGTGGTGCTCTCCGGCGAACCCGCGGCCCTCGACGAGCTGCTGGCCGCGTTCACGGCCGAAGGGGTCCGCGCCCGGTCGATCCCGGTCGACTACGCGTCGCACTCCGCGCAGGTCGAGTCCATCCGCGAACGCCTGCGCACGCTGCTCGCGGGGATTTCTCCACAGGCATCGCGGATTCCGTTCTACTCGACGGTGACCGGCGACCGCATCGACACCCGCGAACTCGACGCCGAGTACTGGTACCGCAACCTGCGCCACACGGTCCGCTTCGAAGCGGCGGTCAGCGCCATGGCATCCCGGGGACACCGCTTCTTCGTCGAGGTCAGCCCGCATCCGCTGCTGGCGGTCGGGGTGCAGGACACGCTGGAGGCCGCCGGCGTCGGCGGCCTGGCCACCGGCTCGCTGCGCCGCGAACAGGGCGGTCTCGACCGATTCCTGCTCTCGATGGCCGAAGCGCACGTGCGGGGCATGGCGGTCGACTGGTCCGCGCCGTTCGACGGCTCGGGCGTGGTGCCCGCCGAACTGCCGACCTACCCGTTCCAGCGGCAGCGCTACTGGCTCGAGGCACCCCGTTCGGCATCGGATCCGTCGGACCTCGGGCTGGCACCGGCGGAGCACCCGCTGCTCGGCGCGGCGACACCGGTCGCCGGGACCGGCGGCTGGATGCTCACGGGGGCGTTGTCGACCCGCACCTCGCCGTGGCTTTCCGACCACGCCGTCCTGGGCGCGGTTCTGCTGCCGGGCACGGCTTTCCTCGAACTGGCCTTGCACGCCGCTGGTCAGGTCGGCTGCGACCTGGTCGACGAGCTGACCCTGCACAGCCCGCTGGTGCTGCCCGACGATCGCGGCGTCCGGATCCAACTGGTCGTCGGCGCACCGGAGTCAGACGGGCGACGGTCCCTGGAGATCCACTCGCGACCCGGGGACGACTGGACGCACCACGCGAGCTGCGTGCTCTCGCCTTGCGACGACACGACTCCGGCCTCGGACGCCGCGTGGCCACCTGTCGGCGCCCAGCCGGTCGACGTCGACGACCGCTACGACCGCCTCGCGGAGCAGGGCTACGGCTACGGGCCGGTGTTCCAGGGCCTTCGTGCCGCGTGGCGCCGCGGCGACGAGGTCTTCGCCGAGGTGGTGCTCGACGAGGACACCTCCACCGCAGCCCGGGCGTACGTGGTCCACCCAGCGGTGCTGGACGCCGCCCTGCACGTGGCGGGGCTGCTGCCTTCGGTCCCGGAGGGGACGCTGCTGCCGTTCAGCTTCAGCGGTGCGCGAGCGCACTCGACCGGGGCTTCGACGCTGCGGGTGCGCCTGGCGCCCGTCGGGTCGGCCTGCGCCGACGCCGCCGCCCTCTCGCTGGTCGCCACCGACCAGCACGGCGAACTCGTGGCCACTGTGGACTCCCTTGTGATGCGCCCGGTATCGCCCGATCGGCTCCACACCGGTCGGCATGACTCGCTGTTCCGCCTGGAGTGGGTCGGCGCGGAGCCCTCGGCGCCCGGGGAGTGGGCTGTCGTCGGTCCGTCCTCGCTTCGCGGATTGCCGGGATGCGCGGGCCACTACCAGGACCTCGCGGAGCTGGCGGAGACGCAGGACCAGGTACCCCCGTCGGTGCTGGTCGAGCTCGACACCGCGGGCGAGATCGCCGACGTGGTGCGCCGGGCCCTCGCGCTGGCGCAGGAGTGGCTGGCGGGCGAGCGGTTCGCCGAGTCCCGGCTGGTGCTGGTGACGCGCGGGGCCGTCGCCGCGAAGGCCGGCGAGGACGTGCCCGATCTGGCCGCCGCGGCGGTGTGGGGTCTGCTGCGCTCCGCCCAGGCGGAGAACCCGGACCGCTTCGTGCTGGTGGACACCGACGACCACGACGCCTCGCTGCGCGTGCTCGCCCAGCTCGGGGACGCGCAGCACGCGGTGCGCGCCGGTGCCGTGCTGGTGCCGCGACTCGAGCGCGCACCGCGAGCCGCGGAACCGTCCGGTTGGGACGGTGACGGCACCGTCCTGATCACCGGTGCCGGCGGCACGCTCGCCGGAATCCTGGCCCGGCACCTGGTGGCCGAGCGCGGTGTTCGGCACCTGCTCATGGTCAGCCGCCGCGGTGGATCCGCCCCGGGCACGACCGAGCTGTGCGAGGAGCTGACCGGCCTGGGCGCGGAGGTGACCGTCGCGGCCTGCGACGTCGCCGACCGGGCCGCGCTGGCGGAAGTGCTGGCCTCCATACCCGCGGAGCGGCCGCTGACCGCTGTCGTCCACGCCGCGGGCACCCTCGACGACGGTGTCATCGAGTCGCTGACGCCGCGGCGCGTGGACCACGTGCTGCGGCCGAAGGTGGACGCGGCGCTGAACCTCGCCGAGCTCACCCGTCACGCCGACCTGAAGGCGTTCGTGCTGTTCTCCTCCGTCGCGGGCGTGTTCGGCAGCCCGGGCCAGGCGAACTACGCCGCCGCGAACGCCGTGCTGGACGCCCTGGCCGCGCAGCGCCGGGCGCGCGGCCTGCCCGCGCAGTCCCTGGCGTGGGGGTTCTGGGCCGAACGCAGCGGCATGACCAGCCATCTCGAAGGCGCAGACCTGTCCAGGATGGCCCGCGGCGGCGTGGTGCCGCTGTCCTCGGACGAGGGCATGACGCTGTTCGAGACCGCTGCCGCGCTCGACGACGCCGTGCTCGTCGCGGCTCGTCTGGACGTCTCGGCGCTGCGCGCCCAGCGCGACGCACTACCGGCGGTGCTGCGTGGTCTGGTGCCGGCTGCTCCCCGGCGTTCCCGCCGAACGGAGTCCGACGGCGCGTCCTCCCTGTCCGGACGGCTGGCCGAAGCGTCCCCGGCCGACCGCGAACACCTCGTGCTGGATCTGGTGCGGACCCACGCCGCCGTCGTGCTGGGGCACGCGAACCCCACGTCGGTGCGACCGGACAGGCCGTTCAAGGAGTTCGGCTTCGACTCGCTCACCGCGGTCGAACTGCGCAACCGCCTCAACGCCGCCACCGGCAAGCGGCTGCCGACCACTGCCGTCTTCGACCATCCCACGCCGGAGGCGTTGGCGCGGTATCTGCTGACGGTGCTGACCGGCACCGAGGCCCGGACGTCGACCCCCGCAGCGGTCGCGGCCACCACCGGGGAACCCATCGCGATCGTGGCGATGGCCTGCCGGTACCCGGGCGGCGTCGCCTCACCGGAGGACCTCTGGCGGCTGGTGTCCGACGGCGGCGACGCCATCTCGGCCTTCCCCACCGACCGCGGCTGGCCGCTGGACGGCCTGTTCGACGCCGACGGCGACCGCGCGGGCACCTCCTACGTCCGGGCGGGCGGCTTCCTCGACGACGCCGCCCTGTTCGACCCGGCGCTGTTCGGCATCAGCCCGCGCGAGGCGCTGGCGATGGACCCGCAGCAGCGGTTGCTGCTGGAGACCTCGTGGGAGGCGTTCGAGCGGGCCGGCATCGACCCGCTGTCGGTGCGCGGCACCGACGTGGGCGTGTTCGCCGGCGTGATGTACCACGACTACGCGTCCCGGCTGCGCCAGGTGCCCGAAGGCGTCGAAGGCCACCTGCTGACCGGAAACACCGCGAGCGTGGCCTCCGGTCGCGTCGCCTACACCTTCGGTCTGGAGGGACCGGCGGTCACCATCGACACCGCCTGCTCCTCCTCGCTGGTGGCTCTGCACCTGGCGTGCCAGGCGCTGCGCCGCGGCGAGTGCTCGATGGCGCTGGCCGGCGGCGTGACGGTGATGGCGACACCGGGCACCTTCACGGAGTTCAGCAGGCAGCGCGGCCTGGCCGCCGACGGGCGGTGCAAGCCGTTCGCCGCCGCCGCCGACGGCACGGGCTGGTCGGAAGGCGCCGGCCTGCTGCTGGTCGAACCGCTGTCGCTGGCCCGGCGCAACGGGCATCCGGTGCTCGCGCTGGTGCCGGGCTCGGCGGTCAACCAGGACGGCGCCTCCAACGGCCTCAGCGCCCCGAACGGCGTCGCGCAGCAGCGCGTCATCCGCCAGGCGCTGGCCGACGCAGGGCTGTCGACCGCGGACGTCGACCTGGTCGAGGCCCACGGCACCGGCACCACCCTCGGCGACCCGATCGAGGCCCAGGCGCTCATCGAGACCTACGGGCAGGGCCGCGAACATCCGCTGCACCTGGGATCGGTGAAGTCGAACATCGGGCACACCCAGGCCGCGGCGGGTGTCGCCGGGGTGATCAAGAGCGTCATGGCCATGCGGTCCGGGACACTCCCGCGAACCCTGCACGTCGACCAGCCGTCCCCCCACGTCGACTGGTCGGCGGGCGCGGTGGAACTGCTCACCGAGGCGCGACCGTGGCCCGAGGGCGGACGGCCGCGCCGGGCGGCGGTATCGGCGTTCGGCATCAGCGGCACCAACGCGCACGTGATCCTGGAACAGGCCGTGGAACCCGCACCGGTCGAGCCGTCGCGGCGCGAGCTGCCGGTGGTGCCGTGGGTGCTGTCGGCCGACAGCGACCGAGCACTGCGGGCGCAGGCAGAGCGGCTGTTGACGCACGTGCGCGACCACGTGGATCAGGACGCCGCGGACCTCGGTCTCTCGCTGGCGACCGGCCGCGCGGCACTGGCGCACCGCGCCGTCGTGCTGGGAGCCGGCCGCGACGAACTCCTGCGCTCGCTCGGCGGTTTGGCCGAGGGACGCGAGGAGCAGGGGCTCGTGCGGGGGCGGGCGGACGGCGCACGCGGCCGCGTGGCGTTCGTCTTCCCCGGTCAGGGCGCGCAGTGGCGGGGCATGGCGCTGGAGCTGCTGGCCGAGTCCGAGGTCTTCCGGCGCCGGATGCGCGAGTGCGCCGAGGCAGTCGAAGCCCACGTGGACTGGAAGGTCCTGGACGTCCTGCGCGGTGTCGACGGAGCGCCGTCGCTGGACGCGGTCGAGGTCGTGCAGCCGGTCAGCTTCGCCGTCGTGGTGTCGCTGGCCGAGCTGTGGAAGTCCTGCGGTGTGGAGCCCGCGGGGGTGATCGGCCACTCCCAGGGTGAGATCGCCGCGGCCTGCGTCGCGGGCGCCCTGTCGCTGGCCGACGCGGCCAGGGTCGTGACCCTGCGCAGCGCCGCGTTGCGCGAGCTCGCCGGCAGCGGGGCGATGGCGTCGGTGGCGCTGCCCGTCGAGCAGGCCGAGAAGCTGCTGGACGGCCACCGGCTGTCGGTCGCTGCGGTCAACGGGCCGTCGTCCACAGTGGTCTCCGGTGCGGTGCCCGACGTGGAGGCGCTGCTGGCCGACTGCGAGTCGCGCGGTGTGCGCGCCCGCCGGATCGCGGTCGACTACGCCTCCCACTCCGCCCACGTGGAGCGGATCGAGGACGAACTCGTGGAGGTGCTCGCGCCGATCTCGCCGCGCGGCGGCGACGTCACGCTCTTCTCGACGGTGACGGGCGCCGAGGTCGACACGCGCGAGATGGACGGCGGCTACTGGTATCAGAACCTGCGGCGGACCGTGCGCTTCCAGGAGGCGGTCCGGGCGGCGGTCGAGGCGGGCTTCGACACCTTCGTCGAGGTGAGCCCGCACCCGGTCGTGGCGCAGGGGATCGAGGAGACCGTCGACGCCGCCGGCCGGGAGGTCGCGGTGCTGACGACGCTGCGCCGTGACGACGGCGGGTGGGAACGCTTCCTGACTTCGGTCGCCGAAGCCCACGTGCGAGGTGTCGCGGTGGACTGGCGCGCGCTGTTCGCCGGCACCGGGGCGGCGCGGGTGGACCTGCCCACCTACGCCTTCCAGCGGCAGCGCTACTGGCTGGAGGACGCCGAACCCACCGCCTCACGGGTCCAGGACCCGGCGGAGGCCGGGTTCTGGGACGCCGTCGAACGCGCCGATCTCGCCGAGCTGTCGGCCACGTTGGACATCACCGGCGACGAGCCGTTCAGCAGCGTGCTGCCGAGCCTTTCGGCGTGGCACCGGTGCCGCCACGACCTCGCCGCCGTGGAGGACTGGCGCTACCGCGTCGTGTGGCGGGAGGCGCCCGAACCGTCGGCTCCCGCGTCGCTGCCGGGCACGTGGCTGGTCCTCGTGCCGGACGCCGAGCGCCACCAGCCATGGGTCGCCGCGACCGTGCGCGCCATGACCGAGTGCGGTGCCAGGGCGGTGACCGTCGAGTGCGGGGAGAAGGACACCGATCGCGCGGCGCTCGCCGACCGGATGGGACGACTGCTCAGCGACCAGCCCGACGTGCGCGCGGTGGTCTCGTTGCTCGCGCTGGACGAGCGCAGGCACCCCCACCACCCGGCGGTGCCGGTCGGCTTGGCCGCCACGCTGGCCCTGGTGCAAGTGATGAGCGACCTCGACCGCCACACCCCTGTATGGATGCTCACGCGGGGCGCGGTCGCCGCGGGAGCCGAACGTCTCCGCCGCCCGGAACAGGCCCAGATCTGGGGACTGGGCCGGGTGGCCGCCCTGGAACACCCCCGGCAGTGGGGCGGACTCGTCGACCTGCCCGAAGACCCGGACGACTTCGCGTTGCGGCGGCTCTGCGGCGCACTGGCCGGCGGCTTGGGCGACGAGGACCAGTTGGTGCTGCGGGAGAGCGGAGCACTCGTGCGCAGGCTCGTGCGCGCGCCCGTCACCGCAGCACCGGTGCGGCGCTGGCGGCCTCGCGGCACCGCCCTGGTCACCGGCGGCACCGGCGCCCTCGGGCCGGAGATCGCACGCTGGCTGGCGGGCAACGGCGCCGAGCACGTCGTGCTCGTGAGCAGGCGCGGCGCGGACTCGGACGGGGCCGCCGAACTCGCCGCGGAGCTGCGCGAACTGGGCACCGAGGTGAGCTTCGAGGCGTGCGACGTGGCCGACCGCGACGCGGTCGAGGCGATGCTAGGACGCCTGCGCGCCCAGGGACGCGAGGTGCGTTCGGTGGTGCACGCGGCCGCGCTGATGCGCCTGGCCGCGCTGGCCGACACCGACCTGCGGGAGTTCGCCGACGTCCTGGCGGCCAAGGTCGAGGGGGCCCGGCACCTCGCCGAACTGCTGGACCCGGACCGCCTCGACGCCTTCGTGCTGTTCTCCTCCATCGCCGGGGTGTGGGGCAGCGGCGACCACGGTGCCTACGCGGCGGCCAACGCCTACCTGGACGCCTTCGCCGAGCATCTGCGCGCCGACGGGCGCGCGATCACGTCCGTGGCGTGGGGTGTGTGGGACGGTGCCAGGTTCCCCGAAGGCGTCGACGCGGAACAACTGCGTCGCCAGGGCCTGCCGCTCATCGCGCCCGGACCGGCGTTGACGGCGTTGCAGCAGGTGCTCGACCACGACGAAGCGGTGGTGTCGGTCGCCGACGTCGACTGGGACCGCTTCGTGTCGCTGTTCACCTCCGCCCGTCCGCGTCCGCTGCTCGACGAGGTGCCGGAAGCGGCGCCGGCCCCCGCCGACGATGGGCAGGACGAGCCCGGGTCGTCGTGGCCGGAACGACTCGCAGCCCTCGGTGAAGCCGACCAGCGCGCCGCGTTGCGGGCGCTCGTGCGGGAGCAGGCGGCGTTCGTCCTCGGCCACGGCGACGGGGAGTCGATCGACGACGGGCGCGCGTTCCGCGAGCTCGGCTACGACTCGCTGACCGCGATGGAACTGCGCAACCGGCTCAACGCGGCCACCGGGCTGCGGCTGCCGGCGACGCTGGTGTTCGACCACCCGACACCCGCCGCCGTCGCCGAGCACCTGCGTTCCCGGCTCGTGCGCACTGCATCCGGATCGCCGGTACCGGTGTTCTCAGAACTGGACCGGATCGCCGCCGCGGTGGCGGCCGGCGGAGTCGCCGAGGACGAACGGGCCGAGATCGAGACGCGGCTGCGCGCCCTGCTCTCGGCGGTCGGTGCGGAAGAGGTCGTCGCCGATGCGGACCGCGAGGACCTCGACGCGGCCACCGACGACGAGATGTTCGAGCTCATCGAGAAAGAGCTCGGCGCCACCTGACGGGGGAACTGCTGGCAATGGCTGACGAAGACAAGCTCCGCGAGTACCTCAAGCGGGTCACCGCGGACCTGCGCAAGGCGAACCGGCGCCTCCGGGAGGTCGAGGACGCGCAGCGGGAACCGGTCGCGATCGTGGGGATGGCCTGCCGGTACCCGGGCGGCGTGACCTCGCCCGGCGAGCTCTGGCGGGTCCTGGCCGACGGCCGCGACGTGATCTCCGGTTTCCCCGCCGACCGGGGCTGGGACCTCGACGGCCTCTACGACCCGGACCCCGCGCGGTCCGGCCGGACCTACGTGCGCTCGGGTGGTTTCCTCGACGACCCGGGCGGTTTCGACGCCGCGTTCTTCGGCATCAGCCCGCGCGAGGCGCTGGCCATGGACCCGCAGCAGCGGCTGCTGCTGGAAACCGCGTGGGAGGCGCTGGAAGACGCCGGTATCGACCCGGCGGCGCTGCGCGGCAGCCGGACGGGCGTCTTCGTCGGCCACAACTACCAGGAGTACGGGCCCGGTCTGCTCGACGCGCCCGAGAGCGTCGAAGGCCACCTGGTCACCGGTGTGGTGCCCAGCGTCGCCTCGGGCCGCGTCGCCTACTCGCTCGGTCTGGAAGGCCCGGCGATGACGGTGGACACGGCGTGTTCGACATCGCTGGTGGCTCTGCACCTGGCGTGCCAGGCGCTGCGCCGCGGCGAGTGCTCGATGGCGCTGGCCGGCGGCGTGACCGTGCTGGCGACACCCGGCACGTTCGTGGAGTTCAGCCGCCAGCGGGTGCTGGCGGCCGACGGGCGCTGCAAGGCCTTCTCCGACACCGCGGACGGCATGGGCATGGCCGAGGGCGTCGGCATGCTGCTGGTGGAGCGCCTGTCGGACGCCCAGCGGCTCGGACATCCGGTGCTGGCCGTCGTGCGGGGTTCGGCGGTGAACCAGGACGGGGCGTCCAACGGCCTGACCGCGCCGAACGGCCCGTCGCAGCAGCGCGTCATCCGGGCTGCGCTCGCCAGTGCGGACGTGTCCGCGGCCGACGTCGACGCCGTCGAGGCGCACGGCACCGGAACCGCGCTGGGCGACCCCATCGAGGCGCAGGCGTTGCTGGAGACCTACGGCCAGGATCGGGACCGGCCGCTGTGGCTGGGCTCGGTGAAGTCCAACATCGGCCACACGCTCGCCGCGGCGGGTGTGGCGGGCGTGATCAAGATGGTCATGGCCCTGCGCCACGGCCTCCTGCCGAAGACCCTGCACGTCGACCGGCCCTCGTCGCACGTGGACTGGGAGTCAGGAGCGGTCTCCCTGCTCACCGACCCGCAGCCGTGGCCGGAGTCGGAGGACCGGCCGCGCCGGGCGGCGGTTTCCGCCTTCGGCATCAGCGGAACCAACGCCCACCTCATCCTGGAACAGGCGCCGGGAGCAGTCGCGGAGGCGCCCGCGGAGTACCCGCCGTCGGCCGTACCGCTCGTGGTGTCGGCTCGCGGCGAAACCGCCCTGCGCGACCAGGCCGCCGCCCTGCGGCGGCACATCGAGCTGCACCCACAGACGCATCCGGCCGACATCGCGTACTCGGCGGCGACGACGCGCTCCGCTTTCGAACACCGCGCGGTGCTTCTCGGCACCACCCGCCAGGACTTCATCGACGGCTTGCATGCCCTCGAAACGGGCGCACCTGCGGCGGACGTGGTGACGGGAACCGCCGGCCGCGTCGGCAAGTGCGGTTTCGTGTTTGGTGGTCAGGGTGGTCAGCGTTGGGGGATGGGTGCGGGGTTGTGTGCTCGTTTTCCGGTGTTCGCCGAGGTGTTCGGTGCGGTGTGTGATGAGTTGGAGGTGCCGGTTGGTGAGGCGTTGTCCGGTGATGACCTTGGATTGATCGATCAGACGTTGTATGCGCAGTGTGGGATTTTTGCGCTTGAGGTTGGGCTGTTTCGTCTTTTGGAGTCGTGGGGTGTGGCTCCGGATTTCGTGTTGGGTCATTCGGTGGGTGAGTTGGGTGCTGCCCATGTTGCTGGGGTGTTGTCGCTTGGGGATGCGTGCAAGTTGGTGGCGGCTCGGGCGAGGTTGATGCAGGCGTTGGAGCCGGGGGTGATGTTGGCGGTGGCGGCCTCGGAGGACGAGGTCGTTTCGTTGTTGTCCGATCGGGTTGCGGTTGCGGCGGTGAATGGTCCGTTGTCGGTGGTGGTCTCGGGTGATGAGTCCGAGATCGCGTTGATCGAGGAGCGTTTCCGGGGCCGTCGGGTGAGGCGGTTGCGGACCAGTCATGCGTTCCATTCGCCGTTGATGGACCCGATGTTGGAGGAGTTCCGCGAGGTTGTTGCGTCGGTATCGCTCTGTGCTCCCCGGATTCCGTTTGTTTCCACGGTGACCGGTGCCCTTGCCGGTGAGGAGTTGGTCAGCCCCGACTACTGGGTGCGCAACGTGCGCGACACTGTTCGCTTCCTCGATGGTGTTCGGGCGATGCACGAGCAGGGTGTGGACACGTTCGTCGAGCTGGGCCCGGATGGCGTGTTGTCGGCGGCCGGGCAGGAATGCCTGCCCGACTCCGACGCGCTCTTCGTGCCATTTCAGCGTCGCGATCAGCCCGAACCCGAGAGTGCGTTGACCGCGGTCGGCAAGCTCCACGTGCGCGGCCGGACGCCCGACTGGGAAGCGGTGTTCAACGGCCTCGACGTCCGCCGGACCGATCTCCCGACGTATGCGTTCCAGCACCGTCGCTACTGGCTGGAGCCGGGTGCTTCGGCCGGCGGAATCAGATCCGCCGGGATCGGCACGCTCGACCACCCGCTGCTGGGCGCCCTCGTGTCGATGCCGGGGGAGACGGGCCCGGTGCTGACCGGGCGGCTGTCCGTCCGTACGCACTCCTGGCTTGCCGACCACCGAGTGCTGGGCAGGAGCCTGTTCCCGGGCACCGCCTTCGTAGAACTCGCGCGCTGCGCTGCCGAGGTGACCGGTGCGAGCGAGGTGGAGGACATCACGCTTGCGGCCCCGCTGGTGCTGTCGGAAACCGGCGACGTTGCACTTCGGGTCGTAGTCGGCACAGCGGACGAGACGGGGCGTCGAACGGTCGAGATCTGTTCCCAGCCGGGCGATGCCGATGTGGAAGGACCGTGGACAACGCACGCCACGGGTGTGCTCGCCGACGGACCCGAACGGGCCGCCCCCGCGTTCCAGGAGTGGCCGCCGCGAGGTGCCGACGAGATCGACCTGGTCAGCCTCCGGGAGTCGCTGGCCGATTCCGGACTGGACTACGGTCCGGCGTTCCAGGGGTTGCGCGCGGCCTGGCGCCGCGACGACGAGGTATTCGCCGAGGTCGTGCTGTCCGGTGACGTGGTCAGCGATGCCGAGGACTTCGGCCTGCACCCGGCCCTCCTCGACGCGGCTCTCCAGGCGCTCGCGGCGGCGTCACCGGACGGTGCGCTGCGCCTGCCGTTCGCGTTCAGCGGCGTGCGGTGGTGGTCGACCGGCACTTCGTCCCTGCGAGTACGTCTCTCGCGCACGGGCGGCGATGCCGTCGCCGTCGACATCGCCGACGAGGCGGGTTCGCCGGTGGCCGCGATCGATTCCGCATCGCTGCGCCCCGTGAGCGCGCAACAGCTCGAGGCAGCCCGAGCCGATGCCGGCGAGTCGCTGTTCCGGCTCAGGTGGGTGCCGCTCGAGTCTGGCGCCGGCAGCGCGGGCGACGGCTGGGCGGTGGTCGGCGACGGGGATTTCGGGCTGCCCGCGTCCCGCTACCCGAACCTTGCCGCGCTCGGCGATGCGCTGGACGGTGGGACGACCGTGACCGACGTGTTCGTCGTGGTCGACACGGACGAGCGCTCGGCATCGGCCAAGGCCGGTGCGGTGCTGGAGATGGTCCAGTCGTGGCTCGGCGACGAGAGGTTCGCCGATCTGCGTCTGGTTTTCGTGACCAAGGGCGCCGTCGCCGACGGGTCGGATGTCGCGGACATGGCGTCCGCGGCGGTTTGGGGCCTTCTGCGCTCGGTCCAGGCCGAGGCCCCCGGTCGCGTCGCTGCGGTGGATCTCGACGACGACCCGGCTTCGTGGAACACGCTGCGGAGAGTGCTGGGCGAGCCGCAGTGCTTGGTGCGCTCTGGCCGGGCGTTCGTGCCGCGGCTGGAGCGCGTGCAGGGGCAGATGCCCGCGGTGTGGGACACCGACGGCACGGTGTTGGTGACCGGTGGCACCGGAGTTCTGGGAAGTCTGCTGGCCCGGCACCTGGTGGTCGTGCACGGCGTGCGCAGGTTGGTTCTGATGAGCCGTTCCGGTGAGGCCCGGGGCCTGGATGCCGAGCTGGCTTCGCACGGTGCTCAGGTGTCGGTCGTCGCCTGCGACGTGGCGGACCGGGACGCCGTCGCCGAGGTGCTGGCCTCGATCCCGGCGGAGTTCCCGTTGCGCGCGGTGGTGCATGCCGCCGGTGTCGTCGACGACGGTGTTGTCTCCGCGTTGACCGCGGAGCGGGTTGACCGGGTGCTGCGTGGCAAGGTGGACGGTGCTGTGGTGCTGGATGAGCTGACGCGGCACCTCGACCTGTCGGCCTTCGTCCTCTTCTCCTCGGCGTCGGCCACGATCGGCAGCGCGGGCCAGGCGAACTACGCCGCTGCCAACGCTTTCCTCGACGCGCTCGCACACCGGCGCCGTAGCGCGGGCCTTCCAGCCCAGTCCCTGGCGTGGGGTTTGTGGGCGGAGCGCAGTGGGATCACCGGGGGCTTGTCGGATTCGGATCTGGCTCGGATGGCTCGGTCGGGAATCGTGCCGATGTCGAGTGGGGAGGCGTTGCGGTTGTTCGACACCGCACTCGCCACCGACGACGCCGTCCTGCTCCCGATGCGGCTCGACATCGACGCTCTCCAACGACTGGACCACGTACCGGCGGTCTTCCGCGGCTTCGTGCGGACGCGGCGCAGGCAGCCTCTCCAGGCGCGGGATTCGTCATGGGCGGTGCAGTTGGAAGCACTGTCCGAATCCCGGCGCTCCGAGGTCGCGCTGGAACTCGTCCGCGGTCAGGCCGCCATCGTCCTGGACCATGCTTCCGGTGATGCGATCGGCTCGGACCAGGCGTTCTCCGAACTCGGCTTCGACTCCCTGACCGCCGTCGAACTGCGCAACCGGCTCAACGAGATCACGGGACTGCGGCTGCCTGCCACGCTCCTGTTCGACTACCCGACGCCGAACGTGCTCGCCGAGCACCTGTTGGGCGAGGTCGCCGGACGACCGGCGGCCTCCAGCACGCCGGTGGCGTTGACGGCGAAGGACGACGAACCGCTGGCCGTGGTCGGCATGGCATGCCGCTACCCGGGAGGCATCAACTCGCCCGAAGATCTTTGGCGGGTGGTTCTCGACGGCACCGACGTCATCGCGGACTTCCCGGCAGACCGAGGCTGGGACGTGCTCAACCTGCCCATCGGCAAGGGCGGGTTCCTCGACGCCGTGGGAGATTTCGACCCTGCGTTCTTCGGGATTTCGCCGCGTGAGGCGTTGGCGATGGATCCGCAGCAGCGGTTGTTGCTGGAGGTGTCGTGGGAGGCGTTCGAGCGGGCCGGTGTCGACCCGCTGTCGGTTCGGGGCAGTCGGACCGGCGTGTTCGCGGGCGTGATGTACCACGACTACGCGGCACGGGTCCGGGAGATCCCGAGCGAGCTGGAGGGCTACCTGGGCAACGGGAACCTCGGCAGCGTCGCATCCGGCCGGGTCGCCTACACCTTCGGACTCGAGGGGCCGGCGGTCACGGTGGACACGGCGTGCTCCTCCTCGCTGGTCGCCCTGCACCTGGCGGCGCAGTCGCTGCGAGCGGGCGAGTGCTCGATGGCGCTGGTCGGCGGAGCGACGGTGATGTCCGCGCCGACCCCGTTCCGCGAGTTCGCTCGTCAGGGTGGGTTGGCGTCGGATGGTCGGTGCAAGGCGTTTTCGGATGGTGCGGATGGCACGGGGTGGTCCGAGGGCGCGGGGATGTTGTTGGTGGAGCGGTTGTCGGATGCTCGGCGGCTTGGTCATCCGGTGCTGGCGGTGGTGCGTGGTTCGGCGGTGAACCAGGATGGGGCGTCGAATGGTCTGACGGCGCCGAATGGTCCGTCGCAGCAGCGGGTGATCTTGCAGGCGCTCACCAATGCCCGGTTGTCCACTCAGGACGTCGATGTGGTGGAGGCGCACGGTACTGGTACTGCGTTGGGTGATCCGATTGAGGTGCAGGCGTTGTTGTCGGCTTATGGTCGTGATCGGTCTGTGCCGTTGTTGTTGGGTTCGGTGAAGTCGAATCTGGGGCATACGCAGGCGGCTGCGGGTGTGGCTGGTGTGATGAAGATGGTGTTGGCGTTGCGGCATGGTGTGGTGCCGAAGACGTTGCACGTGGCCGAGGCGTCGTCGCATGTGGATTGGTCTTCGGGTGCGGTGTCGCTGGCGACGGATGCGGTGGCCTGGCCCGAGGTGGACCGGCCCCGCCGGGCGGCGGTGTCCTCATTCGGAGTGAGCGGGACGAACGCCCACGTCATCATCGAACAGGCTCCAGCGGCCGAGGACGCCCCGCCGGCGGAATCGGGCGGAGGTGCTCCGGTGCTCCTTTCCGCGCGGAGCGAGGAGGCGCTGCGCGAGCAGGCCGAGCAGCTGCGCCGCCACGTGGAGGCACATCCGGAAATCACCGCGCTCGACATCGCCTACTCCACGGCGAAGTCCCGCTCATCGCTGGAACACCGTGCGTCCGTGACGGCGAGCGACCGCCGGCAACTCATCACGAACCTGGCGGCACTGTCGCAAGGCTCCGCGACCGGCCACACGCCGACAGCCACCAAGACCGGTTTCGTGTTTGCTGGTCAGGGTGGTCAGCGTTGGGGGATGGGTGCGGGTTTGTGTGCTCGTTTCCCGGTGTTCGCCGAGGTGTTCGGTGCGGTGTGTGATGAGTTGGAGGTGCCGGTTGGTGAGGCGTTGTCCGGTGATGACCTTGGATTGATCGATCAGACGTTGTATGCGCAGTGTGGGATTTTTGCGCTTGAGGTTGGGCTGTTTCGTCTTTTGGAGTCGTGGGGTGTGGCTCCGGATTTCGTGTTGGGTCATTCGGTGGGTGAGTTGGGTGCTGCCCATGTTGCTGGGGTGTTGTCGCTTGGGGATGCGTGCCGGGTGGTGGCGGCTCGGGCGAGGTTGATGCAGGCGTTGGAGCCGGGGGTGATGTTGGCGGTGGCGGCCTCGGAGGACGAGGTCGTTTCGTTGTTGTCCGATCGGGTTGCGGTTGCGGCGGTGAATGGTCCGTTGTCGGTGGTGGTCTCGGGTGATGAGTCCGAGATCGCGTTGATCGAGGAGCGTTTCCGGGGCCGTCGGGTGAGGCGGTTGCGGACCAGTCATGCGTTCCATTCGCCGTTGATGGACCCGATGTTGGAGGAGTTCCGCGAGGTTGTTGCGTCGGTATCGCTCTGTGCTCCCCGGATTCCGTTTGTTTCCACGGTGACTGGCGCTCGTGCCGGTGATGAGGTCACGACACCCGACTATTGGGTGCGCAATGTCCGCGACACTGTTCGCTTCCTCGATGGTGTTCGGGCGATGCACGAGCAGGGTGTGGACACGTTCGTCGAGCTGGGCCCGGATGGCGTGTTGTCGGCGGCCGGGCAGGAATGCCTGCCCGACTCCGATGCCGCGTTCCTCCCAGTCCTGCGTCGCGACAGCCCCGAGCCGGACAGCGTGTCGGACTGCCTGGGCAGGCTGCACGTCCGCGGTGCGGCCGTCGACTGGGCGGCGTACTACGCGGGAACCGGCGCTCGGCAGGTCGACCTGCCGACGTACCCGTTCCAGCGGCAACGCTACTGGCTCGAGGCGGACGAGGACGGCGGTGACGTCAGCGCGGCCGGGCTCGACGGCGACGAGCATCCCCTCCTCGGAGCCGTGGTCGAGTTCGCCGAGGGCAACGGCACGATCTTCACCGGCCGGATCTCCCGCCGCACGCACCCGTGGCTCGGCGACCACCTGGTCCACGGCGCGGTCCTCGTTCCCGGCAGCGCACTCGCCGAACTCGCGCTGCGCGCGGCGGAGGAAGCCGGATGCGGTGGGGTGGAGGAACTGACACTGGAGGTGCCGCTGACCCTCCCGGAGAACGGCGGTGTCCAGCTCCAACTCCGGGTCGAGGAAGCCGACGACGCCGGGCGCAGGCCGCTGACGATCCACGCGCGTCCCGAACCCCGCGACCACGATGAGGGGTGGACGTGCCACGCCCGTGGCGTCCTCGGTCCGGTCGCCGCGGCAGCCGCCGACCTCACGTCCTGGCCGCCGGAGGCAGCGGTCGTGGACGTCTCCTCCTGCTACGCCGAGCTGGCGGATGCAGGGCTCGTATACGGGCCGCGGTTCCAGGGCCTCCGTCAGGTGTGGCGGCACGGTGACGGCGACCTGTACGCCGAGGTGGCCTTGCCCGAGGACTCGGACACCACCCGCTACGGGTTGCACCCCGCGTTGCTCGACGCGGCGGTGCACGCGATCCGATACCTGTCCGGTGCGGACCTGGAGAGTGCCGCGCTGCCGTTCGCCTGGAGCGGTGTGTGCCTGCACGCGGTGGGCGCGTCGGAACTTCGCGTGCGGATCGCCCCTGCCGGGAAGGACACCGTCACCGTCTTGCTGGCCGACGGCACGGGCGCGCCGGTCGGCTCCATCGAGTCGCTGACGGTCCGCCCCGTGACCAGCGACCAGATCGCCGCGTCCAACGGTGGTTCGCTGTTCCGGACGATCTGGGTTCCGGAGAGCATGTCCGCGTCCCGCACCGGAACGCAGCGCTGGGCGCTCGTCGGCCCTGGTCTCGAAACGCTCGCGGAGACGTTGCAGGTCCGCAGGACCTACGCCGATCTGGCCGAATGCCTGTCGGACGGCGACGAGCTTCCTGACCTGGTGGTCATCGCGGCCACTACGACCGGCGGTGCGACGCGGGCGACGGTCCGGATGCTCGACACCGTCCAAGCCTGGTCGGCCGAGCCGCGATTCGCCTCGACGCGCCTGGTCGTGTGTACCGGGGACCCGGAAGTCGACATGGCCTCCGCCGCGGTGTGGGGTTTCCTGCGTTCGGTCCAGGCGGAGAACCCCGGTCGGGTCGCGGTGGTGGCCCTGGATGAGGACCCCGCCTCCTACCGGGCCCTGCCCGGCGTCGCCGATGCGCCGGAGAGCTCGGTGCGGTCGGGCCGGGCTTTCGCGCCGCGTTTGGAGCGTGTGCCGGGATCGGGCTCGGTGGAGTGGGAGGCCGGTGGCACGGTGTTGGTGACCGGTGGCACCGGTGTGCTGGGTCGTGCGGTGGCTCGCCATCTGGTGGCCGAGCGCGGTGTGCGGCGGTTGCTGCTGCTGAGCCGTTCCGGCGGGGCCGACGACCTGGTCGGCGAGCTGGCCGGTCTTGGCGCCGAGGTCTCGGTCGCGGCGTGCGATGTGGCCGACCGGGACGCGGTCGCCGGGGTTTTGGCCTCGGTTCCGGCGGAGTTCCCGGTGTCGGCGGTGGTGCACGCGGCGGGTGTGGTCGACGACGGCGTGGTGTCGTCGCTGTCCGCCGAGCGCGTCGAGGGCGTGCTGCGCGCCAAGGTCGGCGGCGCGGTGGTGCTGGACGAGTTGACGCGGCCCCTCGACCTGTCGGCGTTCGTCCTCTTCTCCTCCGCCGCAGGAGTGCTCGGCGCGGCGGGACAGAGCGCCTATTCGGCCGCCAACGCCGCCTTGGACGCGCTCGCGCGCAGGAGACGTGCCGAAGGGCTGCCGGCGACTTCACTCGCGTGGGGTTTGTGGGCGGAGCGCAGTGGGATCACCGGGGGGTTGTCGGATTCGGATCTGGCTCGGATGGCTCGGTCGGGGATCGTGCCGATGCCGAGTGGGGAGGCGTTGCGGTTGTTCGACAACGCACTCGCCGCCGACGACGCCGTCCTGGTCCCGATGAGGTTGAACACCGCGGCACTCGCCGGACAGCACGACATACCCGCGGTGCTGCGCGGTCTCGTCAGGAGACCGCAGCGGCGGATCGCGATGTCCGGGCCGCGTTCGCTCGTCACCCGTCTCGCCGGGCAGTCCCCGGCCGAACGGCGGCAGACCGTGCTCGACCTGGTCCGCCGGGAGGTCGCCGCGGTCCTGGCGTACGGATCGCCGGAACTCATCGGCGTGGAACAGGCCTTCCAGGACCTGGGCTTCGACTCGCTGAGCGCCGTCGAACTGCGCAACCGGGTGTCGGCGGCGACCGATGTCCGGCTGTCGGCCACGGTGGTCTTCGACTACGCGAACCCCACCGCCCTCGCCGAGCACCTGCTGACGCGGCTCCCGCTCGACGGCTCCGACCCGACCGCCTCCGTGTCGGCGGAACTGGACCGGCTGGAGGCGGCCCTGGCCGAGGCGTCCGCCGAACAGCTCGACCGGTCGCGGATCACGATGCGGCTCACCGCTCTGCTGGCGAAGTGGGGCGAGGACGACAACGACCACCCGGATGACCGGGACCTCTCGACCGTGACCGACGACGAGCTGTTCGGCCTCGTCGACGAGCTCGGTTCGAACTGAAGCGAACGCAGCAGGGGGATGAACTCGCGTGGCGAATGAGGAAAAGCTCCGGGACTACCTCAAGCGGGCCCTGGCCGAGGCGCAGAACGCGCAGCGCCGCCTCCGCGAGGTCGAGGACGCCCACCGCGAACCGATCGCGATCGTCGGCATGGCGTGCCGCTATCCGGGCGGTGTGACCTCGCCGGAGGATCTCTGGCGGCTGCTGGCCGCCGGCACCGACGCGGTGTCGGCGTTCCCCGCCGACCGCGGGTGGGACGTGCGGGACCTTCCCGTGCGCGAAGGCGGCTTCCTCCACGACGCGGCGGAGTTCGATCCGTCGGTGTTCGGGATTTCGCCGCGTGAGGCGTTGGCGATGGATCCGCAGCAGCGGTTGTTGCTGGAGGTGTCGTGGGAGGCGTTCGAGCGGGCCGGTGTTGACCCGCTGTCGGTCCGGGGCTCCCGAACCGGTGTGTTCGCGGGCGTGATGTACCACGACTACGCCACCCTGATGGACGCGGTGCCCAGCGAGCTCGAAGGGTTCATCGGCAACGGCAACGCCGCGAGCATCGCGACCGGCCGGATCGCCTACACCTTCGGGCTCGAGGGCCCGGCGGTCACCGTGGACACCGCCTGTTCGTCCTCCCTGGTGTCCTTGCACCTGGCGGTGCAGGCCTTGCGAGCCGGCGAGTGCTCCATGGCGCTCGCGGGCGGTGTCACCGTCATGGCGACCCCTGGCACCTTCGTGGAGTTCGCTCGTCAGGGTGGGTTGGCGTCGGATGGTCGGTGCAAGGCGTTTTCGGATGGTGCGGATGGCACGGGGTGGTCCGAGGGCGCGGGGATGTTGTTGGTGGAGCGGTTGTCGGATGCTCGGCGGCTTGGGCATCCGGTGTTGGCGGTGGTGCGTGGTTCGGCGGTGAACCAGGATGGGGCGTCGAATGGTCTGACGGCGCCGAATGGTCCGTCGCAGCAGCGGGTGATCTTGCAGGCGCTCACCAATGCCCGGTTGTCCACTCAGGACGTCGATGTGGTGGAGGCGCACGGTACTGGTACTGCGCTGGGTGATCCGATTGAGGCGCAGGCGTTGTTGTCGGCTTATGGTCGTGATCGGTCTGTGCCGTTGTTGTTGGGTTCGGTGAAGTCGAATCTGGGGCATACGCAGGCGGCTGCGGGTGTGGCTGGTGTGATGAAGATGGTGTTGGCGTTGCGGCATGGTGTGGTGCCGAAGACGTTGCACGTGGCCGAGCCGTCGTCGCATGTGGATTGGTCTTCGGGTGCGGTGTCCTTAGCGAGGGATTTGGTGGCCTGGCCCGAGGTGGACCGGCCCCGCCGGGCGGCGGTGTCCTCATTCGGCATCAGCGGAACCAACGCCCACGTCGTGCTCGAACAAGGCGACCCGTCGCACGAACCGCGAGGACCCAGGAACTTCGGCCCGACCCCCTTCCTGCTCTCCGCTCGCAGCGAGATCGCACTGACCGCGCAGGCCGAACGCCTCGCCGAGCACGTCACCGGTGATCCCACGGCGGACCTGGTCGACGTGGCGTACTCGTTGGCGACCTCCCGAGCAGCCCTCGACCACCGCGCGGTCGTGGTCGCAGAGGGGCGGGACGAACTGCTGAGCGGCCTGTCCGGGACCGGACTGGTTCGCGGACGGACGACCCCGGGCAAGTGCGGTTTCGTGTTTGGTGGTCAGGGTGGTCAGCGTTGGGGGATGGGTGCGGGGTTGTGTGCTCGTTTCCCGGTGTTTGCTGAGGCTTTTGGTGCGGTGTGTGATGAGTTGGAGGTGCCGGTTGGTGAGGCGTTGTCCGGTGATGACCTTGGATTGATCGATCAGACGTTGTATGCGCAGTGTGGGATTTTTGCGCTTGAGGTTGGGCTGTTTCGTCTTTTGGAGTCGTGGGGTGTGGCTCCGGATTTCGTGTTGGGTCATTCGGTGGGTGAGTTGGGTGCTGCCCATGTTGCTGGGGTGTTGTCGCTTGGGGATGCGTGCAAGTTGGTGGCGGCTCGGGCGAGGTTGATGCAGGCGTTGGAGCCGGGGGTGATGTTGGCGGTGGCGGCCTCGGAGGACGAGGTCGTTTCGTTGTTGTCCGATCGGGTTGCGGTTGCGGCGGTGAATGGTCCGTTGTCGGTGGTGGTCTCGGGTGATGAGTCCGAGATCGCGTTGATCGAGGAGCGTTTCCGGGGCCGTCGGGTGAGGCGGTTGCGGACCAGTCATGCGTTCCATTCGCCGTTGATGGACCCGATGCTGGAGGAGTTCCGCGAGACCGTCGCGTCGGTATCGCTCTGTGCTCCCCGGATTCCGTTTGTTTCCACGGTGACCGGCGCCCTTGTCGGTGATGAGGTCACGACACCCGACTATTGGGTGCGCAATGTCCGCGACACCGTCCGCTTCCTCGACGGCATGCGGAGTCTCGGCGACGAAGGCGTGACCACGGTGCTGGAGCTGGGTCCTGACGCGGTCCTCGGCTCCGCCGCCCAGGAGTGCGTTCCCGGCATCGCCGCGGCATCCGCGCTGCGCGCCGGCCGCGAGGAGAGCCGGTCGCTGCTGGCCGCGACGGCACAGCTGCACGTCGGAGGCGTGGCGGTCGACTGGAAATCAGTGTTCGCCGAGCACGAGACCCGCCGGGTCGACCTGCCGACGTATCCGTTCCAGCGGCAGCGCTACTGGTTGCAGAGCAGGCAGGCCGTCGGCGCCCTGCGCTCGGCGGGCATCAGCGCGGCCGAGCACCCGCTGCTCGATGCGGCGATCTCGATGGCGGGCTCGGACCGGCTGCTGCTCACCGGCAGGCTGTCGGTCCAGTCGCAACCGTGGCTCGCCGACCACGTCGTCGCCGGGAAGGTGCTGTTCCCGGGGACGGGATTCGTCGAGCTGGCGATCCGCGCCGGTGACCGGGTCGGCTGCACGCGGATCGACGAACTCACCTTGCACGCGCCGCTGCCCCTGTCGGAGACCGCCGCGATGTGCCTGCAGATCGAGGTGTCCGCGCCCGACGAGTCCGGCAGCCGCGGAATCGAGGTCCACTCCCGGCCGGACGACGCGCAGGACGACGACCCGTGGACGCTGCACGCTTCCGGAGCGCTGAGCCCGAGCACTCCGGAAGCGCCCGCGGCAGCGCGGGAATGGCCGCCCTCGGCCGCCGAAGCGTTGAGCGTGCAGGCCCTCTACGACGAGCTGGAAGCGCTCGGCCTGGAGTACGGACCCGCCTTCCGGGGACTGCGTGCGGCCTGGCGGCGCGGTGCCGAGATCTTCGCGGAGATCGAACTACCCGAGCCCGGCATCGCGGCGGCGGACTCGTTCGGCATCCACCCGGCACTGCTCGACGCGACCCTGCACGCCCTCGCTCTTCGCGCGGACGCGGAGCAGGCGCGGCTGCCGTTCGCGTGGGGCGGTGTCCGGCTGCACGCCACCGGCGCGTCCTACCTCCGGGTTCGGCTCGCACCGGCTGACGGTGACGCGGTGGCCCTGGAGCTGGCCGATGCCGACGGCGCGCCGGTCGCCTCGGTGGACTCGCTGGTGCTCCGCCCGCTGACCGCCGCAACGCCGGACGCTTCGCGGCCGCACGACTCCCTGTTTCACCTCGAATGGGAGGAGCTGTCGCTGACCGGTGAACCCGCCGCCGGTCACTGGGCCGTGCTCGCAGCGCCGGATTCTCTGCCCGACCTGGGGGATCTGCGCGTCGACTCCTTCGCCGACATCGAGGAGCCGGCCGCCGAAGCAGTCGTGCCCGACGTCGTGGTCGGCGTGGCACCGGCAGGTGCGTCGGTGCGCGAGACCACGCGGTGGGGACTGGAGCTGGTCCAACGATTCGTCGCAGAGGAGCGGTATGCCGGGACCCGGCTCCTCGTCGTGACGTCGGGTGCCGTCGCCCCGGACGTCCGGGAGCCGGGCCACGCCGCGCTGTGGGGGTTGCTGCGGTCTGCGCAGGCCGAACACCTGGGCCGGATCGTGGTGGCCGATCTCGACGACTCGGCCGCTTCCACGCGTGCGCTGCCGTCGGTGCTGGTCGCCGGGGAGGCGCAGTTCGCCGTCCGCGCCGGCCAGGTCCTCGTGCCGCGGCTGGCCAGGCGGGCGGTGCTGCCGGCGCCGTCGGGGCCGTGGCGGCTGGACGTCACCGCCGAGGGAACGCTGGAGAACCTCGCGCTGGTCCCGGCACCGGAGGCGCAGGTCCCGCTGGAGCCGGGGCAGGTCCGGATCGCCGTGCGCGCCGCGGGGGTCAACTTCCGCGACGTGCTGATCGGGCTGGGCATGTACCCGGGTGAAGTCCAGCTCGGGGGCGAGGGCGCGGGTGTGGTCACCGAGGTCGCGCCGGATGTGACCGGCCTGGCTCCCGGTGACCGGGTCACCGGCCTGTTCGGCGGATCGTTCGGCCCCGTCGCGATCGCCGACCACCGAACCGTGGCCCGCATCCCGCGCGACTGGTCGTACGAGCAGGCCGCCGCGGTCCCGATCGCCTACCTGACGGCCTACCTCGGGCTGGTCGAGCTCGGTGCGTTGCGCGCTGGCGAGTCGGTGCTTGTGCACTCCGCCGCGGGCGGTGTCGGCACGGCGGCCGTGCAGCTCGCCCGCCACCTCGGTGCGCACGTCTTCGGCACGGCCAGTCCGGGCAAGTGGGACGCCGTGCGCGCCCAGGGCGTGGCCGAGGAGAACCTGGCCTCCTCGCGGACTCTCGACTTCGAACGTCACTTCCTCGCCGCCACCGGCGGGCGCGGCGTCGACGTGGTGCTGAACTCCCTCGCCGGTGAGCACGTCGACGCCTCGCTGCGGTTGCTGCCGCGCGGCGGTCGCTTCCTGGAGATGGGCAAGACCGACATCCGCGGCGCGGACGAGGTCGCCGCGGCGCATCCGGGTGTCGCCTACGAGGCGTTCGACCTGATGCGCGTGCCACCGGAGCGGGTGCGGGTGATGCTCGCCGAGGTGCTCGAGCTGTTCGAACGCGGCGCTCTGAGCCTCCCACCGATCACCTCCTGGCCGGTCTCGCGCGCCCCCGAGGCGTTCCGGCACCTCAGCCAGGCCCGGCACACGGGCAAGGTGGTGCTCACCGTGCCGGCCGCGCTCGACCCCGGTGGCACGGTGCTGATCACCGGAGGTACCGGCACGCTGGGTTCTCTCGTGGCCAGGCACCTCGTCACCGTGCACGGTGTGCGGCATCTGGTCCTCACCAGCCGCAAGGGCCGCGACGCGGAGGGCGCCCGGCGGCTCGAAGCGGAGCTGGCCGAGCTCGGCATCGACGTGACGATCGCGGCCTGCGACGCCGCCGACAGGGACGCTGTCGCCGCCCTGATCTCCGCGATCCCCGAAGCGCACCCGCTGACCGCCGTGGTGCACACGGCCGGGGTCACCGACGACGCCCTGCTGGAGTCGATGACGCCCGAGAGCGTCGACCGAGTCCTGCGGCCGAAGGTCGACGCCGCGTGGAACCTGCACGAACTGACTCACGACCACGACCTGGTGGCGTT
Organism: Saccharopolyspora erythraea NRRL 2338; assembly: GCF_000062885.1. Taxonomy (NCBI): domain Bacteria; kingdom Bacillati; phylum Actinomycetota; class Actinomycetes; order Pseudonocardiales; family Pseudonocardiaceae; genus Saccharopolyspora; species Saccharopolyspora erythraea. The sequence continues at coordinate 4,582,563 of NC_009142.1, read as the reverse complement.
CGTGCTGTTCTCGTCGCTCGCGGGCACCCTGGCCGGTCCGGGGCAGGCCAACTACGCGGCGGCCAACGCCGCGCTGGACGCGCTGGCGCACCAGCGGCGGTCCGAGGGCCTGCCCGCGCTGTCGCTGGCGTGGGGGTTGTGGGAGCAGAGCAGCGGGATCACCGGGGGGCTCACCGCGGCCGACCTCGCCCGCATGGAGCGCTCCGGGGTCGCCGCGCTCTCCGCCGAGGACGGCCTGCGCCTCTTCGACTCCGGTCTCGCGCTCGACGACGCGGTCCTGCTCCCGGCCAAGCTCAGCACCAGAGCCGGCGAGACGACTCCGGACCTGCTGCGCGGCCTGGTCAGGGCACCGTCGCGGCGCGCGGCGAAAGCGCGTACCGCGGACGGCGAAACCTCGCTGCGCGACCGGCTGACCGGCATGACCGCGGCCGAGCAGGAACAGGCGTTGCTCGCCCTGGTCCGCGCCGAAGCCGCCGCCGTGCTCGGATACGGCGACGCCGAAGCCGTCGACGCGGTGCGGGAGTTCCGCGACCTGGGCTTCGACTCGCTGTCGGCGGTCGAACTGCGCAACAGGCTCGCGCCGCGGCTCGGGATCCGGCTTCCCGCGACGCTGGTGTTCGACTACCCGACGCCGCGGGTCCTGGTCGAGCATCTGCGGCGGGAAGTCCTCGGCACGGCGCCGCGGACTCCGGTCTCCGCGGCCGTCGAGGTCGCAGAGGACGAGCCGATCGCGATCATCGGCATGGCGTGCCGGTTTCCCCCGGACGTGTCCACGCCGGAAGAGCTGTGGCGGTTCCTGGTGGCAGGCGGCGACGGCATCACGGCGTTCCCCACCGACCGCGGCTGGGACCTCGACTCGCTGTTCGACCCGGACCCCGACCGGCCGGGCAAGTCCTACGTGCGGGAGGGCGGGTTCCTGCGCGGCGCGGGCGACTTCGACGCTGACTTCTTCGGGATCAACCCCCGCGAGTCGCTGGCCACCGACCCGCAGCAGCGGCTGTTGCTGGAGACCTCGTGGGAGGCGTTCGAGCGGGCGGGGATCGACCCCGGGCAGGTGCGCGGCAGCCAGACCGGCGTCTTCGTCGGGGTGATGCGCCAGGACTACGGCCCCATGCTGCACCAGACGGCGGAAGGCGTCGAAGGATACCGGCTGACCGGAAGCGCGGCCAGCGTCGCCTCGGGGCGCATCGCGTACTCCTTCGGCCTGGAAGGGCCCGCGATGACGGTGGACACGGCATGCTCGTCGTCGCTGGTCTCACTGCACCTCGCGGCGCAGGCGCTGCGCCGCGGCGAGTGCGCGATGGCATTGGCCGGCGGGGCCACCGTGATGGCGACCCCGGGCATGTTCGTCGAGTTCAGCCGCCAGCGAGGGCTGGCCGCCGACGGACGCTGCAAGGCTTTCTCCGCTTCGGCCGACGGCACCGGCTGGTCCGAGGGCGTCGGCATGCTGCTGGTCGAGCGGCTTTCGGATGCCCAGCGGCTCGGGCACCGGGTGCTGGCCGTTGTGCGGGGTTCGGCGGTGAACCAGGACGGCGCGTCGAACGGCCTGACCGCGCCCAACGGTCCCTCGCAGCAACGCGTGATCCGCCAGGCGCTCGCCGCCGCGAAGCTGTCCACCGAGGACGTCGACGTCGTGGAGGCCCACGGCACGGGCACCGCGCTGGGCGACCCGATCGAGGCGCAGGCGTTGCTGGCCACCTACGGGCAGGACCGGCCGGCGGAGCGGCCGCTGCTGCTCGGGTCGATCAAGTCCAACATCGGCCACACCCAGGCCGCCTCCGGTGTCGCGGGCATCATCAAGGTGGTCCTGGCGCTGCGGGAAGGGCTGCTGCCCCGGACGCTGCACGTCGACGAGCCGAGCCCACACGTGGACTGGTCGTCGGGCACCGTCGCGCTGCTGACCGGCACCACGCCGTGGCCGGAGAGCCGACGACCGCGCCGCGCGGCCGTGTCGTCCTTCGGCGTGAGCGGAACCAACGCGCACGTGATCGTGGAGCAGGCCCCGGAGCCGACAGCACGGACGGTAACCGCCGAACCCCGTGCGCTGCCGTGGATCGTCGCCTCCCGCACCGAGTCAGGACTGCGCGACCAGGCGAACCGGCTCAGGGCGCACGCCGAGACGCATCCGGAGCAGGACACCGCGAGCATCGGCTACTCGCTGGTCGCCGGACGGGCCGTGCACGCGCATCGGGCAGCGGTGCTCGGCGCTGACCGGGCGGACCTCCTGCGCGGACTCGACGCGCTCTCGGCGGGCGCGGAGGCGGCGAACCTCGTCATCGGTGCCGCCACCGGCCCGCGCAAGTCCGCGTTCCTGTTCCCCGGGCAGGGCTCGCAACGTCTGGGCATGGGCCTGCAACTGCTGGCGGAGTTCGACGGCTTCGCGAGCGCCTTCGAGACCGTGTGCGACGAGCTCGACCGCCACCTGCGACGCCCGGTCCGCGAGGTGCTGCACGCCGAGGCGGGCTCACCGGCAGCCGAGCTGCTCGACCAGACCGAGTACACCCAGGCGGCGCTGTTCGCCGTCGAGGTCGCGCTGTTCCGCCAGCTGGAGAACTGGGGCTTGTGCCCGGACTTCGTCGCGGGGCACTCGATCGGTGAGCTCACCGCCGCCCACGTGGCGGGTGCGCTCAGCCTCGACGCGGCGGCAGCGCTCGTCGCGGCCAGGGGCAGGCTGATGCAGCAGGCTCCGGCCGGAGGCGCGATGGTCGCGGTCCAGGCGGGTGAGGACGAGATGTCGGCGATGCTGGCCGGCCTGGAGGACGGGGTCGGCATCGCGGCCGTGAACGGGCCGAACTCCGTGGTGCTTTCCGGCGATACCGATGTCGTCGAACGCATCGCCGGGCAGTGGCGGGAACAGGGACGCAGGATCCGGCGGCTGCGCGTCAGCCACGCCGCCCACTCCCCGCACATGGAAGGGATTCTCGAGGAGTTCCGCTCCGCGGTGTCAAAAGTGCGGTTCCACCCGCCGGAGATCCCGATCGTGTCCACCGCGACGGGCGAGGTGCTCAGCGCAGAGGAGATCGCCGCTCCTGAGCACTGGGTGCGCCACCTGCGGGGCGCCGTGCGGTTCCTGCCCGCCATCCGCCGGCTCGCCGAGGCGGGCGTCACCGCGTTCGCGGAGGTCGGCCCGGGCGGGGTGCTGTCGGCGATGGCGCAGGACTGCCTTCCGGAAGCCGCGGAGAACGCGGTGATCGTGCCGTTGTCGCCCGGCGACCGCGCCGAAGGCCCGAGCCTGCTGGAGGCCGTCGCCCGGCTGCACGTCCACGGGGTCGAGCCGGACTGGGCCGCCGTCGTCGCGGGCCGGGAGCCGGCGCGGGTGGAGCTGCCGACCTACGCCTTCCAGCGGCGGCGGTTCTGGCTGCCGAGCACGAGCGCCGACGCGTCTTCGACCGGGCTCGACGCGCTCGGCCATCCGTTGCTCGGCGCGGCGGTGCCGATGGCCGACGAGGACGGGTTCCTGTTCACCGGACGCCTCTCGGTCGCGAGCCACCCGTGGCTCGGCGACCACGTCGTGTCCGGCAGGGTGCTGCTGCCCGGCACCGCCTTCGTCGACCTCGCGTTGCGCGCGGGCGCGGAAGTCGGGTGCGGCCGGCTGGCCGAGCTCACCATCGACGCCCCGCTGATGCTGCCCGAGCACGGCAAGGTCGCGCTCCAGCTCGTGGTGGGGCCCGCCGACGAGTCCGGCAGGCGAGCGCTGGACTGCTACTCGCGGCCGGACTCCGCTTTCGCCGTCCCGTGGACGCGGCATGCGAGCGGGACGATCGCGCCCGTGGCCGACGTTGCCGGCGAAGCCGACGACTGGCCGGTGGAGGACGGCGAGGAACTCGACCTCGACAGCCTCTACGACGTGTTCGCCGAGCGCGGGTTCGAATACGGGCCCGCGTTCCGCGGTTTGCGCAGCGCGAAGCGGCGGGGCACCACGGTCTTCGCCGAGGTCGCCGCATCGGAGTCCGAACGAACTCCGGCCGGCGGGTTCGCCCTGAACCCGGCGCTGCTGGACGCGGCGCTGCACGTCCTCGCCTCCGGCGCGGAGGGCGATCAGCCGCGGCTGCCGTTCTCGTGGAGCGGCGTGACGCTGCACGAGCCCGGGGCCACGGCACTGCGCGTGCGGATCGACCTCATCGGCGACGGCAACGCCTCGCTGGCCGTCCACGACGAGACCGGCGCGCCGGTGGCATCGGTGGAATCGCTGGTGCTGCGGCCGGTTCCCGAGTCGCTGCTCACCTCCTCCGGTGACGCGGATGCGTTGTTCGCGGTGGAGTGGGCCACCCAGTCGGCGCCGGGTGCGGTGCCTGGCACGGTGGGTGTGCTCGGTGACGGCGACGGGATCGCGGAGGAACTGCGGGCGGCCGGGGCCGAGGTCGTGGTCTACCCGGACGTCGAATCCGTGGCTGCCGCCGAACTGCCCGAGGTTGTCCTGGCTCCCATGCAGTCGGACGCTTCGGACGCCGCTTCGGGCGCGGCGCAACTCGCCCACCGCGCACTGGCGCTGTTGCAGGCATGGCTGGCCGGTGATCGGTTCAACGCGACGCGGCTGGTGCTCGTGACGCGAGGAGCGGTCGCCAGTCGTGACAGCGCGGACGTGCCGGAGATGGCCGCTGCGTCGGTCTGGGGCCTCGTGCGGTCCGCCCAGTCGGAAAACCCTGGACGCTTCGGGCTGCTCGACGTGGACGACGCACCGGGCACGGCCCTGCTCAACGCCGTGTCGTCCGGAGAACCGCAGGTCGCTCTTCGCGGTGACGTCGTGATGACGCCGCGTCTGGTCCGCGCGCAGCGCGCCGAACCGGACGGCCTACCGCGCTGGGACGACGACGGCACCGTGCTGATCACCGGGGGCCTCGGCGCGCTGGGCGCGGAGGTCGCCCGGCACCTGGTCGCCGAACGCGGAGTCCGCCACCTCGTGCTCGCCGGTCGTCGCGGACGCGCAACCGACGGCGCCGATGCCCTGGAAGAGGAGCTGATCGGCCTCGGCGCCACCACGGTGACCATCGCGGCGTGCGACGTGGCGGACCGCGAGGCCCTGGCCGCACTGCTGGACGCCATTCCCGGCGAGCGTCCGCTCACCGGCGTCGTGCACGCCGCCGGGATCCTGGACGACGGTGTGGTGGAGTCGCTGACCACCGCAAGGGTCGACCGCGTCCTGCGGTCGAAGGCCGACGCCGCGTGGAACCTGCACGAGCTGACCCGCGAAGCGCCGCTGACCGCGTTCGTGCTGTTCTCGTCCGCCGCCGGGATGCTGGGCAGCCCGGGACAGGGAAACTACGCCGCCGCGAACGCTTTCCTCGACGCCCTGGCACTGCACCGGCGGGCCGAAGGGTTGCCCGCGCAGTCCCTGGCGTGGGGTCTGTGGGCGGGCGGCATGAGCGGGGAGCTCGACGAGGGGGCGCGCAAGCGTCTCGGGCGGCTCGGCATGTCCGCGCTGGAACCGGCCGAGGGTATGCGGTTGTTCGACACCGCCGCCGCCACCGGCCGGGCCTTGCTGGCGCCGGTGCGGCTCGACACCGCCGCCCTGCGCGAACAGGCGCGAACCGGCGAGCTCCCGCCACTCCTGCGCGGCCTGGTGAAGGTCGCACCGCGGCCCGACCGCGCCACGACGTCGACGCTGGCGGCCCGGCTGGCGGGCCTCGGGGAGGCGGAGCAGACCCGGCTGCTGGTCGACACCGTCCGCGCGGCTGTCGCCGCCAGCCTCGGGCACGACAGACCGGAGGCGATCGGTGCTCAGCGCGCGTTCACCGATCTCGGTTTCGACTCGCTGACCTCGGTGGAGCTGCGCAACCGCCTCACCAGGACGGCGGGTGTGCGGTTGGCCGCCACCCTCGCCTTCGACCACCCCACGGTGGCGGCGGTCGCCGAGCACCTCCGGCAGCGGCTGACCGACGCGGCCCCCGAGCGCGCCCGGCCGGTCGCCACCACGGCGGCCGCGGACACCGAGCCCATCGCGATCGTGGGAATCGGATGCCGGTACCCGGGCGGGGTGCGGTCGCCGGAGGACCTGTGGCGGCTGGTCGCCAACGGCGAGGACGGCATCTCGGCGTTCCCCGGTGACCGGGGTTGGGATGTGGAGGGGTTGTTCGATCCGGACCCGGACCGCGCGGGCAAGAGCTACGTCAAGGAAGGCGGTTTCCTGCATGACGCGGCGGGGTTCGATGCCGGGTTCTTCGGGATTTCGCCGCGTGAGGCGTTGGCGATGGACCCGCAGCAGCGGTTGCTGCTGGAGACCTCGTGGGAGGCGTTCGAACGGGCCGGGATCGACCCCGCGGGACTCCGCCACAGCCAGACCGGCGTGTTCGTCGGCGTGATGTACCACGACTACGCCACCCGGCTGCCCGCCACGCCCGCGTCGGTGGAGGGATACCTCGGCGCCGGCACCGCGGGCAGCGTCGCCTCCGGCCGGCTTTCCTACACCTACGGCTTGGAGGGCCCGGCGGTCACGGTGGACACGGCGTGCTCGTCGTCGCTGGTCGCTCTGCACCTGGCCGTGCGCGCGCTGCGGCAGGGGGAGTGCTCCCTGGCGCTGGCCGGTGGCGTGACCGTCATGGCGACTCCCGGCACCTTCGTGGAGTTCAGCCGTCAGCGGGGGTTGGCGCCGGACGGGCGGTGCAAGTCCTTCGCGTCGGCGGCGGACGGGACGGCGTGGTCGGAGGGTGTGGGTCTGCTCGTCGTGGAGCGGCTGTCGGATGCTCGGCGCAATGGACATCCGGTGTTGGCGGTGGTCCGTGGTAGTGCGGTGAACCAGGATGGTGCGAGCAATGGTTTGACGGCGCCGAACGGTCCCTCGCAGGAGCGGGTCATCCGGCAGGCGCTCACCGACGCCCGGCTGTCCACCGCGGACGTCGATGCGGTCGAGGCCCACGGCACCGGAACCGCGCTGGGCGACCCGATCGAGGCCCAGGCGTTGCTGGCCACCTACGGGCAGGACCGCCCCGCCGGCCGACCGCTGTGGCTGGGCTCGATCAAGTCGAACATCGGGCACACCCAAGCCGCCGCCGGGGTCGCCGGTGTGGTCAAGATGGTCATGGCGATGCGCGCCGGTGTGCTTCCCCGGACCCTGCACGTGGACGAACCGTCTACCGCCGTGGACTGGTCGGCAGGTGACGTGTCGTTGCTGACCGAGCCGGTCGACTGGGCCGGCGACGACCGGCCGCTGCGCGCGGCGGTGTCCTCGTTCGGCATCAGCGGCACCAACGCGCACGTGTTGCTCGAACAGGCACCGGCGGAGAAGACCGCGGAGTGGCCCGAGAAACCGAACGCAGCGGTCCCGTGGCCGCTGTCGGCCCGGAGCGCACCCGCGCTGCGCGAGCAGGCGGCGCGACTGCGGACCTGGCTCGCCACCACCGACGCCGACCCGGCCGACATCGGACGGGCGTTGTCCGAGCGCAGGGCCACGATGGAGCACCGCGCCGTCCTGGTGGGCGTCGACCGCGAGGAGTTCACAGCTCAGCTCGCGGAGTTGGCGGACGGACGCGGCGACGCCGGAACCGCCGATGCCGTGGACCGGACGGTTTTCGTGTTCCCGGGTCAGGGTGCGCAGTGGCGGGGGATGGCCCTGGACCTGCTGGCGGAGTCGGAGGTGTTCGCGGCTCGGCTGGCGGAGTGCGAGGCGGCGATGGCGGAGTTCGTCGATTGGTCGGTGCTGGGCGTTCTGCGTGGTGATGTGGGTGCGGCGTCGTTGGATCGGGTTGATGTTGTTCAGCCGGTGTCGTTTGCGGTGATGGTGTCGTTGGCGGCGTTGTGGGAGTCCTATGGTGTCAGGCCTGGCGCGGTGGTGGGTCATAGCCAGGGTGAGATCGCGGCGGCGTGTGTGGCGGGTGTGTTGTCGTTGCGGGATGCGGCGCGTGTGGTGTGCATTCGAAGCCGGTTGATCGCCGAGGTGTTGGCGGGCCGGGGCGGGATGGCTTCCATCGCGCTGTCCGTCGATGAGACCGACGAGATGGTGCGGCGCTACGACGGGCGCGTGACGGTGGCCGCCACCAACGGGTCGTCGTCAACGGTGGTTTCCGGTGATGTCGATGCCTTGGAGGAGCTGCTGACCGAGTGCTCGGATCGCGGTGTGCGTAGTCGGCGGGTTCCGGTGGATTATGCGTCGCATTCTGTTCATGTCGAGGCGTTGGCCGAGCGGTTGCCGGCGGCGTTGGGCGGAATTGCCCCGCGGTCTGCGGAGGTTCCGTTCTTCTCCACGGTGTCTTCCGAGTGGCTTGATGGCGAAGAGCTGGACGCGGCTTACTGGTATCGCAACCTGCGTGAACCCGTGCGCTTCGAGCAAGCGGTGCGCTGCGTGGCCGAAGACGGGCACGGTCTTTTCGTCGAGGTCAGCCCGCATCCCGTGCTGGTGCCCGCGATCGACGAGACCGCGGAGGACGCGCGGGCCGTCGGGTCGCTGCGCAGGGACGAAGGGGGGCTCGACCGGTTCCTGCGTTCGGTCGGCGAAGCCCACGTGCACGGCGCCGACGTGGACTGGTCGCCGGCGTTCACCGGTGCCGAGCGCTGGGTCGACCTGCCCACCTACGCCTTCCAGCACGAGCGGTTCTGGCTGGAGGCCGCCGGCGGTGACGACGGCGCGAGGGACTCCGGCGACGCCGGCTTCTGGAACGCGGTGGAGGCCGGTGACCCGAAGGCGCTGACCGACCTGCTCGGCCTCGACGGCGAGCAGTCCCTCGCCTCCGCGCTGCCCGCGCTCTCGTCGTGGCGGCGCGCGAAGCGGGACCGCTCGGTGCTGGACTCCTGGCGCTACCGCGTCGCCTGGCGGCCGGTGCCCGAACCTCCCGCGGCGGGGTTGCGCGGAACCTGGTTCGTCGTGGCGCCGAGCGACCCGGCCGTGAAGACCTGGATCGACCAGTGCGCGCGGTCGTTGGAGCAACGCGGCGCCCAGGTCGCGCGCATCGTCGTCGACGCCGCGGAAGCCGACGCCACGAGCCTGAGCGCGGAGCTGGCCGCTGAAGGGGAACGCGGCGGGATTCTGTCGCTGCTCGCGCTCACCGAGGGCACGCACCCGCTGCACCCATCGGCACCGCTCGGCCTCACCGCGAACCTTGCCCTGGTCAAGGCGGTCGCGGACGCGGCTGCCGGCACACCGCTGTGGCTGCTGACCTCCGGCGCGGTCTCCACCGGCGACGCCGACCCGGTCCGCGACCTCGGCCAGGCCGCGGTGTGGGGCCTGGCACGGACGGTCGCGCTGGAGCTGCCACGGCAGTGGGGCGGTGTCGTCGACCTCCCGGCCGACGCCGGCGAGCACGCGACCGACCGGCTCTGCGCGGTTCTCGCCGCTGCCGGTGCCGAAGACCAGGTGGCGATCCGCGAGCCGGGCGTCATGGGACGGCGGCTGGTGCGAGCTCCGCTGGCGGAGACCGCGGTGACCCGCGAGTGGCGGACGAGCGGCACCGCGCTCGTCACCGACGGCACCGGACCGATGGGTGCGCGGGTGGCGGCGTGGCTCGTGGAGCAGGGGGCGGAGCACCTCGTGCTCACCGTCGACGACGACACGGATGCCGACCACGCCGCGCTCGAGGCGGAGCTGGGCGTGCCGGTGACGGTGGCGGCGTGCGATGTGGCCGACCGCGACGCACTGGCGAGCGTGCTCGACGGAATTCCCGCGGACCGGCCGCTGACCGCCGTCGTGCACACCGCCGGCGTGCTGGGAGCCGGTGCCCTGCTGGAGGCCGGGCCCGCGGAGTTCGCCGCCACCGCGCGGGCGAAGGTGCGGGGCGCGCTCAACCTGCACGAGCTCACGCTGGACACCGATCTGGCGGCGTTCGTGCTGTTCTCGTCGGTCGCGGGTGTCTGGGGTGGCAGCGAACAGGGCGCCTACGGCGCGGCGAACGCGGTTCTGGACGCGCTCGCCGACCGGCGGCGGGCGCTGGGACGACCGGTCACCTCGATCGCGTGGGGGCCGTGGGCCGACGCCGGCATGGGAGCCGAGGACGAGGCCGCGGAAGAGGCACGCCGCGAGCAGCTCCGCAGGCGCGGGGTGCTCCCGATGCCGTCCGAACGGACACTCGGCGCACTGCGCGACGCGCTTCTGCACGGGGACACGGCGGTCACCGTCGTGGACGTGGACTGGGAGCGGTTCGCCCCGGCCTTCAACGCGGCTCGGCCGAGCGCGCTGCTCGCGGAACTGCCGGAAGTGCGCCGCGTGCTCGACGCCGCGAACGCCGAGGCTGCCGAAGGCGGACAGGAGTTCGCGGCCCTGCTGGCCGGACTGCCCCAGGACGAACGCGAACTCCGGCTCGTCGAGCTGGTACGCCGCGAGGTGGCGGCCGTGCTAGGACACCCGTCAGCGGAGGCGTTGCCGGCAGGGAGGGCGTTCACCGAGCTCGGCTTCGACTCGCTCGCCGCGGTCGGACTGCGAAACCGCCTCGGCGCGGCCACCGGAGCGAAGCTCACCGCGAGCGCCGTCTTCGACCACCCGACGCCGGAGCGGCTGGCCGGGCACCTGCTGCGGCAGCTCGCCCCCGCCGCGTCCGCCGCGGGCTCGTTGGACGAGGAGCTGGACCGCCTGCGTGGCACCGTCTCCGCGCTCGACGACGAAGGTGAGCGCCGCCGGGTGCTCGCCCGGTTGCAGGCACTGGTCACCGAACTGGCACCGGCACCGGCGACCGGCGAGGTGTCGGCCGCCGAACGGATCGGGTCGGCCAGCGACGAGGAGATCTTCCGTTTCATCGACACGGAGTTGAGCTGACCATGACCGACGACGCCCAGCGCCTTCGCGAGTACCTCAAGAAGGTCACCGTCGACCTGCACCAGGCGCGCCAGCGCATGCGGGAGGCCGACGAGCGCGACTCGGAACCGATCGCGGTGGTGGGGATGGCCTGCCGCTACCCGGGCGGGGTGGGCTCCCCGGAGGACCTGTGGAGGGTGGTCGCCGAGGGCCGCGACGTGATCTCGGGCTTCCCCGGTGACCGGGGTTGGGATGTGGAGGGGTTGTTCGATCCGGATCCGGATCGTGCGGGCAAGAGTTACGTGCGGGAAGGTGGTTTCCTGCATGACGCGGCGGGGTTCGATGCCGGGTTCTTCGGGATTTCGCCGCGTGAGGCGTTGGCGATGGATCCGCAGCAGCGGTTGTTGCTGGAGACGTCGTGGGAGGCGTTCGAACGCGCCGGGATCGACGTCCACCGCCTGCAGGGCAGCCGGACGGGTGTTTTCGTCGGCAGCGGCACGCAGGACTACGGCATGCTGGTCAGCGCGGCGGGCGAGGACCTCGAGGGCTACCTGCTCACCGGCAACGCGCTGAGCGTGCTCTCCGGCCGCATCTCCTACACCTACGGGCTGGAGGGCCCGGCGGTCACGGTCGACACCGCTTGCTCGTCGTCGCTGGTCGCGCTGCACCTGGCGTGCCAGTCGCTGCGCCGCGACGAGTGCTCGCTCGCGCTGGCCGGCGGGGTCTCGGTGCTGTCCACCCCCGCGGGGTTCGTGGAGTTCAGCCGTCAGCGGGGGTTGGCGCCGGACGGGCGGTGCAAGTCCTTCGCGTCGGCGGCGGACGGGACGGCGTGGTCGGAGGGTGTCGGGCTGCTGGTTGTGGAGCGGTTGTCGGATGCTCGGCGGCTTGGGCACCCGGTGTTGGCGGTGGTGCGTGGTTCGGCGGTGAACCAGGATGGTGCGAGCAACGGCTTGACCGCGCCGAACGGCCCGTCGCAGGAGCGCGTCATCCACCAGGCGCTCACCTCCGCGCGGCTGTCGTCGGCGGAGGTGGACGCGGTCGAGGCCCACGGCACCGGCACGCCCCTCGGCGACCCGATCGAGGCGCACGCGTTGCTGGCCACCTACGGGCAGAACCGTCCTGCCGGCCACCCGCTGTGGCTGGGTTCGGTGAAGTCCAACATCGGGCACTCCGGCGCCGCCGCCGGGGTCGCCGGCGTTATCAAGATGGTCATGGCGATGCAGGCCGGTGTGCTGCCGAGGACCTTGCACGTCGACGAACCCTCGTCCGAAGTGGACTGGTCGTCAGGTGCGGTTTCACTGCTCACCGAGCATGTCCGCTGGCCGGGGGCGGACCGGCCCCGGCGTGCGGGTGTTTCGGCCTTCGGCGTCGGCGGCACGAACGCCCACGTGCTCGTCGAACAGGCTCCTGAACCCGAGCCGCCGACCACAGATCCTCGGCAGGGCCGCGCGCCCGTGCTCCCGTGGGTGCTCTCGGCCAAGTCGCCGCAAGCTCTGTCGGAGTACGCGCAGCGGCTGATGGCATCGGCGGCGGACGAGAACGCCGATCTCGCCGACATCGGGTTCTCCCTCGCCTCGCGCGCTGTGCTCGACCACCGTGCGGTCCTGGTGGGTGCCAGTCGGGAGGAGTTCACAGCTCAGCTCGCGGAGTTGGCGGAGGGCCGCGGCCCGGGCGGTGCCGCGGGCTCGTCCGGCCGGACGGTTTTCGTGTTCCCGGGTCAGGGTGCGCAGTGGCGGGGGATGGCCCTGGACCTGCTGGCGGAGTCGGAGGTGTTCGCGGCTCGGCTGGCGGAGTGCGAGGCGGCGATGGCGGAGTTCGTCGATTGGTCGGTGCTGGGCGTTCTGCGTGGTGATGTGGGTGCGGCGTCGTTGGATCGGGTTGATGTTGTTCAGCCGGTGTCGTTTGCGGTGATGGTGTCGTTGGCGGCGTTGTGGGAGTCCTATGGTGTCAGGCCTGGCGCGGTGGTGGGTCATAGCCAGGGTGAGATCGCGGCGGCGTGTGTGGCGGGTGTGTTGTCGTTGCGGGATGCGGCGCGTGTGGTGTGCATTCGAAGCCGGTTGATCGCCGAGGTGTTGGCGGGCCGGGGCGGGATGGCTTCCATCGCGCTGCCGGTCAGCGAAGTCGAGGAAATGGTGCGCTCGCACGGTGATCGGCTCTCCGTCGGTGTGGTGAACGGGCCGTCTTCGACCGTGGTGTCCGGTGATGTCGACGTAGTGGAGGAGTTGCTGGCCGAGTGCTCCGGTCGTGAGGTGCGTAGTCGGCGGGTTCCGGTGGATTATGCGTCGCATTCTGTTCATGTCGAGGCGTTGGCCGAGCGGTTGCCGGCGGCGTTGGGCGGGATCGCCCCGCGGTCTGCGGAGGTTCCGTTCTTCTCCACGGTGTCTTCCGAGTGGCTTGATGGCGAAGAGCTGGACGCGGCTTACTGGTATCGCAACCTGCGTGAACCCGTGCGCTTCGATCAAGCGGTGCGCACTCTGGTCGGGCAGGGCTACGGATCTTTCGTCGAGGTCAGCCCGCACCCCGTGCTGGTGCCCGGTGTCCAGGAGACGGCCGACGAGCTGGGGGCGAGCGTCATCGCCACCGGGACGCTGCGCCGCGACGAGGGCGGTCTGGCAAGGTTCTTGCGGTCGGCGGGAGAGGCGTTCGCGGGCGGCGTCGACCTGGACTGGTCCGCGAGCTACGCGGGCACGGGCGCCGTCCGGATCGACCTGCCCACGTACGCGTTCCAGCACCAGCGGTACTGGCCCAAACCCCGCCGCGCTGAGGACCGGGATGTCCGCGACCCGGAGGAGATCGAGTTCTGGGAGGCCGTCGACCGGCAGGACCTGCCGTCGTTGACGAAGGTTCTCGACGTCGGCGAAGAGCAGCTCGCCCCGGTGACCGCGGCGTTGGCTTCGTGGAACCGGGAACGACTGGAGAAGTCCGCTGTGGACTCATGGCGGTACCGGGTCGTCTGGGAGCCCGTGCGCGACCACGCCGCTCCCCGACTGTCCGGCTTCTGGCTCGTCGTCATCCCGTCCGTGGAGTCCGTGCGGGCGGAGCAGTGCGTGCGGGCGATGGAACGGCACGGCGCACGGGTGCGCCGCGTCGAGCTGTCCGCGCACGACCTCGACCCGGAGTCGGTCGCAGACGGGTTCGCCGAGGACGACCTGCGCGGCGTGGTTTCGTTGCTGGGGCTGGACGACCGGCCGCATCCGCGGCATCCCGCGGTGTGCACCGGGCTCGCGGCGAACCTCGCGCTGGTTCGGGAGTTGTCGACGTCGGCGGTCGACGTGCCGCTGTGGTTGGTCACTTCCGGCGCGGTCTCGGCCGACGAATCGGACCCCGTCGTCCGCCCTCGCCAGGCGGCGGTGTGGGGCCTCGGTTCGACCGTGGCGCTGGAGGAGCCGCGCCGGTGGGGCGGACTCGTCGACCTGCCCGCGGAGCCCGACGACGGTGCGCTGCGGTCGCTGTGCTCGGTTCTCGCGGATTCGCGGGGAGAGGAGCAGTTCGCCGTCCGCGCGTCCGGACTCCGCGTTCGCCGGTTGGTCAGGGGCCGGACGCGGGAACAGCAGGAGACCGCGTGGCCGGTGTCGGGTACCACGGTGGTGACCGACGGCTGCGGCCCGATGGGTTCGCACGTCGCGCGGTGGCTGGCCGCCAACGGCGTGGAAAGCCTGCTGCTCACCGTCGATCCGGGAGCATCGGCTGACGACGGCCTGGTGGCCGAGTTGGGCGCCGCGGGCGTGCGGGTGCGGGTCGCCGAAGTCGATCCCGCAGATCGGGAAGCGCTGGCGGCGGTGTTTGCGTCGATACCGGAGGAGCACCCGCTGACCGCGGTCGTGCACACCGGCGGAGTCCTCGACGAGGCGCCGCTCGACGCGCTCGGCGCGGAGCGAGTCGAGCGGGTGTTTCGCGCCGGCGCCGAAGCGGCCTGGAACCTGCACGGGCTGACTCTCGAAGCGGATCTGGCCGCGTTCGTGCTGTTCTCCTCGGTCGCCGGCACGTTCGGCGGGGTGGGGCAGGGCGCGTACGCGGCGGTGAGCGCGACGCTGGACGCGCTGGCCGGGTTCCGGCGCGGGCAGGGGTTGCCCGCGACCGCGATCGCATGGGGGCCGTGGGCCGACGGCGCCGATCCCGACACCGACCGGGCGCGTGCCGAACGCTTGGGTGGACGTGGAATCCGCCTGCTCCCACCGGCACGCGCGCTCGCAGCACTGCGGTACGCGCGCAGCCGTTCGCAGGTGGTCATCGCCGATCTGGACTGGCAGCGTTTCGCCTCCGCGTACGCCGCGTCCGGCCACCACCCGCTGATCTCGGAGTTCCGGCCCGAAGTCGCGGACGGGCCCACCGAGTCCACCGGGTTTTCGGCGCGGCTCATCGGGCTCGATGTCGAGGAGCAGCACCGCGTGCTGGTCGACCTGGTGCGGACGCAGGCCGCCTCGGTTCTCGGGCACGCCACACCGTCGGAGCTCGACCCCGAACGGGGGTTCCTGGAACAGGGCTTCGACTCGCTGACCGCGCTCGAACTGCGGAACCGGCTCAGCGGCGCGACCGGACTCCGGCTGCCCGCGTCGGCGCTGTTCGACCACCGCACGGCCGGCGACCTCGCCCGGTACCTGAGGAGCGAACTCGTCGGAGACGCCGCCGAGCCGCGGGCGGACCCGATTTCCGCCATGTACGCGCAGGCCAGGGATTCTGGCAAGACAGCGGAGTTCGTCGAGCTGCTGTCGGCCGCCGCGAAGTTGCGTCCCGCGTTCGACTCCGCCGCCGATGCCGGTGCGGCACCGGGTGTGGCCGAACTGGCGCAGGGCGGGGAGGGTCCCGAGCTGGTCTGCCTGCCGTCCGTGCTCGCCACCTCCGGGGCCCACCAGTACGCGCGGTTCGCCACCGCGTTGCGCGGCCGGCGCTCGGTCTGCTCCCTGACGTTGCCGGGATTCGCGGCGGGCGAGCCGTTGCCGGCGAACCTCGACGCACTTGTTGACGCCGCAGCGCACGCGGTGCGGGCGAGGATCGGGGATGCTCCGGCCGCGCTCGTCGGCTACTCCTCCGGAGGACTGCTCGCCCACCCGGTCGCGGCGGCGCTGGAACGCGACGGCGCGCGGCCCGCCGCGATCGTGCTGATCGACACCTTCCCGCCGGGGTCCGGCCTCACACCGGCGGTGCTCGACGGGATGTTTGCCCGGCTGGCCGGCCTCGACGCTCTCAACGACGCCCGCCTCACCGCGATGGGCGGCTACCTGCGCCTGCTGTCGGACTGGAAACCCGCCGAGATCGGCGCGCCCGTCCTGCTGGGGCACGCGGCCGAACCGCCGCAGGACGCACCTGACCGCCAGTGGCACCAGCCGCACCACGGTGCCGTCCTGCCAGGCGACCACTTCACCGTGCTCGAGGACCACGCCACGAGCACCGCCGAGATCGTCCACGAGTGGCTGACGGCCACCACAGCCGAGGAGACCCGATGAAGCAGCACGACACCGTTCTCGTCGTAGGAGCAGGGCCGTGCGGGCTCGCGGTCGCCGCGGAGCTCCGGCGGCTCGGGGTCCAGGTCACCATCGTGGACTCCGAACCGGTGGCCGGCACGGGATCGCGCGCCATCCTGCTGTGGCCGCCGGTACTGGAGGTGCTGGACGAACTCGGCGTCGGCGCGACCGCCCGCGAAACGGGACTGCAGCCCCAGGCATTGTCCTACCACCTCGGCACCGGCCGGACGGTGCGCGTCGGGCTGGGCGCCGAGAACGCCCCGCTGCTGCTGCCGCAGGAGCGGACCAGCGCCCTGCTGGAGCAGGCGCTCGTCCGGTACGGGGGTGCGGTCGAACGCGGGATCCGGATCACCAAGGTCGTCCAGCACGACGACTCGGTCGCGGCGTCGGCGCTGCACCCGGACGGCACGACCACCGACTTCGAAGCGGACTGGCTCATCGCCGCCGACGGGCTGCGCAGCCAGGTCCGCGAACAGCTCGGCGTGCCCTTCGAAGGCGAGCAGCTGCCCACCACGTTCCTGCTCGCCGAAGGACGCCTCGAAGGCGACATCGGCCGCGACTCGATCCACTACTTCCTCGGTGAGACCGGCGTGGTGCTGGTGGCACCGCTGCCCGGCGGCGAGTTCCGGATCTCCGGTGCCATCCCCGAAGGGACGCAGGTGAGCACGGCGCAGGTGCAGAGGCTGCTCGACGAGCGCGGCCCCGGCGGTCTGCGCGTGGGCGAGTTGCGCGCGCTGTCCACGTTCGTCAGCCACGAGCGCGCGGCCGGCACGTTGCACACCGGCCGTGCGTTCCTACTCGGGGACGCGGCGCACGTCCACAGCGCGATCGGCGGACAGGGGCTGAACCTCGGCATCCAGGACGCCCGCAACCTTGCCTGGAAGCTCGCCGGTGTGGTCCACGGCAGGTTCGCCCCCGTGGTGCTGCGCAGCTACGAGGCGGAACGGCGGGTCGCGATCCGCCAGACCCTGGCCACCACCGGCCGGATGGCCCGGCAGGCGGTGGCCGGACCCCTGGCCCGGCGGGTCCGCGACGTGGTGTGGGGCGGCCTGGAAGCGGTCGGGGCGATGGACCGCTGGTGGGCGCCGCTGCTCGCGGGCTGGCGCAGCCGCTACCCGGACGTGCTGCTCGGCGAGGAACGCCACGCCCACTGGTCGTCGGCCTGGCGGCTGTCACCGCGGCCGGGCACCCGCAACCCGCACCTGCTCCCCAAACCCGACGACGGCCTCGCCGGACGCTTCCAGCTCGTCACCTGGGGCGGTCCGGACTGCGAGCTCGCCCGTCGCGGCCGGGAACTGGCCGGCGACCTGCCCGGCGTGGTAGCCCACTTCGCGCTGGGCGGGCGGAGGGAGCGATTCGTGCTGCTGCGCCCGGACTCCTACGTCGCCGCCGCCGGCGGCCCGGCCGACTTCACCGCCGCACGATCGCTGCTCGACGACCTGACCACCGTCTGACATCTGTTGTGGGCGTGGTTCGCACGGCGAGGTGGCGGCACCGCGGAAGCGCCCCAGGACAACTCACATCGTGAGTGCCCATCGGGGTCACGGTGTCAGCACGATCCTGCCGAACACCTCGCCGGTGTCCATCTTCTGGTGCGCCAGCACAGCTTGCTCCAACGGCAGCAGCTCGTGCACCACCGTGTGCAGCTCGCCACGGCCTGCGGCAGCGAACTGCTCGGTCCTCACGGCACGCCGGCCGGGTTCGGGGACGGTGTCGGCGCTGAAGGTGGCGAACGACATCGACTTCCGGAACGCCTCGAACATCCGCATGCCGAACCCCGCCGGCGGCGGTCCTCCCACTATGCCGACAGCCACCATACGACCGTTCGGGTTGAGTTTGTCGAAAAACGCCGGCATGTCCGCACCGGCGATGATGTCGATGACGACGTCGTAGCCCGCGGGAGCGTCCTCACCTCCGTCGCCGGAGCGGTCCAGCACGTGGGTCGCGCCGAGCTCGCGCAGGCGATCACCGCGCTCGGCCGACGACGTCGTGACCGCCACCGCGTCGGCACCACCCCGCGCCGCGAGTTGGACGGTCGTGATCCCGATGCTGCCCGCCGCGCCGCGCACCAGCACCGACTCGCCAGGGACGAAGTGGGCGTGGGCCAGGCCGAAATGGGCTACCACCCCGGAGTTCCCGAGCGTCACCGCGTCGGCGGGGGAGATGTTCGCCGGGAGGGGGACGACCTCCTCGACCGGCGCGATCGCGCTTTCGACGTAGCCGCCGCCCACGCCGGTGAACGCCCACACGCGTCGGCCGACCCATGACGCGGCGACGCCGTCGCCGACTGCAGTCACGGTGCCCGCCACCTCACTTCCGAGAATGTGGCCTTCCTCGAAACCGTAGGAAGCGAGAGCACCGCTGCGGATCAAGGCGTCGACCCCACCGACGCCGATCGCCTCGGTTTCGATCAGCACCTGCCCGGCAGCGGGGGTCGGGGCGGGGAGGTCGATGACCGCTAGACCCTCGGGAGGTCCGAACGTCCGGATCGCGACTGCCTTCATGCCGTCTCCATGTCCTGGGGTCCATCGGGACTGCTCCAGGCGCCGCGCGCACGGTCGCGGTGCGGCGGACGCCGGTGGTCTGGCGAGGAACCGCACGCGGGGAAGTGCACGGCTCTCACTCCCGTCGACGCTAGCGGACGCCGCCGTCGGTTTGGTCGAAGACGGAGCTACCACCAGTGCCGCGCTCGGGGCGCGCAGCATCAGACGAGACCGAACGAAGGCACCGCCTACGCCGACCCGGATCCGGCCCCGACCGCGTCCGATGACGCCGCATCGGCCGGGATCAGCGCGACCGACGACGTAGCCGTGCACACCGGTTCTCCGTCCACTGTGGAGATATCCGTGGTGACGGTGAGCGCCGGTACGCCGGCGAGTACTCGCAGGCCGGTGATGGTGGGGGTGACCTGGAGGTGGTCGCCCGCGCGGATCGGGCGCCGGATGTCGAAGCTCTGCCCCCGGTGCACCATCGCCAGGCCGCCAGGGTTGAGCTCGGGGTCGGCCATGAGTCGTTCCAGCGCCGCCCCGCACAGCACGATCGGGTAGGTGGGTGGTGCCACGACCGCCGGGTGCCCGGCCGCCCGCGCCGCCTCGGCGTCGCGGTAGGCCGGGTGGGGGTCGCCGATCGCGTCGGCGAAGCGGGCGATCTCGCCCGCCCCGACCGGATGCGGTGCCACGCCGGGGTACGAGCGTCCGATGACCGCGGGGTCGATCTCCACGTCAGTCCCCCGACTCCGAGATCCCGATCCTGCGGTGCACCCGGCGCAGCAAGGGCGGTGCCCACCAGTTGGCCCGGCCCATCAGCCGCATGAACGCCGGCACGATGACCGCCCGCACCAGCGCGGCGTCGACGACCACCGCCAGCGTCAGCCCGACGCCCAGCAGCTTGAGGATGGAGAGCTGCGAGGTGGCCAGCACCAGCAGCACCGCCGCGACGATGCCCGCCGCCGCGGTGACCAGGCGGCCGGTGCGCTCCAGGCCGATGGCCACCGCCTCCTCGTTGTGGCCGCCGATCAGGTACTGCTCGCGGATCCGGGACAGCAGGAAGACCTCGTAGTCCATCGAAAGCCCGAACGCGATGCAGAACATCAGCACCGGGATGGTGACCTCGATGTGCCCGGTCACGGTGAAGTCCCCGACCAGCCACCGCAGGTTGCCGTACTGGAACACGTAGACCGCGGCACCGAAGCTGGCCGTCAGGCTGAGCAGGTTCATCAGGATGGCCTTGAACGGGATCAGCACGCTGCCGGTGAACAGGAACAGCAGCACCAGGGTGCTCAGGCCCAGCAGCGCCAGCGCGGCCGGGAGCCGTTCCAGCAGGCTCGCCTTGGTGTCGACCAGCACGGCCGTGTCGCCGGCGACGGCCAGCTCGCCGGGGGCCGGGGCCGCCCGCACGGAGCGCACCAGGTCCTCGGCCGCGGTGTCGTAGGGCTCGTGGTCGACGGCCATCGTGATCCAGGCGGTCTCGTCGCTGGTGCGCGCCGGCTGCCCCGGAGCGACCGGTGCGCCTTCGACGTAGACCGCGCCGGGGGCCTGGACACCGGTGACGCCTTCGCGCTGCGAGAGCTCCTGTGCGTAGCGCTCCGTCTCCTGCGATCCCGCGCCGGTGAGCAGCACCTCCACAGTGGTCTGCTTGGCCTGCGGGAACCGCTCGTCGACGATCGTGGCGGCGCGGTGGGACCCGGCGTCGGGCGGCAGCACGCGTTCGTCGGTGAGCCCGAACCGCACGTCGGCGAAGGGGATCGCGAACACCAGCAGCAGCGCGATCACCGGCAGCGACGTGAGCAGCGGGCGCCGCATGACCGACGTGGCGATCCGGTGCCACATCGGGCCTTCGGTGCGAGGTGGTCCGATGAACCGGCTCAGCACGTCCCAGCGCGCGAGGTGCCGGCCGGTCAGCCGCAGCAGCGCGGGCAGGACGACGATGCTCGCGATGCCCGCGATCAGCACCACCGGCAGTGCCGCGTAGGCCAGCGACCGCAGGAAGTACAGCGGGAAGACCAGGAGCGCGGCCAGCGACACCGCGACGGTCACCGCGGAGAACAGCACGGTGCGGCCGGCTTTGGCGGTGCTGGTGGCGATGGCCTCGTCCATCGTGCGGCCCGCGGCGAGCTCCTCGCGGTAGCGGGTGACGATGAACAGGCTGTAGTCCACCGCGAGGCCGAAGCCCAGCGCGGTGGTGATGTTCATGGCGAACATCGAGACGTCGGTGACCTTGGTCAGCAGCGTCAGCACCGCCAGCGTGAGGGTCACCGAGACGGCGCCGATCGCCAGCGGCAGCAGCGCCGCCAGCGGGGTGCGGAACACCAGCAGCAGCAACAGGCCGACCAGCGGGGCGCCGAGCAGCTCGGCCCACACCAGGTCGACCTGGCTCTGCTCGTTGACCTCGGCGTTGACCTGCGCCTCACCGGTGGCCGACAGGCGCAGTCCGGGGAAGTCGCGCTGCAGTTCGGGCACCAGGTCGCGCGACGCGCGCTGCGCGTGGTCCTCCTCGCCGCTGAGGCGCACCGCGAACATCGCGGCGCGGCCGTCCGGGGCGACCAGCGCCGGGTCGCCGGTCTCCCAGAACGAGTGCACCCAGTCGGCCTTGCCGGAGTCCCGCACCGCCTGCTGCAACCGCCGCGCCGCGTCGACTGTCTCGGGGGCGTCCAGCGCCGCCGCCGGCTCGGCCACCAGCACCAGGTTCGGGGTGCCGCCCTGGAACCGCTCGCTCAGCGTCCGTTGCGCCACCGCCGACTCGGAGTCCGACGGCGTGTAGCCGCCGCCCGCGAGCTGGTCGTTGACGCCGGCGCTGAGCGCCAGCGCCGCCCCGCACACGAGTGCGGCCAGCACGAGGACCGCGCGGAAGCGGCGTGCAGCTCCCGCGCCCACCCGGGCCAGCAATGGCGGCTTCTGCTGTTGTTGCGATCGCATGGGCGTTGCGGTCATGGCCGGTCCTCGAGGTGTGTCGTCGGAGCGCTACAGGGGTGGGGCGAAGGCGAGCACGACGTTGTGCCCGCCGAAGGCGAACGAGTTCGACAGCGCCAGGTTGATGCGCGCCTCGCGCGGCCCGCCGTGGACCACGTCGATGCCGAGCTCGGGATCGGGCACCCGGAGGTTGGCCGTGGGCGGGATGACCCCGCTGGACACCGCCTGCACGGTGGCCACGGCCTCGACCGCCCCCGCCGCGCCGAGCGAGTGCCCGGTGAGCGACTTGGTCGCGGTGACCGGGATCCGCTCCACGCCGGTGCCGAACACCGCGCGCATGGCGAGGGCTTCGGCGTGGTCGTTGAGGGCGGTGCCGGTGCCGTGGGCGTTGACGAAGTCGACGTCGGACGGCTGGGCACCGGCGTCGCGCAGCGCCGCGACGATGGCGGCCCGCGCGCCGGCGGCCTCGGGGTGCGGCATCGTCACGTGGTAGGCGTCGGCGGAGCGCCCGTAGCCGGCCATCCGCGCCCGCACCTGCGCGCCGCGCGCGGTGGCGTGCTCGGCGGACTCCAGGACCAGCACGGCCGCGCCTTCGCCCATGACGAAGCCCGTCCGGTCGGCGCTGAACGGACGGCACGCGCTCTCGGGCGCGTCGTTGTCCTCCGACAGCGCGCCGAGGCGCGCGAAGCCGGCCAGGACGCTGCGCGACAGCGGCGCCTCGGCGCCGCCCGCCAGCACCACGTCGGCCTCGCCGAGGCGGATCATCTGCGCCGCCGCCACCAGTGCGTCGGCGCCCGAGGCGCAGGCGGTGGTGACCGTCGTGCAGGGGCCGGTGGTGCCGTAGCGGATCGCGATGGACGCCGACGGGTCGTTGATCATCGACATCGGGACGGTCTTGGTGCGCATCGCCCGCACCCCCGACTCGTGCAGGGCCAGGCAGTTGCGCTCCCAGGTCCCCACGCCGCCCATGCCGGAGCCGATGACCACGCCGATGCGCGAGGTGTCGGACGCGGCGAGGTCGAGCTTGGCCTCCTCGACGCCCAGCCGGGCGGCGACGATCGCCAGCTGCGTGCACCGGTCGGTGCGCAGCTGGTCGCGCCGGGTGAACTGGAACTGCTCGGGCAGGTCCACCTCGGCCGCGATGCGCACCGGGTCGTCGCCCGGGTCGTAGGCGGTGACGCGCCGGACGGCGCTGCGGCCGAGCTGCTGGTTGGCGTGGAACTGCTCGGTGCCGACCCCCAGCGGGCTGACCACGCCCATGCCGGTCACGACGACCTCGTGCAGGCCGGTCACGACGCCGCTTCCGGCTTGTCGGCGGCCGAGGCGGTGGCCAGCCGGGCGACGAGGTCCAGCGTCAGCTCCATGACGTGCCCGACGGTCTCGATGCCCTCCAGCTGGCTCTGCTCCACGCGCATGCCGACCTCGTCCTCCAGCGCGCTGACCAGCTCGACCAGGTCCAGCGAGTCCATGCCGAGGTCCTCGCGCAGGTCGGCCTCCTCGGTGATCTGCTCGGCGGGGATGCCCAGCTGCTCGGCCAGCACCTGCTCGATGCGCTCGAAGATCTCCTTGCGGTCCATGATCACTCCCAGTTGTTGTGGATGCCCGTTGCGGTTTCGCAGACCGCGCGGGCGGATTCGGCGAACCGGTCGATCTCGGCCTCGGTGACCACCAGCGGCGGCTGGAGGCGCACGACCTGGTTGCGGTTGGCGGTGACGAAGGTGAGGATCCGGTGGTCGCGGCCCATCGCGGCCACGAAGCGCAGGCACAGCAGGTCGCCGAGCGCGGTCTCGACGCTGGAGCCTGCCTGCCGCAGCACCTCCCGCACCGGGTCGGGCAGGAGCTCGGCGATCGCCCGGAAGTCACCCGGCAACCGCGAGGCCATGTCCTCGACCGCGGTGCGCACGGCCCCGTCGTAGCGGGCGTCGAAGGCGATCGCGTTCATCAGCCCGATGCCGCGGACCTCGCCCACGAACTCGAACGGCGCGCACGCCTCGGTCAGCGCGTCGCGCAGGCGCCGACCCATCACCTCGGCGCGCGCCGCCAGCTTCTCCGACTCGATCAGGTCCAGAGTCGCCAGCGCGGCCACCGAGGCGAGGTTGCCGCCGCCGAAGGTGGAGGTGTGCAGCAGCGAGCCCGACGACGACCCGTAGGCGGCGTCCCACACCTCGGCGGTGGACAGCGTCGCGGCGATCGGGACCAGCCCGCCCGACAGCGACTTCGCCAGGCACAGCACGTCGGGTTCGACGCCCTCGTGCTCGCAGGCGAACATCGCACCGGTGCGCCCCAGCCCGGTCTGGATCTCGTCCACGATGAACACCGCGCCCGCCTCGCGGCAGATCCGCTGCGCCGCGGTGAGGTAGCCGGGCGGCGGGAGAACCACGCCGCCCTCGCCCTGCACGGGCTCGACGATGAACGCCGCCGCACCCGCGATCGCTTCGCGCAGGGCGTTCTCGTCGCCGAAGGGCACGCCCACGCAGTCGGGCACCATCGGCCGGAACGGGTCGCGGTAGTGGTCGCGGCCGGTCACCGACAGCGCCCCGAAGGTCTTGCCGTGGTAGCTGTTCTCGGCGTGCACGAAGCGGGTGCGGCCGGTGGCGGCCCTGGCCAGCTTCAGCGCCGCCTCGACCGCCTCCGCTCCGGAGTTGCCGAAGAACGCCCGCCGCATCCCGCCCGGCGCGATCTCGCACAGCCGCTCGGCAAGCTCGGCGGTCCGGTGGGGGATGGAGGCGTACTGGACGAACGTGGGCTCTCCGGCCGTCAGGAACTGCCCGACCGCGGCGGTGACCGCGGGGTGGTTGTGCCCGACGTTCAGGCTGCCGTAGCCGCCGATGAAGTCCAGGTACTCCACGCCGTCGGCGGTGGTCAGCGTGCTGCCGCTGCCGCGGGTGAACACGCGGTCCATGCCGTGCACCGCGTAGAAGCCGGCCAGCGGCGGGTTGACGTTGTCGCGGAAGCGGCGCCTGGTCGACTCGGCCGGGTCCGGCCGCTCGGCGGACCAGCCGGGCAGCTCGTCGATGCGGTCGAGCCTGACGAGCCGGCCCCAGCTCGACGGCGCGCTCGGCAGGAAGCCGTGCCGCCGGGCGAGTTCGCCGATCTCGCGCACGCGTCCGGGGTCGAGCTCCCGGCCGAGGCTGAACGACTCGGCGCGCTCCTCGAGGGCGAGCACGACGGTCTCGGCCAGGCAGCCGTTGATCTGTTCGCTGGTAGCCAGCTCCATTCCGTCGAGCACCACCGCGTCGGAAGCCGAGACCAGGCCGCCGTCCAGCACGAGCACGTCGCGGCGCTCGCGAACGGGACGCCGCACGTCGCGGGGCAGCGCGACGTCGACCACGACCGAGCCGGGTCGCAGGTCGTCGCAGTCGATGAGGCCGCCCGCCGACGAGGCCGCCACGATCAGGCGTGTGCGCCGCAGGCATTCGGCGACGTCGTCGCCGATGGTGACCCGGTCGTGCGCGGCGGCGGGCAGCTCGTCCAGCAGCTGCTCGGGTCGCATCCGGCCCTTGCGGTGCACCAGGTGCAGCCGGCAGCCGTCGTCGAGCAGCAGCCTGGCCATCGCCAGGCCGATCGCACCGGGGAAGCCGACGATGCCGACCTCGACGTCGGACGGACGCCGGCCCAGCCGCGCGATGACCGTGCGCAGCAACTCGTGCGCCGAGTACGTGGTCAGGGAGTTCCCGCTGGTCAGCGGCACGTCGACGCGTCGCTGCGTGGTGAGACCGCGGTTGCCGACGATCGAGGTCGCCCCGCCCAGCCCCACCAGCTGAGCACCCGCGCGCCGCAGGTCCTCGACCTGGGCGACGACGTGGTCGACGGCGTCGGTCGCGCGCCGCAGCAGGTCCTCGGCGGTGTGGGGCAGGTACCGCAGGTCGCCTTCGCAGCGGTGGCCGGTGGCCGAGACCACGGTCCCGAACATCGGCATGGGCACGGTGTGCCGCGCGGCGCCGGACGGTGCGCGACCGGTCCGCTCGTCCGCCATGCTCGACAGCAGTGCCGCCGCGCGTACGTAGTTGCGCTGCCCGGTGTTCACCGGGTGCGCGAGGAAACCGAACTTCACCAGCTTCTCCAATCGGCGCGAAGTCGCGGTCGGCCGCGGCAACCGCTCATGCGTCTGTCCTCATCGGACTGTCCGGCCGCGCGGGCCGTCGGTTCGACGCGGTGAACGCCAGGCCGCGTTCGGAGAGGACGTCGCGCTGCCACCCGAGGCCGGCCAGCCCGAGGCCGTCACCCTCGTTGTTGTGCGCCAGCTGGACCGTGCAGAGGTTGATGGCCGCCGGCTCGGCCAGCAGAGCCGCCAGCTCGCCGGGCTCGGCGGAGATGATCCGCCGGTGGCGGACGGTGACGTCGTCGACGCGCCGGGTCCAGTCCTCGTCGACGAAGCTCAGCACGCCGGTCTGCGCGCTGACCGCGGACGGGCGGTGCGCTTCCCGGTAGGTGCGGATGATGGAGTGGCCGCCGTTGACGCACCGGAAGACCGTGAGGTTGCCGCGGTGCGGGCGGCCGTCGGCCGCGATCTGCTGCACCAGCGTCGGCAGGATGTCGGGCACCATCGCCCACGCGCCGTCGCCGACGAAGGCCAGCACGTTGTCGTCGCGGGTGAGCGCGATCGCGGGCACCGACTGCAGCGCGTCGCCCATCAGCGCCCGCCCGGCCCAGCCGGAGAACCCGGGGCCGGTCCTCGGCAGGTCGCAGACCGCAGAGAGTCCGGCTCGCCCGACGTCGTAGACACCGGTGTAGCGGTAGCCGCGTTCGCGGATGAGCTCGTCGAGGACGTCGTGCAGCTGCCGGAAGAAGTAGTTCGGGGTCATCGGCAGCGCCGGCACCAGCCCGACGACGTCGGAGAAGGAGTCCCTCGTGGACTCGATCGCCGCACGCCGCGCCGCCAGCACGGCGGGATCGACCTCGACGCGCTCCAGGAGTGCGGTGAGCAGATCCGGGGCCGGGCAGGCCAGGCCGAGGTCGGTGAACGGCGCGTGGTCGCCGGTGTCCTCGGCCACCTGCACGATCCGGGACCGCTGGAGGTTGCGGGGCGAGAGCGGGGTGTCGATCTCCTCGATCCGGCTGCCGAGGAACAGCAGCGCCTGCTCGTCGGCAGGACGCGGGCGGTCGTCGTGGTGCAGGAACTCGTGGACCCGCGGTGATGTTCCGTACAGGCTCATGGTTCCGAGGTACTCCGGAACGTGGTTTCCCCCGTGGTAGCGGGAAACCACGCCCGGCTGCGTCAGCGAGTCGGCCAGTGCCAGCCCCGTCCGGCGCGCGAGCTCCCGCAACGCGTCGGCGGCCCCGGGGCGCAGCGCACCGGGCTGGCACAGCAGCCGGACGGGTTCGCCTTCGAGTAGCCGCAGCAGTTCGTCGAAGCCCGGCACCACCGCCGACGCCCGCGCGGGAGCGGGCTCCCCGCGGTTGATCGCGACGGGTTTGGCGCTGTCGAGAACTTCCTTGGTCGCGAACAGCACGACCGGGCCCTGCCCGGCGTCGTACGCGGCGAAGGCGGCGGCCAGCCCCTCGGCCATCCGGGAGGTGTGTTCGATGTGCACCACCTGCAGCCCTCGGGCCCGGGCCACCTCGCGGGAGTCCTCCGCGGCGGTGATGGTGCCCTGGAACGGGTACCACTGGCCGGGCTTGGAGTCGGCGCACAGGATGAAGCCCTTCGCCCGCGACGAACGCAGGTTGGCCAGCGTCCCCCGGAACTCGTCGATCATCCCGCTGGTCACCACGACCAGCCCGGGAGCGCCGTCGAGCTGCCAGCGCGCGTGCATCGCGCACGCCAGGCTGTGCTCGCTCGGCCCCCGCAGCACGGGATTCCCGTTCGCGGAGGCATGGCGCTCCAGGTCGTCGATCGCGCGCGCGACGACCGAGCCGGTGTAGCAGTGCAGCCCCCAGGCGGTGCCGGCCCGTTCGTCGAGGAATCGGGCGATCGCGGTGGCCAGCGTCGTCGGCGGTGCCGGGATATGCAGCCGCGACATCTGCTCCAGCTGCACCGAGTCGGTGAACGAGCAGACCAGGTCGGCCACGGCGGCCCACCGCGCCGGGGCCGGCCAGCGCGGCGCGAACCGCCCGAGGCCGATGCGGGCCTGCGCGGGTGGATCGGTGTGCAGCTGGACGGTGGCGGGGGAGGGGGCGAAGCTCACCCGCTCGGGCAGGGCGGCGGTGAGCTTGGCCAGCCGCTCCTCGACGCGGGCCGCCGCCGCGATCGCCGAGTCCCGGAACTCGCGGTGGTCGAGCACCAGCAGGGTCAGCGTCGCCGGCCGCGGGTCCGGGTCGGCAGCCAGCTTCGCGGCCAGGTCGTCCAGCGAGTCGGCGACGACGAGCGCGGGCTCGGCCTCGGGCACCGCGCGGCCGAGGAACCTGCGCGCCCGGCGGACCACCTCGTGCAGTTGCGCGGATTGCGGGGCCGGGCCGGGTGCTCCGGTCAGGTGCTCCAGCGCGGCGGATGCCGATTCGGCGGAGTCGGAACGGGCGTCGTCGGCGACCACCGCGAGGAGCAGGCGGCGCGAAGGTGCCTGCGAGTCGTGCTCAACGGCCATGCGGCGGCCTCTCCTTCGGTTCGGGCACGACCACGGATGTCGTTACCAAAGCACTAGAGCAACACTCTAGTCAAGCACTCTGGTGGGCCGATCGGGCGGGGTGCCGCCGCGGCCGGGAAGTCACCTGCATGGGCTCACCAGTGAATCGATTCAGAAAGCCGAAGCCATGTACTCGTGGCGCGTCCGGGTCCGATGCGGACCGAAAGTGCGCGACCACCGAGCGTGACCGCGCGCCTGCTGCCGATCCCGGCTCACGGCCGCAGGCGCCGGAGCGCGGGAGCACCGCGCGCGGTGGGAAGGACGTCGATCCCGGTCATCGGGCGTCCGGCGGGCTCTTCCACATGCACCGTCTCGCGGAGTAGGAACGCACTGGCCAGTGATCGCACCGGGCCGCGCGGGGCCGGGTGTCGGCCCCGTTCATCCATGACGGTGAGTTAGATTGATGTCCACCTCCTCCCCCCTCCCGATCCGGCGCGACGCAAGGAGCCACATGGCCGCGAAGAAGGCTAAGGGTGCCGCTGACAAGATCCTCGACGCTGCGCTGGTCCTGTTCGTCGAGCGCGGGTACTCCAGCGCCACTATGGACATGATCGCCAAGAAGGCGGGTGTCGCGGTCCAGACGGTGTATTTCACCTTCCAGAACAAGACCAACATCCTCAAGCGGCTGATCGACCTGACCGTGGCCGGTGACGACGAGCCGGTGCCCACCCTGGAGCGGGCCTGGGTGCGCGAGGTGATCGAGGAGCCCGACCCGGTCCGCCACCTCGAGCTCCAGGTGAAGGGGACCGCCAAGGTCTACCGGCGGGTGGCCTCGCTGCTCAACGTGCTGTCCAGGGCCTCCGACACCGACCCGACCGTCGCCGAGCTGTGGTCCAACAACCAGGAGCAGCGCCGCATCGTGCAACGCCGTTTCCTGCTGGCGCTGCGCAAGAAGCACGCGCTGCCGAAGGGGCTGACGTTGCAGCGCGCCGTGGACATCTCGTTCACGATCCTGGGGCCGGAGGTGTTCGAGCTGCTCGTGGTCGACCGCGGTTGGTCGGTTCCGGAGTGGGAGCGCTGGGCTGTGAGCACCCTGCGCTTCCACCTCCTGAGCTGAGTGTCCGGGCTGCGCCGACCGCGGACGGCATCGGGAGCGGGGGGAGTCGCGCCGGTGGTCGTCACAGCGGACCGACCGCTCCGGTGAGCTGTGCCAGTGCGAGGGTGAGGAAGAAGTTCCCCCACACCGTCTCCACGGACTCGGTGCCGTCCGGCCCGGTGCGGTAGCTGCCGTGCAGCAGCGCCCCGGACCCGGTGAGGTGCTCGTCGACCAGCGCGTCGACGGTGGCCATCGCGAAGTCCCGGTAGCGCCGGCCGGACTCGCACCCGCGGCCGAGCGTGATCAGCGCGTAGGCGCTGATCGCCGCCGCGGAGGTGTCGGGTTCGGCCGGTGGGCCATCCGTGCGGTCCGGTGGCGGCTGGTGCGGCCGGGTTCTGAGCCAGTGCTCGGCGACCGAGTGCGCGAGCGGCAGGTACGCGCCGTCCAGTTCCGTCGCGGCCTCGGCGAGGCCCAGCAGTGCCCACGCCTGTCCCCGCGACCAGGTGCCTGGTCGCGGCTCGGGGCGGAGCCGAGAAGTCGCGTCGTCCCAGCGCAGATGCGCCGACACCGCGCCGTCGGCGGCGAGGCAGAGCCGGACGTGCTCGTCGAGGTGGGCGCGGGCCAGGGCGGTGTGGGCGCCGTCGGACCACGGCAGCAGCCGCACGAGCGCGGCCAACGGGTCCACGAAGGACTCGCGCAGCCCGTGCTCCCCGGTACCGAGCGCCGTGCCCATCGGGATGATGCCCAGCTCGGGCCGGAAGTCCGCCGCGAGCGCCTTGGCGCCGATGTGCGCGACCTCGGCGGCGCGTGCGTCGCCGGTGAGCAGGTGCCCGAGCGCCGCGCCGTACCAGAACGTCATGGCCCTGGTCGACGTCGAGTCGTCGGCGCGCGGCAGCAGCGACTCCGTCCAGTCCGATGCCGCCCGCAGGTGCTCCCGTTCGCCGGTGACGGCGGCGCGCAACCACAGCAGGCCCACCCAGAAGCCGCCGGTCCACGAACCCCGGCGAGACGTGGTCCAGGTGCCGCCGGGATGCCGCGCGAACATCGGGAACCGGTCGCCGACCTCCTCCAGCGTCGTGTTCACCCCGAGCAGTGATCGCTCCAGCGCCCGCTCGTAGCCGGCCATCGCTCACCATCCCCCCCCGGTATCGGCGTTCCCCCGCCGACGGACTGTAGTGGTGCTCCAACGCGGTGGTCCAGTTGGTTTGACCCACTCGTGACCGGACCGTGCGCCCGGATCCGGCGCAGGCCCCGGGGTCCAGACGTCGTAATCGGCGAGAGTTCCGGCGGAGGCGAACGAGCGAGCTGGTCACGGCGTTGCTTGACTAGACCGCAACTCTAGTGCTCTACTCCCAGCGCGGTTCGCCGAGGGCGCGGGACGCCCGCGCAGGCACCGATCGGCCGACACCGGTACGGCCGCCGTTTTCCGTATCCACTGGGGACCGGATTTCCTTTGCTGGGGAGGTAACCGCGTGACCGCAGGCCCGTTCCTCAACGCGGTGCAGGAACTTGCTCCGTTCGACCACGGCCCGCTTTCGGGCATGCAGTACGCGCGCGGCGACGACTCTCCGACCGGTTTCGGGGTGACGCAGCGCCTGATCGACGCGCACCTCGGCCTGCTCGGCGCCGGCAGAGCTGCCGCCGCGCAGTGCGATCCCGGCGTCACCACGCTCTCCGGCCCGGACGGCTCCGTCGAGCTGCGGTTGCGCGGGGCCTGCGGAACCGACCCGGACCGCGTGTTCCGCGAAAGCACCGCGCAGGCCCGCTGCGGTCTGATGTCGGTGCACAGCCGCGCCGAACCCGCCGTCCGCCGCATAGGCGTGGACTACGCGTCGGTGCTGGCCGGTGTCACCGCGGTGCAGGGTGTGCTCGCCGCGACCCTCGCCCGGCTGCGGGGAGCGCCGGTCGGTGCTGTCGAGTTGGCGCTCGAGCACGCGGCGGTCATGTCCGTCGCGCAGTACATCGGTGCGGCCAGCGCCTCCGAGGACGCCGAGAAGCTGCTGCCGGGAGCGCAGGACGGCAGGCCGCGTCCGCCGTTCGCCTCGTCCGACGGGGTGCTCTTCGAGCTGGAGGCCCTGGACGTCGAGCCGTGGCAGCGGTTCTGGGCCGAGATCGGCGCGCCGATCGAGGCGGTCAGCCGGAGCTGGCGCCCGTTCGTGCTGCGCTATCCCGGCGCGGTCAGCCCGTTGGCCCCCGGGCTCGCCGAGGCACTGGGAGAGCACGACTTCGCGGGCATCACCGAGATCGCCGAGCGGGCCGGGATGAGCGTGTGCCGGGTCCGGACGGTGGCCGAGCGCCGCGCGGACCCGGACCTGTGGCCCTCCCGTGGAAGCGGTGCGCCGTGGGAGTTCGCCCCCGCTGCGGTCCCGGCTGAGCCGGCCGCGCACTCCGATCGGCTGTCGGCAGGGGAGCTCCCGCTCGCCGGCATGCGGATCGTGGAGTCCTCCCGGCGGGTGCAGGGCCCGATGGCCACCCGGCTGCTGTCGCTGCTGGGCGCCGAGATCATCCGCATCGAGCCGCCGGGCGGCGACCCGCTGCGCGGGATCCCGCCCATGGCGGGGGATGTCTCGGCCCGGTTCGTCGCGCTCAACCACGCCAAGCGCATCGTCGAGATCGACATCAAGGACCCCGCCGGGCAGCGGTCGGTGCTGGAGCTGGTCCGCGACGCCGACGTCTTCCTGCACAACTGGGCGCCGGGCAAGGCCGCCCAGTTCGGCCTGGACGCCGAGCACATGCACGAGGTCAACCCGCGGCTGGTGTACGCCTACGCCTCCGGCTGGGGCAGCGCGCTGGGGGAGCGGCCGCCGCTGGGCACCGACTTCATGGTGCAGGCGCACGCCGGTGTCGCAGACGCCGTCACGCCCGACGGCGAGGACCGGCACCCGTCGCTGATGACGCTGCTGGACGTGCTCGGCGGTTTCGTCGCGGCCGAGGGAGTCCTCGCCGGCCTCGTCTCGGTGCGGCGCAACGGCTCGGGCTGCCGCGTCGACACGTCGTTGCTGTCGGCCGCGACGACGTTGCTGGCGGAGCGGCTCGCCGGGGCGAACCCCGAATCCACCGCACTGGACGAGGTTTTCCGGACCGCCGACGGACTGCTCGCGGTCTGCGCCGACGAGGAGGAGGTCGAGCGCCTGACCGCCGCGACCGGTCTGGCGCCGGCGCCGGGAACACGGCCGGCGGACCTGACCGAGAGGCTGCGGACCGCGCTGGCCGCGCGGCCGGCCCACGAGTGGGAGCGGGTGCTCGGTCGCCACGCGGTGCCCGCCGCCCAGGTCGAGATCGACCTCGCCGACCTGCCGCGACGCGAGGACTTCGCAGACGTATTCCAGCACCACGGTTGCGCTGTGGTCGCTTCTCCTTGGAGGTTCCAGTGAGCACTCAGCCGTTGCCAGACCTCGTACCGCAGCACCTGCGCCGCCTGTGGTCGGAGGAGGGCATCTACCCCGGCGCGGCGGTGTTCGACCTCTTCCTGGGCAAGGCCGCCGTGCAACCCGACCAGCCCGCGGTCTTCGACGACGACGGCGTGACGAACTACTCGCAACTGCGGGAGAAGGCGCTGCGGCTGGCGGCGGGACTGCGCGGCCTGGGCGTGCGCGCCGGCGAGGTAGTGGCCTGCCAGCTGCCGAACTCCGCGCTGGCGTGCGCGGTGGAGCTGGCGACCGCGGCGCTGGGGGCGACCGTCCTGCCCTTCCCGACCGGGCGCGGCCATCGCGACGTCCTCTCCCTGCTGCGCCGCTCCGGTGCCGTCGTGACCGTCATCCCCGCCCGCTACGGCGACGTCGACCTCGCCGCCACCATGGCGGAGCTGCGGCCGGAACTGCCGCACCTGCGCCACGTCGTGGTCCACGGTGCGGAAGCTCCGACCACAGTGGACGAGCTGCTCGCGACCGAGCCGGCCGATCTGGACGACCTGCCGAGCCCGGATCCCGACACCGCGGTGCGGTACCTGGTTTCCTCGGGCACCGAGTCCGAGCCGAAGATCGTGGCCTACTCGCAC
Source organism: Saccharopolyspora erythraea NRRL 2338 (assembly GCF_000062885.1). Lineage (NCBI taxonomy): Bacteria > Bacillati > Actinomycetota > Actinomycetes > Pseudonocardiales > Pseudonocardiaceae > Saccharopolyspora > Saccharopolyspora erythraea. Next base: position 4,549,443 of record NC_009142.1, on the reverse strand, counting down.
AACGCCCTCATCGGTGGCCGGGGGCAGTTCCTGAAGCGGTTGCAGCGGCCGGGCCGGCCGATGCGCGCCATGTTCCTGATCCCGCTCGGTTCGTCGTTCGGGTCCTGCTGCACCTTCGGCGTGCTGTGCGCGCTGGGCGGATCCCTGGTGCTGCAACGCAAGTTCGACCCCGTCCAGGCGTTGCGGGCCATCGGTGAGCACCGGCCCACCCACCTGGCGGGCGTGCCGACGATGTTCCAGCGGATGATCGGCAGCCCGGAGTTCGCCGGTACCGACACCTCGTCGCTGCAGGCGCTGATCACCGGCGGTTCGCTGATCGACCCGCAGACGGTCGACCGCTGCGTGGCCGACTTCGGCTGCACCCTGATCAACCTCTACGGTTCCGCGGACGGGGTGAACTGCCACAACGGCCTCGACGACCCGCCGCATGCGGCGAAGACGACGGTCGGCGTGCCCAACCCGTCGGTGTGCAGCATCCGCATCGTCGACGACTCGGGCGCGGACCTGCCGCCGGGTGAGGTCGGCGAGGTGCTGGCCCGCGGCCCGATGTCGCCGATGTGCTACGTCAACGCGCCCGAGCTCAACGAGCGCTACCGGACCCCGGACGGCTGGGCCCGCACTGGCGACCTGGGCGTGATCGACCCGGTCGGGCGGCTGCGCCTCAGCGGTCGCAAACGCGACATCATCATCCGCGGCGGCTCCAACATCAGTCCCGCGCAGGTCGAGGGCGTCATCGCCGCGCACCCGTCGGTGCTGAGCGTGGCGTGCGTGCCGGTGCCGTGCCCGGACCTCGGGCAGCGCATCGCCGCCTGCCTGGTCGCGGTACCGGGCGCCGCGGTGCCCGACGTGGCGGAGCTGGCCGAGTTCCTGCGCGTGCAGGGCCTGGAGCCGCGCAAGTTCCCGGAGGTGCTGCTGGAGATGGACGCCTTCCCCCTCACGCCGGCGGGCAAGGTCGACAAGCGCGCGCTCGCGCAGCAGGCCACCGAGGTGTTCACGGCCACCCGCGGCGACGAGCCGGCCCGGGTCTGAGGGAGGAGAGCCATGACCGCGGAACCGAACGCGCCGGGCAGGGCGCGGGAACTGGCGCGACGCGTCCGGGAGTTCGTCGACACCCACGTGGTACCGGCCGAGCCGGAGATGTTCGCCAGCCGCGAGGTGTGCGCGGAGCTGCTCGTCGAGTTGCAGAGCAAGGCCCGCAGCCAGGGCCTGTGGGGCATCGGCTACCCCGCCTCGCTGGGAGGGGCGGGCCTGCCGCTGACGAGCTATCTGCTGGTGGCCGAGCAGGAGGGCCGCTCGTTCTACGGGCCCGCCGTGTTCGGTGCCGAGACCGTGGTGGACGTGCACATGCTCGACCGGTTCGCCACCCCGCAGGTGCGGGAGCGCTTCCTGCTGCCGACGGTGCGCGGGGAGGCGGTGCCCAGCTACGGGATGACCGAGCCGGGCAAGACCGGCTCGGAGGTCTCCGGCTTCACCACCGAGGTGCGCTTCGAGCCGGACCGGTGCACCGTGCGCGGGCGCAAGTGGTTCATCTCCAACGCCGACCGCGCCACGTTCATGACGGTGATGGCGCGCAGCGAGGGCCTCGGCAAGCACCCCAAGGACGCGTTCTCGCTCGTCGTCGTGCCCACCGACGCGACCGGCTTCGGCATCGTCCGCGAGCTGCCGGTGCTGGGGCACTTCACCGGGCAGTGCGAGGTGGAGCTGCGCGACGTGCAGGTCCCGCACAGCCACGTCGTCGGTGAGCGCGGCGCCGGACTGGCGGTGGTGCAGCAGCGGCTCGGACTGGCCAGGACGGTTCGGTCGATGCACTGGCTCGGCCAGGCCCAGCGCGGGTTCGACCTGATGTGCCGGCGCCTGCGCTCGCGCCGGGTGCAGGGCGGTCACCTGGCCGACAAGCAGTTGCTGGGCCAGCACGTGGCCGACAGCTACGCCGAGATCAGCGCCGCGCGGGCGCTGGTGCGCAGGGCCGCGGCGCGCATCGACCAGGGGCGGCTGCACGTCGACCTCGGCGTGGCCAAGCTGGCCGCCTCCCGCACCGCGGTCGCGGTGCTGGACCGCGCCGTTCAGGTCCACGGCGCGGAGGGTCTGTGCGACGACACACCGCTGTCGGTGATGTACCGGGCGGCCCGGTCCACTCGCATCTACGACGGCGCCGACGAGGTCCAGATCAGCCAGATGGCACCGCGCATCCTGAAGACCTACGCCGATTCCGACGGGTTCGACTTCACCGACCCGGTGGACGATTTCGCCGCACCGGCCTGAGTGCCTGTCTTTTCACCTCGCATGCCGGTGGGGGGTGGGGGGCGGAACCGCCTTCCGACACCGCGATCGCGAACAGCACGGATGTCCGCCAGGGGACATCGCGGACGCCGACGGCGCCCGGCCGCCTGCGCACCAGGCGGCCGGGCCCGGACGTCAGATGGCGGTGCGGTCCAGCAGGCCGAGGCCGGGCGTCTCGTCCGGAGCCGGAAGCATCGCCAGGTCCACCGCCCCGTGCTCGGTGCGGGGGAGCTCGGCGACGACGTGGTGGACCAGTGGCCGCTGGTGGGCGGGCAACGCCTTGGCGGCGTGCCGGCGCAGTTCGGGCACCAGCCACGCCCTGGCCTCGGCGAGAAGGCTGTGGTGGACGGGATCGTTGGCAGGGGCCCGGTCTCCTAGCTCGCCGAACGGGAACCGCGGCAGTGGTGCGGACCCGGGGGCCTGGTCGTCGGATCGCCGCACGAACGCCACGTCCAGCTCGCCGTCCGGCCACCCGCCGGCCCGGCTGAAGCGGCAGTCGTAGCCGTAGCGCGCACCCAGCGCCGCCAGGTGCTCGGGACGGACGGCGGCGGCGTCGACTTCGGCCGCCAGCATCCGGAGCTCGCCAGCCGGGGTGCCGGTGCGGCTTTCCAGCACCCGGGCGATCTTGACCGCGCCCGCGACACCGGCGCGCGGGACCCTGCGCAACCCCAGCGCCTCGACGCGGTCGGCCAGCATCGCGGCGGCCCGGTCCCGGGCGTCGACCGACCAGTGCAGCCAGGTGGGCACCTCGACGGTGCGGCGCGTGCCGTCGCGCCAGGCGACGACGTCGAAGGAGAACGGGGCCGCCGACTCGCGGGAGTCGGCCGGGCGCGGCCGCACCTCGACGTGCGCGGCGCCGGGGAAGTCCCGGAACCAGCGCGCGTCCACCAGGAGCTCGTCCTGTTCGGACAGCTGCCGCCGCCACCGCTCCTCCAGGATCGAGCCCGCCACGTCGTCTGGCGCGCCGGACACGACCGATGCGGCGTGCATGGCCCGCACCAGCGGGAGATCCCGGATGCCGCCGAAGTGCACCCGGCCACCGGGCCCGGTGGCCGCGAGCGCGGCGGTCAGGGCGCGGCGCAGGTACTCGGCGTCGGGGAAGCGGTGCACGGGCGAATCGCACACCACCAGCTCGAAATCGTCGCCCTCGAACAGTTCGGCGTCGATGGTGTCGCCGAGGGTGAGCTCGACGTGCCCGAGTCCGCCGCGGCGTGCCGCGGCTCCCACATCGCTGAGCGCAACGAAAGATAGGTCTAAACCAAAATAGTGTTCGGCGCCGATCGCGCGGGCCAAGCGTTCTCGGCCACTTCCGCATGCCAGCTCGAGAACGCTTTTCGCCACGAGGTGGGAGTTGCGCTCGTCACAGTCGGTTCCCGATTCCCGCCCGCGGGAATCGGCTGTGATCTTGTCGGCGATGGCGGTGTAGCCGTGGCGCACTGCGCGGCGGTGGTCGTCCGGGGCGACCTCGGGGACGACGTAGGCGACCAGGCCCGCTCCCGTCTGCGGGAACATGGTGTTCGGCAAGACGAAGACATCGCGAACGCCCTCGTGCCCGCGCAGCACCTCGGAAATACGAGACGCCTCGGTGCTGGATGAAGCGCCGGTGGATAACGACACGTGTCCCGGTCGCACGAAACCCCCAAGATGATCAATGGCCTCAGCGGAAACATCGCCCAGAGCGCGCGACTCGGAGCCGGCGCTTCGCGGCGCGGCTCCGGGTGGTCCGTCGATGGCTGTGAGCTCGGGACCGAGGTTAGCGCGCAACCGGCATTCGAGGGAATCAGGGAGAGGTGAGATCTTCGAATTCCGCCAATTCTCCGAAAGCGCTTCGCGTGTTCTGATTGCGTCGGCAAAATCATGGAGTCCCGGTCTTCGGTCTCCGGTTCTCGGGCATTCGGCCATTCGGCCGCTTGCGGCCGATCCGCTCGGGTGCGGCGGGTCATCGACGCCTCGTGCCGTCGCCGTCGAGCGGGTCAGGCGAGCGCGGGCAGCTCGGCTTCGCCGAGGAAGGTCGGGAAGGGGCGGGGGTCGGGGTCGGGTGCCCACCGGCCGTCCAGCAGCCGGTAGTGGGCACCGGGGCCGTCGAGCAGCAGTCGCTCCAGTCCCGCGAGCAGCCGGTCGACGTGCTCGGTGGTGGTGTCGAGTCCCACGCTCGCGCGCAGCGCGGGGCCCGGCTCGGCTCCTGTCCGCGACATCAGGCGCCTGGTGAGCATGTGCGCGCAGAACAACCCGCTGCGCACACTGACGCCGTGCTCCGCCGACAGCGCGGCGGCGAGCAGGTCCGCGTCGGTGGTCTTGCCGGCGTGCGGATCGATGGCGAAGGAGACCACGCCCACGCCCGGCCTGCCGGGCCACATGGACAGCGGCCGCACGCCGGGCAGCGCCGCCAGCCCTTCGCGCAGCCGGTCGACGAGAGCCTGCTCGTGCGCGGTGACGAAGTCCCAGCCCAGTTCGGTCAGCTCGTCGCACGCGGCCGCCAGCGCGTGGGCGCCGACCACGTTCGGGGAACCGGCCTCGTGCCGGGCGGGCAGGCCGCACCACGTCACGTGCGCGCTGTCGGCGGAGTTGGCGGTGACGTTGGCCGTCGCACCGCCGCCGACCAGGTAGGGCTGGGCGTCGGCGAGCCACTCCGGAGAGCCGACGAGTGCGCCCGCGCCGAAGGGCGCGTACATCTTGTGACCGGAGAGCGCGACCCAGTCGACCTGCCACCCGGTCATGCTCAGCGGGCGGTGCGGTGCGAGCTGGGCGGCGTCCAGCACGGTCCGCGCGCCGTGCCTGCGCGCGATCTCGGCGAGCTCGGCCACCGGCCACAACTCGCCGGTGACGTTGGACGCGCCGGTGAGCACGACCAGCTTCGGTCCCGCGGGGAGTCTGCGCAACGCCGCCGACAGCAGCCGCGCGGCGGCCTCCGGTGAGTCCGGCATCCCCAGGCCCACCACGGAGTCCGGAGCCCACGGCAGCAGTGCCGCGTGGTGCTCGGTGTCGAAGCGCAGCACCGCGGTGCCCGGCGGAAGGCAGCGCGCGAGCAGGTTGAGCGCGTCGGTGGTGTTGCGGGTGAACAGCACCTCCGAGTCGGCAGATGCTCCAGCGAACCGGCGCAGCGAGTCGCGCGCCTGCTCGTAGGCGCGGCTGCTCACCCGGGACGCGAATCCCGCGCCGCGGTGCACGCTGGCGTACCACGGCAGCACGTCGCGCACCGCGTCGTGGACGCGGCGCAGGCACGGTGTGGTGGCGGCGTGGTCGAGGTTGGCATGGGGCACGAGATCGCCGGAGACCACCGGCACGCGCAGGTCGGCCCCGATGACGGCGGGCAGTGGGCTGATGTCGGCACGCGGACCGCGAGCGTGTGGCACGCCTTCTCCTCAGGTCGGACCGGCCGTGGAGGTGCGGCCGTGGCGGCGGGAGCGCTGCCACGGCCACGTCAGCCTCCGACCGCGGCGGCGTACTCCGCGCCGTTGTGGACGTTTCCGCCACGAGCCGCGTCCGGTCGGCAGCTATGCGAGCCGAACACTAGAGCAGCACTACAGAAACCGTCAATGGCCGGCCCGGTGCTAGCGCGCCGATTCAGCTTGCCTGACCTCGGAGATCTCGGCGCGCTTGGGAGGAATCGCGGTCATCGCCACGAGTGCCCCGAGTGCCGCGAACACCGCCGCGCCGACGAGCGCGGTGGTCTGCGGGTTGAATCCGGCCGCCGGCAGCGGCAGCAGGACTGCCACGCCCAGGCCGCTGCCGATCCGCTGCGCGCTGTTGACCAGACCGGAGGCGATGCCGGTGTCCTGATCGGCCACGGACTCGACCGCGGGCACGGTGACGCCGGAGAAGCAGCACGACAGTCCGACGGCGGCCACCACGCCGGCGGGCAGCACGTCCACGAAGTACGAGCCGCCGTCGTGCGGTGCCCTGGCGAGCGCGAGCAGCGCGACCGCGAGCAGTCCGAGGCCGAGCAGCAGCGTGTGGCGCGCGCCGAACCGGCTCATCAGGCGGGGTACCAGGGTCGCGGAGGAGGCCATGACGACGAGGCCGACCGGCAGCATCGCGGCGCCCGCGAGCAGCGGCTCGTACCGGAGGCTGTTCTGCAGGTAGAAGGAGAGCAGGAGGAACAGCGGGATGTGCGAGGCGCCGTAGAGCAGGCTGACCGTGGTCGTGGCCACCACTGTGCGGGTGAGGACCCGGCCCGGGACGAGCTTGTTGCTCGAACGCGCCTGCAGCACGGTGAACAGCACGAGCAGCAGCACGCCCGCCGCGGTGAGCCCGAGCGTCAGCGGGTCGGTCCACCCCGCGCTGGGCGCTTCCACGAAGGCGGCGCTGAGGACCAGGAGACCGCCGGTTCCCAGCAGGGCGCCGACGAAACCGGGGCGGGCACCGGGGTCGGAGTCGAGGTGCGGCAGCAGTGCGGGACCCGCGAGCAGGACGGCGATCCCGATCGGCACGTTGATCAGGAAGACCCATTCCCAGCCCAGCGCCTGGGTGATGAGGCCGCCGAGCGCCGCACCCGAGGAAGCTCCGCCCGCGCGCATCGCGCCCCAGATCCCGAAAGCCTTGGAGCGCTCGCGCTCGTCCTGGAAGACGGCGACGATCAGCGCGGTCGTCGCGGGCACCAGCAGCGCCGCGCCCAGGCCCTGCACCGCGCGACTGGCGATCAGCAGCGCACCGCTGGTGGCCAGTCCGGCGCCGAGCGAGGCGATGGTGAAGATCCCGAAGCCGAGCAGGAAGACGCGTTTGCGCCCGAAGAAGTCGGCGATCCGGCCGCCTACGAGCAGCAGGCCCCCGAAGATGACCTGGTAGGAGTCGACGACCAGCGACACCTCGCCCGCGCCCAGGTCGAGATCGGTGCGCATCGTGGGCAGGGCGACGTTGACGATCGCGATGTCGAGGAACACCACGAACTCGGCGGCCACGACCAGGGTCAGCGCCCACCACCGCAGCGACGGATTCATTTTACCTCCTGAACAGTTAGGCAACACAATAATAGGGCGCGGCATCTAGTTGGCAAGAGTGCTGGTGGACAGCTGTGCTCGAGCGGTCGCTCGCCGACGTCGCCTCCCTGTTCTGCGTGGAAGGCGGGCGTGGCCTGCGAGATGAGGGCCCCGCCTCGTCGCGGACGCCGAAATTCGTTCAGCAGGTGAACTGTGTTGTCTGGTAGTCGTTGTCGCAGGTCGGCTATAGTGAGGTGTGGCCAAGAACAGTGACCGGGACGCCGCGCCGCCCTGGATCGCCGACAACATCGGATTCCTGCTGGCCAAGGCCGGCACCCTGTCGACCGAGCTGTTCCGCTCGCGCCTGGAGCGCCTCGACGTCCGGCCGCGCCACTACTCGGTGCTGAGCGTGCTGCACCTGCACCCCGAGCAGTGCACCCAGCAGTTCCTCGCGGGCTGCCTCGAGGTCGAGCCGAGTTCGGTGGTCTCCGTCGTCGACGACCTGGAGGACCGCGGACTGGTCGAGCGGCGCCGGGACCCCGGCGACCGGCGGCGCAACGTGCTGGTGGTGACCGAGCGCGGCGAGGAGCTGATCGCCGACGCCCAGGAGATCGCCGCGGAGCTGGAGCAGGACCTCATGGCCGGGGTGCCCGAGCGGCGGCGCCGGGAGATGCGCACCCTGCTGATCAACGTGCTGGGCAACGCGACCAGGACGCAGCATCCCGAGGTGGAGGCCGGTTCGGCCGGTTGAGCCCGTGCGGGCGGGCACGGGCCCAGACCGACCACACCGGGCCCAGCCCGATCACACAAGGCCCAGCCCGATCACACCGGGACCAGCACGGTGCTCTGGCGCACCGACCCCACCCTGCCGTGCTCGTCGTGGACGATGCCTTCGGCGACCGGGGCGCCGGACCGCCGCACGAGGGGGTGCGCCGCGATGCCGATCCACCCCGGCCGGGGCGACCGTTCGAGGTGCACCGTGCTGTCGACGTTGAGCGCGGCGCGGTCGTCGGCTCCGATGCCACCGCTGAGCCCGGTGAGCAGGTCCGACGCCGCGAGCACCCCGCAGACCGGCGCGCAGCCGGCGACCAGGGGCGTGCGCGGGCGGACCCACGCCACCGCGGCGAACCCGTCCGGCGGGTCCGGATCGAAGCGGATCTGCAGGTGTTGCCCGTTGAACGACGGCCACGCCACGTGCTCGTGGTGCGGGAGGCACTTCTCCGGCGGTGTGAGCGGTGGTGACGACTCGGCGGTGCGCTCGCCGGCCTGGTCCCGGACGGCGAACAGCGCCGCGGCGCGGGCCACGGGCGTACCGGCGCACAGCGTCGCGTCGGCCACCGAGTAGCGCCGCCCGTCGCGCAGGAGGTGCGTCCGCGCGGTCAGGGGTTCGAGCGGGACCGGACGCAGCAGGTCGACGGTCACGCGGACGAGCTCACCCCGCGAGTCCGCCGCGACCGCGCCGAGCAGGTGTCCGAGCAGCGCGTTGACCGCGCCTCCGTGCACGCGGTCCGGTGACCACGGTCCGGCCGCCGTTGCCGCCGCCTGCCAGCTCTCGCAGGCCGGACCGGGCGACCACGCCGGAGCGGCGCTCACCGGGCGTCCCCGGCCCGCACCGCGACCGAAGCCCGTCGCAGGCCGACCGCGCAGCCGCCCGCCAGCACCAGCTCCAGCGCCAGGACGGGCCACGCGGAGCCGAGCCCGCCCGCCGCGTCGGCGACCGCGCCGACCAGCGGCGGGCTCACCACGAAACCGGAGAAGAAGGCCAGCGACGCCAGCGCCGACGCGTGGGTGACCTGGCCGTACGAGCGGTCGCGCACGACCGCGAGCATGCACACGGCGTTGGCGGCGACCGCCGTCGCCCCGATCCCGATGCTGCCGATCCAGGCGGGTAGCAGCCCGAACCAGCCGCTGGCCCACACCGCGCCGACGAACACCGCCGCGGCGAGCGCGAGCCCGAGCAGGAGCCCGTGCGGCTCGGCGAGCTTGCCCGCCAGGGAGGTCCAGCCGATCCGGGCGACGATGCCCGCGATGCCGAAACCGGCGATCATCAGCGCGGCCTGCCGCTCGCCGGTCGCGAGCTGTTCGGTGGCGTAGAGCGGCAGGAACGTGGTGAACGCGGCGAGTCCGGCGCCCAGGAAGAGCTGGTAGAGCATCAGCCAGCGCAGCTTGGCGTTGGGGCGGACCAGCTTCGACCACCCCGCCGCCCGCGGTGCGGCCTGCTCGCCGGGGATGACCGACCAGGACACCGCCAGCGCGACCAGGGAGAGCGGGATCACCAGCGCCAGCGCGCCCCGCCACCCCAGCAGGACGGCGGCGGTGGGCAGCGCGGCACCGGCGACCAGGGCGGCCAGCTGCACCCCGGACTGCTTGGCGCCCACCACCGAGCCTCGGCGTTCGGGTGCGACGTGCAGCGCGATGACCTTGTTGGTGGCCGGGTTGGCCAGCGCCTGGGCGAGTCCGCACAGCGCCACGCCCACCACCAGCATCGCGAAGCTCGTGCTCACCGAGATCAGCCCGAAGGACAGCGCCACGACGCCGAACAGCGCGATCGTGGCATTGCGGGCGCCGATCCGGCCGACTCCCTGGCCGGCCCACAGCGACAGCACGGCCGCCACGGCGAAGCACACCGCCGTCAGCGATCCCAGCGTCGAGCGGCTGATCCGGAGGTCGGAGACGAGCACGGGACCCAGCACGCCGATGGCGTAGAGCAGCAGCATCGGCAGCGCCATCGCCAGGGTGAGGATGAAGATCATCGGGCCGGTCGCGCGCGTCGGTCCGCCCCGGCCCCCTTCGTGTGTGGTCATGCCGGTCCTCGTCTCGCGGCGGCGGGGTTGGTGGAGGTGGCCGGGAGGCGGCTGCCGCCGGCACCGGACTGTAGCCAGGGTCTAGGGCGGTGGTCTAGTTCGCGGTGCGTGCGCCCGGCGGGGGAGCCGGTCCGCGGTCGGCCTCGTCCCGCCGTGGCGCCGGTGCGTCGCCCGCCGGTGGCGGGTGTTCGCTTCGGTTGGCCGTTCGTGGCATATTCGGAAAGCATCAGATCGATAACAGCACGCTGATGCGTATATGGCTAGAGCGAAGCTCTGAAGTAGTACTCACATTCGCTGGGATTTCTCCGGGCGCAGGCCCGCGGGTTCCCGTGCGGTGTGGTGGTCACCTGCCCCGCCGGTGCGGGAGCGGGTCGTCGTCGCGTCCGGTGTGCGGCCTTTTTCCGGGGGAGTTGCTGTGCTCGCGGTCGAGAACCTCTGCAAGACCCATCCGCACCGGGCGGAGCCCGCGCTCGACGGGGTCGAGCTGCGCGCCAGGCCCGCGACGATCTGCGGCGTCTTCGGGCCGGCGGGTTCGGGCAAGACCTCGCTGCTGCGCTGCCTGGCCGGGCTCGACGTGGCCGACTCCGGCCGCGTCACCGTCTCGGGCCGTCCGGTGGCGCTGCGGCGCGGCCGAAGACGCGGTGCGCGCAGACCTGTCGGCTTCGTGCCGGAAAGCGATGCGTTGCTGCACGAGTGCACGGTGGCGGGCAACATCGCCCGGCCGTTCGAGCTGGCGGGTTTCGACCGCGTCGCGCGGCAGGTGCGGGTGGCCGAACTGCTCGAGCTGACCGGCCTGCGGGCGGAGTCGCACGCGAGCCTGTTCCAGCTGCGCCCGGAGCAGCTGCGCCGGTTGCAGGTCGCCCAGGCGCTCGCCGCGGGGGCGTCGGTGCTGGTGCTCGACGACGTCGACGAGCACGTCGGCTCCGGCGGCGGGGGCGCGCTGGCGACCGTGCTGGACCGGGTCCGCGGCGAGCTCGGGCTCACCGTGGTGCTGGCCACCGACGACTCGGAGGTGGTCCGCCGCCTCTGCGACGACGTCGTCGTCCTCGACGGCGGGCGGGTGCTGGAGAGCGGCCCGGTGCTCGAACTGCTGGCCAGGCGGCGCAGCCGGACCGCGGAGCTGCTGCTGGACCCGGTCGCGGCTCCGGCCGTCGCGGGGCCGCTGCGCGCCGGGCTGCCGGGCGATGCGTGTCTCGTGGACGTCGTGCTCGTCGGGTATGCGGCGGTGGGCTCGCTCCTGCCGCTGGCGGTCAGCAGGTTCGGCATCGCGATGACCTACCTCAGCGGTGGTGTCGTCCCGGTTGCGGGCACCCTCGTCGGGCGGTTCCGGGTGTCGATCGCCGGACACGGGACCGGCCGCGCGCTGGACTGGCTGGCATCGCAGCGCTGCGCGGTGTGGGAGGTCGAAGACCCGACCATGGCAGCCTGAAACCCGCTGTCCGGAAGATGATCCAGTCCAATCGACTAGACCACAGAACTAAAGCAGAACTACAGTGGGGCGACTTGTTGAGGCGGCTGCCGTCCGCCGTGCCGGGCCCGTTCGCAGCGCCCGTTCGCGCCGGCGGCGCCGCCACGATCCGCGGAGAGGTGGTGGACGATGGCCGACGTCGTCGATGTCGTCGTCGTGGGCGCCGGGCTGGCCGGTCTGAGCGCCGCGTGGAACCTGGAGCAGGCCGGGCTGACGACGTTGACCGTCGAGGCTTCCGACGAGGTGGGCGGGCACACCCGCTCGCGCGTCGTGGACGGGGAGGTCGTGGAGCTCGGCGCGGAGAACTTCGGTCCGCACCACCACCACGTGCGCGGGCTGGCGCGTCAGCTCGGGCTGACCGTGCGGACTTCCGCGTTCCACGGCGTGGCGCCGGTGATGTGGCGGACCGGTGGGGGTGCGCGGGTGTCGCGCGTGCCGGGAATCCGCCCGTCGGAGGCGCCGGCGGCGCTGCGCGCGCTGCGTGAGCTGAAGCGCATGGCCGGCGGAGTCCCGCCGGTCGCGCCGTGGACGGCTCCCCGCGCGGCCGAGCTCGACGAGCAGTCCTGGTCCTCCTGGCTGGACCGGATGCACGTGCACGGCCACGCCCGCGGCCTCCTCGACTCCGGGTTCGCGAGCTTCTCCACGGTGCCCGCCGACCGGCTCTCCCTGCTGCAGGTGGCGTGGTGGGTGCACCGCGCCGGAGGCATCCTGCCGACGCTGCGCGACGGTCTCTCGCTGCAGATCGCCGAGGGCACGCAGCAGCTGTCGATCCGGTTGCGGGAGCGGCTGCGCGGCCAGGTGGTGCTGGGCACGCCGGTGAACCGGGTCGTCCAGGACGGCGAGAAGGTCGCCGTGCACGCCGATCCGCACCAGTGCTGGGAGGCCCGCGCTGCGGTGGTCGCGGTGCCGGTGTCGAAGGCCGGTTCGCTGGAGTTCGACCCGCCCCTGGACCCGCAGCAGCAGGCGCTTTACGGCGCGCTGCGCTTCGGACGGGCCACGAAGCTGATCGCCGTGAGCCAGGAACCGGTGGAGGTCAAGCACCGGGTTCTGATCGGCGGAGCGCCACTGCCCGCGGCGTGGCTGCGGGGCCGACGCGTGGCCACCGGGTTCGCGACCGGCGACTCCGCGGACCTCGACGTGCAGGTGCTCTTCGAGGACCTGGCCGACGTCTTCGAGCTGAAGCGGCCGCGCCTGTACACCGAGGCGAAGCGGTGGGCCGCGGACCCGTTGTCGGAGGGCAGCTACCTGGCGTTCGCTCCGGGGCAGCTCACCGCGCACGGCCCGCACCTGAAGCGCCCGCACGGCCTGGTCCACTTCGCCGGGGCCGACCGCAGCAGCTGGCACCCGGACCTTGAGGGGGCCATCGAGAACGGCTACCAGGTGGCCGACGCGCTGGTGCGCAGGCTCGCCAAGTCCGCTCAGCCGGTCATCTGACGCCACCCTGCCACGGCGTGAGTCTTTCGGCTTGCCACAGCACGATCCCGAAGGCTCACGACCCGGCACCAGGTTGCCACCGCATCGCATGGCGCGGTGGCAACCTGTACGGAGATGCCGCGGGTGTCAGTGTTCGACGGGGGCGGTTGCCTCACCGGTGACGATGGCGGCGTACTCCTGCGGGTGCGTGGTCTGCGGCGCGTGCCCGCAGCCGCGCAACGTCCTCTTCCTGGCACCGGGAACGGCATCGGCCAGCAGGTCGATGATCGGCCGGTACCAGGGCAGTCCGCGGTCACCCCGGGTCAGCAGCACGGGCGCGCTGATCCCGGAGAAGTGCTCGGCGCGCAGCGTGGGCGGCTCCGGGTCGGCCATCCGGGCCAGCCACACCGGCCCATGCGTCGTGAAGGTGCTACGGCGCCGGGCGTCGAGCTCGAGGTCCCAGGTACCGGGGCCGAACCCGACCTCGTCGATGAACATCCGCGCGGCGGCCTCCCGTTCATCCGCGCCGAGCAGCTCGGCGACCTTGGCCGCGCGTTCGCGCACCTCGTCGAACTCGGCGTTGTGCGGGGTGCCGGCCAGCATTCCGAACAGCGGCGGCTCGTGCACCGTCAGCCCGCTGCACAGCCGCGGATGCCGTGCGGCCAGCAGCAGCGCGACGGTGGCGCCGTAGGAGTGCCCCACGACGTGGGCGGGCCCGTGGTCGAGATCCCGGAGCAGCCGGGCGAGGTCCTCGACGTCCTCGCTGAGGGGCCGGACGGCTGTGCCGCCGTCGCTGCGGCCGTGGCCACGCCGGTCGTAGCGCAGGACGTGCAGCCGGGAGGAGAGCTGGGGCACCAGCGGGTCCCAGCCGGAACGGTCGTCCCACGAACCGTGCACGAGCACGACCGGCTGACCGCTGCCCGCGAGTTCGTAGTGGAGCCTGCGGCCGTCGATGGCGATGTGGGACATGGCGTGGCCTCTTCTGTCGGGTAGCCGACCGGTCCCGCCGTGCGGAGGAACGAACGGAAGGTGACCGGCCGGCGTCTCCTGTGGAAAGCAACACTCTAGAGCGAGCCACCAACGCAGCAGGTCACGAAAAGGACTTGTTTGGGTCATGCGTTGGCCAATTCCGTTCCCCGTGCCTACTTCTCGGTGGTTCGGGCGAGTTCGGGGGACAGTCCGGCAGTGCAGCCGCCGGCGCCGGACCGCCGGAAGCGCGATGCGGCAACAAGCGGCAACAAGCTGTCAACGGCGTCGTGCGACGGCTGAATCGTTGCAAGATCCGATGGACCACATCGGCTCCGGCGGACGACCGAACGCGTTCGTCCGAGCCCGGGAACCGGACCGGCGGCCGCTCGCCGCCGGTGCGGGGTCGACGCCGCCCTCGCCCCACGAACGCCCGCACCACCGGAAACCGGGACGGGTCGGCGGGACCGCGCGAGCCCGGGTCGACACACAAGGTCCGGACCGGTCAGACCAAGGGCGGAAAATGACTGTCGCAGATTCGCACCTCGCCGCCGAACTCGACGCCGAGTCGTGGCGGAGCATGCCTGCCGCGCAGCAACCGGACTGGCCGGACCCGGTCGGGCTGCGCCGCGTGGTGGACGAGCTGCGCGCCGCACCGCCCCTGGTGTTCCCGTCGGAGTGCGACCGGCTGCGCTCCCGGCTGGCGGTGGTCGCCCGCGGCGGCGGCTTCCTGCTCCAGGGCGGGGACTGCGCGGAGACCTTCGACGGGGTCTCGCCCGCGCAGGTCCGCGCCAAGCTGCGCACGCTGGCCCAGATGGCGCTGGTCATCGGCTACGCCTGCGCCGCGCCGGTGGTGAAGGTCGGCCGCATCGCGGGCCAGTACTCCAAGCCGCGCTCCAGCCCCACCGAGACCCGTGACGGCAGAACCCTGCCGTCGTACCGGGGCGACTCGGTCAACGGACCGGAGTTCGGCGAGCAGGCGCGCACGCCCGACCCGGAGCGGCTCCTGCGGATGTACCACTCCTCGATGGCCACGCTCAACGTGCTGCGGGCCTTCGGCGGTGGTGGCAGGAGCGACCTGCGCAGGGTGCACGGCTGGAACGAGGAGTTCGTGTCGGCGTCGCCCTCCGGCAAGCACTACCAGCGGTTGTGGGAGGAGATCGGCGCGGCGCTCGGGTTCATGCGGTCGCTCGGCGCCGCGCCGGAAACGGTCGGCGAGACCGAGTTCTTCACCAGCCACGAGGCGCTGGTCCTGGAGTACGAGAGCGCGCTGACGCACGGCGGCGGCCGTCCGGGCGAAGCCTACGACCTGTCGGGGCACATGGTGTGGATCGGCGAGCGGACGCGGCGGATCGACGGGGCCCACGTCGAGTTCGCTTCCAGGATCCGCAACCCGATCGGGATCAAGCTCTCGGCGGCGGCCGAACCCGACGAGGTGCTCGCCCTGATCGACAAGCTCGACCCGCACCGGGAACCCGGCAGGCTCACGCTGATCACGCGGATGGGGGCGCAGCGGGTGCGCGCCGAGCTGCCGGCCCTGGTCGAGAAGGTGACCGCCGCCGGCGCACCGGTGGTGTGGGTGTGCGATCCCATGCACGGCAACACCTTCGAGGCCGCGAACGGGTACAAGACGCGCCGCTTCGACGACGTGCTCGACGAGCTCCGCGGGTTCCTGGAGGTGCACCGCGCGCTGGGCACCCATCCCGGCGGCGTCCACCTGGAGCTCACCGGCGACGACGTGACCGAGTGCCTCGGCGGTGGCGACGACATCGGCCCCGACGACCTGCCCGAGCGCTACCGCACCGCCTGCGACCCGCGCCTGAACCGCTCCCAGGCGCTCGACCTGGCCTTCCGGCTCGCCGAGATGTACCGGGGTGCATGAATGCGCTGTTCGGTGCCGAGCGAATTCCCGTCGGGAGACAGGTTCCTGCACGTGGACCCCGGCTGACCTCCGGAGGAGGTACGGTCGGCTCCCGAATCGTCGGACCGGGAGAACGCCGGTCAGCCGGTCCTCCCGCCGCGGTGCGCGCCTGGCTCACCCGCCGCACCCAGGACCCGTCGACCAGCGCGGCCCGGCCTCGCGCGGCGCGGGCTGGCCTCGACCAACGACGAGAGCGGACGACGATGACATCACCACGGACGGCTCCGGGCGCGGGCCCGGGATTCGCCGTCGAGACGCGGACGCACCTGCGTGACGTGCTGGACTGGCACTTCGATCCCGCCACCGGCTCGCCGTTCTGGCTGTCCAGGGCGGGGTTTCTGGACTTCGATCCGCGCCGCGACATCGCCGGCCTCGCCGACCTGGTCCGCTTCCCCGACCTGTGCCGGGAACTGCGGGGCGTTCCCGCGGAGGACCTGATTCCCCGCGGCATGGCCGGAAGGAGGCTGGAGGTCTTCGACTCCGGTGGCACGAGCGGGCGTCCCTACCGGCGCGTCGATGCCGGAGCCGTCGAGGACAACGTCGACTGGTGCAGCGGGGTCCTCGACGAGCACGGGTTTCCCGAGGGGGTGAACTGGCTGCACGTCGGGCCGAGCGGCCCGCACGTCGTCGGTCGCGCGGTGCGCTACCTCGCGGCGCGGCGCGGCGGGTTGTGCTTCACCGTGGACATGGATCCCCGCTGGCTGGCCAAGCTGGTGGCGACCGGTCAGCAGGAAACCGCCGACGACTACGTCGAGCACCTGCTCGACCAGATCGAGGCGGTGGTGCTGACCCAGGACGTCCGCTGCGCGTCGGTGCCCCTGCACCTCGTCGACGAGCTCTGCGCGCGCCCGCAGGTCTACGAGACGCTCGCCGAGCGGTTGCGGGGGCTGCTGTGGGTGGGCACCGCGGGCAGCAACGAGACCATGTCGCTGCTGCGCACCATGTTCCCGGCGGCGGCGATCTCGGGTTGGTACGGCGACACGGTGATGGGCATCGCCGCGGAGCGCGCGTGCGAGTCCGGTCCCGAGCGGCCGTGCGTGTTCCGCCCGTACCACCCGGCATCGGTCATCCAGGTCGTCGACGCCGCGAGCCGCGAGCCCGTCGGCTACGGGCAGCGCGGTCGCGTGCTCCGGCACCTGCTGACGCGCGAGGCGTTCCTGCCCAACCTGCTCGGCCGCGACACCGCGCTGCGGGTGCCGCCGTTGCCGGGAGACGACGTCGACGGCATCGCCTCGGTGGCCGCGGTCGGCGGTGGGCCGTTCGCCGAGGAGGTGCTCTGAGGTGGGCAGCGGGAACCGCGGAATCCTGACCGTGAACCCGCTGATCGCCGGCCGCACGCACCTGAGCCAGGACGTCGGCTCGCTGGCCGGCGTCGACGGCTCCGCGCTGGCCGAGGTGCGGCTGGCGCCGCGGCTGCTGGCCAGGCTCGCCCTCAACGAGGTGCGGGCGAGCGCCGACGGTGTCGCTCCAGGCGCCGAACTGTTCGTGCGCGCCGCGGACGCCTTCGAGCACGGTGACGTGCTCGGCGAGTCGCCGCGGCACTACCTGGAGCGCGTCGCACTGGCGGCCGGGCTGCCGATTTCGGTGGCGAGGGCCGGGCTGCGCGACATCGCAGGCTCCATGCGGGACATCAGGCGCATCAACGAGCGGGACTTCCCGGCGGCGACCGTGGTCCCGGGAGGCCGGGTGGAGCTGACGCCGGCCGGACGGGTCTTCGCCTCCGTGGTGGCGATGGGCAAGCACCAGGAACCCAACGAGGTGTGGCTGCGCGCGCTGTCGCTGGGCTACAGCGTGCTGGTCCGGCCGGGCCTGCGCGACCCGTTCACCGCGCGGCGCCTCGCGGGCGCACTGCTGGGCGCCGGGATGCCGAAGCATAAGGTCACGCTGTTGCCGGGCGACGAGGGCATGGCCCGCATGCTGGTGCGCGAGGCGGACCGGTCGGTGATGTTCGGGCCGGAGGAGAAGGTCAGCTCCTGGCGGGCGCTGCGCAACGTCCAGGTGCACGGCGACGGCCGCAGCAAGGTGTTCATCGACCACGAGCCGAGCGCCGGTGAGCTGGAGTTCCTGGCCGAGTCGGTCGCGGGCAAGGCCGGGGTGCGCTGCGACTGCGCCTCGGTCATCCTCACCACCGGCGATCCCGCCGCGCTCGCGGACTCCCTGGCGGAGCTGCTGGCCGAGCGCCGCGCCGAGGTCGTCACCAGCGACGCGGCGCAGGTGCCGGTCGTCCCGGCGCGTGCCGCCGAGCGGTTGCGCGTCCGCTACGCCGAGCTGGGCGCCGGGATGACCGACCACAGCAGCCCCGGCTACGGCGGGGGTCCGCTGCTGGAGCTGCCGGACGGTTCCTTCGCGGTGCGTCCGGTGGTGCTGTCCACCTCGGACCCGTCGCACCCGGCGGTGGGCACCGAGATGGACTACCCGTTCGTCACCGTGGCGCGGTGGCGTCCGGTGGACGGCGTGGTCCCGCTGACGCGTTCGCTGTTCCTCACCTTCCTCGCCGAAGACGAGGGGCTGCTCGCCGCGGCAGCGGCGGACCCGACCGTGGGCGAGGTCATCGCAGGCGCCGCGCCGCCGTGGGCCAGGCACTTCTGGCTGCCCGAGCCGCCGTTGACCAGGCTGCTCATGGCCGAGAAGCGGATCCTGACCTTCGAGGCGCCCGCGTGAGCGCAGGCCGCCGGTGTCAGCGTCCGGGAGGTACGGCCCTCGGACCGGCGGCGCCGGCACCGAGGTTCTCGGGCTCGATCAGTCCCAGCGCCGACACCAGCACACCGGCCTGGAAACGCGACTTCGCCCTGAGCCGCGCCATCAGGTGGGCGATGTGCCTGCGGTAGGTGCGGACCGAGAGGTTGAGCTTGCGCGCGGCGGTTTCGTCGGTGTAGCCGGCTCCCATCAGGCGCAGCACCTGGCGGGTCACCGACTCGTCGTCCCAGTCGATGTCCACATGCCGCAGCGCCTCGATCCCGAACCCGTGCGTCCACGTCGTGTCGTGGAGGGCCTGCAACGCCCGCACGGCCGCGGGTTCGTGGACGACCCTGAGCTGGACGCGCCCGTGCTCCCCCGCGGAGCCCAGCAGGCAGGTCCGGCCGTCCACGATCGTCATGACGGGCAGCTCGCCGGAGGACATCCGGACCTGCGCCCCGGAGTCGGCCAGGCCGCGCAGGCCCGCCACGTCGGCGCCCGCGCCGGTGCCGACCAGCAGGCGCATCGCCGCACCGCGCTCGAGCAGCTCGGTCTGCAGGTGGTGGAACAGCTCGGACTCGCCGGACGCGGGCCAGCCCGGGCAGCTCGTCCGCACCGAGACCGCGCGGTGCCCGGCCTGGTGGATCAGCTTGGCGACCACCAGCTCCGGCGACTCCGGCGGCCCGACCGGCGGGGCGGCGGGGGTGCGGTGGTCCTCGTGCAGGGCGACGGCGATCTCGGCCATCTTCTCGGCGTGGTGCAGCAGCTCGCGCAGGGCCGGTCTGCGCCGCGTCCGCGGTTGTTCCAGTGTGCTCACGGTTCTAACCCCCATGCGTTCGGAACGTGTTCCTGCCGGACTCCCGTCCGCGGTAGGGCTGCGCCGACCGGTGGACGACCGCCGCGGCGCGGGCATCACAAGACCGCGGGCGACGCGTGCGATCCGGCCGCGGTGCGGCAGGAATGCGTCGGAAATGCAACACGCGTGCGTCGTTGCGGACCCATGCCATTGCCCTCCGGGCTGCGGGAGTTGGCGCCGCTCATTGTCTCCGCACCACCTAATGCGAATCTAAAATGGTTCTTATGCGGCGGAATGGTGCTGCGAGGGCGCTGGTGTCCGACCGCGCCGCGAAGCGCGGAAGCGGTTCGTCAGCCGAATTGGGAGTATTTTTTGTGAAGCCGGACACCGGGGGTGTGCGGCGCCCGTCCGGCGGTGTCACGTCGGTATTTGTCCGTTTCCCCCGAGGCTCGGATGCGTGCAACCGCAACGACTTCCGGCGCGCCGGCCCAGCCTCCGGAGGGTCGCGGGAATCACGGCTGTGTCCAATCTCGTTGCACGGCCGAGCTGATTCGCGGTGCTGCTGAACCAGACGGCGCCAACCGGCTGCTCCGAATGCTCGCGACTGTTGCGCTTGCACGATTGGAGGTGGTACACAATCGAACTCTGCGAGGAGTCCGGTCGCGCATGTGTCCGTGTCGGCCAACTATCGCTTGCTCTGGGGGTCAGGAAGTTTGCGGTACAGAATGCTAGGACCGTTGCGGGTCGTGGACCGGGGAGGTGATGTCCCGGTCAATTCCCGGCACGTGGAATTGGTGCTGGCGTCCCTGCTGTTCCGGGCGAACCAGGTGGTCTCGGTCGACCAGCTCGTCACCGAGATCTGGGGCGACGACCCGCCCCGGCGGGCCGTCGACGGGATCTACGTCTACGTCTCGCAGCTTCGCAAGTTCCTCGGCAGGTTCGGCCAGGAGAGCAGCCCGATCACCACCAGGTCGCCGGGCTACGTGCTCCACGTCGGTCCCGGCGCCCTCGACGTGCACGCCTTCCAGCGGCTGATGGACAAGGGCCGGGTGTGCATGCGGATGCAGCGCTACGAGGAGGCGTCGACGTCCTTCCAGTCCGCGCTGTCGCTGTGGCGCGGGCCGGTGCTCGGAGAGATGCGGGGCGGGCCGATCATCAGCAGGTACTCCACCTGGCTGGAGGAGGCGCGGCTGGAGTGCCTGGAAGCGGTGGTCTCCACCGGGATCGCCCTCGGCCGGCACCAGGAGCTGGTGGGACTGCTGCGGATGCTGATCGCCGAACACCCGCTGCACGAGGAGTTCTACCGGCAGCTCATGATCACCCTCTACCAGCGCGGACGCCGGGCCGACGCCCTGCGCGTCTACAACGACGCGCGGGAGACCCTCAACCGCGAGCTGGGGCTGGAACCCAACCGGGGACTGCAGGAGCTGCAGCGCTCCATCCTCGTCGGCGACGGCGAACTCGCCTCATGAGGGCCCGGTCGCCAGGACCCGGCCTGGCGACCGGAGCACGCGGCTCAGCCGACCGATTCGCGCACGCTCTCCGCCAGGCTCCGCAGCTCGCCGCGGAGCCAGTTCCCGGCTGCCCGGAACAGCCCGGGCCCCAGCGACACCCGGCTCACGCCGAGCTCGGCGAGCGTCGACAGCGCGGGGCCGTCCGGTTTGTGCAGGACGTTGACCGGACCGTCGAGTCCCGCGACCAGCCTGCCGATGGTCTCGGGATCGCCGGCCATGATGGGGAAGACGCAGTCGGCACCGGCGGCCAGGTAGGCCCGGCCGCGTTCGAGGGCTTCGCCGACCAGTTCGGGACCCGGGCGGGAATCGCCGGTGAGCGCGGCCCGGAGGAAGACGTCAACTCGCGCGTTGATCACCAGCGGGACGCCGGCCTCGTCGGCGGCCGCGCGAACCTCGGTCAGCCGCTCCGCGTGGGAGCCGGGCTCGGCCAGCCCGCCGGTGCGGTGGTCGGTGTCCTCCAGGTTGCACCCCGCCGCGCCCGCGGACAGCAGCCGGGCGACCAGCTCCGGCGCGGGCAGGCCGTAGCCGGACTCGCAATCCACCGTCACGGGGACCGAAACCGCCCGTGAGACGCGTCGCGCGGCCGCGAGCATCTCCGCGGGCGGCGCGGTCTCGCCGTCGTCGAAGCCCAGCGACTCGGCCACCGCGTGGCTGGTGGTCGCCACCGCGGGGAACCCCGCCTCCTCGACCAGCCTCGCGGTGACGGCGTCCCAGGCGTTGGGCAGGACCAGCGGGCGCTTCGGGACGTGCAGGTCGCGGAGGACGGCGGCGTCCGCGGCGAGCTTCTGGCGGGCGTCGTCTGTGAGCGGTGTTGGAACGTGCTGCTCGACCGGCATGATCGCGAGTATAGGGAGGCCGCCCGACCGCGACGGCCCTGCTCCACGCCGCGCACGCTGGTGCTACTCGTGCTGGTGGACCGTTCCGGTGAACGTGGCCGGTGGTGACGCGGTTCACGACGCGCAGGTGAGCGCGCTCCTGCCGCGGTCGTCCAACGCGGTGGCCGCGTGCGCCATCGAGGAGAGCGTCGCGTGCCGATGCCAGCCGTCGAAGGACTGACCGGCGAAGTCCATGATGCCGACCTGCTCGGTGATGTCGGTGAAGTCCGACTCCGCCCGGCGCAGCAGCCGGCTCAACCGCAGCAGTTCCGAGGGCACCACGTCGACGAGGTCGGTCAGCCACAGCTCGGCCGCCCAGGGGGCGCCGACCTCGCCGACGGCCAGCAGCAGGAGGTCGTCGCGCTGGAAGCGCCCCGCGCCACCGGGCATCCTGACCCGCACACCGGCGGCCAGCGTGGTGCCCGCGGCGGGCCGGCGCCTGGCCTTCGCCGCGTTGGCGATCTGCTGGGCCGAACGCGGCTCCACGCCGCGCAGTGCCGCGGTCGGGTCGGTCACCACCAGCGGGAGCGACCCGGCGATCCGGGTCAGCGACGGCGTTCCGGTCATCTGCAACGCCCGCGTCATGGCGAACGGGTCGGTGTCGCGCCCGTCGGAGACCACCGGCAGCCTGGGGAGTCCGCCGCGGGACATCGCGGTCAGGTAGGCCGCGATGGTGCAGTCGCCGAGCGTCTCCGGCTCGATCTCCCGCGGGATCGCCGCACGCGCACGCCGGGCGGCGTCGAGGAGCCACCGCTCGGAGAGGTGCAGCCGCCATTCCACGGGATCGCACCGGGCGTCGGAGGCGGCCCAGACGCCCACCGCCTGCTGGGCGTTGAGCACCCGGCCCGCGCTGGGGAAGAACCGCCGTTCGACGCCGACCGAATGGCGTCCGGTCTTGGGGATCACCACCGGTCGCACCACCCACGCCTGCGGCGGCCGGGTGCGGACCACGTGGCGGGCCAGGGCGTGGCGCACCGGCGCCCAGTCCCACGTCGAGCTGCTGACGAAGTGGTGCAGCCCCTGTTCGGACGCGGCGCCACCGGTCGCCGCCGCGATGTTGCGGATCGACTTGCGGCCCGACGCCGAGAGCAGCCCGCGCACGTACTGGACGCCCTTGCTGCGCTGGTCGCTGCGCGGCAGCGGCGCGAACAGGGAGTCGCAGAGTTCGGTGAGCACCGCCTCCCGCGGCATCGGGGACGCGGACCTCGGCAGCGGGGCACCCATGTGCGGCATCGGGTTCCAATCGGTCGATCCAGTACCGGGTCGGTCGTCACCGGCGGCGCCGATGTGACCGGGCCGCCGCGGCCGAGCGCGGTCGCGGCCGTGGTGCGGGCGCGGCCAGGCTCGGTGGTGCCGCCGACTCCGCACAAGGTAGGTGGGCACGCGCGGCCGGTACGCGGATTGACAACTAGTTGCCGGAGTCGGGAGCGGCGCGTTCGGAACGAGCGGCGCCCGGGCCGGTATCTGCCAAAGAGCCCGGTGCCGCGACAGGTTCGCCGGTTCCGGCGCGGGCGGACGGAACACCGCCGCTGGAACGTCTGTCCACTTTCGAGGAGTCGGGAGCGCGAGACCGGCTTGACCGTGGAGAAGGGCCGGCGATGCCGGGAAAGGGAGTGGCTCCCCGCCACTCTCAACGTATAGCGCACCGGGGGGCTTGCGGCAAGACCCCGGGTATGCCGCAGAATCGCCAGCCGAAGCCAGGACCTGCGAAAACGGGAGTCGCGCAGGGCGTGTGCGGCCGGTCTGGGAACTGACGGCGGGAAACACGCGCGAATGTCCGGCCGGGGAAAGCACCGGACGTGGACAACGACGAAGATCGGCAACAAGCCGCGGTGAGGGGCACGTGTCAACCCAGGAGTACGAAGGCGAATTGCGGTCCGAGCGCGGCTACGTGGCCGGGCTCTACGCGCGGCTCGACGCCGAGCGGGCGCGGGTGAAGGGTGCGTACGACGCGGCGTTGCGGGGGGACGGTGCGACACCCGTGGAACGGGACGTCGAGGTGCGCGCCCTGGCCAGAGAGGCGAAGCGGCTGGACGTGGCGGACAACGGGCTGTGCTTCGGCCGGTTGGACACCCTCTCGGACGAACGGCGATACATCGGCCGGATCGGCCTCTTCGACGAGGAGAACGAGTACGAAGCGGTGCTGCTGGACTGGCGGGCGCCGGCGGCGCGCGCGTTCTACGTCGCCACCGCCGTATCCCCGGAGGACATGCGCCGGCGCCGGCAGTTCCACACCCGCGGGCGGCAGGTGGTCGACTTCACCGACGAGGTGTTCGGCCTGCCCGGCGGTGCCGACCGGGGGGACGCGGCCCTGCTCGCGGCGGTCAACGCGCCGCGCGGTGAGGGGATGCGCGACATCGTGGCGACGATCCAGGCCGAGCAGGACCGGATCATCCGGCTCGACCACCCCGGGGTGCTGGTGATCGAGGGCGGTCCCGGCACCGGCAAGACCGTGGTGGCGCTGCACCGCGTCGCGTACCTGCTCTACACCCAGCGGGAGCGGATGCAACGCCACGGCGTGCTCGTGGTCGGTCCCAACCCGGCGTTGCTGAACCACATAAGCCGCGTCCTGCCGTCGCTGGGTGAGTCCGACGTGGTGTTCATGACGACCGGCGATTTCGTGCCAGGTCTGCGCGTCACCGCCGACGACACCCCGGAAGCCGCGCGGCTCAAGGGCTCCCTGAAGATCCTGGACGTGCTCGCGGCGGCGATCGCGGACCGGCAGCGGCTGCCGGAGCAGCCGGTGCCGATCGAGCTGGGCGACGTCACGGTGCGGATCGACGCCGAGACCGCGGAGTGGGCCAGGGAGGAGGCGCGCTCGAGCGGGCTGCCGCACAACGAGGCCCGTGCGGTGTTCACCGAGATCGTCACGTACGTGCTCACCGAACGGGCGATCGGCCGGATCGGCCGGGGCTGGCTGTCCCGGTCGGACCGCGAAGCGTGGGAGCGGATGCGGTCGGACCTTCTCGCGGAGCTGGCGGAAAACGACACGTTCACCGCCGCGCTCGACGAGCTCTGGCCGATGCTGACGCCGGAGGCGCTGCTGGCGTCGCTGTACACGTCGCCGGAACGGCTGCGGGCGGCAGGCGCCGACGAGGCGCTGTGGCGCGCCGACGGTGACGCCTGGACGGTGCCGGACGTCCCGTTGCTCGACGAGCTGGTCGACCTGCTGGGCCGCGACAAGGCGGCTGAGAAGTCCGCCGAGCAGGCCGCCGAGCGGCAGCGGGAGGCCGAGGCCGAGTACGCCGCAGGCGTGATGGACATCCTCGTCGCCCGCCAGGACTCGATGGACGACGAGGACCACCTGTTCGCCACGGACCTGCTCCACGCCGAGGACCTCGCGGACCGCTTCGTCGAGCAGGACACCCGCGAGCTCGCCGAGCGGGCCGCAGCGGACCGGGACTGGACCTACCGGCACGTCGTGGTCGACGAGGCCCAGGAACTGTCCGAAATGGACTGGCGGGTGCTCGTGCGGCGCTGTCCGAACCGGTCCTTCACGGTGGTGGGCGACCTCGCGCAACGCCGGTCGGTGGCCGGAGCGACGGCGTGGGGCGCGATGCTGGAGCCGTACGTGCCCGGCCGCTGGGTCTACCGGTCGCTGTCGGTGAACTACCGCACTCCGGCGGAGATCATGACCGTCGCCGCCGCGCTGCTCGCCGAGTTCGCCCCCGGGGTGCAGCCACCGGAGTCGGTCCGCGCGTGCGGGGTCCGGCCGTGGTCCAGGCAGGTCACCGAGGACGACCTGCCCGCGGCCATCGAGGAGTTCGTGCGGGACGAAGCCGGTCGCGAAGGCACCAGCGTCGTGATCGGGCCACCGGGTGTGCCGGGCGCCGTGGCGGCGTCGGAGACGAAGGGGCTGGAGTTCGACGCCGTCCTGGTCGTGGAACCGGAGCGGATCCTCGCCGACGGCCCGCGTGGCGCGGCCGAGCTCTACGTCGCCCTCACCCGCGCCACCCAACGGCTCGGCGTCCTGCACCAGGGTCCGTTGCCGCGGGCCCTGGCGGGACTCGCCGAAACCGGGACACCCGCCCGGACCGGGGACCGAAGGTAGTCGTAGTGGAGGCAGGGGTGTGGGCGGGACCCCACCCCGTGTCCTCAGTCGGCGGTCGGCGCCGCCCGAGGTGATGCGGTGTCGCCGCTCCACCCGTGCCGCGCCTCGATCTCCTCCAGGGCGAGCCCTTCGGTCTTCGGGCCGAAGAGGGTCCCGATGAGCCCGGAGACCACGAGGAAACCGGCGAGGATGAGCGCCAGGTTGTGGAACCCGGTGGCGCTGACGGCCGGTACGAACAGGCTCCAGAAGCCCAGGCCGATGCGCACGACGGCGAACATGAGTCCCTGCGCGGTGCTGCGCAGCCTGGTGGGGAACAGCTCGCCCGACCAGAGCTGGAAGAAGTGCTGCGCGCCGAACCCGCCGCCGATGCCGATGGCGACCATGTAGCCGAGCGCCACCGACGAGCTCAGCGGGAGGAAGGCGAGCAGCAGCACGCCGGCCAGCTGCACCAGGCTCGACACCGCGAACATCACCCGCCGGTTCACGCGGTCGTTGAGCGGCATGAACA
The DNA here is from genome assembly GCF_000062885.1 of Saccharopolyspora erythraea NRRL 2338. Taxonomy (NCBI): domain Bacteria; kingdom Bacillati; phylum Actinomycetota; class Actinomycetes; order Pseudonocardiales; family Pseudonocardiaceae; genus Saccharopolyspora; species Saccharopolyspora erythraea. The sequence goes on along the minus strand of NC_009142.1, from coordinate 4,523,255 downwards.
CCAGCGCGGTGAACGCGGCCACCAGCAGGAAGTAGAGGCACTGCAGACCGACGCTCGCAGCCTCGCTCTGGTCGCCGATCGCCTCGAGCAGGTACGGGGTGTAGAAGCCGTTGGTGCCTGCGAAGAGGTTCCAGACGCCGTACATGCCGGTGAGCACCAGCACCGCGGTCAGCCCGCGACCGGACAGCAGCAGGCGCAGCGCCCGCAGGGGATGCGAAGTGCCTGCCGTGGCGCGGGATTCGCGCTCCCACCGGGCCGATTCGCCGACACCGTGGCGCATCCACCACGTCACCAGCGCGACGACGAACAGGTGCGCGAACAGCAGCCGGACGCCCAGCATCCCCAGCGGTTGCAGGAGGAGACCGAGCAGCAACGTCACGACCGGACCCAGCGACCACAGCACCTGGGCCAGCCCGCCGAGCCTGCCGCGTCGCCGGGCGGGCGAGAACTCGGTGATCAGGCTCCACGACGCCGGGATGTCGGCACCCACGGCCAGGCCGACCAGGACGTAGCCGGTGAAGACCATCCAGACGTCGGCGGCGAAGACGATGAGCAGGGTGCCGAACATGTACAGCAGCAGGTCGTAGGCATAGATCTTCTTGCGCCCGTATCGGTCGCAGACGTATCCGCCGACCAGTGCGCCGATGCCTGCGGAGATCGCGTTGGGGCTCAACGCTCCCAGCAGGCCGATGGTGCTGTCGGAGAGCCCGTAGTGCGACACCCAGGAGCCGAGAGCGACGGAGCCGGCCACGATCGACCCGGCGTCGATGTAGCCGGCCATCGCGGCCACGAACGACCACTTCCACTGCTGCGCGGGTGGCGCGGTCTGGTCCGGATGGACGGCGTTGTCGGACGATCCGGTCATGCGTTGTCCTTCGCTCGGGTACCGGCGGGGGAGCGGCTCCGGTCGCGGCGGTGGCGCCGCCGCGGTGGGTCTACCACCGAAGACGGTATCGCCACACCTGTGAAACGATTTATAGCTTTGGGAAGGTAGGCATGCTTGCGCGGGTCGTCAACCCGTTCGAGGCTCGTTTTCGGTCGAATATGGCGCGGAAAAGCGTTCGATGTAGCGGTGTCGTGGGCTGTATGGGTGGCAGGGTCTTCGCATTCGGGCGTATGCCGGCCTTCGTGTTGACGCTCGCATCGCCGCAGCGTTAGCCTGCTCCGGATTAAACGTTTTAAAGTTCGTTCGCCGTCCGCCCATCGAGTCGTCAGAGGCGCCGGTGCGGCCGTCGGCGGTCCTGGGAAAGCGTTGTCTGGAGCCAGCACGAATGTCCGCATCTCCCGCCGTGAAGGCGGCGTTGAAGTCGCAGAGGATCGAGACGCCGTCGTGGGCCTACGGGAACTCCGGTACCAGGTTCAAGGTATTCGCGCAGGAAGGCGTGCCGCGCGACGCGTTCGAGAAGATCGAGGACGCCGCCCAGGTGCACGCCCGCACCGGAGTCGCCCCGAGCGTCGCGCTGCACATCCCGTGGGACCGCGTCGACGACTACGCCGAGTTGCGTGCGTACGCGGGTGAGCTCGGGATCGAGCTCGGTGCGATCAACCCGAACGTCTTCCAGGAGGACGACTACCGGCTCGGCAGCGTGTGCAACCCGGACCCGGCGGTGCGGGCGAAGGCCTTGGCGCACCTGCTCGAGTGCGTCGAGATCATGGAGGAGACCGGGTCTCGCACCTTGAGCCTGTGGTTCGCCGACGGGTTGAACTACCCGGGCCAGGACTCGATTCCCGCGCGGCAGGACCGGCTGGCCGAGGCGCTGGTGGCTGTGCGCGACCGGCTCGGCCCCGGGCGGCGGATGTTGCTGGAGTACAAGTTCTTCGAGCCCGCCTTCTACGCCACCGACGTGCCCGACTGGGGCACCGCCTACGCGCACTGCGTGGAACTCGGTGACGGCGCACAGGTCCTGGTCGACACCGGGCACCACGCCCCGGGCACCAACATCGAGTTCATCGTGGCGCTGCTGCTGAGCCGGGGGAAGCTCGGCGGGTTCCACTTCAACAGCCGCTTCTACGCCGACGACGACCTGATGGCAGGTGCCGCCGACCCGTTCCAGCTCTTCCGGATCACGCACGAGATCGTGCGGGCCGGCGCGCTGGAGGACGCCGGTGTCGCGTTCATGCTCGACCAGTGCCACAACATCGAGCCGAAGGTCCCGGCGATGATCCGCTCGGTGCTCAACGTGCAGGAAGCGACCGCCAAGGCGTTGCTGGTCGACGCCGACGCCCTGTCGCGGGCACAGCGCGAGGGTGACGTGCTCACCGCCAACGCGGTGCTGATGGACGCCTACAACACCGACGTGCGCCCACTGCTGGCCGAGATCCGCGCCGACATGGGCCTCGACCCGGACCCGGTGGCGGCTTACCACCGCAGCGGTTACGGCAAGCGGATCGCCGCCGAGCGGGTCGGCGGGGCGCAGGCGGGATGGGGCGCGTGAACGAGGGAACCGAGCGCGATGGCCGGGAACCGGCGGCGCGTGGAAAGGCGGACATGACTGCAACCCCGGACGTCACAACCGAAAACCCCGAGGTCGCGAGCCTTCTCGGGCGCGCCCACCGGTTGGGCGCGGACCGCAGGAACACCAACTACGCCGGTGGCAACGTCTCGGCCAAGGGTGCGGTCGCGGACCCGGTGACGGGTGAGCAGGAGACCGTGATGTGGGTCAAGGGCTCCGGCGGTGATCTCTCCACCCTCACCGAGGACGGGCTGTCGGTGCTGCGCGTGGAGCGCCTGCGTGCGCTCGCGGATGTCTATCCGGGCGTGGAGCGCGAGGACGAGATGGTCGGCCTGCTCGACCACTGCCTGCACGGCAAGGGCGGCGCCGCGCCGTCCATCGACACCGCGATGCACGGCCTGGTCGAAGCCGAGCACGTCGACCACCTGCACCCCGACTCCGGCATCGCGCTGGCGACCGCCGTCGACGGCCCGGAGCTGACCCGGGAGTGCTTCGGCGACGCGGTGGTGTGGGTTCCCTGGCGGCGTCCGGGTTTCCAGCTGGGCACCGACATCGCCGAGGTGCGGCGCGCCCACCCGCACGCGGTCGGTGTCATCCTCGGCGGGCACGGGATCACCGCGTGGGGAGCGACCAGCGAGGAGTGCGAGCGCAACTCGCTGTGGATCATCCGCACCGCGCAGCGGTTCCTGAGCGAACGCGGCGGAGCGGAGCCGTTCGGGCCGGTCGTGGATGAGTACCGGGCGCTGCCCGCGGCGCAACGGCACTCGCGCGCGGCCGAGCTGGCGCCGGTGATCCGCGGCCTGGCCTCCACCGACCGCCGCCAGGTCGGCGACTACTGCGACGACGAGCAGGTGCTGGACTTCCTCTCCCGCGGCGAGCACCGCAGGCTGGCCGCCCTCGGCACGTCGTGTCCGGACCACTTCCTGCGCACCAAGATCCGCCCCCTGGTGCTCGACCTGCTCCCCGCGACACCGCTCGACGAGGTCGTCGAGAGGTTGAAGGAACTGCACGCGGACTACCGCCGGGAGTACCGGGCGTACTACGAGCGCTACGCCACCGACGACACACCGGCGATGCGCGGAGCGGACCCGGCGATCGTGCTGGTCCCGGGCGTCGGCATGTTCTCCTTCGGTACCGACCACCAGACCGCGCGCGTGGCGGGGGAGTTCTACCGCAACGCCATCGAGGTGATGCGCGGCGCGGAGGCGGTGTCGCGCTACCGGCCGATCGACGAGGCCGAGAAGTTCCGCATCGAGTACTGGGCGCTGGAGGAGGCCAAGCTCCGGCGCCGCCCACGGCCCCGGCCGCTGACGGGCCGGATCGCGCTGGTCACCGGCGCGGGCTCGGGCATCGGGAAGGCGACCGCCGGGCGCCTGGCGGCCGAGGGCGCCTGCGTCGTGCTGGCCGACATCGACGCCGAGTCGGCGGCAGCGGCGGCGGCCGAGCTCGGCGGGCCCGGCCGCGCGGTGCCGGTGCGCGCCGACGTCACCGACCAGGACGAGGTCGCCGAGGCCTTCGCCGTGGCGGCGCGGACCTTCGGCGGTGTGGACCTGGTGGTCAACAACGCCGGGCTCTCGCTGTCCAAACCGCTGCTGGAGACCACCGTCGCGGACTGGGACCGCCAGCACGACGTGATGGCCCGGGGTTCCTTCCTGGTCGCCCGGGAGGCCGCGCGGATGCTCATCGCGCAGGGCGTCGGCGGCGACATCGTCTACATCGCCAGCAAGAACGGCGTCTTCGCCGGCCCGAACAACCTCGCCTACAGTGCGGCGAAGGCGAACCAGGCGCACCAGGTGCGGCTGCTGGCGGCCGAGCTCGGCGCGCACGGCATCAGGGTCAACGGCATCAACCCCGACGGCGTCGTGCGCGGGTCGGGCATCTTCGGCGGCGGGTGGGGCGCCCAGCGAGCGGCGCTGTACGGGGTCGAGGAGGAGAAGCTGGGCGAGTTCTACGCGCAGCGGACGCTGCTGAAGCGCGAAGTCCTGCCCGAACACGTCGCCAACGCCGTTTTCGCGCTGGTCGCGGGCGACCTGTCGCACACGACCGGAACGCACGTGCCGGTGGACGCCGGCGTTCCCGCGGCGTTCCTGCGCTGACGCGCGGAAGGGCTCGTTGTGGAGCGGACTTTCGCGGCGGTGGACCTCGGCGCCTCCAGCGGCCGCGTGATCGTCGGCCGTTTCGGGGCCGGGGAGCTCGATCTGCACGAGGTGCACAGGTTCGCCAACAACCCGGTCCGGCTGGCCGACGGTCTGCACTGGGACGTGCTGGGCCTGTACCGCGAAGTGCTCGGCGGGCTGCGCCTCGCGCAGCCGCACGCACTCGCATCGGTGGGCATCGACGGCTGGGCGGTCGACTTCGGCCTGCTCGACGGTGACGGCGTGCTGCTCGGCAACCCGTACCACTACCGGGACGAGCGCGGGGTGCGCGGCGCCGAGGCGGTGCGGGCGCGCGTCGACGACGCCGAGCACTACCGGATCTGCGGACTGCAACGCCTGCCGATCAACACCGTCTACCAGCTCGCGGCCGCCGCGCGCAGCGCCCACTGGGACCGCGCCGAGACGCTACTGCTGGTACCGGACCTGCTGGTCTACTGGCTCACCGGTGAGGTCGGGGCCGAGATCACCAACGCCTCAACGACCGGCCTGTTCGACGCCACCAGCCGGTCGTGGTCGCGGCCGCTGCTGGACCGGCTCGGCCTGCCGTCCCGGCTGTTCCCCGCGCTGCGCGCGCCGGGAGAACCGGCGGGACACGTGCGGGACGGGGTGGCGAGCGAGGCGGGCGTCGCCGGCGGACTGCCGGTGACCGTGGTGGCATCGCACGACACCGCCTCGGCCGTGGCGGCCGTACCGGCAAGCGCGGACCGGTTCGCCTACGTCTCCTGCGGAACCTGGTCGCCGGCGGGCCTGGAACTGGACGGGCCGGTGCTCACCGAGGAGTCCCGCGCGGCGAACTTCACCAACGAGCTCGGCGTCGACGGCACCGTCCGGTACCTGCGCAACACCATGGGGCTGTGGCTGCTGCACGAGTGCGTCCGCAGTTGGCGGCGCCAGGGCCGTGTCGTGGACGAGCCGCAACTGCTGGCGCAGGCCGCCGAGGCCGCCCCGTTCGCGGCATTGGTCGACGCGACCGCTCCCGCCTTGCTCGCGCCCGCCGACATGCCCTCGGCGATCGCCGAGCAGTGCGCGCGCACCGGACAGCGCCCACCCGCCGACCCGGCCGCGGTCACGCGGTGCGTGCTGGAAAGCCTCGCCATGGCCCACCGCGCCACCCTGCGCGAAGCGGCGCGGCTCAGCGGACGCGGCTTCGACGTCGTCCACCTCGTCGGCGGCGGCAGCCGGATCGAGCTGCTGTGCCAGCTCACCGCCGATGCCTGCGGCGTGCCGGTCGTCGCGGGTCCCACCGAGGCAACGGCGCTGGGCAACCTGCTCGTGCAGGCACGGGCGAGCGGAGCCGTCGCCGACCTGGCCGCCGGCAGGCGGCTGGTCGCCCGGACGCAGCGGCTCCGCCACTACCGCCCGCGCGGCGGCGAGAGCGAGTGGGCCTCCGCCGCGGCACGGGTAGGACTGGGATGAGGGTGCGAGCGGTGCCGGCGGGCGCACAGAATTCCGCCCGTCCGTGCCACATTGGAGCAGCATCGGTGAAGTTCACATCGCTGCGCACCTACCTGTCCCGCCGCGGTGGTGCTTCCTGCGGATCGACACCGACGAGGGCCTCACGGGCTGAGGAGAACCGGTGGTCGAGGGCCGGGCGCACACGGTGGCCGCGGCGGTCGACGAGCTCGCCGACTACCTGGTGGGCGAGGACCCGCTGCGCATCGAGGACCACTGGCAGTGGCTCACCAAGGCGGCTTCTACCGGGGCGGGCCGGTGCTCTCCGGCGCCGTCGCCGGGATCGACCTGGCGCTGTGGGACATCGCGGGCAAGGCGCTGGACGTGCCGGTCCACCAGCTGCTCGGCGGGCACGTCCGCGTCTACAGCTGGATCGGCGGCGACGAACCGTCGGACCTGGCCGAGTCGGCGCCGGAGCGCAAGGCAGCGGGGTTCACCGCGATTGGGACTTCAAACGCGTGCTGGACAAGGGGATCGCGGTCGTGCAGCCGGACCTCTCGCACGCCGGGGGTATCTCGGAGGGGCGGCGGATCGCGGCCATGGCAGAGGCCTACGACGTCTCGGTCGCACCGCACTGTCCGCTTGGGCCGATCGCCCTGGCGGCCGGCCTGCAACTCGGCTTCGCGACGCCGAACCTGCTGATCGAGGCGGAGCCCGGGCATCCACTCCAACCGCGGCTCGGACCTGCTGGACCACCTCGTCGACCGGTCGGTATTCCGCTACCAGGACGGCCACGTCGAGCGCCGGGCCTGGGCATCGAGGTCGACGAGAAGGCGGTCGAGCGCGCGGCGGAGGCCGGGCACCGCTGGCGCAACCCCGTCTGGCGCCACGACGGGTCGCCGACCGAGTGGTGAGGTCGTCGGGGAACCCGATGCGCCGTTGATCGGAGCCGCCGACAAAGATAAATTTCTTTCACATGTTGGGTCTGGTCTTCCGCAGTGCGGTCGTGGGTCTGGTCGCCGTGCTGGTCTCCTCGCTGAGCACGGCGCCCGCGAGCGCCGCGGGCTGGTCGCGGTCGTTCTACTGGGGCGTGGCGTCGTCCGGTTACCAGACCGAGGGATCGCCCCCGGACAGCAACTGGTCCAGGTACGTCGGCGCGGGTCGAGGCGAGGTCGATCCGTACGCCGACGCCGCCGACTTCCGCCACCGCTATCCCGAGGACATCCGGCTGGCCAGGGACATGGGCGTCAACACCTACCGGTTCGGGGTGGAATGGGCCCGGGTGCAACCGGCCCCCGGGGTCTGGGACGAGGCGGAGCTCGCGTACTACGACGACGTGGTGCGTCGGATCACCGACGCCGGGATGACGCCGATGATCACGCTCAACCACTGGGTCCACCCGGGCTGGGTGGCCGACCAGGGCGGCTGGACCGACGACCGGACGGTCGAGGACTGGCTCGCCTTCAGCGCAGCGATCGTGCAGCGCTACCGGGGAGCCGGAGCGCTGTGGGTGACCATCAACGAGCCGGTCATCTTCCTGCAGCGGGAGATGGAGATCGGCGCGCTCGACGTGTTCCGGCTGCCCCGGGCGCAGGCCAACGTGGTGCGGGCGCACCGGCGGGCCTACGACCTGGTCCACCGCATCGACCCGACCGGGAAGGTCACGAGCAACCAGGCCTTCCTGTCGGGCTTCAACGCCGTGACCGACCTGTGGTTCATGGACCAGGTGCGCGACAAGCTCGACTTCGTCGGCATCGACTACTACTACGGCCTCGCGCTGGGGAACCTCAGCGCGATCCACGCCGCCTGGGCGGACTTCTGGAAGGTGCGGTTGCAGCCCGAGGGCATCTACGACGCGCTGCGCTTCTACGCCGACCGCTATCCCGGCCTGCCGCTCTACGTCGTGGAGAACGGGATGCCGACCGACGACGCCAAGCCGCGCGAGGACGGCTACACCCGCGCGGCTGCCCTGCGCGACACGGTCTTCTGGGTGCAGCGGGCGAAGGCCGACGGAATCGACGTCATCGGCTACAACTACTGGAGCATCACCGACAACTACGAGTGGGGCAGCTACCGGCCGCGCTTCGGTCTGTACACAGTGGACGCGCTGGGTGATCCGGCGCTCACGCGCAGACCGACCGACGCCGTCGGCGCCTACCGGCAGGTGATCGCCGACGGCGGCGCCCCGGCCGGGCACGCGCTGGTCCAGCCGCCCGCGTTCTGCTCGCTCGTCGACCCGCTGACCAGTTGCCTGGCGCCCGCCGATCCGCGCGGCCCGCGCGTCCCGCTGGGCCGGTGAGCGCGGTCAGGCCGCGTCGTGGAAGACCAGGCCCAGGGTGTGCCTACGTCCGGAGCGCACCGCCGAGACGCCGTGGCGCACCGGGGCGGCCGACCAGCCACGCGACGAGCGCACCGGCCGGTCCCGGGTGGTGAACACCAGCCCGCGTCCGTGCGGGATCAGCGTCGCGGTGCCCCGGGACTGCGCGCGCGGACGCTGCTCGACCAGCAGGAACTCGCCGCCGGTGTGGTCGGCGCCGGGCTCGCTGAGGTTGACCACGACCTGCAGCGGGAAGACCTTCTCGCCGAAGAGGTCGCGGTGCAGCGCGTTCCACCCGCCCGCGTCGTAGCGCAGGAGGATCGGCGTCGGCTTGGACTGGCCCGCGCGGTGGCACTCGGCCAGCCATTCCTCCAGCGTGTCGGGCCACCGCGCATCGCGCCCGAGCCTGCTGTTCCAGTCGCGGGCGAGCGGTAGCAGGCGCCGGTACAGCGCGCTGCGGAGTTCGGCCACCGCCTGCGGGAAGGGTTCCCGGAAGTACCGGTACTCGCCCTTGCCGAAGCGGTGCCTGCCCATGTCGACGGTCGTGCGGAAGTTTTCGGGCTCGTCGTAGAGCCGGGCGATCTCGGCGGCTTCGCCCGCGGTGAGCAACTGGGGGAGCAGCGCGCACCCGTAGTCGTCGATCTCGGCGTACACCGCGTCCCAGTCCGCCTGGTCGACGCGGTCGGCGAATGCGGTCCGGTCGTTCATGCCGCTCCCTCAAGGTCCAGCAGCGCCCGCTTGGTCTCGGGTCCGCCGACGTAGCCGCCGAACGAGCCGTCGGAGCGGACGACCCGGTGGCAGGGGACCACGATCGGCAGCGGGTTGGTCGCGCACGCGGTGCCGACCGCGCGGACCGCCTTCGGGCTGCCCGAAGCGGCGGCCACCTGCGCGTAGCTCTCGGTGCGCCCGTAGCCGATCTCCGGCAGGTGCGCGAGCACCTGGCGGCGGAAGCCCTTCGACAGGCGCAGGTCCAGACGCAGGTCGAAATGCTTGCGGCTGCGCGCGAAGTACTCGTCGAGCTGCCTGGCGACGGCGTCGAGGCGGGCCGGTGCGTTGAGGATCCGCGGGCTCACGGCCGCGGCGAGCCCGGCGAGCACCCCGTCGTGGTCCTCGCTGGCGTAGGCGACGCGCACGAGCCCCGCCTCGGTGGCCGCCAGCAGCAGCCGCCCGACCGGGCTGTCGACCGTGCGGTAGCCGATGTCCAGGACGCCCTCCCGCTGCGCGGCCTCGACCAGGCGGGCGTGCAGGCGCGCGTGGGCGTCGTCGTCGTTCGGGGGCAGGGAAGCGAACAGTCGCTCGGCCCCGGGGTCCGGCGAGCTCGTCATCGGGTCCCTCCTTCGTCGCTGGTGGACAGCGGGTAGGTGGCGCGCAGGCGCCGGATGCCGTCGGCGGCGGCGCGGCGCGCGGCGTCGGTGCTGCCGCCGGTGATCGCGGCGATCTCCTTGTAGGGCAGGCCTGCCAGGTAGTGGTAGGCGACCGCGGCCCGCTGCTTGGCGGGCAGCTCCCGCAGCGCGGCCCACAGGTCGCCGTCCCACTGTTCGGGCCGCCCGGTCGCGGCCGGGCGTTCCGGCGGGGCCGCGACCGCGACCGGGCCGCGCGCCCGCGCCCTGGTCGCGTCGATGGCCTTGCGGTGCGCGATCGTGACCAGCCACGCCTCCACGTTGGCGTCGCCCGGCAGGTCCGGGTACGCCTTCAGCGCGGCCAGGAACGTCTCGGACCAGGCGTCCTCGGCGTCCACGGGCCCCAGCACCGCGCGGCACACCCGCAGTACCACCGGCCCGTACTCGGCGACGATCTGCTCGAAAGGTCTCATCGGCACACCAGGTAGACGCACGAGCCACCGCGAACGTGAGATCCGCGGCGCATCACCGCTGCCGGAGGTCGAGGAAGCGCTCCCGGGCCTGGTCCAGGTCGACGATCGGTGCCGGGTAGCCGAGCCTGCCGAGCTCGTCGTCACCGAGCCGCCAGGGGCGGTGGACGTCCCCGGCGCCGAGCCCGGCCAGCTCCGGCACCCAGCGCCGGACGTAGTCGCCGCCCGCGTCGTACCGGTCGGCCTGCCGGAGCGGGTTGAGGACCCGGTTCGGGCGGGTGTCGGTGCCGGTGCCCGCGACCCACTGCCAGTTCAGGCAGTTGTTGGCGATGTCGCCGTCGACGAGGTGGTCGAAGAAGTGCCAGGCGCCCGCGCGCCAGTCGAGGTAGAGCGACTTGGTCAGGAAGCTGCCGGTGATCAGCCGGGCCCGGTTGTGCATCCAGCCCAGCTCCAGCAGCTGGCGCATCCCCGCGTCGACGATCGGGACGCCGGTGCGGCCCTGCTTCCAGGCGCGCAGCGCGTCGGCGTCGCGGTGCCAGCGGTCGCCGCGCGGGCGGTAGTCCTCGTGCACCGCCTCGGGCCGGGCCGCGAGCACCTGGTGGTGGAAGTCCCGCCACGCCAGCTGCCGCACGAACGCCTCCGGTCCCTCGCCGCGGCCCGCGCGGTCGGCGAGCTCGCGCGCGGAGAGGCAGCCGAAGTGCAGGTACGGCGAGAGTTGGGAGGTCGCGTCGGCGGCCAGGTCGTCGTGTCGTTCGTGGTAAGCGCGCACCCCGCCGCCGAGCCAGCGGTCGGCGCGCCTGCGTCCCTCGGTCTCGCCACCGGGCCACGTCCCGTCCGCGGAGCCACCTGCCGGGCGCGGGCCGATCGAGAGCCGGGAGGGCAGTCGCAGCCGTCGCGGCTTCGCGGCCGGCGGGCGCTTGCCGGTCTCCAGCCAGCGGCGCAGGTACGGCGTGAACACGGTGAAGTGGTCCTTGTCCGCTCCGCCGGGCGTCACCCGGCCCGGAGCGAGCACTGTGACGACCTCGTCGTGGCAGCGCAGCTCGCGGCGCTGGGCGGACAGCGCCTCGGCCAGCCGCGCCTGCCTGCGCATCGCGTAGCCGCTGACGTCGGCGCAGATGTGGACCTCGGCCGCGTCGACCTCCTCGGCGATCCGGCACACCTCGTCGACGAGCGCTCCCCGGCGCAGCACCAGCCGCCCGCCGAGCCCGCGCAGGTTCTCGTCGAGGTCGGTCAGCGACTCGTCGAGGAACCGGGTCCGCCGGGGGCTCGCGAAGCGCGAGCGCTGGATGTCGTCGTCGAGGACGAACAAGGGGACGACGCGGTCGGCCTCGGCCGCGGCGGCCAGCATCGGGTTGTCGTGCACCCGCAGGTCGCGGGTGAACAGCGCGATCGCCGTGGTCATGGTGGTGCGCTCGCCTTCGCTCGTCGGTGCGTGTCCGCCACTGTGCGCCCGCCCGGCGCGGGCGGCATCGCGGGCACGCCTCGGCCGGACACGCCTCGGCAGGACGCGGCAGCGGCTCCCGGTGGCGGGTCGTCGCCGCTCACCCGCTCGGCTGGGCGCGGACGGCCGGGCCCGGCTAGCCTGCGCTGCCATGGGCTTGGTGCACTCCAGCATGATCGACGCGCCGGTCGACGAGGTGTTCGCCTGGCACGGACGTCCGGGGGCGATCACCCGGCTGACTCCGCCGTGGGGGCCCGCGCGCGTGGTGGCCGAGTCCGGTTCGCTGCGCGACGGGCAGGCGGTGCTGGCGTTGCCGGGCGGGATGAGGTGGGTGGCCCAGCACGATCCCGCGGCGTACGACCCGCCGCGCCGGTTCGTGGACGAACTCGCTTCGCCCTTGCTGCGTCCGGCGATCCGGTGGCGGCACACCCACGAGTTCTCCGAAGCGGGCGACGGCACGACGCGGCTCACCGACACCGTCGAGACGACCGTCCCGGCCCGCGCGCTGCGTCCGATGTTCGCCTACCGCCATCGCCAGCTCGCCGACGACCTGGCGGCGCACCGCTGGGCCCGCGAGCACCGGCCGGAGCCGCTGACCGTGGCGGTGTCCGGATCCTCCGGCGTGGTCGGCACGGCGCTGACCGCTCTGCTCACCACCGGCGGCCACCGCGTGGTGCGGCTGGTCCGCCGCACTCCTCGGGCGCAGGACGAGCGGTGGTGGGACCCCGAGGCGCCGGCCGGGGACCTGCTCGACGGCGTCGACGCGGTGGTGCACCTGGCGGGCGCGTCGATCGCCGGGCGCTTCACCGCCGAGCACAAGCGACGGATCCGCGAAAGCCGGGTGGGTCCGACCGCGCGGTTGTCAGAACTCGCCGCGCGCACGGGAACCGGGACGTTCGTGACCGCGTCGGCCATCGGCTGCTACGGGTTCGACCGCGGCGACGAGACGCTGACCGAGGAGAGTCCCCGCGGTGACGGCTTCCTCGCCGACGTGGTCGAGGACTGGGAGTCCGCCGCCGAACCCGCGCGAGCGGCGGGGGCCCGGGTGGTCCACGTCCGCACCGGTATCGTCCAGACCGCGGCGGGCGGAGTCCTGCGGCTGATGCACCCGCTGTTCGCCGCCGGGCTCGGCGGTCCGCTCGGCAGCGGCGAGCAGTGGACCTCCTGGATCGGCATCGACGACCTGCTCGACGTCTACTACCGCGCGCTCGTCGACGACCGGCTGCGCGGGCCGGTCAACGCGGTCGCGCCGAACCCGGTGCGCAACCGCGAGTACAGCCGCATCCTCGGCCGCGTGCTGCGCAGGCCCGCGCTGCTGCCCACGCCGTCGTTGGCGCCCCGCGCCGTCCTCGGCGAGGAGGGAGCGCGTGAGCTGGCGCTCGCCGGCCAGCGCGTCGTCCCCCTCCGGCTGCTGGCGGTGCGGCACCCGTTCCGCTTCCGCGACCTCGAACCGGCTCTGCGGCACGCCCTCGGGCGCACGGCTTCTTGACTTGAACTTATCGTCCAAAAGGGACAGTCGATCTGTTTTGATTCCCTGCAAAAGGAAGTGGGTAGTGCCGCAATTCGTCCACAGTGGAACGCTCTGGTTCCGCGATCGAGGCGGCATTCGCGTCGGGGCACCGGCAGCCGCAGGCCTCGCGGCAATCGCTCGCTTCCGCGCCGTCGCCGGTGATGCGGCGGTAGTATCGTCGCCGTGGCAGGCCAGGCGGAGGGACGGCAATGACGCCCCCGGACATCGCACTGTCGCGTGAAGACGGCGACGATCCGCCCTTCACCGAGATCAGGCGGCTGATCAGCGGCGGTGACGACGACGCCGCGGCGCGCCTGGCCGCCCAGGTGGCCGACGCGTCGGGGGACCCGCGCGTCGAGGGGCGCGCGCTCGTGCTGCGGCTGGGCTCGCTGTTCAACCTCGGCCGGGTGGCCGAGTGCCCGCCCCTGCTGGACCGCGCCTTCCAGGCGCTGGACGATGTGGGCGACCACGCGCTGCTGGGCGATCTGTACGCGTTGGCGGCGATCATCGCGGTGCAGGACTCCCTGGAGCGCTGCATCCGCCACCTCGCGCACAGCGCCCGGGAGCTGGAGCAGGTGGAGCGACCGCGCATCGAGGCCGTCAACGCCTGGCACAACCTCGCCGTCACCCAGTCCTACGTCGGGTTCCACGCGCAGGCGGTGGTCGCCGCGGAGCGGGCCTACGAGACCGGCCAGCTCATCGGGCTGGCGCCCGGTGACCACGCGCTGCCGGAGATCGCGGTGCGGTGGGCGGTGTCGAAGGACCACCAGGGCGACACCGAGGGATGTGTGCGGATGCTGCGCGGCGTGCTCGACACGTGGGGCAGGCGCACCGAACCGACCGCGATGTGGTGCGTGGAGCAGCACTACTACGGCTACGCGGCGGCACGGCTGCGCGTGCTCGGCGAGCCGGCGCACGCCGACCCCGCGCTGTTCGCAGCCGAGGCGACCGGGTGGGAGGCCGCCGACCTGCGCCTGCTGGTGAGCGCCTGCACCACCGTCGCCGACGGCAGGCCCAGGGACGCGATCGCGCTGCTGACCGACCGCGAGGTCCACCCCTACACGCTGGGCGCCGCCGAGATCTGCCGGGTGCGCGCCATCGCCTACCAGGCCGACGGCGACTTCCGCGCGGCCCTGGCCGCCGACCGGGAGGCGACCCGGCGTTCGTCGGCCGACGGCGAGGCGTTGCGCGAACGCCTGGTCGCCGGCGCCCGGGTGCAGCTCGACCACGAGGAGCTGACCCGCATCGTCGGCCAGTACGAGAGCGAGGCGCTGACCGATCCGCTGACCGCGCTGCCCAACCGCAGGCACCTGCACCGGCGGATCGCGGAGGCGGCCGACCGGCCCGCGCACGCCGCGGTGGGTGTGGTGGACCTGGACGGGTTCAAAGCGGTCAACACCGTCCACGGTCACCTTTCGGGTGATCTGGTGCTGCGCAGAGTCGCCGCGATCCTCGCGCGCACCGTTCGCCACGGCGACTTCGTCGCCCGTTACGGCGGTGACGAGTTCGTGGTGTTCCTCCCCGGAACCGACCTGGGTACCGCGCACGAGATCGGCGCGCGGATCGCCGCTGCGGTCGCGGCCGAGAACTGGGACGCTCTGGTGGTCGGTACACCGGTGACTGTCACCGTCGGGTGGGCGGCGCTGACCGATCACCGCGACCTGCTGTCGGCACTGGACACCGCGGACCGCGCCATGCTCGACCGCAAGAGCTGGGTGTCCTGACGCCCGTGCCCACGGGCGGCCGGCCCCCGGTGATGGGGCGGTTCCGCCGTGGCAGGCCACGGCCCTTCCGGGGGAGGGGATGTGGAGCTCGTCGTCGCGCTGGTGAGCCGGTTGCTGTCCTGGCTGCGCTGGTCGGTCGTGCCCGGCACCTGCCCGGGCGGCTGGACGTGGGCGACCGCCGCGTGCGGCGCGGTCTTCGCGTGCCTGCCGCTGGCCGGTGCGGTGGGCGTCGCGGTGGTCCGTAGGCGGACCGGGAACGCCTACTCGCTTCGCACCGTCGTCCCCTTCGCCGCGGTGGGCGTGGTCTTCGGGGCGGTGCTGCCGCTGGCGGCCTTCACCGCGGTCGCGCGGCTCTACGAGCAGGCCGCGGCGGGCACCGTGCCCGCCGGGCTCCGCAGCGCCGACGTCGCTTCAATGGGCAACTCCCACTGCGTCCTGCCGCCCGAGATCGACTACCTCGGTACGCCCACCGCGCTGCTCGACGAGGTCACCAACACCGCGGCCCCGCTGCGCCTGGCCGCCTACGGCGCGACGCTGGTGCTGCCGCTGCTGTCGTTGCTGGTGGTGCGGGTGCAGGCGGTGCTGGCGTTCCGGCGCGGGCCGCTGTGGCCCGCCCGCCTGCTGTGGCTGCCGTTCGCGGTGTTCGCCGTCCTCAGCACCTGGCTGAGCGCCAACACCGCGGCGCTGCTGTGGCTGGGCTTCCTGCCCGCCGCCCTGGTGGGCTGCGTGCTGGTCCGGCTGGTCGGCGAGCCCGGGTTGGGAGTCCTGCACCCGAAGCCGGAGCGGGAGCCACCGCCACGCGTGCCGCCGCCCGGACCGGCGCGGTCGAGGACCGCCGTCCAGCCGGCGACGGCCGCCGAACCGCGACCGATGGCCGCTGAACCGCCGACGGCGACTGAACCGCCGTTGATGGCCACGCAGCGCCACCCGCCCGCGGAGCCGCCGCCCGACGTGCCCGCCGGTGCCGGTGGACACCGCTTCCGGCGGATCCGGAGGCTCGGCCACGGCGGCTTCGGGTCGGTGTGGCTGGCCATGGACGACCAGCTGGGGCGGATGGTCGCGGTCAAGATCGCCAACACCGACGACGAGATGTCGGTGCAGCGGACGCTGCGCGAGGCCCGGGCGCTGGCGGCGGTGAACCACCCCAACTGCGTGCACGTCTACGACGTGGTCGACGACGAGACAGGTCTGGCCATCGTCATGGAGTACATCCGGGGCCAGGGGCTCTCGGAGCTGGTCACCACGGGCGGGCGGCTGACCGACGTCGCCGCCGCGCGGCTGTGGACGACCCTGGCGGGCGCGCTGGCCGCTGCGCACGAGCAGGGCGTGCTGCACCGCGACATCAAACCGTCCAACGTGATCGTCGACGGCTCGGGCGCACCGCACCTGATCGACTTCGGCATCGCGCGGGCGCAGGGCGACGTGACGCTGACCTCGCCGGGCACGATGGTCGGCACGCCCGACTACCTGGCTCCCGAGACCGCCATCGGCACCGCGGCCACCCCGGCCTCCGACGCCTGGCAGCTGGCCGCCACGGTCAGCTACGCCCTGACCGGCGAGCCGCCCAGGGGCAGGCGGGAGAGCCAGATGTCGTCGCTGATGGCCGCCGCGCACGCCGCGCCCTGCACCCGGCTGCCCGAACGCAGCGCGCACCGCGGCCTGCTCCTGGCGTCGCTGGGGGCCGACCCCGCGGCTCGTCCCGGCCTGGCGGTCGTGCAGGAGGAGCTCCAGCGGTGGCTGGCGCGCGGCCACCTCGCCGCGACCGGTCCGGTGACCGAGCAGGTGTCCAGGTAGCCCGGCACATCCAAGGCTTCAGAGCGGTTTCCGCGGCGGTGCGAGCCGAGTCCAGCACCGCGAACGGCCGGCCGTTTCGTGAAGCGGCCCCCGGTCCGGTTCAGCGGCGGCCCCACACGGCCGTTTCGGGCTCGGCCTGCATGCCGATCTGGGCGAGGTTGCGCAGGTCCTGCAACGCGACCGAGAGCATCGCGACGTCGAGCTGCCCGGCGCGGTGCAGCTGCGCGACGGTCTCGCGGCACCGCCGGACCGGGGCGTCGTTGGCGCCGAGCCAGCTGCGCACCAGGTCCTGGGTGTCCTGCCCGGGCACGTAGCGGCTCAGCGCCGCGCTGGTCAGCCTGCGCCGCTGCGCGAACAAGTCGTCGCGCAACGAGATCTTGGCCAGCAGCGCCCAGTGCGACTCCGACGGCAGCTCCACGATCTGGTCCTGCAGCCAGTCCAGCCGCAGCGCGGCGTCCAGCGCCGAGTAGACCGACGCGACGTAGCCGACGTCCCGGCGGTCGTGGGCGATCTCGACCACGTCCAGCGACGCGGCCAGCGGGGCCAGCGCGGCGATCCGCCCGGCGAGAAGGAACGGCACGCCGGCGGTCGCCAGCTCCTCGCTCTGGCGCTGCACCGCCTCGGCCTGCGGCCCGGCCAGCGCGGCGGCCAGCACCGGCACGAGCTGGCGGATCTGCGGGCGGAAGTACTCGACCTCGGCAGCGATGTCCAGCGGCGGCCTGCGGTTGCGCAGGAACCACAGCGTGCCGTGCTGGGAGAATCGCTGGAGCTCGCGCAGCATCTCGGTGCGCACCTCGGTGGGGCAACGGGCGCCGAGCGCGTCCACTTCGGACCAGAGTGCGTTGAGACCGAAGATGTCGCGCACCGCGAGGTAGGCGCGAGCGGAGTCCGGTGTGGACACACCGGTGGTCTCCTCCAGGCGGTAGAAGAAACCGGTGCCGACGTGGTTGGCGAGGTCGTTGCTCAGGGCGGTGGTCAGGATCTCGCGCCGCAGCGGATGCCGCCGCATCAGCGGGCCGAAGCGGGGCCTGAGTCCGGCGGGCAGGTAGTTCACCAGCTCCTCGGCGAGGTGCTGCTCGTCGGGGACGTCCGATTCGGACAGCTGCGTGGTGATGGCGTTCTTGGCGTGGGCGAGGAGCACCGAGATCTCGGGCCGGGTGAGCCCGATGCCCGCCTGCCGGCGTTCGGCGATCCCGTCGTCATCCGGCAGGGACTCCAGCTCGCGGTCCAGGCGCCCGTGGCGCTCGAAGTTGTGGATCTCCTGCGCGTGCTGGTCGAGGTAGACCGCTGCGTCGGCCTGCACGACGCCGAGTACCCGGGTCTGCAGCCTGCTGTCCTCCAAGACAGCCCGCGCCACGTCGTCGCTGTTGTCCGCCAGGATCTCGTCGCGCTGCGCGCGGGTGATCTCGCCGTCGGCGACCGCGGTGTTGAGCAGGATCTTGAGGTTCACCTCGTGGTCGGAGGTGTTGACCCCGGCGGCGTTGTCGATGAAGTCGGTGTTGATCCGCCCGCCGCGCAGTGCGTACTCGATGCGTGCCCGCTGGGTCAGTCCGAGGTTGCCGCCCTCGACCACGGTCCGGCAACGCAGCTGCGCGGCGTCGACGCGCACGGAGTCGTTGGCCGGGTCGGAGGCGTCCAGGTGCGACTCCGCGGAAGCCTTGACGTAGGTGCCGATCCCGCCGTTCCAGATCACGTCGACCGGGGCGCGCAGCAGCGCCCGCACCAGCTCCGGCGGCTCCAGGGACTCGGAGTCGACGCCCAGCAGCCCGCGTACCTGCGGCGACAGCGGCACCGACTTCGCCTGCCGGGAGAAGATCCCGCCGCCTTCGGAGATCAGCTGGCGGGAGTAGTCCTGCCAGGTCGAACCGGGCAGCGCGGCCAGCCGCTCCCGCTCGGCGTAGGAGGTCTCCGGGTCCGGGTCGGGATCCAGGAACACGTGGCGGTGGTCGAAGGCGCCGACGAGCCGGATCCGCCGGGACAGCAGCATCCCGTTGCCGAACACGTCACCGGACATGTCGCCGATGCCCACCACCGTGAACTCGTCGCGCTGCGGGTCCAGGCCCATGTCCTCGAAGTGGCGTTCCAGCGACACCCACGCGCCGCGCGCGGTGATGCCCATGGCCTTGTGGTCGTAGCCGGTGGAGCCGCCCGAGGCGAACGCGTCGCCGAGCCAGAACCCGTACTCGGCGGCGATCGAGTTGGCCAGGTCCGACAGCCGCGCGGTGCCCTTGTCGGCCGCCACCACCAGGTACGGGTCCGGATCGTCCTGCCGCAGCACCCGCGGCGGGCCGGTCACCGACCCGTCGACGCGGTTGTCGGTGATGTCCAGCATTCCGCGGATGAAGGTGGCGTAGCAGTCGCGCACTTCCGCCTCGGCCTCGGCGCGACCGAGGCCCGCCAACGGTCGCCGGACGACGAAGGCGCCCTTGGCGCCACCGGGCACGATCAGCGCGTTCTTGACCGTCTGCGCCTTCATCAGCCCGAGCACCTCGGTGCGGAAGTCCTCCGGGCGGGTGGACCAGCGGATGCCGCCGCGCGCGATCCGCGCGGCACGCAGGTGCAGCGCCTCGACGCGCGGCGAGCACACGAACGTCTCGAACAGCGGACGGGGGCGCGGGACGAACGGGATGCCCGAGGGGGCGATCTTGAACGAGAGGTAGTCCTTGGGTGAGCCGTCGTCCGAGCGCTGGTAGTAGTTCGTGCGGACCACGGCCCGGAAGAACGCGAGGACGCTGCGCAGCGTCTTGTCCTCGTCGAGGCCGGTGACTTCGTTCAGGCTGGCTTCCAGCGCCGCGTCGAGCTCCCCGGCGGGCGGACCGTCGCGCGCGTCGGGGTCGAACCTGGCCCGGAACTGCTCCAGCAGCAGCCGCACGAAGTCTGGCCGGTCGGCCACCGTCTGCTCGACGTAGGGCTGGCTGAAGGCGAACCCGGCCTGCCGCAGGTAGCGGTAGGCGGCGCGGACCAGCGCGGCCTCCCGCCAGCCGACCCCGACGGTGAGGACCAGCTCGTTGAAGCCGTCCGGCTCGGCCCGGCCGTGCCACATCGCGGCGAAGGTCTCCTCGAACAGCGTCGCCAGCTCCGGGGTGAGCGCCCCGGCGGCGTGCACCAGGCCGAAGTCGTCGATCCGCGCCCCTTCCGCGCCTGCCGGGGCGATCTCGTAGGAGCGGTGGTCGGCCACCCGCAGCCCGAGACCGGCGAAGATCGGCAGCACGTCCTGCAGCAGCGGGGCGGGCGCGGGCCAGCGGATGCGGAAGCGCACCACGTTCCCGGGCCGCTGCCGGTCCCAGTACAGCGAGCCCAGCGGCGTGTCCGGCCCCTCCAGGCGCAGGATGTCGTCGACAGCCCATTCGACCGGCACCTCGTACTGGTACCCCGCCGGGAACGCCCCGCGGTAGCGGGCGAACAGCCGATGCCCGTCGGCGCCCTGCTCGGCGGCCAGCCGTTCGGCCAGCTCGCTGCGCCACCGCGCGAAATGCCTGGCCAGCTCGTCGGGGTGCTGCTCGTCGTCGCGCCGCGTGACCGTTCGCACGTCCGGGGCGGGGCCGTCCCCCGGGCCACCTCCGCGCATGGCCCACCTCCCGGCGACCGCTCGGGTGAGGAGCACCCATTCTCACCCGTCCGGGCGCCCCCGACCAATCTGCGGACGCCCCGCGACCGCGGCGGCGGTGTCCGGGGTGCTGTTTTCAGCGGGCCGTTCGATGGCTATACAGGCGAACCATGGATCTGCGTCGCCTGGCTCGGGAGGAACGCACGGACCTGCCGCCTTCCCGGCGACGCTCTCCCCGCGGGAGCGGGACGCGCCGATCCTGTGCGCCGGATGGCGGGTGCGCGACGTGGTGGCGCACGTGGTGAGCTACGACGAACTCGATGGCCGGGCACTCGCCCGGCGGTTCGCCGGCGGCGGGCTCCGGCCGTCCCGCATCAACGCCATCGGGGTGGCATCCCGGCGGAGCGGCTGCTGCCCGCTCTGCGCTGCGCCCTGTTCGCGCCTCCGGTCCGCGGCCTGTGGCCCGCTCGGGGAGTTCGGTTGGTGGCGACCGACCTGGACTGGTCGTGCGGCCGGGGACCGGCGGCCCGAGGCCCGGCCGAGGCACTGCTGATGACCATGGCCGGCCGCCGCGGCGTGGCCGGGGAACTTTCGGGCCAGGTCAGCCCAAGCTCGCCGCTCGCATCGACACATAGCGGGGGAGAATCCCCTGGCGAGGGTGACGACATGGTGACGTGCGGTGGCGGCCACGAACTGCGGCCAGCCCGGGGGTGTTGACCAACCGCGGCGTGACCGTCGATCGGTGTACCGAGCCTGCGATCAAGGTTCGCGTCGGGTTGTGTCCCCGCTGTCCGAACTCGCTGAAACGAAAAAGGGCAACCGATGCGTGTGCGTTCCTTGGCTGTCGCGGTGCTGACCGCCGTCGGGTTGGCCGTACTCGGAGCCACGCCGGCTTCTGCGCAGCTCGATGGTCTGACCGGAAGTCTTCCTGTCGTCGGTTCACTGCTCGGCGGCGGCGGTAGTGGAGGAGGGGCGTCGGTCTTCGAGCAGCAGGAGTCGACGTAGACGGCCGCACTGCTGTGTCGGAAGCCCTGTCCGGTACCGCCGGGTGGGGCTTCACCTCGTGCGCCCCTGCCACCACACCGCTACGCGCCGCTACCTGATCGGCGCGACCACGAGAACCCGCTGCTCAGATACCCGATCCAGTGATCAGGAGCGTTGCTTCCACCTTAAGCGGATGTAAAGGAGTGCCGTCCGTTCTTGTTGCGGCGTCGCCGCCACCTCAGTGTGAGTCCGTTCACGGAAGGAGGACGGGTATGTCAGGACAGGTGGCGACGGCTCCACCGGCGGCGCGGCCGGGCGGCGAGCGGCGGGTGGTGGCCAACGTCGTGCGCGGCTCGATCGGCAACTTGATCGAGTGGTACGACTGGTACGCCTACACCGCGTTCAGCGTGTACTTCGCCTCGGCGTTCTTCCCGAAGGGCGACCTGACCGCGCAGCTGCTCAACTCGGCAGGCGTGTTCGCGATCGGGTTCCTGATGCGACCCCTCGGCGGCTGGATGCTGGGACGCTACGCGGACCGCTTCGGGCGGCGTGCCGCGCTGACGCTGTCGGTGACGCTGATGGCCGCGGGCTCGCTGGTCATCGCGCTGACCCCGACCTATGCCTCGATCGGCATCCTCGCACCCGCGCTGCTGCTGGCGGCCCGCCTGGTGCAGGGCATCTCCGTGGGCGGTGAGTACTCGACGTCGGCCACCTACCTCTCCGAGGTCGCCTCGACGGGCCGGCGGGGCTTCTACTCCAGCTTCCAGTACGTGACGCTGGTGGCCGGTCAGCTCACCGCGCTCGGTGTGCAGATCGTCCTGCAGCAGGTGCTGAGCGGCGAGCAGATGAGCGAGTGGGGCTGGCGGATCCCGTTCGTGATCGGCGCGGTGGGCGCGCTGATCGTGATGTGGCTGCGCCGCGGCATGGACGAGACCGACAGCTACCAGAAGGAGTCGGCCTCCGGCTCGGACCAGCGCGGCACCGTGCGCGCGCTGCTGCGCCACCCCAGGGAGTGCCTGCTGGTCGTCGGCCTGACCCTAGGCGGCACCGTCGCCTTCTACACCTTCACCACGTACCTGCAGAAGTTCATGGTGAACACCTCCGGCATCGACAAGGGCACCGTCGCCTGGATCAACTTCCTGGCGCTGCTGGTGTTCCTGTGCGTCCAGCCGCTGGCCGGGGCGCTGTCGGACCGCATCGGCCGCCGCAAGCTGCTGCTGGGCTTCGGCGTCAGCGGCACCCTGCTGACGGTGCCGCTGCTGACGCTGCTCAGCTCCACGCAGAACCCGGTGGCCGCCTTCGCGCTGATGCTGGCCGGGCTGGTCATCGTCACCGGCTACACCTCCATCAACGCCATCGTGAAGGCCGAGCTGTTCCCGACCAACATCCGCGCGCTCGGCGTCGGCCTGCCCTACGCGCTGACGGTGGCGATCTTCGGCGGCACCGCCGAGTTCGTCGGGCTGTGGCTCAAGCAGGCGGGCAACGAGCCGGTGTTCTACTGGTACGTGGCAGGATGCGTCCTGGTCTCGCTGGTCGTGTACCTCTGCATGCGCGAGACCTCGCAGAGCTCGTCGCTGGAGGACGCCCCGGAGCCGAGCGGGCGGAGCTGAGCGGGAGGTGGCCGTGCGCGTGCTGCTCGTCGAGGACGACGACGGCGTCGCCGACGCCCTCGTCGACGTCCTCACCGCGCACGGCCACCGCCCGACCCGGGTCTCGCGGGGCGCCGACGCGCTGACCCGCCACCGCGAGCACGACCTGGTCCTGCTCGACCTGGGGCTGCCCGACGTCGACGGCCTGGAGGTGCTCCGCAAGCTGCGCAGGGTCGCCGAACTGCCGGTGATCGTGCTGACCGCCCGCGGCGAGGAGCGCAGCGTGGTCCGCGGGCTGCGCTCCGGAGCCGACGACTACCTGGTCAAGCCGGTCCGGATGGCCGAGCTGCTGGCCCGCATCGACGTGGTGACGCGGCGGCACAGCGCCGCCTCGCCGGCCGGCGAGGCGGTGGCGGCGGCCGACGTGCGGGTGGACCTGCGCACCCGCCGCGTCCGGGTCGGCGAGCGCGACGTCGAGCTGACGCCGAAGGAGTTCGACGTGCTGGCGGTGCTGGCCAACCACGCGGGCACCGCGGTGAGCAGGCAGAAGCTGATGGACGAGGTGTGGGGTGATGCCTACCTGGCCATCTCCCGGTCCCTCGACGTGCACATCGCGCAGTTGCGCGCCAAGCTCGACCGCCCGCAGGTGCTGACCACGATCCGCGGGTTCGGTTACCGGTTCGGGGAGTAGCGCCGTGCGCAGGCGCCTGCTGCTGGTGCTGCTGACCTTCTCGATCGTGGCGGTCGCCGCGTTCGCGCTGCCGCTGCTGGGCGTGACCGCCGCCCAGCGGACCCAGCAGCTCGCCCTGTCCCGCAGCGGCGCGCTGGACCGGTTCGCGGCGCTGGCCGACCAGGCCAGCGGCACCGGTGACGTCGCCCAGCTGGTCAGCGAGGCCACCCGCTACACCGAGCTCTACGGCGAGCCGCTGGTCGTGGTCGACGCCGATCGCGGTCCGATCGTGGAAACCGGAGGGCTGCGGGCCGCGGACGTGGCCGAGCCGATCGACCAGGCGTTGCGCAACGAGCCGTCCGGGCAGCTCGCGCCGCTGCGGCCGTGGTCGGGCGAGGACGTGCTGCGCCACCGCCCGGTCGGCAGCGGCACGCGGGTGACCGGCGCGGTGGTGATGCGGGTGTCGGTGCGTGCGGCCGCCGCCGACATCTCGCGCCAGTGGGCGCTGATCGCGCTGGGCGCGGTCAGCGCGCTGGCCGCCTGCGGGGTGCTGGCCCTGGTCGTGGCGCGGTGGATCCTGCGGCCGATCGGCGAGCTGGAGTCCGGGGTCCGCGCGGTCGCGGCCGGCTCCCGGCAGACCCGGGTGGCGGTGGGCGCCGGGCCCCCGGAGCTGAGGGCGCTCGCCGGACTGTTCAACGGCATGTCGGAGGCGGTGGCCGAGGCCGAGGAGCGGCAGCGCCGGATGGTCGCCGACGCGTCCCACCAGCTGCGCAACCCGATGGCCGCGCTGCGGTTGCGGGTGGACGCGCTGGAGCGGCGGATCCAGCCGGAGGCCATGGCCGGCTACTGGTCCACGGTGGAGGAGGTGGAGCGGCTGGAGGCGTTGCTGGACCGCTTGCTGGTGCTGTCGACGGCCGACGACAGCGCCGCCGACCGCGACGGTGGTGCCGACGACTCCACGTGCGATCCGCACGCGGTGGTCGCGGACCGGGTGGCCGCCTGGCGTTCCGCCGCCGACGCTGCCGGCGTCGTGCTGCGCACCGGCGACCCGCCCGCCTCCAGCGTCGACGCGCGGTGCGCGCGGGACGACCTGGCCCAGATCCTCGACGTCGTCCTGGACAACGCGGTCAAGTACGCGGGCGCCGGTGCCGAGGTGACCGTCTCCGAGACCGTCGACCGGCACTGGTACCGGCTCGCGGTGACCGACACCGGCCCCGGACTGGCACCCGACGAGCTGGCCATGGCCACCGGCCGGTTCTGGCGGGCCGACCGCGACCGCGGCAGCCGGGGGACCGGGCTAGGGCTGTCCATCGCCGACCGGCTCGCGACCGCCCGCGGGGGGTACCTGCACGTCTCCGGGGTCGAGCCGCACGGTTTGTCGGTGCGGGTGGAACTGCCGGTCGCGCGGGACGGAGGTGCCCGACCGTGAACGGCATCGACCGCCGTCGGCTGCTGCGGCTGGGAGCCGCCGGGCTGCTCGCGGGCGCGCTGCCCGCGTGCGCTCCGGCCGGGCCGGAGCTGCCCCTGCGCATCGCGGCGGGGGAGCGGGGCGGCTTCTACTCCGAGTTCGCCGAGCTGCTGGCCGACGAGATCGTCCTGGCCGACCCCCGGCTCAGGCCCACCGTCGTCGACACCGAGGGCAGCGTGGCCAACGTCGAACTGCTCCGCGACGGCCGGGCAGACCTCGCACTGCTGCTGGCCGACGTGGCCCAAGCCGCACCGCTGGGGGAGCTGGGGCCCGCGGTGCAGGTCAGGTCGCTGGGCCGGGTCTACGAGAACTACGTCCAGCTCGTGGTGCCGGTGGGCAGTCCGGTCCGGGAGCTGGCGGACCTGCGCGGGCGGACCGTGTCGCTGGGGGCGCCGAAGTCCGGGAGCACGTTCTTCGGCACCCGGCTGCTGGCCCGCTCCGGAGTCGCGGCCCGGACGCTGGCCCTGCCGCTGGAGGAGGCGGTGGCGGCGCTGGAGAACGGCAGGATCGACGCGTTGCTGTGGTCGGGTGGCGTGCCCACGCCCGCGCTGCGCGCGCTGGACGAACGGACCGGCATCCGGCTGGTCCCGCTGCCTGCGTCGGTGCCCGGGCTGTGCGGGTACGCGGTCTGCGAGCAGGTTTCGGTGCCGCCGCGCGCCTACCGGCTGGCGGGAGGGGTGCCGACCATCGGCATGGCCAACCTGCTGGTGTGCACGCCCGCCCTGCCCGAGGACGTCGCCGCGACGGTGGTGCGGGTGCTGGTCGGCCAGACGTCGCGATTGGTGCCGAGGCAGGCGGTCGGCACGCAGTTCCTCGACGTCCGGACGCTGACCGGCACCGGCACCGTGCCGTTGCACCCCGGGGCGCAGCGCGCCTACCAGGAGCTCCACGGCTGACCGAGCGGTGACTTTGTGCCCTCCCGGGTGCTTCGCGAGGCGATGACAATTGCGCGCAATGGTGAGGTACCGGGAGGTAGAGGTGCCGTTGAGGAATCCTGGGCGCGCGGAGCCGCGCCGGTGGGGCTGTTTCCCGAAGCCGGTCCGCAGGTGGATCGACGACCTGAGGCTGCCGCGACTACCGCGTCAGACGCCGGGCCTGCCCGCCTGACCCCCGGTCGCCGAGCCGGCCTCATGCGTCCGGCTCCAGCAAGAGGACCGCGTACTTGTCGTCCGGACGCGCGGGCTGCCTGGTCAGACCCGCGCGTTCGGCGACCCGGATCGCGGCCGCGTTCGACGGGCCGGTCTCCACCAGCACCGGCCATCCTGGCTGCGCGGAGGCGCCGGCCCGGATCGCCGCGCGCGCCGTTTCGGTCGCGATGCCCATGCCCCAGAACTCGGGCGACACGCGGTAGTAGAGGTTCCAGCAGCGCCGGTCGCGCCACTGCTTCGGCTGCACGCCGCCGAATCCGGCGACGCGCCGCCCGAGCAGGATCGTCCAGTAGCCGTGCTCGCCGCGGTCCCAGACCTCGACGAAGGCGTTGAGGAAGCGCGCGCAGTCCTGGCCTCCGGCGGCTCGCGCGGCGGTTCCTCGCGGGCGCGCAGCGACGCCTCCAGCGCGGTGAACGCCTCCAGGTCGCTGGCGAGCACGCGCCGCAACCGCAACCGCGACGTCGAGACCTCGGGAATCGCCATGGGACAACGCTAACCGCGGGAGCAACCGGAATCGCGCCGAAGCCGGTCCGATAGGTTGGTGCGCCCGTGCAGCAGTGCGCCGGCCGAGCGGTGCCGGGGTGAGGAAGTGCGATCGATGCGTGCCGTGGTGATCGACGAGTTCGGCAGGACCCCGGTCGTCCGCGAGGTGCCCGATCCGGAGCCGTCGCGGCTCGGCGCGGTGGTGCGCGTCGAGGCGACCGGGCTGTGCCGCAGCGACTGGCACGGCTGGATGGGCCACGACCCGGACATCGCGCTGCCGCACGTGCCCGGGCACGAGCTGTCCGGCGTCGTCGAGTCGGTGGGCGCCGAGGTCGCCAACTGGCGGCCCGGCGACCGGGTCACGGTGCCTTTCGTCTGCGCGTGCGGCCGGTGCGCCGAGTGCGCGCGGGGCGACCAGCAGGTGTGCGCGCACCAGACGCAGCCGGGCTTCACGCACTGGGGTTCCTTCGCCGAGTTCGTGTCGCTGGAGAACGCCGACGTCAACCTCGTGGCAGTGCCGGAGGCGATGTCGTTCGCGACCGCGGCCGGGCTCGGCTGCCGGTTCGCGACGGCCTTCCGCGCGGTGGTCGCCCAGGGCCGGGTGGCGGCGGGGCAGTGGGTCGCGGTGCACGGCTGCGGTGGGGTGGGGCTGTCCGCGGTGATGATCGCCGCCGCCTGCGGTGCCGCCGTGGTCGCGGTCGACATCTCACCGGACGCGCTCGCTCTGGCGCGCCGCTTCGGCGCGAAGGAGTGCCTGGACCCCTCGGCGCTGCCGGTGTCGGTGGCCGAGGCGGTGGCCGGGATCACCGGCGGTGGTGCGCACGTGTCGATCGACGCGCTCGGCAGCCCGCGGACCTGCGCCAACTCGATCGCGAGCCTGCGCAGCCGCGGCAGGCACGTGCAGGTCGGCCTGCTGCCGCAGGCGGCGGGCGACCCGAGCCTGCCGATGTCGCGGGTCATCGCGCTCGAACTGGAGGTGCTGGGCAGCCACGGCATGGCCGCGCACGAGTACCCGGCGATGATGGAGATGGTCGCCGCCGGTTCACTGCGCCCGGACCGGCTGGTGACCAACGCGATCGGCCTGGAGCAGGCACCGGAGGCGCTCGCCGCTATGGGCGCAGGAGCGGGCCCGGGTGTGACCGTCGTGGAACCGCACCGGCGCGCCTCCTAGAGCGTGTCTCCATTTCTGTGGGGAGGCGAGCGAGAGGGGGCGCTGAGCGCGAGGGTGAGCCCCACGGTAGCCAGCGCCCGACGCCACCTTCAGCGGCGAAGCACGGCCCCGGCGTCCTTCATTCGCGGTGCTGTCTCGCGAACTCCGCGCCCCAGGTGTCCACGGTGTGCACGACTTGTTCGAGAGTGCGACCCAACTCGGTGAGCGCGTACTCGACTCGTGGCGGCACCTCCGGGTACATCGTCTGGGTCCAGCCATCACTCCAACCACCATCGGCCCCACACCGCCTGCGGCGATCAGCCCCCGGTCTCACGCCTCCACGTCGGCGTCGACAACGTCATGACCAACGACCGCTGGCGGCCAGCACTGCCGCGAGGCCTTCTTGTAGATCCTTGACGAAGTACTCGGGAACCTCCAGCGACGGGAAGTGCCCCCCGGTCTCGGGCGACCTCCACCGGACGATCTGCCGGTACCGCTCCTGTGCCCAGGCACGCGGATACTTCTCGATGTCGCGGGGATACATGCTGATTGCTGACGGGACGTCGACCCGAAGTTCGGGGTCGAGCGAGTTGTGGCTTTCGTAGTAAATGCGGGCTGACGATGCGCCGGTCCGTGTCAGCCAATACAGGGTGATGTTGTCGAGAACCCTGTCTCTGGAGATCGTCTCGAACGGGCTGTCTTCGGTATCCGTCCACTCGGCGAACTTGTCGAGAATCCAGGCGAGAAGCCCGACCGGTGAGTCGACGAGCGAGTAGCCGATGGTCTGCGGCCGGGTCGCCTGCTGCTTCGCGTACGCCGCGCGGTGGCGCCAGAAATGGCGGGTTTCCTCGGTCCACTTGCGCTCGACGTCCGTCAGCCCGTCCGTTGTCAACCCGGGCGGTCCCTCCGCGAACGTCGTGTGGATGCCGAGCACGTGCTCCGGGAACCTGCCGCCGAGAACCGTGGTGATATTGCCACCCCAGTCGCCGCCGTGGGCTGCGAACTCGCTGTAGCCGAGCCTTCCCATCAGTTCCACCCAGGCGGCCGCGATCTTTTCGGTTCCCCACCCGGTGGTGGCCGGCTTGTCACTGTAACCAAAACCTGGCAGCGACGGGACGACGACGTGGAACGCCGGTGCGTCTGCGCTTTCCGGATCTGCCAGTTCGTCTATTGCATCGGTGAACTCGGCAATGCTGCCTGGCCAGCCGTGCGTCAAGATCAGAGGGGTGGCGTCTGCGCGGGTGGATCGACGGTGCAGGAAGTGGATTCCCAGATCGTCGATGGTCGTGCGGAACTGGCCGATCTGGTTGAGGCGCGTTTCGAACGACCGCCAGTCGTACCCGGTGCGCCAGTAGTCCACGACATCGACGAGGTCGGCGAGAGGAACGCCCTGATCCCATCGGCGCGGGTCGGGCGCGGCGCGATAGACCGTCTCAGCTTCCGGCAGC
This sequence comes from Saccharopolyspora erythraea NRRL 2338, assembly GCF_000062885.1. Taxonomy (NCBI): domain Bacteria; kingdom Bacillati; phylum Actinomycetota; class Actinomycetes; order Pseudonocardiales; family Pseudonocardiaceae; genus Saccharopolyspora; species Saccharopolyspora erythraea. The sequence continues at coordinate 4,494,171 of NC_009142.1, read as the reverse complement.
CGGGCTGCGGCCAGTCGCGCGCGCAGGTCGTCGAGGTCGGAGTCGGTTGCGTGGGCTTCGAATGCTTGCACGTCGCTGGATTGACGGTTCATGAGATGCCCCCGCCGGGGTGAGCTGACGTGGTGACAACGCCACGATCGATGGCGGCCGCAGCGTCGGTGACGCACCGGTGTGTCGACATGAGACCTCCTGGTCATCGATGGAACCGGCTTGGGAGCTGTCGGAACCAGCTAAGACGGTTCTAGCAGATCTCGACGCTGGCGTGCAACCAGCTAAGATGGTTCCATGCGTGCTCAGTTCCCTGGCTTCCGTCTCGGTAAGGTGCTGGCGACCAGCTTCACGGCGACCCTGACGGAGCGTCGTGGCGACGCTGTGGAACGCATTCCCACGCCGAACCGACTCGTCGACTGGCTGGCGGTGAGTGGCCTCGCCGTGGAGTCCTGCACCACCGCCCAGCTCGAACGCGCTTGGGAGCTGCGGGAATCAATTCACGCCGCCGCGACGGCGGCCGCGCGCCGAGACCCTCTCCCCGTGTCCGCTGTCCAGGTCATCAATGACTGCAGCACTCGAGGTCGGGCCGCGGCTATCTTGACGCCCGAGGGCAATCGGCAGTGGCGACTCGGCTCGGCTTCCTCCGTGGAGGATGCCCTAGGCGTTATCGCCGCCGACGCGATCAGCATCATCACAGGCGAACGAGACGGAAAACTGGCCTTGTGCGCATCGCCAACCTGCCAAGCGGCCTTCTTCGACACCAGCCAGAGTCGCACCCGCAAATGGTGTGACATGAACACGTGCGGGAATCGCCAGAAGAAGGCGCGCTTCAATGCCCACAAGCTCGAAAACCCCGGATCGGCAAAGTAGTCGTTGCTCTCGGTGCATCCAGGTGGGTCCCACGTCTGCGGCACCCCTGTCGCTTTGGGGGCGCTCCAACGGCTCTACTGAGAGCCGTCCGTGGCTTTCGATCAACGTGCTCAGTCAGTACAGCTAGCTGCGCCCACCCTCCTTTTCGGACTCCGCTGCGAGGCCCCGGGTGATTCCGCGTTGGTGCGGCGCGCCGATCGGGTGGCCGAGTGCGCGTCTGAGCGCCGTCCGGAGGGCGTGCCTGCTCGGTTCGTGCACAACGGCTGCGATGTGGGCGTCCGGCCGCACGAGCCACACCTCGCCCGGACGTGCCTCCAGCGCCGAGGCGAGTGCGCCCGCACCGTCGATCTCGGCCAGGGACGTCACGCGCAGCGGTACGTCGATGTCGGCGACCGCGTCGCGCACCTGTGCCGTGTCCACCTCCGCGGTGGCCAGGAACAGGAACCCGTCCCGGGCCAGCTCGCGGACGTGGGTGCGGTCAGGGCCGGGTATCGCAACGTCCGGCACGAGGACCCCTGGCCCCGGACGTGGTCGCTGCCCGCGCGGCGGTCGTCCGGCGAACGCCCGGCTCGGGGCGGGAGTGGTCAGCGGCGACGCCGCGTACCAGAACGGTTCGCTGAGCCTGCCGGAGTCGACCTCGGCGCGCGCCGCCGGGTCCGACACCGCGCTGTCGAGCACCCGTCGCCGCCGCTCCCGCTGCGCTTCGCCGTGCGGAACGAGGAACTCCATCGTGGTCGTGGTGACGGCCAGGTTCTCGCGGGCGGCGAGGTGCCGCTCGGCGTGGTAGCTCTCCAGCAGGCCCTCGCCCGCCCAGCCCCGCAACGCGAACGCGATCTTCCACGCCGCGTTCTCGGCGTCGGCGACCCCGGAGTTCAGCCCGCGCGCACCGAACGGCGCCACCAGGTGCGCGCAGTCGCCGGCGAGCAGCACCCGGCCCGCCCGCATCCGGTCGGCCAGCCGCGAGTGGAACCGGTAGACCGTCTTCCAGACGATCTCGTAGTCGCGGTCGCCGATGACCGCGCGGATCCTGGCGTCCAGCGCTCCCGACCCGGACTCGGCCGCCAGGTCGTAGTCGCGCGGCACCTGCCAGTCGATGCGGTAGGTGGAGCCGGGGCACGGGTGGATCAGCACCTGGCGTCCCGGGTTGCAGGAGGGGTCGAAGTGGAAGCGCCGCTCGTGGGCCCACCCGGGCAGGTCGGCCCGGATGTCGCAGATCAGGAACCGGTCGTCGAAGGAGTGCCCGGCGAAGGTCACGCCCAGCATCCGGCGCACCTCGTCGCCGTGTCCTCCCGCGCACGCGACCGCGTAGTCGGCCGCGAACGTCCGGGCACCGCAGCGCAGCAGTACGCCGGAGGTGTCCTGCTCCAACTCGGTGACCTCGTGGTCCCACCGGACTTCGATGAGCGGTTCGGCTGCGATCCGCTCGTCGAGGATCTGCTCGGTGCGGACCTGCGAGAGGTTGACGAACGGCGGGAAGCGGGCGTGGCCGCGGTCGCCGAGGGTGTGGCTGAACAGCTCCGCGTCCCGGTAGAAGGTGCGCGCGGTCGTCCAGGTCAGGCCCTCGGCGGCGATGCGCCGCCCCGCGCCCACGCTCTCCCACACGTCGAGCACGTCGCCCTGCTGGCAGATCGAGCGCGAACCCGCGCGGTCGCGCTCCGGCCGCCGGTCCAGCACCACGACCGGCACGCCCCACCTGGCCAGCAGCAGCGCCGCCGTCTGGCCGACCGGTCCGTTGCCGATCACCGCGACGCGTCCGTGCCGTGCGCTCATCGGTGTCCCCGCTCAGCCCTGCAGCAGGTCCCAGACTCCGCGGTCGCGCTCGGCGGTCCAGATCACCGGGCGCTCCACACCGGACAGTTCGTCCCACAGGCGTGCCACGTCGAAGGGGAGGCAGTGTTCGAAGATCGGCCAGCGCCCGTAGGTGCCGACCAGCGCGGCGTGGGTGGCCTCGAACGCCTCCTTGAGCGTGCCGCCCCGCTGCTGGACCGCGCCGACCTCCTGGATCATCACTTCCAGGAAGTGGCGGGTCTGGTCGATCGCCGCGTGCACCGCGTCGGTTCCCCGGCTGACCGCGCCCCGTCCGCCGACCAGCGCCTCGGCGCTCAGCGCGCGGACGGCGTCCAGAGTGGAGGTCGCCCACTCGCGGTGGAAGGCGTCGCCGGTGTAGAGGGCGGCCTCGGCCTCGACCAGGTCGCCTGCGAACAGGATGCGCTGCTGCGGCAGCCAGGCGACGATGTCGCCCTCGGTGTGCCCCCGGCCGCAGTAGCGCAACTCGAGGTCGCCCCGGTCGCCGCCCAGGTCGATGGTGAGCCGGTCGGAGAAGGTCAGCGTCGGCCAGGTCAGCCCTGGCACCGACGCCGCGTCCTTGGCCAGCCTCGGCATCCTGGCGAACTCCGATTCCCAGTCCTGCTTGCCGCGTTCGGCGATCAGGGCTCGGGTGTTGTCGTGGGCGATGACGACCTCGGCGTCGAACGCGCTCGCGCCCAGCACCCGCACCGCGTGGTAGTGCGACAGCACCAGGTACTTGACCGGCTTGTCGGTGTGCTCGCGCAGCCTGGCCAGCCACTCCCGGGCGGCGGTGGGCGTGGCCAGGGCCTCGAAACAGACCAGGAAGTCCTCGCCCTCGACGGCACCGACGTTCGGATCGCCCTCGGCGGTCAGCGCGTACACGCCGTCGGCCAGCACCTCCAGCGTCTGCTCCTTGTCGGCCAGGTCTCCCGACGACGCGAACGGCTTCGCCGACATCGGCCCCTCCTCGGTCAAAGCTTTGATCAACTGGGGTGAAGCTAGCGCGGCGCGCACACCCAGTGGAAGCCACCGAACGGCTGCTCGCAGCATGTGCACCGCGGCGGGCGACGCGCCCGCGCGGCCCAAGAGCCGCCCTCTAGCCTGGGCTCATGCCAGCAGAACCCGCCGCCGACTCCCTGGACTACCTCTCGTTCGTCGACTACGCGGTCGAGCGGACCTCCCGCGAACTGCCGGAGGTCGACCCGGTCGCGATGCGGCTCGTGCTGACCCTGCACCGCGCGACCAGTGCGCTGGTGTACGACCTCGAGTCGTCGGTGCACCGGCCGCGCGGCCTGAGCTGGCCGGGGTTCCGCGTGCTCTTCGTGCTCTGGCTGGCCGGGCCGCTGGAGGGCAAGCGGGTCGCCGAGCTCTCGGGGATGAGCCGGGCGGCGGTGTCGGCGCTGGTCAAGACCCTGGAGCGGGACGGGACGATCTCCAGGCGGCAGGGGGAGCGCGACCGCCGCGTGGTCTCGTTCGAACTCACCGACGCGGGCCGGGAGGCCATCCTCGGCGCGTACACCGCGCACAACGAGCGCGAGCAGGCGTGGGCGTCCACGCTGACCCGGCCAGAGCGCACGATCCTGATCGGCCTGCTGGAGAAGCTCGCCACCGGCTCGGTCAGCGCCGAGGCCAAGCGCCGCAGCTGAGGACCAGCGCGGTTCGAAGCAGAGCGGTGCAGAGGCCTGTGAAGCCGGTAGGCGCGTGCGTTCCCGGGCTTGCAGGCGGCCCCCGAGCGGCTACGACCCCCGCCGGGCCGCCGGACAGGTCAGCCGGTGGCGGATTCGGGAGCTCACGTCGCGCAGGAGGTCCACCCAGTCGGCCGGGTCGCGGTCGAACCGCTCCGCCGACCACCCGACGCTGAGGCTGCCGTACGGCTCGTCGCGCAGGAAGACCGGCACGGCGAGCGTGGCAACCCCGGGGTCGTACTCGCCGACCGTGTAGGCCCAGCCGAGTTGGCCCACCTCGTCGAGCGCTGCGGATCGATGGCGCACCTGCAGACCATGGGCGCTCTCCCGCCCACGGGGAAGAACGACTGAAACCGGAGCGACGACGCCGACTCGGGGCCTCAGTCCGATGTGGACCGAAGTTCGCACGAGTCGGCCTCGTCGCTGAACTCGTCGACGTCGTCGGCGAAACTCCGCCGGCCCGATGGTCGAGTGCGGATCGCGACCGCTGACCAAGCCGGTACGACCTCGCATCCGCCTGCGGTGTGGGGGAAACTGGTCGCAGTCGGTGAGGAGGTTCGGTGTGGTCGAGAAGCTGGAGCGGATGCCGGAGGACTGGTCGAGGGCGCTGGCGGTCGTGGCGCACCCCGACGACCTGGAGTACGGCGCGGCGAGCGCGGTCGCGGAGTGGACGGACGCCGGCCGCGACATCGCCTACCTGCTCGTCACCCGCGGCGAAGCGGGCATCGACGGCCTGGAGCAGGGGGAGAGCGCGCGGGTCCGGGAGGCGGAGCAGCGGGCGAGCGCGGGCGTCGTCGGCGTGTCGGTGGTGGAGTTCCTGGGCCACCGCGACGGAGTGATCGAGGACGGCGTCGGGCTCCGGCGCGACCTGACCGCGGCGATCCGCCGGCACCGGCCCGAAATGCTGATCACGCTCAACCACCACGACACCTGGGGCGGCAAGGCGTGGAACACTCCGGACCACCGGGCGGTGGGGCGTGCCGCTCTCGACGCGGCCGGTGACGCGGGCAACCGGTGGATCTTCCCCGAGCAACTGCGCGAGGGCGGTCTCGAACCCTGGGGCGGGGTGCGCTGGGTCGCGGTCGCCGGTTCGCCCCAACCGACGCACATCGCCGAGGTCGGCACGCGTTCGCAGGAACGCGGGATCGCCTCGCTCTCCGAGCACCGCACGTACCTGGCGGCGCTCGACGGCGCCGAACCCGCCGAGCAGGCGCGATCGTTCCTCACCGGGATCATGGACTCGGTGGAGCGCGACCACGGCGTGCGCGGTGTCGCCTTCGAGGTCTATTCGCGCTGAGCGTTCTTCCGCGCAGAGCGTCGGAAACTCCAGGCGAGGCAGTATGCGAAACCCGGCGATGTGCCGTCGCTGGGAGGCTGCGTCAGTTGCAGCGGCCCTGGCGCCAGTAGCCCATGAAGGCGACCGAGCCGCGGGGGACGCCGTAGTCGCCGACCATCATCCGCCGCAGGCGCTTGATCACCGCGGCCTCGCCCGCCAGCCACCCGTAGAGCTCGCCGCCGGTGGCGTCCACGCTCTCGCGCTGCTCGGGAACCTCCCACAGCAGCGTCGTGTCCACGTCGACGTCGTCCAGCTCTGAGGAGGCCGCTCGGCGGGCGGGTTCGCACAGCTCGGCCAGCGCGTCGGCCAGGGCGGTCTCCAGCAGGGAGCCGTGCGGCGTGGGCCGGTTGGCGCGCTGCCGGACGGACCAGCGGATCTCCACGCCCTCCGGCGCCCGCCACCACTGGACGTCCCCGGCGGTCGGCACCTCCACGCAGACGATCCCCCGCGCGTCCGGGGGCAGCGACTCCACGATGGAGGCCACCGCGGGCAGCGCCGTCTCGTCGCCCGCCAGCACCACCTGCCTCGCCGTCTCCGGCGGGAGCCACTCGCATCCCCACATCCTGCCGTTGCCCGGCCGGTCGGGGCCGCACAGGACGGCGATGTCACCGGGCGCGGCGGCGGCCGCCCACCGCGAGGCCGGACCGCCGTGGCCCTCGTCGACGCCGTGCAGCACGAAGTCGACGTCGATCTCGGCGACCTCCGGGCGGTACGCGCGGACGGTGTAGGTGCGCATCGTGGGGCGCACGTCGTCGGGCATCGCCTGCCACCGCGGGTACCAGTCCTCGCCGTGCGGGATGTCGGCGATCGTGCGGCCCGGCTGCGGCAGCAGCAGCTTGATGCGCTGGTCGGCGCCGCCCGCGCCGAACTCGCGCAGGCTGTCGCCGGTGAAGGTCAGGCGCACGAAGCTCGGGCCGAGTCTTTCGGCGCGCGCCACCCGGACCACGTACATCCGGTACCCAGGCTGCCCGTCGTGCCGCCGCCTGGCCGTGCGCGCCTTCGTCATGGGTGTGACCTCCGTCAACGTCGGTACGTCTGATCGCGTGCTAGCTTAGCCTAACCTTAATGCTTCAGGAGGTTCACGTGCGTCGCAAGATCGGGGCCATCGCCGGGCTCATCGCCGTCACCGGTGCTCTGGCCGGCTGTGCTCCACCGGAGCCGGCGGCAGACTCGGCAGGCGGCCGGTGGTCCTACACCGACGACCGCGGCGTCACCGTCAACGCCGACCAGCGCCCGCAGCGCTTCATCGCCCAGGTGTCGGCGGCGGGAGCGCTCAAGGACTTCGGGGTCGACGTGGTGGGCACGTTCGGTCCGCTGGTCAAGGACGACGGCACCACCGAGAACGAGGCGGGCAGCGTCAACCCGGCCGAGGTCACCGACGTCACCGGCCCGGCCTACGGCGAGCTGAACATGGAACGGGTCGCCTCGCTGCACCCCGACCTGCTGGTCAGCGGCAAGTACGCGGAGTTCCCGGGCCTGTGGCACCTCACCCAGGACCAGGAGGAGACGGCCAAGTCCATCGTGCAGACCGTCGGCGTCCAGCAGTCCGGTGTTGCCCTGCCCGAGAGCATCCGCAAGTACGAGGAGCTGGCGCGGGCGCTCGGCGGCGACGTCGACTCGCCGCGGGTGCGCGCCGACGAGGAGGCGTTCAACGCCGCCGCGCAGCGGCTGCGCGGCCTCGGTGAGCGGCTGCGGTCGCAGAACCGCTCGATCCTGGCCGTCGGCGGCACCCCGCAGGAGTACTTCGTGGTCGTCCCGGCGCGGAATCCCGACCTGGGCTACTACGTCAGGGAGCTCGGGCTGCCGATCACCACTCCGGCCCACCCGGACACCGCGGGCGGGGGGTACTTCGAGCGCCTGTCGTGGGAGAACGCCAACGCCTACAGCGGCGACATCCTGCTGTGGGACACCCGCCGGGCGTCGATGAACCCCGAGCAGATGAAGCAGAACCCGCTGTTCGCCGCCCAGCCGGCGGCGGCCGCGAACCGCTTCGTCGAGTGGGACGCCGTGGCGCCGATGAGCTACGCCTCCTACGCGCGGATCATGAACAAGCTGGCCGACCAGATCGAGCGGACGATGGCGGGCATGCGCTGACCCGCACCACCGCGCGGACCCCGGCTGCCGAGCGCGGCCGGGGTCCGTTGCCGTTCGCCTCGCGGTCAGCCGCTCATCGCGGCGGCTCCGACCGGGTGCGGGTTTCCCAGATAGGGGAACCGGTCGAGCAGGTCGTTGTGCGGACCGATGTGGTCGGTGGTGATCCGGCCGCCGGAGACCATGTTCAGCCGCGCCGAGGTCACGTCGTCGGTGAGCTTGCGGCCGTTGGGATAGGCGGCGGGCCTGCTGCGGTCGTAGCGCAGGATGTCGGGCAGGATCTGACGGAGCACGCGGTGGGCGTCCTCGACGCCGTACCCGCCGGTGTGCTGGAGCACGGCGGTCCACGCGTCGCGGTAGTTCTCCCAGTCGTCGGCGGGCTCCCGCGCGTTGTAGGTGTCCTTGGCGTCCTCGGAGTTGAAGTAGGCCGTCAGCGAGGGGTGCGCACCGCGGTCCATGGACACCAGCTTCCCGTCGCGGTGGACGCTGACCCTGGCCCAGACGCCGATCAGCGGGTTCGATCCGAGTTCGGCGTTGGGCATCTCGAGCACGATGCCGAAGACGTTCTGGTCGGCCATCGAGTCGCGGCCGGTCCACCGGAAGTCGTGCACGATCCCGTCGAGGTCGGCGAAGAAGGGGTCGCTGCGGATACCGGCGCTGAAGGTCAGCTCGCCCGCGGTGGCGACCTCGGGGTCCGAGTCGAAGCTCACCGGGGCGTCGGCGATGAGCCGCTCCGCGCCGGGTTCGTGGGACTGGGCACGCCGTCCCAGCGACCGGTGGACGGAGACCGTCTGCCCGCCGTCGCCCGGTGGTGAGAACACGAAGCTGAAGGCCACGTCGGCCAGGGAGTCGCCGTCGGTGTCGACGTTGATCCGGTAGACGGCGTCGGGGTGGAAGTGCTCGGCCCGGGTGGGGGCGAACGGGTTGACGTTCATGATCAGGACCGTGCGCTCGCGCGACGGCGCGGTGAAGGCGAAGACGTCGGTGAGGTCCAGCCGCGCGTCGTCGCCGGGAGACCGCAGGTCGGGCCCGCTGAGGTGGTGGGACATGACCCCTCCAGGTGGGAAGTGCTGCCGGTGCGGCGAATGTCCCACCGCGAGGGGAAGGTCACCAGGGGAAGTGGTTCCCGCGCGGGAGGAATCGCGAGCACTCGACCCGGCGCCGTGGACGGCTTCCCCGCCGTGGAAGGGAAAGCGATTTCCCGCGCGTGCGCTGTCGACGGCCGGACCACATGCCGCCGGGACGTCAGCTGCGCATCCAGGTCCCGAGCACCATCAGCGTCTTGGTCCCGGTGACCTTGCCCGAGCGGCGCAGCCGCTCGATGGCCTGCTGGAGGTGGTTGACGTCGCGGACGCGAAGCCAGATGAGCGCGTCCGGGTCACCCGCGATGGTGAAGACCGCCTGCACCTCCGGCAGCGCCGAGGCCGTCTGCACGATCTCGCCCGCCCCTGTGGTGCCGAGGTAGCGCAGCTCGGTGAACGCCTCGACGGCCCACCCGAGCTTGGAGTGGTCGATCTGCACGGTGAACCCGGTGATCACCCCGACGTCGCGCAGCCGGTCCACCCGCCGCTTCACCGCGGCCACCGACAGCCCGACCTCGGCCGCCATCTCGGAGAACGTGCGCCGGCCGTCCTCGCGCAGCAGCCGCAGGATCGAATGGTCGACCGCGTCCACCAGCTCTTCCGCCATGCCTGCTCCAGCTCGTTTCGCCCTGCCGTCAGAGGCGTCACCCGCCACGCAAAGAAACCCTCGGAGGCGGACCCTCGAGTACAAGATTTTGCGTGATCGACACCGGATCTGGCCAGCGGCTTGCGCCGTCCCCGGCATCGCCGCTGTGCTGTGGCGCAACTCACCACGCATCGATGGAGACCGCCATGCACACCGACCCCGCCGCCGTGTCGCTCGACGACAAGTACACGGCAGACAGTGGCCGGGTACTGATCTCCGGCATCCAGGCGCTGGTCCGGTTGACCCTGGAGCAGCGCAGGCTCGACGAGTCGCGCGGACTGGACACGCGCGCGTTCGTGTCCGGCTACCAGGGCTCGCCGCTGGGCGGGCTCGACATGGAGATGGGCCGGGCCAAGCGCTTCCTGGATCCTGAGGGGGTGGTGTTCCAGGCCGGCCTCAACGAGGAGCTGGCCGCCACGGCGGTCGCGGGCACGCAGCTGCTGCGCCAGGTGCCGGGGCGCAGGCACGACGGGGTCACCGGCTTCTGGTACGGCAAGAACCCCGGGCTGGACCGGGCCGCCGACGCCATCCGGCACGGCAACATCGCGGGCACCGCACCGCTGGGCGGCGCGGTCGCCTGGATCGGCGACGACCCGGGCAACAAGTCCTCCACCATCCCCAGCGCCAGCGAGCAGATGTGCCAGAGCCTGGCGATGCCGCTGCTGGCGCCCTCCTCGGTCCCGGAGATCATCGAGTTCGGCCTGCACGCGGTCGCGCTGTCCAGGGCCGTCAACCTGTGGGCGGGGCTGAAGATCGTCGCCGACATCGCCGACGCCTCGGCCACCGTCGACCTCGGCGCGCTCGGCCACGGCGTCCCGGTGCCCGGGACCGCCGACCGCGCCCCGGCCCAGCTGCTGGGCCGGCCCGCGCTGGACGCCGAGTTCGACGTGCTCACCCGGCGGCTGGACCTCGCCCGCGCCTACGGCACGACCCACGGCCTGAACAAGGTCACCTTCAGCGCCCGCCGCGCCACCACCGGCGTGGTCGCCTCCGGACTGGCCCACGCCGTCGTGCTCCGCGCGCTGGAGGACATGGGCATCGACGAGGGCGCGATGGAGGCGCTCGGCCTGCGGCTGGTCCGCGTCGGCATGCCCCACCCGCTGGACCAGGCGCACCTGGCCTCGATGCTGGAGGGCCTCGACGAGGTCGTGGTGGTCGAGGACAAGACGCCTTTCCTGGAAGCCCAGGTCAAGGAGGCGATGTACCGGCGTCCCGACGCGCCGCTGGTCGTCGGGCGCCGCGACGACAGCGGCCGTCCGCTGCTCACCGTCCGGGGCACCCTGTCGGCCACCGACGTCGCGCGGGCCCTCGGCAGGCGCATCGGGCAGGACCGCCTGCCGGAGAGCGCGGCGGCCTACCTGCGCACCGCCGACCCGCGGCGGTCGCGGATCGAGCTGCCCACGATCGCCGCGCGCACCCCGTACTTCTGCTCCGGCTGCCCGCACAACACCTCCACGCGGGCCGACGACGACACGCTCGTGGGCGCGGGCATCGGCTGCCACGTGATGGTGCTGCTCGACGGCGAGGGCCGGGGCCACCAGGTCGGCGTGACCCAGATGGGCGGCGAGGGCGCGCAGTGGAACGGGCTCGCCCCGTTCACCGACGACCGGCACTTCGTGCAGAACCTCGGTGACGGCACCTTCCACCACTCCGGTTCGCTGGCCATCCGGGCGTCGGTCGCGGCGGGGGTCAACGTGACCTACAAGCTGCTCTACAACGACGCCGTCGCGATGACCGGCGGGCAGCGCGCCGAGGGCAAGCTCGACATCCCGACGCTGACCCGCTGGCTGGCCACCGAGGGCGTCCGCCGGGTGGTGGTGACCACCGCCGAGCCCGGAACCTACCGCGGCGTCGCCCTCGACCCGATCGCGACCGTGCGCCACCGCGACGACTTCGCCGACGTGCAACGCGAACTGGCCGCGGTGGAGGGCGTCACGGTACTGGTCCACGACGACCGCTGCGCGGCGGAGGAACGACGCCTGCGCAAGCGCGGAGCGCTGCCGACACCCGCCGAGCGCGTGGTGATCAACGAGCGGGTGTGCGAGGGCTGCGGCGACTGCGGGGACAAGTCGACCTGCCTCTCGGTGCAGCCGGTGGAGACCGAGTTCGGCCGCAAGACGCGCATCCACCAGGCGTCGTGCAACTCCGACTTCACCTGCCTGAAGGGCGACTGCCCGTCGTTCCTGCTCGTGGAGCCCGGCACCCGGGCCCGGCGGGCGGTGCCCGCGCTGCCGGTGGAGCTGACCGCGCCGGCCGAGCGCCCGCGGAGCGACGGCGTGCTGATGCGGATGCCCGGCATCGGCGGCACCGGCGTGGTCACGGTGTCGCAGATCCTGCAGATGGCCGCGCACATGGACGGCCTGCACGCGGCCGGGCTGGAGCAGACCGGTGTGGCGCAGAAGGGCGGCCCGGTCGTCAGCGACGTCCGGATCTCCAAGCAGCCGGTGGCGGGGGCGCTGCGCGCGTCGAAGTCGACCGTCGACGTCCTGATCGGCTTCGACCTGCTGGGCGCGGCCGCAGAGCAGAACCTGGAGACCGCCGCGGCCGACAGGACCATCGCGCTGGTCAACACCGCCGTGGTGCCGACGGCCGCGATGGTCACCAACCGCGTTCCGGTGCCGGGATCGCCGCAGGACGCCCTCGACCGCATCGCGGCGGCCACCGCCGAGCAGGTCCTGCTGGACGCGCAGGGCATGGCCGACGCGCTCTTCGGTGACCACATGCCGGTGAACATGCTGATGATCGGCGCGGCGTTCCAGCGCGGGTGCCTGCCGATGAGCGCCGAGGCGATCGAGCGGGCGATCCGGCTCAACGGCGCGGCAGTGGACACCAACCTCGCGGCGTTCCGCTGGGGCCGCGCGGCGGTGGTGGACCGCGACGCCGTCGAGCGGGCGCTCGCGCCGCAGGAGCGCGCTGTCGTCGAGGTCGACGCGACCGCTCGCCGGATCGCGGGCGACGCGGCGGGAGAGCTCGGCCGGGTGCTCGCTACGCGGGTCGCCGACCTCGTCGGCTACCAGGACGAGGCCTACGCCCAGCGCTACGCGCGGGAGGTCCGCCGGGTGGCCGGGATCGCCCGCGAACGGGCGGGCGAGGAGGGCGGTGAGCGCGTCGCGGTCGCCTACGCCAAGGGCCTGCACAAGCTGATGGCCTACAAGGACGAGTACGAGGTGGCGCGACTGCACCTCGACACCGTGGAGAAGGCCCGGCTCGGCGACGAGTTCGGAGCCGGCGCCTCGGTCTCGGTGCTGCTGCACCCGCCCGTGCTGCGCGCTCTGGGCATGAAGCGCAAGATCCGGCTGCGCCGCACCGCCGAGGTCGCGTTCCGGGCGCTGCGTTCGGCTCGCCGCCTGCGCGGCACGCGCCTGGACGTGTTCGGCTACGCGAAGGTCCGCCGGGTCGAGCGCGAGCTGGTCGGCGAGTACCGCCGGCTCGTCGAGCGGGCGCTGGACCGCCTCGGGTCCGGCACCGCCGAGCAGGTCGCGGCCATCGCCGAGCTGACCGAGCTGGTCCGGGGCTACGAGGACATCAAGCTCGCCGGTGTCGAGCGGTTCCGGGAGCGGGCCGCCGAGCAGCTCTCGGCGCTCGCGGCGCGAGCCGACGTCGACGACCTCGCGGTGAAGAGCTGAGCCGACGTCTCCGGCAGCCACGGCCCTCCCGGGTTGGCGGATTCAAGGGGTCGTCGCAACACAGATGGTCAACTGGCTTTGGTCAGGAGCATAGCGAGGCGCTCGGCTGGGGAGTCCCAGCCGAGCGTTTTGCGTGGTCGCCCGTTGAGCTGTTGGGCGACGTGCTCGAGGTCCTCGGGTCCGTAAGTGCCGAGGTCGGTGCCCTTGGGGAAGTACTGGCGCAGCAGTCCGTTGGTGTTTTCGTTGCTGCCGCGCTGCCAGGGACTGGCCGGGTCGCAGAAGTAGACCGGCATGTCGGTGGCCATGGTGAACTGCTTGTGGCGGGCCATCTCGGCTCCCTGGTCCCAGGTCAGCGAGCCACGGAGGTGATTCGGCAGCGTTGTGATCGTCGCTACGAGTCCGTCCCGGACCGTTTCGGCGTCGTGCCCGTTCGGTAGGTGGACCAGCATGGTGTACCGCGTGGTGCGCTCTACCAGGGTGCCGATCGCGGACTGGCTGCCAGCGCCAATGATCAAGTCTCCCTCCCAGTGGCCGGGCACGGCCCGGTCGGCGGCCTCAGCGGGGCGGTCGCTGATCATCACCATCGGGTCGATGAACCGCGCGGTGCGCTGGTTCGGGTTGCGGCGTGGCTTGCGGCGGGTCCGGCCGGTGCGGATCGCGGCCTGTACTTCGCGTTTGAGACCACCGCGGGCCTGGAAGTACAGCGCCTGGTAGATCGTCTCCACGCTCACTCGCATCCTCTGGTCGCCGGGATGCTCCTTGCCTAGAGCGTGGCAGATCTGCTCCGGTGACCAGCGCTCGCGCAGGCCATCGGCCACGAACTGGTGCAACGGTCCCTGCGCGATCAGCTTGCGTTGCTTCGGGCGCGGTCGACGAGCGGCCGACGCGCGGTGGGCCGCATATGGCTGGTAGGCGCCGTGGGTGGAGTTCGCGCGGATCTCCCGGGAGATCGTGCTGGCTGAGCGCCCCAACGCGCTCCCGATCGCCCGCAGTGAGTGGCCCTCGGCCCGCAGGTCCCGGATCCGCTCCCGCTCTGCCAAGGTCAGCAGCCGAGGATGCAACTGCTTGTCCAGCGTGGGCAACTCGGCTGCCACGGAGTTCACGTCGACAATCGTGCTGGTGCCCGTCGCGTAATCGACACGAACCCCGTTCGGGTAGGTCCGCGCGTTCCGGCTCTTGCGGACCCCGTAGTCCCAGTCCTTCGCCGTGCGCTCGTTGATGCCCACCCGCTCGGCCGCCCGACGTCGGGCCACACCCTCGGAACGCAGCTGCTCGTACTCCTCGCGCCGTGGGTGTCGACGCGACGCCCGAATCGACCGCCGCCCAGCCTGCCGGGCCCAACTAAAGGCCGTGTTCCGGTTCAGGCCCAGCTCACGGGCCGCCACAGTGACGCTCCCGACCGCATCAAGCCGGTCCAGGAAGCGTTGCTTCAGCTCGGCACTGTCACCCTCACATGCCACGGTCCTCGCAACTCCCACAGGTCGTAGGTGTTGCGAGGACCGCTAGAACCCCCGGTTCCCGGGAGGGCCGTGGTTCGTCCTACGGCTTGCGCAACCAGGCGAGCGTGCCGCGTTTGGTGACGCGCAACGGAGTCCCGAAGTGCTGCGCGGCTTCGCCGGCCAGTCGCCAGGAAAGCCCGCGTCCCCGGAGGAAGAGGCGGAGCGCTTCGCGGTCGGGGATCTCCACCATCGGCTCGTCCCAGCGATGGACCTCGACGAGGGCGAAGACGCCGGCGAGCTGTGGCAGTCCGTTCTCGGCGTCGAAGCTCAGCGGCTCTCCCCGGCCCGGCAGCACCGAGGCGAGCTCGGGGTCGTTGAAACCGGCTGCTCGTGCACGTGGCGAGAAGGCCGCCGGGGCGCAGGACGCGGCGCGCTTCCCGCAGCGCGGGGAGCGGATCTGGCAGGTGGTACAGCATCCACAGCGCCGCAGCGCAGTCGAACGTGCCGTCGGCGAACGGCAGGTACAGCGCATCGGCGCGGACCGCGGGGCAAGGCGCCCGCGACACGTGGCCCGCGCGGTCGGCTATCAGCGGGCGCAGGCCCCGCGCGGCGAGCAACCGGGCGAGGGTGCCGTTGTCGCCGCCGATGTCGACCACGGTCCGGCAGCCCTCGGCCGCGATGCGGCGGGCGACGACGGGATGGATGTCACCGCGCGCGGAGAGCCGGCGGGTGGCCGCCTGGTTCGCGGCGAAGCGTCCGGGGTCGGTGTCGTAGTCGACGGGCAGCGCCGTACCGCGGTCGCGCGGAGTCCGGTGCGTGCCCCATGGCCGGAAGTGTCGCAAACCGACCGCTTCCGGCGTGCTCGAGCCGAATCACCCAATCGTGAGATCGAATTGCGGATTCGGAATGGGCGTGGCTTGATGCGGCGCCCGAAGCCCGCTCATCCACAAGTGGGAGGGATTGGATCGGGAAAAGCATGCGAAAGTGTTAGAAAACTTGGTCGGCTCCCTCTCCGGAATGCGAAATGGAAAATCAATCGGAGCGAACCGGGGCGAAACGGCGAGCGGTGAACAATGCCGCAAAACGGTCCCCGTGCGCATTGATGTGATTACCCGGGGTGGCAAATTTCACGGCGAGTGCCGCGTTGAAACGTTGCTATCACGCGGCGTAGCGTGTTGTTGCCACGTCGGCATTCCAACGGGAACCGGAGTCGATCATGTGTGCGGTACCGACGCGCGGCGGTGCGGAGGGAAGTGCTGCTTCCGCAGGTGACGCGCTTCTCCGAATCGGTAGATTGCTCTCGAAGGCGCAGACGTCCGACGATCTGCGCACCGTTTACCGGGAGGGCGGCCGGGACGGCGATACGTTTTATCGCGACCGCTGGACCCACGACAAAGTAGTCCCCTCCACCCACGGCGTGAATTGCACCGGTTCGTGCCGGTGGAACGTTTACGTCAAGGACGGGATCATCACCTGGGAAGCTCAGGACACCGACTACCCGTCGGTGGGGCCCGACCGGCCGGAGTACGAGCCGCGCGGCTGTCCCCGCGGCGCGTCGTTCTCCTGGTACTCCTATTCGCCGTCCCGGTTGCGCTATCCGCACGCGCGCGGCGTTCTGGTGGAGATGTACCGCCAGGCGCGGCGCGAAACCGGTGATCCGGTGCTGGCCTGGCGGTCGGTCGTGGAGGACCCGCAACGCAGGCGCCGCTACCAGCGGGCGCGCGGCAAGGGCGGGCTGGTGCGCATCTCCTGGGACGAGGCGGTCGAGATGATCGCCGCCGCGCACGTGCACACCATCGCCGAGCACGGCCCGGACCGCGTCGCGGGCTTCTCGCCGATCCCGGCGATGTCGATGGTCTCGCACACCGTCGGCTCCCGGTTCATGTCGCTGATCGGCGCACCCATGCTGTCGTTCTACGACTGGTACGCCGACCTGCCGGTGGCCTCCCCGCAGGTCTTCGGCGACCAGACCGACGTTCCCGAGTCCGCGGACTGGTGGGACGCGGCCTACCTGATGATGTGGGGCTCCAACGTCCCGGTCACCAGGACCCCCGACGCGCACTGGATGACCGAGGCGCGCTACCGGGGCCAGAAGGTCGTGGTGGTGTCCCCGGACTACGCCGACAACACCAAGTTCGCCGACGAGTGGCTGGCCGCCCACCCCGGCACCGACGCCGCGCTGGCGGTGGCGATGGGCCACGTCGTGCTCCGGGAGTTCTTCGTCGAGCGCGGCACGCCGTTCTTCACCGACTACGTGCGCCGCTACACCGACCTGCCGTTCCTGGTCACCCTCGCCGAGCGGCCCGAGGGCCTGGTGCCGGGCAAGTTCGTCACCGCGGCCGACCTGGGACACGACGGCGAGCACGAGGCGTGGAAGACCGTGCTCGTCGACGAGCGCACCGGCAGGCCCGCGGTTCCCAACGGATCGCTGGGCTTCCGCTGGAACGACGGCGAACCGGGGCGGTGGAACCTGGACCTGGAGGAGACCAGCCCGCTGCTGAGCCTGCACGGCGCCGAGGTGCTCGGTCAGCGCGCCGGGGCGGTGCCGGTGCGCCTGCCCCGCTTCGACGAACCGGACGGTCTCGGCCGGGAGGTCACCCGCGGGGTGCCCGCGGTCCGGCTGCGCCCGGGCGGTCCGCTGGTGACAACGGTTTTCGACCTGCTGCTGGCGCAGTACGGCGTCGGCCGCGACGGCCTGCCGGGGCAGTGGCCCGAGGGCTACGACGACGCCGAGTCGCCTGGGACGCCCGCGTGGCAGGAGCGGATCACCTCGGTGCCTGCCGAGCGGGTCACCCGCATCGCCCGGGAGTTCGCCGACACCGCGATCCGCTCCGAGGGCCGGTGCATGATCCTGATGGGTGCGGGCACCAACCACTGGTTCCACTCCGACGAGGTCTACCGGACGTTCCTGACGCTGCTGCTGATCACCGGCTGCCAGGGCCGCAACGGCGGCGGCTGGGCGCACTACGTCGGTCAGGAGAAGATCCGGCCGCTCACCGGGTGGTCCACATTGGCCAGTGCCGCGGACTGGAACCGCCCGGCGCGGCAGATGATCGGGACCGCGTGGTTCTACACCCACACCGACCAGTGGCGCTACGACACGTTGGACACCGGTGCCCTGGCCTGGCCCGGCGCGCCGGGAAAGCTGGCCGGGACCACCGCGGCGGACTGCGTGGCGCGGTCGGCGCGGGCCGGGTGGATGCCGTCCTACCCGACGTTCGACCGCAACCCGCTGGACCTGGCCGACGAGGCCGACCGGGCGGGCGCCGACCCCGTGCAGCACGTCGTCGACCTGCTGCGCTCGGGAAAGCTGGGCTTCGCCTGCGAGGACCCCGACGCCGAGTCGAACTGGCCGCGGGTGCTCACGGTGTGGCGGTCGAACCTGCTGGGTTCCTCGGCCAAGGGCAACGAGTACTTCCTGCGGCACCTGCTCGGCACCGACTCCTCGTTGCGCGCGCGGGAAGCACCGGACAACGGTGGGTCGTCGGAGGTGAGCAGGCCGGAGCAGGCCCCGGAGGGCAAGCTCGACCTGCTGCTGTCGCTGGACTTCCGGATGACCAGCACGACGATGTTCTCCGACGTCGTGCTGCCCGCCGCGACCTGGTACGAGAAGCACGACCTGTCCAGCACCGACATGCACCCGTTCGTCCACTCGTTCAACGCCGCGGTCGCCCCGCCCTGGCAGTGCCGCACCGACTTCGACGCCTTCCACGCCATCGCGCGCCGCTTCAGCGAGCTGGCCCGCGACCACCTCGGCGTGCGCCGCGACGTGGTCGCCACCGCGCTCGGGCACGACACCCCGGGCGAGATCGCCCAGCCGGGAGGCGTCCTGCTGGACTGGCGGGCGGGGGAGACCGAACCGGTTCCCGGCCGGACCTTGCCCACCCTGACGGTCGTCGAACGGGACTACCCCGCGGTGGCCGACAAGCTCGCCGCGGTGGGACCGCTGCTCGACAAGCTCGGGGCCACGGTCAAGGGCTACACCGTGGAGGTGGACGAGGAGCTGAGCCGGCTCGGCGCCCACAACGGCGTGGCCCGCAGCGGCGCGGCGGCGGGACGACCGCGGCTGGACACCGACATCCGCACCGCGGACGCGATCCTCGCCCTTTCCGGCACCACCAACGGACGCCTCGCGGTCGCGGGCTTCCGCTCGCTGGAGCAGCGCGTCGGCAGACCGCTCGCGCGGATCGCCGAGCACGACGGCGGGCACCGGGTCACCTTCGCCGACACCAGGTCGCGGCCCGCGCCGGTGGTGACCAGTCCGGAGTGGTCCGGTGACGAGTCGGGCGGGAGGCGCTACTCGCCGTTCACCATCAACGTGGAGCAGCTCAAGCCGTGGCACACCCTCACCGGGCGCCAGCACGTCTTCCTCGACCACGACTGGATGGCCGAGCTGGGCGAGCAGCTCCCGCTGTACCGGCCACCGCTGGACCTGCACCGGCTCTCCGGCGAACCGCGCATCGGTCCGGGTGGCAA
Source organism: Saccharopolyspora erythraea NRRL 2338 (assembly GCF_000062885.1). NCBI lineage: Bacteria > Bacillati > Actinomycetota > Actinomycetes > Pseudonocardiales > Pseudonocardiaceae > Saccharopolyspora > Saccharopolyspora erythraea. Next base: position 4,475,141 of record NC_009142.1, on the reverse strand, counting down.
CGCCGAGGTCGTGGTCCGGTACCTCACCCCGCACTCGAAGTGGTCGATCCACACCGAGTACCAGGACAACCCGATCATGCTGACGCTCTCCCGGGGCGGTCCGGCGATCTGGATGAGCCCCGCCGACGCCGAGGCCATCGGCGTGTCCGACAACGAGTGGGTCGAGGCCGTCAACCGCAACGGTGTGGTGGTCGCACGCGCGGTCGTCTCGCACCGGATGCCGACCGGGACGGTCTTCCTCTACCACGCGCAGGAACGGACGGTGAACGTCCCCAAGAGCCGGACCGACGGGCGGCGCGGCGGCATCCACAACTCGCTCACCCGGATTCAGATCAAGCCCACCCACCTCATCGGCGGCTACGCCCAGCAGTCGTTCGCGCTGAACTACCACGGCCCGACCGGCAACCAGCGCGACGAGGTCACCACGATCCGCCGCCGCGACCAGGAGGTGGAGTACTGATGCGCGTCATGGCACAGCTTGCGATGGTGATGAACCTCGACAAGTGCATCGGCTGCCACACGTGTTCGGTCACCTGCAAGCAGACGTGGACCAACCGCGGTGGCGTCGAGTACGTCTGGTTCAACAACGTCGAGACCCGGCCCGGTCAGGGCTACCCGCGCCGCTACGAGGACCAGGAGCACTGGCGCGGCGGGTGGGAGCTGGACCGCAAGGGACGGCTGCGGCTTCGCGGCGGGAGCCGGCTGCGCAGGCTCGCCTCGCTGTTCGCCAACCCCGACATGCCCGAGCTCGACGACTACTACCAGCCCTGGACCTACGACTACCGCAACCTCACCGACGCCCCGCTCGGCGACGACACCCCGGTGGCCCGGCCGACCTCGGCGATCACCGGCGCTCCCACCGACGTTCGGTGGGGGCCGAACTGGGACGACGACCTCGGCGGCATGCCCGAGCACGCCGACGCCGACCCGGTCGTGGCCAAGCTGCGCGACGAGCTGGGGCTGAAGCTGAAGTTCGAGTTCGAGCAGTCGTTCATGTTCTACCTGCCGAGGATCTGCGAGCACTGCCTGAACCCCTCGTGCGTGGCGTCGTGCCCGTCGGGCGCGATGTACAAGCGGGTGGAGGACGGCATCGTGCTGGTCGACCAGGAGCAGTGCCGGGGCTGGCGGATGTGCGTGTCGGGCTGCCCGTACAAGAAGGTCTACTTCAACCACCGCACCGGCAAGGCCGAGAAGTGCACCTTCTGCTACCCGAGGGTGGAGGTCGGGCAGCCGACCATCTGCTCGGAGACGTGCGTGGGGCGGCTGCGCTACATCGGGGTCCTGCTCTACGACGCCGACCGCGTGTCCGAGGCGGCCGCCGTCACCGACGACCACGCGCTCTACCCGGCGCAGCGCGACCTCTTCCTCGACCCGGACGATCCCGCGGTGGCGGCCGAGGCCGAACGCGCGGGCATCCCGCACGACTGGATCGAGGCGGCGAGGCGTTCCCCGGTGCGCGACCTGATCTGCACCTACCAGGTGGCGCTGCCGCTGCACCCGGAGTACCGCACCATGCCGATGGTCTGGTACATCCCGCCGCTGTCGCCGGTGGTCGACGCGGTCGCCGGGACCGGCTTCGACGGGGAGGACGCGGGCAACCTCTTCGGCGCCATCGACGCGCTGCGCATCCCGGTGGAGTACCTGGCCGAGCTGTTCACCGCGGGCGACGCCGGCCCGGTGAGGGCGTCCCTGCGCAAGCTCGCGGTGATGCGCTCGTTCATGCGGTCGGTGAACCTCGGCGAGCAGCCCGACGCCGCCCCGCTGGACGCGGCGGGACTGACCACCGAGGAGGTCCGCTCGATGTACCGGCTGCTCGCGCTGGCCAAGTACGACGAGCGCTACGTGATCCCCTCGGCGGGCATCGGCGACGCCCACGAGCTGGAGTCCATCGCCACGACGTGCAGCCTCGACACCGACGGAGGCCCGGGAATGGGCGGTCCGCCGCTGAAGTCCGGCCGGACCGACCTGTTCGTCTGGAGCGGCCGGGGACGGCCCGACGGCCTGTTCCCCGACACCCGGGCGGGGTCGTGATGCGGCTGTTCGGCAGGCGGTCGCATGCGTCGGCACACACCGACGCCGTCATCCGGCAGGTCGCGTCGTGGTGCCTGCACTACCCGGACGACGCCTTGCGGCAGAACCTCGGTCTGCTCGGTGACTGCGTCGGCGAGCTCGGCGACCACGAGGCGGCCGGGCACCTGCGGGCGGTCGTCGAGCACCTCCGGAGCACCCCCGCCCGGGAGGCGGAGCAGCACTACGTGGAGGTCTTCGACATCAGGCCGCGGCGCGGCCTCTACCTCACCTGGTACCTGCACGGCGACACCCGGCTTCGCGGTGGCGCGCTGGCCGAGCTCGTGGGCCTCTACCGGTCCCACGACTTCCGGGTGGAGGGCGGGGAGCTGCCGGACTACCTGCCCGTGCTGCTGGAGTTCACCGCCACCGGCGGTCCCGCGGCGGTGCGCGAGGGCGAGCGGCTGCTCGCCCGCTTCCGGCCCGCGCTGGAGCTGCTTGCCCGCAAGCTCGACGACATCACCACCCCCTACGCCGGTGCCGTCCGCGGGGTGCTGAGCACGGTGCCGCGCGAACACCGCCAGGAGATCCCGGTCGGTCCGCCTCCGCGCGAGCACGTCGGCCTGGACCCGTACCCGTCGGCCGCAAGAGGAGGCAACAGGTGAGCCCGACAGACCTTCTGCTGTGGGGTGTGCTGCCCTACGTCGTGCTGGCGGTGTTCGTCGTCGGCACGGTCTGGCGCTACCGCCACGACAAGTTCGGCTGGACCAGCCGGTCGAGCCAGCTGCACGAGGCGCGCGTGCTGCGGGTGGCCAGCCCGCTGTTCCACTACGGACTGTTCATGGTGGCGGGCGGCCACGTGCTGGGCCTGCTGGTGCCGAAGCAGCTCACCGCGCTCGTCGGCGTCACCGAGCACAACTACCACGTCGTCTCGCTCGTGATGGGCTTCCTGGCCGGTGTGGCCGCCATCGCCGGGTTCGCGCTGCTGCTGTGGCGGCGGATGCGCAACGTCGCGGTGCGCAAGGCCACCTCGCGCGGCGACCGGGTCGTCTACACCGTGCTGGCGCTGGTGATGCTCGCCGGGTTGTGGACCACGACCGTCGACAACGGCGTGCGCGGCCCGTACGACTACCGCGAGACCATCGGGCCCTGGTTCCGCGACATCTTCCTGCTGAACCCGCACCCGGAGCTGATGGCCCACGCACCGTTCGACTACAAGATGCACGCGGGCCTGGCGCTGGTGCTGTTCGCGCTCTGGCCGTTCAGCAGGCTGGTGCACGCGTTCAGCGCGCCGGTGCACTACCTGTTCCGGCCGCACATCGTCTACCGCAGCCGGTCGGGCGACCGGCTGGTCGGGAACCGCAAACCGCAACGCGGCTGGGAAAGGGTGTGATCCCGCGCTTCGCCGAGAGCAGGCGAACCCGCGCCCCGGCCCCACCGCGTCCTCGCGGCGAACGCGGACGCGGACGCGGGCGACAGCTCGTCGACAACTTCGGGCCGAACTGGTTCACCTCGGTCATGGGCACCGGCATCGTGGCCAACGCCGCCGCGACGCTGCCGGTGCACGCGACCGCGCTCACGTTCGCCGCCACCGCGGTGTGGCTGCTCGCCGCAGTGCTGCTCGTGGGCGCGGGCATCACGTGGGCGCTGCACTTCGCCCTGCGCCGCGGTCGTCCACACGTGACGGATCCGTTCCTGGTGCAGTACTTCGGCGCGCCCCCGATGGCGCTGCTGACGGTCGGAGCCGGGACGCTGCTGGTCGGCAGGCACGTGATCGGAGAGCGCGCCGCGGTCGCCGTCGCGTGGACGCTGTGGTCGGCCGGTGCCGTCAGCGGTCTGGCCGCCGCCGTCCTGGTGCCGCTGTGGATGTTCACCAGGCACCGGTCGGCTCCGGACTCGGTGTTCGCGAGCTGGCTGATGCCGCTGGTGCCGCCGATGGTCGCGGCCGCGGGCGGCGCCCTGCTGGTCCCGCACGCCGCGCCGGGCCAGGCGAGGACCTCGGTGCTGATCGCCTGCTACGCGATGTTCGGCGCGGGCCTGCTGGCGTCCACGGTGGTGATCACGCTGGTCTGGTGGCGGCTCACCCAGCACAACCAGGGCCCGGCGGTGCTGGTGCCGACGCTGTGGATCGTGCTCGGCCCGCTCGGGCAGTCGGTGACCGCGGCCAACCTGCTCGGTGACGTCGCGCCGCTGGCCGTACCACCGCCGTACTCGACCGGCCTGGCCGTGTTCGGGCTCGTCTACGGGGTTCCGGTGTGGGGCTTCGCGGTCTTCTGGGCCGCGATCGCCGCGCTCATCACCCTGCGCACCGCACGCGCGAAGCTGCCGTTCTCGCTGACGTGGTGGTCGTTCACCTTCCCGGTGGGCGTGGTCGTCACCGGCACCAGCGAGCTGGCCGAGCGCAGTCACGCCGCGGTGTTCGCCGTCGCGGCGGTGCTGTTCTACGCGGGACTGGTCTGCGCATGGGCCGTGGTCGGCGTGCGGACGTTGCGCGGATGCGTGCGCGGAACCCTGTTCGCGCCCGGGCCGGCGGCGGGCGGGCACTCGTGACCGCACGCGGCGCGGGCGCGTTGGTTAGGGTGGGGGCGGCCGGTGCAGGTGCACGCCGCACCGGCCCCACGAACACGACGCCGATGCCGGTGTGCGGGTCCGGCCGCGCCGGTGAAGGGAAGCGAGTCATGGCACCCTCCATCGCCACCACCGACCGGGTCGACCTGGCGGGGCTGCTGGAGTTCGCGCGTTCGAGGCACCGCGGGCTGCTGGTCACCAACCGCGCCGACGGCAGGCCGCAGCTCTCGCCGGTCACCTGCGGGGTCGACGGCGACGGCCGGATCGTGGTGTCGACCTACCCGCAACGGGCCAAGGCGCGCAACGCCCGCAGGGACCCGAGGGTGTCCATCTGCGTGTTGTCGGAGGACTGGGACGGGCCCTACGTGCAGATCGACGGCCGCGCCGAGGTCCTGGACATGCCGGAGGCGGCTGACGGGCTGGTCGAGTACTTCCGCTGCATCTCCGGCGAGCACCCGGACTGGGACGAGTACCGCGAGGCCATGGCGCGGCAGAACAAGACGCTGCTGCGGATCTCCATCGAGCGTTGGGGCCCCATCGCCACCGGCGGTTTCCCGCCCGAGCTCGTGCAGGGCTGAGCGCCTGGTTCCGAATCCGCCTGTGCGGGCCCGTGGACGAGTCAGCCGGTCGTCGCGGCGGGGGAGGAGGCGCGGACGATCCCCCGCTCAACGCCGAGGTCGGCGTCGCGCACGATTTCCCGGTTCTGCCGCAGGGATTCCAGGAACAGCACGATCGTCGCGGCCACGCTGCGGTGGGTGAGGTCGTTGAGGACGTCGTGCTTGCCGCCGGCGACGCTGGTCAGCCGTGAGGCGGGCATCCGCGCGTAGACGCCGCGGACTGCCGCACGCGGGCTGATCTCGTCGTCGGCGCCGTGCAGGCCCAGCACCGGCACGGTGATCCCGGCCGGATCCACCTCCTCGTGCCACTGCGGGGGCAGGTCCACCGCGAGCGAGCCGCTGCCGGTGTCGGTGAGCCGCTGCCGGTGGGTGGGGCAGGAGGTCCGTTCCCGCAGCTCGTCCTCCCACGACTCGAAGCGCGGCTCGCGCCCGGCACCGGGCAGGCCCGCCAGGATCAGCGCGTCGGGTGCGACCGCGCGTTGGGCGGTGAGCCGAAGGGCGAGCAGGGCCCCGGTGTCGGACCCGGCGAGGACGCGCGGTGCCGGGTCGGACTCGTCGGCCAGCAGGGCCTTGACCTGCGTCGTCACCTCGTCCGGGTCTGCCGTGGCGTCGCCGGCGACCCGGACCCGGTAGGCGTCGGCGGACAGCCGCTCGCCGAGGCGCTGGTAGACGACCGGGTTCTCGCCCCGTCCCACGGCGAGTACCACCGTGCCCCGTGCGTGCGGTCCGGCCGGTTCGTCCCACCTCGCGGTGGTCGTGTGCGTGGTCATCTGGTTCTCCCCTCCGGGATGGGTGTTTCGGCGCCCGGACGGGCGTCTGTGTCGTTCGCGGTCAGGCGTGCACGGACTCGCGGGACGTGGCGTCCGGTGCCGTCTCGGCGGTGGCGAAGAGGTCGCGTTCGCGGATCGCCAGCGCCGCCACGGCACCGATCACGCCGGTGAGCAGCAGGTAGCCGCACGCAAGCCAGGGCGAGCCGCCGCCGGCCGCCAGCAGTGCGGTGACGATCAGCGGCGTGAGCCCCGACGCGTAGATGCCGGAGAACTGGTACACGAAGGACATCCCCGTGTAGCGGAGGCGGACGGGCGTGAGCTGCGCGTAGAAGGTGCCCTGCGGCGCGTAGATGACGGCGTGCACCACGCCGAGCAGGAGCACCACGACCAAGCCCGCCAGCAGCGGGTCGCGGCTTTGGAAGGCGAGGAACGCCGGGTACACCAACACGCCGTAGACCGCGGCGCCGAGCGCGTACGTGCGTCGCGGTGTCCACCTGTCGGCCACGGCGCCGAAAACGGGGATCAGCACGGCCAGCGTGATCGAGGCCGCCATGATGGCGACCAGGACGTCGTTGCGCGCCATGCCCAGCGTCGAGGTCGAGTAGGAGATGAAGAAGACCGCCCAGGTGTTGAACGCCGCGCCTTCGGCCCACCGCGACAGCAGGCCCAGCAGCGTGTTGCGCCGGCGCACCGGTTCCCGGAAGAGCTCGAGGATGGGCACGCGGGCGGCGCCCTCCAGCGCGCGCATCCGCCGGAACGCCGGGGTTTCCGACACCCGCAGCCTGATGGCCAGGCCGACGAAGACCAGCACGATGCTGAGCCCGAAGGCGATCCGCCAGCCGTAGTCCAGGAACTGCTGCTCGTCGAGCGAGTTGCCCAGCAGCGCGAACAGCCCGGTGCCCAGGCCCAGCCCCAGCGCCAGCCCGACCTGCGGCCAGGCGCCGTAGCGGGCGCGCCGTCCGGGCGGTGCGTACTCGACGGCCATCAGCACCGCGCCGGCCCACTCACCGCCGATGGCCAGCCCCTGCAGCAGCCGCAGGAGCACCAGCAGGGCCGGCGCGAGCATGCCCACCTGCTGGTAGGTGGGCAGCAGGCCCATCGCCGCGGTGGCCAGACCCATCAGGACCATTGTGGACACCAGGGTCCGCTTGCGCCCGATGCGGTCGCCGATGTGTCCGAAGAGGACCCCGCCCAGCGGGCGGGCGACGAAGCCGACGAAGAAGGTGACGAACGCCAGCATCGTCCCGATGTAGGGGTCGTCGCTGGGGAAGAACAACTCGTCGAAAACCAGTCCGGCGGCCGTGCTGTAGAGGAAGAAGTCGTACCACTCGACGGTGGTGCCGATGACGCTGGAGACCAGGACGGTGCGGACATCGGCCGTCCGCCCGGATTCGGGGGTCTGATCGGAGGACACGTCGGCAGAGTCGCACAGCCGTGAGGGTGCGCGGACCCTCCGTCCGAGGAGTGGAACGGCGGCGAACGGGCTGTTGACACCCGTGACCCGCTTTGGTCGTATGACGGTGTGTTCCCAGGAAGCCGGCTCACCAAGCGCCGTCACGTGGATCTCAACCGCGTGGTGGCGCAGGCTTGTCGCCGCTCCTGATCTTTCCCGCGCCCGGATCGCCTGTCCGGGCTCGCTGTTGCTACCGCACCCGGTGATCGCCTGAGCTACCCGGCGAACTCCGCCGCGATGCGGTCGAACTCGCCTTTCCCGCTACGACGGTGTTCCGCCACGCGCCGCGTCGGACCGTCGTGCCTTGATGCATCCTGCGTTTTTCCAATGGAGACAACATGTCCAGCGACGTCCCCTCCGAGCCGCTGAAGTTCGCCTACTGGGTTCCCAACGTCAGCGGCGGCCTGGTCACCAGCAAGATCGAGCAGCGGACCGAGTTCAGCTTCGAGTACAACAAGGAGCTCGCGGTGCTCGCCGAGAACAGCGGCTTCGAGTACGCGCTGAGCCAGGTGCGCTACGCCTCCAGCTACGGAGCCGCGCAGCAGCACGATCCGGCGGCCTTCAGCCTCGGTCTGCTGCTGGCCACCGAACGCCTCAAGCTGATCGTGGCCGCGCACCCGGGGCTGTGGCACCCGGCCATCCTCGCCAAGTTCGGCATCACCGCGGACATCCTGTCGCAGGGCCGGTTCGCGGTGAACATCGTCAGCGGCTGGTTCAAGGACGAGTTCACCGGGCTCGGCGAACCGTGGCTGGAGCACGACGAGCGCTACCGCCGCACCGAGGAGTTCATCCGCGTGCTGCGCGGGTTGTGGACCCGGCCGAACTTCGACCTCAACGGCGACTTCTACCGGATCCACGACTTCAGCCTCCGCCCGCAGCCGCACCCGGTGGCGGGACGGTCGCACCCGGAGATCTTCCAGGGCGGCAACTCCACGGCGGCCCGCAGGCTCGCCGGGCGGGTCTCGGACTGGTACTTCAGCAACGGCAAGGACTTCGACGGCTTCTCCGAGCAGGTCGCCGACGTCCGCGCCTTCGCGGCCGAGAACGGGCGCTCGGTCCGCTTCGGGCTCAACGGCTTCGTGATCGCCCGCGACACCGAGGCAGAGGCGCGCGAGGTGCTGCGGGAGATCGTTGCCAAGGCCGACACCGAAGCCGTCGAAGGGTTCCGCAAGGCGGTCGCGCAGGCCGGGAAGTCCACTTCGGACGGCAAGGGGATGTGGGCGGACTCGGAGTTCGCCGACCTGGTGCAGTACAACGACGGGTTCCGGACGGGGCTCGTCGGGACTCCGGAGCAGATCGCGCACCGCATCGTCGAGTACAAGAAGCGCGGGGCGGACCTCCTGCTGCTGGGTTTCCTGCACTACCTGGAGGACGTCGAGCAGTTCGGCACCCGCGTGCTGCCCATCGTGCGGGAGCTGGAGGCCGAGCTCGACCGCACGGGCGAGGTACCGGCCGTCGCGGCGGCGCGACGGTGAAGCAGTGAGCACCACCGGAAACCAGGGAGAAGCTGTGACAGCGACGGAGAAGGCAGTGAACTGGAAGAGCCGCCCGACCACCGCCGAGGGCTGGGTGCGGCGGGCCGACGAGGTGGCCGCCGTGCTGGCGGCCGACGCGGTGCGGCGCGACCGCGCGAACCAGACCCCGTACGAGGAGGTCCGGCTGCTCAAGGACTCCGGGCTGGTGACGCTGCTCGGTCCGGTCGAGCACGGCGGTGGCGGGCAGTCGTGGTCGACGGCCTACCGGGTCACCAGGGCGGTGGCCGCCGGGGACGGCTCGATCGGGCAGCTGCTCGGCTACCACTACCTGTGGGCCTGGGCGGCGCGCCTGGTGGGCACGCCGGAGCAGATCGCGGCCGTGGAGGAGCTCTACACCACCAACGACTACTTCTTCGGCGGGGCGGTCAACCCGCGCGACCGCGACCTCGTCATCACCGACGAGGGCGACGAGCTGGTCTACGACGGGCGCAAGTCGTTCTCCACCGGGAGCAAGGTCTCCGACCTGACCGTGCTGGAAGGGGTGATCGAGGGCACCGACAAGCACGTCTTCGCCATCGTGCCGTCCCACCAGGACGGCATCGTGTTCAACGACGACTGGGACAACATCGGCCAGCGCCTCACCGAGTCGGGCAGCGTGGAGATCCGGGGCGTGCGCGTCCCGTGGGAGTCCGCGGCGGGATACGTGGACAAGCAGTTCCAGCCGCTGACCTACAACACGCTGAACCTGCCGACGATCCAGCTCGTCTTCGCCAACTTCTACCTCGGCATCGCGCAGGGGGCGCTGCGCTACGCGACCTCCTACACCCGTGAGAAGACCCGCCCGTGGCCCTACGGCGGCGACGACAAGCAGCACGCGTCGGAGGAGTTCCACATCCTCGACACCTACGGCGACCTGCAGGCCAAGCTGTGGGCGGCCGAAGCGCTGGTCGACCGGGCGGGCTCGGCGATCGAGGAACTGCTGCACGCCGAGCGCGAGTCGGTCACCCCGCAGCAGCGCGGCGAGGTCGCGGTGCTGGTGGCCGCGGCCAAGCAGCGGATCATCGACACCGGGCTGGAGATCGGAAACCGGATCTTCGAGGTGACCGGTGCCCGGGCCACCGCCAGCTCCGTGGGGCTCGACATCTACTGGCGCAACCTGCGCACCCACAGCCTGCACGACCCGGTCGCCTACAAGCGGGTCGAGGTCGGCCGGTACGCGCTGCTCGGAGAACTGCCCGAACCCACCTGGTACACCTGACCGCCGCCGGGACCGGCTCCGGCCGGCCCCGGCCCCAACCGAGGAGCCACATGACAGCCGAGGCCGCGACGCGCGCGCACGTGGTCGGCAGCGAAGAAGAGGCGCTGGAACTGGCGCGCCGGCTCGCCGCGGAGTTCGCCCCCGGCGCGTCGGAACGGGACGCGCAGCGCAGACTGCCGGTGGAAGAGCTGGACGCGCTGTCGGCGAGCGGGCTGCTGGGCATCACGGTGCCCGCCGCGCACGGCGGTGCCGAGGTGCCGACCCGCACCCTGGTGGAAGTCTTCCGGCTGCTGGCCGCGGCCGACCCCAACATCGCGCAGATCCCGCAGAGCCACGTCGTCTACGTCAACGTGCTGCGGGAGAACGGAACGCCGGCGCAGCAGCGGTACTTCTTCGCCGAGGTCCTGGCGGGACGGCGGTTCGGCAACGCGCAGTCGGAGTCGGGCAGCCGCAACGCGCAGGACATCCGCACCAGGCTCGCCGCCGGCCCCGACGGCGACTTCGTCCTCGACGGCACCAAGGCGTACTCGACGGGAGCGTTGCTGGCGCACTGGATCCCGGTGCTGGCCAAGGATGACGACGACGCTCTGCGGGTTGCTTACGTGCCGTCCGACGCGGCGGGGCTGACCGTCGTCGACGACTGGGGCGGCATGGGACAGCGGACCACGGCCAGCGGCACGGTCCGGCTGGAACAGGTGCGCGTACCCGCGGCCAACGTCGTGGCGCACCACCGCACGTTCGAACGTCCGCAACTGCACGGAGCGCTCGCGCAGGTGCTGCACGCCGCGATCGACGTGGGCATCGCGCGTGCCGCGCTGGACGACGCGGCCGCGTTCGTGCGCACCCGCAGCAGACCGTGGGCCGACAGCGGGGTCGAGCGGGCCGGCGACGACCCGCTGACCATCCAGCGCTTCGGCGAGCTGGAGATCCGCGTCCGGGCCGCCGAAGCACTGCTGGACCGGGCGGCAGCCGCCGTGGACGAGGCCCGCGGCGATCTCGACGACGACTCGGCCGCGGCGGCCTCGATCGCGGTAGCCACGGCGAAGGCGTTCGCCGACGGCACCGCGGTCGAGCTGGGCAGCGCGCTGTTCGAGGTGTCCGGCACCCGCTCCAGCCTCGCCGAGACCAACCTGCACCGGCACTGGCGCAACGCCAGGACGCACACGCTGCACGACCCGGTGCGCTGGAAGGTCCAGCACATCGGCAGATACGCCCTGAACGGGACCCACCCGCCGCGCGCCGGTCAGATCTAGACAGGTGTCATCGAGGTGCTACCGGCGCAAATTCCGGCGACTTCACGGCCTGAGCCCATTACGATCACCGCATGTCTGGACCCGAACAGCAGGTGAGCGCCGACGACCTGGACCAAGCCGTCCAACTCGCCATCGCCGCAATGCGGGACGTACCGCTGGAGCAGTGGAGCGCCAAGGCGGGTTCGCTGGAATGGGACTGCTGGGAGACGGTCGAGCACCTCGGCGACGACCTGTTCGCCTACGCCGTCCAGCTGGGTCCCCGCAGGCCACCGGCCGACAGGGAGGTCCCCTTCGTCTGGCACAGCCGCAGGCCCGGCGGCCCCGCGAACGCGGTGCACGCCGACCGCGCGGCCGGGGTCGCGGGGCTGATGGACGTGCTCGAGGCCAGTGCCGCGTTGCTGGTCGCCATGGTGCGGACCACACCGCCGCAGGTGCGCGCGCACCACGTCTTCGGGGCGTCGGACCCGGAGGGCTTCGCCGCGATGGGCGTCGTGGAGACGTTGGTGCACGTGCATGACCTCGCCGAAGGGCTCGGGTTCGCCTGGAACCCGCCCGGCGATCTGTGCGCCGGAGTGCTGGCGAGGCTCTTCCCGCACGTGCCGGTCGACGATGACCCGTGGCGCACGCTGCTCTGGGCGACCGGCCGTGCGGAGCTGCCCGGCCGCCCGCGTCTGGCCGAGTGGCGCTGGTACGGCGAGCCCCGGCCGTAGGAGTGGATTCCCGGGAGTCGGCTCGCGGGAGTGCGGACAGCGACGAGAAGCGTTTGCTCGATAAGGAAAGCGACGTGATCTTCGGTCTCGTCGCGGACGGTCCGCGAGTGGGGGTTCGGGACCGGCGGATCCGGGCGGTCTGGTCCTGGTCGCCACGGGCGCGGCTGCCGGCACTCGGCCCGTCCACCGCCGAGGACGCCGACGCGGGAGTCCCGACCGACGAGCAGCACTACGTGCCCGGAGACGTTCCCCGTGTTCTCGCGCGCCTGGGCAAGGCCCTGGACGCCGAGGTGGAGGGTGGCCCGACCTACGTCTTCTGCGAAGAGGGCGCGGAAGGACCGGTCGCGGAACTGCCCGTCATCGTCTCCGACAACGCGGGGCAGCGGGCCGCGCAGCGGCTCGTGCGCCCGGACGACTGGTCGGAACTGGTCACCGGGCAGCGCGGGGAGTGGGCGATGGCCGTCCACGGCGGTTCGCGGTGTCGATCTGCTTCTCCCCGGCGGCCGACCACGTCGCCGCGGAGGCCGGATCTGGACCCGCGAGGACTTCCGCGGTCGTCGCCTCGCCCCGGCCGTCGTCGCGGCGTGGGCATCGCGCGAACGGCGCAACAGGGAGGTGCTGTTCTACAGCACTAGCGCGGGCAACCACCGCACCCCGGTCGGTCGCGCGCACGCTAGGCCTGCGCCCGCTGGGCTGGATCTGGAAGCTCCTCTGACACCGTCCGACAGCGGTCATCCCGCAGGCGTCTGGGCGTGCACGAGCTCGGCCAGCACCGACATGCCCCGGTAGACCTCGGAGAAGCTCGTGCTCAGCGGTGCGAGGCCGATCCGGATGCCGTCCGGGGCGCGAAAGTCGGGGATGACCCCGCGCTGCCAGAGCGGGTCGATCAGTTCGCCGAAGTCCGCGCGGCGCAGGGTCACGTGGCTGCCGCGGCGCTCCGCCGCGCGCGGCGAACCGAGGGTCACACCGTGCGGGAGCAACCACTCGTCGGCGAGCCGCAGCGCGTAGTCGGTCAGCTCGGCCGACTTCGCGCGGACGGCGTCGATGCCGGCTGACTCCAACATGTCCAGCCCGGTCAGCAGCGGCAGCATCGCCAGGATCGGCGGTGTGCCGCTGAGCACCCGGCGCACGCCCTCGGCGGGCTCGTACCCGGGGCCCATGGTGAAGGCGTCGCGCCGGCCCATCCAGCCCCAGATCGGCTGGCGGAGCCCGTCGAGGTGGCGGCGGCTGACGTAGCCGAACGCCGGTGAGCCCGGGCCGCCGTTGAGGTACTTGTAGGTGCAGCTGACGGCGAAGTCGGCCTCCCAGTCGTCCAGCCGCACCGGGACCGACCCGACCGAATGGCACAGGTCCCACAGCACCAACGCACCCGCGTCGTGTGCGACGCGCGTGACGGCCGCGCCGTCGGCGAGGTATCCCGACCGGTACGCGACGTGGCTGAAGACGACCAGCGCGGTGTCCGGTCCCACCGCCTCCGCGACCTGCTCGGCGGTGATCCCGGCCTCCGGGTCGGTCTCGATCCACCTAAGCACCAGGTCGCGTTCAGCGGCGATGCCTTCCAGCACGTAGCGGTCGGTGGGGAAGTTGTCGGTGTCGAGCACGACCTCACGCCGTCCCGGCCGGGCCGCGACCGCGGCGCGGGCCAGCTTGTAGAGCAGGACCGTGGTCGAGTCGGCGACCACCACCTGGCCGGGGCCGGCGCCGAGCGCCACGCGGCCGATGCGGTCGCCCACGGTCAGCGGCCAGTCGAGCCATTCGTCGGTCCACCCGCGGATCAGCCGCCGCGCCCAGGGGCCGCGGACGAACTCGTCCATCCGCTCGGCGGTCTCGCGGGCCGGGCGGCCCAGCGAGTTGCCGTCCAGGTAGGCCACGACGTCGGAGTCGTCGGGAGCCAGGAAGCGCTCCCGGAAGGCGCGCAGCGGATCGGCCTCGTCGAGTTCCTTCGCCTGCTGCTGGAAGTCGAGCACGTCGGGGCGCCTTTCGCGGGGCGGGTCAGCCGAGGACCCGCGCGGTGGACAGGGAATCGGGGAAGCGGTCGGGGTCCTGCTCGAGGCCGCCCGCGACCCAGCACGGCGGCGCTTCGCGGTCGGTCATGGACGCCAGCACCTCGTCCGGGCTCAGCCCGGCGGAGAGCAACGCGGCCACCTCGCGGGTGTTGACGCCGAGGGGGAGCGGTCCGTTGCCGAGGTCGGTGCCGTACCGGACGGTGCCACCGTACCCGGCGAAAGCGCGCAGGTTCGCGATCGCGGTCCGGCGTGCCTCGGTGTCCGCGCCGTGGCCGTGGATGTCGAGGGTGCTGATCCACACCATGCGCTCGGCGGCGTCGGCGAGCGCCCGGTCGGGGAGCTGCTCGGTCCACGGGGTGTGGGCGAGCCGGTCCACACCGTGCCGCAACGCCATCCCGAAGGTGCCTTCGCCCTCGGCGTGGGCCACGACCGGCAGACCGGCGTCGTGCGCGGTGGTCACGACGGTGTCCACAACGGACTCCGCCAGCAGCGGCCCGGCACCGGAGTGCAGCGCGATCTTGATGAACGACGCGCCGATCCGCTGCTGTTCGCGCACCGCGACCCGCGCGTCGGCAGCGGTGCCGACCTCGCGGAAGCTGCCCGGCAGCGCCCAGCCGCGGTCGCTGGGATATCCGCCCGGCGCGGTGAGGAAAGCACCCGCGAACCGCAGGCGGGGTGCCGCCGGATCGTCGCGCAACCGGGCCAGCACGTCCGCGGGACCGCCGAGGTCGTCGGCAGCCGAGATGCCGCGGGCGCGGACGGTTCGGAGGTCGACGAGTCCGCAATGGACGTGCGCGTCGCGCAGACCGGGCAGCAGGGTGCCTTCGACCGCGCGCGCCGGGACGCCGGCCGGGGCTTCGGGGACCGGCTCCGAGGCCACGCCGTCGCGGACGCGCACCGCACAGCGGCCGAACCACCGCCCCCACCAGGCCGAGTCCGCCAGCAGCCACTCGTCGGGCGAATGGGGGGAGCCCACCTAGATCTCCGTGCGCACGGCGTAGAGCTCCGGGAAGAAGGTCAGCTCCAGCGCCCGGCGCAGGAACGACACGCCGCTGGAGCCGCCGGTGCCGTGCTTGAGCCCGATGGTGCGCTCGACGGTCTTGAGGTGGCGGAACCGCCAGAACTGGAAGTTCTCCTCCAGGTCGACCAGTTCCTCGCACGCCTCGTAGGCGTCCCAGTTCTCGGCGGCCGTCTCGTAGATGCCGCGGAACAGCGGAACCAGCTCGGGCGTGAAGGTGTGCGGCAGGCTGACATCGCGCTGCAGGAACGCGGCGGGGACGTCGTGTCCGCGCCGGTGCAGCAGGCGCACGAACTCGTCGTAGACGCTGGGCTCCTTCAGCAGCCCGTTGAGCAGCTCGTGGGCGAACTCGTCGTGGGCGAAGACCTCCAGCATCTCGGCGTTCTTGTTGCCGAGGATGAGCTCGATCGCCCGGTACTGGTAGGACTGGAAACCCGACGACCTGCCCAGGAACCCGCGGAACTCGACGTATTCCGCCGGGGTGAGGGTAGCCAGCACCGACCACTGCTCGGTGAGGGTGTGCTGGACGTGCTTGACCCTGGCGAGCTGCTTGAGCGCGGGCTTGAGCTCGTCGCGGGCCAGGTGCTCCCGCGCGGTGCGCAGCTCGTGGAGGATCAGCTTGAGCCAGAGCTCGACGGTCTGGTGCTGGATGATGAACAGCAGCTCGTCGTGGTGCTCGGGCTCGCTGACCGGGTGCTGGGCGTCGAGCAGCCGGTCCAGGCGCAGGTACTGGCCGTAGGACAGCTCGCGGCGCAGGTCCCGGACGACGTCCTTCTCCAGCGGGCGGCTGTTGCCGTGGACCACGCCGTTCTCCCTCATGCGGGCCGGGGACAATGTGCGGAGTATTGAACGGTCGTCACAATTCCGCAAGACCCCGGCCCGCGCGGGAGCCGGCCGGCGAGTGGGCGGGACCTCAGCGGTCCAGCCGCGCCATGCCATCCGGGTGGTAGCGCTCACCTGCGGCGACGTCGGCGGGGAAGAGCTGCGAGAGCTCGTCGACGACACGGCGGTCCAGTTGCGTGGTGGCCGCGACGATGTTGGCCTCGACGTTGCCGATGCGGCGGCTGCCCGGGATCGGGACGATGTCGTCGCCCTGCGCGAGCAGCCAGGCCAGCGCCAGCTGCGCGGAGGTGAGCCCGAGCTCTTCGGCGCGCTCGCGCAACGGCTGGACCAGGGCGATGTTGTGCCGCAGGCTCTCCTCGGCGAACCGGGGGTAGCGCTGCTGGCGCACCTGGAGGTTTTCCACGTCGGAGACCTCGCGGAACGCACCGGTCAGCACACCGCGGCCCAGCGGTGAGTAGGCGACCAGCGCCACGCCGAGCTCCCGCATCGCCGGCAGCAGCTCGGCCTCGGGCTCGCGGGTGAACAGGGAGTACTCCTGCTGCACGGCCGCGATCGGGTGCACCGCGTGCGCCCGGCGCAGCGTACGGGCGCTGATCTCGGACAGGCCGAGGTGGCGCACCTTGCCCGCCTGGACCAGTTCGGCCATCGCGCCGACGGTCTCCTCGATCGGCGTGTCCGGGTCGAGCCGGTGCAG
Source organism: Saccharopolyspora erythraea NRRL 2338 (assembly GCF_000062885.1). Lineage (NCBI taxonomy): Bacteria > Bacillati > Actinomycetota > Actinomycetes > Pseudonocardiales > Pseudonocardiaceae > Saccharopolyspora > Saccharopolyspora erythraea. The sequence continues at coordinate 4,458,469 of NC_009142.1, read as the reverse complement.
GTAGTACAGGTCGACGTGGTCGGTGCCGAGCCTGCCGAGGCTGGCGTCGATGGAGCGGCGCACGTTCTCCGGCCTGCCCAGCCCGGAGTCGGCGGTCGCGCCGAACTTGGTGGCCAGGAACACCTCCTGCCTGCGTTCGGCGAGCAGTCCGGCGATGAGCCGCTCGTTGTGCCCGTCGCCGTAGGCGTCGGCGGTGTCGACGAAGTCCACGCCCAGGTCCAGCAGCCGGTGCAGCAGGCGCAGCGACTCGGCGTCGTCGGCCGCGCCGTAGACGCCGGAGAGGCCCATGGCGCCGTACCCGATGGCGCTGACCTGCGGGCCACCCGGCCCGAGCGCCCGCCGGGACGGCTTCGGGGGTTGGGTCGGTTCGGTCACGCGGTCCTCCGTTAGGTGGTGCTTCGGTTCATCGACAGCCTACGCATGTCCCGGAAACTTGGTTCCGTGGCACCAAAATGTGGAAAGTGTCCGAAGTCCGGCGCATTGCCCGCCATGCGACCGGTTCCGCCGAATCCGGGCGTCGGCGGTGAAACCACGTGCGCGGTCGCGAAATCGGTTGCGAACCGGCGGAATTGAGGTTCGCGTCGGCGGAGCCGGGCGGGACGGCGGCGACCGCGGCCCAGTCGACGTGCCGCGCGGCGCCCCCGGCGTAGAGCGCGGTCAGCACCCCCGTCACCCCCGTGATCAGCGCATGCATCCGCATGATCAGGTCGAACCCAGGAAGCCGCCCGCGATGACCAGCGCGAGGATCTTCGTCGTCGTGCCGCCCCCGAGTCCGAGCTGCCCGAGCACGGTGGCGGTGGCCCGCGTCGCGCGCACGGTCAGCACGGTTTCCCAGCCCGCCGCGAGCACCCAGGACACCGCAGCGGGCAGTCGGTTGCCGCGCACACCGAAGGCCGCCCGGCTGAGCACCATCGTCGGCGCCGACCCCCGTTTGCCCGCCATCGACACGAAACCGCAGAGCAGGAACGACACCACGATGCCGGTCGCACCGGCCACCAGCGCCTGACGGAAAGAGATGCCGAAGCCGAGCGCGAAGGAGCCGTAGCTCAGTCCCAGCACGGAGACGTTGGCGCCGAACCAGGGCCAGAAAGAGCCGGCGCCAGAATGTGCTCGGCGCGCTGGTGTTCCTGATGACCGGCTTTGGGCTCGGCTGGGTCAACGCCGCCACTGACTACTCCCGGTGCCTGCCCAGGACGTGCTCCGGAGCCGCGGTGGTCGGCTGGGCATGTTCGGCTCGGCGCCGGTGGCGCTGCTGGGTGTTCGGCCTGCTGCTGGCGGGCTCGTCGCCGGAGCTGGGCGGGGCCCTGGCCGCCGACCCGGTCGGCGCGCCGGCCACCATCCTGCCGACCTGGTACCTCGTCCCGTTCGTGGTCGTGGCGGTGCTCGGCCTGATCGGTGGGGCCGTGCTGCCACCGCGATCGGCTGGGGCCTGGTCACCAGCGCCGCGGCCGGCAGGGCTACCTGCTCGGCCGGCTGGGTCTCGGCGGCCGGGGGCGTGGGCCGGGGCGAACCTGGGCGTGCTCGTGGCCCTGCTGATCGTGTTCCTGGCGATCCTGGTCTTCGGTCGCGCTTGCGTCCGGCGCCAGGAAGCCGCTGATCCGCCGCCGATGGCGCACTGCGGCGCGATCTAGCGGATGTTGCAGGAGGGGTTCGCGTAGCGGTTGCGGGGGTGGGCCGAGCCGCTGCGCCGTTTCCAAGATCAGCGACAGGCACACGCGGCGGTGCGGGCGGGCCCCCCACACCAAGCGGCTGGTGCCGCTTGCGGAACACCAGTCGCCGCGGGTGGTCCTCCGATCATCCACTGTGGCCGTCGACGTCGATGTTTGCCCGCCTCCCGGCCTGGGCAAGCCTGGGCTGGTGGCGACGACCACGGGAGGTATGTGATGGCCCTGGAAGGGCGGAAGGTCGCGTTCCTGGTCGCGGCCGAGGGAATCGAACAGGTGGAGCTCACCGAGCCGTGGAAGGCGGTCGAGGAGGCCGGCGGCACACCCGAACTGGTGTCCGTGCGGCCCGGGTCCGTGCAGGCCTTCAACCACCTGGACAAGGCGGACACGTTCACCGTCGACAAGGTGGTCTCGGAGGCCCGGCCGACCGACTACGACGGCCTGGTCCTGCCCGGCGGCGTTGCCAATCCGGACAACCTGAGGCAGGAGCCGTCGGCGGTGCGCTTCGCCGGTGAGTTCTTCGCCCGCGGCAAGCCGGTCGCGGCGATCTGCCACGCGCCCTGGCTGCTGATCGAGGCCGATGTGGTGCGCGGACGGCGGTTGACCTCGTATCCGAGCCTGGCCACCGACCTGCGCAACGCGGGAGCCGAGTGGGTCGACGAGGAGGTCGTGGTCGACGCCGGGCTGGTCACCAGCCGTCGGCCGCAGGACCTGCCCGCCTTCTGCGCCAAGGCGGTCGAGGAGATCGGCGAAGGTGCGCACCGCAGCCAGGCGCGCAGCGCGTGAGTTCGTGTGGAGGTGGCCATGAAACTGGCGTTCCTGCAGGAGATCTACCGCAGTCCCGGACCGTTCGCCACGGTGTACCTGGACACCTCGGCCGACGCCGAGGACGCGGGCAAGGCGGTCGAGCTGCGCTGGCGCGCGGCGCGCGACGAGCTCGCAGGCCGGGGCGTGGACGAGGCGGTGCTGTCGTCGCTCGAGGAGCGGGTCGGACAGCACCGCCAGGAGACCGGTCGGCGGGCGCAGGTGCTGGTGGCCGACCGGACCGGTGTGGTGTTCACCGGCGAGATGCCGGGGCTGCCTTCCGAGCTGGCCTCCGACGAGCACGTCAGCTACGGCCCGCTGCCGCACCTGATGCCCTACCTGCAAGCGCGTGAGCCCCGGCTACCGCACGTCGTGGCGGTGGTCGACCACGTCGGGGCGGACCTGACGGTCGTGCCGGCCGAGGGCGAGATGAGCACCCGGACCGTCGAGGGCGAGGACCATCCGGTGCACAAGACGCACTCGGCGCCGGAGGAGCTGCAGAAGCACTTCCAGCAGTCGTCGGAGGAGACCTGGAAGCACAACGCGGTCAAGTCCGCCGACGAGATCACCAAGGCCGCCGAGAAGATCAGCGCCGAGGCGCTCGTGCTGGCCGGTGAGGTGCAGCAGCGCAAGCTGGTCCGCGAACGGCTCGGCAAGGGCGTCCAGGAGATCGTCGTGGAGACCGACGCCGGTGCCAGGGACCGCAAGGCCGCCGTCGAGCCGCTGGAGGCCAAGATCGACGAGGCGGTCGGCTCGGCGGTGTCGGCGCGCGTGGACGAGGTGGTCGGGCTCTTCGAACAGGAGCGCGGCAGGCACAGCCGCGCCGTCGAGGGCTGGGAGCCGACGGTCGAGGCGTTGCAGCGCGAGCAGGTGCAGGTGCTGCTGTGGTCCAAGTCCGCGCACGACGTGACGGACCTGAGCACCGGCCCGCGCGCCAGCCAGGTCGCGCTCGACGAGCGCCCGCTGCGGGACATGGGCGTGGAGGAGATCACCACCGCACCCGCCAGCGCGGCGCTGGTGCGCGCGGTCGCGGGCGTGGACGCCGAGCTGGTGGTCGTGGAACCCGGCTCGGTCGAGCTCACCGACGGCATCGGTGCCGTGCTGCGCTATCCGCTCGCGTCCTGATCCTGGACGCGCGGCCCGGCGGGTGCTCCACGCGGTACCCGCCGGGCCCGCACGTGCGTCGCGGTCGGTCGCGCTGGAAATCGCACGCGTCGGCAGAAGGCGCCGGATAGCGTGCGGGAGGCACAGACGCCGTGACGACGTGAGGAGACCGCGTGCCGACAGCCGATGCCCTGAACCGCGCCAAGACGTTGCTGGAGCGCACCCCGCTGATCGACGGGCACAACGACCTGCCGTGGGCGCTGCGCAAGAGCGTCGGCGCGGACCCCGCCCGGGTCGACCCCGGACCGCTCGACGTGGCCGTCGAGCAGCCGGGGCTGCACACCGACCTGGTCCGGCTCCGCCGGGGCCGCGTCGGCGGCCAGTTCTGGTCGGTCTACGTGCCCTGCGGGTACACCGGCCACCACGCGGTGACCGCCGTGCTGGAGCAGGTCGAGCTCGTCCACGAGCTGGCCGCCCGGTACCCGCGAGACCTCGCGATCGTGCGGTCGGCCGATGCCGCCGAGAAGGCGTTCGCCGACGGCCGGGTCGCCTCCCTGCTGGGCGCCGAGGGCGGGCACTGCATCGCCGAGTCGCTGGGCGTGCTGCGGGCACTGCACCGGCTCGGCGTGCGATACATGACGTTGACCCACAACGAGAACGTGCCGTGGGCGGACTCGGCGACCGACGAGCCGGCGGTGGGCGGCCTCAACGACTTCGGGCGCGAGGTGGTCGGCGAGATGAACCGGCTGGGCATGCTCGTCGACCTGTCCCACGTCGCACCCGCCACGATGCGTGCGGCGCTCGACGTCGCAGAGGCCCCGGTGGTGTTCAGCCACTCCTCGTGCCGGGCCGTGGCCGACCACCCGCGCAACGTCCCGGACGACGTGCTGGCTCGGCTGCCCGGCAACGGCGGGGTCTGCATGGTCACCTTCGTGCCGTCGTTCGTCTCCGAGGCGCGGGCGTCCTGGGACGCCGAGCTGCGCGAGTCGATGCGGCGCGAGGGCGGCGATCCGCGGGATCTCGAAGCCCGCGAGGCCTTCGCGGCGAGGTGGGAGGCCGACCACCCCAAGCCCGGGGCGACCACGGCGGACGTCCTCGCCCACGTCGAGCACGCGCGCGAGGTGGCCGGGATCGACCACATCGGCCTCGGCGGTGACTACGACGGGGTCTCCGACCTGCCGGAAGGGCTGGACGACGTCTCCTGTTACCCGGTGCTGATCGCCGAGCTGCTGGAGCGCGGCTGGAGCGAGGACGACTGCGCGAAGCTGGCGGGTCGCAACGTCCTGCGCGTGCTGCGCGAGGCCGAGGCGGTGGCCGCGCGACTGGGCACGGCCTGATCCGCGGCCGGGCACGGTCTGACCGGGGGCCTGGGCGACGCGGGATGGCCTGATCCGGCGACGGGAGGCCTGGCATCGCCTGGTCGGACGCCGAACGGCGCGGCATGGGCTGATCCGACGAGGGGTGGCCCGGCATGGCCTGATCCCAGGCCGGGCGATCCGGGCGCGGCTAGCTGCCGGGCGGTCCGTGCACGGTCTGATCGAACCGGGCGACACGGCGCAGCCTGACGCGGAGCCGGGAACCCAACGCATCCTGGTCCGAGGCCGTGACGGTGCGACCGGGGAACCGGTCAGCCGGCGCCGCCGCCGTGCTACCTTGGTCGGGCGACCAACTTGGTCGCCTGACCAAGACGGGAGTGGTGATGGAGGACCTCGGCCGCCGCCGTCCGCCCACCGGACTCGCGCGGCTGCTCTTCCGGATCCCGGTCCGGCTCTGCCGGATGGGGCTGGGCCGCCTGCTCGGCGGGCGCTTCCTGCTGATCAACCACGTCGGCCGGGTGTCGGGGCGCATGCGGCAGGTCGTCGTCGAGGTCGTGGAGCACGACGCTCGCGACGGTTCCTACGTGGTCGCCTCGGGTTTCGGCCCGAACGCCGACTGGTACCGCAACGTCCTGCGCACACCGCAGGTCACGGTCCAGGTGCGCGGGCGGACGTTCCCGGCGACCGCCGTTGCGCTCCCCGCAGAGGAGGGCGCCGAGCTGATGGCCCGCTACGCCCCGCGCCATCCCGTCGCGGCTCGGCAGCTGGCCCGCTTCATGGGCTTCGCCGTCTACGGTTCCGCGGCCGACTACCGCGAGGTCGGACGGCGCATCCCGTTCCTGCGCTTCACGCCGCGCTAGCGGCCGAGGCCAGTCGGCGCCGACCATCCGTTCCACGCCCGCGAGCAGCCGGGCGCGGCCGAACTCGAACACCGAGTCCAGGTCGAGGTCGTCGCCGTCGGAGAAGGCGGCCAGCACGGGCGCGAACGCCGGGTAGTCGCCGGAGGCGGCCAGCGCGGCGTAGGCGGACTTCGACTCGATCAGCCGGGTATCGACCTCGACCGCTACTCGACCGGGCGGGTGGTGCTGCTGGGGGCCGCGGGCTACGGCGCCGCGTCCGGGGGCCAGGGCACCGGCTTGGCGGTGGTGTGCGCGTACGTGCTCGCGACCGTGCTGGCGGAGGCCGGAGGCGACCACCGGGTCGCCTTCGAGCGGTACGAGCGGCGCATCCGCCGATACGCGACCGAGTGCCAGAGGGGCCCGCGCGGGTCGGCCCGTTCTTCGCCCGCCCACGCGGGCGGCGATCTGGCGGCGCAACCAGCTCTCCCGCGTCCTTTCGTCGCGGGCGGGAACCGGCTTCTTCCGCTGGCTCGGCGCGAGATCGGCGAGCGCGATCGAGCTCGACCGGGCTCCGGCATGAGCGATGCCGCGCGCGCCTGTCGGTGCGCCGGAGCACAATGCCGGCATGTGCCGCAGCATCAAGACGCTCCGCCCGCCCTACGCCGAGCAGGTGACCGAGACCGACATCCGCGCCGCCGCGCTCCAGTACGTGCGCAAGGTGTCCGGCTTCCGGCAGCCCGCGGCGCACAACGCCGCCGCCTTCGACCGCGCGGTGGACGAGATCGAGCGGGCCACGGCCGAGCTGCTGTCCACCATCGAGGTCCGCGGCGCCCGGTAGCCGCGGTCACGAGTCCGTTCGCGCCACCAGCTCCCCCAGGGTCTCCAGCGCCTGGTCCGCGGGTAGATCGTGGTCGACCATCCGGTGCAGCATCAGCCCGTCGAGGAGGGCGACGATCAGCGTCGCGGCGCCGACGCGCCGCTGCGGCGTCCAGTCCGGGTGGAGCTGCCCCATCCGGTCGGCGAGGTCCGCGCGCGCCTGCCGCAGCTGGTCGCGCAGCACCTCCCCGAGCAGCGGGTCGCGCATCGCTCCCGCGATCAGCTCCACGGCCAGGCGCGTCGCCCTCGTGTCGTCGGTGGTGGCGGGCAGCAGCCTGCGCAGCGCGCCGAGCGCGGCGTGCTCGTCGGGTGCTCCGAGGAGCTCGTCGAGCACCGGGTTGACCACCACCTCGGTCGCCCGGCGGGCGATGGCGGCGTGCAGGTTCGCCGACCCGCCGAAGTGGTAGTGGATCAGGCCCAGGTTGGCGCCCGCGCGCTCGGCCACGGCCCGGGTGGTCACCGCGGGCCAGCCGCCTTCGGCCAGCAGCTCCACGCCGACCTCCACCAGGTGCGCCCGGCGGCGGGCACCCCGCCCGGCACCACCTGAACTGGTCATCCGACCAACTTAGCACCGGTCTGCCCGGAGGCGGTCTCCCGCCGGAGGACCGGCAGCACGTGCTCGCCGAGCAGGTCGACCTGCTCCAGCGCGGTGTCCAGCGGGATGCCGCCGAGATCGAGGCTGAACAGCTGCCTGCGGTAGTCGCCGTAGCGCTCGCGGAAGGTGAGGGTCTTGTCGATGACCTGCTGCGGGCTGCCCACGCTCAGCGCGGTGGTCTCCACGACCCGCTCCAGCGAGGTCTGCTCGCGGTAGACCGGGGTGTTGTGGAAGTAGGGGCGGAACTCCTCGACCGCGTCCTGGGACCTCTGCCTGATGAACACCTGGCCGCCCACGCCGACGACGGCGTCCTCGGCCCGGCCGTGGCCGTGCTCCTCGTAGCGCCGCCGGTACAGCTCGACCAGCGGCTCGAAATGGTCCATCGGGATGAACAGGTTGCTGATGAAGAAGCCGTCGCCGTAGCGCGCGGCGTTCTCGGCGGTCTCGGTCTGGCGCACGCAGCCGTGCCACACCGGCGGCGGCGAGCCGTCCAGCGGTCGCGGCACCGAGGTGAACCCGCGCAGGGGAGTGCGGAACCTGCCGTCCCAGTCGACCTCCTCCTCCCGCCACAGCCGGTGCAGCAGCGCGTAGTTCTCGGCGGCGAGCTCCACCCCGTCCTCGGCCTTCTTGCCGAACCACGGGTAGACCGCTTCGGTGTTGCCCCGCCCGAGTATCAGCTCGACCCGTCCGGGCGCGAGGTGCTGGAGCGTGGCGAACTCCTCGGCGATCCTGACCGGGTCGTTGGTGGTGATGAGGGTCGAGCCGGTGCACAGCACGATCCGCGAGGTGACAGCCGCGATGTAGGCCAGCAGCGTGCTGCCGGAACTGGTGACGAACGGCGGGTTGTGGTGCTCTCCCAGCGCGAACACGTCGAGCCCGGCCTGTTCGGCCCGGCGCGCGAGCGCGCTGAGCGCCCGGACGCGGTTGTTCTCGCTGGGGCGGGCTCCCGTGCGGGGGTCCGGCAGCAGGTCCCCGATCGTCAGCATCCCGAATTCCATGGCGGTGTCCTCGCAAGGTGTGAACGACTCGAATGGCGGTTGCGTCGGCCGGTCGCGACGTGCTGGGTCGAGGCCGCGAGTTCGGTTGATCGATCATGCGCGCCGATGCTGGTTTGGTCCCCACGCAACCGGGGCAACGGTCTCGTTGGGGGATCACTCCCGCCCGGCCGGGAACCGGCCCGGCCAGGCGGGCCGCCGAGGCCGGGACGCGAGAGCAACGGGAGGATCGATGTCCAAGACCGAACAGGGTGCGGTGCGCAAGGTCAGACGTCGGCTGCGGTTCTGGTTGCGCCTGCTCGGTGCGCTGATCGCGTTGTTCGTGATCGCCGTGGTCGTCTCCGCCGTGGTGATCGCGCAGGACCCGTCGCGCGCCGCCAGCGGGGTCAACGGTTTCCTGTCGGCCCTCGACGACGGTGCCAAGGCGGTCCTGTCCGCGCCGATCGCGTTCTTCCAGGCCCTGGTCTCCTTCGTCGACCAGGTGCTCAACTGACGCCGCTGTCGGCGGTCCGCGCCCGGCGGGCCGCCGGCCCGCGCGTTCACGACTGGCGTTCGACGAGCGCCCGGACGTACTCGACGCTGCCGCAGCCTTCCTCGATCCTGGCGCGGCGTGCGCGCAGGAACGCCTCGCCGAGCTCGCCGCGGCGCGCTTCGTCCAGCGTCGCGCGGGCGTCGTTGAGAATCGTGCGCTCCTCCTCGTCGAGGTGGTGGGTGAGCGACTCGCTGAGCTCCTCGAGCTTGCGGTCCCATTCCGGCGTCCCCGGCCCACCCGCCTCCAGCAGGCCGAGCAGCGCCGCATGGCCCTCGGCGTGCTCCTCCGCGCCGTGCTCCACCTCTTCGGAGTCGACCTGCGAGAACCGCCGCAGCACCGGGTAGACGTCGGACTCCTCGGCCTCGGCGTGCGCGACGAGCAGCCGCGAGAGCTCGCCCAGCGCCTTCTCCCGGTCGCCCTCGGAGCTGCGCAGCTCGCGCAGCAGGTCCTCGAAGCGCCGGTGGTCGTCCAGGATCAGCCGCACCACGTCGTTCGACATGCTCGATGTCCACCTTCCTGCTGTCGCCGGTCGGCGCTCCGGCCAGGTCGGCCGGAGCGCCGTGGTCAGGATCGGTCCGCGGGGTCGAGCGGGGGCAGGATCTGACGCATCAGCCCGTGCGGGTGACCGCGCTTGCCCCACTCGCGGGGGTAGCCGATGGACACCTCCTCGAAGGGCACGCCGTCGTACCGCGTGCGGCGGGGGATGTGCAGGTGCCCGTACACGACCGCGCTGACCCGGAAGCGGCGGTGCCAGTCCGCGGTGCGCTCGGTGCCGCACCACTGAGCGAACACCGGGTAGTAGAGGACGTCGGTGGGCTGACGCACCAGCGGGTAGTGGTTGACCAGGACCAGCGGGATGTCGTCGTCCAGCACCTCCAGGCGCTTCTCGGTCTCCGTCACCCGGGCCTCGCACCAGTCCTGCCTGCTCGGATACGGGTCGGGGTGCAGCAGGAACTCGTCGCTGCACACCACGCCGGTGTCGTAGGCCTTCTTCAGCGCCTCGGTGCTGTTGGACGTGCCGGGCGGCAGGAAGGAGTAGTCGTAGAGCAGGAACAGCGGCGCGACCCGCGCGGGTCCGCCCGCGCCCTCCCACACCGGGTAGGGGTCCTCCGGCGTCACCACGCCGAGACCGCGGCACAGCTCGACCAGGTGGCGGTAGCGCGCGTCGCCGCGCAGCTGCACGGAGTCCTGGGACGGCGTCCACAGCTCGTGGTTGCCCGGCACCCACAGCACCCGCGAGAAACGCTTGCTGAGCAGCGACAACGCCCATTCGATCTGTTCGGCGAGCTCTCCGACGTCTCCCGCGACGATCAGCCAGTCGTCGTCGGACTCCGGCACCAGGCGCTCCACGATCTCCCGGTTCTGGGAGTAGCCCACGTGCAGGTCGCTGGTGGCGAACAACTTGCCCTCTGCGGTGCCGCTCACGTTCGTGATCTTATCAACCGGGTGAGTCGCGGCGGGACCGAACGAAGTGGCCGCGGCCACCCGTTGCGCACGAGGGAGGTCACGTCCTCTGCGGGATGTTCCACATTGGACATAGCTGGTCCGGTGCGACCTGCCTGGGCATGGCAGGCGCGACTGCCCGGGGGGCGAGGTGTTTCCGCCCGGCGAACTCCACTGACCGAAGCGCCACGCTACGGCACGAGCGAGGCGAGGTCGCCGGAGCGCAGCTGCCGCGCGTCGACCTCGGCGTGGTGGTCGACCAGCGCCTGCAGCGCGTCGCCGTCGTCCCACCAGTTGACGTTCATGGCGGCCTGCACGCGCCCCTCCCGCAGCCAGAAAGCGATGAACTCGCGTGCGCCGAGGTCGCCGCGGACCACCAGCTCGTCGTGCCTGGGGTCGGCGAGTCCCCGGTACTCCATGCCCAGCTCGTACTGGTCGGTGAAGAAGTAGGGCTCGCCGCGGAACGGCTGCCCCTCGCCGAGCAGGTTGCCCGCGACGTGGGTGCCCTGGTCCTTCGCGTTGGCCCAGTGCTCGACGCGGATGCGGCCGTGCACCGGGTGGTCGGGCGCGGCGATGTCGCCCGCGGCGAAGACGTCAGGATCCGACGTGCGCAGCGTCGAGTCCACCGCGACGCCGCCTCCTGGCACCTCGTTGGTCAGGATCAGCCCGGCCTGCTCGGCGAGGCCGAGCCGGGGCGCGGCTCCCACGCCGACCACCGCCATGTCGGCCGGGATCTCGGTGCCGTCGGTCAGTACGACGCCGCTCAGGTGGTCGGCGCCGGTGAACCCGGCGACCGCCGTGGCGAGCCGCCAGTCGACCCCCTGCTCGGCGTGCAGCGCGCGGAACACCTCGCCCATCTCGTCCCCGAGCGCACCCCGCAGCGGCAGCGGCAGCGGGTCGATGACGGTGGTCGCCGCCCCGTGGGAGCGGGCCGCTGCGGCGACCTCGCAGCCGATCCAGCCCGCACCGACCACGACCACCCGCTCGGCCTGCCGCAACGCCGCGCGCAGCGCGAGCGAGTCGTCCAGCGTGCGCAGCAGGTGCAGGCCGCGCAGCTCGCTCCCGGGCACGCGCAGCGCGCGCGGATGCGAGCCGGTGGCGAGCAGGAGGCGGTCGTAGCGGTGCTCCTCGCCGCCGGAGTCGAGCACGCTGTGCTCGGCCAGCGACACCCGTTCCACCGCCGTCGCGCTGTGCAGGCGGATGTCCCTGTCGGCGTAGACGTTCTCGTCGTGCACCCAGACCGGTTCGTCGGCGTTGCCGAGCAGGATCTCCTTGGACAGCGCGGGCAACTCGTAGGGCCGGTGCCGCTCCCGGCCGAACAGCAGGATCTCGCCGTCGAAACCGCGCTCCCGCAACGTACCGGCGGCGGAGGCGCCGGCGAGCCCGGCACCGACGATGACCACGCGACGAGGAACTGCCATGGTGGGTCCTCCCGGGGTTGCGTACTCCTGCGCAAGACGCTATCGGCCGCCGTGGATCTCCGCCAGCAGGAACGCCGGTGGCGCCGTCCTCCCGGGGCGACGACGCCGGCCGGTCGGGACGGAGGTGTGCGCCAGGACCGTCGCGGGCGCCCCGGCACGTCCGCACGCCGCCGGGATCAGTGCCGGGTCAGGCGACGGCCTGCGGGAAGCGGAAGAAGCCGTGCGGGTCGTACTTCTTCTTGATCGCCGCCAGCCGCGGGTGGTTGCGCCCGTAGTACGCGGTGCGCCAGTCCGGCAGCTCGGTGTCGGGGTAGTTGGAGTAGGTGCGGCCGTTGGAGTGCGGGTCGAACGCGGCGAAGCCGCCGTCCACCCACAGTTCCCCGGCGCGGCGGTCCTCCTCGCCGGTGTGGCCCGCGTTGAGACCCAGCGAGTACACCGAGAAGAACTCCGCGTCGCGGTGCACGTAGGCGGTGGCGTTCTCGGCGGGCTTGTTGGCGTTCCCGCCCAGGGAGAGCAAGCCCAGCCAGCGGTACTGCCCGGCTCTGCGGTCGGCGTCGAAGGCGGCCAGCGCGTCGTCGACGCCGGAACGCGGCCAGGGTCGGTTGAACATCCGGCTGCGGTGGCGGACGTAGTTCTCCCGCGGCAGCGTCGCCTCCGGGTTGTGGCCGACGAGGTCGCACTGGTCGACCGTCTTGCCGGCGCAGCCGTAGAGCGCCATGAGCGCCTCGTGGTAGGTCTTCTCGGCGACCGTCCTGGTCAGCGGTTGGGACCCGGCCTCGGAGACCAGCGCGCCGACCAGCTCCTCCAGTTCGGCCCGCGGTCCGAAGAAGGCGCCGGAGACCAGGACCTTCGGCACCGCCGCGGGCTCGGCGTCGCGGAGCAGGACGCCCATGCCGGAGGCCAGCCGCTCCGGCGCGGCGCCGATCCAGCGCTGCCAGGAGCTGATCACCTCCGCCGCGGCGTCGAAGGGCCAGCTCAGGCTGAAGGTCGCCGCGCGGGTGACGGTGCCCGCGGCCATCTCGAACTCGGTGACGATGCCGAAGTTGCCGCCGCCACCGCCGCGCAGCGCCCAGTACAGGTCCGCGTTCTCGCGGTCGGAGCAGCGCACGATCCGGCCGTCGGCCAGCACGACCTCGGCCGAGACCACCTGGTCGCTGGCCGGCCCGAACATGCGGGTCTGCCACCCGAGCCCACCGCCGGTGATGAAACCGCCCGCGCTGACCGTCGGGCACAGCCCGGCGGGCAGCGACACCCCGTGCGGCGCGAGCGCGGTGGCGACGTCGTCGGCCTGGCCGCCGGCGCCCAGACGCACCCGGTCGCCCTCCACGCGGACCTGCTTCAGCCGCGAGACGTCGATGACCAATCCCTCGGTCGTGGACCAGCCGGTGAAGCTGTGGCCGCCGCTGCGCGGTGTGGCGTGGATGTCGTGGTCCTGCGCGAACCGCACGCAGGTCCGCACGTCCTCGGCGGTCTGGCAGTAGGCGATCGCCCGCGGCCGGATGGAGTCGAACTGGGCCGAGGCCAGCTGCCGCGCCAGGTCGTAGTCGGCGTCGGACGGCAGCACCAGCCGGCCGGTCAGCTCCTCGCCGAGCCGACGCCACCCGCGGGGCGACCCGACCGCCGCCGCGAAACCGCCTGCGCCGAGCAGACCCGTCGCGGTGACCGCTCCCATTCCGGCGCGCAAGAAAGATCGTCGAGTGGACACGCGTCCCTCCTGGATCCGAAGAAGGGCGCTGCGAGCACGCGAATGCCCGCAGCGCCGCAGGAATTCGTCCGGGCGGACCGGACGTCAGTTCTTCGGGGGCTGGTAGCCGCCGACGGGCTTGCGCTGCGTGACGCCGGTGCGGTTCCAGGCGTTGATCAGCACGATCGCCATGATGACCTTGGCCAGGTCCTCCTCGTCGAAGTGCTTCCTGGCGTCGTCGAAGACGTCGTCGGGCACGTGCCCCTCGGTGAGCAGGGTGATGGCCTCGGTCAGCGCCAGCACGGCGCGCTCCTGCTCGGTGAAGAAGTCGGTGTCGCGCCAGGCGTTCAACGCGAAGATCCGCTGCTCGGTCTCGCCCGCCGCGCGCGCGTCCTTGGTGTGCATGTCCAGGCAGAACGCGCACCCGTTGATCTGCGAGGCGCGGATGAAGATGAGTTCCTTCAGCGTGTGGTCCAGGCCGGAGTTGACGACCGTGGCGTGCATTCCCGCGAGGGCGCGGTAGCCCTCACCCCACGCCTTGGCGAGCTCGATGCGTGCCTCTTGTGGCAACTTGACCATCCTTACCAGGTGTCGTGCGGCCGCGCGCCGGGAAACCGCCGTCGGCGGGAGCCGCGGCCGCGGTAGTTGCGGTGTTCATCGGCGCGGAATCGGCGACCGCGGTTCGGGCCCCTGTCCGCGAATCCGCTGACGGCACCTCGCGGTGCCGTGAACGTGCGGCGGTTGGCGAATTGCCGTTGCCGAACCGCCGTGGTGCTCGAAGTCCCCAGACGCTCGAACTTCCGCGATGGTGCGCCTGCCACCGGACGGATCCCGCGGCAGGGTGAAGCTCGGAACTGCGGGCTCGCCCGATTCGTTGGAAGAACGGGCGATTTGCCCCGAAGTCGAATGCGAGAAGCATTCCGACTTCTTGATCACCTTACCACGCGAAGCATTTCCGAGAGCTGGTGCCTGCGGATTTTCCAGGTCCCGGTCCGCGGCAGTTCCTCGAACCGGAATGCGACCGGATCGCACATCGGAGCCAGGTCCGCGACCGCGCCCCGCCACCGGTCCATGTCGAGCGGGCGCTCGTCGCGGGTGCAGACCACGGGCACCGCCTCGCCGCCCGGTCCTTCCACGATGACCACCTCCCGGAGCTCGGGCAGCCGCCCCATGAGGACGTCCTCGGCCTCGAGGTTGCTGTCCACGGTGGCGATCCGGTCGGCCTCCCGGTCGAGCAGGTGCAGGAAGCCGAGCCGGTCCTTGTAGCCCATGTCGCCCATCCGCCACCAGCCGCCGGAGAGCTGGCTCTGCCAGCGCGCGTCCTCGCCGAGGTAGGTGACCGCGCGGCTGCGGCTGCGCACCTCGATGTGGCCGGTGGCGCCGGTCGCGGCCCTGCCGCCGGCGGGACTGGTGATGCGGACCCGGGTGAACCCGGGCAGCGACCTGCCGACGCAGCGGCCGTCGGCGCTCCCGGCGCTGCGGCGGGTGTACCAGCGGCCGGCCACCGGACCGGTCTCGGACTGCCCGTAGAAGGCCAGGAACAGCGGGTTGCGCTGCCGCGAGGCGGAGAGGAGCCGCTGGATGGTCCGGGGGTGCATCGCGTCGAAGGTCCCGGTGTAGAAGCGCACGGCACCGAGCGGGCGATCCTGCGCGTCGGCGAGCTGCTCCCACTCCACGTAGGTGTTGGGGTGGGTCTCCACCACCTGGGGCCGGGTGCGGGCGAACAGCGGGCCGATCTTGTCCGGCGCCGGGTCGACGGCGATGACCATCGGGCTGCCGTAGTGCAGGAAGACGCCCAGCGCGTGGTAGAAGCGCGAGTGCACGAACGAGACGCAGAAGGCCGCCTTGCGCCCGCGCATCGGCCACGACCACAGCTTCTGCGGCAGCAGCCGGTGCCACAGCGCCTCGGCGCTGTGCACGACCAGCTTCGGCACGCCGGTCGTGCCCGAGCTGTGGGTGATCAGCGTCGGCTGGCGGGGGTGCAGCAGCACCGGTTCGGCCTCGCGCGGCTCGTCCTGCACGGGCAGCGGCGTGGTCCCGGGCCGGGTTCCGCCGCAGGAGAGCAGGACCGCGCGGGTGACCTCGGCCAGCGGCGCGCCGGCCAGCGCGGCGTCGAACCGGTCCCCGTCGGTGACCAGCCACGGCCGGTCCAGGCGGCGCAGCAGCTCGGTGGCGGTGGCCCCGTCCAGGGTGGGGGAGAGCAGCGCGGGCACCGCCCCGATCCGCGAGATCGCGCACGCCAGCAGCACGATGTCGAAGTTCTCGGTCTTGTGCAGGGCTACGCGGTCGCCCGGGCGGACCCCGGCGGCGCGCAGCCGGGCGCCGAGCGTGCCGATCAGCTCGGCGAGCCGCGCGACGGTGAAGCTCGTCCCGTCCTCCGGCGCGAGCTGAAGCGGCTGGTCGAGCACGATGTCGGTGCGGCCGTTGCGCTCGGCGGCCTCGTGGAACATCAGGCCGATGTAGAAGCCCCGGCCGGCGAGGAGGCGTCGAAGCATGACGGGTTCCTTTCGGTGGGAGTGGGCCGGCTATGCGCGGTGCGCGGCCGCGTCGAGCGGTGCGGTGCCGTGCCCGCGGAGTTCGAAGCGCCGGAGCTTGCCGCTGTGGGTGCGCGGCAGCGACTCGACGGTGCGGACGCTGCGCGGCACCTTGAACGGCGCGAGCCTGCGGCGGGCGAGCTCGATCAGCTCGCGTTCCAGCACCGCCGGGTCCTGGGCGGGATCGGCGGGCACGACGAAGGCGCGCAGCTTCGTGGCGCCGACCTCGTCGGGCACCGCCGCGACGCCGATCTCCTCGACGCCGGGGTGGGCGCCGAGCACGGCCTCGACCTCCAGCGGCGACACCTTGATCCCGCCGACCATCTCCAGGTCGTCCATCCGCCCGTGGTGCAGGTAGCTGCCGTCGGGCTCGCGCGAGACCCGGTCGCCGCTGCGGAACCAGCCATCGACCAGCGTCCTGCCGGTCAGCTCCGGCTGGTTGAGGTACTCGGTCATGCGCACCGGCCGGATCCACAGCTCGCCCTGCTGCTGGTCGCCCAGCACCGCGCCGTCGGCGTCGCGCACCTGGAGCTCGAACGCCGACACCGGGCGGCCGACGGTTCCCAGCCGGTTGAACCCGAAGCCGTTGGCGGTGGCCGCGCAGCCGACCTCGGTGAGTCCGAGCTGGTTGAACAGCGGCGCGGACAGGAACTCGGCGGTCTGGGAGGCCTTCTCGGCGGGGAACTGCTCACCGCCGGAGACCGCCATCCGCACCGTGGTGAAGGCCCGGCCGTCGGCCTCGGCCACCAGCCGCCCGTAGCCGGACGGCACCGAGTACAGCATCGTCACGCCGTGCCGGCGGACCAGCTCCTCGGTCATCGCCGGTGTCGGACGGTCGCCGACCAGCACCGCCGAGGACCCCGAGTGCAGCGGGAAGACGAAGGTGTTGCAGAACCCGTAGCCGAAGTAGAGCTTGGAGACCGACAGCGTCACGTCGTCCGGTCCGATCCGGAACGCCTCGACGCCGATGTGGCGGTGGTAGACCGCCGGACTGCCCTGCCGGTACGCGACTCCCTTGGGAGCACCGGTGGTGCCGGAGGTGTAGTAGACGTAGAGCGGCGCGTCGGTCGTCACCGGCGGCATGGGCTCGGCCGCGACCGCCTCGCTCAGCAGCTCGCCGACGTCGACGACGTTGCCTGCCGCGAAGCGCCCGGCGAGTTCACCGGTGGTCACCACGAGCGCGGCATCGCAGTCGCCCGCGATGAGCACGTGGTCCTCCGGGGTCAGCGCAGGGTTGGTGATGACCGGGGTCGCGCCGATGCGGGCGGCGGCAAGGAACGTGACGACCCAGCCGATGTCATCGCTGAGCACGACCAGCACGCGGCTGCGCGGGGTGGCACCGCGGCGCAGCAGGACTCCGGCCGCGCGGGCGGCCAGGTCGTGCACCTGCCCGTGGGCGTAGGAGCCGCCGGGCGTGTGGAACGCCGGTCTGCTGTTCCAGCCCCGGCTGGTGGCCAGGGCGGCGAGGTCGCCCGCGAAGTTCACGAGGCCACCTCCGCCTTGTCCGCGCCGGGTGCGGCCGGCTCGGCCACCGCGAACAGCGCGCTGTGCGCCCGCAGCGGCGCGCACGCCTTCAGCAGCATCTCCTCGTACTCCTCGACGGGGTCGGAGTCCAGGACGATCGCGCCGCCGGCGCCGACGTGCCACTCGCCGGCGGACAGAACGGCGGTGCGGATCGCGATGTTGAGGTCGGCGGTGCCGCCGCAGCCGATGAACCCGATCGCCCCCGAGTAGACGCCGCGCGCCTCGGTCTCCAGCGAGTCGATGATCTCCATCGTGCGCAGCTTGGGCGCACCGGTCATCGACCCGCCGGGGAAGCAGGCGCGGACGCAGTCGACGACGCCGAGGTCCCGGCGCAGCGTGCCGCGGATGGTGGACACCAGCTGGTGCACGGTCGCGTAGCTCTCGGCGGCCATGAGCACCGGCACGTGGACGCTGCCGACCTCGCAGACCCGGCCGAGGTCGTTGCGCAGCAGGTCCACGATCATCAGGTTCTCGGCGCGCGTCTTGGGACTGCTGACCAGGTTCTCGCGGAGCTCGGCATCCTCCGACTCGGTTCCGCCCCGCGGCGCGGTGCCCTTGATCGGCTTGGTCTCGGCGACGCGGTGGTGGTCCACCCGCAGGAAGCGCTCGGGGGAGGAGCAGGCCACCTCGACCTCGTCGAGCCGCAGGTATGCCGCGTACGGCGCCGGGTTGCGCCGCCGCAGTTCGCGGTAGAAGTCGTAGCCGGTCTGCTCGGCGGGGATGCGCACCGCGTTGGTCACGCAGATCTCGTAGCTCTCACCGGCGTGCAGTTCCCGACGGCAGGACTCGACGTCGGCGATGTACTGCTCGCGGTCGCGCACCAGGCGCTTCTCCACCGCCGCGACGTCCACCGCCGCGGGAGCCGGGCGGCCGGGCCGCCGCGGCGCCGCCGTGGTGGACGGCAGCTCGCGCAGGGCGGCGGTGGTGGCGTTGATCCAGCGCTGGGCCTCGGCGGGGCTGCCGGGCCGGTCCGCGCTGAGCGCCACGACGTAGGTGCGGGCGGCTTCGTGGTCCACCGCGACGAAGCGGTCGGCGAACAGCCAGCACGCGTCGGGGGTGGCGGAGCGGTGCCGGTTCGCCGAGCCGCAGTCGGCCTTGAGCTCGTAGCCGAAGTAGCCGACGTAGCCGCCGCTGAACTCGAACGGCAGGTCCGGACCGGTGACCACGCGCCTGGCGACCTGGTCCTCGATGTAGTCGAAGATGGTGCCTGCGAACCGGGTCGTCGCGCCGCCCTGAGCGTCGACGGCCACCGCGTCCTCGCCGACGCGGTAGGTCGCGACCTCGGCGAACGGGCCGGAGTCGTCACCGAGGAAGGAGAACCTCGACAGCCCCGGCTCGACGTGGGCGCTGTCGAGCCAGAATCCCCGATCCGAGGCGGAGAACAGCCGCGTGTAGGCGGCCTCGGTGTCCACCGCGGCGTCGATGGTCTCGACGTGCAGGTTGTAGTGCGTGACGGCGGCCGCCGCCCTTCTCGGCCGGTGCGCGGCCGGTGCGTCGGTCGCCGCTGGGCGGGGCCCGAGAACGGCGGTGCGCTCCTCGGTGAGCCGCCTGAAGTTGGCCATCAGCCGCCGACCGAACTGCGTCTCGATCGACTCCGGGTGGAACTGCACTCCCCACAGCGGGCGGTGCCGGTGGCGGATGCCCATCAGCACGCCGTCCTCGGCCCACGCGGTGGCCTCCAGTTCGGCGGGCAGCTCCTCGGGGACGCAGAGGGAGTGGTAGCGCACCGCGACGAACCGCTGGGGTATGCCGGCGAACAGGTCGCGGTCGTCGTGGGTCACGCGGGTCAGGTGGCCGTGCCGCGGCGCGGGAGCGGGCACCACGGGCGCGCCGTGTACCGCCGCGATGCCCTGGTGGCCCAGGCAGACACCCAGCACCGGGATGCCGGCTCGGGCGGTGATCGCACCGGAGATGCCGAAGTCACCGCTGCGGTCGGGCCTGCCCGGTCCCGGCGAGATGACGATGTTGTCGTACTCGGCGAGGTCGACCTCCTCGGCCGCCGTCGCGTCGTTGGTGATGACGACCGGCTCCTGCCCGTTGACCTCGGCGATCAGCTGGAAGAGGTTGTAGGTGTAGGAGTCGTAGTTGTCGATGATCAGTGTCCGCATCGAGCCCGTCCTGCCCCTTCTCGGCCGACCGTCGTGTTGGTGCTTCGGCGGGTGGCCGCCCGCCCGCGGTGGGTCGCGGCGGACGTGCGGAATCGCCGCTGTCACCCGTGGAATCGACCCGGTCGCAGCAGGCGGCGTCCGCGGAGCGGATTCCGCGGCTCGCCGATGACCGGATCGCGACCGCCGATCAGCCGAGGTGGTCGCGATTTGACGTGGTTCCCCCGAAACCGTCGACGGAACCTTACCAACGTGCCGGCTCTCGTCGGCCGTTGTTCGGTCATATCTGTCAGATCGTCTTCGCGGAAATCTCGGCTCCGTCGACGTGGGCGAAGGAATATGGCCAGTTGTGGATGTCGAACCGGGCCGTCTTCAGCGGCGGGGAACGGCGCAGGTCGGGTCGTGGTGATCGGCATCACGGAGAAAGGGAAATGTTTGTCAGGTCGGAACGGTTCACGGTTTTACCGGATGGCGGGGGCGGCAATGGGTTCTGCACTGAATGCGGTGGGCATTGCCACTTGCTCGGCGGCTGTAGTAATGTCCGGGAATACCGCGGCTCCGTCCACTGTGAACACATTTTCCGGGTGGGCCGGTGCGTGCCCGGACCCGAGATCGCGCGCACCAGGGCCGCGTGGAATTCCGATCGGTCGACGTGGGGCTTTTCGCGCGGGAACGAACGGGTCGGGACCAACGTGCGGGAACTGGGGAGGAACTGATGCGCGCCGTGCGAACGCGGGTGGCCGTCGTCGGGGCGGGTCCGTCCGGTCTGCTGCTGTCGCACCTGCTGCACACGCAGGGGATCGACTCGGTGGTGCTGGAACGGCGCAGCCGGGAGCACGTCGAGAGCCGGGTCCGCGCCGGGATGCTGGAACAGGGCGTGGCCGACCTGATCCGCCAGGCCGGGGTGGGCGCCCGGATGGACCGCGAGGGCTTCGTCCACGACGGTTTCGAGCTGCGCATCGGAGACCGGCGGCACCGCGTCTCGCTGACCGGGCTCACCGGGCGCACCGTGTGCATGTACGGCCAGCAGGAACTGGTCAAGGACCTCATCCGCGCCCGGACCGAGGCGGCGGCCACGCTGCACTTCGGGGTCGAAGACGTCAAGCTCCACGGCCTCACCGGTGACGCGCCGGTGGTGCGTTGCACGATCGACGGCGAACCGACCGAGATCACCTGCGACTTCGTCGCCGGCTGCGACGGCTTCCACGGCGTCTCCAGGCGGTCGGTGCCGGCGAGCGCGCTGTCGGTGTACGAGCACGAGTACCCGTTCGCCTGGCTCGGCGTGCTTGCCCGGATGCCGCCGGTGGCATCGGAACTGGTCTACTCGGCTCACGAGCGCGGGTTCGCGCTCTACAGCATGCGCACGGAGTCGCTCAGCCGCCTGTACCTGCAGGTCGCCCCGGACGACGACGGCTCGACCTGGCCGCCGGAGCTGATCTGGAAGGAGCTGGCGACCAGGCTGGGGCCGGACGCCTCCGAGGTGCTGCGCCCCGGGCCGATCCTGGAGACGTCGGTGACCAGGATGCGCGGCTTCGTCGCCGAACCCATGCAGTACGGGCGGCTCTTCCTGGCCGGGGACGCCGCGCACATCGTACCGCCGACCGCGGCCAAGGGGCTCAACCTGGCCGTGGGAGACGTGCGGACGCTCGCCCAGGCTTTCGCGCGCTGGTACTCGTCGGGCGACCGCGGGCCGCTCGACGAGTACTCCGCGACCTGCCTGCCCGCCGTCTGGCGCGCGCAGGAGTTCTCCGCGGCGATGACGTGGCTGCTGCACCGCCCGGCCGACAGCACCGGGTTCACCGAGAGGCTGCGCCGGTCGCGGCTGGAGAACCTGGTCTCCTCCCGCGCCGCCGCCACCGAGTTCGCCGAGAACTACGTCGGCGTCTCCCGCGACCGGATCGCCGGCTCATGACCGGCACGACAGGAACTCCCATGCCCCAGCAGGGAGAGACCGGCCCCCGGCAGAACCAGAACCGCGCCACCGCGCCCGCGCGAACCGGCGGCGAGCCGGTCCGGTGGGCCCCGGCGGGCACCACGATCACCCTGATGACGGTCACCGGCCTGCTGGTCGTCGGCCAGCTCTACGCGGTGATTCCGCTGCTGCCCGCGATGGCGCGGGACTGGGGCGGCACCCACGCCGAGATGACCGCGACCTCCAGCCTGTTCGGCATCGCCTACGCCGTCGGCTTCCTGCTCACCGGCCCGCTGTCGGACCGCTTCGGCAGGCGCCGCGTGGTCGTCACCGGGCTGACCGCGATGGCGGTGACGACCCTGGCGATCGCGTTCGCGCCCTCGCTCGCCGCGGGCGGAACGCTGCGAGTGGTGCAGGGGCTTTGCGCCGCCGGGTTCTCGCCCGCCGCGCTGGCCTACCTGACCGAGCGGCTGGCCCCGCGCCACCGCCCGGTCGCGCTGTCGTGCCTGGTCACCTCGTTCACCGCGGCGGCGATCACCGGCCAGGTCAGCGCGCAGGCCTTGCTGGAGGTGAGCGGGTGGCAGGGCTTCTTCGCGGTCAGCGCGGCGGCGATCGCGGTGGTGGTCGTGCTGCTGCGGATCGTGATGCTCCCCGACGCACCCCAGCCGGGCGGCTCGCTGCTCACCCCGTTCCGGGTCATGGCCCGGCTGGTCGTGCGCCCGCAACTGGCGCTGGTGTGCCTGGCGGCGCTGTCGGTGCTCAGCAGCTTCGCCGGCCTCTACGTAGCGCTCCAGCTGCTCGGCCCGCCCGTGCTGGTGCGCAGCGACGGCGCGATGCTCGCGCTGCGGCTCAGCGCGTTCCCGGCGATGGTGGCGATCCCGCTGGCGGCGCCGCTGCTCAACCGCTACCGCGCCACCCACCGGGCGGGCCTGGCACTGGCCGCGGGAGCGGCCGCGACCCTCGCGCTGACCGCCGCCGGGGACTCGGTGCTGGTCGTGGGCGTGTTGATGCTGGTGTTCGTCACCGCCATCATGGTGGTCTCACCAGGGCTGACGCAGCTGGTGAGCGAACTGGGCGCACCCGCGCGTGGCGCGGCCGTGGCGCTCTACACCTTCGCCCTGCTGGTGGGCGCCAGCGTCGGACCGCAACTGGTCGCCGTGATCAGGGACGCCGGCTTCACCGCGGTGCTGGTGGTCCTCGGCGCCGTCCAGGTAGCCGGAGCGGTGCTGGTCGCGGTAGCCGGAGGACTGGCGGGCCGTGGTCGGGGACAAGCCGAACGCGAAGGAGCGCAGACGCCGTGAGCGCGCGGAACACCAACTCCCGGAAAGACGTCATCGTCGTCGGGGCGGGCCCGGTCGGGCTGTCGGCGGCGCTCGCGCTGCGGTCCTGCGGACTGGAGGTCACCGTCCTCGAGGCCGACCCCGCCAACCGGGTCCGGCCGGGCAGCCGCGCCCTGTTCGTCCACCGCGAGTCCCTGGCGCTGCTCGACCGCGCCAGTCCCGGCCTGGCTCCGGCGATCGCCGGCTTCGGTGTCATGTGGCGGACCAAGCGGACCCTGCTCGGCGGCCGGGAGGTCTACGCCAGGACCTACCCGGAGCTGCCGCCGGGCCGCATCCCGCCGTTCACCAGCCTGCGCCAGCTCGACACCGAGCGCTTCCTGCTGGAGGCGGCGAAGGTCGCGGGCGCGGACTTCGTCTGGGGTGCGCGGGTCACCGCGGTCGAGGCGGGACCGGACGAGGTGCTGCTGACCACTGAGGACGGTGCGACCCACCGCGCCTGCTACGTCGTGGCCGCCGACGGCAGCCGGTCCACGGTCCGGCGGTCGCTGGGCATCGCGATGAACGGCCCCCGCTCGGAGGGTTTCCACACCACCGTCGACATCGCCGAGGACCCCGACGACCCGATGCCGCTGGAGCGGACCTTCCACTACGAGCACCCGGGCCTGGGCTGGCGGCACGTGATGCGCGTGCCCTTCGCGGGCGGGTTCCAGATCGACGTGCAGTCCGCCGACGGCGACCGTCCGGAGGAGTTCGCCACCGAGGAGGCGGTGCGCGACTGGCTGCCGCGGGTGGTGCCGCGCAAGTACGTCGACTCGGTCACCTGCGTGGCGAACTACCGGTTCCTGCAGGTCGTCGCCGAGTCGTTCGCCGACGACTCGCGCCGGGTGCTGCTGGCGGGGGAGGCCGCGCACCTGTTCCCGCCGCTGGGCGCGCGCGGGATGAACAGCGGCATCGCCGACGCCGACGCCGCGGCGAACGCCATCGCGCTCGCGCTGTCGGCGGCCGACCCGCGGCAGGCCGGGGCGGCGGTCGAGCGGTTCGACGCCACGCGCCGCGCCGCGGCGGAGGCGAACCGCGACGCCGCGGGCACGGCACTGGCCCACCTGCGGCCGAGGCGCCGCATCACCCGGCTGCGCCAGCGCGCCGCCGCCGCGCTCTCACCGGTGGTCCCGGCGTTCGGCGAATGGCTGGAGCAGGCGACCTACGGGCCGAAGACGCCCAGACCGCATGCGGGAAGGTACTGACGTGGGCTGCTCGGTTCCGAAACCCGCCGCCGAGTCCTACGTGTGGGACCGGCGGGAAGGACTGCTCGCCGGGCCCGTCGAGGACGCTCCGATGCGGGCCGCTGACTCCTGGCTGGTGACCAGCGGCCGGGTGCGGGCGCTGGACCGGCACCGCGCGCGCTTCGGCACGGCGTTCGCCGAGCACGTGGGGCCGGAGGAGTTCGGCGAGTTCTGGCACGCCGTCGTGGCGGCGCTACCGCGCCAGGGCGACTGGTTCCCCCGGGTTGAGCTGGTCACCGCGGGACCGGAGCCGAGCCTTCGGCTGCGCGTCCGTCCCGCACCGCCGCTCGGCACGCGGATCCGGGTATGGCCGCTGGACGGTCCCGACGAGCGACGCGCGCCGCGCACGAAGGGTCCGGACCTGCCGTGGCTGGGCCGTGCACGCGCTCGCGCCGTCGACGCGGGTGCCGACGAGGCGCTGCTGACCACCGCCGCGGGAACCGTGGTGGAGGGCGCGACCTCGGCGCTGCTGTGGTGGGAGGACGACGTGCTCTGCCTGCCGTCGCCGTCGCTTCCCGTGCTCGACAGCGTCACCGCGGGACTCGTCGTCGACCGCGCCGCCGACCTGGGCGTGCCGATCGAGTACCGCGAGTGCGACCTGTCCGGGCTCGCCGGGCGCGAAGCGTGGTTCGTCAACGCGCTGCACGGCATCAGGCCGGTCGTCTCGTGGGTCGGTACCGCGGTCGAGCCTGGACCTCCTTCGCGAGCCGGTGAATGGAGCGAGTGGCTGTCCGCCCTCGCCGAGCCGCTCGCGCTCTGAACTCCCGAACCGACCCGTGAGCCTTTCGGGTCGTCATAGCAACCCAACGGACTCACGGGATCCGGATGGGCCCCGCGTCCGGGGAACCAACACCTCGACAAGGAGACATGCCATGCCCAACACCGTCGACCCGGCACGCCGGCTGATGGAGCTGATGACCGGCTACTGGAACACCCAGGCGGTCTACGTCGCCGCCCGGCTCGGCATCGCCGACCGGCTGGCGGGCACCCGGTCCACGAGCGCGGCCCTGGCCACCGAGCTCGACGTGGACGCCGACGCCCTGGGCCGCCTGCTGCGCTTCCTGGTCGGCGCCGGTGTGCTGGTGGGCGACGACCAGCAGGGCTATGCGCTGACCGAGACCGGCGAGTTGCTGCGCTCGGACGCGGACAAGCCGCTGCGCAACGTCGCGCTGCTCTACGGCGAGGAGTTCTACCGCGCGTGGGGCGACCTGCACCACTCGGTGACGACCGGGAAGTCGGCGTTCGGCCACGTCTTCGGCGACGAGCTGTTCGCCTACCTCAGCGGCAACCCGCGGACCTCGCTGTCCTACGACCGGGCCATGGTCGCGGGCACGGCGTTCTTCTCCGACGTGCCCGGTGCGTTCGACTTCTCCGCGGCGCGCAAGGTCGTCGACGTCGCGGGCGGGCACGGCCAACTGCTGGCCGAGGTCCTGCGCGCCCACCCCACGCTGCGCGGCGTGCTCTACGACGCGCCGCACGTCATCGAGGAGGTCCGCCGGGCGGGCGGTGTCGCAGCCGACGAGCGGGTGGAGCTGGTTGCGGGCGACTTCTTCGACTCGGTCCCGCGGGGCGGCGACGTCTACCTGCTCTCGCGGATCCTGCACGGCTTCGACGACGAGGCGTGCGTGCGCATCCTGGCGAGCTGCCGGGAGGCGATGGGCGAGGACGCCACGCTGCTGATCGTCGAGCGCGTGCTCCCGGAGGGGACCGAACCGTCCC
Source organism: Saccharopolyspora erythraea NRRL 2338 (assembly GCF_000062885.1). Classification (NCBI taxonomy): domain Bacteria; kingdom Bacillati; phylum Actinomycetota; class Actinomycetes; order Pseudonocardiales; family Pseudonocardiaceae; genus Saccharopolyspora; species Saccharopolyspora erythraea. The sequence goes on along the minus strand of NC_009142.1, from coordinate 4,432,839 downwards.
TGGCGCTGGGCTACAACCTGCACATGCTGGCGGTGATGGGCAACGGCCGCGAGCGCGGCGAGCAGGAGTACCGGGTGCTGCTGGAGAAGGCCGGCTTCGAACTCGGACCGGTACGCCCGCTGCCGCTGGACGCCGCGCTGGTGACCGCCAAGCCGCGCAAGCCGTGACCGCGGACCGGCGCCGCGCGGTGGTCGACCGGGTGTTCCCAACGCCGCCGCGAGTGTGATCTCCGCCCCGCCGTGGCAGCGGCCCGAGCGGTGCACTCCGGCATCGCCGCTGGTCACGCTACTGGTTCGGTTACGCCGGGAGCCCGGCTCGGGCGCCGGATCGGGTTCGCGGGGGACGGCGTCGTGAGGGGAATGTGTGATTGCGCCCGTCGGAGGGCACCCATGGGCCAAGAGGGATTTCGAGGCCGAAGGGAGCAATCCGGTGGGCATCCTGAGTTGGATTGTTTTCGGGCTGATCGCCGGCGCGATCGCCAAGTTCATCATGCCGGGAAAGGATCCGGGCGGGATCATCGTGACGATCATCATCGGTGTGCTCGGCGGACTGCTCGGCGGCTGGCTGGGATCGGCCGTGAGCGGCGGAGGTGTGTCGGGCTTCAACGTGATGAGCTTCGTGTGGGCGGTCGTCGGATCGCTGATCCTGCTCATCATCTACCGGCTGATCTTCCACCGGGCGCGGGCGTAGCCCCCCGGACCAGCGAACGTGCGAGCTGATGCGACCGCGTTCACCGGAATCGTTCGGCGGAGGGCCCGGCCAGGCAGGTCCGGCCCTCCGCCGAACGCCGCCCTCGCCCGGCACAGGCACGCGGGGGCGATCGGCATGATCGAGCGGGAACGCGCCGCCCGCCCCGAAGACCTCGCGCGGCTGTTCGTGGAACGCGCCAACGCCGGTGACGTGGAAGGCCTCGTGGAGCTCTACGAGCCGGACGCGGTGCTGGCGTTCCGGCCGGGCCAGGTGGTGCGGGGCAGCGAACAGATCAGGGAGGTCTACGAACAGCTCCTCGTCGACCGGCCGGTGTTCACGCCGGGCGAGCCGCTTCCCGTGCTGCGCAACGGGGAAATCGCCCTCACCGCGACCAAGCTGGCGCGCGGAGTGACGACCGCGGAGGTCGCCAGGCGCCAGCCCGACGGGAGCTCTGTGGGTGATAGATCAGCCCAACCTCCGAGCGTAGGAATCTCGAAGGCTTCCCTGAGTTCACTTTGCGTGGCGGTGCTGGTGGCGGAAACCTCAGGCGTCCTCCGGCTCCAGGATCTTTTTCTCACGTATGCCTACCTATACGCCGCGAAACGCTGTCCTCGCCAGAGGACGCCTGAGAACCCGCGGCGGTGCCGGTTGGGGTGGGCTAAGATCAAGGACAGGAACTCAGGCCCGCAGCAATTGTGGTCATGGGCCAAGTGCCTGCGCGGATTCAACGGCCGAGAACAAATCCTCAGGGACGTACCGCGCCTGCCGCTGTTCCGTCCGGTGTGGACGATTCGTTGCGGGGAGCCGGTACGGTCGCGCCGCGCCAGTACCCGACCAGGTCCGCGTAGAGCGTGCTTGTTTCCAGGAGCTCCTCGTGCGTGCCGACGACGGCGGTCTCGCCGTCCATCACCATGATCCGCTGCGCCCTCATCGCCGAGCTGATGCGGTGCGCGAGCACGATCAGCGTCCCGCCGCGGCGCTGGAAGGCGGCCTCGGCCCTCGCCTCGGCCTCGGGGTCCAGGTGGCAGGTCGCCTCGTCGAGTACGACGACGCGTGCCGGCGACAACCACACCCGCGTCAGCGCGATGAGCTGGCGCTCGCCTGCCGACAGCGCGTCGGCGCCCGGTCTGATCTCGGCGTCCCAGCCGCCGAGCCGGTCGATCAGCGCGGTGGCCCCGACCGCGTGCGCTGCAAGCTCCATTTCCTCCCGCGTCGCGTCCGGGTTGAGCACGGTCAGGTTGTCCCGGACCGTGCCGGCGAAGACGTAGGCCTCCTGCGGGATGAGTGCGATCTCGCGCCGCAGGACCACGTCGGCCACCTCGGCGATGTCGACACCGCCCAGCAGCACCCGGCCGCCCTGCGGGCGCGTGATGCCGGTGATCAGGTCGGCCAGGGTGGACTTGCCGACACCGCTGGGTCCTACCACCGCCAGGTGAGTGCCGTGCGCGATGGTGAAGTCCACGCCGTCGACGACCGGGGCGGCGTGGGGCGAGTAGGCGAACCGCAGGCCCTCGACGCGGATGTCGCGAGCCAGGACCGGCAGCGCCCCGCCGGTCTCCGGGTGGACGGGGTCGCGCCGGGTGACCTCGGCCAGCCGCCCCAGCGCGACGCCCAGCGCCACCAGCCACGTGCTGCCCGCGTTCACCAGGAACCGCATGGCCGGGTCGAGCTGGTGCGCCAGGTACACGACCGCGCCTGCGACGACGCCCGCGGTGGCCGAACCGCGTGCGACCAGCCACGGCGACAGCAGCAGGAGCGTCAACAGCGGCAGGTGCACGCCGACCGCCAGGACCAGCACCCGGGCGACCCGGGTCAGCGCATACGCACGGGCCGCCCGCGCGTTCTGGTGGACCGCGGCGGCCACCGACGTGGCGGCCCGGCCCTGCGCGCCGCATGCGACGACGTCGCGGATCGCGTCGATGACCGGTTCGGCCTCGCGGGTGACCAGCTCACCGGTGAGCACGACCTCGCGCTGCCTGGCGACCAGCGTCCGCAACACCCGCAGGAACCCCAGCACGGCGAGCGCCACCATCGGCGCGACGACGGCTGCGATCAGCGGGGACAGCAACGCCAGCCCGGCCACGGCGACCAGTGCGGTGAGGAACTGGCGGGCGTTGCGCAGGACCGACGCCGCCAGGTTGCGCACGCTGTCGACCTGGTCGGTCGCCTGCGCCACGCTCGCGCCGTCCAGCGGTTCGAGCTGGGCCACCGCGCGGCGCACGGTCGCCGTGACCAGGGCGGTGACCAGGTAGTCCCGCAGCGGTTCGACGATCTCGGCCAGCCACGGGTACACCCGCCGGGTCGCCACCGCCGCCAGGCAGTGCACCGCGGCGAGGGCCGACAGCCACACCAGGCCCAGGTCCGGACGGCCCGCGAGGAACCCGCGGTCGATGGCCGCCGCCACCAGCAGGCCGGAGACCAGCGGAGGCGCGGCTTCCAGCGCCGACCAGGTGATCAGCTTCCTCATCGCGTACCGGTTGGCGCGCAGCCGCTTGCGCAACAGCTCGTACCCGGCCTGGACACTGCTCGGTTCAGCCACCGAACACCTCCCGGTAGGCGGGGTCGGACCACAACTGCGCGTGCGGGGCGAAGCCCCTGACGCGCCCTTCGTCCAGCCATGCCACCAGGTCGGCGCGCGCGGCCGTGGACGCGCGGTGCGCGACCAGCAGGCACGTGCGCCCGGCCAGCACGCGGTCGAAGGCGTGCGCGACCTGGACCTCGGTGGCCGCGTCGAGCGAGCTGGTGGCGTCGTCGAGGATCACCAGCCGCGCGTCGACCAGCACCGCCCGAGCCAGGCCGAGGCGCTGGACCTCTCCGCCGGAGAACCGCGCCTCCCGCACGGGGGTGTCGTAGCCGGCGGGGAGCTTGCGCACGAAGTGGTCGGCCCGCGCGATCCGCGCGGCCCGCTCGACCTCGGCGCGGGAGGCTCCGGGGCGCCCGTAGGCGATGGCGTCGTGGATGGTGCGGCCCAGCAGCGCGGGTTTCTCGAAGGCGTAGGCCACCGACGCCCGCAGCGCCGACTCCGAGAGCTCGGCGAAGGCGACGCCGTCGAAGGTCACGCTGCCGCCACTGGGGTGCACCAGCCGTCCGGCGACCGCGGCCAGCACCGACTTGCCGGATCCGGACCTGCCGACCGCGGCGACGTTGCTGCCTGCCGGAATCCGCAGGTAGACGTTGTCGAGCACGACCCGGTCGCCATCGCGCACCGTGACCCCGCGCAGGTCGAGCCGACCGGCCCCGATGTCGGGCACCACCGGCGAACCCGGCTCCCGGGCGGGGGTGGAGAGCACGGTGGCCACCCGCGTCGCACCGATATGGGACTTCAGCACCATCACGATGCTCTCCACGGCTTCGAAGCCGTGGACCGCCAGCAGCACGTAGCCCGCCGATGCGACGAACTCGCCCGCCGTGATCCGCTCCGCCGTCAGGGCGAATCCGCCGACGCACAGCACCGCGATCTGCAGCAGCGAGATGAGCAGCAGCAGTTGCCAACCGATCTGCCCCTGGGCTTTCCACACCGCGCGTCCGGTGATGTTGAGCTCGCCCAGCGGGCGCAGCACGCGCGCCGCGTCGCGCTGCGGGTTGCCGTTGGCGCGGATCGTGCGGGCGCCGCGCAGGGCGTCGAGGAACCGCGCGACGATGTCGGCCTGGATCTGCTGGTAGCGCAGGAAGTGCTTGGCCGTCCGCGACACGAACAACCGGACCATTCCGAAGGCGACCGGGATTCCCACCAGCAGCGTCAGCGCGAGCGTCCAGTCGATGATCCACAGCGCCACCGCGCAACCGGCCAGGGTGAGCAGTCCTACCGCGATGTTGAGCAGCACGAGCAGGAAACCGGCGGGCTTGGCGGTGTCGGTGGTCAGGCGGGAGAGCAGGTCGCCGGAGGCGAAGCGGCGGCGGCCCGCGACACCGAGCGCCAGGACGTGGCGGATGAAGCGGTTGCGCAGGTCGGCGGTGACCGCGGCCTTGTAGTAGGCGTTCGCCAGTTCCATCGCGGCCTCGGCGGCGCTGAGCACGGTCAGGACGACACCGACGTGGACGACCGCGGTCGCCACACCCGCCCCGCTCACCGCGGCGTCGATGCCCTCAGCGACGGCGGCGGGCAGCAGCAGCGCGGCGGCGGTCCTGGCGATGACCGCGGGAACCAGCACCGAACTCCACAGCGGACACTCGCGGAGGCACTCGGCGAGCAGCGCGCGCCCGGCAGCGGCGTTCTCGCCCTCGGCGCGCTCAAGCGGCAGGAAGCGCGCGAAGCCGCGCCGTCGCGGCGGCGCCATGGCGACGTCTGACATCCGACTCCTCCCTGGTACGAACGAGCGGGCGGAAGTGGCCGCGCGCGCGACCACTTCCGCCCAGCAGCGGATGTCTTGGATCAGTCCTCGTTGACGAGGGTGAGGGCGAGGCAGTTGCTCAGCAGTAGGCACTGGTCGCCGCCGCCTCCGCCGAACTGCACGCCGTCCTGGTCGACCGGCTCGGTTTCCGGAAGCTGCTGCAGAGCGGTCACGTCGAGCTCGAATTCTTCGTACATGACTTACCTCCTGGGATTTCTAGCCGGAACCGCGTTTGGTGGTCGGTCACCACCACCGGCCTGGGGGCGGGCCCCGAGCCGGAACGCACCCGATCCGCCTGCACGTCATGGGCGCCCCCACGTGCGGCAGAAGCGGGCCACGGTGTTGCGCACCACCGCGGACACACCGGTCACCACCTCGTGGTGGTTCCCGGGGACCTCCTTGTAAGTCAGATCGGCGCGGCCGGTCTCCAGCAAGCGGTCGCGCAGCTCCCTGGACTGGCCGACGGGGATCACGTCGTCATCGGTGCCGTGCATCAGCAGCAGCGGAACCGAGATCTCCGGACACAGCCGCAACACGTCGCGCGCACCGAGCTGATCGTCTATTCCGGACAGTGCTCCCAACCGCATCGCGCGGTGCCCGACCCAGGGCGCGCTCGCGGAGTGCAGGCGTGCCCCGGACAGCAGGGGCGCCAGCGCGACGCACGCCGACCACAGCTTCGGTGCGGCGCTGGCAGCCAGCAGCGAGAGGAACGCGCCGTAGCTGACGCCGAGGACCATCGGCCGCGGGAGGTCGGCGCGCAGCGAGCCCAGGTCGGCGCCGATGGCGACCACGTCGTCGAGGTCGGGCCCGCCCCAGGAATCCAGCACCGGGCTCAGGTGCTCGTGCCCGTAGCCGGTGCTGCCGCGGTAGTTCGGCGCCACGACCGCGACCCCCGCGGAGGCCAGCGCCTGGAACAGCGGCTCGAACTGCATGCGCCACGCCGACAGCGGCCCGCCGTGCAGCGCGAGCACGAGCCGGTCGGACCGCAGCCAGTCCCTGCCGTAGACGATCGCCTCGACCCCGCCGGCCGCGGCGCTCAGCCGCACGAGCTCGGCGTCCACCCACTCACCGCCCGTGCCGTCGTCCGGCAGGTACGACGTCTCCTCGCAGGAGGTGATCGTCAGCAGCGTCGTCGGCTTGGTGGGGGAGGAGAACGGCACCCGGATCGCGGCGGTGGACCAGTGCGCCCGCCCTCGGGTGACCCCGGTGGGGATGGCGAGCTGCCGCAACTGGTCGTCCTGCGGCGTGTAGACGTGCAGCGTGGTCACCGCGCCGCGCTGCCTCTGCACGAGCACCCGCTTGCCCGGCGGGTCGATCGCCAGCGCCCGGTGGCGGAGTCCGTCCTCGTCCAGCAGCTCCGGGAAGCGGACCGCGTTCGCGCCGTCGAGCCGCGCCCAGCCGAGCCGGTGGTGGCCGCCCGCGTTGGTCTCGATCACCAGAAGGCCGCTGCCCGGATGGCAAGCGACGATGCTGTCGCGGCTTTCCGGGGACAGCGACAGGATCGTCCGCCAGCGTCTCCGCCCCAGATCGACCAGCACGCCGTCGCACCGTCCCTGGCCAGTCGTGAGGTTGGCGCCCAGCAACTCGAGCCTGGGGTCCAGCCACACGCCGCCGGACACCCAACCGGGCAGCCGCAGCACGAGCTCGGCCCCGGCGTCGGTGACCCGCCAGATCGCCGACTGGCAGGCGCTCTCGCGTGCGACCAGCACTCCGAGCGCGGAGGACGTGGGGTGGGGCAGCAGGTACCCGGCGATCGCGTGGACGCGCTTGAGGACCCGGCGACCCCCCTCGGGATCGAGCAGCACGAGCTCGTGCTGCTCGGGCGAGTTGGGGAACAGCAGGACCCGGCCGTCGGCGAGCGGCTGCGCCTGGGCGCCGCGGTGGGGGGCGGGCTCCTGGCGCAGCAGCCTCGCCACGCCCGAGTCGAACCCCCACACCTCGAACACCGACTCCGCGCCGCGCGTCCGCACGCAGGCCGCGTGGCGCCCGCCGGGCGCGAAGCTGAAGTTCGACCGCACCACCGCGCTCCCGGCGGCGGTCGTGCTCGGCGCGCTCATCGCTGCCCGGTCCAGCCGCCGGCGTCGGCCATCCACCGGCGCGACCCGCCGTAGCGCAGGCGCAGCAGGAACGCCAGCACACCGCTGACTCCGTCGGCCCACTCCGCCGACACGTGCCCCTCCGGGTCGGTGAACACCGTTCGCCCGTCGCGGTAGACCCGGCGGCCGAAGACGGCGTGCGCCATCCGGTGCGCCGTGGCGACGTAGGCGGGTTCATCGAGGAAGTCGGCCATGTCGAGCACGAACTCCGCGTTCCCGGTCAGGCCGTGGCACTGGCCGACGGCGCCGGTCCGGCTGTGGTCGACCGTGGCGGACGCCGCCTTCTCGGCCATGTCCCTGGCGCGCGTGTCGCCGGTGAGCCTGGCCAGCCGCACCAGGAACGTCCCGATGCCGGAGGAGCCGTTGCACCAGTGGGGCAGCAGCGGTCCCGACGTGTCCAGCCCGCCGTGCCAACGCGCCCCGGCGTCGTCCACGACGGCGTGTCGCAGCAGCGGCCGTGCCAGTTGCTCCGCGGTCGTCTCGCACGCCGCTCCGCCGAGCTCGCCCGCCGCGAGCAGGAAGTAGCCGATTCCCGCGGTGCCGTGGGCGAAGCCGTGGAAGCGCTGGCCGGCGAAGGTGGAGTCGGCGTCCTCGGGCACCTGCCAGAACGGCCCGTCGGAGTCGTGGCGCATCGAGCGCAGCAGCGCCTCGGCGCACTGCCGGACCCGGTGGGCGAACTCGGCGTCGCCGGTGACCTGCCAGAAGTGCAGGTAGGTGAGCCCGATCCCGGCCATCCCGTGGGTGATGTCGGGGCTGAGCCAGCTGGTCGGCAGCTCCTTGGCCAGTCCCACCGCGTCGTCGGCGGCGGGGTGGTCGCGGAGCGCGTCGGCGGCGTCGTGCAGGGCCCATGCGATGCCGGCCCGGCCGAAGTGCAGCCCCGGCGGGCGGAACGCGTCCTGCCGCATGCGGCGGCGGATCCAGTCGGCCGCCGTGCCGATCGCCTCCGCGACCCGGTCGCCACCGCGCAGCCGGTAGTACGAGGTCAGAGCGCCGAGAACACCGGCGGCGCCGTGCTGGACGTTGCACGGGTCGTGGAGCGGGCGCGCCAGCGGCCAGAGCGCGTCGTCATCGCCGGGGTTCATCGTCGCGAGCAGGTGGCCGACGATCCCGTCGACCGCTTGCTGCCACTTGTCGCCGTCGAAGGGTTCGACCGCGCTGGAGCGGTGCCCCAGGCCGGGTGCCGCCGCGAGCACCGTCCGGGCGTGCGACGGAGTGGGGCGGTCGGCCGGTTCGTCGTCCATCAGTGCGGTGATCAGCGCGGTCACCGAGTCCGGGAGCTCGGTGGCCGTCACCGTGGGCAGCCACACCGACAGGCGCTCCCGCAGCGGCCGGCTCGCAGGCTCGTCCTCGGGAAGGCGGGGGTCGGCTCCGGTGAGGACGTAGGCGAGCGTCGCGCCGAGGCTGAAGCGGTCCGCCAGCTGGTGGGGCTCGTCGCCGCGCAACTGCTCCGGCGCGGCGTAGCCGGGAGTGCCCGCGGAGAGCCTGCCGGTGGTCTCCCCGGCGCGGACCGACAGCTCGAAGTCGATCAGCCACGGCTCGTCGTCGACGACGATGACGTTGTTCGGCGTGAAGTCCCGCAGCACCAGTCCGGTCTCGTGCACCGCCCGCAGCTTGTCCACGAGCCGTTCCGCCAGCCGCAGCGCGGCCGGCAGGTACCCGCGCGGCCCGTGCTGCCGGAACCGGTCGGTGACCCACCGCCGCAAGGGCGGCCCCTGGAGGTCGCGCATGGCCAGGTACAGGTGCCCGCTCTGTTCGAAGAACTCGACGACCTCGGGGGCGACGCCCAGCGGTGCCAGCGCCTCCAGCGCGCGGGCCTCGGCCCGCAGCATGTCCTGGGCGCAGGTGCCGTCCGAGCCGACGACGGTGTGCGGACGGGTCTCCTTGATCACGACCGGCTTTCCGGTGCGCAGGTCCTGAGCGCGGTAGAGACCGCCCTTGTTGGCGTGCCGGATCGCCTCCCGCACCGCGAAGCGGTCACCGAGCAGGATCCGCCTGGCGCCCGAGGACGGCGCGCTTTCGGCGGCTGGGAAGGGGCATCGCACCCACTCCGGCGGCGTGTACCGCGGCTCCCGGAGGTCGGGCACCGTTTCTCCGGTCGGGCTGTCGATGATGTGGCGGTACAGGCCGTCGTTGGTGAGAACGCGCCGGTTGACGAACGAGCCGTAGCGGTAGTGCACGATGCTGCCCGGCCGGTACGGGCGGTCCGACAGGATCACCGGACCACTCAGCCCCGTGGTCGCCAGATGCAGTGCCTCGGCGAGCCCGACCGCCTGCTCGTCGTCCTCCGGGTAGCAGGTCAGGAACTTGCCCGCGCCGTAGCGCGGCGCGTGCCCGGAGTTCAGCGCGTAGACGTGGGCCAGCGTGATCGCGAACTTGAAAGGGCGCTCGGCGTCGAGCAGAACGGGCAGGCACCGCTGCAACACCGCGCCCGCTGTCCCCATCGTGGCCGACACGTGCAGCTTCCAGCCCTGGAGCACCTCCCGGGCGCCGGACGGGGAAACCGTGCACCACGGTTCTCCCTCGGCGACGTGCCAGCGCGGTGCGTCCGCGCGGGCTCCGAGCGCGTCGCGCAGCAGCGGAACGAGATCCTTCGCGTCCGGTGTGGACAGTACGGGGGCGGGTCCGGGGCGCCCCGGGTCGGCGACGGGCCTGCCGGTCAGGAGCTCTCCGGCATCCTGACCTGCCGACTTCGGGTGTGACTCCTGCTCCATCGACCCTCCCCGTTCACCGGCCAGCAACCCCATGCTGAGTTCGGTCGGGGTCTTGCGCTCGGCGTGCGGCGCGGGTCGCGGGTGGGGTCGGTAGACCCTCGGTATGCGTCCCCGCAAGCGAGTACATTCGATCGGGACGTCGGAGGGTGAGCGGTCCGAATCTCCGTCCTCAGTGGATTGAGATCCAGCAGCACGGAAAGCATCCGGTTCCGGATTCTGGTTCACCCACGCGGGTGTTCAGCAGTGGAGGACCGTTCGGGTGGTGGGAATGCCGTCGCGCAGAGTACCCCTGTTCAGGGACGGTCCGCGGGGACGCTGATCGTGCTCATGAGGAACCCCCGATCAGCGGCCTCCCTCGCGCCTGGCCGGGCGCTCGTCCTCCAGATGGGTGCTGCCGACGATGTGCGCGCGGGTGAGCTCTCCGGCCCGGGCGCTGTCGCCCTCGCGCAGGGCGTCGATGATCGCCTGGTGCTCCTCGGCGGACTCGCGGTGGGTGCGCACGACCTTGGGTCCGTCGGGCATCGACTGCCACAGCATCCGCATCAGCGAGAGCAGCACCGGGCTCTCGGCGGCCTGGTAGATGGCGAAGTGGAAGTCGCGGTTGAGCGAGCCGTAGGAGCGGTCGTCCTCGGCCAGCCCGGCGATCCGGTCGTTGACCGACTGGATCGCCGACAGCCGCTCCGAGGTGATCCGCTTGGCCGCCAGCTGCGCGGCCAGCGACTCCAGCGCGGCGCGGATCAGGTAGTTCTCCTCCTTGGCGTCGAACGCCGACTCGGCGACCGTGGCGCTGCGGTGCGCGTCGGTGGTGATCAGGCCCTCCGACTCCAGCCTGCGCAGCGCCTCGCGGACCGGTGTCGGGCTCACGCCGAGCCGGTCGGCCAGGTCGCGCTGGCGCAGCGTGGTTCCCGCCGCCAGCTCACCGGTGACGATCATCTCCCGGAGCATGCTGGTGACCAGTTCGGTCTTGCTGGTGTACAGCGGCTGGGACAAGGCCTCATCCGTTCTCTGCGTCGCCGCGCCCGCGCTCCAGCAGTTCCGCGCAGCGCAGCAGGGGGTCGGTCGTGGGGGCGAGGAACTGCACGCCGGTGGGCAGTCCCTCCGGTCCAGGCAGGCCGGGCACCGACAGCGCGGGTACTCCGGACACCGAGGCCAGGGAGGTCGCGGAAGCGTGCGCGGCCTGCACCGGCAGCATCCGGCCCGCGCATCCGGTCAGCTCGTCGCCGATCCTGCTCGCCAGCACCGGTGAGCTCGCCATCAGCAGCGCGTCGACCTGGCCGAAGGCGTCGTCCAGCCCGGCGATGATGGAGCGCCGGACCGCGAGCGCCCGCCGGTAGTCGGCGTCGGCGACCCGTGCGCCGAGCCGCAGCACATCGCGCACCTGCGGGCCGACCTGGTCGGGGTCGGCGGGCCACCAGTGCCGTGCCGACTCCGCGAGCATGATCACGTAGGACGCCGCCATGGCGAGGTCGGAGTTGCGCACGGCGACTTCCACCGCCTCCACCCCGGCTTCGCGCAGCCGGAGCACTGCGTCGTCGATGGCGGCGGCGACCGGTGGCTCGACCCGCCTGGCCCAGTGGTCGCGGATCACGCCGACGCGGCGCACGGGCGGCCCGGACGGTTCGGCACCGAGCACGGTCAGCGCGACTCGGCAGTCGGAAACCGTCGCACCCAACACCCCTGGTGCGTCCTGCGTCGGGGCGAGGGGCGCGACGCCATCGGTTGGGAGCGTGCCGACCCCGGCCTTGATGCCGACCACGCCGCACAGCGCGGCGGGGTTGCGGATCGAACCGCCGGTGTCGGTGCCCAGCGCGACCGGGACGACGCCCTCGGCCACGGCGGCGGCCGAGCCACCGCTGGAGCCGCCGGTGATCCGCGCCGGGTCCAGCGGGTTGCGGCAGCCGGGGGTCACCATGCCCCAGGCCAGCTCGTGGGTGCGGGTCTTGCCGATCACGACCGCGCCCGCGTCGCGCAGCCTGCTCACGATCGCCGCGTCCCGCTCGGCGCAGTGGTGGCCGAGATCGCGCGTGCCGCAGCGGGTCCAGGCCCCGGCGACGTCGATGTTGTCCTTCACCGCGACCGGAATCCCGTGCAGCGGGCCACGATCGGTCCCGCCGGCCAGTTCGCGGTCGGCCACCGCGGCGTCCTGCGCCGCGCGTTCGGGCAGCAGCTCGACGAACGCACCGGTCGCGCTGTTGCGCGCGGCGTCGAGCGCCCGGGCGACCAGCTCGGTTGCGGTCGTGCCGGAAGACCGCAACCGAGCCGCGAGTCCGGTGACCGAGGCGCTCACAACTCCGCTCGCCACAGCTTCGCCACCGCCTTGTCGAGTTCCGAGGTGTCCAGCGGCTCGCGCAGCTCCGAGCGCCGCAGCTTGCCCATGCTGTTGCGCGGGAGGGAGTCGACGAAGAACACCTGCTTCGGGCACTTGTACGGTGCCAGCAGCTTCCTCGCGTGGGCCACGACCTCCTCGGCAGAGACCTGCGACTCCGCGACCACCCACGCGGTGACCTGCTCGCCCCAGCGCCGCGACGGCAGCCCGGCGACCGCCGCGGAGGCGACCGCGGGGTGCTTCTCCAGGGCGAGCTCGACCTCGCGGGGGTAGACGTTGAGCCCGCCGGTGATGATGAGCTCCTTCTTGCGTCCCGTGATGCGCAGGTAGCCGGTGTCGGCGTCGATCCGGCCGAGGTCGCCGGTCCGGAACCAGCCGCCGGGGTGGAACGCCTCGGCCGTGGCCTCGGGGAGGTTCCAGTAACCGGAGAACACCTGCGGCCCGCGGAGCAGGATCTCTCCTTCGGTGCCGTCCTCGATCGGCTCGCCGGAGTCCGTGCCGACGCGGAGCTCGACGCCCGGCAGCGGCAGACCCACCGTGCCGGGCAGGCGAGGACCGTCGAGGGGGTTGGAGACGTCGAGCCCGCTCTCCGTGCTGCCGTAGCGTTCCAGCGGTGGTTCGCCCATGACCGCCGCGATCCGCTCGGCGAGGTCCGGCGACAGCGGCGCCGAGCCGCTGACCGCCAGCCGCAGGCTCGGAGCGCCCAGCGCGTCGGGGACCTCGGCCACGAGGCGTTCGTGGACCGCGGGTACCGCGAACAGCACCGTGGCGCCGTGCCGCTGGATCGCATCGCCGAGCTCGGCGGCGTCGAAGTGGGGCAGCACCACCGCCGACGAACCGGCCAGCAGCGTGGCGTGCACGCCGCCGAGCCCGTGCTGGTGGCTCAGCGGCAGCGAGTGCACCAGCACGTCGCCGGCGCTCCAGCGCCACGCGTGCATCGCGGCCCGGATCGACGAGAGCAGGTTGGCGTGGGTCAGCGGCACGCCTTTCGGTGCGCCCGTCGTACCGGAGGTGTAGGCGAGCAGCGCGACGTCGGCGGAACCGATCCGGGGCAGCGGACCCGGTTCGAGCCCGGGGAGCGGCTCGTCGAGCGAGACCGCGTTCGCGACGTCGACCAGCGCGGACGCGGGCCGGGCGGCGAACGCCCACGACGCCTGGCTGTCGTCGACGAGGTGGGCGAGCTCGTCGCCGGTGTAGGCCGGGTTCGCCAGCACGACGATGCCGCCGGCGCGCAGGATCGCCAGGTAGGCCACCACCAGTGCGGCGGAGTTGCCACCGCAGAGCAGGACCCGGTCGCCGGGGGCGAGGCCGCGGCTCAGCAACCAGGACGCGGTGCCCCGGCTGCGCTCGTCGAGCACGCGGTGGCTCAGCCACTGATCGCTCTCGGAGGGGAAGAGCAACGCGGGCCCGTCGTCGGGGCGCAGCGTTCCCGGCAGCGTGCCCGCGGCGAGGTTTTCGACGTTGGTTTCGGGGCCGTGGCGCAGCCACGCCGTCCGGTTTCGGGACTCCTCGGATACCGCCAATGCGTCCTCCAGCACGCCGGGTCCGCCGAGCTTTCGCCGGTGACGCCAACGAAAAGCGCGTTCTACGCTCGGGTTCGTGCGAGGTCGGGCGAAGGCTGGACCACCAGGTTTGCGATATGGTATATCAAATCGCACGACGTGTCAGGCGGACGGCAACCGAGAGGAGAGCCGTCATGGACCCTGTCCCCAGCGCGAACGTTCGCCGGTCCCGCCCTTCCTCCCCGCCGCGCCCGGATGTCGCGTGGCATCGACGGCTTTCGGACGTGACCGCGCCACCGCTCCCGGCAGGCGAGGCGGGTGTCTGTGCCGATGCGGCCGCCTTGCTCCGGACCGTCGGCGCTCGGCCGAGTCGCCCGGCTGACGCGGCCTGGTCCTCCGGCCTTCGACAGGGCGGCCTTGTCGGTGCTGCCGTGCATCGGCCGGTCGACCGCCTTCCGAGCCGCGGCGCCGGCGCGGGCGTGCGCTGGACCGTCGATCCGGGACAGGGCCGCCTTGCCGGTACTGCCGTGCATCGGCCTGCTGGCACGGCCATGCAACTCTCCGCCGCCACCCGACGAAGCCGCGCCGCCGAGAGGGCCACCGCGCATCAATTCGCCGCCACCCGATGGAGCCGCCCCGCTGACATGACCGGGCGCCGGTCCACCGGCCGCCCACGGAGCCGTACGCCCGGCATGGCCGCCATGTACTGCGCCACCGCCCGGCCGAACCGCGCCGCCGGCGCGGCGATGCGCCGGTCTGCCGGCCTCCGGCAGGGCCGCCCCACCAGCGCGGCCCTGGCCACAGACACCCCACAGTGCCGCTGCCTGGCGACCGGCGTGCGAACCATCGCGCGGTCCGCGACGGTAGTGCCAACCCTCGCGCTGTCCGGCCGGTCGTGCGGTCGCCGACCGGGACCGCTCACCGCCGCGCGAGACCGTGCGTTACCGCGCCGATTGGAGTCCGCGTGAAGCCGGCACCGTTCGAGTACCACCGCGCGCACGACGTCCGCGGCGCCGTCGAGCTGCTCACCGAGCTCGGCGACGACGCCAAGCTGCTCGCGGGCGGCCAGAGCCTGGTAGCGATGATGAACTTCCGGCTGGCACGACCGGCCGCGCTGGTCGACGTCGGCCGTGTCGACGGCCTGCGCTACCTGCGTTCCGACGGCGCCGCGCTGCGCATCGGCGCGCTGACCACGCACCACGAGGTGCAGACCGCCCGCGCACCGCGGCTCCCCGACTCCTTCGGCGTGCTCAGCAGGGCGGCGCGCTGGATCGGCCACTACCCGATCCGGACCAGGGGCACCGTCGGCGGCAGCCTCGCACACGCCGACTCCACCGCCGAGTGGTGCCTGCTCGCGGTCCTGCTGGACGCCGAGATCGTCGCCGAGAGCACCGGCGGGCGCCGCTCGATCCCGGCGGCGGAGTTCTTCTCCGGCTTCCTCGACACGGCCCTGCGACCCGACGAGATGATCGTCGAGGTCGTGTTCCCGTGCCCGGCGCCGCACGCCGCGCTGACGGAGTTCGCCCAGCGCGCCGGGGACTTCGCGATCGTGGCCGCCGCCGTGGACCTCGACGTGGCCGACGGGGTGTGCCGGGGCGGGCGGATCGCACTGGGCGGGGTCGACGCGGTGCCGGTCCGGGTCCCCGAGGCCGAGGCGGTCCTGTCCGGGGCCGAGCTCGGCGACGAGTTGTTCACCGCCTGCGCCGACGCGGCGGCCACCGCGATCGAGCCGGGCGACGACGCGCACGGCAGCGCCGACTACCGCCGGATGCTGACCCGCACGCTGGTCGCTCGCGCGTGCCGGGAGGCGACGGCGGTATGACCGGGCACGGACAGGGCTGGATCGGCAAGTCGTTCGCCCGCAAGGAGGACCACCGGTTGCTGACCGGTCGCGGCTCCTTCGTCGACGACCGCCCGAGGCCGGACGCGTTGCACGCCGCGTTCGTCCGCAGCCCGGTGGCCTCGGCGGTCCGCGCGTCGGTCGACCTGTCCGAGGTGTCCGGTGTGGACGGTGTGCGGGCGGTGTTCACAGATGGGGAACTCGGCGTGTCCGGGCTGACCGCGCTGCTGGACCGGCAGGAGTTCGTCGCGACCTCGATGCCGATCCTGGCCGCCGGGTCCGTGCGCTACGCCGGTGAACCGCTGGCGATCGTGCTCGCGGATGATCCCTACGCCGCCGAGGACGGCGCCGAGCGCGCCGCGGTCGACTTCGAAGCGCGGCAGGCGGTCACCTCGATCGAGGAGGCACTGGCACCCGGGGCGCAGGGCGTGCACGACGAACTCGCGGCCAACACGTTCCTCGACGTCGCGTCGTTCAGCGACGACGAGATCGACGACGTCTTCACCGGCGCGCACTGCGTCGTGCGGACGGCGCTGCGCACGGGCAGGCAGAACGCCTTACCGCTGGAACCCAGGGGTTGCCTGGCCGAGTGGGTGGACCGCGACGAGCAGCTCGTCCTGCACGTCTCCAGCCAGGTGCCGCACCAGGTCCGCACCGCCGCCGCGCGCTGCCTGGGGCTGGCCGAGCGGCAGGTGCGGGTGGTGGTGACCGACGTCGGCGGCGGATTCGGGCTCAAGAGCGTGGTCGGGCGCGAGGAGATCGCGGTGGCCGCGGCGGCCCTGCGGCTGCGCAGGCCGGTGAAGTGGATCGAGGACCGCTCCGAGGCGCTGTCGGCCAGCTTCCACGGCCGCCAGCAGCAGTACGACGTGCGGGCCGCGTTCGACGCCGAAGGCCGCATCCTCGCCCTGGACGCCGACATCCGCTGCGACGTCGGCGCGTACTCGGTGTTCCCGTTCACCAGCGGGGTCGAGCCGCTGATGGCCTCGGCGGAGCTGCCCGGCGTCTACCGCGTTCCGCGCTACCGGGCGCGGGCCAGGGCGATCGCGACGAACAAGGCGCCGACCGCGCCGTACCGCGGTGTCAGCCGCCCGCAGATCGTGGCCGTGATGGAGCGCCTGATGGAGCGCGCCGCCCGCGAGCTGTCGCTGGACCCGCTGGAGCTGCGACGCAGGAACCTGATCGACTCGTTCCCCTACACCGGCATCAACGGCATCACCTACGACCCGGGCTCCTACCGCGACTCGCTCGACCTCTGCGAGCGCCGGCTGCGCGAGGAGGGCTGGTTCGACTCCCGCGACGGCGACCGGCGCATCGGGATCGGCTTCGCCTGCTTCAACGAGCGCACCGGGTACGGCACAGAAGCGTTCGCGCAGCGCAAGATGGCGGTCGTCCCCGGCTACGACATCTCCGAGGCGCGGATGGACCCCGGCGGCTCGGTCACGGTGACCACCGGCACCTCGGCGCACGGCCAGGGCCACGAGACGACGCTCGCCCAGATCGCGGCCGACCAGCTCGGCCTGCACCCGGACCGGATCAAGGTGCGCCAGGGCGACACCGACCTGGTCTCCTACGGCTGGGGCACCTTCGCCAGCCGTTCGGCGGCCATCGGCGGCGGCGCGGTCCGGCTCTCGGCCTCCCGGCTGGCCGACAAGATCCGGACGGTGGCCGCGCACCTGCTCGACACCGAGGCGGGCAACATCGACCTGGCCGACGGCTGGTGCCGCCGCCGCGACACCCCGGGGGACGGGATGCCGATCGCCGAGGTCGCCGAAGTCGCCTACCTGCGGGCGAACCGGCTGCCCAAGGACGTCGGCCCCGGCCTGTCGGCCGAGGCGTCCTTCGACGTGCTGACCTCCGGCACGTTCTCCAACGCCACCCACGGCGTCGTGGTCGAGCTCGATCCCGGCACCGGCAGTCCGCGCATCCTGCGCTACCTCGTCGTCGAGGACTGCGGCGTGGTGATCAACCCGAAGATCGTCGACGGCCAGGTGCGCGGTGGTGTCGCGCAGGGCATCGCGGGTGCGCTGTACGAGGAGATCGGCTACGACTCCGAAGGCCAGCCGACCGCGGGCAGCCTGATGGACTACCTCGTGCCGACCGCCTCGGAGATCCCCGAGATCGGCGTCGAACACCTGGAGACGCCGTGCGCGTTCACCGAGACGGGTGCCAAGGGGATGGGCGAGGGCGGCACCATCGGCGCTCCCGCCGCCATCCTCAACGCGGTCAACGACGCCCTGCGCGGCACCGGCGTCGAGCTCGACGCGCTGCCCGTCCGGCCGGAGCACATCCACCGAGCCCTGGAGCGCAACCGATGAAGGACCAGCACCTGATCAGCCTGACGGTAAACGGCGAGCCCCACGAGGTCCTGGCCGAGTCCCGGCGCACCCTGGCCGACGTGCTGCGCCACGACCTCGGCTACACCGGCACGCACCTGGGGTGCGAGCACGGGATCTGCGGGGCGTGCACCGTCCTGGTCGACGGTGTGCCCGCGCGCTCGTGCCTGATGTTCGGCGTGCAGGCCGACGGCGCCGAGATCGGCACCGTGGAGGGCCTGGCCGACGGGGACCGGCTGTCGGACCTGCAGGAGGCGTTCTCCCGCAGGCACGGCTTGCAGTGCGGGTTCTGCACACCGGGCTTCCTGATGCTCGCCGAGGCGTTCCTGGCCGAGAACCCCGACGCCACCAGGGAGGAGATTCGCGAGGCGGTCTCGGCGAACCTGTGCCGCTGCACCGGGTACCAGGGGATCGTCGAGGCGGTCGCCGACGTCGCGGAGAGCAGGCGGGAGCGGGCATGAGCACCACCAGCGCGCCGACCGCGGGCACCGCCGTCGGGCACCGCGTCATCGGCACCAGCGTGCGCAGGCACGAGGACGACCGGCTCCTGCGCGGCCTGGGACGCTTCGCCGACGACGTCGACCGCATCGGCCAGGCGCACGCCCGGGTGGTGCGCTCCGGCTCGGCGCACGCCGAGATCCTCGGCGTCGACACCGCGCAGGCGCGGAGTGTGCCCGGTGTGCTCACCGTGATCACGGGCGCGGAACTGGCCGGTATCCCGCCGATCCCCATCAGGCTGCCGCGCGGCGACGAACCCGCCGAGAGCCTGCAACCGGTCCTGGCCGTCGACCGGGTCCGCTACGTCGGCGAACCGGTGGCCGTGGTGGTGGCGGAGGACCCCTACACCGCCGAGGACGCCGCCGAACTGGTCGTGGTGGATCTGCGGGAGCTTCCCGCCGCGGTGGAGGCGGCCGGCACCAAGCCCGTCGCCACGCTGGAGGCCGGATACGGCGACGTCGCCGGGGCGTTCGCGGCGGCCGAGCACGTCGTCGAGCTCGAGCTGGAGGTCGGCAGGCACGCCGCCGTGCCGCTGGAGACGCGCGGACTGGTCGCCGAGTACGACGTGGCCGCGCGGACGCTGCAGGTCTGGGGTGCGACCAAGGTCCCGGTGTTCAACCGCGGAGTGCTCGCGCGGATGCTGGGCATGCCGCAGGAGCGGATCCGCCTGCACGCGATGGACACCGGGGGCGGATTCGGCGCGAGGGGCGAGTTCTACCCCGAGGACCTGCTGATCCCGTGGCTCGCCCGGCACCTGCGGCGGCCGGTGAAGTGGACCGAGGACCGGGCGGAGAGCCTGGTCGCGCTCAACCACTCCAGGCAGCAGCGCCACCGCGTCGCCGCCGCCTTCGACGCCGACGCGCGCCTGCTCGCGCTGCGCGACGAGATCGTGCACGACAACGGCGCCTACCTGCGCACGCACGGGCTGCTGGTGCCGGAGCTGACGATCGGCATGCTGCCGGGGCCGTACCGGGTTCCGGCCTACCACGCCGCGGTCGACGTGGTGCTGACGAACAAGACGCCGTGCGGCACTTATCGCGCGCCCGGCCGCTACGAGGGCACGTTCGCCCGGGAGCACCTGCTGGACGTCGCGGCCGACCGGATCGGCATCGACCGCGCCGAGCTGCGCCGTCGCAACCTGCTGCGAGCCGACGAAATGCCCCACGTCCGGCCGTTGCGCGCGCTCGGCACCGACGTCGTTCTGGACGCGGGCGACTACCCGGGGCTGCTCCGCACCGCGCTGGAGCGGACGCTGCCGTGGCGGGCCGAAGCCGAGCGGCTGCGCGCCGAGGGCCGCACGGCGGGCTTCGGGTTCGCGATGTTCCTGGAGAAGAGCGGGCTCGGTCCGCACGAGACCGCCGACGTGCTGGTCGAACCCAGCGGGCTGGTGCGGGTGCACTCGGGCGGCACGTCGCTGGGCCAGGGCATCGAGACGGCGCTCGCCCAGATCGCCGCCGACCGGCTGGGCGTCGACTACACGTCGGTCCGCGTCGTCAACGGCGACACCGAGCTGCAGCCGTTCGGACTCGGGTCGTGGGCCAGCCGCTCGACCGTGCTGGCGGGCAACGCCGTCGACCTCGCCGCCCAGGCCGTGGTCGAGCGCGCCCGGCAGGTCGCCGCGCTGATGCTCGACGTGCCGCGGGCGTGGGTCGAGCAGGACGGGGCCGGCTTCGCCGCCGACGGCCGGCGCGTCGAGCTGGCCGAGGTCGCCGCCGCCTGCGCGCCCGGCAGCAGGTACCTGGAGGCCGGGGTCGCGCCGGGGCTGCAGGCGCGCCGCGTCTTCGAGGTCGACCACATGACCTACCCCTACGGCGTCCACGTGGCGCTGGTCGAGATCGACCGGGGGACCGGGCACGTCTCGGTGCTGCGCTACCTGGTCGCCTACGAGGTGGGCCGGGCCATCAACCCCGCCCTGGTCGAGGGTCAGCTGCTCGGGGGAGTGGCGCAGGGGCTTGGTGGTGCGGTCTACGAGAACTTCCACTACGACGAACAGGGACAGCCCCAGGCGACGACGTTCATGGACTACCTGCTGCCGACGGCCGCTGAGGTCCCAGGTGTCGTCGAGGCGCTGGTGACCGAGGACGCGCCCAGCCCGGACAACCCGCTGGGCGTCAAGGGCGCGGGCGAGGGCGGGATCACCGCCGTCGGCGCGGCCGTCGCCAACGCCGTCCGCGACGCCATCGGCCTGTCCGGAGACGTCGGGCACCTGCCGCTGGCACCGCGGCGGGTCGCCGAGCTCGCGAACTGACGTGCTCGCCGCGGCGAGAGGGAGGAGTTGCCATGCGGCTGACCAACGAGGTGGTGCTGCCCGCGCCGCCGGAGCAGGTCTTCGACCTGATCAACGACGTCGAACGGGTCGCGCCCTGCATGCCGGGGGCCACCCTGCAGGGGCGCTCGGGCGATGACGGCTACCAGGGCAGGGTGAAGGTCAAGGTCGGGCCGATCTCGGCCGCCTACAGCGGGGTCGTGCGGTTCCTGGAGGTCGACCGCGCGGGCAGCAGCATCGTCCTCGACGCGCGGGGCGCCGACCAGCACGGCGGCGGCGCGGCCGAGGCCAAGGTGCGGGTCCGGGTCCGCCCGCACGACGAGGGCAGCGTGTTGTCGCTGGACACCGATCTGGTGATCCGGGGCAAGGTCGCCCAGTTCGGACGGGGCGCTCTCGGGGACGTCTCGCAGAAGCTGATGGAGCAGTTCGCGGGCAACCTCAGCGGCCTGCTCGCCGAGCCCGCACCCGCCGCCTCGCCGGCGGAGCCCGCCCCTGCGCCGCCGGCCGCCGCCCCCGCGGCGGAACCGCGGGCGGCCGAAGCCGAGCTCGACGGGATGTCGCTGGTCGCGTTACCGCTCGCCAAGCGGATCGCGCCGCTGGCCGCCGCGCTCGCAGTCGGTGTCGTCGCGGGCAGGCTGCTGGGCGGCCGGGGCAGGCGGCGCGGTGTGCTGGCCGACGAGATCGTCGACGCCACCGTCCGCGTCGGTGCCGACCGCTACACCCTGCCCGCCCGCCGCGTCGTGACACTGCTGGGGCGCCGATGAGCACGTCGTTGAGGCCTTCCGAACCCCAAGCCGGCGTTCTGCTGCTGGCGCTGGACCGGCCGAAGGTCCACAACGCGCTGGACCTGGAGCTGGTCGCCGCGCTGCGCAAGCACATCTCCGGCGCCGGTCCCGGCACCCGGGCGATCGTGGTGTGCTCGCAGACCTCCGGGCGCTTCTGCGCGGGAGCCGACCTCGCGGTCCCCGACGCCGAGCGCAAGGCGGTCAGCGACGAGCTGTACGCGCTGTTCGAGCAGATGATCACCGCGCCGGTACCGATCGTCGCGGCGATCGACGGCGCCGCGGTCGGCGGTGGCGCGCAGCTCGCGCTGGCCTGCGACGTGCGGCTGGGCTCGGAGCGCGCCCGCTTCCGCTTCGTCGGTCCCGCGCACGGGCTCTCGGTGGGGCCGTGGGCGCTGCCGTCCACGGTCGGCAGGCACGCCCTCGAACTGATCTTCAGCCAGCGGTTCGTCGAGCCGGAGGAATCCGTCCGCATCGGACTGCTCGACCGCGTCGCCGACGCCCCGCTGGCCGAGGCGCTCGCGGTCGCGCGCACCGTGACCGGCCTCGACCCCGACGCGGTGCGCAGGGCCAAGGAGCACGTCGTGCACGGCGAGCGGCTGCTGGAAAGGCTCGCCCGCGAACGCACCGAGAACGGCGCCGTGTTCACCGGGGAGGTTCCCCGCAGGTAGCGGCCGCGGCCGCGAGATGAGTCCCGGAAACGGAGGCCCGGATGCCCCACGCCACGACCGACGACGGAGTGCGCCTGTACTACGAGGAGGCGGGCAGCGGTGTCCCGCTGGTGTTCGTCCACGAGTTCGCCGGCGACCACCGCTCGTGGGAGCCGCAGATCAGGCACTTCTCCCGCTCCTACCGCTGCGTCGTCTACGCGGCGCGGGGCTTCCCGCCGTCGGACGTGCCGGGCGATCCCGCCGCGTACGGCCAGTACCGGGCGGTCGACGACCTGGCCGCGGTGCTCGACGCCATCGGTGCGGAGTCCGCCCACGTCGTCGGCAACTCGATGGGCGGGTTCTGCGCCCTCCACTTCGGACTGCGCTACCCGTCCCGCGCCCGCTCCATGGTGGTGGCCGGGTGCGGCTACGGCGCGCATCCCGACACCCAGGACACGTTCCGCGCCGAGTCGGAGAAGGTCGCGGTCGCCTTCGAGACCGACGGCTCGGCCGAGATGGCCCAGTGGTACGGCTACGGCCCGGCCCGCGTTCAGTTCGAGAACAAGGACCCGCGCGGGCACGCCGAACACGTGGCGGTGCTCGCCGAGCACGACCCGATCGGTGCCGCGCTGACGATGCGCGCGGTGCAGAAGGCGCGTCCCTCGCTGTACGCGCTGCGCGGCGAGCTGGCCGGCTGCCAGGTCCCGGCCCTGATCGTCGCAGGCGACGAGGACGAGGGCGTGCTGGAGACCGACCTCATGCTCAAGCGCACCATGCCGAGGGCGGGCCTGCTGGTGCTGCCCAGGACCGGTCACGTCACCAACCTCGAGGAACCCGAGCTGTTCAACATCCACGTCGAGCGCTTCCTGGCCCAGGTCGTCAACGACCGCTGGCCCGCCAGGGATCCGCGTTCGCTGAGCACGTCCACCACGGGCGCCAAGTGAGCCCCGACGCGACAAGGGAGAGTCCGCAATGGATCTGAAGCTCGACGGCAAGACCGCGTTGGTCACCGGCGCCAGCAAGGGCATCGGCCGCGCCACCGCGGAGCGGCTCGCCGCGGAGGGCTGCGACGTGGTGGTCGTCTCGCGCACGGAGGCCGACATCCTGCGCGCGGCCAAGGAGATCACCGCGGCCGGTGGCGGCGAGGCGCTGGGGCTGGCCGGGGACATGAGCGTCACCGCCGAGGTCGAGCGGTGCGTGCAGGCGGCCATCGACCGCTTCGGCAAGATCGACATCGTGGTGACCTGCGCGGGTTCCTCGCCCGGCGGGCTGCTGGAGGAGCTGACCGAGGAGCAGTGGCTCGGCAGCATGCAGCTGAAGTTCCTCGGCTACGTGCGCACGGTGCGCGCGGTGATCGGCCACATGCGCGAGCGCGGTGAGGGATCGATCGTGCTGGTGGTCGGCAACGACGGTCTCAAGCCGTCCTACTGGGAGATGACCGCGGGCGCGGCCAACGCCGCCGACATCAACTTCGCCTCGTCGGTGGCCGAGCAGTACGGGCCGATGGGCATCCGCTGCAACACCGTCAACCCCGGGCCGGTCAACACCGACCGGTGGGCGGGTCTGGAAGCGGCGTTCGCCCGCGACAAGCAGGTCTCCGGCGACCGCGCGCACGAGCTGGCGCTGGCGTCGCTGCCGCTGGGCCGCATCTGCGAACCGGACGAGGTCGCCGACGTGGTGACCTTCGTCGCCTCGCCGCGGGCGAGCTACCTCAACGGCGCGCACATCCCGCTCGACGGCGGGCAGCGCAAGGCGATCATGGACCTCTGAGGTCCGCACTGCCGGCCCAGACCGAACGGAGCCTGCCATGAAGACCGGAGACCAGGTCGTCCAGGAACTGCCGTGGAAGTGGAACACCCAGGGCACGATCTTCCTGATCGGCGGACTGGGGTTCATGTTCGACGCGTGGGACGTGACCCTCAACGGGTTCCTCATCCCGCTCGTCGGAGCCGAATGGGGCCTCTCGCCCGGCGCGCGCGGCTGGGTGGGCACCTCGAACCTGATCGGCATGGCGGTCGGCGCGATCGTGTGGGGCTGGATCGCCGACACCATCGGCCGCAGGCGCGCGTTCAGCCTGACCTTGCTGATGTTCTCGCTGTTCTCGGTGGCAGGTGCGGCCTCGCCGGACTTCGTCACCTTCTGCGTGTTCCGGTTCCTGGCCGGAGTGGGCCTCGGCGGCTGCATCCCGGTGGACTACGCGCTGGTCGGCGAGTTCACCCCGGCCAAGGTGCGCGGCAAGGTGCTGACCGCGATGGACGTGTGGTGGCCGATCGGGGCGACGCTGTGCGGCGTGGTCTCGGCCGGGCTGATCGTGGCCACCGGGAGCTGGCGGATGCTGCTGCTGGTCATGGTGCTGCCCGCGCTGCTGCTGTTCTGGGTGCGCCGTTCGGTGCCGGAGTCGCCGATGTACCTGGTCCGCAAGGGACGCGGTGAGGAGGCCAGAGCGGTGATAGACGCGCTGGTGCGGCGCACCGGCGCGACCGCCGAACCGTGGGTGCTGCCCGAACCCGCGCCCAAGGCGAAGCTTTCACCTCGGGCATTGGGCGGGCAGTTGCGCGACCTGTGGCGGTTCAGCGCGGGGATCACCTCGGCGTCCTGGGCGCTGTTCCTGACCGTCTTCCTGGTCTACTACGGCGCGCTGACCTGGCTGCCGAGCATCCTGATCAGCCAGGGCTACGGCAACTACGCGGCGTTCATGGTCACCACGCTGATGACCGCCATCGGCATCGTCGGGGTGCTGGTGTCGGCGTGGCTGGTCGACGTGGTCGGGCGCAAGTGGGTGATCGGGGCCAGCGGTCCGCTGGCGGCGCTGTCGCTGGTGCTGTTCGCCTACCAGCTCGACATCGACTTCGCGGCCAAGGCGTGGATCACCGCGTTCGGCTTCCTCATCGAGCTGACGATCCCGGCCCTGTACGCCTACGTCTCGGAGCTGTACCCGACGGAGCTGCGCGCCAGCGGGTTCGGCTGGGCCTCGACGGTCAGCCGCATCGGTGCCGGGTTCGTGCCGCTGATCTTCGGCTCGCTGCTGTGGCCGCACCTCGGGCTGCCGATGACCTTCGCGGTGATCGGCGTTCTCCTGCTGCTGGCCTCGCTGTGGATGGCGGTCGCGGCGCCCGAGACAAAGGGACGCGAGCTGGACGAGATCGGCGCACAGCCCAGCGCGCAGGGCGCTTCCTGACCGGACGGACCGGGCCCGCGCCGACCGCGCGGGCCCGGTCCTCCTGCGTCAGATCCGCTCGAAGACCGCCGCCAGGCCCTGGCCGCCGCCGATGCACATCGTCTCCAGGCCGTAGCGGGCCTGCCTGCGCTTCATCTCCCGCGACAGCGTCGCCAGGATGCGTCCGCCGGTGGCACCGACCGGGTGGCCCAGCGAGATGCCCGATCCGTGGACGTTGAGCCGGTCGAAGTCGGCCGGCTTGAGCTCCCACTCCCGGGTGCAGGCCAGGACCTGCGCGGCGAACGCCTCGTTGAGCTCGATGAGGTCGATGTCGGAGAGCCCGAGCCCCGCGCGCTCCAGCGCCCTGGCGGTCGCCGGCACCGGACCGATGCCCATCGTGCGCGGCGGCACGCCCGCCCGGGCCCAGGACACCAGGCGCACCAGCGGACGCAGGCCGAGTTCGGCGGCCTTCTCGGACGTGGTCACGACGCACACGGCCGCCGCGTCGTTCTGGCCGCTGGCGTTGCCGGCGGTCACGGTGGCGTCGGGATCGGACTTGCCCAGGACCGGCTTCAGCCCGGCCAGCTTGTCCAGCGTGGTGTCCGGGCGAGGGTGCTCGTCGGCGGTCACGACGGTGTCGCCCTTGCGGGAGCGCACCGTCACCGGCACGATCTCCTCCTCGAACAGCCCGGCCGAGACCGCTTCGGCGGTGCGCTGCTGCGAGCGGACCGCGAGTTCGTCCTGCTCCTGCCGGGAGATCCCGTACTCGCGGCGCAGGTTCTCGGCGGTCTCCAGCATCCCGCCCGGCACCGGGTGGTTGGCGCCGCCCGCGGTGACCCGGCCGCGCGCCAGCGAGTCGTGCAGCTGCAGACCCGCGCCGCGGATGCCCCAGCGCGCCTCGGTGGTGTAGAAGGGCGCGTTGCTCATGCTCTCGGCGCCGCCGGCGAGCACCACGTCGCTGACGCCGGTCTGGATCTGCATCGCCGCGTCGAGCACCGCCTGCAACCCCGAGCCGCAACGGCGGTCGATCTGGGTGCCGCCGACCTCGACCGGCAGGCCCGCGTCGAGCGCGGCCACCCGGCCGATCGCGGGTGCGTCGGAGCTGGGGTAGCAGTGGCCGAGGATCACCTCGTCGACCGCGGACCCGGGCAGCCCGGTGCGCTCCAGCAGGGCGGTGATCACCGTGGCGGCGAGCTCGGCCGCGGGCACGGTCTTGAACACCCCGCCGAAGCCGCCGATCGGGGTTCGCAGCGGTTCACAGATGACCGCGTCGCGCATTGCTGCTCCTCACTTGCAGTCGGGTCAGGCGGACCGGGCGACCACGGGCCGTTCGGCCACGGGCTCGCCCTCGGTGGACGGTGCGCGCCGCAGCAGGGCGAGCACGCAGAACAGAGTCAACAGCACGTGGGCCACCGCCAGGAACACCACCGACACGATGGACCCCGTGACGTTCATAAGGTACTGGCCGAGCATGGGCGCGGTACCGGCGAACAGCGTCGTGCACAGCTGGTAGCACAGCGAGATCCCGGTGTAGCGCACGTGCGCGGGGAAGGACCGGGCCAGGATGCCCGCCAGCGCCGCGTAGTACATCGCGTGCGGCAGGGTCGCCACCGCCATGCCGAGCATCGACAGCCCCAGCGATCCGGTGCTGATCAGCCAGAACATCGCCGGCATCAGCACCAGCTCGGGCACCAGCAGCACCGTGACCGCGCGGCGCAGGTCCCAGCGGGTGGCCAGCACCGCCCCGAGCGGCTGGAAGATCAGCTGGGCGATGCCCGCGACGAGGATGACGGTGAGGAAGGTCGAGCGCTGGAAGCCCAGGTCCGACACCGCCCACGACAGCGCGAAGGTCGACTTGAAGTAGGTGGCAGACACCGCGATGGTGCACGCGCCCACACCGAGCGCGATGATCAGCGGCGAGCTGCGCAGCACGTCTCGGATGGGCAGCTTGGCCACCGTCCTGGACTCCATCAGCCTGCGCATCTCCGGCGACTCCTCGACGCTGAGCCGGATCACCAGGCTGACCACCACCAGCAGCGCGGAGGCCAGGAACGGGATCCGCCAGCCCCAGCTGGAGAACGCCTCGTCGGGAAGCTGGGCGACCAGCAGGAACGACAGGGTGGCCAGCACGTTGCCCGCTGGGGAGCCCTGCTGGGCGAAGGCGCCGTAGAGGATCTTCCTGCCCTTCGGCGCGTGCTCGGACGCGATCAGCACCGCTCCGCCCCACTCGCCGCCCATGGCCACGCCCTGCAGCATCCGCAGGACGACCAGCAGCAGCGGCGCGGCGACGCCGATCGTGGCGTAGGTGGGCAGCAGTCCGACGCAGGTGGTCGCGCCGCCCATCAGCAGCAGGGTGGTGATCAGCGTCTTCTTGCGGCCGATGCGGTCGCCGAGGTGGCCGAACAGCACACCGCCGACCGGGCGGGCCAGGAAGCCGACCCAGAAGGTGGCGAAGGCGGCCAGCGTGCCGGCGGCCGGGTCGACGGTGGGGAAGAAGACCTTGTTCAGCACCAGCGCGGAGGCGCTGCTGTAGATGTAGAAGTCGTACCACTCGATGGTCGTGCCGGTGAACGAGGCGATACCGGCTCGGCGCGCCACTCTGGTGTCGGGTACGGCTTGGCTCATGGACGGGCTCCTCGTGGGCAGGACTGCGTCGTCCTGGGAAGCGAGCTGAGGCCGCAGGGCGTGATCGGGCTCACGGGCTGCGGTAGCGGCCACCCTGACACGCCGTGCGCGATACCGTCCAATACCAAATCAGGCGCGCAGCAAGACGCGGATCGACATAATCGCCTCGGCGTCTGCTCACGCCAGAGCTGGCTCGCGCCCCGCGGGATCACTCCGGGGTCGGCATGGCTTCCTCCGAGACCGCCAGCACGCATCGCAGCGCGGCCGACGGGTTGTCGCGCCGCCACGCCAGCGCCAGCGACATGGGCTGCGTGGGACCCGCCAGCGGCCGGTAGACCATGCCCTCGGTACGGATGTGCTGCACCGACGACACCGTCAGCGTCACCCCGACGCCCGCGCCGACCAGCGCGAGGATCGTGTAGGAGTCGGGTGCCTCCTGAACGATCCGCGGGTGGAACCCGGCGGTGACGCAGGCGTGCACGAGGGCGTCGCGGACGGCCGAGCCGCGGGTGCCGGGGAAGGTCACGAACGGCTCGTCGGCCAGGTCGGGCAGGTTGATCTCGTTCCGGTCGGCGACCCGGTGCTCGGCGGGCAGCGCCGCGACCAGGTGCTCGTGCTCGACCAGCCGGACCGCCACCCCGTCGCGTCGGACCGGCAGCCGCACGAAGCCCAGGTCGAGCTCGCCTTCGGCGACCTTGTTGAGCGCCTCGCCGGAGTAGGTCTGGCCGCGCAGCACCAGCTCGATGCCGGGGTGCCTGGCCCGCACCGCGCGGGTCAGGCGGGGCAGCGTCTCGTGGCTGCTCGCCCCGGCGAAGCCGATGCTGACGCGCCCGATCTCGCCGCGCCCGCCGGCCTGCGCCGCCCGGGTCGCCACGTCGAGGTCGGCCAGCACCTGCCGGGCGGGGTCGAGCATCGCCTGCCCCGCGGAGGTCAGCCGCACCGACCTGGTGTTGCGCTCGAACAGCTGCACCCCGAGCTCGTGTTCGAGCTGGCGGATCTGCTGGCTCAGCGGCGGCTGGGCGATGTGCAGGCGTGCGGCGGCGCGCCCGAAGTGCAGCTCCTCGGCGACGGCGACGAACCCGGCCAGATGGCGGAACTCCACGGCGCACCTCCTCGATTGTTCGGCATTCCATCTTACTGGCGTCTGAATTCAGTATTGGACGCTCTCGCCGCGGCGTGGTTGGTTGGATCCACCCGAACCGAGGGAGGTCGACGGTGGGCGAGGACCGCACCGCCACGATGCGCGAGGCCGTCTCGGCGCACGTGCGCGACGGTGACGTGGTGGCCCTGGAGGGCTTCACGCACCTGATCCCGGTGGCGGCCGGGCACGAGATCATCCGGCAGGGCAGGCGGGACCTGACGCTGGTGCGCATGACCGCCGACATCGTCTTCGACCAGATGCTGGCCGCCGGGGTCGCCCGCAAGCTCGTCTCCTCCTTCGTCGGCAACAGCGCCGTCGGATCGCTGCACGAGCTGCGCAGGCGCGTCGAGCACGCCGATCCCGAACCGCTGGAGCTGGAGGAGTACAGCCACTACGGGCTCCTGGGCCGCTACCTCGCGGGCGCGCAGGGGCTGCCGTTCTACCCGCTGCGCTCCTACGCGGGCAGCGACCTGCCGCGGGTCAACCCCAACATCCGCACCGTCCGCTCGCCGTTCGACGACGGGACGACGGTGCACGCGGTCCCGCCGTTGAACCCGGACGTGGCGATCCTGCACGCGCAGCGCGCCGACGCGGCGGGCAACACCCAGGTCTGGGGCATGCTCGGCGGTCAGCAGGAGGTGGCCTTCGCCGCGCGCAAGGTCGTCGTGGTGGTCGAGGAGGTCGTGGCGCCGGAGGTGATCCGTTCCGACCCGAACCGGACGCTGATCCCGGAGTTCGTGGTCGACGCGGTCGTGGAGTGCCCGCGCGGTGCGCATCCCTCCTACGTGCAGGGCTACTACGAGCGCGACGGCGCCTTCTACCGCGCGTGGCCGGAGATCAGCCGCGATCCGGAGCGGTTGCGGCAGTGGCTCGACGAGTGGGTGCACGACCTCGCCGACCACTCCGAGTACCTGGCCAAGCTCGGTGACGCGCACTGGGACGAGCTCATTCCGAAATCCGCGCTGTCCGCACCGGTCGACTACGGAGCCGCACGTGACTGACGCCGAGTACACCACCACCGAACTGCTCAGCGTGCTCAGCGCGCGGGAGCTGGCGGGCAGGCGCCGGGTGTTCGCCGGGATCGGCCTGCCGACGCTGGCGGTCGCGCTGGCGCAGCGCACCGTCGCACCCGATGTCGGCCTGGTCTACGAGTCCGGCGTGTACGGGGCGCACCCGCAGCGGTTGCCGGAATCCATCGGCGACTCGTTCCTGGTCTCCGGGGCGGAGTCGGTGCTGAGCATGTCGGCGCTGTTCGGGTTCGTGCTCCAGGGCGGGCACGTCGACGTCGGCTTCCTCGGCGCCGCCCAGATCGACCGGTGGGGCAACCTCAACAGCACGGTCATCGGCGAGTGGGAGCGACCGAAGGCCCGGTTGCCCGGCTCGGGTGGGGCGGCCGAGGTGATGGCCAACTCGCGCGAGGTGTTCGTGGTGATGCGCAGGCACGACCGGCGCTCCTTCGTCGACGAGCTCGACTTCTGCACGAGCCCGGGACCCGCGCGGGCGCGGGCGGCCGTGCCGGACGCGCCGGTGCGCGGACGGGGCGTGACCACGGTGATCACCGGACTCGGACTGCTGCGGCGCGAGAGCGCGGAGGAGGAGCTGCGGCTCGTCGCGGTGCACCCCGGCGTCGACGCCGACCAGGTCCGCGAGGCCACCGGCTGGCCGCTGGAGGTGGCCGCCGACCTGCCGACCACGAATCCGCCGACCGAGCGTGAACTCCGGTTGCTGCGGGAGGAGATCGACCCGCGGCGGGTCTATCTACGCTGAGGGCGACCGGCCGGTGCGCGCTCACCGGCCCGCCGAGCGGGTCCTACGACGGTTTCTGGAGGAGATGCTGCGATGGGGCAGTGGGCACAGCAGGTCAACGTGGTCCGGGTGATCGGTACCGGCGTGATGGGGCGGGGCATCGCGCAGCTCGCCGCGGCGGCCGGGCTGACCGTCGAGCTGGCCGACGCCCGCCAGGAGGCGGTGTCGGCGGCGGTCGACCACGTCGGCGAGATGTTCGGCAAGCTGGTGGGCAAGGGCCGGATGAGCGCCGAGGAGGCCGACGCCGCGACCGCGCGGCTGCGGCCGGTCGGCGACCCGCTGGCGCCGGCCGACTCCTGCGACCTGGTCGTCGAGGCCGTCCGGGAGGACCTGGACACCAAGCGCGAGCTCTTCGCCGGACTGGAGGAGGTCTGCCCGCGGCACGCGGTGCTGGCCACCAACACCAGCTCGCTTTCGGTGACCGCGATCGGGGCCGCGCTGGCCGACCCGTCCAGGCTCATCGGCCTGCACTTCTTCAACCCCGTGCCGCTGATGAAACTGGTCGAGGTGATCCCCGGCGCGCGCACCCGCCAGGACCTGTCCGCCGACCTGGTGGAGCTGGTGCGGCGCCTCGGGCACCAGCCCGTGCTGGCCACCGACACCCCGGGCTTCCTGGTCAACCACGCCGGACGCGGCCTGGCCACCGAAGCGCTGCAGATCATGTCCGAGTCCGCGGTGGAACCGTCCGATGTGGACCGGATCGCCCGGGACGTGCTCGGGTTGCGGATGGGGCCGTTCGAACTGCTCGACCTCACCGGCCTGGACGTCTCGCACCCGGTGCTGGAGAGCATCTGGTCGGGCTTCTACGGCGACCCGCGGCTGCGGCCGTCCGGGATCACCAGGTCCCGGCTGGAGGCCGGGCTGCTCGGCCGCAAGACCGGTGAGGGCTTCTACCGCTACATCGACGGCGTCAAGCAGGAGGCGCCCGAGCCCGGCGCTCCCGACGCCCCGCGAAGGCCGGTGTGGGTCGACGACACCGAGCCGGCAAGCCGCGACCGGCTGGTCTCCCTGCTGCGCGAGGCGGGCGTCGTGGTCGAGGAGGAACCGTCCGAGGACGCGGTCCTGCTGGTGACCCCGTACGGCCAGAGCGCCGCCCAGGTCGCGCGCAGCCGCGGTCTTCCCGTGCACCGGGTCTTCGGCGTCGACCCGCTCGGTGACTTCGCCTCCCGGCTCGTGCTCGCCGTGCACCCGGCGGCCGACGTCTCTGCCGCCGCCTCCGCCCACGTCGCGCTGTCGGCCACCGGACTGCCGGTCACGGTCGTCGCCGACGCACCCGCCACGATCGCGCAGCGATTGCTGGCCTCGATCGTCAACACCGCCTGCGGCATCGCCGAACAGCGCATCGGCCGGCCCGCCGACATCGACACCGCGGTGCGCGTGGGGCTCGGGTACCCGCGCGGACCGCTGGAGTGGGGCGAACACGCCGGGCGCGAGCGCATCCTGGCGATCCTGCGCAACATGCACGCCGAGACCGGCGACCCGCGCTACCGGCCGAGCCGCTGGCTGGTCGAGCGCGCCGAGCTCGGCCTCGCACTGACCGGAACCGGCACCACGCCCGCCGAGGTCCTCGGCGGCGGTGAGGACTAGGAAACCGATGGACCTCCAGCTCAACGACACCCAGGCCGCTTTCCGCGAGATGGCCGCGAACTTCGTCGACGCCGAGATCGTGCCGCACGTGCGCGAGTGGGACCGCCGCGAGGAGGTCGACCTCGGCGTGGTCGAGAAGCTCGGCGCGCTCGGCTTCCTGGGACTGACCATCCCCGAGGAGTACGGCGGCGTCGAGGCCGACATGCTCAGCTACGCGCTGGTCATCGAGGAGCTCGGCCGCGGGGACTCGTCGGTGCGCGGGATCGTGTCGGTGTCGTTGGGCCTGGTGGCCAAGTCGATCGCCACGCACGGCACGCCTATGCAGAAGCAGCGGTGGCTGCCCCGGCTCACCAGCGGGCAGGCCATCGGGTGCTTCGCGCTCACCGAGCCCGAGTCCGGATCCGACGCCGGTTCGCTGGCCACCCGCGCCCGCCGCGACGGTGACGACTGGCTGCTCAGCGGCCAGAAGATGTTCATCACCAACGGCACCTGGGCCGAGGTGGCCCTGGTGTTCGCGCGGGCCGAGGAGGGGGTCACGGCGTTCCTGGTACCGACCGCGACTCCGGGCTTCACCGCCAACACCCTGCACGGCAAGCTCGGTCTGCGCGGCCAGGCGACCGCCGAGCTGGTGCTCGAGGACGTGCGCGTGCCCGACTCCGCGCGGCTGGGCGCCGCCGGCAAAGGGCTGGGCATCGCGCTCGGCGCGCTGACGAAGGGGCGCATCTCGGTGGCCGCCGGAGCGGTGGGCGTGGCGCAGGCCGCGCTCACCGCCGCGGTGCGCTACGCGGGCGAGCGCGTGCAGTTCGGCAAGCCGATCGCGGCGCACCAGCTGGTGCAGGAACTGCTCGCCGAGTCGGCGGTGGAGGTCGAGGCGGCGCGGTTGCTGACCTGGCGGGCGGCGGAGCTCGCCGAGCGGGGCGTGCCGAGGGAGGAGCTGGCCACGGCGTCGTCGATGGCCAAGTACCACGCCGGTGAAACCGCGGTCCGGGTGGCCAACAACGCGCTGCAGGTCTTCGGCGGCTACGGCTACATCGACGAGTACCCGGTCGGCAAGTACCTGCGCGACGCGCGGGTGCTCACCCTCTACGAGGGCACCAGCCAGGTGCAGAAGCTGATCATCGGCCGCTCGCTCACCGGTGTCGACGCGCTGACGGGGTAGCGGCGGCCCGCCGCGCACGAGGCCGCGCCCTCAAGCCGTCGCCCACAAGCCGCGCCCTCAAGCCGCCGCCGCCCACGAGCCGCTGCGGCCGGAGCCGGTCTCGGCACTGCGCCGTCCGGTGGGGCCGGTACCGCCGTTGTGCCGCTGCCGCCCTGGATTCCTTGACGATCTTCCGGGCACCTCGCTACGGTCCCGCAACCGGAAACTTCCTTTCCTGTTGTTTTCCGCCGCCGTGGCGAGGAGAACGCTCATGAGATGGCAGAACTCCCTTCGCACGGCGGCTCTCGCCGCGATGCTGGTCGCGGTGGGCGCGGTCGCGGACGCCGCGCCGCCCGCCGCGCCGGAGCCCACCCCGGTGGCGGTGAACGGCAAGCTCTCGGTGTGCGGCAACACCTTGTGCGGCAGCGGCGCACCGGTGCAGCTGCGCGGCATGAGCACGCACGGCCTGCAGTGGTACGGCCAGTGCGTCAACGACGAGTCGCTCGACGCGCTCGCCCACGACTGGCAGGCCGACGTGCTGCGGATCTCCATGTACGTCCAGGAAGGCGGCTACGAGGAGGACCCGGAACGCTTCACCGCGATGGTGAACCAGTACGTCGAGGCCGCGACGCGGCGGGGGATGTACGCGATCATCGACTGGCACATGCTCGATCCCGGTGACCCCAATTACAACCTCGAACGGGCCCGGACGTTCTTCACCGAGGTCGCCCGCACCCACCGCGACAAGCCCAACGTCCTCTACGAGGTCGCCAACGAGCCCAACGGCGTCGAGTGGCCCGCGATCAAGAGCTACGCCGAGCAGGTCATCCCGGTGATCCGGGCGCAGGACCCCGACTCGGTGGTGCTGGTCGGCACCCGCGCGTGGTCGTCGCTGGGCGTCTCCGACGGAGCCGACGAGCAGGAGATCGTCGACAACCCGGTCGACGCGGGCAACATCCTCTACACCTTCCACTTCTACGCCGCGTCCCACGGCGAGGACCACCTGCGCACGCTGTCGCGGGCGGCGGACCGGCTGCCGCTGTTCGTCACCGAGTTCGGCACCCAGGAGGCGTCCGGCGACGGCGGCGACGACTTCGCCATGGCGCAGCGCTACCTCGACCTGATGGCGGAGAAGAACATCAGCTGGACCAACTGGAACTTCTCCGACGACCACCGGTCGGGCGCGGTGTTCGAGGAGGGCACCTGCGACAGCGGGCCCTACACCGGCACCGAGCCGCTCAAGCCGGCCGGGGTGTGGGTCCGCGAGCGGGTCCGGTGAGCCGGCGCTCGGCGACCGGCAGGTCCCTGCGATAGCGGTTCGGCGCGTTCGCCCGTGTCCCGTTGTCAAGATACGGGCGAACGCGCCGCGTAGCGGTCAGCCCGAGCACTCCGGGCCGTTGGCCGCGCGCAGCGCCCGCATCACGTCGGCCAGATCCGCGGACCGCTCCACGCCCAGCGGTGCGAGCACTCGCCGGCGCAGCACCTCCGCGGCCGCCCGCCTGGCCTGGTCGGCGACGTCCCGGCCGTGGTCGGTGAGGGTGGCGTAGGTGACGCGGCGGTCCGACGGGCACGGTTCGCGGCGGATGAGACCGGCCGCGGCCAGCCGGTCGGCCACCTTGGTGAACCCGCCGCTGCTCAACGCGGCCTCGCGGGCCAGGCGGGTCATCGGCATGCGGCAGTCGGGGGAGCGGACCAGCCGCAGCAGGATGTCGAAAGAGGCGGGGGCCAGTTTGAAGCGCTCGGCCAGTTCGGCGTCGAGCTTCGCCTGGGTCACGTGGTAGCCCTCGATCACCAGGCCCCACCAGGTGACGATCTCGTCGTCGTCGGTGCAGGGGTCGACCGTCGACCCCTGCCGGGCGGTGTTCTCGCTGCTCACCAGCCTGCTCCTCCCTGCTCCAGCGCTGTCACCGGATTCTACCGCAAGTGACTCGCGGGCAAATGGCTTGCGTGGAAGATATTGCGCCAGTAGTGTCTGCACTGCAAGCGAAGAGGTCGGTTGGTGGAGCGGCGCAGGAGCCGCGGTACCGCCTCCGGCGACGTCGGGCGGGAAGACCCGTCCCGTGCGAAGGAGTCAGCGGTTATGGGTGAGCCGATCAAGCTCAGCGTCATCTACTACTCGGCGACGGGGACCATCTCCGAGATCGCCAACGAGCTCGCCGCGCAGGCCGAGGCCGCGGGCGCGCAGGTCCGCCTGCGCAAGGTCCGGGAGCTCGCGCCGGACGAGGCGATCGACGCCAACCCGGCGTGGCGGGCCAACGCCGACGCCACGGCGGGCGTGCCGGAGGCCACGGCCGACGACGTGGTGTGGGCCGACGCGGTGATCTTCGGGTCGCCGACCCGGTTCGGCAACGTGTCCTCGCAGCTCAAGCAGTTCCTCGACACGCTGGGCGGCCAGTGGGCGCAGGGGCAGCTCGCCGACAAGGTCTACAGCGGCTTCACCTCCAGCGCGACCCTGCACGGCGGCCAGGAGTCCACGCTGCTGGCGCTCTACAACACGATCCACCACTTCGGCGGCATCCTGGTCGCGCCGGGCTTCACCGACGGCTCGAAGTTCGTCGACGGCAACCCCTACGGCACCAGCCACGTCGACGGGCAGGGCCAGTTCAAGGTCGACGAGACCGCTCGCAACGCCGCCGCGGTGCAGGCCAAGCGGGTCGTGTCCATCGCGTCGGCGCTCAAGGGCGCCGGGGCCGCCTGAGGTCGGGAACCCGGAACGGGCGGCCGCCACGCGGCCGCCCGTTCGGCGTATGAGTCACCGCTCCCGCAGCCGCACGATGGCGCTGACCACGAACCCGTCGGCGGCCAGCCACCGCCCGGTGAACTCGGTGAGCGGGCGCCCCTCGGCCTGGCCGCCGGGCTTGAGCAGCCGGGCGTGGAACGTGCCGCCCGCGGCGTCGAAGGTCAGGTCGGCCTGCTCGAAGTCCAGCCACGCCCCGGTCAGCGGGAACCACGCCTTGTAGACCGACTCCTTGCAGCTGAACAGCACGCGGTCCCAGTGCACTTTTCCGTCCTGTGTGGACAGCTCGCGCAGGCGGGCCCGCTCCTCGGGAAGCGAGACGGCGTCCAGCACTCCTCCGGGCAGCGGCTCGTGCGGCTCGGCGTCGATCCCGATGGTCACGACGGTGCCGGCCGGGCCGACGACCGCGGCGCGGTAGCCCGCGCAATGCGTCATGCTGCCGACGACGCCCGCCGGCCACTGGGGCGCTCCGCGCTCTCCGGGCAGCAGTGGCGCGGGCGGCACGCCCAGTTCGGCCATCGCCCGCCGGGCGCAGTGCCGGACGGTGGTGAACTCGCGGCGCCGCTTGTCCACGGCGCGGGCGATGGCGGCCTCCTCCTCGGGGAACAGCGTCGCCTCCGCCGGGTCGTCGAACGCCTCGACCCACGTCGCGCCTTCGGGCAGCACTCGCTCGATCACCTTTTCTCCTATCGGCGGAAGCCCCGGCCGTTCACGCCGGGGAGGAGCCGATCCCGAGTGCTCCTCGGTGACCACGCACCGTGCTTACTGGTGATCGGCAATCGTGTAAAATGATCTTTGTGAGGACGGCGTACAGGGTTCGGGCCTACCCGGCCCCCGAACAGGCGGCCCAGTTGGGCCGCACGTTCGGGTGCGTACGCCTGGTGTGGAACAAGACCCTCGCCGAGCGGCACCGCGCCTACCACGCGCACGGCAAGAAGACCTCCTACAAGGAGACCGACGCCGCGCTGACCGCGTGGAAGAAAACCGACGAGCTGGCGTTCCTGTCCGAGGTTTCGTCGGTGCCGTTGCAGCAAACGTTGCGGCACCAGCACACCGCGTATGCGAACTTCTTCGCCGGGCGTGCGCGCTACCCGCGTTTCAAGCCCCGCAACGGCCGCCAGTCGGCGCACTACACGCGCAGCGCTTTCCGCTTGCGCGGCGGCAAGCTGACTCTGGCGAAGCACACCGCGCCGCTTGAGTTCGTGTGGTCCTGGGACGACGAAACCCTCGAAACGCTGAATCCGACGATGGTGATCGTGTCCCGCGAGCCGGATG
This sequence comes from Saccharopolyspora erythraea NRRL 2338, assembly GCF_000062885.1. Taxonomy (NCBI): domain Bacteria; kingdom Bacillati; phylum Actinomycetota; class Actinomycetes; order Pseudonocardiales; family Pseudonocardiaceae; genus Saccharopolyspora; species Saccharopolyspora erythraea. The sequence goes on along the minus strand of NC_009142.1, from coordinate 4,395,348 downwards.
GCCGCTGGTATGTGACCTTGGCCGTGGACACCGACGACCCCGAACCGCAGCCCGAGACCGGCAGCGCGGTCGGGGTGGACCTGGGTGTGAAGGACTTTGCTGTCCTGTCGACCGGCGAGAAGATCGCCAACCCGAAGCATCTGGACCGCAAGGCCCGCAACCTCGCCCGCTACCAGCGGCAAATGGCCCGCAAGCAGAAGGGCTCGAACAACCGCCGCAAAGCCAAGACCAAGGTCGCACGGGCGCACCGCAAAATCCGGTGTGCCCGCACCGACTTCCTGCACCGCACCACCACGAACCTGGTGCGCGAGCACGACGTCATCGCGATCGAAGACCTCAACATCGCCGGAATGGCCCGCTCCGCGAAGGGCACCGTGGCCAAGCCTGGCCGTAACGTGCGCGCCAAATCCGGATTGAACCGTGCCGTGATGGACGCGGCGTTGGGCGAGTTCCGGCGGCAACTGGAGTACAAGACCACCCGCGCGGGCAAGACGCTGGTCGTCATCGACCGCTGGTACCCGTCCAGCAAGACGTGCTCGGCCTGCGGGCACCTGCTGGAGAAGTTGAGCCTTTCCACCCGGGCATGGACGTGCCCGGGATGCCGCACCCGGCACGACCGGGACATCAACGCGGCGAAGAACATCCTTGCCGCTGGTCGAGCGGTAGCCGGGGAGACCCCCGGCGATGCCTGTGGAGCTGACGTGAGTCCGCAAGGGTCCTCCCTTCGGCAGTCGGCGGTGAAGCAGGAACCATCGGGCGCCAGCCCGATAGCAATCCCCGCCCTATAGGGCAGGGGGGAAGTCAAGTCGTGTTCCGCTCCTCGTCGCCGATGATGACCTTCAGCTTAGCCGCTTCGGGCCGGCAGGCGGCGACGTTCGTGCATGATCGGTCCGGTGGCGCCTGGGTGGGCGTAGGTCGGCGAACGCGCTGATCAGGGCCATGTCATGTTCACTTGGGACACCGGCACCGCGGAGCGTGAGCGCCGGGGCACAGCCTGCGCAGGAGCCGTCGTCGGCCCGTCCACCCGGCTCCGCGCCGCTTCGCGCGGGGGCGCGCCCGCGCGTGCGCGGCCGTGGGTTAGAGTCTTGCGGTTCTTCGACGGGTTCAAGTCCCCGCGGCCGAGCGTTGTGCAGCGTCGGAGATCGTCACCGGTCACCTCGGGCGATCGCGGACGAGGCCGCACGATCGAGAGGGCCCCATGGCCACGGTGCCAGCAGAATCCGGTCCAGCGGTGACGGTGCTCGACCGGTTCGGACTGAAGGAGAAGCTCGTCCGGCATTCCAACGCCGTCATCGCGCTGTCGGTGCCCGCGGTGCTGCTGTCGCTGGCGGTGATGGTGCTGTTGCGCCGCGCTGGCGTCGACGAGCGCGCCGGGATCGACTACCAGGTGTACCGGTGGGCGGTGCACACCTGGCTCTCCGGCGGTGACATCATGCACGGTGCGCCGATGACCAGCGCCGGACGGCTGCTGCCCTGGGTGTACCCGCCGTTCGCCCTGCTGCCGCTGGCGCCGCTGGCCCTGCTGCCGCACGTGGCGGGGCTGTTCGCGCTCTACGCGGTCGACCTGGCGGCGATCGGTGCCGCGCTGTACCTGGTCGCCCGGCACGCGTGGCCGCACCTGGGCCGCCGCGCCGCGCTGGCGGTGGCCTCGGCGCTGGTGCCGTGGACGCTGTTCCTGGAGCCGGTGTACGCCTCCTTCGGCCTCGGGCAGATCAACATCGCGCTGATGGGCCTGGCCGCCGTGGACTGCCTGGCGCGCGCTCCGCGCTGGCCGCGCGGGCTGCTCATCGGCATCGCCGCCGCGATCAAGCTGACACCAGCGGCTTTCCTGCTGTTCTTCCTGGTCCGCAAGGACTTCCGCGCGGCGGTGACCGGCGTGGTGACCGCCGCCGGATGTACCGTGCTGGGCTTCCTGCTGAGCTTCCCGGCCTCGCTGGACTACTGGTTCGGAGCCGGGCCCGCCAACGGCGTCAGCGGTTCGGCCTTCCACACCAACCAGTCGATCGCCGGGGCGCTCGCGCGTTCGGAGCTGCCGCCCTCGTTGCGGACCGCGGTGTGGGTGGTGCTGTGCGTGGTCGTCGTCCTGCTGGCGGCGTATGCCATGGCCAGGGTCGACCCGCCGCTGGCGGTCGTCGCGAACGCGCTGGTGGCGCTGCTGGTCTCGCCGACGTCCTGGTCCGACCACTGGGTGTGGTGCGTGCCGGCGATCCTGGTGATGCTGGCCTGCGCCGTCCGGGAACGCAGCGCGGGGTGGCTGGCCGCCGGGGTGGTCACCGCGTTGGTGGTGCTGACCGCGTCCTTCAGGTGGATGCCCAGCGGTGGGCCGTGGACGCCGGTGCAGCACCTGGTCGGCAACCCGTACCTGTTGCTGGGACTGGTGCTGCTCGTGTCGCTGGTCAGGTGTGCGAGGCGCTCGAGGGCCCAGGATGCCGGCGTCTCCGAGCCCGCTGCCGCATCGATCATGGCTGGAGCACGCTGAATCCGGGCCGTGACCGGTCGACTGTGGACTGGCGGGTGTCGGCATCCGAGTGGCGCCAGGGGTTTGTGGGGCGCGTCACCCTGCGGTTCGCGCTTCGCGCGGGCGCCCGGTAGCGTGTGTTTCGCCGCGCCCACAAGGTGATCGTGAACCACGCCACGGACCCGGGGGTTGCGGAGTCGCGTGTGGACTGCGGACGGCCGGAATTTCGCGAGGTCAGCGGGGTCGCCGCCGTTGCTCCCATTGGGTGGGACCGCTCACGCGTTATTAACTCGTGTTACTTAACGGTAGCTTTCCGGACGCTCGCTATGTAGAGTGCCTCAAACTGACCGAGAGTGCAACGGCGCATCCTTTTGTCAGTGCCCGAAAGGTTCTTGCGGGCACGCGTCGAGTGACTCCGCCCTCGCGCGGCCCGCGGCCTGGCGACGGGGAGGACCGATGCCTAATTCCCACCATGTGAGAGCGGCGCAGCGTGGCGCCGAAGCGCGGGGGCTCTACGACCCCGCCAACGACCGCGACGCCTGCGGTGTCGCGTTCGTGGCCGACCTGCGCGGACGACGCAGTCATGACCTGGTCGGCAAAGCACTGACGGCGCTGCGGAACCTGGAGCACCGTGGCGCCAAGGGCGCCGATCCCGACACCGGCGACGGTGTCGGCCTGCTGACCCAGATCCCGGACGCCTTCTTCCGCTCAACGGTGCCCTTCGAGCTGCCGGAGGAGGGCGCCTACGCGGTGGGTACCGCGTTCCTGCCCGCCGACGAGCAGGCCGCGGCCGAGGCCGTGGCGCTGATCGAGCGGATCGTGTCCGAAGAGGGACTGCGGATCCTCGGCTGGCGCGAGGTGCCCACCGACCCGTCGTGCGCGGGCTGGGCGGCGCGCGAGGTCATGCCCTCGTTCCGGCAGCTCTTCCTCGGACACGGCGAGGCGGCCGGGCCCGACGCGGCGGGCGAGACGGCCCTGCAGTTCGAGCGCCGGGCCTTCTGCGTGCGCAAGCGCGCCGAGCACGAGGCCGACGTGTACTTCCCGAGCCTGTCGGCGCGCACCATCGTCTACAAGGGGATGCTGACCGAGGCGCAGCTCCCGGCGTTCTACCCCGACCTGGGCGACGAGCGCTTCGCCAGCGCCATCGGCCTGGTGCACAGCCGGTTCTCGACCAACACGTTCCCGTCGTGGCCGCTGGCGCACCCGTACCGGTTCATCGCGCACAACGGTGAGATCAACACCATGCGCGGCAACCGGAACTGGATGCGCACCCGGGAGAGCATGCTCGCCACCGACCTGATCCCCGGTGACCTGCAGCGGCTCTACCCGATCGCGACGCCGGACGCCAGCGACTCGGCGACCTTCGACGAGGTGCTGGAGCTGCTGCACCTGGGCGGGCGCAGCCTGCCGCACGCGGTGCTGATGATGATCCCGGAGGCGTGGGAGAACCACGCCGAGATGGACCCGGCCCGGCGCGCCTTCTACGAGTTCCACAACTACCTGATGGAGCCGTGGGACGGCCCCGCCCTGGTCGCCTTCACCGACGGCACCCAGATCGGGGCGGTGCTGGACCGCAACGGTCTGCGTCCGGGCCGTTACTGGGTGACCGAGGACGGCCTGGTCGTGCTGGCCAGCGAGGTCGGCGTGCTCGACGTCGAGTCCGAGCGCATCGTGCGCAAGGGCCGGCTGCAGCCGGGCCGCATGTTCCTGGTCGACACCGATGCCGGGCGCATCATCGACGACGAGGAGATCAAGGGGCAGCTTGCGGCCGAGCACCCCTACCGGGAATGGCTCGACGAGGGCGTCGTGCACCTGGAGGACCTGCCCGACCGCGAGCGCGAGCTGCCCTCGCACGCATCCCTGGTGCACAGCCAGCAGGTATTCGGCTACACCCAGGAGGAGCTGGGTGTGCTGCTCAAGCCGATGGCCACCAGCGGTGCCGAGCCGATCGGCTCGATGGGCAACGACGTGCCGTTCGCGGCGTTCTCCAAGCGCCCGCGGCAGTTGTTCGACTACTTCACGCAGTTGTTCGCCCAGGTCACCAACCCGCCGCTGGACGCGATCCGCGAGGAACTGGTCACCTCGCTGAGCACCCACGTCGGGCCCGAGCACAACCTGCTCGACCACGACCCCGACGCGTGCCGCCAGCTGGTGCTGCCGTTCCCGGTGCTGGACAACGACCAGCTCGCCAAGATCGTGCACATCGACGACGACGGCGACCGCCCGGGGCTGCACCCCGCGACGATCCGGTTGACCTACGACGTCGCAGGCGGCGGGCAGGCGCTGCGTGAGCGGCTGGACGAGATCTGCGAGGAGGTCTCGGAAGCCGTCGACGCCGGCGCGCACGTGCTGGTGCTGTCCGACCGCGCCGCCGACGCCGAGCACGCGCCGATCCCGTCGCTGCTGGCCACGGGTGCGGTGCACCACCACCTGGTGCGCGAGAAGAAGCGCACCCAGGTCGGGCTGGTCGTCGAGGCCGGCGACGTCCGCGAGGTCCACCATGTCGCTCTGCTCATCGGTTACGGGGCCGCCGCCGTTAACCCGTACGTCGCGATGGCCAGCGTCGAGGACCTGGTTCGCGGTGGCGTGATCAAGGACGCCGACGCCAGGCAGGCGACGGCGAACCTGATCAAGGCGCTGGGCAAGGGCGTGCGCAAGACCATGTCCAAGATGGGCGTCTCCACTGTGGCCTCCTACACCGGTGCCCAGATCTTCGAGGCGATCGGGCTCGGCGAGGAGGTCGTGGACAAGTGCTTCACCGGCACCACCTCCCGCCTCGGCGGCGTGGGCTTCGACGTGCTGGCCGGGGAGATCGCCGAGCGGCACCGCAGGGCCTACCCGTCCGACGGCGTGCAGGCACCGCACCGCACGCTGCACGTCGGCGGTGAGTACCAGTGGCGGCGCGAGGGCGACCCGCACCTGTTCAACCCGAAGACGGTGTTCAAGCTCCAGCACTCCACGCGCAGCGGGCGCTACGAGATCTTCAAGGAATACACCAAGGCCGTCGACGATCAGTCGAAGGACCTGATGACGCTGCGCGGGCTGTTCAAGTTCCGCGAGGGCGTGCGCAAGCCGGTGCCGATCGAGGAGGTCGAGCCGGTCTCGGAGATCGTCAAGCGGTTCGCCACGGGTGCCATCTCCTACGGCTCCATCTCCCAGGAGATGCACGAGGTGCTGGCCATCGCCATGAACCGGCTGGGCGGCAAGTCCAACACCGGTGAGGGCGGTGAGGACGCCGACCGGTTCACCCCGGACGCCAACGGCGACTCGCGGCGCTCGGCGATCAAGCAGGTCGCCTCCGGCCGCTTCGGTGTGACCAGCGAGTACCTGGTCAACGCCGACGACATCCAGATCAAGATGGCCCAGGGCGCCAAGCCCGGCGAGGGCGGCCAGCTCCCGGGCCACAAGGTGTACCCGTGGGTGGCCAAGACGAGGCACTCGACGCCGGGCGTCGGGCTGATCTCGCCGCCGCCGCACCACGACATCTACTCGATCGAGGACCTCGCCCAGCTCATCCACGACCTGAAGAACGCCAACCCGAAGGCCCGCATCCACGTGAAGCTGGTCTCCGAGGTCGGTGTCGGCACGGTCGCGGCGGGCGTGAGCAAGGCCCACGCCGACGTCGTGCTCATCTCCGGTCACGACGGCGGCACGGGTGCCTCGCCGCTGTCGTCGATCAAGCACGCCGGTGGCCCGTGGGAGCTCGGCCTGGCCGAGACGCAGCAGACGCTGCTGGCCAACAAGCTGCGCGACCGGATCGTGGTGCAGACCGACGGGCAGCTCAAGACCGGTCGCGACGTGGTGGTCGCGGCGCTGCTGGGTGCCGAGGAGTTCGGTTTCGCCACCGCGCCGCTGGTGGTGTCGGGCTGCATCATGATGCGGGTCTGCCACCTCGACACCTGCCCGGTCGGCGTGGCCACCCAGAACCCGCAGCTGCGGGCGAAGTTCGACGGCAAGGCCGAGTACGTCGTCAACTTCTTCGAGTTCGTCGCCCAGGAGGTCCGGGAGTACCTGGCCCAGCTCGGTTTCCGCTCGGTGGCCGAGGCCGTCGGGCACGCCGAGCTGATCGACACCGAGGCCGCGGTGCGGCACTGGAAGTCCGAGAACCTGGACCTCGCGCCGATCACCCACGTGCCCGAGCTGGAGCCCGGCGCGGCCCGCCACCAGGTCGTCGAGCAGGACCACGGGCTGGAGAAGGCGCTGGACAACACCCTGATCCAGCTCTGCGAAGGCGCGCTGAAGGAAGGCACGCCGGTCCGGCTGGACATGCCGGTGCGCAACGTCAACCGCACCGTCGGCACCATGCTCGGTTCCGAGCTGACCCGGCGGTGGGGCGGCGAGGGCCTGCCGGACGACACCATCGACGTCACCTTCACCGGTTCCGCCGGCCAGTCCTTCGGCGCCTTCCTGCCGCGCGGCATCACGCTGCGGCTGCTGGGCGACGCCAACGACTACGTCGGCAAGGGCCTCTCCGGTGGCCGGATCGTGGTGCGCCCGGAGGCTTCGGCGTCCTTCGCCGCCGAGCACAACGTCATCGCGGGCAACGTGCTGCTCTACGGCGCGACCGGCGGTGAGCTGTTCGTGCGCGGTGTGGTGGGCGAGCGCTTCTGCGTCCGCAACTCCGGGGCCACGGCCGTCGTCGAGGGCGTCGGCGACCACGGCTGCGAGTACATGACCGGTGGCCGCGTGGTGATCCTCGGCGGCACGGGGCGCAACTTCGCCGCGGGCATGTCCGGCGGCATCGCCTACGTGCTGGACCTCGACCCGCAGCGGGTCAACCACGAGATGGTCGACGTCGACCCGCTCGACGAGGCCGACCGCGAGTTCCTCACCGACCGGCTGCGCAGGCACTTCGAGCAGACCGAGTCGCAGGTCGCCAGGGAGCTGCTGGCGGACTGGGACAGCGCCGTCGAGCGCTTCGGCAAGGTCATGCCGAAGGACTTCAAGCGGGTGCTCGCGGCGCGGTCGGCCGCCGAGCGGGACGGCCGCGACGTGAACGAGGCGATCATGGAGGCCGCTCATGGCTGACCCCAAGGGCTTTCTGACGACCCAGCGGGAGACGCCGCAGCGCCGTCCGGTGGACCTGCGCCTGCTCGACTGGCGCGAGGTCTACCAGGACTTCGACTCCGGCACGGTCCGCAAGCAGGCCGGCCGGTGCATGGACTGCGGCATCCCGTTCTGCCACCAGGGCTGTCCGCTGGGCAACCTGATCCCGGAGTGGAACGACCTGGTGTGGCGCGACGACTGGCGCGACGCCGCCGAGCGCCTGCACGCCACCAACAACTTCCCGGAGTTCACCGGGACGTTGTGCCCCGCCCCGTGCGAGGCGGCGTGCGTGGTCGGCATCAACTCCGACCCGGTGACCATCAAGCAGGTCGAGATCGAGATCGTCGACCGGGCGTGGGACGAGGGCTGGGTCCAGCCCCAGCCCCCGGCCACCCGGACCGGCAGGAAGGTCGCCGTGGTCGGCTCCGGCCCGGCCGGCCTCGCCGCCGCGCAGCAGCTCACGCGGGTCGGCCACGACGTGGTGGTCTTCGAGCGGGCCGACCGCATCGGGGGTCTGCTGCGCTACGGCATCCCCGAGTTCAAGATGGAGAAGCACCGGCTGGACCGCAGGCTCGGGCAGATGCGCGCGGAAGGCACCGAGTTCCGCGCCGGGGTCAACGTCGGCGTGGACGTCACCGTCGAGCAGCTGCGCGCGGAGTTCGACGCGGTGGTGCTCGCCGGCGGCTCCACGCAGGCCAGGGACCTGCCCATCACCGGCCGGGAGCTCGACGGCGTGCACCAGGCGATGGAGTTCCTGCCGCTGGCCAACAAGGTGCAGGAGGGCGACCTCGGGCGCTCGCCCATCAACGCCGAGGGCAAGCACGTGGTGGTCATCGGCGGCGGTGACACCGGCGCCGACTGCGTGGGCACGGCGCACCGGCAGGGCGCGGCGTCGGTGACGCAGCTGGAGATCATGCCCACCCCGCCCTCGACCAGGCCGGAGCACCAGCCGTGGCCGACCTACCCGATGATCTACCGGGTGTCCTCGGCGCACGAGGAGGGCGGCGAGCGGCTGTTCTCGGTCAACACCCAGGAGTTCCTGGGTGACGAGCAGGGCCGCGTCCGGGCGCTTCGGCTGGTGGAGGTCCGCCGCGAGGACGGCAGGTTCGTCCCCGTGGAGGGCACCGAGCAGGAGGTGCCGTGCGACCTGGCGCTGCTGGCGATGGGCTTCGTCGGCCCGGAGCGTGCCGGTCTGCTCGAGGAGCTCGGCGTGGAGCTCGACGAGCGCGGCAACGTCGCCCGCGACGACTCGTTCATGACCACTGTGGACGGTGTGTTCACCGCGGGTGACATGGGCCGGGGCCAGTCGCTGATCGTGTGGGCCATCTCGGAGGGCCGCTCGGCGGCGGCCGGGGTGGACCGCTACCTGACCGAGCGCGAGGTGCTGCCCGCGCCGATCGCGCCGACGGACCGGCCGCTGGTCTGAGTCCGTTCGACTGAACACCCGCGGGCGGGGTCTCCTCCGGGAGGCCCCGCCCGCGGTCTTTTCCGCCGCACCTGCCGGGGTTCACCCGTTCCGGTTGTGTCGTGATGATCACGCACCGCGGTCGCGCGGTTCGGAACCAGCCGCCGCCGACCCGCGTTGGACCGGTGGGCGGTGATCAGCGGAGCCGCGCTCCCGCGTGGCACCGCCACCGCTGATCGACCTCGGAAGCCACCGTGGTGGCGGGAACGGCAGGAAAGGAACGGACCGGCAGATGGTCTTCAAGAAGTTGCTCGGGGCGCTCGGCATCGGAGGCCCCTCGGTGGACACGGTGCTCCACCACCCCGGCACCCGCCCTGGTGAGGTCCTCACCGGGGAGGTGCGCATCACCGGCGGTTCCCAGGCGGTCACCATCGAGCACGTCGCGCTCGGCCTGGTCACCCGGATCGAGACCGAACACGGCGGCCACGACGGCGACGCGTTCGTCGAGTTCCACCGCGTCGTGGTGGCGGGCCGATTCGAGCTGGCCGAGGGCGAGGACCGGGTGATCCCGTTCGAGTTCCCGGTGCCGCTGGAGGCGCCGGTGACCGAGTTCTACGGCCGGCACCTGCACGGCATGACCCTCGGCGTGCGCACCGAGCTGTCGGTGGCCAAGGCGGTCGACAAGGGCGACCTGGACCCGGTCTCGGTGCATCCGCTGCCCGCGCAGGAGCGCGTGCTGGAGGCGTTCTCCCGGCTGGGCTTCCACTTCAAGCACGCCGACCTCGAGCACGGCCGCCTGCACGGCGTGCACCAGGAGCTGCCGTTCTACCAGGAGATCGAGTTCCACCCGCCCGGCCAGTACGCGGGACGGGTCAACGAGGTCGAGCTGACCTTCGTCGCCGGGCCGCACGGGTTGGACGTGGTGCTGGAGGCCGACAAGCGCGGCGGTTTCTTCACGCCCTCGCACGACGCGTTCGGGCGCTTCCACGCCGGTTACGAGGAAGCCGAGCACATCGACTGGGCCGCCCGCATCGACGAGTGGCTCGCGCAGGTCGCCGAGCGCAGGCACGCCATGCCGCACGGTCACCATCAGCACGGCAGTCACGACCACCACCACGGCCACCACGGTGCGGGTATGGGCGGCGTGATCGCCGGAGCGGCGGCCGGTGCCGCCGCGGGCATCGTCGGCGGCATGGTGCTCGGCGAGGTCGTCGACGAGGTCGGGGACTTCTTCGAGGGCGACGAGGGCTAGCGGGTCGTTCTCGACGACGGCGTGCTCGCGGGTGTTCCGGCGAGCGGAGCGAAACCACCACCGCCCGTAGGGCACACCGGCCCGCCATGCGACGCCGGACGCGCACTGTCGCGTCCGGCGTCGTTCGCGCTGGTCACGCGTACGTGCGAAACCCTCTGGTAGTGGCTCCCGGCCCGAGTGACGGGGCGCGCAACCGCTTGTGATCAATGACACAGTCTCTGTGATCGCTAAAGCATCCCGCCGACACTGTCGGGGCCGATCATGGCGCGCTGGGCTGGGGGAGTCGCTCACAGGAGGTGCGTGTGGATCTTTCACGGCGAGCTCTGTTCCGCAGGGGCGGCCAGGCCGCGGCGGGCGTGGGTGCGATGTGGTTCCTGGACGGTGCCGGCGGGGCGCCGGTGGCGCTGGCCCGGCCAGGCGCGCCGGGCAGCCGCGAGGTCGTGGTCACCCAGGCGACCAACGCCTCCGCCGCGGTCGCGCCCGGCGCCGGCTCGGTGGTCGTCGACCTGCTGAACGTTCTCTGGTCGATCCCCATCGGCGGCGGTGCCGCGGTCCGCCTGACCGACGTGTTGCAGGAGGCCGCCGAACCCGATTTCTCCCCGGACGGCAGCAGGATCGTCTTCCAGTCCTATCAGGACGGAAACTTCCACCTCTGCCTGGCCGACCGGGACGGCAGGGGTCTCACCCGGCTGACGAGTGGACCGACCGACCAGCGCGAACCGCGGTTCTCCCCGGACGGAACCCGCGTCGCCTTCGCCGCCGAGACGGACGGCCGCTACGGGATCCACGTGCTCACGCTGGCGACCGGCGAGATCGCCGCCTGGACCAGCGGCTCGGCGCAGGAGGCGCAGCCGGTGTGGACGCCGGACGGCTCGGCCATCGCCTTCACGTCGTCGGACGACGACACCCCGCAGGCGATCGACCTCGTGGACGCGCACGGAAACCGCCGCACCCTCGTCACCGTGTCCGAGGGCGACATCGCCGGCCCGACCTTCTCGCCCGACGGCAGGCTCGGCTACGTGCACCGGACGCCGTCCGGAACCGCGCTGGTCCTCGACGGGAAGGTCGTCTCCGACGAGGGCGAGGACGTGTTCCCGTTCTCCGCCAGGTGGTTGTCGGCCGATGAGCTCCTCTACACCGCCGACGGCCGCATCCGGCGCCGCGCTCTCGGCGGCGCCCGCAGCGACATCCCGTTCACCGCCGAGGTCTCCGTGCGCGAGGTCTCTCCACCGCCGACGCGCAGGGACTTCGACTCCACCGCCGACCGCGCGGTCAAGGGCATCGTCGGCCCCGTGCTGTCGCCGGACGGCACGCGGGTCGCCTTCCAGGCGCTCGGCGACATCTGGGTGGTGCGCGACGGCGAGGAGCCCGAGGCCGTGGTGTCCGACGGCGGCTACAACACCGGTCCGGCGTGGTCGCCGGACGGCCGGACGCTGGTCTACGCCGGCGACCGGGCGGGCACGCTCGACCTCTGGCTGCACGACCTGGAAACCGGCCAGGACAGGCGGCTGACGGACCTGGAAGGCGACGAGACCGGAGCGGTGTTCAGCCCGGACGGGTCCGCGGTCGCGTTCCTGTCCGGCCGTTCGGTGCACACCGTGGACGTCGCCAGTGGTGCGGTCCGCAAGGTCGTCGGCCCCCTGAACGCGCCCGGCAGGCCGAGCTTCTCCGCCGACGGCACCCGGGTGTGCCTGGCCGGGTTCGTCCCCACCACCGCGCGCTTCCGGGAGGGCGAGAACCTGGTCCTGACCGTCGAGCTGGCCACCGGCGAGATGCACTACACCCACGCCGTGCCGGGCCGGTCGCTGTCCAACCGCATCGACTCCGGCCCGGTCTACTCGCCCGACGGCACCAGCATGGCCTTCGTCGTCGGCGGTGTCCTCTGGGTGTCCGGTGTTGACGATCGTGGGCGGCCGTCAGGTGAGGCCCGCCGGCTCGGGGATGAAACGGCGGCTTCGCCGAGCTGGAGCGAAGACTCGCGCACCCTGCTCTACCTGTCCAACGGGAAGCTGCGGCGGGTGAGCGTCGGCGAGAGCACCGCGAAGCCGGTGCGGATGCGGCTCACCTGGCGACCCGCTGCCCCGTCGGACCGCAAGGTGATCCGTGCGGGCGCGCTCTGGGACGGGACCGGACCGAACCTGCGGCGCGACGTCGACATCGTGGTGCGCGGCAACCGGATCGCCGAGGTGGTGCCGAGCCGTGGGGCACTCGGTCCCGACGGCGTGGACGCCCGCGACCTGACCGTCATGCCGGGGATGATCGCCACGCACGAGCACATGCCGTGGGAGAACAACAGCATCCCCAAGCTGTGGCTCGCCTTCGGCGTGACCTCGGTCCGTTCGCCAGGTTCCGGCCACTACCTCGCGGTGGAGGCCAAGGAGGCGCAGGCGTCGGGCAAGCGGGTCGGGCCGAGGCTGTTCACCGCGGGGGAGATCATCGACGGCTCGCGCGTCTACTACGACAGCAACCGTCCGGTCACCACACCCGAGGAGCTGGCCAGGGAGCTCGAGCGGGTCAGCGAGCTGGAGCACGACCTGGTCAAGACCTACGTCCGGTTGCCGTACTCGTTGCAGCAGGCCGCGATCGAGGGAGCCCACCGGCTCGGCGTGCCGGTGACCTCGCACTACCTGTTCGGGCCGGTGAACCTGGGCGCCGACGCCGTGGAGCACCACGGCGGCACCAGCCGCTACCTGCGCCGGCAGAAGGAGACCCACCTCGGTCACGCCTACGACGACGTGGTGGAGCCGCTGGTGCGCTCGGGCATGACCTTCACGCCGACGCTCGGGCTCTCCGGCCTCGGCTCGGTGAGCATCCGCCCCGCGCTGTACCACCACGCGGGCTGGGCGCTGGACGACCCGCGCCTGCGGGCACTGCTGCCACCGCAGATGTACGAGCAGTTCCGCGAGGAGGTGCAGGAGGCGGTGGCCGACCGTCCGGAGGCGGCCCTGGCCTTCACGACGCGGCAGGTGCGGACGGTGCGGCGGATCCTCGACGGTGGCGGTCACGTCGCGCTGGGCACGGACAGCCCGCTGGTGCCGCACGGCGTGTACTACCACCTCAACGCCCAGTACCTGGTGCGTGACGGGATCACCACCTACGAGGCGTTGCGCAGCGCGACGGTGGAGGGGGGCGCGGGTGCTGGGCGCGAGCGAGCACCTGGGCACGGTCGAGGCCGGCAAGCTGGCGGACCTGGCCTTCGTGCAGGGGGATCCGCTCGCCGACATCGCCAACGCCGCCAACGTCCGCCAGGTCATGCTCGGAGGTGCGCTGCACACCGTCGAGAGCCTGCTGTCGAACGGGCCCGCGTCCACCGCGCCCGCCGCGGCGGGCTCCTCCACGGCTCCGGTGCACACCTTCGCCGCCGAGGTCCCGCAGCACCTCGGACAGCAGCGGTTCTGGTGGCACCGCGAGGGATACGTCCCAGGGCGGTGCTGCTGCTGAGTTCCCGTCTTCGAACTCTCTTTGCGTGGTGGAACCTCAGGCGCCCTCTGGCTCCGGGTTCTTTTCTCTCGCATCAGCCCAGCGGGTGAGCCGTCCGGGTCCGGGCTGCTCGCCCGCTGAGGCGCGCCGTCACGCGGACGGCGCATTGATCTCGCCTATTCCAGCGTTGCGCACCCGGTCTTTGCCGCGGCGGGACCGGGAGTGCTTCATTCGGGGCAGGGCCGTCGCGGTCCGGTCTCGGCAGAACGGGAGAGGCGCATGCGGGACGCCGTCATCGTCGACGCGGTTCGCACTCCGGTGGGCAAGCGCCGCGGCGCGCTGGCCGGAGTCCATCCGGCCGAGCTCTCCGCCCACGTGTTGCGAGCCCTGGCCGAACGGACCGGCCTCGACCCGGCCGAGGTCGACGACGTGGTCTGGGGCTGCGTGAGCCAGGCGGGGGAGCAGGCCGCCAACATCGCACGCACCGCCGTGTTCGCGGCGGGCTGGCCGGTGTCGGTGCCCGCCACCACCGTCGACCGGCAGTGCGGGTCGAGCCAGCAGGCGGTGCACGCGGCGGCCGCCGGGGTGATCGCCGGTCACTACGACTTCGCGGTGGCGGGCGGGGTCGAGTCGATGAGCCGGGTGCCGATGGGCACGGCGCGCCAGGACGGCCGGCCGGTGCCGCCGAGCGTCCTGGAGCGCTTCGGCGTCGACGGCTTCAACCAGGGGGTCGGCGCGGAGATGATCGCCGCGAAGTGGGGCCTGTCGCGGCAACAGCTCGACGAGTACTCCCTCGCCTCGCACGAGAAGGCCGCCGCGGCGATCGACTCCGGTGCCCTGGACGGTCAGCTCGCCCCGCTGCCCGGCCTCCTCGACGCCGACGAGGGCGTGCGGCGCGGCGGGACGATGAGCAAGCTCGCCGTCCTCCCGACGGCCTTCCGCGAGGACGGTGTGATCACCGCGGGCAATGCCTCGCAGATCTCCGACGGTGCCGGGGCGTTGCTGATCACGACCAGCGAGCACGCTCGCGGGTTGCGGCCCGTGGCGCGGGTGCACACCGCCGTGCTCGCCGGGGACGACCCGGTGATGATGCTGACCGCGCCGTGGCCGGCGACCGCCAAGGCGCTGCGCAAGGCCGGGCTGGGCATCGACGACATCGGCGCGTTCGAGGTGAACGAGGCGTTCGCGCCGGTGCCGCTGGCGTGGCTGGCCGAGACCGGCGCGCGCCCGGAGCGGCTGAACCCGCTGGGCGGGGCGATCGCGGTCGGCCACCCGCTCGGCGGATCCGGCGCGATCCTGCTGACGCGGCTCGTGCACCACATGCGCGACAACGGCATCCGCTACGGCCTGCAGACCATGTGCGAAGGCGGTGGCATGGCCAACGCGACCATCGTCGAACTGCTGTGACCGGTGGCGGAATCTTCGAGGGGGAACCATGCGCAGCACGGCCTACGGCCCGGAGCACGACGCCTTCCGCAAGCTGGTGCGGGACTTCCTGAACCGCGAGGTCGTGGACCACTTCCCGGACTGGGAGCAGGCGGGCGTCGTCCCGCGCGAGGTGTTCGTGAAACTGGGCGAACTCGGCATTCCCGGCCTGCAGGTCCCCGAGCGGTACGGGGGAGGGGGCGCGACGAGCTTCAAGTACAACGCGATCGTCAGCGAGGAGACCGCCCGTGCCGGTGTGTCGCTCGGCGGGCTCTCGGTGCACATGAACGTCGTGCTGCCGTACTTCCTGGCCTACGGCGACGAGGAGCAGAAGGCGCGCTGGTTGCCCGGCCTGGCCGGCGGCGAGCTCATGAGCTCGATCGCGATGACCGAGCCGGGAACCGGGTCGGACCTGGCCGGGATGAGCACCACGGCGCGCCGCGAAGGTGGCGACTACGTCCTCAACGGCGCCAAGACGTTCATCACCGGAGGGATCAACGCCGACCTGGTGCTGGTCGTGGCCCGCACCGGTCGCGGCGGCGACCGCCGCGACGGCCTGTCGCTGCTGGTGGTCGAGCGCGGCATGCCCGGCTTCGAGCGCGGGCGCAACCTCGACAAGCTGGGGCTCAAGGCCCAGGACACCGCGGAGCTGTCGTTCACCGACGTCCGGGTGCCCGCCGCCAACCTCCTCGGCGCCGAGGGCGCGGCGTTCGGATACCTTACCGGGAACCTGCCGCAGGAGCGGTTGTCGATCGCCGTCGCGGCGCAGGCCGCGGCCGAGGCGGCGCTGGAGACGACTCTGGAGTACGTCCGGGAACGCAGGGCGTTCGGGACTCCGGTGAGTTCCTTCCAGAACACCAAGTTCGAGCTCGCGGCATGCGCGACCGAGATCGAGGCGGGACGGGCGCTGCTGGACCGCGCCCTCGGCGAACACGACGACGGCGCGCTGAGCGGCGCGGACGCGGCCAAGGTGAAGATCTTCTGCACGGAGCTGCAGGCCCGGGTCGTCGACCGGTGCCTGCAACTGCACGGCGGATACGGCTACATCCGCGAGTACCGCATCGCCCGGCTCTACGCCGACGCGCGGGTCACGCGGATCTTCGGCGGTACCACCGAGGTGCTCAAAACGATCGTCGCCAAGTCGCTCGGCCTGTGAGGTGTTCTTGATTTCGCCCTGGGCAGCGGCTCCGGTTGCGGGGGGAACGGCTGCGGTGCTCCAAAGATCGAAGCCAGACAGTGGGACGGCAGGCCGGGAGTGGTCCACGGCACAGCGCGCGCACGCGGTGCCGACTACAGTTCCGGCGTGGAGCTGCACCAGGTCGAGTACTTCCTGGCGGTCGTGGACCACGGGGGGATCAACGCCGCCGCCGTCGCGTTGCAGCTCGCCCAGCCCACCGTGTCGCAGGCTATCCGCACGCTGGAGCGGGAGCTCGGCGCGCAGCTGTTCCACCGCGCGGGCCGCGGCATGGTGCTGACCTCGGCTGGAGCGGCTTTCGTCGGCCCGGCCAGGCAGATCCTGCGCGACGTGGTCACCGCGGAAGGCGCGCTGGTCGACGCCGACGGCCTGCCGCGCGGACGGCTCGACGTCTACGCCGCGCCCGCGCTGGCCGTCGACCCGGTCGCCCACCTGGTCGGCGCCTACCGGCAGCGCTACCCCAACGTGTCGGTGCGGCTCGGCGACTTCAGCGACGAGGACGCGTGCGCGGCGCTGATCCGGGAGGGGCACTGCGAGCTGGTGATCTGCCACCTGCCGGTGTCCAGCGGTGGGCTCGAGGTTCGCGAGCTCGGCAGCCGCGAGTACTGGCTGGTGTTCCCGCCCGGAGTCGACGCGCCGGAGCAGGACCCGTTGCCGCTGGCCGAACTTCCGGACGTCCCGCTGGTCGCGGTGCCCAGGGGTGCCTCGCAGCGCACCCACATCGAGCGGGCGCTCAGCGCGGCGGGACGCCGCACGCGGGCCTCGGCGGTCGTGCAGCACCGCGAGGCGCTGGTGCCGTTCGTGCTGGCCGGCGTCGGGGCGACCATGCTGCAGCGCTCGGTCGCCGAACGCGCCGCCGCGCGCGGTGCGGTGGTGCGGGCGGTGGACCCGCCGCTCAACCGCGCTTACGGCCTGGTGTACGACCCCGCTCTGCTCTCGCCCGCGGGCCGGGCGTTCCTGGAGCTGGCCGGTCGCGGATGAGCGAGAGGAACGCCTCGGCCGCCGGGGACGGCGGCCCGGGCCGGAACAGCACGCCGACGCTGCGTTCCAGCCTGGGCTCCGTGGAACGCAGCACCACGCCGTCCAGTTCGCGTTCGGCCAGGTCGCGAGGCAGGAAGGTCGCGCCGGCGCCGTGGGAGACCAGCTCCCAGATGGCTTGGCGGTGCGCGCATTCCACCGCCACGAAGCGGACGGCGTCGTCCACCAGGGCGCGGGTGGTGGTGTCGCCGAACTCCATGACCAGGGGGATGTCGGCCATGGCCGACAGCGGGACCGGGTCGGGCAGCCGCGCGGCCATCGCGGGCGGCAGTACCAGCACGATCTCCTGGGTGCGCAACGGCAGCGAGCGCAGCGTCTCGGTCCGGACGGACAGGTCGGTCAGGCCCAGCTCGGCACGTCCCCGGCGCACCTCGGCGACCACCGCCGCCGACCCGCCGGGGTCGATGACGTTGAGCAGCACACCGGGGTGGCGGCGGCCGAACTCGCCGGCCAGTTCCGGCAGCGGGTCCACCGCGAGCGTGGCCAGCGCCGCGATGTCCAGGGTGCCCGCCACGGTGGTGCGGACCTCGTCGACGGCGGCCCGCGCGCGCTCGACGTCGCGCAGGATTCGCCGTGCCGGTTCCACGAAGGACTCGCCGTCGGGGGTGAGCACCAGCTTGCGCCCGGTGCGGTGGAACAGCTCCACGCCGAGTCGGCGCTCCAGGCTGCGAATGGCCTGCGAAAGCGACGGCTGGGCGATGTACAGCTCGCGCGCGGCCCTGGTCACGCTGCCGTGGTCGATCACGGCCACGAAGTACTCCACCAGCCGCAGGTCCACGCCGAGCAGGATAGCCGCCGGGTTCCGGCCGGACGATCCGCGCATAGGCGGCGGCTATCGGTGCGTGCGGCAGCCGATCTTTGCCAACGGCCGCCGGAGCTGGTGGATTGGGAGGTCGAGGGTGGCAGAAGGGACTGGCGAATCGTGGAAGTGACCGGCGTCCGGCAACGGGAGGCGTGGGTCGCGGGGGTGATGCCGCCCGTCGAGCGCGTCCGCGACGGGCTGTGGTCCATCCCGGTGCCCATCCCCGGCAGCCCGCTGCGCTACGTGCTCGTCTACGCGCTGGAGCTGCCCGGCGGAGTGGCCATTGTGGACGCCGGTTGGGACTGCGAGGACGCGTGGCAGGCGCTGGTGGCCGGGCTCGGCACCGCCGGGTTCGAGGTCGCCGACGTGCGCGCGGTG
Organism: Saccharopolyspora erythraea NRRL 2338; assembly: GCF_000062885.1. NCBI lineage: Bacteria > Bacillati > Actinomycetota > Actinomycetes > Pseudonocardiales > Pseudonocardiaceae > Saccharopolyspora > Saccharopolyspora erythraea. The sequence continues at coordinate 4,376,929 of NC_009142.1, read as the reverse complement.
CTGGTCACCCACATCCACCCGGACCACTTCGGGCTGGCGGGCCGGGTGCGGGAGAAATCCGGGGCCTGGATCGGCATGCATCCCGCCGACGCCGCGCTGGTCGGCCACGACGATGCGAGCCTGGAGTCGGTCGTCGCGCATGGCCGCGCCCAGCTCGCGGCGACCGGAGCGCCCGACCCGGTCGTGCACGGCTACTCCGTCGGCTCACCCGGGATCCAGAGCTTCCGCCACGCTGGTCCGGACCGCCTGATCGAGGACCACGACGTGGTCGACCTGCCGGGCTGGGACCTTCGAGCGGTGTGGACACCCGGCCACACACCGGGGCACCTCTGCTTCCACGAGCGCGGGTCCGGCGTGCTGCTCTCCGGTGACCACGTGCTGCCCAGGATCAGCCCGAACATCTCGGTCCAGCCGCGCCAGCTCGCCGACCCACTGGGCACCTACCTGCGGTCCTTGCGTTCGGTGGGCGAGATCGACGCCGACGAGGTGCTGCCCGCGCACGAGTACCGCTTCCGCGGACTGCGCGAGCGGACCGACGCCCTGATGGCACACCACGACGAGCGGCTCGCCGAGATCGAGAAGGCGGTGCTGGAGGCTCCCGGCAGCACCTGCTGGGAGATCACCACCAGGCTGACGTGGTCGCGGCCGTTCGACACGATGCCGGAGTTCCTGCTGCGCCTGGCCGTCCGCGAGTCGCTGGCCCACCTGGTGCTGCTGGAGTCGCGCGGGCGGCTGCGCCGCGGCGCCGAGGAGGTGCCGAGATGGTTCCCCGTGCAATGACAGTCGAGCTGGACTGTTTTCGGCGAGCACGTCAGACTGGGCCCCGTCGGCCCGAACCGCAGAGGAGACAGCGTGGGTGAGAGCGTCCTGACCGAGTACGGCGACGGAATCGCCGTGATCACGATCAACCGGCCGCACGCCCGCAACGCCGTCGACCTCTCGGTCGCCGAGGGACTGGCCGCGGCGGTCGACGAGATCGAGGAACGCTCCGACGTGGTGCTGGCCATCCTCACCGGTGCCGAGGGCACCTTCAGCGCCGGAATGGACCTGAAGGCCTTCGCCCGCGGCGAGCGCCCGTCCATCCCCGGGCGCGGATTCGGCGGCCTCACCCAGAGCCCGCCGTCCAAGCCGCTCATCGCCGCGGTCGAGGGCTGGGCGCTGGCCGGTGGCTGCGAGCTGGCGCTGAGCGCGGACCTGATCGTCGCGGCCAGGGACGCCAGGTTCGGGTTGCCGGAGGTCAAGCGAGGGCTGGTCGCCGCGGCCGGCGGCCTGCTGCGGCTGCCCCGGGCGCTGCCCTACCAGCTCGCCATGGAGGTCGCGCTGACCGGCGACCCGCTGACGGCCGAGGTCGCGCACGCGCACGGGCTGGTCAACGTGCTCACCGAACCGGGACAGGCCCTCGCGGGCGCGCGGGAGCTGGCGGCGCGGATCGCCGCCAACGGCCCGCTGGCCGTGCGCGCCACCAAGCGGATCGTCTCCGGCGCGGCCGGCTGGACCGACCAGGAGGCGTTCGCCGCGCAGCTGGAGATCACCGAGCCGGTCTTCGCCTCCGCCGACGCGCAGGAGGGCGCTCGGGCCTTCGCCGAGAAGCGCCGTTCGGTTTGGAAGGGCGAGTGAGCGTCGAGGCCGCCGACGACCTGGCGATGCGGGAACGGCGTCGTGCGGTGCGGGAGCTGGGCGCGGTGCTGCGGGAGCTGAACGAGGCCGCCGTGTCCACCGAGGTCGACGCCGAGACGCTGCGGCAGGTTGCCGAGCGGGCGCGCGAGCTCATCGCGCCGCTGGAGGCCGCGGCCCGCACAAGGGACGAGATGCCCAGTGTGGACGGTGCGGGCCGGCGGATGTACAACCCGGTGGTGGGCACGGGAAATCCGCTCTCACCGCCGATGTCGGTGGAGGTCGCCGAGGACGGCACGGTCGTCGGTACCTGCACCCTCGGGCTCGCCTACGAGGGGCCGCCGCGCTACACCCATGGCGGGGTCAGCGCGATGCTGCTGGACCAGTTGCTCGGACACGTCTACGCGGCCAGCGGAAAGCCGGGGATGACGGTGAAGCTGTCGTTGCGGTACCGGCGTCCGGTGCCGTTGCGGACGCCGCTGCGCCTCACCGGCTGGGTGGACCCCGACGACGGCCGCGGCGGGTCGCGGGCCACGATCGCCACCGCCGACGAACCCGATGTCGTCCTGGTCGAGGCCAGGGGCGTGTTCGTCACGCCCAGCCCGGAGCGGGTCAAGCAGCTCTTCGGCGACAACCCCGCCTTCGCGCGCCGCTACAAGGCGGACTGACCGGTTAGGTCAGCTTGCGCCAGAGCAGCCGGGTCAGCGCGCCGGCCACGGCGGGCAGCACTCCCGGGTGCGGCTGGTCGCGCGCCTCGGGGGCCGAATCGCGCATGGCCTGGAACCCACGAGGTGGGCGACGGCGCGCGCCGTCTTCGGCGCGAGCGCACTGGCGATTTGAACCGCCGTGCAGGTCGGCAGCGTCACGTTTACCGTCTCCGGCCGCTTCTCGACCGCGCGGATCACCCGCTGGGCGGCCGCCCGCGGGCTCATCGCGGGCCAGCCATTGGGCGGCCATGTCGGTCCGTACCAGCGGGAGGCGCACCGAGCTGAAGGTGATGCCGTCGCAGAGGGCGTCGAGCCCCGCCGCGCGGCCGAACTCCTCCAGCGCCGCCTTGGACGCCAGGTAGGCCGAGAAGCGCGGGGCGTGGCTCTGCAGACCCTGCGTGGTGACGTCGAAGAGTTCGGCGACCCTGTGCCGCGACTGCTCGCGGACGAGCACGTGCACGACCTCGCGGTCCGGCCGCCGGACGAGCCGTCGCACCAGCCTCCGGCCCGGAAATCCCGTTGCGCCCGTGACTAAGTAGCCGGTCATGCGTTGCCACCTGCCTCGGATGAGGTGCCGTGCGCCGGAAAGCCCGCGCCAGGCGATGACGGGCACCGTAGCAGCGGCGTACCACTAACTTCCGGCGATCACGACCTGCTCCGGATCGATCCGCACGCCGTGGCGCTGGGCGAGGTCGCTCAGGATCGCCCAGATCCACCGCACCAGCTCCTCGGTCAGCTCGTCGCGGCCGAAGCCGGACGGGTCGGCCAGCCACTGGTCGACGGTCGCCTCGACGAGCCCGACCAGGCCCACCGCGAGCGCGTCGGTGCGGTACGCGGGCGCGCCGATGGCGTCGCGGTAGGCGGTGACGACGTTGATCACCTGGGAGCGCAGCGCGCTGCGACCCCTGTCGTAGACGCCGGTCGAGCCGACGTCGCGTTGCAGGTACCGGTAGAGGTTGGCGTGCTCGCCGATCCAGTCCAGCGAACGCCCGACGACGCCGCGCACGAGCTCGACCGGTGGCAGGCCCGCGTGCCACAGCGGCTCGAGTTCGGCGTCGAAGAGCTCGACGGCCCGCTCCGCGACCGCCCGGTGCAGGTCGGCCTTGCCGTCGAAGTACCGGTAGAGCTTGGGGCGCGGTACCCCGGCCGCGGTCGCGATCTGCTCGGTGAGCACGTCGGGACCGTGCTGCTCGACGGCGCGCATCGCGGCGTCGACGAACTCCGCGCGCCTGCGTTCCCGGTGTTGCGCCCACCGGGTCGACCTGCCGTCCGCCGGTGCGCCGATGCTCTTGACTCGGGCCATCACGAGGCTACGATAACGGCAAAGTACCCGGTACAAGCAGTACCACCTACCAGAGCTGTCGAACAGCATGAGGGGGCTTGCGGCGTTGGCGAGGCGGGAATCCTGGGCGGGCAGGGTCGCGGTGGTCACCGGGGCCGGATCGGGCATCGGCCGCGCGGTCGCGCTGCGGCTCGCGCGCTCCGGCGCCGAGGTCGCGGTCTCCGACATCGACGAGCAGGCGGCGCGGGAGACCGCCGGTCGCTGCGGGCAGTTGGGCGCGACCGCCCGTCCCTACGCGCTGGACGTTTCCGACCGGGATGCGGTGTACGCGCACGCCGCCCAGGTCGCCCAGGAGTTCGGCCGCGTGCACCTGGTGCTCAACAACGCCGGCGTCGCGCTGAAGGCGCCGGTGCGGACGATGAGCGCCGAGCAGCTGCGGCGTGTCATGGACGTCAACTTCTGGGGCGTGGTGCACGGCAGCCAGGCGTTCCTGCCGCACCTGATCGCCTCGGGCCGCGGTCACCTGGCCAACGTCTCCAGCGTCTTCGGCTTCATCGGCGTGCCGACGCAGAGCGCCTACAACGCCTCGAAGTTCGCGGTTCGCGGGTTCACCGAGGCCCTGCGCCAGGAGATGCTGGCCGAGCGCGCTCCGGTGCACGTCTCCTGCATCCATCCGGGCGGGGTGAAGACCGACATCGCCCGGAGCGCGGGCGGGGTCGGCGCCGGTGAGCGCGAGGAGGTGGCCCGCTCGTTCGACAAGATCGCGCGGACGACTCCCGAGCGCGCGGCGCGGATCATCCTCGACGGGATCAGCCTGCGCCGGCCGCGCATCCTCGTCGGCTCCGACGCCTACGTGATCGACGCGCTGCCCCGCCTGCTCGGCGCTTCCTACCAGCGCTTGGTGGGCACCATCGCCGGCAGGCTCGTGCGTTAGGGAGCGGTGCCGATGTCGCGCGGTCCCGGGCCGATGCGCCGCCCGAGGCGGAAAAAGTCGGCCCCTCGTCGAAGCGGTACTGGAGCTCGTCGAGGTGCGCCGGCCGCGGACCGCGAGCAGGAGGCCCGCCGCAGGCGGCTGGCGAGCAGGGTGCGGGCCGTGGCCCGCCGGGTCGACGGTGATCCCTGGCTGCTCGCGCTGGCCGAGTGGCTGCGCACCCGGCTTCCGGGCGACGCCCGCTACGGCGATCCGCTCTCGATCGGCGGCAGCGCGGTGTCCGGCGTGCTGGGACGGCGGTTGGCAGTCCTGGCGGCGCGGCAGCCGAGCGTGTTGCGCGAGCTCGGGTTCGGCGCGCTGCAGGTGTGGCAGTCCCAAGCGGAGGGGGAGCCCGCCGATGAGGGAGAGCAGGAGCTGGCGGTGCTGTTCACCGACCTCGCCGGGTTCTCCACCTGGACGCTGGAGGTCGGCGACGACTTCGCGGTGGAGATGCTGCGGGAGGTCGGTGCCGCGATCGAGCCGCTGGTCCAGCGGCGCGGACGGCTGGTCAAGCGGCTCGGCGACGGACTCATGGCGGTGTTCCCGCACGCGCACGACGCGGTCGAGGCCGGTCTCGCGGCCAGGGACGCCGTCGAGCGGCTGGCCGTGCGGGGACACCGGCTGCGCCTGCGCGCCGGTGTGCACGTGGGACGGCCCCGCGAGCTCGGGCAGGACTACTTCGGACGCGACGTCAACATCGCGGCCCGGGTGGCCGGTGCGGCGGGCGCCGGCGAGGTGCTGATCTCCAGCTCCACCCTGGAGCGGCTTGACAACACGGGATTCGTGTTGCGCCGCAAGGACTTCTTCCACGCCAAGGGCGTCCCACCCGGCGTCGGGGTGTACCGCGTCGACACCGAAACGAGGTGAACCGGCGCTCTACAGTGGACATGCGGTGCCACCCCGCGCGACGGACACGAGTGGTGGACACCACCGCCACTTGAGAGCCTGAGCGGATGAGCGAGAAAGACCCCGCGTCCGCACCCCCGGACCGGCGGGCGATCCGCCGGTGGCGGCGCCGGCTGGCCGACGAGCGCGAGGAGGCCAAGGTCTACCGAGAGCTCGCCGCCCGCCGGGACGGCGAGGAGCGGGAGATCCTGCTCGGCCTGGCCGAGGCCGAGGAACGCCACGCCGAGCACTGGAAGAACCTGCTCGGCGACGAGGTCGGACCGGAGCGCCGGGGCGACTTCCGGATGCGGACCCTGGTCCTGCTCGCGCGCTGGTTCGGCTCGGTGTTCGTGCTCGCGCTCGCCCAGCGCGCGGAGAGCCGGTCGGTCTACGACATGGACGCCGACGCCACCCGTGCGATGGCCGCCGACGAGCGGATCCACGCCGAGGTCGTGCGCGGGCTCGCCGCACGCGGCAGGGCTCGCGTGTCGGGGTCCTTCCGCGCGGCGGTGTTCGGCGCCAACGACGGCCTGGTGAGCAACCTGGCCCTGGTCCTCGGGGTGACCGGTGGCGGAGTGGGTACCACCGCGGTGCTGCTCACCGGACTGGCCGGGCTGCTGTCCGGGGCGCTGTCGATGGGGGCGGGGGAGTACATCTCGGTGCGCTCGCAGCGGGAGCTGCTGGCCGCCTCGCGGCCGGACCGGGCGGCCCGCTCCGCGGTGGCGCACCTCGACGTCGACGCCAACGAGCTCGCGCTGGTCTACCGGGCCAGGGGCATGCCGGCCGAGGAGGCCCAGCGCCGCGCCGACTCCGTGCTGCGGACCGGGTTTCCCGAGCCGGCCTCCCGCCCGGAACAGGAGGAGGACGGCCACGAGGTCGTCGGCACCGGTGTGCACGCGGCGGTCTCGAGCTTCTGCTTCTTCGCCTCCGGCGCGGCCGTTCCGGTGCTGCCCTTCCTGCTGGGGTTGCAGGGGCCGGTGGCGATCGTCGTCGCGATCGTGCTGGTCGGGTGCGCGCTGATGCTCACGGGTGCCACGGCCGGGGTGCTCTCCGGCGCGCCTCCGCTCTCGCGGGCCGTCCGGCAGCTCGCGATCGGGACGGCGGCGGCCGCGGTCACCTACCTGCTCGGGATGCTCTTCGGCGCCACCCTCGGCTGATCCCCGCTCACTGCTCCAGGGCGGCAAGCGTGGCGTCGACCGGGCTCGCCGTGTCGACCACGTTCTCCAGGAAGTCCAGGATGCGCTGGGCGTCCGGGGTGAGGTCGGGGCCCGGCGCGGAGGCGTCCAGGGACGCCAGCCGCGCGCTCTGCCTGGCCTGCAGGACCGCGCCGCGCAGCACCTGGATCTGCTCCCGCGTCGGCTTGCCGCCGCTGTCGGCGATCTCCTGCACGCAGCGGCGGACGCGGGGGTCGCTGCGGATCAGCGACCGGCGCGCGGCGAAGTCGGCGATGTCGCGGGTGGAGTCGCGGAGCCTGCGCGGCGGCGAGCCGACGGGCTGCGGTTCCGGGGCGGTGCCGCCGGGCGGCAGCAGGCTGTCCATCGCCGTGCGCATCCGCTCGGCCTGTTCCCGGCCGCGCTGGACGGGGTCGACTCGGGAACGCGCGATGCCCCGCGCCCGAGCCCGGGCCCGCTCGCCCCGCTCCGTCAGGCGCGCGGCTTGGCGCGGTGCCTCCCGCCGCTGCCGTTCCTGGGCGAGCGCGAGGTAGCGGCCGAACTCCAGGCCCGGCTTCGGCGGCGGCAGCTTGGAGTGCGCGGTCTCCGCCTGCGGGGACTCGTCGAACCAGTACCGCAGGCGGTTGCGGACGAACTCGTCGGCCGTCTCGTCCTTGCCCCGCCGGTTCTGCGCGGAGCCGTCGGGGCGGTGGTCGAGCGCGTGCAGCAACGCCTGCACGTGCCAGCCCTCGGCGAACCACGGTTCGAGCAGGCGCTCCAGGACTCCGCGGTTGGCGTCGGTCCACTGCACCCGGCGGCAGAGCAGCTCCACTGCCGCCGCGACGTCCCCGCTGTTCCGGGGGATCACGTTGACCGGCCAGTCGCGCAGCCGCACCACCGCACACCTCCCAGGACGATCCGTTGCAGCGGCAAGGATAACGTCGGCGGGTCAGGACCGCGGCCTGCCGCCCAGCAGCGGCCCGGCCACCACCGCCCCGGCCAGCACGAAGCCGACCGCCCACATCGCCGCGACGGTGTGGCCGTGCACCTGCGCGGTGATCGGGGACGCGCCGGAGCAGGTCGCCGAGGCGGCTGCGGCGGCGGTGTTCATCAGCGCGATGCCGGTGGTGCCGCCGATCTGCTGGGCCGTGCTCACCACGGCGGAGGTGGCACCGGCGTCCCGCGGCGCGACGCCGGCCAGCGCCGTACCGATGCTCGGCGTCATGACCAGCCCGGTACCGAGGCCGAAGAGCAACTGCGCGGGCAGGATGCCGGAAAGGTACGTGCTGTGCGGGTTCAGCAGGGTCAGCCATCCCAGGCCGCACGCGGTGAGCAGCATGCCCGGCACCACGAGCCGCCGGGCGCCGAGCCTCGGAAGCAGCCGCCCGGACACCTGCGACGAGATGAGCATCGCCAGCGCCGAGCCGGGCAGCATCGCCAGGCCGGCCCGAAGCGGTGAGTAGCCCATCACGCCCTGCAACTGGTAGGTCAGCACGAGCATGGTGCCGAACATCGCGGCCATGGTCAGCGCGACGGCGCAGAAGGCTCCGACGCGACGCCGGTCGGTCACGATGTGCGGTGGCAGCAGCGGATCGCGCGTCCGGGCCTGGCGCACCGCGAATCCGGTCAGCAGGACGATCGCGGTGGCGAGCAGGCCCGCGACCACCGGCGAACCCCATCCCCGGGTGCTCGCCTCGTCGACTCCCCAGACCAGCGCCGCCATCCCGGTGGTCGCGAGTGCCGCGCTGACGAGGTCGAGCCGCACACCGCTGTGCCCGGCGGGGTTCGGCAGCAACGCCGGAGCCAGGGCGGCCACGAGGACGGCGACCGGCACGTTGACGTACAGGCACCAGCGCCAGTCCAGGTAACCGGTGAGCAGCCCGCCCGCCACGAGACCGAGCGCGCCGCCGGCCCCCACGACCGCGCTGAACCGGCCGAGCGCCTTGGCGCGTTCCCGCGGGTCGACGAACAGCGCCGCGACCAGCGCCATGGTCGAAGGCGCGAGCAACGCGGCGAACGCGCCCTGCGCGGCGCGGGCGGTGATCAGCATTCCGGCGTCGACGGCGGCGCCGCCCGCCGCCGAGGCGGCACCGAAGCCGAGCACGCCGACGACCAGGCTCGGCCGCCGTCCGAGCGCGTCGGAGATCCGGCCGCCGAGCAGCAGCAGCGAGCCGAAGGCCAGCATGTAGGCGGTCACCACCCACTGCCGGTCGGCGTCGGAGAGCCCGAGGTCGCGCTGGGCCCACGGCAGCGCGATGTTCACGATCGTGGTGTCCAGCAGCACCATGAGCTGAGCGGCGCCGGCCAGGGCGAAGCCCCACCAGCGCCGGTGTCCGGTCTCCGCGGTGGAGGCCGTCGTTCCGGTCATGTCATCCCTCTTCTCGTCGGCGGTGCTCTGCCGCACCGGCCGGAGAGAGCATGCCACAAAGGCTAACTCGGTTAAAAACTAGTACTGGATAACTGATTGACCGAGTCTTGCGATGAGCTAGCATGGCGGTCATGAGCGAGCCGGGTCTGCGGGAACGCAAGAAGCAGCGCACGCGCCAGGCGATCTCGGACGCCGCCATCCGGCTGTTCGTCGAGCGCGGGTTCGACGCCGTGTCGGTGGCCGAGGTCGCGGCGGCCGCCGAGGTGTCCAAGCCGACGCTGTTCAACTACTTCCCGACCAAGGAGGACCTGGTACTGCACCGCTTCGCCGACCACGTCGACGAGTCCGCGCGGGTGGTGCGCGAACGCGCGGAGAACTCTCCCCTGGACGCGCTGCACCGGCACTTCGTGGCAGGCCTGCGCGAGCGCGACCCGATCACCGGGCTCTGCGACGCCCAGGAGGTGCTGGCCTTCAGCGGACTGGTCTACGGCACACCCGCCCTGGTCGCGCGGCTGTCGCAGTTCGCCGACCGCTCCACGCGGGCGCTCGCCGGCGAGCTGCGGACGGCGACCGGCGCCGACGCCCTGACCTGCCTGCTCGCCGCCGGGCAGATCACCACCGTCCTGCGGCTGCTCGCCCTGGAGAACCACCGCCTGCTCGCGGAGGGGCGCAGCGCGGACGAACGGCACGCGGACGCGGTCCGGGAAGCCGACCGGGGCTTCGATCTCCTGCGCACCGGCCTGGCCGCCTGCTGCGGCTGAACCGCCTCGGTCCTCAGTGGACTGAGGACGCCTGTGCTGACTTCGCTTGCGGTGCTGCGGAATCGCTTTGTCGATCGCTCAGCGTTGGGCGAGCGCGAACGATGACCGGGTGAGGAGGGTGTGCGCCGGCCAGGGCAGGGAAGGGGGGAGTGCCCCGGCCGGCGCACGTTCGGTCGCCTCGACGGACGGTCGCGGCGGGCTCAGCTCTCCCGGTGCGAGGCGAGCCGGGCCAGCGCGGCGAGCTCGGCGGCGGGCCGGTTCTCGGGTGCCGCCTCGCGCAGCGCGCGAAGCGCCGCCTCCAGCAGCTCGTCGGCCTGCCGCCGGCTCCAGTCCCGGCCGCCTGCGCGGTCCACCAGCTCCGCCGCGCGGGGGAGGTCGGCATCGGAAAGCGGCTCCGCCCGGTGGTAGAGCTCGGCCAGCTCTTCGGCCGCTGCGGTGCCGGAGGTGAGCGCGGCCACCACCGGCAGCGACTTCTTGCGGGTCCGCAGGTCCGAATGCACCGGTTTGCCGGTGATCTCCGGGTCGCCCCAGATCCCGAGCAGGTCGTCGACGTGCTGGAAGGCCAGCCCCAGCAGCTCGCCGAACCGCCGCAGGTGTTCGACCTGCTCGGTGCTGCCGCCGCCGAAGTCCGCGCCCACCGCGCACGCGCAGCCGAGCAGTGCGCCGGTCTTGCCCGCCACCATGGTCTGGCATTCGGCGACGCCGACGTCATCGCGCTTCTCGAAGGCGAGGTCGGCGACCTGGCCGTCGACCAGCTCCAGCACCGCGGTGTTGAGCGTCCGCACGCCGGCCTGCGCCGCCGGGTGCCCGCTGGCGGCCAGCACGTCCGACGCCAGCGTGAGCAGCGCGTCACCGGCCAGGATCGCCGGGCCGTTGCCGAAGACGCGCCACGCCGTGGCGCGGTGCCTGCGGGTCAGGTCGCCGTCCATGACGTCGTCGTGCAGCAGCGAGAAGTTGTGCACCAGCTCGACGGCCACGGCGGCGGGCAGCGCCGTCGCGGGCGAGCCGCCGACGGCCTCGGCCGCCAGCACCACCAGGGCGGGCCGGATCGCCTTGCCGCCCTGCGTCCGCGTCGGTGCGCCGTGCTCGTCGTACCAGCCGAAGTGGTAGCCGGCGACGAGCCGCATCGCGGGGGCGAGGGTGTTCACCGCCGCGCGCAGCCCCGGGTCCACCAGCTCCCGGCTCCAGGCCAGGGTCTCGCGGGCGGATCTGGCATGGGGGGTTTCCACGATGGCCATGGCCTGCCACCTCTCGTCAGCGGGTGATCTCGACGTGCTCCAGCACGCCGAGGGCGTCGGGGACCAGCACGGCTGCCGAGAAGTAGACGCTGACGAGGTAGCGGATGATCGCCTGCTCGTCGATGCCCATGAACCGCACGTTGAGGCTCGGCTCGTACTCGTCGGGGATCCCGGTCTGGTGCAGGCCGACCACGCCCTGGCTCTCCTCGCCGGTGCGCATCGCGAGGATCGAGGTGGTGCCGTACTCGGAGATCGGGATCTTGTCGCAGGGCAGCACGGGAACCCCGCGCCAGGTGATCGCGGAGGTGCCTTCGACGGTGCGGCTCTGCGGCGACAGGCCGCGCTTGCTGCACTGGCGGCCGAAGGCCGCGATCGCGCGCGGGTGGGCGAGGAAGAACTCCGTCTTGCGCCGCCTGGACAGCAGTTCGTCCATGTCGTCGGGGGTGGGCGGGCCGGTGCGGGTGTGGATGCGCTGCTTGAGGTCGGCGTTGTGCAGCAGGCCGAAGTCGGGGTTGTTCACCAGCTCGTTCTCCTGGCGCTCCCGCAGCGCCTCGACCGTCAGCCGCAACTGCTGCTCGACCTGGTCCATCGGCTTGCTGTAGAGGTCGGCGACCCGGCTGTGCACCCGCAGGATCGTCTGGGCGACACCCAGCTCGTACTCGCGCGGTTCCAGCTCGTAGTCGACGAACGTGCCGGGCAGAGCCGGCTCGCCGCTGTGGCCGGAGGCGATGTCGATGGCGGCCTCACCGTGCTTGTTGCGGGGGCGCGGCGTGCCGTCGCGGATGTGCTCGATGTGGGCGCGCAGGTCGTGGAAGCGTTCGGTCAGCTCGCTGATCGCGGCTTCGTCGACGGTCAGCACGGTGCAGCGGGTCAGCGCCTTGACGCTGTGGTCCCAGGAACCGGCCCGGCCGCCGAGGACGTCCGCCCCGAAGTGGTCGCCGTCGGCCAGCACGCCGAGCGTGGAGTCGTCGCCGTACTCGGTCGTGCCGATCCTGGCCACCTTGCCGTGGGCGAGCAGGTGGAGCCGGTCGGCGGGCGAACCCGCGGTCACGATCACGTCGCCCGTCTCGTACTCGCGCTGGACGAACCGGTCGGCGAGCACGCCCAGCGCCGAGTCGTCCTCGAAACCGCGCAGCAGCGGCAGCTCCCGGAGCTTCTGCGGGATCACGCGGACCTCGGTGCCGGTGCTGGTGAACTCGACCCGCCCGTCGCCCAGCGCGAAGGTGAGCCGCCGGTTGACCCGGTAAGTACCCGCCGTGACCTGCACCCAGGGCAGCATGCGCAGCAGCCATCGCGGCGAGATGCCCTGCATCTGCGGCGCGGTCTTGGTCGTGGTGGCCAGTTTGCGCGCCGCGGCGGTGCCCAGGCTCAGCGAGGCGTCGCCGTCGACCGCGTTTTCCGGCTCAGTGACAGTCAAAACACAACCACCTATCTGTTGCGGGTGGACGAGTGGGTGTCAGGTTCGCGTCGTCAACCGGCCGCACCGGTGATGCCGAGCGGGGCGGCCGGCAGGTCGGCGCCGACCGCGCTCACCGACGGCTCCCGGTACCGGCCGGTCACCTGCGACCACGCGAGCTCGCCGGCGAGCCAGTCGTGCAGGCCCCTGACGTAGCGGTCGAGTTCTTCTCGCGGTGCCCGGCCCGGCTCGAACCGGTGGGCCAGCGCGGGCAACTCCTGCTCGGCGACGGCGGTGAACCGGCGCAGCCGCACCTCGGCGAGATCGGCGACGACGGCCGCCGCCTGCTGCAGGCCGCAGTCGAAGAACCGTTGCACGGCCAGGACTCCGTTGGTGACCTCGGTTTCCCGGTCGACTTCCTTGTGGTAGGAGAACAGGTCGTTGCGCAGCGGGCCGACATCGGCCCAGTTCTCGTGCAGCGCGCGCATTTCCGGCGTGTCGAACACCGCGGGCGCGAGCCCGGCACCGAGGGTGTGCCGGGCCAGCGCGCCGCGGAAGGCCGACCCGCCGGTCCGGCGCCGCATCCGCAGGTAGTCCACCGGGTCGCTGACGCGGTTCTGGATCAGGTTGTCCAGCTCCCACAGCCAGCTGCCGACGAAGTTCCGCACGTGCTCCGGGAACCGGCGCCGCAGCCGCGGGGCCAGCACGGGCGTGCTGCGGGCCCACAGGTCGGCGAGGCCGCGTTCCACCGGGTTGGCCGGCGCGGGCGTGCGCCGGGTGTCGGCGGGCATGAAGCCGGGCAGCCGGGCCAGGAACGCCTCCGCTCCGGCCCGGTTCCTGCTGCGCTTGAACACCTCGGTGAAGAAGTCGTCGAAGAACCACCCCCAGACGTGCCAGTCGTTGACCAGCTCGAGTTCCGGACCGGGCGAGTCCGGGTGCGCCATCGCCGAGAACTGGCCGAAGTCGGCCGCGTCGAAGACGTTCGCCGTCCACACCCCGGAACCGTCGAGCATGCCCATCCGGCGCGCCCACTCCTTGGCGTGGGCGCGAACGGTGCCGACCTGCGGGTTGGTCCGCACGGGATGCGGCGAGCTCATCGCCGGCACCGCGATCCGGGCGTACCTGAGCTGGCCGTGCGGTATCGGCAGCCCCGGCCGCACGGTCCGAAGCAGCGAACCGAGGTGCGACGACGACGTGCCGAGTCCGTGCGGCCCGCTGAGGAAACGCCGTGGTTCCCGCGGTTCCGCTCCGCCGGGAACGGCGTACCGGCCGGAGCGCAGGTGCCACTCGTGAGCGCCGGACTGCCAGTCCTGCAGCCCTTTGACGTAGTCCAGCACGTCGGCGCGCTCCACCGGGCTCAGCCCGTGCTCCTCGAACATCGCGGGCAGCTCGGTGAGCGTGACGTTCTCGAACTGGTGCAGCCGCGAGGTCAGCAGGTCGTTGACGGTGTCGGCGGCCTCCTGCGGGTCGGTGTCGAAGAACCGCTCGACCACGAGAACCCCGTTGCCGAGCTCGCCCTCCTCGCTGGTTTCGCGCGGGTAGGAGAAGATGTCGTTGCGCAGGTGCACGCCGTCGCAGAAGCTGTCCCGCAGCACGCGCATCGGCCTGCTGCGCGCCACCACGTCGGGCACCTCGGAACCGGCGGCGTACTCCACCAGTGCGGCCGACCACGACGCGCCGCCCGCCTCGCGGCGCATCGCGATGTGGTCGACCGGGTTGGGCACCCCGCACCGGCTGGTGCCGGTCAGCTCCCGGAGGCGGTTCTCCAGGAGCTCCCGCGTGCTCGCGGCGAACCGGACCAGCCACCGCGCCGGCACCTCCGGAGCCGTGCGGACCCACAGGTCCGCCAGGCCCCGCTCGACCGGACCGGTCGCGGCGGGGGCGGCGTCCGAGGGCCCCACGGGCATGAGCTCGGCCAGCCCCAGCAGGTGGGCCCGCGCTCCGTCGACGTCCCCGGTCCGCTTGTAGCGGGCCAGGAAGTGGTCGTCGAAGAAGAAGGCCCAGACATACCAGCCGGTGATCAGCTCCAGCGCGGGAGCGCTCGCGTCCGGGTGCGCGTAGGCGCACAGCAACGCGTAGTCGTGCCGGTCGAAGTCCTCCCGCGTCCAGACCTGCTCACCCTCGGGCTCCGCCCGGGAGCCGAGCATGCCCATCTCCTCGGCCCACCGCCGGGACCGGGCCCGGGCGGCTTCGAGGTCCGGGTTCAGCCGCGCGGGCCGGGGCAGGTAGAACGCGGGCAGCCGGTACGGCTGCCGCTGCTGGGGGGCCGGCATCACCGATGTCCTCAGCCTTCCCGGCCGATCTCGACGTGTTCGAGCACGCCCACCGCGTCCGGGACGAGGATGGCCGCCGAGTAGTAGGCGCTGACGAGGTAGGAGATGAGCGCCTTGTCGTCGATGCCCATGAACCGCACCGAGAGGCCGGGCCGGTACTCGTCGGGCAGTCCGGTCTGGTGCAGGCCGATGACGCCCTGGTCCTGCTCGCCGGTGCGCATGAGCACGATGGAGCTGGTGCGGGTGTCGCTGACCCCGATCTTGTTGCACGGCAGGATGGGCACCCCGCGCCAGGCCGGTACCTGGTGGCCGCCCATGTCGACCGTCTGCGGGTAGACGCCGCGCTTGCTGCACTCGCGCCCGAACGCCGCGATCGCGCGCGGGTGGGCCAGGAAGAATCCGGGGTTCTTCCACACCAGCGCCAGCAGCTCGTCCATGTCGTCGGGCGTGGGCGGGCCGGTGCGGGTGTGGATGCGCTGCTTGAGGTCGGCGTTGTGCAGCAGGCCGAACTCGCGGTTGTTGACCAGCTCGTTCTCCTGGCGTTCGCGCAGGGCCTCGATGGTCAGCCGCAGCTGTTCCTCGACCTGGTTCATCGGGTGGTTGTAGAGGTCGGCGACCCGGCTGTGCACCCGCAGCACGGTCTGGGCGACGCTGAGCTCGTACTCCCTGGGCTTGAGCTCGTAGTCGACGTAGGTGCCGGTGAGCTGCGGCTCGCCGCTGTGGCCGGAGGCGATCTCGATGGCGGCCTCACCGGCGTCGTTGTGCGGGCGGCTCGGGCCCGCCAGCGCCTGCTGGATGTGCTCGCGCAGCGACTCCGAGTGGCCGTTGAGCTCCTGCAGGGAGTCGCGGTGCAGGCTCAGCACGGTGCACGGCGTGACGGCCTTGATGGTGTACTCCCAGTCGGAGTCGCCGTCCCCCAGCACCTGGGCGCCGAAGTACTCGCCGTCGGCCATCACGTCGAGCACGGTCTGGTCGCCGTACTCGCCCCTGCCGATCTTGTTGACCTTCCCGTGCGCCAGCAGGTAGACGGCGTCCGCCCGGTTGCCCGCCTCGGCGATCACGTCACCGGGCTCGAACTCCTCCTGGCGGAACCGGTCGGCCAGCGCGGTGAGCGCGTCCTCGTCGTCGAATCCGCGCAGCAGCGGCAGCTCGCACAGCTCGTGGGGGATGACCCGGATCTCGGCGCCGGTGTTGGTGAAGGTGACCCTGCCGTCGCCGATGACGTAGCTCAGCCGGCGGTTGACCCGGTAGGTCCCGCCGGGGGTGTGCACCCAGGGCAGCATGCGCAGGAGCCAACGCGAGGTGATGCCCTGCATCTGCGGAGCGGACTTGGTCGTGGTTGCCAGGTTCCGCGCCGCGGCCGTACCCAGGCTCAGCTGGGAACGCCCGTTTTCCACGTCCGAACCTGACGTGACCGGATCCGTTGCAGTCACGGTGAATACCGCCAATCTTGGTGGTGACAACAGTGCGCGAGTGCGGAAAGGGAATTGTTCGCGGGATTATGGGATCCGCGCGTCGGGTTTGTGGTGAGTCGGGTCTATCTGAATTGAGCCGACCGTGCTGGGCTGATCGTGTCGGGGCCCGGCGATCATCGTTGACGACGGCGACGCTAGCACCGCCGTTCGGCCTCGTACAGTCACCCGAAAGAGCGTCATGTGCTGGGCGGAATTGAGTGTCGAAGATCGCTCCGGCCGTCACCCGAACGCCGCTTGCGTGCACTTGTTCCGATTCATTATCGGGATAGTCGGGTAAAAGCCGTTTGCTGCTTCTGCGGACTCGGATGTACCAATTGCGCAGGACCGTACGTGGGCGAACGCGGTGCGCGCTGCTCCACTCGGGGCATGTGACGTGGTTTCGCATTCCACGTTTCGGGGATCAACGCGCCGATCTCGTTGGATGTAGGGTTCGGTTCCTGGTAGGCACGGCAACAGGGCACCGACTCCCGTTCGGGAATCGTGATACGCCGTCGTCGAAGTCGAACATCGTCACCGGCAGTGGCCGGGGTTGCGGGAGGACTGCTGTCGTGAAGTGGAACCTGCGGTTGGTGGCGGCACATCGCGGTATCTGGAAGGCGGGTGAACTCCAGCGCAAGTTCGCCGAGGCCGGATTGGTGATTTCGGCCGGAAAGATGTCCAACCTGTGGTCGGGAACTCCGAGCAGCCTCAAACTCGGCGACCTCGACGCGATGTGCGCCGCGCTGGACTGCGAGGTCGGTGATCTGCTGGTCGCCGAGCGCAGCAGGCCGCCGGTGGCAGGCGGGGAGGCCGCCGCGGGACAGGGAGGCGGCCGGTGAGCGTCTACGTGAGCGGTTCGCTCTGGGTGGCCGGCGCGGTGCTGGTGGCCGCCGCCGTGGCGTACATGGTCCGCCGGTTCGGCCAGGACGAGGGGCGGCCGGGCAACAACGACGCCGCCGGTCAGGTCTTCACCATCGTCAGCGGCCTGCACGCGGTGGTGGTCGCGTTCGTGCTGATCACCCTGTTCGACACGGTCGGTTCGGCTCGCGACGGCGCCTACGAGGAGGCCGAGAGCCTGGTGGCGGTCTCCTGGGCGGCGGACTCGCTGCCCGGTCCGGCCGGGGCCGAGGTGCGGGCGCTGGGCAAGCAGTACGCCGACACCGTCGTGAGGCAGGAATGGCCGCAGATGCGCGCCGGGGCCGACGTCACCGGACCCGGGTGGACCCAGCTCGACCTGCTGCGCGATGCGGTTCTGCGCGCCGAGGCCGACGGGGACTGGCAGGAGGGCCGCAAGTCCGAGGCGACCACCCGGCTCGAGCAGGTCTACGAGCAGCGCCAGGAGCGGCTCAACACCGCGTTCGACAGCGGGGTCGTGGCGGTGGTGTGGTTCGTGCTGATCGCGGGTAGCGTCATCTGCGTGCTGCTGCCGAACCTCTTCGGCGGCACCAGGATGTTCACCCACATCATCGTCGTGTCCACGCTGGCCGGGGTGCTGACGCTGCTGCTGTTCGCCATCTACCAGCTGCAGAACCCCTTCGGCGGCGGGTCGTGGATCGAGCCGGACGCCTTCCGGTGGGCGCTGGCCAGGCTCGGCTGAGCCGATGGTGATCCGAACCGCAGCCCGGTCGGCGGTCGTGGTGGCGGTGGTCGCGCTGACCTCCGCGCCGCTGGTGCCGGAGGCCGCCCCCGCTGAGCGGTGCACGATGCTGCGCGTGCACGGCGACGCGCCGAGGGCGATGTCGACGCTCTCGGCGGTGGAACTGCCATCCGGCGCGCGCAACCCGGTTCGCCTGCTCGGCCACCGGGTCAACGCGATCGGATACTCCGCCGTGCAGGGGCGGGTTTACGGCGTGGCGGCGGGGGACCGCGGTGGCGCCTTTCCGGACGGCGGTCACGTGGTGACCATCGACTCCTCGGGCCGGACCGCCGACCTGGGTCCGTTGCGGGGCCGGCACCGCTTCGTCGCCCCCAGTGCCGGTGCGGTCTCGGGAAACCGCTGGTACGTCCGCGACCACGCCTCGCTGTACACAGTGGACATCGATCCGGGCAGCCCGGCATACCTGCGAGTCGTGCGAGCGGTCTCGCTGCATCCCTGGTCGTGGGTGGACGACTTCGACGTCGATCCGGCCACCGGCCTGCTGCACGGCGTCACCTCGGCTCCCGTCGGTCGGCCGCTCGTGGTCGCCATCGACCCCGGTGACGGCAGCGTGGACGTGGTGGCCGAAGTCCGGATCGCGTCGGGCAGGGAGTTCGGTTCGGCGGTCTTCGGGCCCGGAGACGCGTTGTACGTCACGGCGAACGCGGTGCGCGGGCGAAGCCGGCTGTACCGCGTGGAGCGGGACGGCTCCGCGCGGCTGCTGGACTCGGGGCCGCCCATGGCGAATTCCGACGCGGCGGGCTGCCTGGCGGCCGTCCCGCCGCCACCTCCGCCGCCACCTCCGCCACCGACTCCGGAACCCGTACCTCCGCCGCCGATTCCGCCCCCGCCACCTGTGCCTGCACCTCCTCCGCCGCCGGAACCCGCGCCGGTTCCCGGTGTTCCTCCGGCCGCGGACCCGCCGCCGGCTCCGTCCCCGCCACCCCCTGAACCGCCTCCGGCGGACCCGCCGACCGCGCCGGACAGGCCGCTCAGACCCGAGCGCGAGGAGGAGCCGGAGGAGCAGGCGCACGACACCGCCGAAAAGCGCCGGTGGGGCCTGGCCGCGCTCGTCCTGCTGCTCGGGGCGGGCGCCGCCGCGCGCAGGGTGGCGCGCTGAGCGAAGGGTCAGCGCAGCGTCCGGCGGGAACCGGGAGTGTGGCCGAAGGCGCGGCGGAACACGTCGATGAAGGCACTGGTCGTGGCCCACCCGCTGCGGCGCGCGACCTCGGTGACCGCGCTGCCCTCGGCGAGCATCCGCAGCGCGTGGTGCAGACGCAGCTGGGTTCGCCACTGCGGGAACGTCATGCCCATCTCGGCGCGGAAGAGCCGGCTCAGCGTGCGGTCGCTCGCCCCGACCTGGGCCCCCAGCGCGGAGAGGGTGCGCGGGTCGGCGGGATCGTCGTCGAGGATCGCGCAGACGGCCGCCAGCCGCGGGTCCCGGGCGGCCGGGAGGCGGATCGGTTGCCGCGGAGCGTGCCGGAGCTGGTCGAGCAGCACGGCGCGCATCCGCGACCGCTCGCCGTCGTCGTGGTGCTCGCCGGCGGTGTAGGCCAGGATCAGCTCCCGCAGCAGCGATCCGACGGCGATGACCGCGGGGCTGCTCAGGCGCAACGGGTTGTCGGTCGTCGGCAATCCCACCGTGTGCAGGTCCGTTTCGCCGTAGGCGCGGTGCTCGTGCACCGTTCCCGCGGGCACCCAGACCGCCCGGGTCGCGGGCGCGATCCAGCTGCCGGCCTCGGTGGTCACCGCCAGCACGCCGCGTCCGGCGTAGACGATCTGGTGATCGTCATGCCGATGCGCGTCCACGCCCGAGCCGGCGGGCAGGTACCTGAGCGCGGTGGGCGCCTCCGGTGCGTGGCGCACCCGCCTGCGGTGCGCGGGCTCCTGGCGGTCTTCCGACACAACATGGCAGTTTATCGGAAGCGGGACAGCGCCGCGTGGTCCGACGATCGCGGGGTGCTCGAAAGCGACAAGAAGGCTGTGCGGTTGATGGCCGCCGGCCACGCCTGCGTTGACCTCTACCAGGGAGCGGTGCCCGCCGTGGTGCCGTTCCTGGTGCTGGAACGGAACTACGGATACGACGCGGTGTCCGGGATCGTGATGGCCGCGACGCTGCTGTCGTCGGTGGTGCAGCCGCTGTTCGGCGCGCTCACCGACCGCCACCGGCTGAGCTGGCTGATCCCGGTGGCGATGACCACCGCGGGGCTGGGCGTCGCGCTGGCCGGACCCGCCGGGTCCTACCCGCTGACGTGGCTCGCGATCGCGCTCTCGGGGCTGGGAGTGGCCGCCTACCACCCGGAGTCGGCGAGGTTGGTGCGCTCGGTGTCCCGTGGCGACCACCTGGCGATGAGCTGGTTCTCGGTCGGCGGCAACATCGGGTTCGCGCTCGCGCCTGTCATCGTGGCGCCGCTGCTGTCGGCGGGCGGCCTGCGCGCAACCCCTTGGCTGCTCGTCCCGGCGCTGCTGGGCGCGGCGCTGACCACGGCCGTCCTGCGCTCGCTGTCTCGTCCGGTGGCCGCGGCCGGGCAGGCGGTGGCTCGGAGAGGAAGCGACGACTGGCCGGCTTTCGCGCGGCTGACCGCGATCGTGGTGTTCCGCTCGATCGTCTACATCGGACTGAGCGCGTTCGTGGGACTCTGGGCGCAACAGCGAGTGGCCGGTGGCGAGACTGCTGGAGCGGTCGCGTTGTTCGTGTTGTTCGCCGGGGGAGCGGTGGGGACGCTGCTCGGTGGCAGGCTGGTCCAGGTGTGGGGACGGGTGCGGACACTGCGGATCGCCTATGCCGCATCCGTCCCCGCGGTCGCCGGGGTGGTGCTGGTTCCCGGCCATGGCGTGTACTTCTTCGTCGCGGCCTCGGCGATCCTGCTCTACGTCCCCTTCTCGCTACACGTGACGCTGGGGCAGGACTACCTGCCGAACCGGGTCGGCACGGCGGGCGGTGTGACGCTCGGGCTGGCGGTCAGCGTGGGCGGCGTGGCGACCCCGGCCGTCGGCGCCATCGCGGAGCACGCGTCGTTGCAGGTCGCCCTCGGCGTGCTGATCGCGTTCCCGGTGCTGGCGTGGGTGTTCGCGCGATCGCTGTCCGAGCCCCGTTCGCTGGAGTCGCGAAGTGCCGGGCACGCGCCGGTGGCGTCTACATCGGACTGACGTGTTGTTGCACGTCAGTGGTAGTTGCGCCGTTGTCGCGCAGGGGTATTCGGACGTAGCGTTGTGCCGAGTCCCGAGGAGGTCGTGTGGTGGGTGACGAACACAGCCGCGGACACGGTCATCACCACGGCCACGGCTGGCTGGCGAGGCTGCGGCGCGCCGCGACCCCGCACGGGCACGACTCGTCGGAGATGGTCGACGGGGCGATGCAGGCCAGCCGCAAGGGGATGCGGGCGTTGTGGCTGTCCTGCGGGGTACTCGTGCTCACCGCGACCGGGCAGGCCGTGCTGGTCGCCTTCACCGGCTCGGTCGCGCTGCTCGGCGACACCCTGCACAACTTCGCCGACGCCATGACGGCGGTGCCGCTGGCGATGGCCTTCCTGCTCGCGCGGCGGCCCGCGACCAGGCGCTTCACCTACGGTCTCGGGCGCGCGGAGGACCTCGCCGGACTGCTCGTCCTGCTGGTGATCGCCGTCTCGGCCGTGCTGGCGGGCTGGGAGGCGGTCCGGCGGCTCGTCGAGCCGCAGCCGGTGCAGCACGTCGGTTGGATCGCGGCCGCCGGTGTGCTCGGCTTCGCGGGCAACGAGCTCGTCGCCCGCTACCGAATCCGGGTCGGCAGGCAGATCGGGTCGGCCGCGCTGGTCGCCGACGGCCTGCACGCCCGTACCGACGGGTTCACCAGCCTCGCGGTGCTGCTCTCGGCCGGTGGTGCGGCGCTGGGCTGGTGGTGGGTCGACCCGGTCGTCGGACTGCTCATCACCGCGGCGATCCTGTCGGTGCTGAGGGGGGCGGCCAAGGAGGTTCTGGGCCGCATGCTCGACGCGGTCGACCCCGCCGACGTCCGGCGCGCGGAGGAGGCGCTGGCCGGCACCCCGGGTGTGCGCGGTGTCGGTCGGCTGCGGATGCGCTGGGTCGGCCACAGCCTGCACGCCGAGACCGAGCTGGACGTGGACCCGGACCTGAGCCTGGCGCAGGCGCACCGTATCGCCCACGAGGCCGAGCACCGGCTCCTGCACGCCCTGCCGCGCATGGGTGCGGTGGTGGTCCATGCGCACCCGGCGGATTCGCCCGCGCACGACGTGGTCGCCCACCACCGGGAGCCCGGCGGCTGAGGCTCGCCGCGCAGTTCGCGCCAGACCTGACCAAGTCCGAGCGCTGCGGCCGGCCGACTCGGTACGGCGACCAAGATCGGCTCGGCGCTGGAATCACGGCCCGCGGAATGACATCGTGCAGGGGGACGTCCCCGGTGTGAGGAGTACCTACGTGACCGAGCTGCTGCCGTCCCCCGCCCGCCCGGCCGAGGTGAGCGCGCTGATCGGCGCCGACCGCATGCCCGGGCAGGGCTGGATCGACGACGTGGACCCGTCGCGCGGTGCGGTCGTCGCGAGACTGGCCAGGTGCGGTGCGGCCGAGGTCGCCGGCGCGGTCGCGACCGCCCGGGAGACGTTCCAGCGGCGGTGGCGCCGCAGGCCGGCGTCCGAGCGGGGCTCGCTCCTGCGCGCCGTGGCCGAGCGCATCCGGGCCGAGGCCGAGGAGCTGGCGGTCCAGGAGAGCACCGAGACCGGCAAGCCGCTGCGGCAGGGCCGGGCCGACGTCGCCGCCGCGGCCAGGTACTTCGAGTTCTACGGCTCTGTCGTGGAGGCCCTGCACGGCGAGGTCGTTCCGCAGGTAGGCGACAACCAGGTGTTCGTGCACCGCGAGCCGCACGGTGTCACCGGGCACATCGTGGCCTGGAACTACCCGCTGCAGATCACCGCGCGCTCGGCCGCGGCGTCGCTGGCCGCCGGGAACTGCTGCGTGATCAAGCCCGCCGAGGAGGCGTCGCTCGGAGCCGTCCGGCTCGCCGAGATCGCCCTGGAAGCAGGGGTGCCCGCGGGTTGCTTCAACGTGGTGACCGGTCTCGGCGAGGAGGCCGGCGCGGCGCTGGCCGCCGCCCCGGTCGACCACCTGGCGTTCACCGGCTCGGTCGAGGTGGGGCGGCTGGTGGCGGCCACGGCGGGCCGCAACCTGGTGCCGACGACCATGGAGCTCGGCGGCAAGAGCCCCAACATCGTGTTCGACGACGCCGACCTGGAGCTGGCGCTGCCCACCATCGTCAACTCGATCGTGCAGAACGGTGGGCAGACCTGTTCCGCGGGTTCGCGGCTGCTGGTCCACCGCGACATCCACCGGCGGGTGGTCGACGGGATCGCCGAGCGCTTCCGGGCGTTGCGGCTGGGCCCGGCGCTGGAGGACCCGGACCTCGGCCCCCTGATCTCGGCCGCCCAGCGGGAGCGCGTGGCGGGGCTGGTCGGCGACGGCGCGGGGGACGGCAGGCTGGTCACCGGCGGCCGGGTGGCCGAGGGGCCCGGCCTGGACGACGGGTACTTCTTCGAGCCGACGCTGGTCGACGACGTGGCCCCGGACTCGTTGCTGGCCCGCGAGGAGGTCTTCGGCCCGGTGCTGGCGGTGACCCCGTTCGACGACCTCGACGAGGCGGTTCGGATCGCCAACGGCACCGACTTCGGTCTGGTCGCCGCGGTGTGGACCCGCAACGTCGGCCGGGCGCACTGGATTTCCCGCGAACTGGACGCGGGACAGGTCTTCGTCAACACCTACGGCGCGGGCGGTGGCGTGGAGCTGCCCTTCGGAGGTGTCAAGAACTCCGGTTTCGGCCGGGAGAAGGGCTTCGAGGGACTGCTCGCCTACACGCGGACCAAGACGGTCGCCGTGCGGTCCGTCGCCGACGACGACATGAGCTGATCCTGTTAGGACGAACGTCGCGGGTGCCGTCCGGCTCGTGGGACGCCCGGCGGTTGTGTTGACACCGTTTCCCCGTGCTGGTGACGATAGGCGCGTGATGACTTCCGCTCTTTGCACCAGGCGCAGGCACGTGGACCAGCTCCGCGTGTCGAGCCAGGCGTGTCGCGACTGACCTGAACCCGGCCGCCACGCGACGTGGCGGCGCGGTCCCCGCGACGCTCACGCGCGTTCACCGGTGCGCTGACACCGCGCGGTCGTCCGCAGCGCGGGGCCGCGGCGAACTTCAGCGAATCAGAGGAGCACGCGTGTCCAACGTCCTGATCATCTCGGGGAGCCCGTCCGCCACGTCCAAGACCGAGCGGGTCGGCGACCACCTCGCGCGCCGCCTGGCCGGCGAGGGCATCGCCACCGAACACCTGCGGCTGCGCCGGCTCCCGCCCCGGCCGCTGCTGTCGGCCGACGCCGCCGACCCCGACGTGGCCGCCGCGGTGGCGCAGGTCGAGCGGGCGGACGGGATCATCCTGGCCACACCGACCTACAAGGCGGCCTACTCGGGTCTGCTGAAGGTGTTCCTGGACCTGCTGCCGCAGTTCGGCTTCGCGGGCAAGGCCGTGCTGCCGCTGGCCACCGGCGGCAGCGTCGCGCACGTGCTGGCGCTGGACTACGGACTGCGCCCGGTGGTGCAGTCGCTGGGGCCCCGGCACGTCGTGCAGAGCTTCTTCCTGCTCGACAAGCACATCCTCGGCCTCGACGAGGACCTGTCCCTGCACGCCGACAGCGCGGCGCCGCTGGAAGACGTGCTCGCGCAGTTCCGCAAGGCGCTGGACGGGGTGCCGCACGAGACCGTGCTGGGCCGGTCGGCCTGAGTGCCTGCCTTTGCACTCACCTTGCGTTGCGGCATACGTGGGAAAAGGAGTCCGGAGCCAGAGGGCGCCTGAGGTTCCGCCACCCACACCAGACAGGCTCTGAGACTTGCGGACGGGGAAACCGGAATCGAGGCCGGGGCGAGCGCCCCGGCCTCGATTCCGTTGCACGGCTTCGACTCACCTGATCTCGGGCGGGCTGGTGCGGGACTCCGGGATCGCCGACGAGGCCGTGCCCCACTTGTCCAGGACGCGCCTGTACGAGCCGTCCTGGATGAGCTTGTTCACCGCCGCCTGCAACGCCGGGGCCAGCGCTGAACCCTTGCGCACCGCGAACCCGACGTCGAGCCGGCGGAACTCGTTGAGGAACTTCAGGTTCGGCTGCTGGGCGACGCCGTAGCGCAGACCGTTGATGGTGCTCATCAGCACGTCGACCTTGCCCTGGTTGAGCGCCGAGTAGAGCGCGCTCTGCTCGGAGAACACCTGCACCTGGTACTCCGGCCGACCGCTCTCGGCGCAGCGGTGCCGCTGCGCGTTGAGCGTGGCCTCGAACGTGGTGCCCGCCCCCGTGCCGACAGTGCGGCCGCACAACTGGGTCACGTCGGTGACAGGTGGCAGCTCGCTGTCCCGGCGAACGGCGAAGCCCTGGCCGTCGTTGATGTAGGTGACGAAGTCGATGGTCTTCTTGCGTTCCTCGGTGACCCCGAAGTTGCCGGTGCCGACCTCGTACTTTCCGCTGCCGAGCGCGGGCAGGATCGCCTCGAACGCCGCGGGCTCGCGTTCGACGCGGACTCCCAGCACCCTGGCCGTGGCGTCGGCGATGTCGATGTCCTGACCGACGGCGGTGCCGTCGTCCTCGGCGTAGAAGGCGCCAGGTGGCGAACCTCCGATCGATGAGCCGACGCGGAGCACGCCGTTGCGCCGGGTCTCCTCGGGCAGCAGCGCCGCGATCGACTCGTCCTTCTGGATCGCCGAGACGACGTCGGCGTGGACGTCCAGGCCGGGCGTGGTCGCCGGTGCCGTGCCGCACGCGCCGACCAGCAGTGCGGTCAGGCAGAGTGCGGCGGTGAGTGTTGCTGGTCGGTGCCAGGTCCTCATCGGAGTTTCTTCCTCGGGTTGTGCGGCTCAGGAAGCAGCGGTGGCGGAGTGGCAGCGCGGCTCTCGCCAGCCCGCCACTCATCTGTCGACGGGCACGACGTGGCCACTCGCGGACGGCGTCGCTGGGCAGGATTCGGTGGTGCGGCGGGAAGGAGGAGAACACGCGTCGGCCGGCCGGCGCGGAACGCGGAGCGCCGGGCGCCTGAGGGATGGCCGGGACCAGCGGTGCGGTCAGCGACTACAGGAAGCCGACCACACGAGCCCCAGGTCGATGTGGGGCCGCGTCACCAAGCGGGGCTGGTAGGTCACGGTTCGAGAATTCCGCGCACCGCCGGGGCGGTCAACGGCGGCCACTCCTTGGGACGGCCCGCGTGCGGCGGCTTGACCGGGCGGTGCGCGGGGTTATCGTCGATCACGAGGCCGGTGGTGGCTCGACCGCGTTGAGGGACGTGGTCGACGGCGGCGGGTGCCGTCCGTCCCTTCCCTTCCCGCGAGTAGGAAACCATGACCCGTTCCCATCTGCGGGCGGTCGCCGACGTCGATGTCCCCGATGTCGTGGCCGCACCGCCGAAAGTCGTTCCGCTGCGCCACCGCGCGCGGTGGGTGGCCGCCGCCGTCGTGCTGGTGCTCCTGGCGCTGCTGGTCCGGTCGGTGCTGACGAACCCGAACTTCCAGTGGCAGGTCGTCGGCGCGTACTTCACCACGCCCGCCGTGCTGCACGGGCTGCTGATGACCCTGTGGCTGACGGCCGTGACGATGGTCCTCGGCTTCCTGCTGGGCACCGTGCTCGCCGTGATGCGGCTGTCGGGCAACCCGGTCCTGGCCGCGTTGAGCTGGGGCTACGTATGGCTGTTCCGGTCGATCCCGCTGCTGGTGCAGTTGCTGTTCTGGTTCAACATCGGCGCGCTGTACCCGGTTCTTGGCGTGGCGCCGTTCAGCGTGTCCACCGTCAACCTCATCGGTGGGACGACCACCGCGATCATCGGCCTGGTGCTGCACGAGGCCGCCTACGCCGCCGAGATCGTGCGAGGCGGCATCCTCTCGGTCGACGCGGGGCAGACCGAGTCCGCGCAGGCGCTGGGGATGCGCAAGTCGCGCGTGCTGCGCCGGATCGTGCTCCCGCAGGCCATGCGGGCCATCATCCCGCCGTCGGGCAACCTGCTCATCGGCACGCTCAAAGGCACCTCGATCGTCAGCGTCATCGCGGTGCACGACCTGCTCTACTCGGTGCAGATCATCTACAACCGCAACTACCTGGTCATCCCGCTGCTGCTGGTGGCGTGCATCTGGTACCTCGTCGTCACGACGGTGCTCACCACCGGCCAGTACTACGTCGAGCGGCACTACGCGCGCGGCGCCGAGCGACATCTGCCTCCGACGCCGGTGCAGCGGCTGCGCGCCGCGTGGCGGGATCTCGCCGCACGCGCCGCGAGGCAGGGAGGAACCGCCTGATGGGGGCTTCGGCGATGGTGCGCGTGCGCGACCTGCACAAGAGCTTCGGCGCGACACCGGTGCTGCGCGGGGTTTCGCTCGAGGTGGCCGAGGGTGAGGTCACCTGCGTGATCGGCCCGTCCGGTTCGGGCAAGAGCACCCTGCTGCGGTGCGTGAACCACCTGGAGAAGATCGACGCCGGCACCGTCGAGGTCGACGGAGCGCTGGTCGGATACCGCGAATCCGGCGGCAGGCTCCACGAACTGCCGGACCGCGCGATCGCCCGGCAGCGCGCCGAGATCGGCATGGTCTTCCAGGACTTCAACCTGTTCGCCCACATGACCGTGCTGGAGAACCTGGTCGAGGCTCCGATCGGGGTGCGCGGTCTGTCCAGGAAGGACGCGGCCGAACGCGCGCGCGAGGTGCTGCGTCTGGTCGGGCTGCCCGACCGCGAGGACTCCTACCCCAGGCAGCTCTCGGGCGGCCAGCAGCAGCGCGTCGCGATCGCACGCGCGCTGGCGATGCGGCCGAAGGTGCTGCTGTTCGACGAGCCGACCAGCGCTCTGGACCCGGAGCTGGTGGGAGAGGTGCTGTCGGTGATGAAGGAGCTGGCGGTCGGCGGCCTGACGATGCTGGTGGTGACGCACGAGATGGGTTTCGCGCGGGAGGCCGCCGACTCGGTGGTGTTCATGGACGCGGGCCGGGTGGTCGAGAGGGGCTCGCCGGCCGCGGTGCTGGGCGCACCGCGCGAGCGGCGGACCCGCGAGTTCCTGGACCGGGTGCTGTGAGCGCCCACCTGGTGGTCGTCGGTGCCGGCCCGCGCGGTGCCGGCCTGCTGGAGCGCATCGGTGCCAGCGCACCGGAGCTGTTCGCGACCGGGACGCTGACGGTGCACCTGGTGGACCCGCATCCGCCGGGCGCCGGGCGGCTTTGGCGGGCCGACCAGCCGGAGTCGCTGTGGATGAACTCGATGGCCGAGGACGTCACGATGTTCCTGGACTCCTCGGTGCGGTGCGAGGGCCCGGTCCGCGGCGGCCCGTCGTTGAGCGAGTGGGCCCGCGAGGCCGTCGAGCTGGAGGCGTCGGGATCGCCTGGGCCGCTGGACGATCTGCCGGATCGGATCGCCGTGCAGGTCCGGGCCATGACCGGGCGGACCTTCGCGGGCCGTCAGGTGCAGAGCGCCTACCTCTCCTGGTTCTTCGACCGCGCGGTCTCTTCGCTGCCGGCCAACGTGTCGGTGCGGGTGCACGAGGACGACGTGGTGGGCCTGGAAGACCTGCCCGACGGGCGCCAGCGGGTGCGGCTGGCCGAGGGCGCGGACCTGCTCGCCGACATCGTCGTGCTGGCGATGGGGCACACGGACGCCGAACCCGACGGCGAACACGCGCGGCTTCGCGAGTTCGCCCGCGACCACGACCTGTTCTACCTCGCGCCCGAGTACTCCGCCGATGCCGGCCTCGACCGGTTGCGGCCTGGGGAGGACGTGATCATGCGGGGTTTCGGGCTGGCGTTCGTGGACCTCATGGTGCTGCTCACCGAAGGGCGCGGCGGGCGGTACCGGCGGTCGCGCGACGGCACGCTGACCTACCTGCCGTCGGGGCGGGAGCCGAGGATCCACGTGGGTTCGCGCCGCGGCGTGCCATACCGCTCGAAGATCGGCTACGGCCTGCAGGGTCCGCGTCCCAGCTATCCGAGGTTCTTCGGGCCCGAGCAGATCGAGCGGCTGCCGCGTGGTGCGGACTTCGGCCGCGACGTGTGGCCGCTGATCGAGAAGGAGCTCGGCTGGGGCCACTACCACGAGCTGTTCACCGCGCATCCCGACCGAGTCACCACGAGCTGGGAGGAGTTCGCAGAGCGCTACGCGCGGCTCCCGCAGGGTTCCCCGGAGCTTGCGGCGCTGGTGGCCGACGCGGTGCCCAAGCCGGAGGACCGGCTCGACGTGCCGGCACTCGACCGGCCGCTCGCGGGCAGGTCCTTCAGCGGGAAGGAGGAACTGCAGACGGCGGTGCGAGAACACGTCGCCGCCGACCTGGCTCGCAGGGACGATCCCCGCCACAGCGCGGACCTCGGAGTGTTCCTGGCCCTGCTATCGGTCTACGGCCAGCTTCCGGCGGTATTCGACAAGCTCGGCGCGCGGTCGCACGTGCGGCAGCTCGACGGCTGGTTCTACGGCTTCTTCAACTACGTCGCCAGCGGGCCGCCCGGCCCGCGCCTGCAGCAGCTGCTCGCCCTGTCGCGAGCGGGCGTGCTGTCGTTCGTCGGGGCCGGCATGTGGGTGCGTGCCGTCGACGGGGAGTTCCAGGCCGGCGGTGCGAGCACCGGCGACGTGGTGCGCGCCCGCGCGCTGGTCGAGGCGAAGCTTCCCGCGCCGACCATGCGGCGCAGCCGCAACGCGTTGCTGCGCGACATGGTCGAACGCGGGGCGGCGGTGGAGGAAACCCTGGTGGAGGAGGATTTCCGGCACGTGACGGGACGACTGCTGGTGACCCAGGAGTCTGCGCGGGTGGTGAACCGCGAAGGCCGGGCCCATCCCCGCCGCTACGCGCTCGGCCCTTACACCAGCGGCCGGGCGATGGCGGCCTTCGCGCGCCCGCACACCAACTCGCCGGGCTTCCGGAAGAACGACGCCGTGGCGCGCGAGATTCTGAGCACCTTGGCCGAGATGGAGCAGACGCACCGGGCGTGCGCCTGACTCACAGCTTCCGGGCAGCCATCCCACATGTCTCGAATGTCCACAGTGGCGTGGGCATCCCTCATGCAAGGGTCGCGAGTGGCGTGGGCGTCAGGGCGTCGCTGAGTGCGTTGACGCTCGAGGTGAGATGGTCGGCCGCACTGGGCGTCAGCGCCTCGCCGCCGTCGAGCCAGTGGTCGTAGAGGAAGCAGACCGGGAGCGCGTCGTGCGCGGATTGCTCGACGAGCATCCGGGTCCGGATGTGCTCCAGGCCGATGGCGTGCCCGCGCACCGCGCCGACGCCGACGAGCTGGACGGTCGCGCGGGCGAAAGCGCGGTCCGGCAGCAGTCGGAGCCATTCGCGCAACACGGGACTGCCGCCCGGCTGGTAGCAGGGAACCACGAACGCCAGCGCCTCCGCGGCGCTCACCAGCCGCCGGCTCCGCCGGATCGCCGGGTGGTCGAACGACGCGGTGAGCAGCGCGGACTGCGGCAGGTCGCGCAGGTTGAGCACTTGCGCCGCGTGCCCGGACGTCAGGAGGCCACGATTGAACGCACCGGTGACGGCCTCGAGTCGGGAGCCGGCGGTCGGGCTGCTGGAGACGATGACGACAGAGGACACGGCGGTTCGGCTTCTCCACTGGCGATTCCCTCCGGCCTGCGCCCGGCGAAGCGGGTGCTCGGGGAGGGCGTGCTGGGACGCGGCGGGGACGTCTGCCGCTCGACCGGCGCGGTGCGGGAGCGGCGAGGTCAGGACCGACAGCGGCCACCGGCCACGCGGAGGTGGTCCACGTGGCGCCGGCGGGTGAGGAGCGCTCCGGGGGCCATGGCGGGCAGTAGAGCACCGGTCCGGTGACCGGTCAACGCGGACCTGTCGAGGGTTCCCACTTGGTGGGCCGCTTTGACGCTCCCGTGTCGCGCTGGTTACATCGGGTTCATGACTGCGGGAGCGAGGCTCGTGCGCCGTGCACACGTGGACCTGTTGCGGGTCGCCTCCTCCGCTTGTTGACGCTCCCGTCATCCTCGCCGTCCGACCGGCATTCCACCGCGGCAGCGCGTCCACTTCGGACGGTCTTTCGCTGACGCCGCCGGCGTTCCGCAGGACGGACGGCCTCGGCCGAACCCGGCCTCTTCGGAAGTTCCACGAGAACCGGTGCGTCGTGGCGGTCGCGGCGCGCCAGACAGAACGGAGACCCGTGCCATGAGCGTCGATTCCCCTGACGACCCGTGGGGTGCGGACCCGGCCCGCCCGCGCCCGGCGGACACCGTGGTGCTGGAAGTGGTCGCCCGCGTGGTGGTGCAGCGCCACGCCATCGACGAGGTGGGCGCCTACGTCACCCGTGAGCTGCGCGCGCTGGCGGAGAAGCCCGCCAACCCGAACGTGCGCATCCACTGGGAGGACGCCGGCGTCCCGGAGTCCGGAACCACGGGCGGGCTCGTCCGCTCGGCAGACAACCCCAGGCTGCGGATCCTGGTGCCGTCACGCGTCGTGCTGCGCGACGGCGAACCGCTCACGCTCACCCGGCTGGAGTTCGACCTGCTGCTCTTCCTGGCGGAGAACCCCGGCCGGGTGCACCGGCGCGGTTCGCTGCTGCGGCTGGTCTGGGGCATCGAGTCGGCGCTGAGCACCAGGACCGTGGACGTGCACGTCCGCAGGCTGCGCGGCAAGTGCGGGCCGGAACTGGATTTCATCACCACGATCCGGGGCGTCGGCTACCGCTTCGACGGTGCCGACCACGTCGGGATCGACTACGGGGCCGAGGATTCAGGTGGGAAGCGCTGGCTCGCGGCGGGCGGCAGCAACAACCGGGCGTTGCCCACCGGCTAGCACGTTGACCGGATCGGCGCCGTGTCGTCCGGTCCCGCAGTCGTGGGCCACTGTGGAGTGTCCTAACGGGATTGCCGTGGTGCGGTGGGGGCGAGCACGCGCAAGGAGGCGGGAAGCACCCGGATCGTGGCGGGCAGCGTGCCGATCTCGTCGCCGTCGGCGCAGAGCGGGATCGGCCGGTCCGCGGCGAGCGCCACCTCCCGGGCGGTGCTGACCTCCACCTCCGGCAGGTCCAGGTGGGCGCCGGTCTTCGCCGCGCGCAGGAAGGACGCGATCCGGTGCAGCCGTCCCTCCCGGACCACGAGCACGTCCAGCATCCCGTCGTCGAGCCGGGCGGTCGGCACGATCCGCAGGCCGTGACCGTACGAGCCGGAGTTGGCGACCACCACGGTCTGGCCGCGCAGCTCGCGCGTGCGCCCATCGGCGGTGATCGTGTAGGTGGCCGGACGCCAGGTGAGCACCGCCCGGATCGGCGCCAGCCGGTAGAGCAGCGCGCCCGGGAGCCACCGGTTGCGGTTGATGACGGCGGTGGCCATCGAGTCGATGCCCGCGTAGACGTTGCCCGGCACCACCACGCCGCCGACCTCCAGGACGTCGATCGCCCGGGCGGTCGCGTCCAGCAGCAGCCGGGCGAGCTCGCGGTCGCCGTCCGGCAGGCCGAGGGTGCGGGCGAGGTCGTTGCCGCGTCCGGCGGGCACGATGCCGAGCGTGCCGTTGCCGGCGACGACGCCGCACGCCGCGTCGCGCACCAGGCCGTCACCGCCGACCGCCACTACGATCTCGCCGCGACGTGCGGCCGATGACGCCAGTGCGACGGCGTGCTCGCGGCTCCGGGTCGGGCACACGGTCACCGCGGCGCCGGCCTCGCGCAGCAGCCGGGCGATCGGTTCCCACCGTTCGGCGGCACGCCCACCGCCGGAGATGGGGTTGATGAGCGCGGTGTAGGCGCGCACGTCAGGAGATCAGGACGCCGGGGTTGAGGATCCCGGCCGGATCGAAGGTGCTCTTGACCGCGCGCAGCGCCTCGACCGCCAGCGGCCCGATCTCCTGGGCGTAGGTGTCGCGGTGGTCGGTGCCCACGCCGTGGTGGTGGCTGATCGTGGCTCCGGCGGCGCGGATCGCCTCGTTCGCCGCCCGCTTCGCCTCGCGCCATTGCGAGACGGGGTCCTCGGCCTGTGCGCAGACCACCGTGAAGTACAGCGACGCGCCGGTCTCGTAGACGTGAGAGATGTGGCAGAGCACCAGCGCGGAGGTGCCCTGCGCCGACAGGGCCGAGGTCAGCGCGTCGGTGACGGCGGTCCGCAGCGCGGGGAGCCCGGACCAGAACGTCGCGGTCTCCAGCGTCTCGACGAGCGCACCGGCCGCCAGCAGCGGATCGCGCAGGTAGGGCGCGCGGTAGCGGCCCTCGCGCCACGACTCTCCGGGGCCGGTGCCCAGCGGTTCGCCCCCGGCCTCGCGCAACACCCTGGCCACCGCCTCCCGCTTTGCGGAGACGTCGGCGCCCTCGAAGCCGACGACCGCCAGGCAACCGCCGGAACCGCCGCCCGGCTCGCCGTTCGGGTCGGCCATGTTGACCGCCGTCTCGGCCTCGTCCGACAGCCGCAGCACGGTGGGCGACGGGCCGTCCTGGGCCAGTTGGCGCAGCGCGGCGGTTCCGGTGTCGAAGGAGTCGAAGCGCCAGCCCTCGTAGACCCGTTCACGCGGCACGGGACGCAACCGCACGGTGACCGACGTGATCACGCCGATCGCGCCCTCCGAGCCCAGCACGAGCTGCCGCAGGTCCGGTCCGGCGGCCGACTTCGGCGCGCTGCCGAGCTCGACGGTGCCGCGTGGCGTGGCGAGCACGACGCCCACCACCATCTCGTCGAACCGGCCGTAGCCGGCCGAGGACTGCCCGGCCGAGCGGGCGGCGGCGTAGCCGCCGATGCTCGCGCCTTCGTAGGACTGCGGGAAGTGCCCGAGGGTGAACCCGTGCCCGCCGAGCAGCCGCTCCGCGTGCGGGCCGCGCGCACCGGCCTGAAGTGTCGCGGTGCGAGACACCGCGTCGAGCGCGAGCAGGGCGTCCATCCGTCGCAGGTCCAGCGCGACCACTCCGGCGAAGCCGGTGCGCGCCGGCCTGAGGCCGCCGACGACCGAGGTTCCGCCGCTGTAGGGCACGACGGCGACGCGGTGCTCGGAGCAGGCCCGCAGAACCGCCAGGACCTCCTCGTGCGTGCCGGGGAAGACCACCGCGTCGGGGGCGTCGGAGGCGTCCCCGGATCGAAGCCGCAGCAGATCCGGTGTCGACCAGCCGCGGGTGTGCCCGACGCGGACGCCGGGGTCGAGGCTGACGTGCTCGGCGCCGACCGCCGACTCGATCGCCGCGCGGGCCCGGTTCGGCAGCACCACCTCGGGCAGGCGGCTGTCAGCCGGCTGCACCGGCTCCGGCGACGGGCTCGCACCGAGGTGGGCAAGCGCGGCGCCCGCGGCCTCGGGCAGCGCGACCGCGCGCTCGGGGTCGCCCCACAGGTAGGGGTGCATGTCCACGACGGGGAGATCTGACTCGGTCAACGCAGCCTCGCGATGTCGGTGCCGGGCGAAAACGTGATACACATTTACACATGATGTCGCAGCATCGCAACGCCCGATCCGATCTCGCCGCCGGCGGCGAGCTCCGGTCGGCCAACGCGATTCCCGAACACCGCATCCTCGACGCCGCCTACGAGTTGCTGCTGGCCATCGGGTTGCGGCGGATGACGATGGCCGACATCGCCCGCCGCGCCGAGGTGTCCCGGGCGACGCTCTACCGGCGCTGGCCGAACGTCCGCTCGGTCGTCGGCACGCTGATGACCCGCGAATGGGGCGCGCTGGGCACCGCGGCGTTCGAGGCGCCGCGCACGTCGGCCAGGCAGGGGCTCGTCGACGGCATCGTGCACATCGCGGGCACGATCCGGACGAATCCCATGCTGCGCAGGATCATCGAGCTGGACCCCGACTTCCTGCTGCCGTACCTGCTGCAACGGCGAGGGGCCAGCACGGACCAGCAGCTGGCCATGATGGAGCTGGCGTTGCGGGAAGGGCAGCAGGACGGCTCGGTCCGCGCCGGCGACGTCACCATGCAGGCCAGGGCGCTGCTGCTCACCGCGTGGTCGTTCGTGCTGACCGGCCCGGTGGTGGCCGGCGAGCACGAGCTGCCGGCGCTCGACGAGCAGCTGCGCGAGATGCTCGACCGGTACCTGCGGCCGTGAGCGGGACGAACGGGGCCGGCGCGTCGCTCAACGCCGAACGCAGGGCCCGGGAGCTCGACGAGCTGGACCGCCGCACACCGGTCGACGTGCTGGTCATCGGCGGCGGGGTGACCGGCGCAGGGGTGGCACTGGACGCGGCGTCGCGCGGACTTTCGGTGGTGCTGGCCGAGAAGCACGACCTGGCCTTCGGCACCAGCCGGTGGAGCTCCAAGCTCGTCCACGGCGGACTGCGCTACCTGGCCTCCGGAAACGTCGCGATCGCGCACGAGAGCGCGGTGGAGCGCGGCATCCTGCTGGGCAGCACGGCACCGCACCTGGTCCGGCCGATGCCGCAGATCGTGCCGTTGCTGCCCGGGGTGAGCAGGGGCGATGCCGCGGTGGTGCGCGCCGGGCTGGCCGCCGGTGACCTGCTGAGGGCCGCGGCCGGAACCTCCCGGCACGCGTTGCCCGCCTCCCGGCGCATCGCCCGCGCCGAGGTCCAGCGCTACGCGCCGGCCGTGCGCACCGAGGGACTGCGCGGCGGACTGCTGTCCTGGGACGGCCGGCTCCAGGACGACGCCCGGCTCGTCGTCGGCCTCGCGCGCACGGCTGCCGCGCACGGTGCGCGGATCCTCACCCGCTGCGCCGCCGAGGAGGTGACCGGCGGGGGAGCGGTGCTGCGCGACACGCTCACCGGCGGCACGCACCAGGTCGAGGCCCGCATCGTCATCAACGCCGCGGGGGTGTGGGCCGGTTCGATCGCTCCGGACATCACGCTGCGGCCCAGCCGGGGAACGCACCTGGTGGTGTCGCGGGAGGTTCTCGGCGGGCTCAACGCCGGCCTCACGGTCCCGGTGCCCGGTGAGCACAACCGCTTCGTGCTCGTCCTGCCGTCCCCGGAAGGAAAGGTCTACATCGGACTGACCGACGAGGACACCGGCGGCGACATCCCGGACGTGCCGCAAGCATCGGAGGCCGAGGTCGACTTCCTGCTGGACACGGTCGGCACCGCGTTGCGCGAACCGTTGTCCCGCAAGGACGTTCTCGGCACCTATTCGGGCCTGCGTCCCCTGCTGGACGCGGGCACCGGCCGGACCGCCGACATCTCCCGCAAGCACGCGGTGGTCATCGCGGGTGACGGTCTGGTCACGATCGTCGGAGGCAAGCTCACGACCTACCGGCGGATGGCGCAGGACGCACTCGACGCCGCGCTCGAACGCAGCGGCCGTACGGCGG
This sequence comes from Saccharopolyspora erythraea NRRL 2338, assembly GCF_000062885.1. Classification (NCBI taxonomy): domain Bacteria; kingdom Bacillati; phylum Actinomycetota; class Actinomycetes; order Pseudonocardiales; family Pseudonocardiaceae; genus Saccharopolyspora; species Saccharopolyspora erythraea. The sequence continues at coordinate 4,340,969 of NC_009142.1, read as the reverse complement.
CTCCCTGCCGCACCCGGCGGCTACCGCTGGCCGGCGCGGGCAGCGCGGCCGAACTCGGGGCGGTGCGTGCTCCGCGGCGCCTGGTGCGGCGCTACGGGACCGAGGCGGCGGCGGTGCTCGCCGAAGCGGGCGGCGATCCCTCGATGCTGGAACCCGTCGGTGACGGCATCGCGCACACGCGGGCCGAGCTGCGGTTCGCGCTGCGCCACGAAGGCGCGCTCGACGAGTCCGACGTGCTGGACAGGCGGACCCGCATCGGCCTGGTCGGCGCGGACCGGCAGCGCGCCCTGCCGGTGGTGCGCGAACTCCTCGACCGCTGAGGGTGCCGGGCGCTGATCGCCCGCCGGTTCCCAACCGGTCGCTGCCGGGTGTGCCACCGCCGGCAGCGACCGGCATCAGTGCTCGGTGGACCTGTTGAGACCGGTCAGCAGCCGCGAGATGACCTCGGGGTCGACCTCGGCGGTCTCGTCCTCGCTGACGTACGAGCGCTTCTTCTCACGGCGCGGCAACGGCACCTCGTCGGCCTTCACACCCGTGGGCAGCCCCAACTGGCACCACACCATGCGGCGGCCACCGGGCAGGTACTCGACGCCGCTGCGCTGGTAGGCCAGCTTCGGTGCCTCGCCACGCGGGTCGTCCTCGACCTCGATCACCAGGCATTCGCCGGTGAGTCGCAACCGGATCGTGATGAAACCGGGACTGTCCGGGTCGGCCACGTCCACGGCGGCGGTCACGATCTGGTTCGCCACTTCCACCGCCTCCGACACCAGCGGCCGCAGCGACCACTCGGTGAGGGCGAAGCGCACGAACAGATCCGTGCAGTTCACCGCGCTGGGCACGGCCAGGAGTCGAAGGTCGTCGACCTGTGCGGTTTGCGCGTTCACCGGAGTCCTTCCTTCGTTCCTTCCAAGTGGCCCCCAAGCGTCACCCGAAAGCACTATCTTGCCAATCGGGGTGAGTGTCGCCTCCGAAAGGGTCGATATCAAGATCGTTCTTTCGTTGTGCGCATCCTCATACACAGCCATGGCGGCGCGAGCCGCCGGGTCGAGCGGAGGAACCGGGGGCACATTATGCCTGGTGTCGTGACAGTCGTTGGAATGCTCGCACTGCTCGTGGTCGGCGGGACAATCGTCGGTGCGGTGACGTTCGCGGTTACGAGGCACCAGAACGGACAAAGCGGAACGCCGCGCCGGCGCGGCGGTAACGCAGCCGGTGGGTTCTACGGCGCCGAGACCAGCGGCGGCTCCAACTCGAGCTGGGGCGGTGGCTGCGACACCGGAGGTGGAGTCGGGGGCGGCGACGGTGGCGGCGGAGCCGGCTGCTGAGCGCGTGCAGGGCTCCGGCGGCGGTGAGACCATGACCGCACCGGACGCGGTCGAACACGCGCGAGCGGTGGTGCGACAGCGCTTCCCGGACGCTCTGGTCGCCGTCCTCGGCGGTTCCGCCGCCGAGGGAAGGCTCACCGCCACGAGCGATCTCGACATCGCGGTGCTCGTCCCCGGCGGGACGGCCACGCGGCGGGAGACGATCCGGTCGGACGGACGTCCGGTGGAGCTGTTCGTCCACACCCGCGACGGGCTGAACGCGCTGTTCTCGGCCGATGCCGCCACCCGCCGGGCGACGATGCAGACCATCTACGCCACCGGGATCGTGGTCCTCGACGAATCGGGGCAGGCCGACCGCATCCGCGAGGATGCCTCGGAACAACTGCGCTCGGGGCCGGCGCCGCTGGGGGAGGAGGCCGTCGAGACGAAGAGGTACGGCCTGACCGACGCGCTCGACGACCTCGTGGACACCGAAGACCGCTACGAGCGGCTGGCGGTGGGCGGATACGTCCTCAACACGGCCGCGGATCTGCTCTGCGACCACCACCGGGCCTGGATCGGTGGCGGGAAGTGGTTGCCGCGTCGGCTGCTCGCGGCCGACGCCCGGCGCGGTGCCGCACTGCTCGACGGGCACCTGCGGTTGTGCGAGACCGCCGAGCCCGGCGCCCTGGCGGTTGCGGCCGGCGAGGTCCTCGAACTCGTCGGCGGCCCGGTCCGCGAAGGCTATGCGCGAACCTGGCGTGCCTGACCGGCGAACCGCTCCACCGGTCGCAGCCAGGTGGAGGGTTCGCCGGTTGCGAAGCCGGTCTCGCTACGATTGGCCCGTCGTCGGCGGACTGGAGGATCGGCACATGTCGGCGGAAACCGTCGTGACACCGCTGAGCGCGCACACCACCGCGTACCTGCAACCACCGGGCGGGTGGTTCCGCAACAACGCCGGGTGGTTCACCGGCGAGGACCGCGTGCTGCTGGTCGACACGTGTGCCACGGAGCGGCGCAGCAGGTGGCTCCTGGACGCGGTCGAGCGGTCCGCGCCGGGCAAGCCCGTGTCGGTCGTGCTGACCCACGGGCACGGAGACCACGCCAACGGCGCGCGGCTGGTCGCCGAGTCCGGCGGCGCGGTCATGGTTTCCCCCGAGACGGACCGCATGGTCTCCTCGGGGCCGCACACGTTCCCGTCCGCGTTCGTCTACTCCGGCTGGGGTGACATCCAGCCGCCGCGGGACGTCGAGATCGTCAGCCAGCGCACCACTTTCGACGCAGGCGGGCGCACCGCGGAGGTCATCCCGTTGGCCACCACCGCGCACACCGGAGGCGACCTCGTCGTCTGGGTGCCCGGCGACGGCGTGCTGTTCTCCGGAGACCTGGTCTTCTCCGGTGTCACGCCGCTGGCCGTCCACGGGCGGATTTCCGGGTGGCTGGATGCGCTGCGCGCGCTGGAGGAGTTCGAGGCCCGGCACCTCGTGCCCGGCCACGGTCCGATCACCGCCCCCGCGGAGGCGATCGGCGCCGTGTCGGAGTACCTGCGCTGGCTGCTCGACTCCGTGACCGCTGTCGCGCAGCCCGACTTCGCCGTCCTGGAGCGGGAAGGCCGCCTGCGCTGGCCGGACTGGCACGACCAGGAACGCCACGCGGCCAACCTGCGCGTCGCGCACGCCGAGGTCCACGGCCGGCCTGTCGAGATCGGGCCCGTGATGGCGGCGATGATCGAGTCCGCGGGCGGGCCGATCGCACTCGACATCTGACCCGCCCGCGTCGAGCAGGCCCTACAACTCGCCGAGCGCGGTGATCGGGGACTCCACGCAGTCGGCCACGAACCGCAGGAACCCGCCTGCGGTGCCGCCGTCGCAGACGCGGTGGTCGAACGCCAGAGTCAGCTCGCACACCTTGCGCACGGCGAGCCGGCCGTCCACCGCCCACGGGCGGTCGATGATGCGGCCGACTCCCAGGATCGCCGCCTCCGGCTGGTTGATGATCGCCGCCGAGCCGTCCACACCGAACACGCCGTAGTTGTTGACCGTGAACGTGCCGCCGGTGAGGTCGGACGGAGCCAGCGAGCCCTCGCGGCCGGCGATGGTGTGCGTGCGCATCGCGTCGGAGAGCTCGCGGGTGCTCATCGACTGCGCGTCGCGGACCACCGGCACCACCAGGCCGCGGTCGGTCTGCGCGGCGAAACCGAGGTGGATCCGGTCCAGCAGCACGATTTCGTCCTGCTCGACCCTGGAGTTCAGCTCGGGGAACCTCCGCAGACCGAGCACGGCGAAGCGGGAGACCAGCGCGAGCACGCTGACCGGTTGTTCGGGACTGCGGGCGTTGAGCGCGGCACGGGCCTCCAGCAGCCCGGTGGCGTCGACATCGACCCAGACCGTCGCCTCGGGGATCTCGCGGCGGGACCGCGTGAGCTTGTCGGCCACCGCCCGGCGCAGCCCGCGCAGCGGGATCCGGGTGGAATCCTCCGGCGCGACAGGAGTTCCAGCCGGCGCGGCATGGGTTTCCCTCTCCGCGGCGGGCTGGTCCTGGTGCACAGCGCGCGTTTCCCACGTCGTGGTGGGGGTTTGCGCCTGCGCCCGCTGGGCGGCGATCGCCTCGTCCACGTCGCAGCGGCGGATCACGCCCTGCGGGCCGCTGCCGCTGATCCGCGTCAGGTCGATGCCGTTCTCCCTCGCGAGCTGGCGGACCAGGGGCGAGATGACCGCGATCGACCGGGCACCGCGCGCCGGCTCGGCCGGTGCCGGAACGGGCGCGGCCACGGGAGCACCGGACGCGGTCCGCCGCCGGCGCCGGTTGCGCCGCGCCGGTGCGGCGGAGGTCCCGTACCCGATGAGGACGTTGCCGCTGTCCTCCTCCGCCGGGGCGGGGTCCGGCACGACCACACCGGGCTCGGTGAAGCCGGCACCCGGTTCCTCGACGGTGAGCAGCGGTGATCCGACGGTCAGGGTCTCGCCCGCCGAACCGTGGAGCCTGCCCACCACGCCCGCGTACGGGCACGGCACCTCCACGACGGCTTTGGCGGTCTCGACCTCCACCACGGGCTGGTCCACCCGGACCTGGTCGCCCTCGGCGACCAGCCAGTTCACGATCTCGGCCTCGGTCAGGCCCTCGCCGAGGTCCGGCAGCGCGAACTCAGGCATGCTGGACCTCCCCGGCCGGGCGGGCGGGCACGACCTCGTCGTCCCACTGCAACCGCGCGATGGCGTCGAGGATCCGGTCGACGCCGGGCAGGTGGTACTCCTCGAGCTTGGGTGGCGGGTAGGGGATGTCGAAGCCGGTGACCCGCAGGACCGGCGCGTGCAGGTGGTGGAAGCAGCGCTCGGTGATGCGCGCGGCGACCTCGGCGCCGTACCCGCAGAACCCGGCCGCCTCGTGCACCACGACGGCGCGGCCGGTGCGCCGCACCGACCCGGCCACGGTGGCGTCGTCGAACGGCGCGAGACTGCGCAGGTCCACGACCTCGACGTCCCAGCCCTCGTCGGTGGCCGCCTCGGCGGTCTCCAGCGCCGTGGCCACCATCGGGCCGTAGGCGATGAGCGTGACGTCCCGGCCCGGACGGCGGATGACCGCGCGGTCGAGCGAGCCGGCGGGGTCGAGCGACACCGCGTCCTTCGCCCAGTACCGGTGCTTGGGCTCCAGGAACACCACGGGGTCCGGCGAGTCGATCGCCGCGCGCAGCAGGCCGTAGGCGTCCTCCGGCGTGCCGGGCGACACGACGCGCAGCCCCGGGGTGTGGGTGTAGTAGACCTCCGACGAGTCGCAGTGGTGCTCCACGCCCCCGATGCCGCCGCCGTAGGGGATGCGGATGACCACGGGCAGCTCGACGCGCCCGCGGGTCCGGTTGCGCAGCTTGGCGAGGTGGCTGGTGATCTGCTCGAACGCCGGGTAGGCGAACGCGTCGAACTGCATCTCCACCACCGGGCGCAGCCCGTTCATCGCCATCCCGATCGCGGTGCCGACGATCCCGGACTCGGCCAGCGGGGTGTCGAACACCCGCCGCTCGCCGAACCGAGCCGCCAGCCCGTCGGTGACGCGGAAGACGCCGCCCAGCGGGCCGACGTCCTCGCCGAAGACCAGGACCCGGTCGTCGGCCTCCAGCGCGTCGGCCAGCGCGCGGTTGAGCGCCGCGGCCATGGACATCCGTTCGTCGGTGGTCATGACTTCGCTCCGGCGATCTCCTCGGCGAGCAGCCCGGCCTGCTCGCGCAGGGCGGCCGTCGGCTCGGCGTAGACGTGGGTGAACAACTCGGCGGGGTCCGGTTCGACGTCGACGTTCATCCGGTTGCGCACCGAGGCGGCGAACGCCTCGGCCTCCTCGGCGACGGCGGCTCGCCGTGCCTCGTCGAGCAGTCCGCGGGAGGTGAGGTGGCGCTCCAGCCGGTCGACCGGGTCCTTGCCCAGCCAGGCGGCGACCTCGCCGGCGTCGCGGTAGCGGTTGGCGTCGTCGGCGTTGGTGTGCGCCTCGACCCGGTAGGTCAGCGCCTCGATCAGGGCCGGTCCCGCGCCGGCCCTGGCGGCGGCGACGGCCTCCCGCACGGTCGTGTAGACCGCGGCCGGGTCGTTGCCGTCGATCAGCTCGGAGGCGACCCCGTAGCCGATGCCCTTGTGCGCCAGCGACGGCGCCGCGTTCTGCTTGCTCATCGGCACGCTGATCGCATAACCGTTGTTCTGCACCAGGAACACCACCGGCGCCTGCCACACGCCCGCGAAGTTCAGCGCCTCGTGGGTGTCGCCCTCGCTGGTCGCGCCGTCGCCGAGCAGCACCAGCGAGACCGAGTCCTCGCCCTTGAGCCGGGCGGCGTGGGCCATGCCCACGGCGTGCAGGGTGTTGGTCGCGAGCGGCGTGCACTGCGGCCCGACCCGGTGCTCGTAGGGGTCGTAGCCCAGGTGCCAGCTGCCCTGCAGCAGCGTGAGGGTCTGCACCGGGTCGACGCCCCGGGACACCAGCGCGACCGAGTCGCGGTAGGTGGGGAACAGCCAGTCCCGCTCCTCCAACGCCAGCACCGCGCCGACCTGGCACGCCTCCTGGCCGCGCGAGGACGGGTACACCGCGAGCCTGCCCTGCTTGGTCAGCGCGGTCGCCTGGGTGTCGAAGCGCCTGCCCACGACCATCCTCCGGTGCAGTTCGAGCAGCACCTCGCCGGCGGGCAGCTCCTCGGCGGTGGTCGGTTCGCCGTCGGTGCCCAGCAGGGTGAGCGGGGTGTCCGAGGGCAGCAGGCTCCGTTGCCTAGCGGTGGTCATGGGGTCCTCCATTGCGCGAACCGCCGGATGTGAGAGGGATTGTTCAACTGGTCGCGCCGTTCTTCCAGATGAGCGCCGTTTTCCTGGACACATGGCAGGCAGGTGCGGCTATGGTGTGCCAGATGTCTTCAGAGCAGGCCGATCGGGGCGTCCGGGCTGGACGTTCCGCAGAGCTGGACGACCTGGACCGGCGCATCGTCGAGGAGCTGCGCCGCGACGGCCGGGTGTCCATGCGCGCCCTGGCCGAGCGCCTGCACATCTCCCGCGCCAACGTCTACACGCGCGTGGAGCGGCTGCACCGCGACGGCGTGATCACCGGCTACAGCGCCGTGATCAACCCGGAGCGCTACGGCTACGGGGTCTCGGCCTACGTCTACCTCAAGGTCAGCCAGCACTCCTGGAAGTCGGTGCGCCGCCGCGTGCTGGAGATCCCCGAGGTGGCCCACGGCGCGCTGGTCTCCGGCGAGAACGACCTGGTGCTGCTGGTCCGAACGCGTGACGCTCAGTGCCTGCGGGAGCTGGTGCTCAACCGCCTGCAGACCATCCCCGACGTGGTTTCCTCCCACACGGTGCTGATCCTGGACGAACTACCGTCGCACCCGGCATGATCACGCTGAGTCGCGATTTGCCCTGGCATCGGTGCCGGGGGGCGCGGAACAGGAATACTGGGGAGGCAGCGTGGCCCACGCAGCGGGGCGGCCGAGCAGCGACGACTTCTTGCCGATCGCCATCCTGCACACCGAGCAGGCGCACTCGGCGCGGCTCTACGACTACATACTGGGCGGCAAGGACAACTACACCGCCGACCGGGTCGCCGCGCACAAGCTGCTCCGGGCCTGGCCGGGGGTGAAGGACTCGATGCTGGCCAACCGGGCGTTCATGCACCGCGTCGCGACTTTCCTGGCCCAGGAGGCCGGGATCCGCCAGTTCCTCGACATCGGCACCGGCATCCCCATCTCGCCGAACCTGCACGAGGTGGTGCAGCGGACCGCGCCGGACGCGCGGATCGTCTACGTCGACAACGACCCGATCGTGCTGACCCACGCGCGGGCGCTGCTGACCGGCGCCCCGCAGGGGCGCACCGCCTACGTCGAGGCCGACATGCGCAGGCCCGAGACGATCCTGACCGCGCCGGCGTTCACCGACACCCTGGACCTGTCCGAACCGATCGCGCTGACGGTGATCGCGATGGTGCACCTGATCGCCGACGAGGACGCGTTCCCGCTGGTCGACCGGCTGGTACAGGCACTGCCGTCCGGCAGCTACCTGGCGCTGTCGACCTCGACCGCCGACACCGCTCCCGAGATGCACGAGGTGGCGCGGTTGTCGCGGGAGGAGGGCATCGACCTCCAACTGCGCAGCAAGGAGAAGGTCGAGGAGTTCTTCCAGGGGATGGAGCTGGTCGAACCCGGAGTGCAGCTCATCAACCGCTGGCGGCCCGGTACCGAGGTGGTGGAAGCCGACATCGCCATGTACGGAGGCGTCGCCCGCAAGCCCTGAGACCTGGTCCCTTGTGGACGGCGATCCGCCCCCCGCGGTGCTATCGGCCACGGGGCAGAACCGCCCGATAGGTGACCACGAGGGCTATCCGCGGCGCACCGAACTGCGCGTGTTCCCGCCGGATCCCTCGGACAAGGCCATCAAGCTGGGGCTCGTGCCGTACCACGACCTCGCGCCGAGGCTCAACGCCCTGCAACGGCGCAGCGACCGAGGTGGTCGGCCAGTCGACGCTCGGCCGCGACCTGTACGTCGCCGAAGCGACGATCCGGGCCGGGGTGCAGTATGCCGAGGCGAACCGGCGCGAGCTGGTCTCCGACCAGATCGCGCGGTTCCGGCGGGGCTGGGCAGGTGACCCGCAGCCGGAGATCCCCGACGGTTTCGTTCCCGGGTTCGGTCCCGAGGACCGCTACCGCGTGGAGTTCCCCCGCGCCTACGTGATCCCGGTGGGCGGGGGACAGCGGTCCGACGCGTCGGCGGCGCGGCTGGTGGACCACCGCGTCGCCAACGACGTCCGCGTCGGGCGGGCCAGGACCGGCTTCCGGCTCGCCGGCCGCCACTACCCGGCGGGTTCGTACGTGGTCGACATGCACCAGCCCAAGCGCGGGCTGGCCAACGTGATCCTGGCCGACGGCGCGGACATCTCCGCCGACGTGCCGCGGCTGTACGACATCTCGGGTTGGAGCCACCGGCTGCTGTGGGGAGCCTCGGTCGACGTCTCGCGCACCGACGCACCCCGGGTGCCCACGACGCCGGTCGCGGTCGCGGCACCGACCGGCGGGGTCGACGCCGCGCCGGGGCAGGACCTGCTGATCCGGCTGCTGGACGGCAAGGACGTCCGGGCGGTCAACGACCTGCTCGGCGAAGGGTTCGCGCTGCACCGCCGGGAGGACGGCACGGTCGTCGTGCCCGCTGCCGCGCGGCAGGCGGCGGCCGAGCGGCTCGGGGTGCGGTTCACCGCCGCTCCCGGTGGGCAACGCGGGCCGGTGATGCGCAAACCGGTGATCGCCGCCGCCGTCTCGCCCGACGAACTCGCGACGCTGCGCGAGATGGGCTTCGAGGTGCGGCCGGTTTCCACCGACGTGCTCAACGCGGGCTTCGACCTCACGCGGGTCGACGGCCTGTTCGTGTCCGCCGGGCTGGTCTACTCGGAGCTGTCCGCGCAGGCGCGGGCGCCGGTCGATGCCTTCCTGGCGCGCGGAGGCGTGGTGACCCGCGGAGCGGGCGGCGCGCGCTTCAACGCCGAGACCGGTCTGCTGCCGGCACGGGCCATTGCCGGACGCGACGACGCGAACGGGGTGGTGGCGGTGACGAACGCCGCGACCGCGATCGGCTCCGGCGCGCCGGAGCCTCCTTCGTCTACTCGCCGCTGTGGTTCACCGAGCTGGGGCCCGGCGTGGCGGCCGAGCAGCGCTACGCGCCGCGCGATCCGCTGGTGGCGGGCCACTGGCTGCCCGCGGCGGACGGGAACGGGCCGACGCAGGCGGCGGGTGCGGCCTCGGTGGTCTCGGGAGTGTCCGAGCGCGGCGCGCGATCCGTGCTCTTCGGAACCGAACCGCTGTTCCGGGGCCACCCCAAGGGCCTGTACGCGCAGGTCGGGCGGGCGGTGTTCTGGTCGGTGGGCTGAGCGCGCGGCGGTGTGCGGGGAATGTTCACCCCGCGTGCGGCGTTGCAGTCAAGGGCAACCGCCGCCCGCCGAAGGGTATGGGCCGGTCATGGGCGCCGCCTTCACAAGCCGCGCAGGGTTCGACTCCCTCGGTTGCCCCCGAGCCCGGTGGGACGTCACGTGGCGTGAACGGCCGTGGACGGCCACCCGCTACCGTCGGCGTAGGTCTCACCCCAGTAGAACGGGTTGAGCTCGACCAGCTTCCGCGCGGCCCACCCGTGGGAGCTTCCCGGATCGGCGACGGCGACCTGGACGTCGGGGCCCCACAGGGCGAGCCGTTCCTGGAGATCCCGCACGGTGCGAGGACGGCGATGCCGTCGCCCACGGGGTTTCCGGCAACGCATACCGAGGCCGTCACCCGGCTGCCGAGCGTGTAGGCCTGGCAGATCGCTCCGGTCTCCGCGCACAGCGTGGCGGACGCGTTGAGATTGTCGAGGCCGACGCTGGTCAGGATCCGGCCGTCGTCGAGGTAGACCGCTGCGGCCACGGCGTGCTCGGAGTCCGGCCACCGGTGGCGCATCTGCTCGATCGCCGCGTCGACAAGATGTTGGTCGAGTTCCACAGGCGCAGTATGCGTGCTCGGTCCAGTCGTTTTCCGTGCTGACCCGTCGCACGTGTGCCCTGCGGCCTTCAGCCCGCCGCGGTGGTGGGCGACCCGCCGAGCGCCTCGCTGATGCGCCGGGCCGCTGACACGACGATCGGGATCGCCCGCTCCGCGACGTCACGGCGGTGCGTGATGACGTTGATGGCCGCGGGGCTCTCGCCCGGCGCGGGGTGGATCGGCGCGGCGATGCCCGTGGACCCCGGCACGACCTCCTCGTGCGTGACGACGTGCCCGTCGCGCCGCGTCGTCGCGACCCGCTCCTGCTCGCCCTCGCGGGGGCTGCCCGCCGCGAGCAGGGCGATGCCCGCCGCGCCCCGCTCCAGCGGATCCCGGTTGCCGATGCCGTAGGAGAAGCGCGGTCCAGGGCCCGGCGGCTCGATGACCGCGACGGCCACCGCCGACCCGTTCTCCGGCACCACCAGGCACGTGGTGGCGTCCAGCTCGGCGGTCAGCTCCCGCAGCACCGGCGTCGCGACGTCCAGCAGCCGCGGCCGCACCCGCTCGGCGAGGGTGAAGAAGTCCAGGCCGACCCGGTACCGCCCCTGCTCGTCCCTGGAGACGAAGTTCTGCCTGGTCAGCGCCATCAGCAGCCGGTAGGCGACCGAGCGGTGCACGTCGAGGCGGGTCGCCACCTCGCTGGCGCCGAGGCCCTCCGGCGACTCGGCCAGCATCCGCAGGACCCGCAGTCCGCGTTCGAGGGTTTGCGACCCGTCCGGTTTCCGCTCAGCAGACACGTGCACTCCGGTTCGGCTCCGAGGTCTTGACACGCCCGAAACCCCGGAAAGATAGTTGATGCAATCTTTGTAACAGCAGTGCTCGATAGTTGCAACAACCTTGAGGTGGTTGTGTACTTCACCCCGCGCCGCTACGCGTTCACCCCGCCCCCGGAGGCCGACTCGGTCGTGGTCGTCGGCGCCGGCCCGGTCGGGCTAGCCCTCGCCCTCGGCCTGGCCCGCCGAGGCGTCCGGGTGACCGTGCTGGAGGCCGGGGACTCGGTATGCGCCGGAAGCAGGGCGATCTGCCTGTCCCGCCATTCGCTGGAGGTCCTGGAGAGGCTCGGCGTGGGGGAGCGGTTCGCCGAGCTGTCCCTGCCGTGGACCTCGGGTCGCAGCTACTACCGCGACACCGAGGTCCTGTCCTTCGACATGCCGAGCGGGGCCGGCGACGCGCACCCGCCGATGGTCAACATCTCGCAGTCGGTCGCCGAGCAGGTGCTGGTCGATGCGATCGAGGCGACCGACGGTTGCGAGGTGCGCTGGAGGTGCCGCGTCGTCGACTGCACGCGCCACGACGACCACGCGGTCCTCGAGGTGGAGACGCCCGAGGGGCCGGTGCGGGTGCGCGGCGACTGGGTGGTGGCCGCCGACGGCGCCCGCAGCACCGTGCGAGAGGCGCTGGGTCTGCGGCTCGACGGCACCAGTTACGAGGGCCGCTACGTCATCGCCGACATCCACTGGCCCGCCGCGCTGCCCACCGAGCGCCGGGTCTGGTTCGACCCGCCGAGCAACCCGGGCTCGACGATCGTCCTGCACCGCCAGCCCGACGACATCTGGCGGGTCGACTACCAGCTGCAGCCCGGCGCCGACCCCGAGGTGGAAACCGATGAGCAGCGCGTCCGCGAACGGATCGCACGCCACCTGGACTGGCTGGGCGACGACCGGCCCTGGACGCTGGAGTGGACCAGCCTCTACCGCGCGCACGCGTTGTCGCTGGACTCCTACCGGCACGGCCGGGTGCTGTTCGCCGGCGACGCCGCGCGCTTGGTCCCGATCTTCGGGGTCCGCGGCCTGAACTCCGGGCTGGAGGACGCCGACGTCCTGGCCTGGATGCTCGCCGCGGTGGTCGACGGTGAGGCGGGACCCGCGCTGCTGGACGTCTACGCGACCGAGCGGCGCGACGCGTGGTGCCAGAACGTGGCCGAGGCGGAGAAGAGCACGTTGTTCATGACCCCGGGCACCCGGGGCTACGAGCTGACCCGCGACGCCGTGCTGGCGCTGGCGGGCCGCCGTCCCGCGTTGCGCGAGTTGGTCAACCCGCGCCAGTCGAGCGCGACGCACAGCCGGACGTCCCCGCTGACGCTGCCTTGCGACGCGCCGGGTCTGCGACCGGGCGACCCGGTCCCCGACCGCGTCGTGCGCACGTCCGCGGGCACGTCGAGCCTGAACTCGTTGCGGGGACGGGATTTCGCGTTGCTCGGCTTCGGCGTCGCCACCGCGGAGCTGGGCGAAGCGGTGTCCGCGCTGGCCGCCCGGACGGGCGTCGGCGTGCGAGGGCTGACCACCGGAGCAGGAGGGGACCATCCGGCGGTCAGCGCGTTCGACGACGTCGGCGGCGCGCTGGCGGCGGAGTTCGGAGCCGGACCCGGCGAGGTCTTCGCGATTCGCCCGGACGGCCTCCTGTTCGGCAGGCTCCCGGACTTCAGCGGGGCTGCGGACGTCGCCGATCTCATCGTCACGGGAGGTCACCGATGAACGGGCACGCCGAGTTCGTCTGGCGGTCGGTCAGCGAGGCGCTCGACGCCGTCGAGGACCGCGAGGCGTTCCTCGTGCGCCTGGTGCTGCTGACCGCGCTCGACCACCTCGACGCCGACCAGCTCACCGGTCTCATCGCCGAAGCGCGCGACGCGTGCTGACCCGCCGGACCACGACGATGCCAGGAGCCGCCACGTGACCGCACCGACCGAGCCCGCTCGGGCACCCCGCCGGGAGTTCGGCAAGATCGTGGCCGCCGGCCTGGCGGGCACGACGATCGAGTTCTACGACTTCTTCCTCTACGGCTCGGCCGCCGCGCTGGTGTTCAACAAGGTCTTCTTCCCGGCCGGGGACCCGGTCACCGGGGTGCTGCTGGCACTGGTCACCTACGCCGTCGGCTTCCTGGCGCGCCCGGTCGGCGGGGTCCTCTTCGGACACCTCGGCGACCGGCTGGGGCGGCGCAGGACGCTGGCGCTGAGCCTGACGCTGATGGGCGGGGCGACGGTGGCCATCGGCCTCGTGCCCTCCTACGAGACGATCGGCGTGGCCGCACCGGTCCTGCTCACGGTCCTGCGGCTGGTGCAGGGCGTGGCGCTGGGCGGCGAGTGGGGCGGGGCGATCCTGCTGGTGACCGAGCACGCCGACGCCCGCCGCCGCGGGTTCTGGGCGAGCTGGCCGCAGACCGGCGGTCCGCTGGGCAACCTGCTGGCCACGGGTGTGCTGGCGCTGCTGGGACTGGCCGTCACCGACCAGGCGTTCGTCGAGTGGGGCTGGCGGCTGCCGTTCGTGGTCTCGGCCGTGCTGGTCCTGGCGGGGCTGTGGCTGCGGCGCGCGGTGCAGGAGTCGCCGCTGTTCGCCGAGCTGCGCGCGTCCGGTGCCGCCGAGCACGGCAAGGCCCCGATCGGCGTCGTGCTGCGCCAACACCGGCGCGAGGTCGTGCTCGCGACCATGGCCAACGTCGGGGAGAAGACGACCTACTACGTCTTCAGCATCTTCCTGCTCTCCTACCTCGCCGAGCAGCTGCACCTGCCCAAGGGCGTGGGCCTCACCGCGGTCGCCGTCGGCTCGGTGTTCCAGGTCGCCGCGATGCTCGCCGGTGGCGCGCTTTCCGACCGCTTCGGCCGCCGGGGGCTCAACATCGCGCTCGCGGTGCTCATCGCGGTCTGGGGCTTCGTAGGGCTGCCCATGGTCGACGGCGGCAGCCCGGCGACCATCACGCTGGTCGTCGTCGTGGGGCTGACCCTGCACGGGCTGATGACGGGCGCGCAGGTCGCGTTCTTCACCGAGCTGTTCCCCAGCGCGGTGCGCTACACCGGCGCCTCGCTGGGCTACCAGCTCGCCACCGTGCTCGGCGGGTCGCTCGCGCCCATCATCGGGGTGGGCCTGATGAAGCGCTTCGGTTCGACGCTGCCCGTCGGCGTGTTCCTCGCGGTGGCCGAGCTGTGCACCGTGATCGCCTTCCTGCGGGCGGGCGAGACCGGGCACCGGCGGCTGAGCGACATCGGCGCGCCGGTCGAGACGTCCGGGCAGCGCACCTGATCTGCCCCTGGTGGAACTCCGCAACCGAGGAAGGAACGCGAGATGGCTTACTACCGCTGTGTGGGCGATGTGCCGCCGAAGCGGCACACCCAGCACCGCACTCCCGACGGTGGCCTCTACTTCGAGGAGCTGATGGGCGAGGAGGGTTTCTCGGCGGACTCGTCGCTGCTGTACCACCGGGCGATCCCGTCGGCGATCGCCGACGCCACCGAGTGGGAGCTGCCGGACCTGTCGACCCGGCCCAACCACCCGCTCAAGCCGCGGCACCTGAAGCTGCACGAGCTGTTCCCGGGCGAGTCGTGGAAGGCCGCCGACGTGGTGACCGGCAGGCGGCTGGTCCTGGGCAACGCCGACGTCCGCATCTCCTACGCCGCCGCGGGGGAGGCCTCGCCGCTGTACCGCAACGCGGTCGGCGACGAGTGCGTCTACGTCGAGTCGGGTGAGGCGGTCGTGGAGACCGTTTTCGGGGCGCTGACGGCGAAGCAGGGCGACTACGTGCTGCTGCCGCGCGCGACGACGCACCGGTGGGTCCCGCAGGGCGGGGAACCGCTGCGCACCTACTGCATCGAGGCCAACAGCCACATCACCCCGGCCCGGCGCTACCTGTCGAAGTTCGGCCAGCTTCTGGAGCACGCGCCGTACTGCGAACGGGACCTGCACGGGCCTGCCGAGCCGCTGCTGGCCGAAGGGACCGACGTCGAGGTCCTGGTCAAGCACCGGGGCGGCGGCGGTTCCGTCGTCGGCACCCGCTACGTCTACCCGGAGCACCCGTTCGACGTCGTCGGCTGGGACGGCTGCTTGTACCCCTACACCTTCAACATCTCCGACTTCGAGCCCATCACCGGCCGCGTGCACCAGCCGCCGCCGGTGCACCAGGTCTTCGAGGGCAACAACTTCGTGGTGTGCAACTTCGTGCCCCGCAAGGTGGACTACCACCCGCTGTCGATCCCGGTCCCGTACTACCACTCCAACGTGGACAGCGACGAGATCATGTTCTACTGCGGTGGCGACTACGAGGCGCGCAAGGGCTCCGGCATCGGCCAGGGCTCGGTGTCGGTGCACCCCGGCGGCCACTCGCACGGTCCGCAGCCCGGTGCCTACGAACGCAGCATCGGCGTCGAGTTCTTCGACGAGCTGGCGGTCATGGTCGACACGTTCCGGCCGCTGGAGCTGGGCGAGGGCGGGCTGGCCGCCGACGACCAGCGCTACGCCTGGACCTGGTCGGGGAGGGGGCCGGCGTGACCCCACCGCTGCTGAGAGGTCTGGTCGACGACGCGGGGCTGTTCCCTCCGACGGCGCTGGAGATGGATGCGGCGGTGGCCCGCCACCGCGCGGACCTGGCGTCGGCGGAACCGATGCTCACCCACCGCTTCCTGTGCCCCGCGAGCCGGATCGGCGAGCTGCGGGAGCACCTGACCGGCGCCGACCACGTCGAGGTGGGGCTGATCGCCGACCGGGGCGTGTCGGGACTGGCCGAGACGTGCGCCGAGCTCGGCGGGGATCCGCGGACGTCGCTGGCGCTGGTCGAGGTGCCGATGGCCAAGGTCGCCTCCGTCGGCGACCTGCTCGCCGTGGTGCCCGACGGCGTACCGGTGTTCCTGGAACCGCCCTCGGCCGCCGACGTCGGCCAGGCGCTCGACGCGGTGCACGCGGCGGGCGGCGAGCGGGTGCTCGGCGCGAAGCTGCGTTGCGGTGGTGTGCGCGCGGAGCTCTTCCCCACGCCGCACGAGGTCGCGAGCTTCATCGTGGCGTGCGTCGCGGCGGGTGTGCCGTTCAAGGCCACGGCCGGACTGCACCACGCCGTGCGCCACCGCGACGCGACCACCGGCTTCACCCACCACGGCTACCTCAACCTGCTGCTGGCGAGCGCGGTGGCCGCGGCCGGTGGCGCCGGGCAGGACGTGCTGGCGGCGCTGGAGATCGACGATCCCGCCGAGCTCGCCGGGCGGATCGCCGCGCTCGACGAGCAGACCGCGCACCGGACGCGGCGCGCGATGCTCAGCTACGGCTCGTGCAGCACCAGCACACCGGTCCGGGAGGCGGGCGAACTGGTTCCGACGACAGGAAAGGACCGACAGTGACGTTGCAGAGTTGGGTTCCGGTGCCGGCAGGCTCGCACTTCCCGGTGCAGAACCTGCCGTACGGGGTGTTCGAGCCGTCCGGCGGCGGCGCCGCGCGGGTCGGCGTCGCCATCGGCGAGCACGTCCTCGACCTGGCGGCCGCGCTCGGCGACGAGGTGTTCGCGCGGCCGAGCCTCAACGCCTTCATGGCACAGGGGCGCGAGCGCTGGCACGAGGTGCGGGCCCGGGTCGTCGAACTGCTCACCGTCGAGGCGAACCGGCCCGAGGTCGAGCCCGCGCTGCACCGCGCCGCGGACGTGCGGCTGCTGCTGCCGTTCGAGGTCGCCGACTACGTCGACTTCTACTCCTCGGAACACCACGCAGCCAACATCGGCCGGATGTTCCGCCCGGACTCCGAACCGCTGACCCCGAACTGGAAGCACCTGCCGATCGGCTACCACGGCCGGGCGGGCACCGTGGTGGTGTCGGGCACCCCGGTCGTGCGGCCCAGCGGTCAGCGCAAGCCCCCGCAGGCCGACGCGCCGAGCTTCGGTCCGTCGCAGCGGCTGGACATCGAGGCCGAGGTGGGCTTCGTCGTCGGCACCGGCTCGGAGCTGGGCACGTCGGTCGGCGTGGCCGACTTCGCCGAGCACGTGTTCGGGGTGTGCCTGGTCAACGACTGGTCGGCCCGCGACATCCAGGCGTGGGAGTACGTGCCGCTCGGGCCGTTCCTGGGCAAGTCGTTCGCGACGTCGGTCTCGCCGTGGGTCGTGCCGCTGGAGGCGCTGGAGGACGCGAGGGTGGCGCCGCCGGAACGCGCACCGGAGCCGCTGCCCTACCTGCGCGACGGCGAGCAGGACTGGGGGCTGGACCTGGCGATGGAGGTCCGGCTCAACGGCCACCTCGTCTCCCGGCCGCCGTTCGCCTCCATGTACTGGACCCCGGCGCAGCAGCTCGCGCACATGACGGTCAACGGCGCGTCGCTGCGCACCGGCGACTTCTACGCCTCGGGCACCGTCAGCGGCCCCGAACCCGAGCAGCGCGGTTCGCTGATCGAGCTGAGCTGGGGCGGGCGGGAGCCGATCGAGCTGCCCGGCGGCGGCACCCGGTCGTTCCTGGAGGACGGTGACGAGATCAGCATCAGCGCCACCGCGCCGGGCGCGGAGGGCACCACGATCGGTTTCGGCGAGGTCGTCGGCCGCATCCTGCCGGGCTGACATCCGGCCTCGCGGTCTGCCGGGCCCGCCCGGCAGACCGCGAGGCGGCATCACAGGTCGAACTCCGCTCGCCGGTCCTCCGGAACCAGCTCCAGGTACTCCGGGTGGCGGGCGATCCAGGAACGCACGAACGGGCAGTGGGGGAGCACCTCGAGCCCGCGTTCGCGTGCGCTGTCCAGCACCGCCCGGACGAGCCGGCTGCCCAGCCCCTGGCCTTCGAAGCGGTCCCCGACCTCGGTGTGCAGCAACGAGATCGTGCTGCCCCGCAGCCGGTAGTCGACGAAACCGGCCGTCTCGCCGTCGCCGCGGATCTCGAACCGGGCGTCGCCGGGGTTGTCGACGGTTTCTGCCACGTGTCCCTCCAACGTCGTCGCCTCGCGCAGTATGCCTCGCACCGGTGCCCGAGTAGCGTTGGTGCGGTGAGCAACGTGGAGCGGGATCCCGCCGAAACCGTGTGCGGCGGGGTCGCCACCGCGGCCGAACCGGAAGTCGAACTCCTCGAACCGCGCGAGGTCCCGCTCGGCGGACCCCGCGCGATGACCGTGGGCCGCACGTTGCCCAACCGGAACCGGCGCATGGTGGGCGCCTGGTGCTTCGCCGACTTCTACGGCCCCGTCGGCATCGCGGGCCAGGCGGGCATGCAGGTGCCGCCGCACCCGCACATCGGCCTGCAGACGGTGAGCTGGCTGCTGGACGGTGAGGTCCTGCACCGCGACAGCCTCGGCAGCCGTGCGCTGGTGCGGCCCGGCGAGCTGAACCTGATGACGGCGGGCAGCGGCATCTCGCACTCGGAGGAGTCGCCCGCCGAGCACTCGCCGGTGCTGCACGGCGTGCAGCTCTGGGTCGCCCTGTCCGGAGACCAGCGCGCGGTCGGCGCGCACTTCGAGCAGCACGTGGACCTGCCCGTGCTGAGCGCCGCGGGCGGTGCGGCCACCGTCCTCATGGGACGGTTGGACGGCGCGGTCTCGCCTGCGAAGACCTACACCCCGCTGCTCGGCGCCGAGGTGGCCGTCGGCGGGGCCGACTTCTTGCTGCCGCTGGAACCGAACTTCGAGCACGCGGTCCTCGCGCTGCGCGACGGGCTCACCGTCGACGGACGTCCGGTGGCCACCGGCACCATGCTCTACCTCGGCCGGGGACGACGGGACATCTCCTTCGGCGGACCGTCCACCGCGCTGCTGCTCGGCGGGACGCCGTTCGAGGAGCAGATCGTGATGTGGTGGAACTTCGTCGGCCGCGACCACGACGAGATCGCGCGGGCGCGGCTGGACTGGGAGGCGGCGCGCGAAGCGGCCGATCCGGGGAGCCGCTTCGGAGCGGTGCTCGGGTACGACGGGCCGCCGCTGGCCGCCCCGGCGCTGCCCAACGTCGCCCTGCGTCCACGCGGCCGCCGTCGCTGAAAGATCCTATCTATCCGTCAATCTTCTGCGACTCACGTCAGCCGGTTCGAGCACGCTTGGGTCTTGCGCGGCGAAACATCGGATGTATAGCCTCGGTGCCCGGTGACGCACGGCACAGGGGCCGCCCTCGCGGCCGCTCCGCCGGACCTCTCTCGGCCGTGCGCGCGCAGGTCCGTCCGGCTGCCGTGAGGAGACTCCCGTGTCCGATGTCCGAGCCGCCGGACGGAGCCGCGTGGACGGTCCCGGCGCCGAGCCGACCGGGGAGCGGCTACCCGCCTTCGTCTACGTCGTGGCGGTGCTCGGGGGTATGTCGGGCATCCTCTACGGCTACGACGTCGGGTCGATGTCGGGCGCGCTGCCGCTGATCAGCGAGGACTTCGGGCTCGGCGCGGGCGGGCAGGGTCTGGTCACCAGCATGCTGCTGTTCGGCGCGCTGCCCGCGATCGTCGGCGCGACCATCGCGGCGCGGCGCTTCGACCGGCGCCACCTGCTGATCGTGTGCGGGGCGTCGTTCGTGCTCGGCTCGGTCGGGTGCGCGCTCGCGCCGAGCGCCGCCGTGCTGATGGTGTTCCGGTTCGTGCTCGGGCTGGCGTGCGGCATCGCCAACCAGTTCGGCCTGATCTACCTCAGCGAGCTGGCGCCGAAGCGGATCCGCGGCCTGCTGACCGGTACCTACCAGCTCGCCGTCAACATCGGCATCCTGCTGGCCTACGTCATCGGGTCGGTGTTCGCCGGCAGCGGGCTGTGGCAGTGGATCCTGGGCCTGGGCACGGTGCCCGCTCTGGTCTTCCTGGCCGGGATGGTCATTTCGCCTGCGAGCCCGCGCTGGCTGCTGGCCCGGGGCAGGCGCGACGAAGCGGTCCGGGTGTTGGAACGGGTCCGGCCCGGTCGGCGCCAGGCCGAGCGGGAGGCCGACGAGATCGAGCGCAGCCTCCGGCAGCAGACTGCGGGGTTCGCCGAGCTGTTCGGGGCCTACCGGCCGGCGATAGCGCTGACGCTGGTGCTGACGTTCTTCCAGGTCTTCACCGGGATCAACTCGGTGGTCTACTACGCGCCGATCATCTTCGCCGACGTCACCGGCGGGTCCAGCTCTGCGGGCACGATAGCCAACTACGGCGTCGGCATCGCGCTGGTGGTCTCCACCGCGATCGCGCTGCCGCTGATCGAACGCCTCGGCCGCGTCCCGCTGCTGGCCACGAGCCTGGCCGCGCAGGTGCCGCCGACGGTGCTGCTCGCGTTCTTCCCGGACCACACCTGGCTGGCGATCGGGTGCGTGTTCCTCTACACCTTCGCCTTCGGTATCGGGCTGGGGCCGGTGTTCTGGCTGCTGTGCCCCGAGGTGCTGCCGCTGCGCGTGCGCGCGCTGGGGATGGGCGTCATCACCTTCACCCAGTACCTGCTCAACGCCGCCTCCTCCCTGGTGTTCCCGTCGGTGCTGGAGGTCGTGGGGACCTGGGTGTTCCTGGTGTTCGCCGGGCTCTCGGCGGTGGCGTCCTGGTACGTGCGGACGCGGGTGCCGGAGACCGGGGGCAGGTCGCTGGAGGAGATCGAGGACCACTGGCGAACCCGGGAGGCACCGGGTGCACCGACCCGTTGATCGTTTTCGCCGGACGCCCGGCGGAACAGGGATGGATGTTTGGAGAGTCGTGTGAGACTGCTGCGCGTGGGGCCCGCCGGAGCCGAGCGGCCGGCCGTGCTGGATGCCGAAGGCCGGATCCGGGACCTGTCCGGGGTCACCGGCGACATCGACGGCGACTTCCTGGCCGGTGGCGGTGTCGAGCGGGTCCGCGGAACCGACCTGGGCACCCTGCCGGAGCTCGCCCCCTCGACGAGGGTCGGACCGCCGGTGGCGCGGCCGGGCAAGATCGTGTGCGTCGGGCTGAACTACTCCGACCACGCCGCCGAGACCGGCGCCCCCGAACCGGCCGAACCGGTGCTGTTCATGAAGGCGCCCAACACCATCGTCGGGCCCGACGACGAGGTCCTGGTGCCGCGAGGCAGCGTGAAGACCGACTGGGAGGTCGAGCTCGCGGTCGTGATCGGCCGCACGGCGCGCTACCTCGCCGACGACGAAGCCGCGATGGCCTGCGTGGCGGGCTACGCGATCTCCAACGACGTCTCGGAACGGGAGTTCCAGCTCGAACGCGGCGGCCAGTGGGACAAGGGCAAGTCCTGCGAGACGTTCAACCCCATGGGGCCCTGGTTGGTCACAGCCGACGAGATCGCCGACCCGCAGCGGCTCGGTCTGCGGTTGCGGGTCAACGGGGAAACCCGCCAGGACGGCGACACCGCGAACATGATCTTCGGTGTGGCCGAGATCGTCCGCTACCTCAGCGGGTTCATGGTGCTGGAGCCCGGCGACGTGATCAACACCGGCACCCCGGCCGGTGTCGCGATGGGGATGCCCGAGCCCAAGCCTTACCTGCGGGCGGGCGACGTCGTGGAGCTGGAGATCGACGGGCTCGGCAGCCAGCGCCAGAAGGTGGGGCAGGCCTGATGGGTGCGGAGATCACGAGCCTGCGGACTCACGACGTCCGCTTCCCGACCTCGCGGGACCTCGACGGCTCCGACGCCATGAACGCCGACCCCGACTACTCGGCCGCCTACGTGGTGATCGGAACCGACGCCGGGCTGGAGGGCCACGGGTTCGCCTTCACCATCGGCCGCGGCAACGACGTGCAGACCGCGGCGATCCGCGCGCTGGAGCCCTACGTCGTCGGGCTCGCGCTCGACGAGGCGCTGGCCGACCTCGGCGGGGTGTGGAAGCGGATGGTGCACGACTCCCAGCTGCGCTGGCTCGGCCCCGAGAAGGGCGTCATGCACATGGCGGTATCGGCAGTGGTCAACGCGCTGTGGGACCTGCGGGCCAAGCGCGAGGGCAAGCCGGTGTGGAAGCTGCTCGCCGACCTGACGCCGGAGCAGATCGTCGAGCTCGTCGACTTCCGCTACCTCACCGACGCGCTGACGCCGGGCGAGGCGCTGGAGATCCTGCGCCGCGCCGAGCCCGGCAGGGCGCGGCGGGAGGCCGAGCTGCGCGCCACCGGCTACCCGGCCTACACGACCTCGCCGGGCTGGCTCGGCTACGACGACGACAAGCTGCGCGGGCTGTGCGAGCAGGCGGTCGCCGACGGCTTCGGCCAGATCAAGCTGAAGGTGGGCGGCGATCTCGACGACGACATCCGCAGGCTGCGCATCGCCCGCGAGGCCGTCGGACCCGGCGTCCGGATCGCCGTCGACGCCAACCAGCGCTGGGACGTCGGCACCGCGATCGACTGGGTGCGCGCGCTGGCCGAGTTCGACCCCTGGTGGGTCGAGGAGCCGACCAGCCCGGACGACGTCCTGGGCCACGCGACCATCGCGAGGGCGATCGCCCCGGTGCGGGTCGCCACCGGTGAGCACGTGCAGAACCGGGTGGTGTTCAAGCAGATGCTGCAGGCCGGGTCGCTGTCCTACCTGCAACTGGACGCCGCCCGGGTGGCCGGGGTCAACGAGAACGTCGCGATCCTGCTGCTGGCGGCCAAGTTCGGGGTACCGGTGTGCCCGCACGCAGGCGGCGTCGGGCTGTGCGAGCTGGTGCAGCACCTGTCGATGTTCGACTACGTGGCGGTGTCGGGTTCGAAGGAGGACCGGGTGATCGAGTACGTCGACCACCTCCACGAGCACTTCGCCGACCCGGTCGTGGTCCGCGACGGCCACTACGTCGCGCCCACCGCGCCGGGTTTCGGGGCCGCCATGCTGCCGCGGACGCTGGCCGACCACGCCTACCCGGACGGACCCGTGTGGGCCACGAGTGAGAACGGGAGCGGTGCGTGAAGGACTTCGAGGGACTCGGCGCGGTCGTGACCGGCGGCGGATCGGGCATCGGCCTGGCCGTGGCCCGGACGCTGGCGCAGCGCGGAGCGGCCGTGGCGTGCCTGGATCTGGACCCGTCGGAGGCTCCCGGTACCGGCCTGCGCGCCGACGTCACCGACGAGGAGTCGGTGAACGCCGCGGTCGCGGCGGCCGCGCGGCAGCTCGGGCGGATCGACGTCCTGGTCAACAACGCCGGGATCGGGGCGCAGGGCACCGTCGAGACCAACTCCTACGACGAGTGGCAGCGGGTCTTCGATGTCAACGTCCTCGGACTGGTGCGCGCCACCCGGGCCTGCCTGCCGCACCTGCGGCGCTCCCCGGCGGCCGCGATCGTCAACACCTGCTCCATCGCCGCGACGGCGGGGCTGCCGCAGCGCGCGCTCTACAGCGCGAGCAAGGGCGCCGTGCAGTCGCTGACGCTGGCGATGGCCGCCGACCACGTCGGCGAGGGCGTCCGGGTCAACTGCGTGAACCCCGGCACCGTCGACACCCCGTGGGTGCGCCGGTTGCTCGCCGCGGCCGACGACCCGGAGGCGGAGCTCTCGGCATTGGAGAAGAGGCAGCCGACGGGCAGGCTGGTGTCGGCGGAGGAGGTCGCCGCGGCGGTGGCCTTCCTGGCGAGCCCGTCGGCCGGGGCCACCACGGGCACCGTCCTGGCCGTCGACGGCGGGATGCACGGACTCAGGCTCCGCAGGTGAGCGCGGGAGGGCAGATGCAGCGGATCGCCTTGCACACCAGGCTGGAACCCGGCAGGGAAGCCGACTACGAGCGGGTGCACGCGGTGATCCCGCCCGAGCTGGACGCGGCCCTGCGCGAGGCCGGTGTGCGGACCTGGCGCATCTGGCGCGACGGCCTGGACCTCTTCCACGTCGTGGAGGTCGCGGACTACCGGGCCATGCGCCGTGCGTTGCGCGACCACCCGGCCAACGTCGCGTGGCAGGAGCGGATGGCCGAGCTGCTCGCGGTCGAGGACGACTACTCCGGCGACGACACCGGCCTGCCGCTGGTCTGGGAGCTCCCGTCGTGAAGCGGGTGCGGCTGGGCCGGTCGCGGGTGCGAGTGAGCGGGCTCGGCTTCGGCGGCGCGGTGATCGGCAACCTCTACCGCGAGGTCGCCGAGGACACCGCGCTGGCGGCCGTCGACGCCGCGTGGGAGGCGGGCGTCCGCTACTTCGACACCGCACCGCACTACGGGCTCGGCCTGGCCGAACGCAGGCTGGGCCGGGCGCTGGCGGACCGGCCCAGGGACTCCTACGCGCTGTCGACCAAGGTCGGGCGGTTGCTCGTCCCGCGGCCGGACGCCGCCGGGCAGCGCGACCACGCGGCGGGTTTCGACGTCCCGGCCGACCACGTCCGGCAGTGGGACTTCAGCGCCGACGGCGTGCGCCGCTCGCTGGAGGAGAGCCTGCGCAGGCTCGGCGTGGACCGGGTCGACGTGGTCCTGCTGCACGATCCCGACGACCACTGGGAACAGGCCGTCGGCGAGGCGTACCCGGTGCTGCACGAGTGGCGGGACCAGGGCGTGGTCGGTGCGATCGGCGCGGGCATGAACCAGTGGCCGATGCTGGAGCGCTTCGTCACCGAGACCGACATCGACGCCGTGATGCTCGCCGGGCGCTACACGCTGCTGGAGCAGTCCGCGTCGGACACGATGCTGCCGGAATGCCTGCGGCGCGGTGTCTCGGTGCTCGCGGCCGGGGTCTTCAACGGCGGGCTGCTCGCCACCGACGCCCAGGCACCGGACGCGATGTATGACTACCGGCCCGCGTCCCGGGAGCTGCGGGCGAAGGCCGAGCGCATGCGCGAGGTCTGCCGCGCCCACGGCGTCAGCCTCCCGCAGGCCGCCATCGCGTTCGCCGCCGGCCACCCCGCGGTGGCCGGCGTCGTGCTCGGGATGCGGTCGGCCGACGAGGTCGTGCGCAACGCCGAA
The DNA here is from genome assembly GCF_000062885.1 of Saccharopolyspora erythraea NRRL 2338. Lineage (NCBI taxonomy): Bacteria > Bacillati > Actinomycetota > Actinomycetes > Pseudonocardiales > Pseudonocardiaceae > Saccharopolyspora > Saccharopolyspora erythraea. The sequence continues at coordinate 4,316,178 of NC_009142.1, read as the reverse complement.
CTCCACGCCAGGCCCGTGCCGCGGCAGCTGTGGGCCGACCTGGTGGCCGCCGGACTGCTGCGTCCGGACGTCACCGCGCGCGACTCCTGAACGGGCCGCGAACGCCGGTCAGCGGCGAACAGCGTCGAGCCGGCGGCCGCGCGGCGCAGCTTTTCCGGACGGCTCGCCGGGTCAGCTCGAAGACCGCGGCACACCCAGCGCACTGCGGAGCCACTCCTCGACCCCCGCCACGTGCACCGTCGCCCACGCCCGCGCGACGTCGGGCTGACGCGACTCGATCGCGTCGCAGATCGCGGCGTGCTGCTCGCGGGTGCGGCGGACCGCCCCCTCCTGGGTGAGCCCCCGCCAGATGCGCGCCCGCGCGGTCGAACCGGAGAGCCCCTCGATCAGCGAGCACAGCACGGTGTTGCCCGAGCCCGCCGCGATCCGCCGGTGGAACTCCAGGTCGTTGGCGACCAGCACCTCCACCGAGGGGTCCTCGCCCAGCTCGTCCAGCACGGCGCGCAGCCCCGCGATGTCCTCGTCGCTCATCGCGGTGGCGGCCATCGCGGTCGCGGCGGGTTCGAGGATCCGGCGGACCTCGAAGAACTCCAGCACGCTGTCGTCCTGGTGGAAGTCCACCATGAACGCCAGCGCGTCCAGCAGCAGGTTCGGCTCCAAGGTCGTCACGTAGGTGCCGTCGCCCTGGCGCACGTCGAGCACGTGGATCAGCGACAGCGCCTTCACCGCCTCCCGCAGCGAGTTGCGGGACAGGCCCAGCCGTTCGGCGAGGTCGGCCTCCTTGGGCAGCTTGTCCCCGGGGCCGAGCTCACCGGTGACGATCATGGATTTGATCTTCTCGATCGCCTCGTCCGTGACTGGCACCGCGCCACCCTCTCCGCCGTCCTGACCAGTGTTCGAGGATACCGGCCGCGCGGGGCGGCGGAGCCGGTCACGGGTGGTGCACCAGCGCCTGCTCCAGCGGCTTGCGCGCGAGGTCGGGCACCTCGCAGTCGGCGGCGGGGTAGCCGACCGGGAACAGGATGTACGGGCGTTCGCCGCGGGGACGGCCGAGGATGTCGTTGAGGAAGCCCATCGGGTTGGGCGTGTGGGTCAGCGTGGCCAGGCCCATCGCGTGCAGCGAGCTGATGAACATCCCGCAGGCGATGCCGACGCTTTCGTTGACGTAGTAGTGCTTTCGCCTGCGGCCGGTCTCGTCGGTGGAGTACTTCTGCGCGAACACCACCACGATCCACGGCACGACGTCGAGGTAGTCCTTGTCGGCGCCCGTCTCCAGGCGCGCCAGCGCGCCGTGCCACTCCTGGAGGTCGTCGCGGCCGTAGAAGGCGCGTTCCTCGGCTTCGGCGGCGAGCCGGATGCGGTGCCTGGTCTCCGGGTCCCGCACCGCGACGAACGTCCACGGCTGCTGGTGCGCGCCGCTGGGAGCGGTGTTGGCGGTGCGCACCGCGAGTTCGATGGCCGCTGCGGGTACCGGGTCGGGGCTGAAGAAGCGGACGCTGCGCCGCCGTGCGAGCAGGTCGTGCAGGGCCTGCCCGCGCCGCAGCCCCTCGTCCACCGGCACCCGCTCCGGCCGGTACGGGACGAAGGGGTGCGAGTGCGGACGAGGCGACGGCGCGGCGGGCATGGAGATCTCCTTCCGGGAGCGCGGTCAGCATGCGGGCGCAGACGGTTGGCGCGCAATACCGCCGACCGGCGCCGCCCAGGTCGGCGGCATCGCGCGGAATGCTGAACGAACTCGGTCCGGAACCGAGGAAATGGGTGCCCGAAATCGGCCGCGCGACCCTTTTCGCAACCGCGCGGGTGTTGTCGGCCGGACCGCCCAGAATGGTCCGGATCCGGTCGCCGAGGGCGAACTGCCGCTTTTGGTTCCCGTCGCCGGGAACGCCTTTTCCGGCTGTCCCCGGCGCACCGGAACCCGCAGCGGTTATCCGCCGCTGACGCCGCTGTCGAGCCGGTCGGCGTAGTGGACGAGCTCGGGCACCGTGTGCAGCGCCCTGAACTCGATCACCTCGGGCTTGACCATGTGGCGCAGCACGAAGGGGTCGGTGGCCAGGATGGCGTCCAGCCTGCCCCGCTTCATGCCCGCGGCGATGATGACGGAGTCGGCTCCCGGCGCGCAGCGGCCCTCGATCAGGAAGTCGCCTGCCCGGTAATGCCGGTTTATCCATTCGAAGTGGTCGGGGAGTATGAGGTTGATGTCTTCTGCCGGCACGGTGTGATGCAGCAATACCACATACATTCTTCCAGGGTAGGACCGGGCTTCCGGTCGGGCAGTCACCTCTCAGTAACGTTTCGGCGCGATTTTCGGGCATGCGGCCGGAAAAGTAAAAGAACTCAAAAACCGGCACAAAGGAAATGCATCGTCCATGCGCCGACGCCGGCCGCAGCGGTCAGGGCAGCAGCCTGCTGAGCTGGACCCGCGACCTTATGCCGAGCGTGGCGAAGATGTTGCGCAGGTGGTGGTCGACGGTGCGCCGGCTGATGAACAGGCGGTCGGCGATCTCCCGGTTGGTGGCGCCCTCGGCGACGAGCCGGGCGATCTTGGCCTGCTTCGGGGTGAGCGCGTCCAGGCCCGCGGTCGCGGCGGCTGGCGAGGGCGTCGGTGTGCCTGCCGTGCGCCAGCTCGGCGCAGGCGATGGCCCACGAGCTCAGCGCACCGGTGCGGCCCAGGCCGCGCGCGGCGATCTCCTCGGAGGTCGCCTCGAGCCGCAGCCGGGCGGTGTGCCGGTCGCCCTGCAGGGCCGCGACGAGCGTGAGGATGCTGAGGTGGCTGATCGCGAAGTTGCGCTGACCGAGCGCGCGGGCCATCCGCAGCCCCTCCAGCGCGCTGGCCTCCGCGGCGGCGTACCGATCGAGCATCAGCGCGGCCAAGGACTGGTACACGCCCGCCCACGGAGCCAGCAGAGCGACGGGCTGTTCTCGTGACGAGCTGAGCGCCCTGGTGGCCATCCGCAGCGAGACCTCGGCGTCGCCCAGCACGAACGCCGCCTGGCTCGCCCAGATGCTCGACGCTGTGTCGTCCACCGCCTCGGCCAGCCGCACCACGCGCCGCAGCGCGGGAACCGCGGTCCCGTGCTCACCGCGGAAAGTCGCGGCAAGGCCCGCGAAGTGGTCGAGCATGAGCCGCACCCGCGGCCCGTCGGCGGGCGTGCGCAGTTCCTCGGCGCGCCTGGCGTTGGCGTGGTAGGCGCGGAAGTCCCCGGCGGCGAAGTCGGCCTCACCGGCGAGCATGAGCGCGGTGAGCGCGAGCCGGCGATCGGTGCCGGCGAGCTCCTCCGCCGCGCCGGTCAGGTTCCGGTCGGCGATGGCGGGCACCCCCTCGGCCAGCTCGATCGCGCCCCGCAGCAGCTGGGTCATCCCGCGCAGCCTGCGCGAGCGGATCAGCGGCGCGGCCTGCCGCAGCAGCGCACGCGAGTGCGTCCTCCTGCCCGCCAGCCACGAGTCGCGGCCCGCCATGACCAACCGCAGCGCCCTGGTCTCGGCGTCGCCGGAGAGCCGCGCGGCGCGCTCGTAGGTCCGCGCCGACACCGAGAAGTCGCCCGCCTGCCCGGCTTCCTCGGCGGCGTCGCCGAGGGCGTCGGCGACGCTCCCCGGCGTCCACCGCGTCACGGTGGCGCGGTGCCACAGCCACCGGGCGCGGTGCTGCCGCGCGTCGAGCACCTCGCTCAGCAGCAGGTGGGCGTCCCGGCGCAGCGACGGTGGCGCCTCGGCGCGGAGGACGCTGCTGGTCAGCTCGTCGGGAGCGCGCACCCGGTCGCCGTCGACGACCAGCAGACCGGACGCCTCGGCCTCGTCGAGCGCGCTCGGCGCGACGCGCGCGGCGGCGCGCATGAGCGTGCTCAGGTCGAGGTCCTCGTCGACCGCCGGGAGAAGCGCCAGCAGCCGTGCTTGCGTGGTCAGCCCCCGCAGACACCTGCCAACCCCGGTCCTGATCCGGCTGCGCGCCGGTGGTGCCGTCGGGCAGGGTTCGGTGCCGCCGAGCTGTTCGGGTGTCAGCTCGTCGGCGAGCTCGGTGAGGGCGAGCGGGTTCCCGGACGCGAGCACCACGAGTTCGTCGGCCAGCCCCTCCGGCAGCCCGTACGGGACGCGGTCGTCGAGCAGGCGCAGGCTGTCGGCCGGACTGAGGGGTTCGAGCCGCAGCAGCGGCAGATCGGCCAACTCGTCGGGGACGGTGGCGGCGCCGGGTCCGAGTCCGGTGGTGAACAGCAGCACCAGGGGTGCGGTCTCGGCCCGGCGCGCGGCGAACGCCAGTGCGTCCAACGACGTGTGGTCGAGGTGGTGCGCGTCGTCGACCCAGCACAGAACCGGCGCCTCGCCGGAAAGTCCGACCAACGCGCGGTGGGCGCGGTCGGGTCCCGCCTCGCAGGCCGGGAAAAGCCGCCGCAGCCCGGCGAGCGGTACCGCCGACTCCGGCTCCACGGCGCGGAAACCGCGCACGTCGAAACCGGCGACGTCGCGCCGGGCCGTGTCCAGCAACGCGGTCTTGCCCAGGCCGGTGCCTCCGGCGAGCACCAGTGCGCCCCCGCTGCCCGCGCGCGCCCGTTCGAACAGCTCACCCAGCATCCGCAGTTCGCGGTCCCTGCCGCGCAGCGCGAGCAGGCGGGATGCGCCGGCGATCCCGGCGTTGTCCTGCGGCATCGCAACAGTCTGTCGCGGTGGCCCGCACCGGACAAGCGACCGCAGGAACCGGCGATTTCGCCGATGTGGAGCAGTGCCGGGCTGATCAAGACTGCCGGGATTCCCACATTCCGAGCAAGGAGGCTCAATGCGCAGGACACTCGGCGCGGTGCTGGCGGCGCTGGCGCTGGCAACCGCGGGCCCGGCGGCGTCGGCGGACGACCGGGCGAGCACACCGGTCGTGTTCGTGCACGGCTACAGCGGTGCGGCGTGGAACTGGAACACCGCGCGGGACGTGTTCCGGGAGGCCGGCTACGGCGACGCGGAACTGTTCTCGTTCGAGTACAACTCCCACCAGTCCAACGAGCGCAGCGCGGCCGAGCTCGCCGCGTTCGTCGACCGGGTGCTCGCCGAGACCGGTGCGGACGAGGTCGACATCGTCAACCACTCGATGGGCGGGCTGGTCAGCCGCTGGTACATCAAGGAACTGGGTGGTGTGGAGGAGGTCGGCCACTGGACGTCGCTGGCCGGCGCCAACCACGGCACCCGGACGGCGAACCTGTGCCAGGCGTACCCCTCGTGCCGGGAGATGCTGCCGGGCTCGGCCTTCGTCGAGCGGCTCAACTCCGGCGACGAGACGCCCGGCGACGTCGAGTACACGACGTGGTACTCGCCCGCCGACGGCGTCATCGTGCCCTACACCAGCACCGCGGTCGAGGGTGCGCGGAACAACGAGGTGCCGGGGGTGAGCCATCTGGCCTTCCTGTCCGACACCGGCATCCTGCGGCAGGTGGCGGCCGGTCTGGCCGGCTGAGGCCGGTGCCGGGGCGGCGGCTCCGGCCGCCCTGGCACCAGCCGCGCGCCTCCGTACCCGGCTGCCGGGAACCACGGCCGCGACGGCGTTCGCGGCCGTGCCTGCGCGGCGGCCGGGCGCCAATACGGCTCAGGAACCACAGGAAGCCCACCGCCACGGCTGCACTGACCGCTGCCGCCCATCACCCGCAGGCACAGGCGCGGACAGACGCGGCAGCGTCTCCGGCACCCCCCCGGGCGGTCCGGCACCGCGGCTGCCGGGCCTCCTCCGGCCGTGCCCGCCGTCTCACATAGCGGGAGCGCGCACATCACTCGGTCGGCGTATACGGGGTCAGTAAACAGCTGTTACTCTCGCTGCTATGACGGACATCACACCTGACGATTCTCCGCCGATGCTGTCGGGTGCGAGGCCGCTGGTCGGCCATGCCGGGGAGTTCATCAGGAATCCGGTCGCGATGGCCGAACGCGGTTACGCCGAATGCGGCGAGGCGTTCTCGGTCCGCATTCCGGGGTGGACCGCCCACATGTTCATCGGGCCGGAGCACAACCGATTCTTCTTCTCCGAGACCGACCGCCGCCTGTCGATCAGGACCGCCTATCCGTTCTTCGTCCGGATGTTCGACCCGGCGTTCTACTTCTTCGCGGGCGACGACGAATACCGGCGTCAGCGAGCCTTGGTTCTCCCGCGCTTCCAGGGGAGGCAACTGGAGAACTACGTGGCCACCATGGTGGACGAGGTGTGCGAACTGGACCGCGCTCTGGGGAATTCCGGCGAGTTCGACCTGGTGCGCACGATGGGTCCGCTGGTGATGCGGATCGCGGCGCGCGCTTTTCTCGGCCGGGAGTTCTCCGCGCGGCTGGAGAACGGGTTCTTCGAGAAGTTCCGCCGTTTCTCCGCCGGGATGGATCCGGTCATGGCCGGCTGGCTCCCGCTGCCGCACCTGGTCCGCAGCCGGTTCGCCAAGCGCGAGCTGCACCGGCTGATGGGCGAGCTGATCCGGCAGCGGCGCCGGAGTCCCGTGGAGCCGGGCGATTTCCTGCAGACGCTCATCGAGGCCCGCTACGACGACGGCGAGGTCGTGCCCGACCGCGTGCTGATCAACCTGATCCTGTTGTTCAGCTGGGCGGGCCACGAGACGACCACCGGCCACATCAGCTGGGCGGTGATCGACCTCCTGCGCAATCCCGAAGCGTTGCGCAAAGTGCTGGAGGAGACGCACGGCGTGCTCGGTTCACGCTCCTTCGGCGAACTCACCCTCTCCGACGTCGGGAAGCTCAAGTACCTCGGCCACGCACTGCACGAGACCGAGCGCCTGCATCCGGTGGCATTCACGATGGCCAGAACTGCGGCCGAGGCCTTCGAATACGCCGGGTACAGGATTCCCGAGGGTGCGATGCTGATGATCTCCCCGGCGGTGACCCACCGGCTTCCCGGGCTCTATCCCGAGCCCGACCGGTTCCGGCCGGAACGTTTCCAGGACAATCCCAAGGACACCAGGTACCTGGTCGGTTTCGGTGGCGGGGTGCACCGCTGCCTCGGTGTGCATTTCGCCTATCTGGAGATGACCATCGCGCTCGCCCACCTCTTCCGGGAATTCGAGTTCGAGCTGCTGGACACGAATCCGCGACCCGTTCCCGGGGCGCACACGAAATGGCCGCGAAGCCCGTGCCGCGTCCGCTACGTGCGGCGGGCGGGGACCGGTCGCGCAGCTTGATCGGCCCGCCCTACTCGCGGTAGGAACGCCGCCAGGGGCTGTATCGTCGGCCTCGGGATCGTCCGCGTGCGCGGACGTTGCCGGCACGGTGAAAGGGAACGGGTCAATTGGTGACGACGAACGGGCACCGGCCCTCGGACCAGCCGGGGCCGGATGCCGCCGCGGCCGGGGGGCGGGACATCCAGACGCAGAAGATGAACCGGGTGGTGATCCGGTTCGCCGGGGACTCCGGTGACGGCATGCAGCTCACCGGGGACCGGTTCACCTCGGAAGCCGCGGCCTACGGCAACGACCTGGCGACGCTGCCGAACTACCCGGCGGAGATCCGCGCTCCCGCCGGCACGCTGCCGGGCGTGTCGAGCTTCCAGCTGCACTTCGCCGACTACGACATCCTCACGCCGGGCGACCGCCCTGACGTGCTGGTCGCGATGAACCCGGCGGCGCTGAAAGCCAACATCGGCGACCTGCCGCACGGCGGGATCCTGATCGTCAACACCGACGAGTTCAACAAGCGCAACCTCACCAAGGTCGGCTACGAGACCGACCCGCTGGAGACCGAGGCGCTCTCGCCCTACACCGTGCACAAGGTGCCGATGGCCGAGCTGACCCGGGGCGCGGTCGAGCCGACCGGGCTCTCGCGCAAGGACGCCGAACGGGCGAAGAACATGTTCGCCCTGGGGCTGCTGTCGTGGATGTACCACCGGCCGACCGAGGGCACCGAGCGCTACCTGCGGGAGAAGTTCGCCAAGAAGCCCCAGATCGCCGAGGCCAACGTGCTGGCCTTCCGCGCGGGCTGGAACTACGGCGAGACGACCGAGGCCTTCGCGGTGACCTACGAGGTCGCGCCCGCGACCCTGCCCAAGGGCACCTACCGCCAGATCACCGGCAACACCGCGCTGGCCTACGGCCTGGTGGCCGCCGGGCAGCGCAGCGGGCTGCCGGTGTTCCTGGGCAGCTACCCGATCACGCCGGCCTCCGACGTGCTGCACGAGATGGCCAAGCACAAGAACTTCGGCGTGACCACGTTCCAGGCCGAGGACGAGATCGCCGGCGTCGGCGCCGCGCTGGGCGCCTCGTTCGGCGGCGCCCTGGGCGTGACCACCACCTCCGGTCCGGGCCTGGCGCTGAAGTCGGAGACGATCGGCCTGGCGGTGACGATGGAGCTGCCGCTGCTGATCTGCGACATCCAGCGCGGTGGCCCCTCGACGGGCCTGCCGACCAAGACCGAGCAGGCCGACCTGCTGCAGGCGCTCTACGGCCGCAACGGCGAGTCGCCGGTGCCGGTCATCGCGCCGCGCTCGCCCGCGGACTGCTTCGACGCCGCGCTCGACGCGGCCCGCATCGCGCTGACCTACCGCACCCCGGTGCTGCTGCTGTCCGACGGCGCCATCGCCAACGGCTCCGAGCCGTGGCTGGTGCCCGAGGTCGCCGAGCTGCCGGACCTGTCGGTGCGCTTCGCGACCGGCCCGAACTCCCCGGACGGCCAGGAGTTCTGGCCGTACGTCCGCGATCCCGAGACGCTGGCGCGGGACTGGGCCGTGCCCGGCACGCCGGGCGCCGAGCACCGCATCGGCGGCCTGGAGAAGGCCGACGGCCCCGGCCACATCTCCTACGACCCGGACAACCACGACAAGATGGTCCGGCTGCGGCAGGCCAAGGTGGACGGCGTGGAGGTGCCGGACCTCGAGGTCGACGACCCCTCCGGCGAGGCACGCGTGCTCGCGCTGGGCTGGGGCTCGTCCTACGGCCCGATCGGTGCCGCGTGCCGCCGGGTGCGCGGGGCGGGGATGCCGATCGCCCAGGCGCACCTGCGCCACCTCAACCCGATGCCGGGTAACCTCGGAGAGGTGCTGCGCCGGTACGACCGGGTCATCGTGCCGGAGATGAACCTCGGGCAGCTCGCCATGCTGCTGCGCTCCCGGTACCTGGTGGACGTCATCAGCCACACCAAGGTCGCGGGGCTTCCGTTCCGAGCCGAGGAGCTGCAGAACGTGCTCACCGACGTCGTTCAGGGGGTGTCCGCTTGACCACGACGGACCTGGGCTTTCCCGCCCTCGGGGGCCTGGCCGGGGTGCCGGTCTCCGAGGAGAAGCAGTCGGCCAAGGACTACAAGTCGGACCAGGAGGTCCGGTGGTGCCCCGGTTGCGGCGACTACATCGTCCTCAACGCGGTGCAGAGCTTCATGCCGACGCTGGGCCTCAAGCGCGAGAACATCGTGTTCGTCTCGGGCATCGGCTGCTCCAGCCGGTTCCCGTACTACATGAACACCTACGGGATGCACTCCATCCACGGCCGGGCGCCCGCGATCGCCACCGGGCTCGCGACCGCGCGGCCGGACCTGTCGGTGTGGGTGGTCACCGGTGACGGCGACGCGCTCTCCATCGGCGGCAACCACCTGATCCACGCGCTGCGGCGCAACGTCAACCTCAAGATCCTGCTGTTCAACAACCGGATCTACGGGCTGACCAAGGGCCAGTACTCGCCCACCAGCGAGGTCGGCAAGGTCACCAAGTCGACCCCGGCGGGCTCGCTGGACCACCCGTTCAACCCGGTCTCGCTGGCGCTGGGTGCGGAGGCGAGCTTCGTGGCCCGCACGGTCGACTCCGACCGAGCGCACGTGACCGAGACGCTGCGCGCGGCGGCCGAGCACCGGGGCAGCGCGCTGGTGGAGATCTACCAGAACTGCCCGATCTTCAACGACGGCGCGTTCGACGTCCTCAAGGACAACGACGAGAAGCAGCGCCGGATCATCCCGCTCAAGCACGGCGAGCCGATCGTCTTCGGGCCGCAGGACGAGCGGCTGGCGGTGGTCCGCGACGGCGGCGGCGACTTCCGGGTCGCCAAGTTCTCGGAAGTGGACGAGTCCGACGTGGTGGTGCACGACGCCGAGCGGGAGGACCCGTCGCAGGCGTTCGCGCTGTCGCGCCTGGGCGCCCAGGACCTCGACCCGACCGTCACCGGCGTTTTCCGCTCGGTCCAGCGCGCGACCTACGACGATCTGGCGCGGGCGCAGCTCGCCGAAGCCGCGCACAGCAACCCGCCCAACCTCCAGGGGCTGCTCACCGGCCGGGACACCTGGACGATCTGAGTCGCGGACCGCGCGGGCCCCGGGGATGCGTTCCCCGGGGCCCGCGCCTTCCGCTCAGGCGATGAGGTCGGCCAGCCGGTCGACCTGGCCGACGTCGGCGGGCCAGCAGTGCAGGACCACCGCCTGGGCGCCGAGGTCGCCGAGCTGCTGATCGCGGCGCGGATTCCGGCCGGGGTGCTCGCCGTCGGGTCGGCGAAGTAGCTCTGGCCGTAGTACGTGGTGATGGCCGTCCTGGCCTGTTCGACGACCTGGTCCGGGCCGATGGCGGCGTTGACCTGGCCGACCAGACGCGGGCGTCCGGGGCGGCCGTGCTCCCGCCAGGACGCCTCGGCCAGCCGGAACGTGCGTTCGGCGTACTCCAACGGGCCTGCGCCGAGGAACCCGTCGCCCCACCTGCCGACGCGGTCGACGGCCGACGGGACGAACCCGCCGAACAGCACCTCAGGACGTTCGAACGGCCTGACCACGTCACCACACGCCTCGCCCGCCCACAGCCGGTGCAGCTCGGGCCATCTGGGCGTCGAGAACGCGTCCGTGGCGGCGGATGTCGGCGCGGACGGCGAGGAAGTCGTACTCGCGTCCGCCGATGCCGATGCCGATGCCGAGGGTGCGGCGCGAACCGCTCGTCCTCGCCAGCGTCGCGATCTGCTTGGCCGGCAGCGGCGTCTGGCGCAGCGGGGCGAGCAGCACCTCCGTCTGCACGCGGATGCGTTCGGTGGCTCCGGCGAGGGCCGCGAGCGCGACGAGTGGTTCGGGGTTGTCGAACACCAGCCGGTCGAGCAGGCCGAGGGTGCTGAACGGGCCGGTGTCCGCGCGCCGCGCCCACGACAACAGGCCGGCGGGGTCGCTGATGGGCAGGCCGAGGCCGATCTTCACGAGTACACCTCCAGAAGGGCGGGTGCATCCGCTGGTGCCGCCCCTCTGTTCGCATTGCGCGGGTTCCCGCTCTGCGGCGTACTCCCGGGGAACCTGGTGGTCGAGTGCGGCAAGGCCGACTCGAAGCACCGCAGCCCTGCTGCTGGTTCTTCCAGGCACAGGGGAGCTTGTCCTGGGCGCAAGCAGAACACGTGGTCGCGGGTGCTGTCCGCCGAACCGCTTGGTTGACCGGCCAAACCCGGCTCCATAGCCTTCGATGATCGACGCGGATGTCCGCTCCAGGAGGTTTGCGATGTGCGAGGCGTGCTGCCGACCTGCTCCGCAACCCCGTCTCAGCCGGTCCCGTTTCCTCGCGCTCGTGGGGCTGACCGCCACCGGCGGGCTGCTCGGTTCGGGCTGCGCCCCGCAGTCGCCGGGTGGCCCACGCCCGCCGGCCGGGCCGACGCTCATCGACAACGTCAAAGGCATCACGCTCACCGCGGACGGAACCCGCGAGTTCACCAACCTGCTCGTCGGGCCGGACGGCCGGGTCGCCGGGCTGGACGTGGCCAACGCCGGTGGCGCCACCCGGGTGGACGGCAAGGGGCGGGTCGTCATCCCCGGCCTCCACGACGCGCACGGGCACTTCGGCGGCCTCGGCGCCAACACGACCCAGCTCGACCTGGCCGGCACCAGGTCGCTGGAGGAGGCGATGCGGGCGCTCAGGGCGCACGCCGAGCAGAACCCGGACAAGCGCTGGATCACCGGCCGCGGCTGGAACGACGTCGTGTGGGGCCTCGGCAGGCTGCCCGGCGCCGCCGACCTCGACGCCGTGGTCGCGGACCGCCCGGTGTGGCTGGTGCGCGTCGACGGGCACGCGGGCGTGGCGAACACGGCGGCGCTGCGGGAAGCGGGGGTCGGGGCGGCGACGCCGACCCCACCCGGCGGGGAGATCGTGCGCGGCGCCGACGGCGCGCCGACCGGTGCGCTGGTGGACGCGGCGCAGGACCTCGTCGAACGGCACCTGCCGCAGCCGACCACCGAGGACCTCAGGCGGCGGTTCCTGGCGGCGCAGAGCAAGTTGCACGAAGTGGGGCTCACCGGGATCAGCGACGCGGGCACCGGCGCGGCCGAACTCGCGGTGCTGCACGGGCTCGCCGCCTCCGGCGAGCTGACCATCCGCACCAACTCGTTTCTGACCTGGGACGCGTTCGCCGAAATCGGGGCGGACGCGCGCCGCGACTCGGTCGCCGGCGACGTGCTGCGCGTGGGCACGGTGAAGCTCTACGTCGACGGCGCGCTGGGAAGCCACGGCGCCGCGTTGCTGCGGCCATACGCCGACGATCCGGGGAACTCGGGCCTGCCGCAGATGGACGCCGCCGAGCTCGGGCGGCGCGTCACCGCGGTGATGCGGGCGGGCTACCAGGTTGCCACGCACGCGATCGGCGACGCCGGCAACCGGATGGTCCTCGACGCCTACGAGGCCGCGCTCGCCGCGACGGGGAACCGCATGCGGCACCGGGTCGAGCACGCCCAGGTCATGTCCACATCGGACATACCGAGGCTGCGGCGCCTCGGCGTCATCGCCTCGATGCAGCCGGTGCACGCGACCGACGACATGAACATGGCCGAGTCGCGCATCGGACTCGAGCGGATGGCGGGCGCCTACGCCTGGCGGGCCATCCTCGACCAGGGCATCACCATCGCCTCCGGATCCGACTTCCCGGTCTCCTCGCACAACCCGTTCGACGGGCTGCACGCCGCGGTCACCCGCACCGACCGCGAGGGCCGCCCGCACGGCGGCTGGTACGCCGAGCAGGCCATGACGCCTGTCGAAGCGCTGCGCACCTTCACCGGCGACGCCGTCTTCGCCGCGCACCAGGAACGGGTGCTGGGCACCCTGGAACCGGGCAGGTGGGCGGACTTCGTCGTCCTCGACCAGGACCCGCTGCAACCACCGGCGGGCCGGCACCGCTGGCAGACCCGCGTCCTGCAGACCTGGGTGGCCGGCCGCAGGGTGGGGGAGTACGGGGAGTTTTGACGTCCTCACCGGTTTGAGGTCCGGTGATTCCTACCGCGTCTGGCGGCGTGGGCTTCGCGCCGCCAGGTCGCTTCGGTGGGTTCCTGTTTCACCGCGCTCAGCCCGAACGATTTCGGGTCTTACATGCGCTTCACAGGCTGTCACCGCCAGTCCAGCGGCCTTCGCGACGTTGACCGCCGCGTTGATATCCCGGTCCAGCCACACACCGCACTCCTGGCATTGCCAGGTGCGTACGTGCAGCGGCTTGGGCACGTCTTTCGCCCCGCAGTTCGAGCAAGTCCGCGTGGTGGGTTCGAACCTGCCGATGCGGGTCACCTTCCGTCCGTGGAGGGCGGCTTTGTATTCGAGCATCGACACGAACGACGACCATCCGGCGTCGTGGACGGACTTGGCCAGGCGAGTGCGTGCCAGTCTCGACACCGCCAGGTCTTCCACCGCGATCGCTTGGTTCTCGCGAATCAGCCGGGTGGACAGCTGGTGGTGGAACTCGCGTCGCGCGTCGGCGACCCGCGCGTGAGCGCGAGCCATCTTGACCCTGGCTTTGTCTCTGTTGTTCGACCCTTTCTGCTTGCGGGAGAGGTCTTGCTGTGCCCGCTTGAGCTTCTTCTCCGCCTTGCGCAGGAACCTCGGCGCAGCAATCTTGGTTCCGTCCGACAGGACCGCGAAGTGCCCCAGTCCGAGGTCGATCCCGATTTCCGGGGCGTCACCGGTGATGGGTTCGGGGTTGGTGTCGATCACGAAATACGCGAAGTACCGTCCGGCGGAGTCCTTGATCACGGTCACGCTCGACGGCGTTGAGGGCAGCTGGCGAGACCAGCACACCGGCACATCGCCGATCTTCGGCAAACGGAGTTTCCCGCCCAGCGTGATCGACCAGCGGGCGTTGGCGGTAAACCGGATCGATTGCCGCCGGTCACGGCGTGTCTTGAACCTCGGTGCCCCCATCTTGCGGCCCTTGCGCTTACCACTGATCGAGTCGAAGAAGTTCTTGAAAGCCCGCTCTGCGTCCCGCAACGACTGTTGCAGTACCACGGCCGACACCTCACCCAGCCAGGACCGGCCGGGGGTCTTCTTCGCGGCGGTGATCAGCGTCCTGGACAGCTCGGCGGACTTCGGCGCGGGAAGCCCTTCGATGTCGGCGTCCCGGCGTGCCGCGATGGCGTCGTTGAACACCACACGAGCACACCCGAACGCCTTCGCCAGCGCGGTTTGCTGACCAAGCGTCGGGTACAAGCGGAAGCCATACCGAAGCCGCACACCTTGATCATATAGCCATGGTTCATGGCCAATTGCGGGGATATGCGCACTGGAGAACACTGTTTTTCATGCTCCACGCACACTTGGTTTTCGTGATCAAGTACCGATACGGAGCCTTCAACGGCCGCCAGCTCACCCGGCTGGAAGAGGCGTCTCTCCCGCCTCATGTGCAAAGACCCCGCGGTGCGCTGCTTCACCCCGCCCTGAAGAGCGAAGCACTGCACCGCGTCTTGGTAGCCCGCCGCGTACGGGTAGCCCAGAGCTTGGAAGTCCTGAAGCCACTTCCCTGAGCGACTGCGCGCCCGCCTCCTCGTGCCGATGCGGTAGCGGGGTTACCCCGTCGACCCGATCCGCCCGTCCCCGTCGCATGCCTACGGTTCCGGCGTGACCTGGAGCCGAGGGGGGACGGCGTAGCCATGGCCTGGACCGTTCAGGAGCAGATCGCGGCCCCATCGGGGCGCGCGCTGCCGTACGTGCTGATGTACCACTCGGTTTCCGAGTACGCGCAAGACCCCTACCGGGTGACGGTGGACCCCGCCCGGTTCGAGCGGCAGCTGCGGTGGCTGGAGCGCCGCGGGCTGCGGGGCGTGTCGATGGGCGAGCTGATGGCGGCCGACGACCCGCGCGGCCTGGTCGGCCTGACCTTCGACGACGGCTACCAGGACTTCATGCACCACGTCGTGCCCGCCCTGCGGCGGCACGGCTTCACCGCGACCGTGTTCGTCATCGCAGGCAGGCTCGGCGGCAGCAACGTCTGGGACCCGGACGGGCCGCGCAAGCCGTTGATGACCTCCGAGCAGGTCGAGCAGGCCGTCCTGGCCGGGATGGAGATCGGCTCGCACGGCATGCTGCACCGCCGCCTGTCCGAACTGGACGACGACGAGCTGGCGGAGGAGGTGGCGGGCAGCCGCGAGGTGCTGCGCACCCTGTCCGGTCAGGACGTCGGCGGGTTCTGCTACCCCTACGGGGACCTGAGCCGGCGGGTGCGCGACGCGGTGCGCGACTGCGGCTACGACTACGGGTGCGCGATCTGGTACTCGCCGCTGACCGGCAGGCACGCGCTCCCGCGCACCTACGTCGGCGACAGCGACGGCCACCTCAGGCTGCTGGCCAAGCGGGTCCGTCACGAGATGGGGGTAACCGAACTCCTGTCATTTCGGTAGTCGCACTAACCCCGTTGGAGGAGGGCCGCGGCAGACGCGGGTGCGACGGTTCTCGTAGCCGGATTCAGGCGGAAACGCGCGCATGAACTGGGAGGGATCGTGACCGCAAGTCCACTCGCCCTGGCCGTCAACGGCAGGGAGCACCAGCTCTTCGAACGGCTGGTCCCGTTCATACGGCGCAACGCCCACGTCGGCGAACCCGTCGCGGTAGTCGGTCTGGGTTACGTCGGACTGCCCACGGCCTACTCGCTCGCGGCGTGCGGAGCGCGGGTCACCGGTCTGGACACCAGCGCGCGGCGGCTGACCGAGATCCGGGCGGGTGAGGTCGACCTGCCGGAGGCGCAGCGACGGGGGCTGGCCGAGGTGCTGGAGTCGGGCGCGCTGCGGCTCTCGGACAACGCGGCGGTGCTGACCGAAGCCGACACGGTCATCGTGTGCGTGCCCACGCCCGTCGACGAGGACCGCACTCCCGATCTCTCGGCGCTGCGCGCGGCGTGCGAGAGCGTCGTCGCCCACGTGCGCAACGGGCAGACGATCATCCTCACCTCGACCACGTTCGTCGGCACCACCCGGATGCTGCTGGTGGAGCCGCTGCGCAGGCGCGGGCTGCGGGTGGGCACCGACGTGCACGTGGCCTTCAGCCCGGAGCGCATCGACCCCGGCAACCTCGACCACACCCAGCGGGAGACCCCGCGCATCGTGGGTGGCGTCACGAGGTCCTGCGCGGAGCGGGCGGCGCACGTCATCGGGCGCACCACCGACTCGGTGTACCTGGTCGGCTCGCCGGAGGCGGCGGAGCTGACCAAGCTCTACGAGAACATCTTCCGCGCGGTGAACCTGGCGCTGGCCAACGAGATCGCCGACGTCTGCCGCGACCTGGACCTCGATCCCGTCGAGGTCACCATCGCCGCCGGGACCAAGCCCTACGGGTTCCTCGGCAGCTTCCCCGGTCCCGGCGTCGGCGGGCACTGCATCCCGTGCGACCCGCACTACCTGCTGTGGCAGCTGCGCGAGCACGGCGTGCGGGTGCCGCTGATCGAGCAGGCGATGCGTTCCATCGAGCACCGGCCGGACCAGGTCGTGCGCCGGGTCCTGGAGGAACTGGTCGACGCTGCCGTGCCACCCCGCGGCGCGAGGGTGCTGATCGCCGGTGTCAGCTACAAGGCCGGCGTGCGGGACCTGCGCGAGTCGCCCGCGCTGCCGATCATCTCCGGCCTGCGCCGGGCGGGGGTCCACGTCTCCTACTACGACCCGCTCATCCCCGAAGTGGTGCTGGAGGACGGGACGGAGCTGCAGAGCGTCCCGGACCCGGGCCAGGACTGCGACCTGGTCCTCATGCACACCGTCCACCCCGGACTCGACTACGGCTGGGCCACGCGGTGCCCGCTGGTGATCGACGCGACCTACCAGTTCGACGCCGCCGCCCACCGCCGGGTCGTGTGAGGGGGAATCGACCAGATGGGCAGGCACCACGGCCGTCTCGACGGCCTCGACACCTCGACCCCCGCGGTGGTCTTCAAGCTCGACCCCAACGTCATGCACCACGGTGGGCTCGGCCTGATCCGCAGCCTCGGGCGGGCCGGTGTGCCGATGTACGCGGTGCAGGAGCACCGGTACGCGCCGGCCGCGCACTCCCGCTACGTGCGGGGCCACTGGGTGTGGCGGCCCGACGCCCAGGACGTGGACGGCGTGCTGCGGGGACTGCGCGGCATCGCCGAGCGGATCGGGCGCACCGCGGTGCTGTTCCCGACCGACGACGCGGGTGCGATCTTCCTCGCCGAGCACGGGAACTCGCTGCGGGAGTGGTTCAGCTTCCCGCAGCCGCCGCACGACCTGCCGCGGCTGCTCGCCGGCAAGTACACGATGTACCGGCTGTGCCAGGCGCTCGGCGTGCCGTGCGCCCAGGCGACGATGGTGGGAAGTCCCGACGAGGCGGGCGAGTTCGCCGACCGCTTCGGGTTCCCGGTGGTGGTCAAGCTCCCGACACCGTGGCGCAACGGCGCCGGGCGGCGCAGCACGACGATCGTGCACGACCGGGCCGAGCTCGCCGAGCTGTGCCGGCTGCCCGGAGACCAGCGGCTGATGCTGCAGGAGTACCTGCCGGGCGGCATCGGGCACGACTGGTTCTTCCACGGCTACTGCGACGCCGAAGCGCGGTGCACCGCCTCCTTCGTGGGCACCAAGGAGCGGTCGTACCCGGCGCACGCCGGGCTGACCAGCCTCGGCCGCTGGGCCGAGAACGCCGAACTGCACCGGCACGCGACCGATCTGCTGCACCGGCTGGACTTCCGGGGCATCGTGGACCTGGACTTCCGCTGGGACGCCAGGGACGGCCAGTACAAGCTGCTGGACTTCAACCCCCGTCTCGGAGCGCAGTTCCGGTTGTTCGAGGACAGCGCGGGCGTGGACGTCGCGCTGGCCGCCTACCTGGACCTGACCGGACAGGCCACGCCCGCCGGGACCTCGGTTCCCGGCAGGCGGTTCCTGGTCGAGAACTACGACCCGATCGCCGCGCTGCGCTACTGGCGCGACGGGCGGCTCGGGCTGCGCTCGTGGGCCGACTCGGTCCGCGCGGTGGACGAGACCGCGTGGTACGCGCGCGACGACCTCACACCCTTCGCGTTGATGTGCCTGTGGATGGGCGCACGCGCGGCTACTCGCCCGTTGCGGCGGCTGCATTTTCGCCCGGGAAAGGAGAAAAAGGTATGAACGACTACGACCTCGTCGACGTGGCCATCGTCGGCGCCGGGCCGTACGGGCTGTCGCTGGCCGCGCATCTGCGCGCCAACGGGGTGTCCTACCGGCAGTTCGGCGTCCCGATGGGGCTGTGGCGCACGGCGATGCCGCGCGGCATGTACCTGAAGTCGCAGGGGTTCGCCTCCAACCTGTCCGATCCGGACGGGACGCACTCGCTGCGCAACTTCTGCCGCGAGACCGGCCGTACCTACGCCGACTACGGGGTGCCGGTGTCGCTGGACACCTTCGTCTCCTACGGCGAGTGGTTCCGGCTCGACCGGGGGCTGGAGGTCGACGAGCGGCTGGTCACCGACGTGCGCAGGCGCGACGAGCACTTCGACCTGACCCTGGCCGACGGTGAGCAGGTCCGCGCCCGCAACGTGGTGGTGGCAGCCGGTGTCGAGCACTTCGCCCGCCTGCCCGAGGTGCTGGAGGACCTGCCGACCGAGCTGTGCACGCACAGCTCCGAGCACACCGACCTCAGCGTGTTCCAGGACCGGGAGGTGATCGTCGTCGGGGCGGGGCAGTCGGCGCTGGAGACGGCGGCGCTGCTGCACGAGCACGGGGCACGCACGCAGATGCTCGTGCGCGCGGACGGTCTGGTGTGGAACGGGCGACCGCTGCTGCCGGACCGCCCGTTGCTGCAACGCATGCGGGAACCCGAGGCCGGTCTCGGTTCGGGGCTCTCGACCTGGTTCTACTCCGAGCACCCACGGCTGTTCCGGCGGTTGCCGAAGCAGACCAGGGTCTACCGGGCGCGCACCGCGCTGGGGCCGGCGGGGGCCTGGTGGCTGCGCGAGCGCGTCGAGGGCAAGTTCCCGGTCCGGCTGTCCCACGGGATCGACTGGGCGGCACAGGACGGGCACCGCGTCCGGCTCGGGGTGCGGGCCAACGGGCACGGCAGGCGGGAGTTCGAGGCCGACCACGTCATCGGCGCGACCGGCTATCCGCCCAACCTGGCGCGGTTGTCGTTCGTGGGACCGCAACTGCGCTCGCGGCTGAGCACGCTCGCGGGTACGCCGCGGGTGGGCCGCGACTTCCAGTCCTCGGTCCCCGGCCTGTTCTTCGTCGGCGCGGTCGTGGCCCCGGAGCACGGACCGGTCATGCGCTTCGTCTACGGGGCCGACTACGCGGTGCGGCAGGTCAGCGGGCGGCTGTCGGCGCTGCGCTCCCGCCGCATGGCGGTGGGAGGCGTCGGTAGATGAGCGCCCCCGGCCTGCGATCCGAGCACGGCGGCTTCACCGCCGCGCTGCCCTCGCTCACCCGCGAGCACCCGTGCGACGCGCGGTCCACGCGGGTGGTGAAGGCGTCGGCGCTGCCGGTCACCGATCTGGTGGCGGTGGTGGTGCCGGCGGTGCTCGCGCAGGTGCCGGTGCCGGCCGGGGCCGCCTACGGCCTGGCGGTCCTGGCCGTGCTCGCCGGTCAGGGCCAGCACCGGCTGCGGATCTGCCTGCGGGTGTCCGACCAGGCACCCCGGATCGCGGTGGCGGCGTTGCTGCCGGTGGCGGTGCTGCTGCCGTGGACCGCTCCGGGAGCGGCCGTGCTGCTGGCGCTGCTCACCGCGGGCGCGCTGGTCACCGCGCGTGGCGCGGCGTACGGGCTGCTGAGGGCGGCCCACCGCCGCGGCAGGCTGGTCGAACCGGCGCTGGTCGTCGGGAGCGGGGACGAGGCCGCCCGGATCGCCGGGCTCCTCGCCGAGCACCCGGAATGCGGGTTGCGCTCGGCGGGCTGGGTCGCGGGCGGTGGTTTCGGGGCGGTGAGGGGGCTTCCCGCTCTCGGCGGCGTCGCGGACCTGGCCGGGGTGATCGCGCGGTACCGCATCGCGCGCGTGCTGGTCTGCGCTCCGGAAGGCGACGACGGGGCACTGGTGGCCGCGGTGCGCGCGTGCCGGTCGGTGGGCGTGGACTTCTGCCTGGTGCCCAGGCCCGGCGAGCTGGGGCTGGCGGTGCCGAGGGCGTGCCTCGACGAGATCTGGGGAGTCGTGCTGGTGCCGCTGCGCAGGCCGAACCTGTTGTCGGCAGTGGCCAAACGCGCCTTCGACCTGGTCGTGGGCACCGTGCTGCTGGTGCTGCTCGCACCGGTGCTGCTGGTGCTGGCCGGGATCGTGCGCGGCTGCGGCAAGGCCACGACCTTCTTCTGCCAGTGGCGGGTCAGCCGGACCGGGCGGCTGGTGCGGGTGGTCAAGCTGCGGACGCTGGTCGACACCGGCGAGAAGTGGGCGGTCGCGGCCGACCAGTGCACCGCGCTCGGGCGGTGGCTGCGGGGGACGCATCTCGACGAGCTGCCGCAGCTGGTCAACGTGCTGCGCGGGGAGATGTCGCTGGTGGGTCCCAGACCCGAGCGGCCCTACTACGCCAAGCGTTTCGCAGGGGAGATACCGCACTACGCCGACCGGCACCGGATGCCGG
Organism: Saccharopolyspora erythraea NRRL 2338; assembly: GCF_000062885.1. Taxonomy (NCBI): domain Bacteria; kingdom Bacillati; phylum Actinomycetota; class Actinomycetes; order Pseudonocardiales; family Pseudonocardiaceae; genus Saccharopolyspora; species Saccharopolyspora erythraea. Next base: position 4,295,485 of record NC_009142.1, on the reverse strand, counting down.
GCGGCATGACGGGATGGGCGCAGGTCCACGGCCTGCACGGGGACACCTCGATCCCGGACCGCGCGCGCTTCGACAACCAGTACATCGAGTACTGGTCGCTGTGGATGGACCTGGTGGTCGTGGCCCGCACGGTCGCGATCGTCGCACGAGCCATGGGAGGACGACGGTGAAGGTTCTGCACGTGATCACAGGGCTCGGGGTCGGCGGCGCCGAGCTCCAGCTCCGGTCGGTACTCCAGCACACCAGGCACGACTCCGACGTGGTCGCGCTGTACAACCCGGGAGACGTCGCCTCCATGATCCGCTCCGACGGCGTGCGGGTCCGCGACCTCGGGATGACCAGCAACACCCAGCTCAGCGCGGTGCTCAGGCTGCGCGAGCTGATCCGCGACGAGCGCTACGACGTGGTGCACACCCACCTCTACCGGGCTTGCGTGTACGGGCGCCTGGCGGCGCGGTTGGCCGGCACGAAGGTCGTGGTGACCACCGAGCACTCCATCGGCGAGACCCACCTCGAACGGCGCCGCATGACGCTGGGCGTGCGGGCGTTGTACCTGGGCACCGACCTGTGCTCGGACGCGACGATCGCGGTGTCGGACACCGTCGCGACGCGGTTGGTGAACTGGGGAGTGCGGCCGCGCAAGATCACCGTGATCCCCAACGGCGTGGACTTCGGCCGGGTCCGCTTCGACGCGGAGGCCAGAGGGCGGGTGCGGGCCGAGCACGGCATCCCGCCGGACGCCTTCGTGGTCGGGGTGCTGGGCAGGCTCGATCCGAACAAGAGGTTCAACCTCGTCATCGACGCGATGGCACCGCTGGTGGACCAGCGCACCAAGCTGCTGCTCGTCGGCGACGGCGCCGACCGCGAGCGGCTGGAGAAGCTGGTGCGCGCGCACGGCATCTCCGACCACGTCGTCTTCGCGGGCGAGCGGCACGACGTCGCCGCGATGCTGTCGTCGCTGGACCTGTTCGTGGCCTCCTCCGCGCAGGAGACCTTCGGGCTGTCGGTGCTGGAGGCGCTGGCCAACGGCATGCCCGCGCTCTACACCACCTGCCCGGCCATGGACGGCATCGACACCGACCGCGCCCGCCAGGTGCCCGGGGACCCCGAGCGCATGCGCGCCGAGATCGCGCGCGAGATCAGCGAACGCAGGCCGCGCGCCGACGTCCCCGAGATCCGCCGCCGGTACGGCATCGAGGCCGTCACCGGTCGCATCGACGACCTGTACGCACGACTGGGGGAGGCCCAGCGATGAAGGCACTGGTCACCGGCGCGGCCGGGTTCATCGGCTCGCACCTGACCGAGCAACTGCTCGCCGAGGGGCACAGCGTGGTCGGGCTCGACGACCTCAGCACCGGCCGGTTCGAGAACCTGCCCGACGCCGACGAATTCGAGCTCGTCAACGGCAGCGTCATGGACCGCGGGCTGGTCGACGAGCTGACGTCCGAAGTGGACATCGTCTTCCACCTCGCGGCGGCGGTCGGCGCGTTCGTCATCCAGGAGCGGACGATCCGCAGCCTGCTCACCAACATCCACGGCACCGAGAACGTGCTCGACGCGGCGCTGCGCTACAACGCCCGGCTGCTGCTGGCCTCCACCAGCGAGATCTACGGCAAGAATCCGAAGGTCGGGCTGCGCGAGGGCGACGACCGCGTCATCGGCTCGCCGCTGATGTCGCGCTGGACCTACTCGGAAGCCAAGGCCATCGACGAGAGCCTGACCCACGCCTACGTGCGCGAGCTGGGACTGCGCGCGGTGATCGTGCGGCTGTTCAACACCGTCGGACCGCGCCAGACCGGGCGCTACGGCATGGTCATCCCCCGGATGGTCAACCAGGCGCTGCAGGGCAGGCCGCTGACGATCTTCGGCACCGGCAGGCAGGTCCGCTGCTTCTGCCACGTCGACGACGTGGTGCCCGCGCTGGTCGAGCTGGTGCAGCTGGACAAGGCGCGCGGCAGCGCGGTGAACCTGGGCAGCGGCGAGCAGGTCTCGATCGCCGAGCTGGCCGCCCGGATCATCGAGATGACCGGCTCGTCCAGCGACACCGTGCGGGTGCCCTACGAGCAGGCCTACGGCCCGGGCTACGAGGACATGCAGCGGCGGGTGCCGGACTGCTCCCGGGCCAGGGAACTCATCGGCTTCGAGCCGTCCAGGACGCTGGACGACATCATCCGCGCCGTGATCGCCGAGCAGACGCGGTCCCGGCAGGTGCCCGCGGTCGCGGCGGAATGAGGACGGGCCGATGGCGAACAAGACGACGAGGCCACGGCTCAGGTCGGTGGCCGCGCAACCGGTCGCCGCCCTGCGGCGCAGGGCCGGTTCGGTGTGGTTCCTGGCGCTGATCGGCTGCGCGATGGTGCTGGCCGCCGTGATGGCGGTGCCCAGACCCGCGCCGGTGGTGCCCTCGGGAACCGTGGTGGTGGCGTCGTTGCCGTTCTGGAACCTCGGGAACGGCACGGCGACGGTGGTGCAGAACCGCACCGCGGTCAACGAGGTGTCGCCGTGGATGTACGGGCTCGGCGACGACGGCAGGCTCACCATCCAGTACTCGCCCGCGCAGGCCACCGAGGTCGCCGGGCACCTCCAGCGGTTGCGCGAGGCGCAGATCCCCATCGTGCCGTCGCTGGCCAACATCACCGAGGGGAACTGGTCCTACGAACCGGTGGCGCGGATGCTGCACGACCCGGAACTGATGCGGCGCCACGTGTTCGAGATCGTCGAGCTGGTCAAGCGCGAGAACTACGCCGGTATCGACATCGACTACGAGAATCTGCGCGCCGGCGACCGCGAGCAGTTCACCCGGTTCGTCACCGACCTGGGACGGGCCCTGCACGCCGAGGGCAAGACGCTGTCGGTCGCGGTGTTCGCCAAGACCTCCGATGCCGGCTACGACGAGCGCAACGTCGCGCAGGACTACGCCGCGATCGGCCAGGTGGCCGACCAGGTCCGGCTGATGGGTTACGACTTCCACTGGGGAACCTCGCGCCCCGGTCCTGTCGCTCCGGTCGGCTGGATCCGCGACGTGCTCAGCTACGCGACCAGTGTGGTGCCCAGGGAGCGCATCGTGCTCGGCGTGCCGCTCTACGGCTACGACTGGGTCGACGGCCAGGGGACCTCGGTGACGTGGCTGCAGGCCTTCAAGCTCGCGACCGAGCACAAGGTGCCGACGTTCTACGACGCACGCACCCAGTCGCCCTGGTTCGCCTACACCGACGCGCAGGGGCGGCGGCACGAGGTGTGGTTCGAGAACACCGCCAGCTCCAAGGCGAAGTTCGAAGCCGCTCGCGGGTCCGGGATCCGCGGCGTCTACCTGTGGATGTACGGCTATGAGGACACCGGCACCTGGCCAGAGCTGCGGGCCAGTCTCCCGGTGACGAAATCACGGGGGAGGAATGGATGATTCCGTGGTGGTTGCTGGCCATTGTGGTCTTCGGGACCAACTTCACGCTGTGGGGCGTGATCGGACTTCTGCGGCTGCTCGACAGCTCGACGTGGGGCTGGTGGTCCAAGAGCAGGGCACCCGCACCGGTCGACCTCGATGTCAGCGACGTCGCCGTGCTCATCCCGGCGCACAACGAGGAGGAGGTCATCGTCGACAGCCTGAACGCGATCACCTCGCTGGTGCCCAGGCAGAACGTGCACGTGATCTCCGACGGCTCGACCGACCGCACGGTGGAGCTGGCCCGGCGCTGCGGGGTGAACGTGATCAGCACGGCCACCAACGTGGGCAAGGCGGGCGCGCTGCACCAGGGCATCCGGCGGTTCCGGCTCGTCGAGCGGTTCGAGGTCGTGATGCTGCTCGACGCCGACACCCACGTCGAGCCCGGGTACTTCCGGGCCGCGCTGCCGCTGTTCGCCGACCCGGGCGTGGTCGCGGTCGCCGGGTGCGTGCGCTCCACCACCGATGACAGCAGGCTCTCGCAGGTGGGCAGGCTGGTGGCCTACCACCGCCAGCGGATTTACACCATGACCCAGTATCTGCTGAAGTTCGGCCAGACCTGGCGCCGGGTCAACGCCACCCACATCGTGCCCGGGTTCGCCAGCCTGTACCGGACCGCGGTGCTGCCCGAGATCGAGGTGAACCCGCCGGGTCTGGTGATCGAGGACTTCAACATGACCTTCGAGGTCTACCAGAAGGCCCTGGGCAAGGTGGGCTTCACGCCGTCGGCGGTCGCGGTGACCCAGGAACCGGGCACGTTCAAGGACTACGTGCGCCAGAGCAAGCGGTGGTCGCTCGGGTTGTGGCAGACGGTGAGGCTGCACCCGCCGAAGGCGAACCTGTTCACCGCGATGCTCGGGCTGCTGCTCCTGGAGTTGCTGAGCAGCAGCATCATGATCGTGCTGCTGCCGCTGTTGCTCGCGCTGCTGGTGATCCCGGAGGTGTTCGGCTCGGTGGCGCACCTGCCGGTGATCGGTGAGGTCCACGCCGCGGTCGCGGCGCACCTGAGCCTGCCGGTGATGCTTTTCGGCATCGTGCTGCCCGACCTGCTGCTGACGTGCCTGGTGGCGCTGATCCAGCGCCGGCCGCGGTTCCTGCTCTACGCACCGGTGTTCCTGTTCATGCGGGTGCTGGACGCGGCGATCTCGCTGTACGCGCTGCCGCAGGCCTGGCTGGCGCGCTCGACGGGGCGGTGGAGCAGCCCCGGGCGCAGGCCGGTCGAGGCCACGCCGCAGCAACCGCAGCAGGTGCGGGAGCCGGAACCGGACCTGCGGGCCGGGTGATGACCCACGGTCACTCGGCCGTGTACATGAGACGGAACTCCTGCGTTCGCACGAGGACGTGGCGCGCCGGGGACGGGATCGTTGGGCGGTGAACTTCGTGCGGCTGCTCATGGTGGACGACCACCTCATGCTCACCGAGGCGCTGAGCGTGCGGTTGTCGACGGTGCCGGACCTGTGGCTGGTGGGCCGGTGCGAGCTGGAGGACCCCCGGTTGCCGGAGATGGTGCGCAGGCTGCGGCCGGACGTCATCACCGTCGACGTCGAACCGGTGGGCACGCGCGGCGGGGAGCTGGTCCGCCTGCTCCGGCGGGAACGTCCGCAGGTGCACGTCGTCGTGCTCACCGGACGCCACGATCCCGATCAGGCGGTGGAGGCGGCCCGTGCCGGCGTGCAGGCGTGGGTGTCGAAGGAGTCCGGTGTGGACGAGCTGACCGCGGTCCTGCGCGGGGTGTGCGCGGGCCACGGCTGGTATCCGCCGGAACTGCTCGGCATCGTCCTGCGCGAGCTGCGCGAGGACGCGGTCCGTGCCACCGAGCGGACCGGGCCGCTGGACTGCCTCAGCGACCGCGAACGCGACGTGCTGCAGGGCATGGTGGCGGGCAAGCGCGGTAGCCGGATCGCCGAGGAGCTGCGGATCTCCACCGAGACCGTGCGCACCCACACCCGCAGCATCCTGGCCAAGCTGCACGTGCACAGCCAGCTCGAGGCGGTCAGCGTGGCCACCTCGGCGGGGATGCGCCCGCACGGTCCGAGGCCGATGCGGTGAGCGGCCGGCTGCGGGTCGCCGCGGTCGTCACCCGCCTGGAAGGCGGTGCGGGCGAGATGGTCCTGCGTGGAGGGCGGGCGCTGGATCCGGCGGAGTACGAGGTGACGATCGTGGCGGGCAGCGGCGGCCGGCTGCTGCGCGAGGCCGGCGCCGCCGGGCTCGAGACCGTGCTGGTCCCGGCGCTGCGCGCGCCGATCGCACCGCACGCCGACGTGCTCGCCCTGGCCGGGCTGGTCCGGCTGCTGGCGAGGCGGAAGTTCGACGTCGTGCACACCAACTGCGCGAAGGCGGGCACGCTCGGCCGGCTCGCGGCGCGCCGCACGGGTGCGCCGCGGATCGTGCACACCTACCACGGCTTCCCGTTCCACGAGTTCCAACGGGTGACACGCCGGGCTACCTATGTCGCCGTCGAACGGGCGCTCGGCCGCATCACCGACCTGTCACTGTGCGTAGGCACCGGTGTCGCCGTCGAGGCGCTGCGACGGCGCCTCGTGCCCCCGGAACGCGTTCGCACGATCGGCGTAGCCGTGGACCCTGTTCGGGTGCTCACACCGCAGTCGCGGCACGACGCGCGCCGAGCGCTGCGACTTCCACCCGACGTGCCCGTCGTGGGGACCGTGGGGAGGCTGACGTACCAGAAGGCGCCGGACGACTTCGTCGCCGCGCTGCGCGCCTTGCGTCCGCGGGGCGTGGTCGGTGTCTGGGTCGGCGGGGGAGAGCTCGCCGGTGAGGCACGCGACCTCGCCGAGCGGGCGGGGGTGCGCCTGGTCTTCACCGGCGACCGGGCCGACGCGGTGGACCTGCTGCCCGCCTTCGACGTCTTCGCCATGTCCAGCAGGTACGAGGGCCTGCCGCTGGCCGTCGTCGAGGCCATGCGCTGCGGGATCCCGGTCGCGGCCACGGCCGTGAACGCCGTCGGGGACGTCGTGGTGCCGGGCGAGACGGGACTGCTGGCTCCTCCCGGACGGCCGGAGCTGCTGGCCGCTGCCGTCGCACGCCTGCTCGACGAGCCGTGCGAAGCGCTGCGCATGGCCCGGGCGGCCGCCGCGCGGATCGCGGGCAGGCACGACTCGGCTGCGCTCGCGGAGGCGTTGGGGGACGCATACGGTGGCTCGCGGACTCCCGCCGCCGCCCGGGTCATGCACGTGGAGTAGCCGAAACACCCCGCGCGCACGAGCAAGCAACGCGGCCCAACGTCATCCCGACAGTCCAGATGACGGGATGGCCGGACGAAGGAGCGGCTTTGCATCGGGGATCTGCGTGGAAGTGGGGGCGCGCGGAGCCACCCGAGGTCCAGGGACTGCTGCACGACCTGGGCAGGGGGCTGGCGACGTTGTCGTACCTGAGGGAGGGGATGGACGCCGAGGCGTCGCTGTCCGGCAGCGCGCGGCACCGGCTGCGGCTCATGGAACGCGAACTGGAGCGGTTGGTGGAACTGGTCGACGACCGGCCCGCCGCCTCCGAGGTGTTCGACGTCGGCGAGCTGGTGGCCGAACTGGTGTCGGTCACGCGGTTGTCGGCGCCGGCCGAGGTCCGGTTGCGGCCGGGCGAGCCGTGCACCCTGCGCACCGACCGCACCGCGATGTGGCGGATGCTGGCCAACCTGGTCGAGAACGCCGTGCGCGCCGCGGGAGCCGACGGCACCGTCGAGGTCGCGGTGTCCCGGCGCGCGTCGGGCGGTGTCGTGGTGGAGGTCGCCGACGACGGTCCCGGCTTCGGCCGGGGGCCCAGCGGCAAAGCCTCGCTGGGACTGGCGATCGTCCACGACCTGGCCAACGCGTGCGCGGCGCGGCTGCGCATCGACTCGCCGCCGGGGGGCGGCACGCGGGTCGTTGTCGTCTTCGGCGCCCGACCGGGCCCGTCGTGGAGGCGACGCCGACGGGAAGGGGGATGCGATGGTCGATCTGGTGCTCGGTGACGACCACGCGATATTCGTGGACGCGCTGGTGAGCGCGCTTCCGGAAAACGATTTCCGCGTGGTGGGCACGGCGAGCAGCATCGAGGACACGCTGGCCGCGGTGCGCTCGCACCAGCCGGACGTGTGCCTGCTGGACAGGTACTTCGCCGACGGCGACGGGCTGACGGTGGTCGAGAAGATCACCGACGGGCGCACGAAGGTCCTCGTGCTCACCGCCGACGGCGACGTGCAGGGCATGCGCGACGCGCTGGGACGGGGCGCGACCGGCTACGTGAACAAGATGTGCGGCCTTTCCGTGCTGGCCACCGCGATCCGCGCGGTGGTCGACGGCGAGGTGGTGGTCGAGCTGGCGGCGTCGCGGGCGCCGAAGCTGCGCGGCACGACCGACGCGCGGCGGCTGGCCTCGCACCTCACCGCGCGCGAGCGGCAGTGCCTGGAGCTGCTCGTCGAAGGTGCGCAGACCCGTGCGATGGCGAGGGGGCTGGGGGTGTCCTCGACCACCGTGCGGACCCACGTGCAGTCGGTCCTGACCAAGCTGGGCGTGCATTCCCGGCTGGAGGCGGCCTCCTTCGCGCTGCGGCACTCGCTGCTCGACCAGCCACCGGAACCGGAGGTGACCAGAGCGCGCACCGCGGTCAGATGACGGCCTCCACCAGGTGCGGGCCGGGCTCCAGGCTCGCCTGGCGCAGGGCGTCCAGCAGCTGCTCGCCCGTGGTGGCCCGGACCGCCGGGACGCCGAAGCCCGCCGCGAGCGCGGTCCAGTCGGGTGCGGGGTCGCCGAGGGCGGTCATGCCCGCGGCGGCCGGCCCCGGCCGGTCCACCCCGGCGCGGCTGAGTTCCGCCTCCAGGATGCGGTAGCGGGAGTTCGAGCAGATCACGGTGGTGACGTCCAGCCGCTGCCTGGCCTGGGTCCACAGCCCCTGCACCGTGTAGAGGGCGCTGCCGTCGGCCTGGAAGTCGATCACGTGCCGGTCCGGGCAGGCGACCGCCGCGCCGGTGGCGGCCGGGATGCCCATGCCGATCGCGCCGCCGGTGAGCGTGATCTCGGTGTGGCGGGGCGCGGCGGCGGCCAGGCCCGGGTACGCACCGGACGAGGAAACGCCTTCGTTGACCACGATCGCGCCTTCCGGCTGGGTGAGCACGATCGCCGCCGCGATCGCCGAGGAGGTCAGATCTCCTTGCGGCGCCCGCACTTCCGGGCGCTGCGGGGCGGGCGGTCGTGCATCGGCGCTGCCGGTGGCCTCGGCGAGGGCGTCGAGCGCCGCCGCGGCGTCCTGGCCCGGATCGGCGAGCGTGTGCAGCTGCGTGCCGTCCGGCACCAGGACGCTGGGCATGCCCTCGTAGCCGAAGAACGCCACCGGTTCGGTCGTGCCCACCAGCACCAGGTGCGAGAAGCCGTCGAGGCTGCCGAGCACGTCCTCTGGGAAGTAGGGCAGCGAGCGCAGCGGCGGCACGTCCGGACCCCGCTCGATGCGGGCGGGCGAACGCTCCGCGAGGACCTCGCCGCCGACCGCCGCGGCGATGCGCGCGGCCGTGCGGATCCCGTCGGCGCTCAGCGCGTTCCCGCCAAGCAGCAGCGCCGGGCGCTCCCCGGAGGCGAGGACCTTGGCGACCGCGTCGACCTGCTCCTGCTCGACCTCGGCCGGACCGGGGGCAGGCGGGACGTCGGCGGTCGTGCCGCCCTCGCTCCACATGTGGTCGGCCGCGGCGATCAGCGTGGCGGGCAACCGGTCCCGGAGGGCCGCCTGGCGCGCCTCGACGAACTCGGCCCCCGCCGACCGCGCGGACGTGGTCCGTCCCACCCAGCCCGAGACCGGCGCCGCGAGCGACTCGATGTCGCTGGCCAGCGGTGCGTCGGCGGGCTGGTGCCAGGTGGCGTGCTCCCCGACGACGTTGATCACCGGGGTGCGGGCGCGGCGCGCGTTGTGCAGGTTGGCGATGCCATTGGCGAAACCCGGACCGAGGTGCAGCAGCGTCATGGCGGGTACCCCGGCCATCCGCGTGTAGCCGTCGGCCGCACCGGTCACCACGCCCTCGGACAGGCCGAGCACGGTGCGAATGCCGGGCACCGCGTCGAAGGCTTCCACGAGCGGCATCTCGGTCGTGCCCGGATTGGCGAAGCACACCCGCACGCCCGCCTCGATCGCCGTGGCCAGCAGGCCTTCCGCACCCTTCACGACCGCTCCTTCCGTCGACAACCCGCAGACATGCTCTCCGGAACCGGGCGAGCAGACAAGGTCCGACCTTTCGGTACCGTGGTCGGGTCCGGGGGTGCGACTCGATGCTGGAGGGATGACGGCGGTGCGTGGGGTGGCCCTCGGGCGGCGGTACCGGTCTGTGCGAGCGGCCTTGGCGGCCGTGGCTCTCCTACCCGCGTTGCTGGTCTCCGGCTGCGTCCCGGCGCCGCGGGCCGCACCACCCGGGCGGCAGGAGGCGCCGACCGCATCGGCCCCGATGCCGGCGATCATTTACGAGCAGGTGCGCTCCGAACACCGCCAGACCGACGTCCGGCTCTACACCGCCCACCCCTCGGGCCTGGAGCGGACCAAGGGCCTGCCGGTGGTGCTCTACCTGCACGGGCGCGACGGCATCGATCCCACCCCGATCCCCTACGACACCCTGGCCGCGCTGGAACGGGAGTACCGCGACGGTGCGATCCCGGCGTTCGCCTTCGTCGTGGTCGACGGCGGCTACAACGCCTACTGGACCGACGGTTCGGCGAACGGCGACCTGTCGAGCATGCTCACCGAGGAGCTGCCGCGATGGTTGCGGGAGCGCGGACTCGGCGACGACGAAGGACGGCCGTTCGCGGTCGCGGGGATCTCCACCGGCGGATTCGGCGCGCTGAACTACGCGATCGCGCGCCAGGCGGCCGGGAACCCTGTCTCGGCGGTCGCCGAGCTCGCCCCCGCGCTCCCGGTGACCTGGGAGCACATGAGCGAGAAGGGCGTCTTCGGTTCCGAGGAGCAGTGGCGGCACGCCGATCCCTTGGCGCACCTGGACAAGCTCGGCGACGTGCCCGTCGGGGTGTGGGTCGGCGACACCGACCCGTTCCTGCCCGGCGCGGAGCGGCTGGTCGCCGAGCACACCGACATCCCGGTGGCCTCGGTGCTTCCGGGCGGCCACGACGGGTCGGTGTTCGACGTGGTCGGGGCCGACATGGTGCGGTTCCTCGCCGACCACGTCCCGGCCGCCGGCTGACGGTGCACCGGCGCCGCGGCGGTCAGTCCTGGTGCGCCAGCAGGTGTTCGAGGATGAAGCGGTTCAGCGCTTCCGGTGCCTGCTCGGGGATCCAGTGCGAGACGTCCTCCAGCATCTCGAACCGGTACGGGCCGGTGACGTGGTGCTCGGTGGCGAGGGCCGCGGTGGAGCCGACCGCGACGTCCTCGGTGCTCCAGACGTAGAGCGTCGGCACCTCCACCTTCCCGATCGGACCGTTGAAACGGGTGGCCCGGTACCAGTTCAGCGCCGCGGTCAGCGCGCCCGGCTCGGTCAGCCGCTGCACGTAGTCGTCGACGTGGTGCTGGGGGACGAAGTTGCCGTAGATCTGCCGCAGCTTGCGCGCGTTGTCCTCCAGCAGGGCGCGTTCGGCACCCGAACCGCGGAACACCTGCATGTAGGCCGACCGCTGCTGCTGGTCCTCGTCCTCGCGCACCGCCTGCCCGAACGGGTCGAGGTGGGGGATCGACACCGCGGTCAGCGTGCGGACCGGTCCGGGTGCGCCGCCGCCGTCGCCCACGACACCGCCGCGCCCCAGTCGTGGCCGACCAGGTCGAAGCGCTGCCAGCCGAGGTGGTCGGCGATGGCCAGGACATCACCGACCAGTTCTTCCAGCCGGTAGTCGGCGACCTGCTCGGGGCGCGCGCCGGGCGAGTAGCCGCGCTGGTCCGGGGCGACCGCGTGGCACTCGGCTTCGCCGAGCACGGCGAGCTGTTCGCTCCACTGGACGGCGGCCTCCGGGAAGCCGTGCAGCAGCAGCACCGGACGGCCGCCTTCCGGGCCGCTGGTGAGCGCGTCGAACCTGCCCGCGGGCGTGGGGATCTGGATGTAGTCGGCCACGCCCTCACCCTATGACCTCGCGGTGCCGGTGTCAGGAACGGCTCCGGCGACGCCGGAAACCGGCCTCATCAACCGATTCGGTAGCCCCAGCGGCCCTCGTGCACCTCGCCGGGCCGCAGGGTGATCAGGCCGTCGCCGGTCACGAACGCGTTGGGAGCGCACGTCATCGGCTCGACGGTGATGCCCGCGCGGGCCGGGCGGTCCTGCGACGGCGAGTCGTCGGTGTAGACCTGCAGGTAACCGTGGGTCCGGTCCACCCAGAGCTCGACGTGCTGCCCGCCAGGGCGCTCGAAGCGGACCACCGCCTCCCCGCCGGATTCCCTTGCCAGGTCGGTGAAAGCGGTGTCCATCTTGGTGGCGCCGATCCGCCGCGCCGAGCGGAAGTCGTACTCGGTGCCCGCGACCGGTGCGGTCCCGGTCGGGATGAGGTTGTCGTCGGTGACGTAGTAGGTGCTCGCGGGCAGCTCGAAGCCCATGGTGTCGATGGCCGGTCCGCTGGCGGCGATGTAGGTGTGGTTCGCGGTGCCGAACGGGGCGTCGGTGTCACCGACGTTCTTCGCCGACAGCCTGCTGCTCACCCCGCGTCCGTCCACGGTGAACTCGATCTGGAGCGCCAGGGTGAACGGGTAGCCGTAGTGCGGGTGCAGGAGGTGTTCGAGCACCACTCCGTCCCCGCGGTGGCGCACCGGCTGCCACTCGACCCAGCTCATCAGCCCGTGCAGCGCGGCCTGTCGCGACGGCTCGTTGATCGGGACCTGCAGCTGCTGACCGCCGAAGGTGTAGCGGCCGCTCTCGATCCGGTTGGGCCAGGGCAGGATCGTCTTGCCCTGGTAGCCCTCGCCGAGCCACGACGGGTCGTGGGTGAGCAGCATCTCGGTGCCGTCGACCTGCCACGACAGCAGCGTCGCGGCGACCCCGGCGACCACCACCCGGTGCCTGCCGGAGCGGATCTCGTAGAGCCGCCCGAGCGCGGTCTGCCCGCCGCCCGCCGGGGGCCGGGCGTGCGCGGTCGGGGTCAGCGACGTGGCAGCGGCGACTCCGGCCGCGGCCGTGATCGCGCTGCGCCGCGTCCACTTGCGCTGCTGTGACATGGGTTCCTCCTCGCACCGAGCCGGTTTTCCACCGCGGCCGCGCCGGATGCGGCGGCCGCTGCCGGCGGGTCAGGGCGTGCCCGCGTCGATCACCTCGAGGTTGCGGTCGCGCACGATCGCCAGGTCGGGCTTGAGCACCCGGCGGTCGTAGGTGAAGAACCCGTTGACCTCGTTCTCGACGTCGGTGGTCTGGGTGTAGACGGCCGCCGACAACCCGCTTGCCCGCACCACGTCGGCCAGCGCGGTGCTGACCTCGGAGTAGCGGCGGGTCAGGTGTTCGCGGCTCTCGGTCATCTCGTATGCCTGCGGCGGCCCCGGCCAGAGGTGGCCCTGCTCGACCAGGCCGAGCCCGCCGTACTCGCCGTCTACCGACGCGCGCGGCGCGACCACCGCGGGCTTGCCGGGGCCGACGTAGGTGTGGTCGTCGTAGATGTGCCCCGCGCCGCTGTCGGGCAGCGAGTAGCAGCAGTTCACCCCGCTGCTGGCGTCGACGAGCCGGGTCGGGTCGGCCTGCGCGACCTGTTCGGCGACCGCTGCGGTGTCGAACTCGCCCCAGCCCTCGTTGAACGGCACCCACGCCACGATGGAGGTGGTGCTGCGGAGCTGGTCGATCATCTCCGCCAGCTCGGTGCGGAAGTGGGCCTCGGCCTCCTCGCTCGGCGGCGGGTTGCTGCCGGGCGGGTCGGCGAGGTCGATCGGCAGCGACGGCATGTCCTGCCACACCAGCATTCCGAGCCGGTCGGCCCAGTAGTACCACCGGGCGGGCTCGACCTTGACGTGCTTGCGGATCATGTTGAACCCGAGCCGCTGAGCCGCCTCGATGTCGAAGCGCAGCGCCTCGTCGGTCGGCGCGGTGTAGATGCCGTCGGGCCAGTAGCCCTGGTCCAGCGGCCCGTGCTGGAACAGGATCCGGCCGTTGAGCGCGATCCTGGGCCTGCCCTGCTCGTCGTTGACCAGGCCGACCGACCGCATGCCCGCGTAGCTGGTGACCTCGTCGAGAACCTGGCCACCGGTGCCGAGCAGGCGCACGCGCAGGTCGTAGAGGAACGGGTCGGACGGGGACCACAGCCGCGCGTTGGGTACCGCCACCCGCAGCTCGCCGCCTGCCGCTCCGGACTGCCGGGCGACCTCCTGGCCGCCCGGTTCGCCGACCACCACCTCGGCCTGCGCGTCGGAGTTGCCGGTGCGGGCCCGCACCGCGAACGTTCCGGTCGCGACATCGGGAGTCACGTCCAGCTTGCCGATGTGCACTTCGGGCACCGGCTCCATCCACACCGTCTGCCAGATGCCCGAGGCGCCGGTGTAGAGGATGCCACCCGGCTTGTTGCGCTGCTTGCCCACCGGGTACGGCGCCGCGTCGTTGCGGTCCTGCGCCACGACCACCAGCTCCTGCTGCCCGCCGGGGACCAGCGCGTCGGTGACGTCGGCGCTGAATGAGGTGTAGCCGCCCTCGTGGATGGCCACCGAGGTGCCGTTGACGCGGACCTCGGCGCGCTGGTCGACGGCACCGAAGTGGAGCAGGACGCGCTGACCGGACCACTCCGCAGGCACGGTGAACGTGCGCCGGTAGAGCATGTGGTCGTCGTGTCGCTGGATACCCGACAACGCCGACTCGGGCGGGTAGGGGACCAGGATCCGCTCGGCCGGGGTGCCGGGCGGCTCGGCCCCGCCCGCGTACTCCCAGGTGCCGTTGAGGTTCTGCCAGCGCTGGCGGACCAGCTGCGGGCGCGGGTACTCCGGCAGCGCGTTGTCGGGTCCGACCTCGGCGGTCCAGGGAGTGGTCAACGGGGCCTCCTGCGGCTCCCACGCGATGTCCGCCCCGGCCAGCGCCGCGAAGCCGGTGAGCGCGAGCCCTGCGGTGAGGATGACGGTCAGCCGACGGGATGCGGACGGGTACGGACGCATGCGATGGCCCTCCACCGGACGTCATGCCGCCGCGAGGCGCCCTCCTGCCGATCCTGCCCCCGCTTCGGCGAGCCGATCCATACTTATCGTGACCATGCTCACACGTAAAGCCATCGCCCACATTCGGCGCAACCCATCAGGGTGCGACCCGGCCTCCGATGCGCCGCGCCGAGCCCGTCGCGCCGGGCGATCAGGCGCAGTACAGTTCGCCCTACCAGGGCCCACGATCAGCGGAGGTGCGCCCTTGTCCGTGCCGGCACAGTCCGAGGCCGCGAACGCGTTCCTGGCCGCCCGCGACTTCCTGCTCCGCCACCGCGAGGACTACGACACCGCGCGACGCGACTTCCGGTGGCCGCGGATGTCGGAGTTCAACTGGGCGCTGGACTGGTTCGACACCATCGGCGAGCGGGCCGACCGGACCGCGTTGTGGATGGTCGAGGAGGACGGTCGCGAGACCGAGGTGTCGTTCAGCGCCATGTCGCGCCGCTCGAACCAGGTCGCGAACTGGTTGCGCGGGCTCGGCGTCTCCCGCGGCGACCGCATCGTGCTGATGCTCGGCAACCAGGTCGAGCTGTGGGAGACCGTCCTGGCCGCGATGAAGCTCGGCGCGGTCGTCATCCCGGCCACTCCGCTGCTGGGGTCCGCCGACCTGCGCGACCGCGTGGACCGCGGCCGAGCCCGGTTCGTGGTGACGACGTCGGAGAGCGCCGCCAAGTTCGCCGACGTGCCGGGCGACTACGGCCGGATCGCCGTCGGGGAACCGGTGGCGGGCTGGGAGTCCTATGCGGACAGCGCTGTCGGCGGCGGGAGTTTCACCCCGGACGGCCCGACCCGCGCCGACGACCCGCTGCTGCTGTACTTCACCTCGGGCACCACCGCCCAGCCCAAGCTGGTCGAGCACACCCACGTGTCCTACCCGGTGGGGCATCTGTCCACCATGTACTGGATCGGGCTGGAACCGGGCGACGTGCACCTCAACATCTCCTCGCCCGGCTGGGCCAAGCACGCCTGGAGCAACGTCTTCGCGCCGTGGAACGCCGAGGCGACGGTGTTCATCCACAACTACGGCCGCTTCGACGCGGTCCGGCTGCTGGAGCAGATGCAGCGCTGCGGCGTGACGAGCTTCTGCGCGCCGCCGACGGTGTGGCGGATGCTCATCCAGGCCGACCTGGGCATCCTGCGGACGCCGCCCGCCAAGGTCGTGGGTGCGGGCGAGCCGCTGAACCCGGAGATCATCGAGCAGGTCCGGCGCGCGTGGTCGGTGACGATCCGCGACGGCTTCGGCCAGACCGAGACCAGCGTGCAGGTGGCCAACACGCCGGGGCAGCCGGTCAGGCCCGGTTCGATGGGCCGCCCGCTGCCGGGCTTCGAGGTGGAGCTGCTCGACCCGGTCACCGGCGAACCCGGCGACGAGGGGGAGATCTGTCTCGCGCTGCAGCCGCGGCCGGTGGGGCTGATGACCGGCTACGCCGACGACTCCGAGCGCAACGACGAGGTCACCCGCGGCGGCCACTACCACACCGGTGACGTCGGCACCCGCGACGCCGACGGCTACATCACCTACGTCGGCCGCACCGACGACGTCTTCAAGGCTTCGGACTACCGGATCTCGCCGTTCGAGCTGGAGAGCGTGCTGCTGGAGCACGAGGCGGTCGCCGAGGCCGCGGTCGTGCCCTCGCCCGACCCGATCCGGCTGGCGGTGCCGAAGGCGTACGTGACGCTCACCGCGCGCCACGAGCCGACGCCGGAGACCGCGCTGTCGATCCTGCGGTTCGCCCGCGAGCACCTCGCGCCCTACAAGCGGGTGCGCAGGATCGAGTTCATGGACCTGCCCAAAACCATCTCCGGCAAGATCCGGCGGGTGGAGCTGCGCGGCCGCGAGGAGCAGGCCGAGCGCGATGGCGCCACGGCGGGCGGGCTGGAGTTCCGCGAGGAGGACTTCCCGGCTCTCAAGGAGTGAGAGAAGGGTACTGAATCCCCCGGTGGGCAATCTCTCCGCTGAACCGGTCCGGATGCACCGGGTGATCGCCCCCCGGTTGGCGTGATCGAGTGGTCGCTGCCACACTGCCGATCACGGCCCGTTGATCTACGGTGAACACCAGGGGTGGTCGTGGTGAACGATCCCGGTACGTCCGTCGAGCTCGCCGGCCCGCGCCGGTCGGGGGCGACGGCTCCGCCGTATCGCGGGCGCGCATGGGGGCGTTCGACGGGCTTCTGCTGGAGGCACGGGCGTCCGACAGGCTTCTGCCGGTACCGGCGGTCGGCGGGGTTTTGCGACGAGGCCGGTGGGGGAACACCGGTACTGATCGGTTCCGGCGGTGAATCGGTACGGAACGGGCAGTGTCACGGTGAATCGGTACGGAGCGCGCGGTGCCGCGGTGAATCGGTACGGAACGGGCGGTGCCGCGGCGCTCGAATTGTCGCCGACGGTGACCGGACATCGCTCACCCGGAGGCCGTCGGGGCTCGGGTGGTTCGGGTCCCGGACCGTCACCGGTGGTCAGCGGGCCTGGTCGCGGCACTACCGCTGAGCCGCCGAGGATCGTAACATCCGCGGTCCGCGACGCGATCCAATCAGTGAAAAAGAGAAAACGACATCCTCCGCGACGCCCGTTGGATCATTTTTGTAGAGGTCCGCGGTTGCATTGTTTTCAGTTGTTTGGTAAGTAGTGCGCACGCGTAGTATACACAACTTCGCGACCTCTCGCACTTCCTCGATCGTTATCCGCCGGCAAAATCGTCGGAATATACGCTGGTAGCAGCGCATTTATTCACCCAGGGTGACTATGGGAATCACGCTAACATCGCATTGCGGTGATTAGTGTCACACGTTCGTACGCTTGCTTTGCGATCTCCTTCGCCTAGTTTGGTTACACGACGCACGGATTTCGCGTCGGCCGGTCGACAAGGGTGCCGACCGAGTTGATGACTGGTGTTCGAGCGCGGCCTTGAGCGTTTCTCGGCTGCCCGCACCGGTTGCGGTGCCGCTTTTCGGTGGCGGCCCGGCACGACCGCGAGACGAGCTCGGGGTATGGAATTCGCGCGTCCCCGAGTGGTGCAGTGGCGCATGACCAACGCGAACGGTGGGAGTGAAGTATGGCCAAGAGCGTGGACGACCTCGCCCGAAGTGAAGGCACCGGTCCGATCGACGGCACCGCGGATCTGGTGGCCCGCGAGGAGCAGGTGTTCGGCGACAATCCGTTGGAAGTGCGCGAATCCGACCACTACACGCACGAATACGTCGGCGGATTCGTCGACAAGTGGGACGAGCTCATCGACTGGAAGAAGCGCTACGAAAGCGAGGGCAGCTTCTTCATCGACCAGCTCAAGGCCCGCGGCGTCCGCTCGGTGCTCGATGTCGCCACCGGCACCGGCTTTCACTCGGTGCGGCTGCTGGAGGAGGGCTTCGAGGCGGTCAGCGCTGATGGCAGCCCCCAGATGCTGGCCAAGGCCTTCAGCAACGGCCTGACCTACGGCGGGCACATCCTGCGGGTGGTGCACGCCGACTGGCGGTGGCTCAACCGCGACGTGCACGGCGAGTACGACGCGATCATCTGCCTCGGGAACTCCTTCACGCACCTGTTCTCCGAGCGCGACCGCCGCAAGGCGCTGGCCGAGTTCTACGCCATGCTCAAGCACGACGGTGTCCTGATCATCGATCAACGCAACTACGATTCGATCTTGGACACCGGTTTCTCCAGCAAGCACACTTACTACTACGCCGGTGATGACGTTTCCGCTGAGCCCGACTACATCGACGACGGGCTCGCGCGCTTCAAGTACACGTTCCCGGACAAATCCGAGTTCTATCTGAACATGTATCCGCTGCGGAAGAACTACATGCGGCGGCTCATGCGCGAGGTCGGATTCCAGCGGATCGACACCTACGGCGATTTCCAGGAGACCTACAAGGAATCGGAACCCGATTTCTTCATCCACGTTGCGGAGAAGAACTACCGCACCGAGGAGCAGCTTTCCGCTGGTTATTCGAGTGCGGTGTCGACCGCCCGCGACTACTACAACTCCGAGGACGCCGACAACTTCTACTTCCACGTCTGGGGCGGCAACGACATTCACGTCGGCCTCTACCAGAGCCCCGACGAGGACATCGACAGCGCCTCTCGCCGGACCGTCGAGCGGATGGCGGCCAAGGTCCGGATCACCCCCGAGACCCGCGTGCTCGACATCGGCGCCGGCTACGGCGGCGCGGCCCGCCACCTGGCCCGCACCTACGGCTGCAAGGTCGCCTGCCTGAACCTCAGCGAGGTGGAGAACGCCCGCAACATCGAGTTCAACCGGGCCGAGGGGCTCGACGAGCTGATCGAGGTCAAGGACGGTTCGTTCGAGGACATCCCGTACGAGGACAATGCCTTCGACATCGTCTGGTCGCAGGATGCGATCCTGCACAGCGGTGATCGGGAGCGGGTCCTCGAAGAGGTGACCCGCGTGCTGAAGGGCGGGGGTTCGTTCGTATTCACCGACCCGATGGCCGCCGACGGCGCCCGGACCTCCGATCTCGGCCCGATCCTCGACCGGCTGCACCTGGACACCATGGGCTCGCCGGGCTTCTACCGGCGTGAGCTGGCCAGGCTGGGCCTGCAGACCGTGGACTTCGAGGATCTCAGCGAGTACCTGCCGGTGCACTACGGCCGGGTGCTGGAGGTGCTGGAGAGCCGCGAACAGGAGCTCTCCGACCGCATCGGCGAGGATTACCGGAACCGGATGAAGACCGGCCTGCGCAACTGGGTCGAAGCGGGCAACGCGGGCAACCTGGCGTGGGGGATCTTCCATGCGCAGTCTTGACAGTGACCGTCCGTACGCAAGGATCGAAGCCGAAACCGCTGTGAGGTGAGGATCAGCCGTGAGTGAGATCAACCGCAGGTTGTTCACGAGTGAGTCGGTGACCGAGGGTCACCCCGACAAGATGTGCGACGCGATCAGCGACTCCATCCTGGACGAGCTGCTGCGGCAGGACCCGCGCAGCCGGGTGGCGGTGGAGACGCTGGTGACCACCGGCCAGGTGCACGTGGCCGGTGAGGTGACCACCGATGCCTACGCGGACATCCCCACGATCGTCCGGGAGAAGATCCTGGAGATCGGCTACGACTCCTCGGTCAAGGGCTTCGACGGCTCGTCCTGCGGTGTGAACGTCGCGATCGGCCAGCAGTCCCCGGACATCGGCCAGGGCGTCGACACCGCGCACGAGTCGCGGGTCGAGGGCGTCATCGACGAGATCGCCAAGCAGGGCGCCGGCGACCAGGGCCTGATGTTCGGCTACGCCTGCACCGACACCGACGAGCTCGCCCCGCTGCCGATCACGCTGGCGCACCGCCTGTCGCGCCGCCTGACCGAGGTGCGCAAGAACGGCACGCTGCCGTACCTGCGGGCCGACGGCAAGACCCAGGTGACCATCGAGTACGCCGGTGACCAGCCGGTCCGGCTCGACACGGTGGTGCTGTCCACCCAGCACGCCGAGGACGTCGACCTCGACGCGACGCTGAGCAAGGACATCCAGAAGCACGTGATCAGCCCCGAGCTGGAGCGGGTCGGCCTGGACACCTCCGACCTGCGGCTGCTGGTGAACCCGACCGGTCGCTTCGTCGTCGGTGGCCCGATGGGTGACGCGGGGCTGACCGGCCGCAAGATCATCGTCGACACCTACGGCGGCATGGCCCGCCACGGCGGTGGCGCGTTCTCGGGCAAGGACCCGTCGAAGGTGGACCGCTCGGCGGCCTACGCGACCCGCTGGGTCGCCAAGAACGCGGTGGCCGCCGGTCTGGCGAGCCGCATCGAGGTGCAGGTCGCCTACGCCATCGGCAAGGCGGCCCCGGTCGGCCTGTTCGTCGAGACCTTCGGCACCGAGAACGTCGACCCGGTCAAGATCCAGGCCGCCATCAACGAGGTCTTCGACCTGCGCCCGGCCGCGATCATCCGCGACCTGGACCTGCTGCGTCCGATCTACGCGCCGACCGCCGCCTACGGCCACTTCGGCCGCAGCGACGTCGACCTGCCGTGGGAGCGCACCGACCGCGCCGAGGCGCTCAAGAGCGCGGCCGGTATCTGACGGAGCCGTCCGGCCGGAGTTCCCGGCGCGCGCGGGAGCACCGCTTCCCGCACTGTGGGACTCCGGCGGGACGGCTTGCCAAATGTTCCTCCGATGGCGTCTGTAGTCCCTGTGGAGTGCCGCGGCACCTCACAGCGCACGTGCGACCGGGGTGCTCGCCGAGTACGACGAGTACGAGGTGAGCACCCCGGTGTGCGAAGGGGCCGGACGCCGGAGCCGGTCGGCCACCCGTGCAAGCTGGGCGGCCGAGCGGGCGGAGGCCGGCGGGGGGGGCGGGGCGCGCAGCAGCGGCCTGCCCGGCGCCGGATCGATGTGACGACCGCGACAGGCGTGTCCACCCAAACCTGGTGAAGGAGTAATGCAGTGCGGATTGCGGTGACCGGTTCGATCGCCACGGACCACCTGATGGCCTACCCCGGCAGGTTCGCCGAGCAGCTGATCGCCGACCAGCTGGAGCAGGTCTCGTTGTCGTTCCTCGTGGACGATCTGCAGGTCCGCCGCGGGGGCATCGCGGCCAACATCACCTTCGGCCTCGGCCAGCTCGGCACCACCTCGGTGCTGGTCGGCTCGGTGGGCGAGGACTTCGAGGAGTACCGGGCGTGGCTGGAGCGCCACGGGGTGGACACCAAGTCGGTGCGGGTCTCGGGGACCAAGCACACCGCGCGCTTCCTGTGCACCACCGACCAGGACCTCAACCAGATCGCCTCCTTCTACGCCGGTGCGATGCAGGAGGCCCGCGAGATCGAGCTCAAGCCGATCGCCGACCGCCTCGGCGGCCTGGACATCGTGGTCATCTCGCCCAACGACCCGGAGGCGATGGTCCGCCACACCCAGGAGTGCCGGGACCGCGGGTACAAGTTCCTCGCCGACCCCGGGCAGCAACTGGCGCGCATGGGCGGCGAGGACATCCGTAAGCTGGTCGGCGACGCCGAGTACCTGTTCACCAACGAGTACGAGCACAGCCTGTTGCTGCAGAGCACGGGCTGGTCGCACGCCGAGGTGCTGGACCGGGTCGGCATGTGGCTGACCTCACTCGGGCCCAAGGGTGTCAAGATCGAGTCGAAGTCGGCGCCGACCATCGAGGTCGCGCCGCCCCAGGAGCAGCGCAAGGGCGACCCGACCGGGGTCGGCGACGCGCTGCGCGCGGGCTTCCTGGCAGGGCTGGCCGGGGAGCTGAGCCTGGAGCGGTCGGTGCAGCTGGGCTGCACGCTGGCGACGGTTTCGCTGGAGACCGACGGCCCGCAGGAGTACGTCATCGAGCCGGGCTCGTTCGTCGAGCGGTTCGCCGGCGCCTACGGCGAGGAAGCCGCGGCCGAGATCCGGTCGCTGCTGAGCTGACGGCGGCGAGGGCAAGAAGTTCGCTTCAGAGAGGGCGAAGGGGAATAAGAGGCGTCATGGCAGACCGGAAGAACGATCCCAGCGGGTTCCTCGCGGCCATCGGTGAGCGCGTGCTCGTCGCCGACGGCGGCATGGGGACGGCGCTCCAGGCGTACGACCTGTCGCTGGACGACTTCGCGAACCTCGAGGGCTGCAACGAGATCCTGAACGAGACCCGGCCTGACGTGGTGTCCTCGGTGTACCGCGGGTTCCTGGAGGCGGGCTCGGACGCCATCGAGACCAACACCTTCGGCACCAACCTCGCCAACCTCGGCGAGTACGGCATCCCGGAGCGGATCAGGGACCTGGCCGAGAAGGGCACGCGACTGGCGCGCGAGGCCGCCGACGAGTACTCGACGCCGGACAAGCCGCGCTTCGTGCTCGGCTCGATGGGGCCGGGCACGAAGCTGCCCACCCTCGGTCACGCCCCCTACGCCGACCTGCGCGACGCCTACGTCGAGAACGTGCTGGGCATGATCGACGGCGGCATCGACGTGGTCCTGGTGGAGACCTCGCAGGACCTGCTGCAGACCAAGGCCGCGATCGTCGCCGCGAAGCGGGCGATGGAGCAGACCGGCCGGTGGCTGCCGATCATCGCGCAGGTCACCGTCGAGCAGACCGGCACGATGCTGGTCGGTTCCGAGATCGGCGCGGCGCTGACCGCGCTGGAGCCGCTGGGCATCGACATGATCGGGATGAACTGCGCCACCGGCCCGGCCGAGATGAGCGAGCACCTGCGGGTGCTGTCCCAGCACGCGCGGGTGCCGATCTCGGTCATGCCCAACGCGGGCCTGCCCGAGCTCGGCCCCAACGGCGCGGTCTACCCGCTCAAGGCCGACGAGCTGGCCGAGGCGCTGGCCGGCTTCGTCACCAACTTCGGTGCCCGGCTGGTCGGCGGCTGCTGCGGCACCACCGGCGAGCACGTCCGGGCGGTGTCGGAGGCGGTGGCGTCGCTGACGCCGCCCGAACGCACGCCCGAGGTCATCCCGTCGGTGTCGTCGATGTACCAGACGGTGCCCTTCGAACAGGACGCCTCGATCCTCAACGTCGGCGAGCGGACCAACGCCAACGGCTCCAAGGCGTTCCGCGAGGCGATGCTCGAGGAGCGCTACGAGGACTGCGTCGAGATCGCCAAGGCCCAGACCCGCGAGGGCGCGCACATGCTGGACCTGTGCGTGGACTACGTGGGCCGCGACGGCACCAAGGACATGCGCGAGCTGGCCTCGCGCCTGGCCACCGCCTCGACGCTGCCGATCATGGTCGACTCCACCGAGCCGGACGTGATCCAGGCCGGGCTGGAGCACCTCGGCGGCCGGTGCGCGGTCAACTCGGTCAACTACGAGGACGGCACCGAGCCGGGCGGCCGGTTCCAGCGGGTCATGGAGATGGTCCGCGAGCACGGCGCGACCGTGGTCGTGACCTGCATCGACGAGGAGGGCCAGGCCCGGACCAGGGACTGGAAGCTGCGCGTCGCGGAGCGCATGATCGAAGACCTCACCACCAACTGGGGCCTCGAGAAGTCGGCGATCATCATCGACTGCCTGGTCTTCCCGATCACCACCGGTCAGGAGGAGGTCCGCAAGGACGGCATCGAGACCATCGAGGCCATCCGGGAGCTCAAGAAGCGCCACCCCGACGTCCAGACGACGCTGGGCCTGTCCAACGTCTCGTTCGGCCTGAACCCGGCCGCGCGCCAGGTGCTCAACTCGGTGTTCCTCAACGAGTGCAGGGAGGCCGGGCTGGACTCGGCGATCGTGAACTCCTCGAAGATCCTGCCGATGACCAAGATCGACGAGGAGCCGCGCAAGGTCGCGCTGGACCTGGTCTACGACCGCCGCAGCGAGGGCTACGACCCGCTGCAGAAGCTGATGGAGCTGTTCGAGGGGCAGACGGCGAAGTCCAGCAGCGCCTCCCGCGCGGAGGAGCTGGCGAAGCTTCCGCTGTTCGAGCGGCTCGAGAAGCGCATCGTCGACGGTGAGCGCAACGGTCTGGAAGCCGATCTCGAGGCGGCCATGCAGGAGAAGCCGCCGCTGGAGATCATCAACCAGAACCTGCTGGGCGGCATGAAGATCGTCGGCGACCTGTTCGGCTCCGGTCAGATGCAGCTGCCGTTCGTCCTGCAGTCGGCCGAGGTGATGAAGGCCGCGGTCGCGCACCTCGAGCCGCACATGGAGAAGGACGACTCCGGCGGCAAGGGCAGGCTGCTGCTGGCCACGGTCAAGGGCGACGTCCACGACATCGGCAAGAACCTGGTCGACATCATCGTCTCCAACAACGGCTACGAAGTGGTCAACATCGGCATCAAGCAGCCGATCAACGCCATCCTCGACGCCGCCGAGGAGCACAAGGTCGACGCGATCGGCATGTCCGGGCTGCTGGTGAAGTCGACGGTGATCATGAAGGAGAACCTGGAGGAGATGAACTCCAGGGGCATCGCCGAGAAGTACCCGGTGATGCTCGGGGGAGCCGCGCTGACCCGCTCCTACGTGGAGAACGACCTCGACGAGGTCTACCAGGGCGACGTGCGCTACGCCAAGGACGCCTTCGAGGGCCTGCACCTGATGGACCGGATGATGGCCGTCAAGCGCGGGGAGACCCCGGAGGAGGACGAGGCCGAGGCGGCCAAGAAGGCCGAGCGCAAGGCCCGCCGCGAGCGGTCGCTGCGCATCGCCGAGAAGCGCAAGGCCGCCGAGGGCGACATCCCCGACCTCTACGACGAGTCGACCCGCTCCGACGTGGACGCCGACGCGCCGGTGCCGGCCCCGCCGTTCTGGGGCTCGAAGGTCATCAAGGGCGTCCCGGTCGCCGACTACCTCGCCCTGCTCGACGAGCGCGCGACGTTCTTCGGGCAGTGGGGCCTGCGCGGCTCCAAGAAGGGCGAGGGCCCGACCTACGAGGAGCTGGTGGAGTCGGAGGGCAGGCCGCGGCTGCGGTACTGGATCGACGAGCTGGCCACGGCCGGGATCCTGCAGCACGCCGCGGTGGTCTACGGCTACTTCCCGGTGATCTCCGAGGGCAACTCGCTGATCGTGCTGGACAAGGAGGAGCCCGACGCCCCGGAGCGCACGCGGTTCACCTTCCCGCGCCAGCAGCGCGACCGCAGGCTGTGCCTGGCCGACTTCTTCCGCTCGCGGGAGAAGGCCGAGCAGACCGGCCAGGTCGACGTGCTGCCGATGCAGCTGGTGACCATGGGCCAGCCGATCGCCGACTACGCCAACGAGCTGTTCGCCAAGAACTCCTACCGGGACTACCTGGAGATCCACGGGATGGGCGTGCAGCTGACCGAGGCCCTGGCCGAGTACTGGCACCGCAGGATCCGCCGGGAGCTGCAGTTCTCCGGCGGTGCGTCGGCGGCCGACCAGGACCCGGCCGACGTGCTGGAGTTCTTCAAGCTCGGCTACCGGGGTGCCCGGTTCTCCTTCGGCTACGGCGCGTGCCCGGAGATCGAGGACCGTGCCAAGATCGTGGAGCTGCTGGAGAGCGAGCGCATCGGCGTGGTGCTGTCCGAGGAGTTCCAGCTGCACCCCGAGCAGTCCACCGACGCGATCGTCTGCCACCACCCCGAGGCGAAGTACTTCAACACCTGATCGAACGCGGCAACACCTGAACCTCCACGAGAGTTCGCAGGAAAACGAGAAAGGAAACCATGAGCGCGAAGCTGCAGAAGGTCAACGGCATCGAGTTCGCAGTGAAGGACCTGTCGCTGGCGGAGGCGGGCCGGCACCAGCTCCGCCTGGCTGAGCACGAGATGCCCGGCCTGATGGCAACTCGCCGGGAGTACGCGGACTCGAAGCCGCTCAAGGGGGCGCGGATCGCCGGTTCGCTGCACATGACGGTGCAGACCGCGGTGCTCATCGAGACGCTGCTCGAGCTCGGCGCGGAGGTGCGCTGGGTGTCCTGCAACATCTTCTCCACCGACGACGCCGCCGCCGCGGCCGTCGTGGTCGGACCGAACGGCACTCCGGAGAAGCCCGAGGGCACCTCGGTTTTCGCCTGGAAGGGCGAGACCCTGGAGGAGTACTGGTGGTGCACCGACCAGCTGTTCCAGTTCGACGGCGGCCTGTCCCCGAACATGATCCTGGACGACGGCGGTGACGCCACGCTGCTGGTGCACAAGGGCGTCGAGTTCGAGACCGCCGGCGCGGTGCCGCAGGCCACCGACGAGGACCCGGACGAGTACAAGGTCGTCCTGGCGACCCTGCGCGAGAGCCTGGACAAGGACAAGGGCCGCTTCACCAGGATCGCCAAGGAGATCCGGGGCGTCACCGAGGAGACCACCACCGGCGTGCACCGCCTCTACGAGTTCGCCAAGACCGGCGAGCTGCTGTTCCCGGCGATCAACGTCAACGACTCGGTCACCAAGTCGAAGTTCGACAACAAGTACGGCTGCCGCCACTCCCTGGTCGACGGCATCAACCGGGGCACCGACGTGCTCATCGGCGGCAAGACCGCCGTCATCTGCGGCTTCGGTGACGTCGGCAAGGGCTCGGCGGAGTCGCTGCGCGGCCAGGGCGCTCGCGTGATCGTCACCGAGATCGACCCGATCTGCGCGCTGCAGGCGGCGATGGAGGGCTACGAGGTCAAGACGATCGAGGACGTCGTCGAGCAGGCCGACATCTTCATCACCACGACCGGCAACTTCAACATCATCACCGCCGAGCACATGGCGAAGATGAAGCACAACGCCATCGTCGGCAACGTCGGCCACTTCGACAACGAGATCGACATGGCCGGGCTGGAGAAGGTCCCCGGCATCAAGAAGGTCGAGATCAAGCCGCAGGTCCACGAGTACACCTTCCCGGACGGCCACGCGATCATCGTGCTGTCCGAGGGCCGGCTGCTCAACCTGGGCAACGCCACCGGGCACCCGAGCTTCGTCATGTCGAACTCGTTCACCAACCAGACGCTGGCCCAGATCGAGCTCTGGACCAAGCCGGGCGAGTACGACAAGCAGGTCTACGTGCTGCCCAAGCACCTGGACGAGAAGGTCGCCCGCCTGCACCTGGACGCCCTGGGCGTCAAGCTGACCAAGCTGACCAAGGAGCAGGCCGCCTACATCGGTGTGGACGTCGAGGGCCCGTACAAGCCCGACCACTACCGGTACTGATCAGCCGCTGCGGCACCACGGTGCCGACCGGTGGTCACCGCCCGGTGCGGCGGGCGGTGACCACCGCACCGGGCCCGCGGACATTGCTCCGCGACGGCGCGGCCCCCCGGCCGAAGCGGGCCGCCGACGACATGACCGTCCACAACGCCCCCTCCTTTTCCCGAGCGGGAACCGCTGAGGGTTCCCGCGTTCCTCGATTCGCGGTTTTCGCGAACAGACCTTCCAGCAGGAGTATCGGTCCCTGCTCGCATCGGGCAGGTTCGCGGCGTGGATTCTTCCGCTCTCCGCGGTGACCGAAGTCGACCAGAAGGAAAACCTGAGGCCGAGATGAACACCATCGCACTCGAACTGGTTCCGCCCGACCTCGACGGCGGTGAGCAGAAGGCCGTTGCGGAAGGGAGGAAAATCGCCGAGCTCAGCCGGTCGAGCGGGCTGGCGGGCCGGATCCGGCACGTGATGATCCCCGGCATCATCCAGGAGGACGGGGACCGCCCGGTCGATTTCCGGCCGAAGATGGACACCATCGACTTCTGGCGGGCCATCCAGCCCGAGCTCGACGGCATGCGCGCGCTGTGCACGCAGGTCACCGCCTTCCACGACGAACAGAAGCTGGGCGAGCGCCTGCAGGACCTGCGCAAGGCGGACATGGACGGCATCGCGTTCGTCGGCGTGCCCCGCAACATGACCGACGGCGAGGGACCCGGTGTGGCCCCGACGGACGCGCTCACCAAGTACCAGGACGTGGTTCCCCACCGCGGGTCGATCCTGAT
The DNA here is from genome assembly GCF_000062885.1 of Saccharopolyspora erythraea NRRL 2338. Taxonomy (NCBI): domain Bacteria; kingdom Bacillati; phylum Actinomycetota; class Actinomycetes; order Pseudonocardiales; family Pseudonocardiaceae; genus Saccharopolyspora; species Saccharopolyspora erythraea. The sequence continues at coordinate 4,267,707 of NC_009142.1, read as the reverse complement.
CCCGACCCGTGAAGGCGAGCAGGGCCGGTTCGGTTTCAAATGCGAGCGCGGCGCCACCTACGGAATGACGCAGCTGCTCTACTCCGACGCCATCGTGGAATTCCTCCGCGAATTCGCGAAAACCACGCCGCACCGCCCCGAAATCCTGCTGTCGTTCGGGTTCGTCCCCGGTGTGGAGAGCAAGAAGAAGCTCATCCAGTGGCTCATCCAGGACCCGGGCAACGAAAGCGTCGCGAAGGAACAGGAATTCGTGGCCCGCACCGCCGAACTCGGTTTCGAGCAGCGCAAGCAGGCGGTCGTCGACCTCTACAAGCGGGTCATCGACGGCGTGCACGGCCTCGGGTTCCCGCTGAGCGTCCACCTCGAAGCGCCCTACGGCTACAACGAGCCGGCGTTCGAGACGTTCGCCGCGATGCTGGAGCACTGGGCGCCGAGCCCCGCCTGAGCCCGGTGGCCCGGCTGGGCCGGGAGCGAGGCGGCACACATCGCCGGGCCACCCCACGCGCCGGACCACTATGCTGCGGAGCCGCGCGTGGAAGGGGAGAGGCCAAGTCATGACTCGGGTCGTCGACCGGCTGCGGCCGGGCAGGACGGTGTTCTCGGTGGAGTTCTTCCCGCCGAAGAGCGACGAGGAAGAGCGGCTGCTGTGGAAGGCGATCCGGGAGTTCGAGGCGCTGGACCCCGCCTACGTCTCGGTGACCTACGGGGCGGGCGGGTCCAGCCGCGACCGCACGGTGCGCACCACCGGCCGGATCGCGGGCGAGACCACGCTGCTGCCGATGGCACACCTGACGGGGGTGAACCACTCGATCGCCGAGCTGCGGCAGGTCATCGGCGCCTACGCCGCCGAAGGCATCCGCAACGTGCTGGTGATCCGGGGCGACCCGCCGGGCGACCCGATGGGCGAGTGGATCCCGCATCCGGAGGGCATCACCTACGCCGACGAGCTGGTCCGGCTGGTGCGCGAGTGCGGTGACTTCTGCGTGGGCGTCGCGGCGTTCCCGCACATGCACCCGCGCTCGGCGGACCTGGAGTCCGACACCCGGCACATGGTCGCCAAGCTGCGTGCGGGGGCGGACTTCTCGGTGGCGCAAATGTTCCTGGAGCCGGAGCACTTCCTGCGGCTGCGCGACCGGCTGGCCCAGCGGGGCTGCCACCAGCCGCTGCTGCCGGGGATCATGCCGATCACCACGCCGAAGGTGCTGGGCATGACCACGCAGCTGAGCAACATGACGATCCCGTCCGCGGTGTCGTCGGTGCTCGACCCGCTGGCAGGCGATCCCGCGGGCTTCCGCGCCGCCGGGATCGAGATCACGACCAAGCTGTGCGAGAAGCTCATCGCCGAGGGCGTCCCGGCGCTGCACTTCTACAGCCTGAACCGCGCCCAGGCGACCCGCGAGGTCGTGAGCAACCTGGGCCTCAGCGACGGGGTGCTCAAGGCGACCTGACACCCGCGAGTCGCAGACCGCCGCGCCCGATCCCGGATCGGGCGCGGCGGTTTTCGCATTCGGGCGGCTAGAGCGCTGTCAGCAGCATGACGCCCATGCCGAAGCTCATCGCCGCGTGGCAGGCGCTGTCGAGGGCGACTGCCCGCCGCGTCCGGCCGGGCACCGCGGCGGTAGGACCCGCCGCACCGGTTCCGGCGTCCAGGGCGCCGCGTCCGATGTCCAGGGCCCGTGCGGTCCACGGCAGCGCGGCCAGCACGAACGCCGCGCCGAGCAGCACCGAGACGGCGACGACCGCGCCGGTCGGGCCGGTCGGGCCGGTCGGGAGCGGCCCCGCGGCGGCGATGCCGCTCGCCGAAGCACCGAGCGAGTGGTGGTGACCGCCGTGGCCGGAGTCGGGGGAGTGGCCCGTCATCAGCAGCGGCATGGTGGCCACCATCCACACCATCGCCGCCATCATCAGCGCGTGGTGCAGGTGCGCGAGCGCGGGGGAGCCGTGCCCGTGGTGATCGTCGGTGCGGCGTCGGTTGCCCGCCAGGAAGGCGAACCACAGCGCGGCCAGCCCGAACAGCACGATCTGGGGCGTCGCCGGGAGCGCCATGCCCCACGGCCACGCCATGGCCGCCATCAGGGCGCTCATCAGCAGGTGGGCCGCCGAGCTGACCCGGTCGGCCAGGCCGGAGCCCCGGGCGGCCAGCCGGGTGAGCGACCACAGCGCGGTACCGGCGAACAGGGCGGTGAGGACCCAGCGCAGCAGCAGTGCTTCGATCACGTCAGGCTCCCGGGGTCGGGTCGGCGGTGCGGCGCGCGAGGGCTACGAGCCCGGCGTCCACGGCCAGGAACAACAGCAGGGAGGCTCCGAACACCGGCAGGGCGTAGGCGACGAACGCGGCGACGAGGATCACCGGCGCCATCACCCGGCCCGGCACCCGGCGCCACGCGCCGCGCGCGGGCAGCCTGCCGAAACCGGAGGCCGGTCCGCGCAGCCACCACATGCGATAGCCCCAGAAGACCATCGCGGTCAGGCCGAGTCCGAGCACGAGCAGCACGAGCTGGTTGACCCAGCCGAACAGCAGCCCCATGTGCGCGTCGATGCCCCACCTCGACAGCTTGGCCATGAGCGGGTAGTCGGCAAATCGGAGCGTCGCGGTGACCGCGCCGCTCGCGGGGTCGACGGCGGCCGAGTCCTGCTGGGTGGGCCAGTGGCGCTGGACCTGCTGGACGGTGTAGGCACCGCCGTCCTCGGGTGGGGCGATCTCCACCGCGCCGGTGATCCCGTGTTCGGCCGCGGCCTCCCGCACCCGGTCGAACCCGACGTCGCCCCGCGCCGTGGAGCGGGCAGGCAACTCGGTGGGGACGGTTGGGGTCTCCCAGGACAGCGACTCCCGCAGCGCCCCGATGTTCTCCCCGGCGTGGACCGACCAGGTCAGCCCCGTCGCGGACAGGAACAGCAGCCCGAGGGCCAGCCACACGCCGGTGGCCCCGTGCCACGAGAGCGTTCCGCGCCGACCCGCCCGGCGCACCTCGGGCGCGAGCACCGCGCGCAGCCTGCGGCGGGGCCGCCTGCGAGCGATCCACAACGCGAGCCCGCCGAGCACGACGACCCACAGCCAGCTCGCGGCCAGCTCGCTGTAGAGGCGCCCGGCGTCGCCCAGGTGCAGGCCGCGGTGCAGGTTGTCGACCCAGGCGCGCAGCGGGAGCGCCTGGCCGCTGCCGTAGGTGTCGAGCACCCCGCGCACTTCGAGGGTGTGCGGGTCGACGAACACCGTGCGCCGGTAGCTCTCCGGCAGGTCCGGGGCGTTGAAGATCACCTGCGTGGTGTCGGTCGGCGTCGGCGCCGGGCGCACCGACTTAAGCGAGTCGCCGGGGCGGACGGCACGGGCCACCTCCACCTGGGCCGTGAGCGGATGGCTCGTCGCCGCGGGAGGGACGTGCAGCTCGTGGTCGTAGACGTGCTGCTCCAGCTGCGGGGTGAAGACGTAGAGCAGCCCCGTCAGCGCGGCGACCACCAGGAACGGCGCGACCAGGACCCCGGCGTAGAAGTGCAGGCGCAGCACCAGCGGCCGCACCGCCTGCCACCACGACTGCCGGGGTGCTTCCGAAGATCCGGGCTCCCGGATGCCGGGTTTCGCGGGCGTCTCGTCGACCAACTGCTCATCGGGCGCCATGTCACTCCTAGAACCGCTCCGCCGCTCCGCTCGTCCGGAGTCGACCTTCGACCACAGGTCGTCGCAGGGGCGGTCTCGGTTCCCGGGGAGCCGAGCGAAATGGATCGGCCGCGCGGGCCGCTGCCGGGGGTGCGGGCTCAGGCTCCGCGGCGGATGCGACCGGCGTAGCGCTCCTCCAGCGCGCGGTTGTGCTCGTCGCCCTCCGGGATGTTGGCCGACAGGTACACCGGCGGTGCCTCCCCGGCGGCCAGCAGCGCGCTGACCACCTCGGCCACGAGCATCTGCGCCAGCAGCGCGGCGGTGATCGAGGAGACCCCGCACACCGCTCCGCCGCCGGGCAGCGGGAGCACCGCGTCGCCGTAGGGCGCGCCGTTGTCGAGCACCACGTCGGCGAAGTCCGCCAGCCGCTTGCCGGACGGGTGCCGGGAGTTCACCTGCTCGGAGTGCTGGCGCGAAGTGATCGCCACGAGCCGGTGGCCGCGCTCGGCGACCAGCCTGGCGAACTCCACCACCGCGCCGTTGACCCCGGAGTTGGACGCGACGACGAAGACGTCCTGCGGGCTGACCGGGGCAAGCTCGTAGAGCCGGTGGGCCACCTCCGGCGTCCGCTCCAGGTGCGGGTCGAACAGGACGCCCGGTGGTTCGCCGCCGTGGACGACCAGGTCGCGCAGCGCGATCATGTTCGTCGGCACCAGGCCGCCCGCCCGCCCGGCGATCTCCATCGCCAGCGCCTGCGAGTGCCCGGTGCCGAAGGCGTGCACGACGCCGCCGGCCCGCACCGAGCCGGTCACCAGCTCCGCGGCCCGGCCGACAGCCTCGGCCTGGCCGGTGGCGACGCCGTCGAAGATCTCGCGCGCCGTCCGGACGAACTCGTTCCCGCTCACCGCCATCTGCGCCTCCAGCGCTCGCGCTGATCTGCCATCGGCGACTCTATGCGCGGCCCGCCCGCCCGTGGCGGAGGCAATTGTCGGAGTCCGCTGAGATGCTTCTGGCCCGAGCCGCGGATCGCCTCGGCTCGGGGCTGCTGACGCGGACCGGCGACACGCCGGATCCCGACCTCCCGGAGGAATGACCATGGCCGCCGAACACGTCGACACCACACCCGCCCGCCCCGGCCGAGCGATGAACGTGACGCTCTGGGTGCTGCAAGTCCTGCTCGCGGCGTTCTTCGCCTTCGCATCGCTGCCGAAGCTGCTCGGCGACCCGACCGCGGTCGCCACCTACGACCTCATCGGGTTCGGCCAGTGGTTCCGCTACCTCACCGGCGCGGTCGAGCTGGCCGGAGCGGTCGGGCTGCTCATCCCCCGGCTGTCGCCGCTGGCCGCGCTCGGGCTGGCCATCGTGATGCTCTGCGCGACGGTCGCCAACCTGACCGTGCTGGCCATGCCCGGGGCCGCGGTCATGACGGTCGTGCTGATGCTGCTCTTCGCCTTCGTCGCGTGGAGCCGCAAGTACCAGCTCACCGGTCGCTGAGACCCGCTCAGGGCAGGGTGGCGGCCAGGTCGGCGATGTCGTCGGGCCGCACCCGGCAGCAGCCGCCGATGACTGCGGCGCCCTCGTGCGCCCAGGCGCTCGCCGCGGTGCCCGGGAACCGGGACGCGCCCGTCCAGGTGCGGCAGTGCGCGTCCCAGTCCTCGCCGCTGTTGGGGTAGGCGACGACGGGTTTGCCGGTCACCTGCCGGGCGATCGCCAGTGCCGGGGCGACCTCGGCGGGGGAGCAGCAGTTGACGCCGACGGCGACGATGTCTTCGTGGTCGCGGGCCACCTCGAAAGCCTCGGCGAGCGGTTGCCCCGCCCGGGTGCGCCCGTCGGCCACCGTGTAGGAGAGCCAGGCCGGGACGCCGATGCCGTCGACCGCCTCGACGAGGGCGATCGCCTCGTCGAGGTCGGGCACCGTCTCCAGGGCGAGCACGTCCGGCCCGGCGCCCGCCAGGACCTCCAGCCGGGGCCGGTGGAAACCGACCAGGTCCGAGACGGTCAGCCCGTAGCGTCCGCGGTACTCGGAGCCGTCGGCGAGTGTCGCGCCGTAGGGCCCGACCGAGGCGGCGACCCACCTCGGCCGGTCCGGCTCCAGGCGTTCGGCGGCCTGCCGGGCCAGCTCGACGCTGCGGCGCATGAGCGCCGCGGCGTCGCCGCGACCGATCCCGCGCGCGCCGAAACCGGGGAAGCTCGCCTGGTAGCTGGCGGTGGTGGCGATGACCGCACCGGCGCGGAAGAACGCCTCGTGCGCGGCGACGATCTCCTCCGGCGCGTCGTGCAGCAGCCGCGCCGACCACAGCTCGTCGGAGAGGTCGTGGCCCCTGGCCTCCAGTTCGGTGGCCAGGCCACCGTCGAGCACGAGCGGGGCGCTGCTGCACAGGTCGGGGAACGGCACGCACCCACCATAGGCGTCGCGGTGGCAGGCGCGCGGCGTCCTGTCCTCAGCCACCCCAGATGTCCTACAGGTAGCGGCCGGACCGCCCCGAGCCGCATGAGGCTCTCGACGGGGTGCTCGGAGTCGATGTCGAAGATGTTTCCAGGACGGGGACACTGCGGGGCTGGGCAACGACACGAGGGTGATCGGTGCGGACATGTGGATCACCTCCGAGCGGGTCCGGCGTGCCTGGCGGTCGGCGGTGCTGGACAGCGCGGAACGCCCGCGGGACCGGCCCTGCCCGCGCCTCATCCATTGGGCCGGTCGGGACGAGGGCGACACGGTTCTTGCGCCCAGATCCCGGGCGACGCTCCGTTGCGGCACCGCCCGCGGGATACCGTGCACGGCGGTGCGTTGAACGGAGGAGACATGCCGGACCTTCCGGAGGGCGTCGTCGCGGCGCTGCGGGCGGAACTGCCCGAGCGGTGCCTGCTGACCGATCCCGACTCGATGGCCCGATACGCCCACGACGAGGCGGAGTGGGCCCCGCACGGCAAGCCGGCGGCGGTGGTGCGGGCGAGCACCACCGAGCAGGTCGCGACCGCGGTGCGGATCTGCTCGCGCCTGGGCGTGCCGGTCGTGCCCAGGGGCGCCGGGACCGGGCTGTCGGGAGGGGCCAACGCCCTGGACGGCTGCGTGCTGCTCTCGCTGGCGGAGATGAACCGCATCGTCGAGATCAACCCCCGCGAACAGCTCGCCGTGGTGCAGCCCGGTGTGGTCAACGACGACCTCCGCGCGGCCTGCCTGGAGCAGGGCGCGTGGTACCCGCCGGACCCGGCCAGCTCGCCGTGGTCGACCATCGGCGGCAACGTGGCCACCAACGCCGGCGGGGTCTGCTGCGTCAAGTACGGCGTGACTCGCGACTACGTGCTCGGGATGGAGGCGGTCGTCGGCGACGGCGAGGTCGTGCGGCTGGGCAGGCGGACCGCCAAGGGCGTCGCGGGCTACGACCTGTGCGGCCTGTTCGTCGGGTCGGAGGGCACGCTCGGCGTCATCACCGAGGTCACGGTCCGCCTGTTACCCGGCGTGCGAGCGCCGGAGCGCACCGTGGTCGGCTACTTCGACACGCTGGTGGCCGCGGGCGAGGCGGTCGCGGCCGTCGCCGCCGCGGGCGTGGTGCCCTCCGCGCTGGAACTGCTCGACAAGCACTGCCTGGAGGCGGTGGACGCCTGGAAGCAGATGGGACTCAGCGCCGAGGCGGAGGTGCTGCTGCTCGGGCGCTCCGACAGCCCCGGTGCGGCCGGTGACCACGAGGTCGAGACGCTGGCCCGCTGCTTCGACCAGGCGGGTGCGACCTGGAGCGCGGTCTCGACCGACCAGCACGAGGCCGACGCGCTGTTCCAGGCCCGCCGCCTGGCCTACCCGGCGCTGGAGCGGCTCGGGCCGCTGCTGACCGAGGACGTGTGCGTGCCTCGCGCGGCGGTCCCGGAGATGCTGGCCCGCATCGAGGCCTCGGCGCGGCGCCACGACACCCACATCGCCAACATCGCCCATGCCGGGGACGGCAACCTGCACCCGCTGATCATCACCGCCGCCGGGGACGAGGAAGCGAAGCTGCGCGCGCAGCGCGCGTTCGACGACATCGTCGACGACGCGATCGCGCTGGGCGGCACCGTGACGGGCGAGCACGGCGTCGGGCTGCTCAAGCGCAGGGGCCTGCACGCCGAGCTCAGCCCGGCCGTCGTCGGCATGCACCACGCGGTGAAGAACGCCCTGGACCCGCGGGGCATCTTCAACCCGGGAAAGGTGTTCGGCGACCCCGGGAGCTGACCGGGGGAGACGGCTGCCGGTGGCCGCGCCGTGCCCGCCGGCATGCTGCGCCGTGGCCGCCGGCATGCCGCACTGTCGCGGTCCGCCGATGGCTTCGCCACATCCGCCACACAGCGGCGCCGGGGCAGTCTACGGTGTCCTGTCATGGCCCGAACGCGCTTGTACCGCAACGGAATTCTCGAAGCGGAGGACTTCCCCGTAGCGGACGTTTCAGACCATCTGCTCGATCCGGACGCGACCGTGTGGCTGGACTTCTGCGCGCCCGGTGAGGCGGAACTCGCGGCGATCAGCGAGGAGCTCGGGCTGCACGCGCTGGCGGTCGAGGACGCCGTCCACGAGGGACAGCGCGCCAAAGTCGACTGCTACGACTCGCATTCCTTCCTCACCGCCTACGCGGTGAGCATGGACGGCGAGGTGTTGCGGTGCCACGAGGTCGCCGCTTTCGTGACCCGTCAGGCACTGGTAACCGTCCGCAAGGACGAGGCTTTCGACATCCAGGCGGTGCTCGCCCGGTGGGACGCCGCGGCCGAGGGCGCCAAGAGCGGAGTCGGTTTCCTCCTGCACGGTCTGCTCGACTACGTCGTGGACGGCCACTTCGACACCGCGCAGGCGCTCGACGACCAGATAGAGCAGCTGGAGGACCTCGTCTTCGAGGACCGCCCCGACCACACCTGGTTGCAGCGGCGTTCACTGCAGGTTCGCAAGAACCTGGTGCACCTGCGGCGCGTGGTCGTGCCGATGCGCGAGGTCGTCGGCAACCTCATGCGCCACGACATGCGGTTGGTCGACGAGGCGATGCAGCCGTACTTCCAGGACGTCCACGACCACGTGCTGCGCGCATCGGAGTGGACCGAGTCGTTGCGCGACCTGATCACGACGATCCGCGAGACGCAGCTCAACCTGCAGGGCTACCGGCTCAACACGATCATGAAGAAGGTGACCAGCTGGGCGGCGATCATCGCGGTGCCCACCGCGGTCACCGGCTTCTACGGCCAGAACGTGCCCTACCCGGGCTTCCAGCAGGTGTGGGGTTTCTGGGCGTCCCTGGTCTCGATCGTCGTGCTGTCGGTCGGCCTGTACGCGCTGTTCCGCAAGCGGGACTGGCTGTAGGCACCGCCGCGGAACGCCGGCCGGCTCGGGACGCCGGGCGGCGGCCATGGTCATCGTCGCCAAAGGCACGAGGGACTCCCGGATCCCGCAGTTCATGCCCCGTGCCATCGCGGTGCCATCTCGCCGCCGACAACGTCGGACGTCCGGGGCGCGTTGCTCGCGCGCTGGCCGACTACTTCTCGGACGCTCCTCGTATGGGCCCTCCGGCCGCACCGCCTAGCCGGCGAAAGCTCCGAAGATCCGGGTGAACTCGTAGTCGGACTGCGCGATGCTGCTGCAGTCCGGTGCGACCGGTCCTCCCGGGCAGCGGCCGTTGTCGCGGCCCGCCGACCAGAACGACAGCAGCCCGATCCTGTTGGCCGCGGCCCAGTCGACCAGTTGCCGGGCGTGGCTCTGGTCGAAGACCTTGCCGTTGAAGTTGCGGCCGATCATGGGTGTGACGCCGAGCCGCGCCTTCAGCTCGGCGTCGCTGAGGCCCGGCCAGATCTGGCGCATCTGCCCCAGCGTGCTCTCCGCCGCGGCGATCACCGCGTCACCCCACGGCTTGCTGGAGCCGAACTCCATCGTCATCGGGTTCACCAGGACGTCGACGCCGTGCGCCGCCGCGCTCTGCAAGACCTGGTAGGAGTACGGGTCGAGCCCGGTGTCGTCGCTCTGCACCCGCAGGGTGTAGCTGATCTCGGTGCCGCGTTCGGCCTGGAGCCGGGCCAGCGCCTCGTTGACCACGTCGTGCGGGATCGACGCTTCCACGTCGATGTCGAGGTGGTTGGCGCCGACGGCGTCGAGCGTCTTGCGGTACGCGGCGAGCAGTTCGTCGGCGGTGCGGCAGGAGCGCTCCAGGTACGGGCCCAGTGCGCCGCCGCTGGCAACGATCACGTCGCCGCCCATCTCCCGCAGCCTGGTGACCTGGTCGACGATGCGCGGCTCGGTCAGCGGGATCTGCCCTCCCCACTGCGGATCGCATCCCGCGCTGCTGCCGAGGACGAAGGCGAGCGTGAAGTGCTTCTGCCCGGTGGCCTGCGCGATCTCGGGCAGCGTCGGCGACTCCCGGGTGATGTCGACGTAGGGCGCCGTCCTGATCGTCGCGGCGCGCTCAACTCCGGCCGCGGGCGCGGCCACCGGTAGGAGAACGGCGGCCGCGACCGCGGCGAGCAGCGTGGGCAGGGATCTCATCGGGACTCCCGGGTCTCGTCGGGGCGGAGCGACGATCGACGCCGAGAAGGTATTTGGTCCAGACCAGTACCGTCAATCGATCAGGACCGTTCGGACCGGCCGGTCAGGCCCTCCGGCGGTGCCGGGTGGGACCGAACGGTCCAGCGGTCGAAAGGGCCGCCCGTTCGGAACCGGTGCGCGCTCAGCAGATACCGGCGAACGCGTCGACGCAGGTCAGTTCGGCCGACAGCGACCACAGGCGCCCTGCCTGCTCGAGGTCGGTCGCGTAGTCGCGGACCCCGGCCACCATGGCGGTGCTCTCGGTGGGTTCGGCGATGTCGCAGTCTTCGCAGTAGGCGCCGCCCATGCCTTCCAACCGAGGCGAGGTCGCGGCCCACACCTGGGTCGCGGCTCCCTGCTCCGGCGTCTTGAACCCGTCGGCGACCAGGTTGCCGTCCGCGTCGACCCAGCCGTTGGCGACCATCTCCGACCGGCGCAGGTGCCGTTGCAGCGGCGTCAGGATGGCGCCGGGGTGCACCGAGAACGCGCGCACTCCGGCGTCCCGGCCGAGGACGTCGAGCCGGGCGGCGAACAATGCGTTGGCCGTCTTCGACTGGGCGTAAGCGAGCCACTTGTCGTACCCGCGCTCGAAATGCACGTCGTCCCAGCGGATTCCGGAGATCTGGTGCCCTGCGGAGGACACCGCGACGACGCGGGCGCCACCGCCGCGGGCTAGCGCCGGCCACAGCAGGTTCACCAGGGCGTGGTGGCCGAGGTGGTTGATCGCGAAGTGCGCCTCCCAGCCCGGCCCGACCCGGGTCTCCGGGCAGGCCATCACACCGGCGCCGCAGATGACGATGTCGAGGTCGCGGCCCGATTCGAGGAAGCGCTCGGCGAACTCGCGGACGCTGCCGAGGTCGCCGAGTTCCAGGGTCTCGAGCTCGACGCCGTCGATGCCCGCGGTCGCGTCGGCCGCGGTCGCGCGTCGCCGGGCGGGAACGACGACGTGGGCTCCGGCGCCTGCCAGCGCGCGGGTGGTCTCCAGCCCGATCCCGGAGTAGCCGCCGGTGACGATGGCGAGCTTGCCGGAGAGGTCGACTCCGGCCAGGACGTCGGCGGCCGTGCTCGACGCGCTGAAGCCGGAGCCGGTCTTGTGCTGCGTTGTCGTTGTCATGGCGGCGAAGCTAGGAGCTGGAGTGCTCTCCAGGTCAAATGGCTACGCTCGGTGCCATGGCGCACTCCACACCGGACCTGGGCATCGGGCAGGTCGCCGAACGCACCGGTCTCAGCATCGACGCGTTGCGGTTCTACGAACGCGAGGGACTGCTCGTGAGCCCGGTGCGGCGCGGGTCCACCGGAAGGCGCCGCTACGACGAGCGGGACGTGGAGTGGCTGGTCTACTGCACGAAGTTCCGCGCCTCGGGCATGCCGCTGGCCACGATCCGCCGCTTCGCCGAGCTCGTCCGCCGGGGACCCGGCACCGAGGAGGACCGCCTCGCGCTGCTGCGACGGCACCGGGAGGAGCTGGTCGCCAGGATCAGCGAGCTGACCGGCTGCCTCGACGTGATCGACCACAAGATCGGCGTCTACGAGGAGCACCTCGAGCGGGGAGCGGCGCACGAGCTCTGGAACACCGCGGTGCCCGCGGAACGCGCGCCGTCCCCGGGGGTCAGTGCTTGACCAGGCGCAGCGCCTCCTGCTCGATGGTCTCCTCGTCCAGCAGCACGTGGTAGGCGGCGTCGCCGAGCGGGATGAAGCTGTCCTCGCCCGCGACCCGCCCGACCGCGCCGTCGAAGCCGCCGTCGACCAGCGCGGTGACCACCGCCTCGGACACTCCTCCCGAGCGCCGGGTCTCGTCGACCACCAGCACCCTGCCGGTCGCTCGCGCCGCCGCGAGCAGGTCGTCGACGGGAAGGGGAGCCAGCCAACGCAGGTCCAGGACGCGGGCGCCGATCCCGTGCTCGCGCAGCCGCGCCGCGACCCGCAGGCTCATCGGCACGCCGTTGCCGAAGGTGACCAGTGTGAGGTCCCGGCCGTCGCCGTGCTCGCTGGCCCGGCCGATCGGCACGTGCCCGGTCCCCGGCTCCGGATACCGCGCGAGCCAGCCGCCGTCTCCGGACTCGTGCAGGTCGCGGGTGTGGTACAGCGCGATCGGTTCCAGGAACACGCACACCCGCCCGTCCTCGCGGGCGGCGGCGACGCAGGTGCGCAGCATCGCCGCGGCGTCGTCGGGACGCGACGGTGAGGCCACGACCACGCCCGGCAGGTCCCGCAGCGCGGTGACGCTGTTGTCGTTGTGGAAGTGGCCGCCGAAGCCCTTCTGGTAGCCGTAGCCGGCGATGCGCACGACCATCGGGTTGCGGTAGCGGCCGTTGGAGAAGAAGCCCAGCGTGGCGGCCTCGCCGCGCAGCTGGTCGGCCGCGTTGTGCAAGTAGGCCAGGTACTGGATCTCCGGGATCGGCAGCAGGCCCGCGAGCCCGGCGCCCAGCGCGGTGCCGAGGATGCTCTGCTCGTCCAGCAGCGTGTCGAAGACCCGCGCGCTGCCGAACTTCTTGCGCAGCCCGCGGGTCACGCCGTACACGCCGCCCTTGCGGGCGACGTCCTCGCCGAAGACCAGTGCGCCGTCGTCGCGGGCGAGCTCGTCGGCCAGCGACCGGTTGATGGCCTGCGCCAGCGTCAGGGGCCCCTCCGCCTCCGGCGGCTTGCCGCCGAAAGCACGCGCCCTGGCGTCCTGGTCGGACGAGGCCGCCCGCCGCTCGACGGCTTCCGGGTCGTCCTGGGCGATGGAGGCCATCACCTCGGCGGCGTTGGCGAGCTTGCGCCGGGTGAGGGCGTCCTCGGCCACCCGCGCGACCTCATCGCGTTTGGCCTCGTAGCGGGTGACCACCTCGTCAGGCGTCAGAATTCCGTGGCGCACCAGGGTTTTCGCGGTCGCGAGCACCGGGTCGCGGTCGTAGTCGGCGACGATCTCGCTGCGCGCCCGGTATCCGGACTCCACATCGGACCCGGCGTGGCCCATCAGGCGGACCGTCCGCAGGTGCAGGAACGCCGGCGCCCGGTTCGCCCGGACCCAGTCGGCGGCCTCGCGCGCGACGTCGAGGCAGCGCAGCGGGTCGTCCCCGTCGGCGGTGAAGTAGCGCAGCCCGGGCCGCTGCCCGTAGGTGGACTCGATCCAGCCCTGGGGGGTGCGGACGCTGATCCCGATCCCGTTGTCCTCGCACACCAGCAGCAGCGGCATCGGCACGCCCTGGTGCGCGCAGTGCAGTGCCGAGTTGATCGCTCCGGTGGCGGTGGAATGGTTCGCCGAAGCGTCCCCGAAGCTGCACACCACGACCGAGTCCGGCGCCCACTCGTTGCCGACCCCGAGCTGGGTGGCGCGGCCGAGGGAGAACGCCAGGCCCACCGCGCGCGGCAGGTGCGAGGCGATCGTGGAGGTCTGCGGGATGACGCCGAGGTCGCCGTGGCCGAACACCTTGTGCCGTCCGGCCGAGACCGGCTCGTCGGCCGAGGCGACCACGCCGAGCATCACGTCGCGCAGCGGGTCGTGCCCCGGGACCTGGCGTGCGCGGTGGACGTAGAAGCCGCCCGAGCGGTAGTGCAGCAACGCCGGGTCGGTGGGGCGCAGCGCGTCGGCCACCGCCGCGTTGGACTCGTGCCCGGACGAACCGATGCTGTAGTAGCCGAGCTTGCGGGAACCGAGCTGCCTGGCGGCGAAGTCCAGGTGCCTGCTGCCTGCCTGGGAGTCGAACAGGGCGAGCAGGCGGCCGGAGTCCACCTCCGCCTCCGCCGACGGCGTCCCGGTGGGCAGCCCGGAGACGGTGTTGAGGAAGTGCTCGTCGATGGGCTCGCGGCCGTTCATGGCGCCTCCGCTCGGATCGGCTGCCGCCGCTCACCGGCGTGCCAGCTCTCGGCCAGCGCCGCGCACGACCTGGCCAGGTACTCCAGCGCGATGGGCAGCAGCGGGTTGGTGTTCTGCTTGCGGTGCAGGGTGCGCACCCTGCGGTGCGGCTGCCACCCGGCGATCCGGCTGAAGCGCACGTGGTCGTCACCGAGCGCCATGGCGGGCAGGACCGCGACGCCGAGCCCGCGGGCGACCAGGTCCCGGATGACGGCGTAGTCGTTGCTGCGGAAGATGATGCGCGGCACGAAGCCCGCCGCCGCGGCCAGCCGCACCAGCGAGCGGGCGCCCGCGGTGTCCTGGCGGGTGCAGATCCACGCCTCGTCGGACAGCTCGCGCAGGTCGACCTCCGGCGACCCGGCCAGCGGGTGGGAGTCCGGCAGCGCCAGCCGCAGCGGCTCGGCCATCAGCTCGGTGACGCACAGCTCCACCGGCCACTGCCGGGGGTCCAGGTCGTACTCGAAGACCACCGCCGCGTCGACGACGCCGTCGAGCACCCCGTCGAGGACCTCGTCCGGCTCGCCCTCGTCGAGCTGCACCTCGGCGTTGGGTCGCTGCGCGACCACCGCGGCCAGCACGTCCGGCAGCACCCGCGCGTTGGCGGTGGCGAAGCTGGCCAGCCGCAGGCTGCCCTCGTCGCCGACGACCATCGCGTGGACCTCGCGCTCCAGCGCGTCCAGCGCGCCGAGCGCGTCCCTGCTGCGCTCGGCCAGCCGGATCGCCAGCCCGGTGCTGCGCGCGCTGCGGGCGGAGCGCTCGAACAGCGAGGCGCCGATGGCGCGTTCGAGCAACACCATCTGCTGCGAGACGGCGGAGGCGGTGTAGCCGAGGACCCGGCCCGCTTCGGCGAACGAGCCGGTGCGCACGCACTCCTGGAGGGTCCTCAGGTGGATCGGGTTGAGCATGGTGGTCCTTACGCGGTCACGGCCTCGGGCCGGGCCTCCTGGCGGGGCAGGCGCCCGCGCAACCGCATCGCCGTGCGCACCCGGTCCTGGGCCAGCCGCAGCGCGGCCTCGTGCGGCAGGACGTCGTGCTCGCGCGCGATGTCGAGCACGACGGCGGTGTTGTCCCGGGACCGGCGCGCCACCTCGTCGAGGATCAGCGCGGGCTCGGGGCGGAACGCCGACCTGCGGGCGTCCATCGCGAACCCGGCCGCGATCGCGCCGCCTGCGTTGGCGATGAAGTCGGGGACCACGGTGATGCCGCGCGCTGCCAGCAGCGACCGGGCACCGGGTGTGGTGGGCAGGTTCGCCCCCTCGACGACCAGGTCGGCGCGCACCTCGCCGGCCAGCCGCTCGTCGATGACGTCCTGCCCGGCCGCGGGCACCAGCACGTCGCAGTCGACGACCAGCTCCTGGCCGCGCGGGACGCGCAGGTGGTCCGGGGCAGCCTGCACGCAGGCGTCGCCGAGCTCGGCGCGCGCCGCCAGCCAGTACCCGACGTCGAGACCGTCCGGGTCGTGCACCGTGCCGTCGACCGTGGACAGCGCGACCACCTGCGCGCCGAGTTCGGCGAGCCTGCGGGCCGCGGCGGTGCCCACCGCGCCGAAGCCCTGCAACGAGACCCGGGCACCGGCCAGCTCGCGGCCGAGGCGGGCCATCGCCGCGTCGGCGGACTCGGCGACCCCGTGACCGGTGACGCCGAGCTGGTCGTAGGGCACCCCGCCGAGCGACTCGGGCACGCCGACCGCCGCGCCGCGGTCGCCCAGCTCGTCCTGGATGATCGCGGCGTCGTCCTCGGTCATGCCCATGTCCAGGCCCGCGACGTAGCTGGCCGGGATCTGGTCGGCCAGCCTGCGGGCGAACGCCCGCACGATCCGCTCCTTGTCCGGTGAGCCCGGGTCGGCGTTGATGCCGGCCTTCGCGCCGCCGTGGAAGAGGTCCACCGCGGCCCACTTCCACGTCATCACCCTGGCCAGGCGGGCGATCTCGGTCACCGTCACCGACGGGCTCATCCGCGTACCGCCCTTGCCGGTTCCGCGCGCGGTGTTGTCGATGACCAGCACCCCGCGCATACCGGTCCGGGCGTCGGAGACGCACACGACCTTCTCCGGGCCCCACTCGTCGATCTCCTGCAACAGATCACGCACCGTCGTGCTCCTTTGTGACGCAACGCCCCCGATGGTGCGTTGCGGGAATCCGCGCGAAGCGCGGACGCGGACAGGTGAAGTGCTTGCGGCGGTCACACGCAGTTGTGCTCGGGCCGGACCTCGGCGCCCTCGAACCGGCGGACGCTGAGACCGGAGACGTCGACGGCGGGGGTGCGGCCGAGCACGAGATCGCGCATGACCTCGCCGATCGCCGGCCCCTGCAGGAAGCCGTGCCCGGAGAACCCGGTCGCGTACAGGAACCTGCTGACCTCCGCCGACTCGCCCACCAGGGCGTTGTGGTCGGGCGTGATCTCGTAGAGCCCCGCCCAGCCGTGCGCGACACCGACTTCCGACAGCGCCGGAGCCCGCCGGGCCACCGCCTCCGAGAGCCCGTCGAGCCAGGCGTCGTCGGTGCCGAGCCGGAACCCGTACTCCTCGTCGGGGTCGGACATGCCGATGAGCAGTCCCGGCCCT
The DNA here is from genome assembly GCF_000062885.1 of Saccharopolyspora erythraea NRRL 2338. NCBI lineage: Bacteria > Bacillati > Actinomycetota > Actinomycetes > Pseudonocardiales > Pseudonocardiaceae > Saccharopolyspora > Saccharopolyspora erythraea. The sequence goes on along the minus strand of NC_009142.1, from coordinate 4,251,188 downwards.
TCGTCGTGGAAGTAGAAGCTGGTGGAGAAGTCGATGGTGAACGGCATCCGCGGGGGCATCCCGGGCACCGGCTCGGTCACCAGGATCTGCCGCCGCAGCGGGCGGACGGGCAGCTCCACCCCGGCCATCTCGCCCAGCGCCGCCGACCACGCGCCGGTCGCGCAGACCACGGTCGAGGTCGCGACCCGGCCCTGCGCGGTGCGCACACCGGTGATCTCGCCGTCGTCGACGTCGATGCCCGTGACCTCGCAGTGCCGTCGGATCACCGCGCCGTGCCGCCGCGCGCCCTGGGCATAGCCCTGAACCACGGCCTCCGGGGTGCAGTGGCCGTCGGTCGGCGAGAACGCCGCGGCCAGGAGCCCGTCGGGCTCGACGTACGGGGAGAGCTCGCGGGCCTGCTCGACGGTGAGCATCCGGCTGGGCACCCCGAGGGAGTTCTGCAGCTCGACGCTGCGCTCGAACGCGGCGACGTCCTCCGGATCGGCCAGCAGGAACAGGTAGCCGTGCTGCTTGAGGTCGATCTCGCCGCCGGGCCTGCCGGCGAACTCCTCGAACGCCCGCAGGCTGCGCCGCCCCAGCTCGATGTTCACCGGGTCGGAGAACATCGCCCGGATCCCGCCCGCCGCCTTGCTGGTGCTGCCCGCGCCCAGCTCGTCCCGCTCCAGCAGCAGGACGTCGACGCCGGCCTCGGCGAGGTGGAAGGCGGTGCTCACGCCCATCACCCCGCCGCCGGCCACGACGACCTCCGCCCGTGGCGGCAGGGTCATGCGCCACCCCCCAGCTCCGGAGGCAGCCGGTAGTCCATCTCCGGCTCGACGGTGTCGACGTCCATCTGGGCCTTCTGCAGCTTGCCGGAGAAGTCCCAGTTCAGCGACTGCCAGCGGGTGAACTGGTCGAGCACCCAGATCCCGGACTGGCGGCTGCCGTTGCCGGAGCGGCCGTTGCCGCCGAAGGGCAGGTGCGCCTCGGCTCCGGAGGTGGAGTTGTTGACGCTGACCATGCCCGCCCCGATGCCCTGGCGGAAGCGGAACGCCGTCTGCGGGTTGGTGGTGTAGACGGCGGCCGACAGCCCGTAGCCCGGCAGGTTGCCCAGCTCGATCGCCTCGTCGAGGGTGTCGAAGGTGCTCACGCCCACGATCGGGCCGAAGGTCTCCTGGCGGAAGACGTGGTCGTCGGGCCGCAGGCCGTCCAGCAGCACCGGGTGGTAGTACAGCCCGGTCGACGGGTCGCCGTGGAAGCCCTTGCGCGGCGCGGACTCGGTGATCCGGCCGACCGACTCCGAGCCGAGCACGGTGTGGTGGTCGGCGATCGTGCCGAGCACGGACTCGAAACCGTCGGCGAACTTCTGGTCCAGCAGCGGGCCGTAGAGCACGTCGCCGGTCGGCTCGCCGATCGTGGCCGAGCGCAGCGCCTCGTCCAGGCGCGAGACGAACTCGTCGTGCAGGTCGCGGTGCACGATCAGGTTGCCCAGCGAGGTGCAGCGCTGGCCGGCCGTGCCCCAGCCGGAGAACAGCGCGCCCTCCACCGCCAGGTCCAGGTCGGCGTCGGCGGCCACGACCATCGGGTTCTTGCCGCCCAGCTCCAGGCACGGGCTCTGCAGGTGGCGTCCGCAGAGCTCGCCGACGCGGGTGCCGACCGCGCTGGAACCGGTGAAGCCGACCTTGTTGACCGTGCCCGCCTCCAAGGCGGCCTCCAGGCCCTTGAAGGTCGCCTCGCCATCGGCGTAGACGAGGTTGAGCACGCCGCGCGGCACGCCGGCGCGCCACGCCAGCTCGGCGACCGCGCGGGCGGCGGCCGCGGCGTACTCGGCGGGCTTCCACACCACGGCGTTGCCGCACAGCAGCGCCGGGACGATGTACCAGGAGGGCACCGCGACCGGGAAGTTGCCCGCGGTGATCACCGCGGCGACCCCGACCGGGACCCGGAAGGTGAACAGCTGCTTGTCGGGCATCTCCGACGGCACGGTCTGCCCGTAGAGCCTGCGCCCCTCGCCGAGGAAGAAGTCGCAGGTGTCGATGATCTCCTGGACCTCGCCCAGCGCCTCGGCGTAGGGCTTGCCGATCTCGCGGGTCACCAGCTTGGCCAGCGACTCCTTGTTCGCCTCGACCAGCCGTCCCAGGCCCGCGACCACGCGGCCGCGCACCGGGGCGGGCACCTGGGCCCACTCGCGCTGGGCGCGCTGGGCGTTCTCGGCGGCGACGCGCAGGGTGTCCGGGCCGCCGAGCCGGACCCGCGCCACCACGTCGTCGAGGTTCGACGGGTTGCGCGAGAGGTACTCGGTGCCGCCGTCGTCCACGGCCGTGGTGTCCGGGCCGATCACTGAGCTCAACGTCGACTCCACCGACATTCCACCTCTTCCTCGTCGCTGATCGCAGCCGGGCTGTGACCCGGTGGGGCCACCGTAATGCCGGAGGGGGCGATCGGCGGAGAATCAGAAGAGTGATTTCTTCTCGAACTGAGGGACAGCGCCACTGTCGCTCGAACACGCTCCGGAGTTGATCACCCTGTCCGGCCCGGGTGCCCGTGTGGCACCGTGCTGCGCATCGGCGGCCGGGTGGGCCGCGGGGCGACGGAGGTGGACATGCGGGTGTGCAGCGACGAGCAGGTGGCCGAGGCGCTCGACGTCGACGCGGCGATCCGTTCGCAGCGGCTGGCGTTCGAGTGGCTGGGCAGGGGAGAGGTGCAACTGGCCGAGAAGGTCGCGCTGCGCACCGGTGACGACACCACCCTGTGCTACCTGAGCAGGCTCTCCCCGGCCCACGGTGCGGTGAGCAAGCTGGTCGCGGTCCACCCCGGCAACGCGGAGGAGGGTCTGCCCGCGATCTCGGCGACGGTCCTCGTGCTGGACGCGGTCACCGGGCGGACGGTCGCGGTCATGGCCGCCACCGCCCTGACCGAGCTGCGCACGGCGGCAGGCAGCGCGGTGGCCGCCGACGCGCTCGCGCTGCCGTCGGCCGACGAACTCGCCGTGATCGGCTCCGGCGTGCAGGCCAGGGCGCACGTCCGCGCCATCGCGCGGGTGCGGCGGCTGCGCGAGGTGCGGATCTTCAGCCGCGACCCGCGGCGACGGGAGTCGGCGGCGGCCGAGCTTTCGGCCGAGCTGGGGCTGGCGGTGCGGGCCGTCGGCAGCGCGGCCGAAGCCGTCCGCTCGGCGCCCGTCGTGGTCACCTGCACGCTCTCGGCGCAGCCGGTCGTGCCGACCGACCGGATCGAGGCGGGGGCGACCGTGCTCAGCGTCGGCAGCTTCGAACCGCACCGCCGCGAGGTGGACGAGCTGCTCGTCCGGCGCGCCGGCGCGGTCGTGGTCGACGACGTCGCGACCGCCGCGTCGCACGCGGGCCCCGTCGTGCACGCCCTGGAGCGGGGCGACATCACCCGGGACGGGTTGCGGTCGCTGGGCGAGGTGCTGCTCGGTCGCGCACCCGGGCGCACCCGCGACGACCAGGTGGTGTTCTTCAACAGCGTCGGCCTCGGCGTGCAGGACGCGGCGGCGGCGCACGCGGTGCTCGGCACGCTGTGAGTCCACCGCGGTGAGTCCGGCGCGGCGCGGTCAGTCCCGGCGGGGCTGGTGCTCAGCATGAGCGTTCCGCATGCTCGCGGGGTTTTCCGGACGGCCGCCATGGATGAACATGCCCGCAACCGGGTCGGCGTGATCCCACTCGAGCGCAGGCAGCGCGATCCGCGCCGGCCAGTCGGAGGTTGCAGTTGCGTGAGAATCCCGTGGCATCCGGCGGTTCCCTGTTCGGCACCGGGCCGAACGGGGTGTTCCGCCGCACGGTGCCCCGTCCGGAAACCGAGTCCGAACGACGCATGGTGCGGGTCCTCGGCCTGCCGCAGCTGACGATGATCGGCGTCGGCGCGATCATCGGCGCCGGCATCTTCAGCCTCGCGGGCGCGGTCGCCAGGGACATCGCGGGGCCCGCGGTGCTGGTCTCGTTCCTCATCGCGGGCGCGGCGTCGCTGTGCGCGGCCTTCGCCTACGCCGAGTTCGCCGGCATGGTGCCCCGCGCCGGGTCGTCCTACACCTACGCCGCGGCGGTGCTGGGCGAGGTGGTCGGCTGGATCATCGGCTGGGACCTGCTGCTGGAGTACACCGCGATCGTCGCGACGGTGTCGATCGGCATGTCGGGCTACGTCGGCTACCTGCTGGAGGTGGTGGGCGTGGACCTGCCGCTGTGGATGCAGGGAGCGCCGGGCACCGGTGAGGGCCACCGCGTGGACCTGATCGCGATGCTGATCTGCCTCGGCGTGGCGTGGCTGCTCAACCGGGGCACCAGGACCTCCGCGCGGGTCGACGTGGTGCTGACCGCGGTCAAGATCGCGGTGGTGCTGCTGGTGGTCGTGGTCGGTCTGTCCAGAGTGGACTTCGGTAACCTGGAGCCGTTCGCGCCCTTCGGCTGGGGCGGGGCGGTGACCGGTGCGGCGACGGTGTTCTTCGCGGTCTTCGGCTACGACGCGCTGAGCACGGCCGCCGAGGAGTCGGTCGACGCGCGCAGGCTGCTGCCCAAGGCGATGGTGCTGTCGCTGGCCATCTCGATGGTGCTCTACGTGCTCGCCTGCGTCGTGCTCACCGGGATGGTGCACTACACCCAGGTCGACCCCGACAGCGGTTTCTCCAGCGCGTTCAGCAGTGTCGGCTTGCAGGGCGTGGCGGTGGTGATCGCCGTCGGCGCGGTGCTGGGCATCGTGACCGTCAGCTTCTCGTTCATGATGGGGGCGTCCCGGCTGTGGTACGCGCTCAGCCGCGACGGGCTCATGCCGAAGTGGTTCGGCGAACTGCACCCGGTGCGCCGGGTTCCGCACCGGGCGACGTGGATCCTCGGCGTCGTCTCGGCGGTGCTGGCCGGGCTGCTGCCGGTGGAGGAGGCCGCGGAGCTGACCAACATCGGCGTCCTGTTCGCCTTCGTGCTCGTGTGCGCCGCGGTGGTCGTGCTGCGCTACCGGCGTCCCGACCTGCCGCGCGGTTTCCGCTGCCCCGGCATGCCCGTCGTGCCCGTACTCGGCGTGCTGTTCTCCGCCTGGCTGATGTCGTTCCTGTCGGGGGAGACCTGGCTGCGGCTGGGCATGTGGCTGGTGCTCGGCCTGGTCGTCTACGCCCTCTACGGCTACCGCAACACGCGCAGGGTGATGCCCGGCGGTTCGGTCGACCTGTCCGAGCTGCCCGGCCGGAGGTGAGCCGGCGGCGCGCATGGGCGATCATGGGCGCCTGGCGCCGCTGGAGGAGGAGAGCGTGGGATTCGCCGATCGCTTGCGCGAGGCGCTCGAGCCGGGCTGGGCGGACTTCCCCGGCCGGGTCGGGTTCGCCGCATGGGACCTCGACGAGCGGGAACCGGTCCTGTTCGGCGCTCGGCGGGTGGTGCACCCGGCCAGCACGATCAAGGTCCTGGTGATGCTCACCGCCCTGCGGGAGGTCCAGCGCGGCGGCCTCGCGCTGGACACCGAGGTGCGGTTCCCCGACGAGCGGGTCGGCGGCGCCGGGGTGCTCAAGGACCTGCCGGGCCTGCGGTGCCTCGAGCTGGCCGATGCCATCACCCTGATGATCTCCATAAGCGACAACACGGCCACCAACGCTGTGATCGAGGCGGTCGGCTTCGAGGCGGTCGGCGAGCTGGCCGCGGAGCTCGGCTGCGAGGGCACGCAGGTCCAGCGGCTGCTCATGCGGGTGCAGGACCCCGGCCGCAACACCACCTGCGCGCTGGACCAGGCCCGCATCCTCGACTCCCTCGCCAGGGGAACGGTTCTTCCGCCGCGGCTCACCCAGCACGCGTTGTGGGTGCTGTCGCGGCAGCAGGTCCGGGACCGCCTGCCCGCGCTGCTGCCGGAAGGCGCGCGGTGCTGGAACAAGACCGGCGAGATCGACGGTTCCCGCCACGACGTCGCGCTGATCGGCGACCACGAGCGCCCGCGCGCGGTGGTGGCGGTGCTCGTCGACGAGCTGGCCGACCACCGCGCGGGCGCGGCCCGCATCGCCGGTCTCGGGCTCAGCGTCTACGAGGCGCTGGACTGATCAGGCCTCGGCCACCTCGACCTCGACGGCGTAGGACCGCGACTCGCCCGGCTCCAGCACCGGAAGCTCGCCCGCGGCGCGGGCGGCGGCGCGGCCGCCGATCACCCGGCAGTTGGCGGGCTCGATGCCGAGCACGTAGGTGCCTGCACCGAGCATCTTCCACTGGAACAGCCCGGGAAGCCGCCTGGTGTCGAAGCGGATGGCCAGCGACAGCCCCAGATCCGGGTTGAGCAGCCGCGCCTCGGCCGGTCCGGGCTCGGCGAAGTCGTGGCGGAAGACCTGTTCGGCGAAACCCGGGCTGGGCGCGGTGAAGGTGTCCCAGGAGCCGAGCCCGCGCTCGGCTTCGGCGTCGCGCGCGACGGGTTCGGCCCCGGGGACGCGCAGGACGCTGCCGCTGTCGAGCAGCGGCCAGCCGAGGTTCATGTGGTAGAGCACCATGTGCGGCTGCGGCTCGAAGCCCTCGTTGGTCACGGTGTCGGTGACGGTGACCGCGCGCGAGCCCAGTTCGGTGGTGATGGCGCGGTCCAGCACGATGTTCTCGCCGAACAACCGCGTCTGCCGGAGCCTGCCGGTGACCTCCAGCCGCCCGTCGGCCACGGTGTTGACCTGCTGGGCGGCGAGTCCGCTCGCCCTGCCGTGCAGCCCGAACTCCTGGCCCTCGTCGGTGGCGGGCGCGCCGAACTGGTCGAGGCCGCAGGTGGTGAGCAGCCCTCCGCCGAAAGTGCGTTGCCAGCCCGTGCCCTCGTGCTCGACGTGCCCGGGTCCGACGTGCCCGGCGGGGGAGATCCAGGCCAGCGGCACACCCCGGAAGCTCGCCGCCCCGAGGTCGAGGCCGCGGTCCGGCAGCACGTCGAACACCAGCCCCGACCCGGTGCGCACCTGGAACCGGCGGGCGCCCCTGGCCGGTCCGTCCTCCTCGCAGAACCGGTCGATGCCGGCCACCTGGGCCGGCGATCCCACGTACTGCCGCAACCGCTGCGGTGACTGCTCGTCCAAGTACCACACGCGGCCGATCCTGCCACGGACCGGCGTTCCCGCCGCCGGGCGGACACCGGTCATGGGGGAACCAAGGGCGCTCAGACGATGCGACCGTCCACAACGGTCATGTCGACGCCGCACAGCCCGATCTCGTTCGCGGGCAGGGAGAACGGGTCGCCCTCGAGCACCACCAGATCCGCCGCCTTGCCGAGCTCGATCGTGCCGACCTCGTGCTCGACGTGGTTCACCCACGCGCTGCCCGCGGTGTAGGCGGCCAGCGCGTCGACCAGGTCCAGCCCCTGCTCGGGCAGGAACGGGTCGTCGTCACCGGGCTCGCGGCGGTTGACCGCGACGTGCACCGCACGCATGGGCGAGGCGTCCGACACCGGCCAGTCGCTGCCCGCGGCGAGCACGGCACCCGCGGCGCGCAGCGACCGGAACGGGTACTGCCATCCCGCGCGGCGGTGCCCCAGGTGCGGCACCGTCAGCTCGGTCATCGCCGCGTCGTTGACCGCCCACATCGCCTGGATCGTGGCGGCCACGCCGAGCTCGTGGAAGCGCGGCACGTCGCTCGGCTGCACCACCTGCACGTGCGCGATCTGGTGGCGCAGGTCGTTCATGCCGTTGGCGGCCCGCGCCGCCTCCACCGCGTCGAGCGTGTCGCGGATGGCCCGGTCGCCGACCGCGTGGAAGTGCAGCTGGAAACCCTCGGCGTCGAGCAGCCGCACGGCGCGCGACAGCGCTTCCCGCGTCAGGTAGGAAAGTCCGCTGCCGTGGCCGCCGACGTAGGGCAGCAGCATCGCGGCGGTCAGGTTCTCGCAGACACCGTCCTGCATGATCTTGACCGTCTCGGCCCGGAAGCGCTCGCCGCGCGCCTGTTCCCGCCGCGCGAGCAGCTCTGGGATCTGCGACTCGTCGCGCTCGCGGTCCCACCAAAGCGCGCCGCGGACGCGGCCGGTGAGCAGGCCCCGCCGGTCCAGGTCCACGTAGGTCCCGAGCGTGTCGGCGTAGCCTAGGTAGGGGCCGATGATGGCGTCGTGCCAGCTCGTCACGCCGAGCGAGTGCAGAACCCGCTGCCCTTCGAGCAAGCCCTCCCGGTACTGCTGCTCGGTGGTCGCGGGCACGACGCGGGAGACCAGCGCCGTGGCACCTTCGTGCAACGTCCCGGCCGGACCGCCGTCGCGGTCGCGTTCCACCCGGCCGTCCGGCGGATCCGGCGTGTCGCGGTCGACGCCGGCCAGCCGCAGCGCCGCGCTGTTCACCCAGGCGCCGTGGTGGTCGCGGTTGATCAGGTAGGCCGGACGATCCCCGGTCACCGCGTCCAGCGCCTCGCGCGAGGGCGTGCCGCCGGGGAACTGCCCCATGTCCCAGCCGCCACCCAGCACCCACTCGGTGTCGGGGCGCGACCGCGCGTACTCCCCGATGCGCCGCAGGCAGTCCTGCGCGTCGGCGCTGTCGGTCAGATCGCAGCGCAGCCGTTGGAGGCCGCCGTAGACCGGGTGCACGTGCGCGTCGTGGAACCCCGGCAGCAGCAGCCGCCCGCGCAGGTCGACGACCTCGGTGGAAGGCGTGATGCGGGAGCGCACGTCCGGCCCGCCGAGCGCCACGATCCGTCCGCCGCGCACCGCGACCGCGTCGGTGGCGGACCGGGCGGAGTCCATTGTGGCCACCGGGCCGCCGACGAAGGCCAGCTCCGCGGGCCCGCCGTCACCACTCCGCGATGGACCGTTGCGCATGTCCGTCTCCCACGTCCGCGGTCATTGTGGCAGCCGCAGCCGGTGCGGACCGGCGGATCAGCCCTGGGCCTCGCCGGTGATCAGCGCGACCGCCAGCTCGCGGGTCCGCTCGTCGACCTCGGGCAGCCGGAAGCCGGCACCGCGGATGTGGGCGAGCAGGTCGGGCTCGGGGGCGACGCCGTGCGCGCGCAGGTAGTAGCCGGCCGCGCCGGGCCAGATCCAGCGCCCGTCGGTGTGGAAGGTCAGCGGGACGGCGGGGCCGCGCTCCGGGTCGAGCTTGTCGGCGTCGTAGCTGCGGGCGGCCAGCACGATCGGCGCGCGTTCGAGGTAGGCCAGCACCTGCTCGTGGTCCTCCGGGCCGACCGAGGGGCGCTCGGTGATCGGACGGCCGTTGCCGTCGAAGACCTCCGCGGTGCGCAGGGCGGGGTCCGCGGCGGGAGCGCCAGCGGCCCGGGCCAGCCAGGCCGGGATGTTGGCCGCGGCCCGGGGGTAGCGGCGGAGCTCGTCGGCGTGGGCCTCGCCGTCCGGCGCGGCGCGCCAGGCCGGCTCGAAGTCGCCGTTGAAGTCGACGCTGTAGCTGCCCGGCCGCTGCAGCCGGTACTGCGCGCTGATCCAGGTACCGCGCTCGGGCCGGTACATGCCGTGGCGCAGCCGGGTGAAGAGCTCGGTGGCGTCGGACGGGGCGGCGATCGGCACGACGGTGCCGTTGGGCGCCAGCAGCTGCGCCACGAGTTCGCTGTGCGGACCGATCGCGCGGTACTCGACGGTGGCTTCCTGCCAGCCCGGCGGGAGGGCGCGCACGATCACCCGGCCGATCTCCTGGATGAGCTGCTGCTGCGCCGCCTCGTCCAGTGCACCCGGCGGGTTGTTGGGTCCCGGTTGGCTCATGCCTGCATCCTCCCAGTGCGACTCCGACCGCGGGAGCCGTTTCACGCAAGTCCCGATGTGCCGTCCGCGCGCCCGAGCGGGCGGTCCGGGCGCGCGGCGCCGGTTCGCCGGATCGGCCGATCCCTTGTCCCCGCGGGGGCGGCCACCGCCGCGTGCAGAAGCTTAAGCCCCCTTCCGAGTGACGTGTCAGGGCCAGTTGCCGCACTGCTCCACCGGGGTGAAACCGCAGGTCACAGCGCTGCTACTGGAAGGAGAAAGGCTTGCGGCTGTGAATTCCTGATGACGCTTCGAATGTCGGATAGCACGATTGTTGACAATAAATCCAGGCGGGGTTTAGCTTCGTCACATCGCCAACTCCGACGCGGAGGTGACCATGCAGCTCAACGAGTACGGCCACCCGCGTCCCGTGCGTTGGTTGTCTTCTTCCTCGCTCTGGCTGCGACATTCGTGACGCCCGCCGCCCGTCCGGGCGGCGAGGGCCCACAGCGCAGCGCGTGTGACCGGCGGTGATCTTCCGGCCGGGTTCAAGGCACGCCCCATCGATCGGCACCCAAGCGGGCACCTCCCGGTGCCCGTCGTCATGCACTGCGAATTGAGAGGAGGTTCGGCTGGTGGCACTCGTCGACTGCGCCCCGCTGATGAAGGTGACGTGGACCGACCCGGTGACGGGCAAGCGTGGATTCCTGGTCGTGCACAGCCTGGTGTCCGGCCTTGCCACCGGCGGGACCCGGATGCGCGCCGGCTGCACGATGTCGGAGGTCGAGGACCTCGCGCGCGGCATGGCCCGCAAGACTGCGGTGTTCAACCTGCCGGTCGGTGGCGCCAAGGGCGGCATCGACTGCGACCCCAAGGATCCCGAAGCGCGCGGCGTGCTGCGCCGGTTCGTCGAGGCGATGCGGCCGTGGATCGACGCGCACTGGGTCACCGCCGAGGACCTAGGGGTTCCGCAGCACCTCATCGACGAGGTCTTCGCCGAGGTGGGGCTGCAGCAGTCCTACCACGCGGCCATCCGCCGCGCCCCCGACGTCGGGCACACCCTGCGCCGGATCCGCGCCGGGCTCAACGCCCCGGTGCCGGGCGGGCTGCTGCTGGGCGACGTCGTCGGCGGATACGGCGTGGCGCAGAGCTGCCTGGGCGTCGTGCAGGCCCGGGGCTGGGACAGCGCCGAGACAACCGTCGCGGTGCAGGGCGTGGGCACGATGGGCGGCGGCGCCGCCTGGTACCTGCACGAGGCGGGGCTGAAGGTCGTCACGGTCGCCGACGCCGCGGGCGCGCTCCACCACCCGGACGGCCTGGACATCCCCGCGCTGCTGGAGATGCGCGACCGCTTCGGCGAGATCGACCGCGACCAGGTTCCCGCCGACGTGCAGCGGCTGCCGCGCGAGGCGGTCCTGACCGCCGACGTCGACGTGCTGATCCCGGCGGCGGTGTCGTACGCGATCACGCCGCTCCAGGTGCCCGAGGTCTCGGCGAAGGTGGTCATCGAGGCGGCCAACACGCCGGTGACGCCGGAGGCCGAGGAGCTGCTGGCGGCCCGGGGCATCCCGGTGATCCCGGACTTCGTGGCCAACTCCGGGGCGGTCGCCTGGGCCTGGTGGCTGCTGCTGGGCAGGGTCGACGCCGACCCGGTGCTGTCGTTCAGCGTGCTGCGCGAGGAGATGCTGGCCAAGATCCCGCCGCTGCTGGCGGCCTGGGACGCCGACGGCACGACCCCGCGGGCCGCGGCGCTGGAGCTGGCCGACTGGCAGACCGAGCAGAACCGGGTCGCCGAGGCCGAGGGGCGGCTGCTGGTCAGCATTCCCTGACCGGTCCGCCGCGTCGCGGGTGGCGCAAGCGCACGGGTGCGCCCGGCCGGCCCAGGTGCCTGCCGGGCGCACCCGTTGTACTTCCAGGGGAAGTCGGCGGGAATTGGCCGGGCGTTACAACCCGGCGCGGCGGCCACGACTTCGGGTGATGAGTGTGTGACAACCCGCGTCGGGAGTGCTAGCGTGGTCGCAGTTGCAGTTTTGGTTCCCAGAAGTACTCGAAAGTGCCTGCGAAACAATGTGACGCAGGCACTTTGTTGTGCCGGAGGCCGTTTCCGGCCCGGGTGATCATCTCGGCGACTTGGGGTCTACGAAGTGTTGACCCTGGCCATTAGAAGTAGGAGACAGAGAATGGCTACCGGTACCGTCAAGTGGTTCAACGCTGAAAAGGGATTCGGCTTCATCACCCCCGACGGGGGCGGCGCCGACGTGTTCGCCCACTACTCGGCGATTGACGCCACCGGTTTCCGCACGCTGGACGAGAACCAGCGGGTGGAGTTCGAGATCGCCCAGGGCCCGAAGGGGCCGCAGGCCGCGCAGATCCGCACGATCTGAGATCGCCTGAGACAGTCCGGCAGGCCCGCACCGCACGGCGGTGCGGGCCTGCCGTCGTGCTGGTCCCTAGGGCGAAGCCCGGCTCCTGCCCAGGCCAGGGGCGGTGTCCTGTCCGGACCATGCCCCGTGGGCCCAGTCGTGCCGCGGCGCCGCGACGGAGGCTCGCACGACCTCCGAGGTTCACCCGATGTGGTGCGCATGGCGCCGGTAGTCTTGCTGGTTGCCGTTGTCCGCTCCGATGTCCGAGGTTCCTGTGCCCCTGCGTGTGTTCGTGGCCGGTGCCACCGGTGTCGTGGGAAGAGCGCTGCTGCCGCGGTTGCGGGAGCGCGGTCACCACGTGACCGCGCTGGTCCGCCAGGCGGGCAGGCTCGAGGGCGGCGACCTGGTCGACGCGGTCGCGGTGGCCGACGTGATGGATCCTCGGCGGCTGCGCCGGGTGGTGCAGGAATCCGCCCCGGACGTGGTGGTCTGCCAGGTGACGGCGTTCCGCCACCCCGACTTCGACGTGGCCCTGCACCGCACCTCCCGTCTGCGCGACGCCGGGACTCGCAACCTCGTCAGCGCCGCCGTTTCCGCGGGTGCACGGCGCATCATCATCCAGAGCATGGCCGCCGCCTACTGCCCGCACGGACACGACGTGCTGGACGAGGAGGCTCCGCTGTGGACGGAGGCGCCCGGGCGCTGGGGCGAGGCGGTCCGCGCGGTCGCGGCGATGGAGGACGCGGTTCTGACCTGCCCGAACATCGAGGGCATCGCCCTGCGATACGGCGCGCTCTACGGTCCCCGCACCTGGTACGCGCCGGGCGGCACCATCCACGAGAAGGTGCGCGGCAGCGCGTTGCCGCTGGTCGACGACGGTGTGGGACTGACATCGTTCACCCACACCGAGGACGCGGCCGGCGTGGTGCTCGAAATGCTCACCGGTGGTGATCCCGGTGCCTACAACGTGGTCGACAACGAGCCCGCAGAGAGCATGGAGTGGCTGCCCGCCTACGCCCGGATCGTGGGCGGTCCGGCGCCGGTGTCGCTGACCCTGGACCAGGCGCGCACGCAGCTCGACTGGCTCACGGTGCACCAGCTCACCGAGCAGCGCGGCGCGACCAACTTCCGGCTGCGGGAGACGCTGGGGTGGCGTCCGGCGTGGCCGAGCTGGCGGGAGGGATTCGCGTCGTTGTGCGGGTTGTGGCCGGGCTGACCGCGGGATTCACCCGATGCGCCCAACCGGAATGGTGGTTGGTCACGCAACGAAACATTTCTCGCATCTCCGGGAGCGGACAATTCGGTTCTCGCTCGGCGATCGGAGGTGCGGTGCGAGTTGAACGGTGGATGTCGGGACGCTTGATATCGGGTTGCGGTCGCGGCGCGTATCCGGTGGTGCCGGCGAGACCCCGAGTCGGGGCCTATTACCTCATGTGCGGGTGAACCGCAATGGTCTCGATTCGGGATTGGCCGCGCGTGTCGGGACCCGTTCGGACGGTTTCCTCGAAACGTGCAATCGTTTCCGGTAAAAAGCCCGTTTCCACAGGTAGATCGCGGGTCGGGGCGAGGGCCGCTGCGCGGGTCCGGCGCGGGAGCGCAGCGGGCTTCCTGAGCCCTGCTAAGGGGTATGAAAACGCGACGTGACGGGATAGGTTCGACCAAACCACCGCCTGAGGGAAGCCGGAGAACCCCGACCGATGACCACCACGGACACCGCACACCCGCTGGAAGCGATGCTGCCCCCGGGCAGCGTGATCGTCGACCCCGACGTGCTGGAGGCCCACCGCCGCGACCGGGCGACGTTCTGCCCGTCCGGGACGCCGTCGGTGCTGGTCCGCGCGCGCTCGACCGGCGACGTCGCCGCGACGCTGCGGTGGGCGCACGAGAACCGGGTGCCGGTGGTCCCGCAGGGTGCCCGCTCCGGGCTGTCCGGTGCGGCCAACGCCTCCGACGGCTGCGTGCTGCTGTCGCTGGACAGGATGGACCGCATCGTGCAGGTCGACGCGGCCGAGCAGGTCGCGGTGGTGCAGCCGGGCGTGATCAACGGCGTGCTGGCCGCCGCGGTGGCCGAGCAGGGGCTGTTCTACCCGCCGGACCCGGGCTCGCGCGGCATCTCCACCATCGGCGGCAACGTGGCCACCAACGCGGGGGGCATGTGCTGCGTCAAGTACGGCGTGACCGGCGACTTCGTGCGCGGTCTGGAGGTGGTGCTCGCCGACGGCCGGGTGATGCGCACCGGGCGCCGCACCGCCAAGGGCGTCGCGGGCTACGACCTGACGAGCCTGATGGTGGGCTCGGAGGGCACGCTCGGGGTCATCACCGAGATCACCGTGGCGCTGAGGTCGGCCTCGGCACGCCCGCTGACCGCGGTCGCGTTCTTCCCGGCCATCGCCGACGCCTGCCGGACGGTGGCGGGCTACCTCGGCGAGGGCTACCGGCCGTCGGTGCTGGAGTTCATGGACCGGCCCACCGTGGACGCCGTCTCGCGCATCGCCGACCTGGGCTTTCCCAGCGACATGGGGTCGATGCTCATCGCGCAGTCCGACAGCGGCGAGTCGGCCAGGGCCGACCTCGAGGCGTTCGAACGGGTGGCGCGCGGCTTCGGCGCCTCCGACGTCGTGGTCGCCGACGACCCGGCCGAGGGCGAGATGCTGATGCAGGCCAGGCGGCTGGTCGGTGACGCCCACGAGCACCTCGGCTCGCAGCTCATCGACGACGTGTGCGTGCCCCGCAGGCACCTGGTCGACCTGGTCGAGGGGCTGCACCGGCTGGCCGAGCAGTACCGGGTGCAGGTCCTGTGCGCGGGTCACGCCGGGGACGGCAACATGCACCCTGTGGTCGTGTTCGACGCCGAGGACCCTGACGAGACCGTCCGCGCCGAGCAGGCGTTCGACGCGATCATGGCGCTTGGCCTGGAGCTGGGCGGCACGATCACCGGTGAGCACGGCGTCGGCCACCTCAAGCGCCACTGGCTCGGCCGGGAGCTGGACCCGGCGGCGTTGTGGGCGCAGCGCGCGATCAAGCGGACGCTCGATCCGCGCGGCATCCTCAACCCCGGCCGGGTCCTGCCCCCAGAGTGATCAGGGCTCCTCGTAGCCGTCGTCGTCGGCGGGCACCGGGCGGTTCTGCTCGGCGAGGTCGGCCGGGTCGACCTCCGGCGACAGCTCACCGACCGGTTCGGCCTCTTCGTCCTCGCCTGGGATGACGGTCTCGCGCGCCTGCTCGGCGGCGTCGGCTTCGGGGGTCTCGGGATCCATGCTTCCTCCACGGTCGGGTACTGGCCGGCCAACTGCCACCGTATCGACTCCGCTGCCGCTACGCGCCCGGTGATCCGTCCAGGGGAGGGAAGCGCGGGGCGCGGCGTTCGAGGTAGCTGTGGATGCCTTCCTTGACGTCCGGCCGGCGGAACGCCGCGATCATGCGTTCGGTGGCGTCGGCGGTCGCGGTCTCCAGGCCGCTGTCCAGACCGGTGTAGACCTGCTGCTTGATCTCGGCCATCGACGCGGGGGAGCACTCGGTGGCCAGGGTGCGGGCGTAGGCGAGGGCGCTGCCGAGCACCTGGTCGCCGGGCACGACGCGGTCGACCAGACCGAGCTCGCCGGCCTCGGTGCCCAGCAGGGTCCGCGCCGACAGCAGCAGGTCGAGCGCCTTGCCGACGCCGACGAGCTTGGGCAGCAGCCACGCGATGCCGTACTCGGCGATGAGCCCGCGCTTGCTGAACGCGGTGGTGAACTTGGCCTCGGACGCGGCGAACCGGACGTCGGTGAACAGCGCCACCACCAGGCCGACACCCGCCACGGGGCCGTTGATCGCGGCGATGACCGGCTTACGCATGCGGGTCGCCAGCGACAGCGGGCGCTCGTCGGGGTCGAAGTCCTCGGGGCCCACTTCGGAGAGCGCGGCCATGTCGGCGCCCGCGCAGAAGCCGCGTCCGGCGCCGGTCACGACGACGACGCGGACCCGTGGGTCCCGGTCGGCTTCCTCCAGCAGGTCGAAGTAGCGCCGCTGCATGGTCCGGGTCCACGCGTTGAGCCGGTCCGGCCGGTTGAGCGTCAGCAGGAGCACGCCGTCGTCGCGCACCTCCGCCAGCACCTCGTCGGCGGGTTGGGGATCTTGCGTCACTCGATCACCTCCGCGGGGGTTGCTGGCAAGCTACCGAGGAGGACGGGCCGCCTCAAGGACCGTGGGCGATCCTCCCGGACGGCCGTCGTGGACAGGTCCGATCCGGTGGCTCGTGGAGCGGTTCCCGCGGGCCCGGTGGTCGCGGTCGGTGCGGTGACCGCGACCACCGGGAGAGATCCGGCATCCGAGCCGGGGCCAGACCGAGGTCGGGCTCCTCAGCCGATCGCCCGGCCCGCGTACTCCGGCGGCTCCTCGGTCAGCTCCGCGATGCGCGCGGCGACCTTCTCGGGGAAGGGCGCCGACCGTCCCCGAGCGCTGTCGACGTGCAGCGCGAGGATCTCCTCGGTGGAGACGAGCACGCCTTCGACGACCATCTCGTGGCACAGCCGCAGCTTCTTGGGGCCGCCACCGACGATCCGCGTGGTGACCACCAGCTCGGAGTCGGGCGGCACCTCGCGCAGGTACCGGACGTGCGCCTCGACGGTGTAGAGGGAGCACCCCGTCTCGGTGCGGTAGGTCTCGTCGAGTCCGAGCTGGTCCATCACCGCGTCGGTGGCGAACCCGAACACCAGGACGTAGTAGGCCTCGCTGAGGTGGCCGTTGTAGTCGATCCACTCCGGGCGGACCCGCTGCCGGAACTTCACCAGACCGCTCATGACCCGCCCTTCCGCACGTTCTCGACCGCCCTCATGACCGCGATCACGGCGCGGTCGCGCTCGGCGACCAGCTCGGCGATGCTGCGGCCGTCCGCGGCCTCCTCACAGCCCTTGACCATCCGGTCGCGCAGTTCCTCGGTCAGCTCCGGGGCTTCCAGCCGCGTCCACGGCGACTTCAGCGACGGACCGAAGTGGTCGAGCATGTGGGCCATCCCGCCCTCGCCGCCGGCGAGGTGGAAGGTCAGGCACGGGCCCAGCAGCGGCCACCGCAGCCCGGGACCCTCGGTGATCGACGCGTCGATCTGCTCGACGGTCGCCTCCCCGTTGGCGACCATGTGCAGCGCCTCCCGCCAGATCGCCTCCTGCAGCCGGTTGGCGATGAAGCCCGGCACCTCGCGGTCCATCGTGATCACCGACTTGCCGGCGACCTCGAAGAACTCCGAGGCCCACTCGACGGCCCAGCGCTCGGTCCGCTCACCACCGACGACCTCGACCAGCGGGATGAGGTACGGCGGGTTGAACGGGTGGCCGACCACCAGCCGCTGCGGTGTCGCGCACTGCGCCTGCATCTCGGTCATCCCGTAGCCGGAGGTCGACGACGAGACGACGACGCCGGCCGGGGCGGCCGCGTCGATGCGGGCCAGCAGGTCCTGCTTGAGCGCCAGGTCCTCGGGCGCGCTCTCCTGCACGAACTCGGCGTCGGAGACCGCGGCCTCCAGCGTCGGGGCGATCGTGAGGTTGTCGCGGGACGCGCCGGCGGCGAGCCCGAGCTCGGTGAGCGCGGGCCACGCCGCGTCGACGAGCCTGCGCAGCCTGGCTTCGGCGTCGTCGGCCGGGTCCCACGCGGTGACGTGGTAGCCGCGCGCCAGGAAGTGCGCGACCCAGCCGCCACCGATGACCCCGGCGCCGATGCAGGCGACGCGGCGCACCTCGGCGGGGGAGACGGTGTTGTGGTTCAAGTGTTGGCCTTTCGGAGCGGGGAAGTCGTTGCGGGACGCGGTGTTCGCGCTGCGCCGAGGGGCTCAGCGCTTCCGGAGGCCGAGCTTGGCGCGCGCCTGGTCCGGGGTGGCGATGCGCGAGCCCATGGACTCCAGCAGCGTGACCGCGCGCTCGACGAGCTGGGCGTTGGTGGCCTTGACGCCCTTGCTCAGGTACAGGTTGTCCTCCAGCCCGACCCGGACCTGCCCGCCGAGCAACGCCGACTGCGCCACCCACGGCATCTGGTTGCGGCCGATGGCGAAGCTCGCCCAGTTGGCGCCCTCGGGCAGCATGTTCACCATCGCCTGCAGCACGCCGGGGTCCGCCGGTGCGCCGTAGGGAATTCCCATGCAGAGCTGGAAGAGCGGCGGCGCGTCGATGAGGCCCTCCTCGATCAGCTTGGTGGCGAACCACAGCTGACCGGTGTCGAAGATCTCCATCTCGGGCTTCACGCCGAGCTCCTGGATGCGCTTGGCGCCGGCCCGCAGCATGTCCGGTGTGCTGATGTAGAGCTGGCTGCCCTCGCCGAAGTTCAGCGAGCCGCAGTCCATCGTGCAGATGTCGGGCAGCAGTTCCTCGACGTGGGGCAGCCGGTCCAGGCCGTTGACCAGGTCGGTGCCGTCCACCGGCTTGAGCGGGTCCTCCTGGTCGATGACCAGGTCGCCGCCCATGCCCGCGGTGAGGTTGATGACGACGTCCACCCCGGTGTCCTTGATCCGCTCGACGACCTCGCGGTACAGCGACACCTCGCGGGAGCCCTGGCCGGTCTCGACGTTGCGCACGTGGATGTGCACGACGGCGGCTCCCGCGTTGGCGGCGTCGACCGCGGAGGTCGCGATCTGCTCGGGGGTGACCGGCACGTGCTCGCTCTTGCCGACGGTGTCGCCGGCACCGGTCAGGGCAGCGGTGATGATCACTTCGTTGTTCATGCGGGTACTCCTCATCGGCACCGGGACGTGCCGGTGCTTCGCGGTCCGATGTGGTTGGTTGGACGGGCGTCGGCGGTCAGTGCCGCACGATCTCGCGCTCGACGAAGTCGCGGAGCACCTGGCGCATCCGCCGCACGGTGCGGCCCGGCCTGCCGGCGAGCACCTGGACGCCCAGGCCGTCGATGAGCGCGGTCAGCGTGACCGTCAGCTCCTCGGCGTCCCGGTCGGTGAACACGCCCTGCTGCTGGCCCTGCCGGATGGTGCGGGCGATGGTGTCGTGCCAGCGGGTGTAGGAGTCGCTGTGCAGCACCTGCAGGTCCGGGTCGAGTGCGCTCTCGTTCCAGACCTGCAGCCAGATCGACCACTCCGACCTGAGCAGCCCCTCGGTGGGCAGTTGCAGCTCCACCAGCCGCAGCAGCCGCTCGTGGGCGTCGGAGATGCTGTGCAGTTCGGCGACCTGGCGGTCGAAGGCCAGCTTCACCGAGTAGCGCAGCGTCTCGATGAGCAGGTCCCGCCGGCCGGGGAAGTAGTAGTGGATGGTCGCCGCGCTGGTCCCGCACGCCTGGGCGACGTCGGAGACCCGCACCGAGTGGTAGCCGCGCTCGGCGATCAGGTGCCACGCGGCGTCGAGGATCTGCTGGTAGCGGCCGGCGTCGCCGGAGCCGCCGCGCCCCTGCTCGGAGCGCGCCGAGCGACGGGGCACGGCCACCGCGGTCTCCGCGTCGTCGCCGCCGTTGAGCAGCCAGTTCACCGTGACGCCGGTGACCTCGGCGATCCTGGTCAGCTCGGCCGGGGTGAAGCGCCTGGTCCCGGTCAGCGACTTGGAGAGCTTGGTGGCGTCCAGGCCGATCTGCTCGGCGAAGGCGCGTTGGCTCCCCGGGTACCGGCGCGACACGTCCCGCACCCGCTGGCGTAGCTCCGCCGTCGTGTCCTGCACGGGCGCAACGCTAGCAGCGCATTGCGAGAATCGCAATAAGGCGATTTGGTTGCGATCTGGCGCGTAGCCGGAAGTACGGATACGCAAGCGCTCTGAACTGTGGAGTTGGTCTGTCTATCGAGGACCTCAGGTGCGTCGGCCGCGGCCCGTTATGAACTGATAAGTCAGTCGGTTCGCAACGCGTGGGCGGGCGCCGGTGACCATCGCAGCCATGCGAGCCTAGAGCAGCCGTGCTGAGCTTGGCGCGGCGAACTGCGAGGACACGGGAGCGGACGTGGCGGAGACCGGACCGGCCGGCGCGGTGACCGAGCAGGCGCGGGACCGCAGGTGGCACGCCCTGGCGATCTGCCTGGTCGCAGGTTTCATGACGTTGCTCGACGTCAGCATCGTCAACGTCGCCCTGCCGTCGATGCAGCAGGGCCTCGACGCGCCGCCGATCGCACTGGCCTGGATCGTCTCCGGTTACGCGCTGACCTTCGGCCTGGTGCTCGTGCCGGCCGGACGGCTCGGCGACGACCGCGGGCGGGGCCGGATGTTCGTCATCGCGCTGCTGGCCTTCACCGTGGCCAGCGCGCTGGCGGGTTTCGCGCAGAACGCGCTGTGGCTGGTCATCGCCCGGCTGCTGCAGGGCGCGGCGGGCGGCATGCTCAACCCGCAGGTGCTGGGGCTGATGCAGCAGCTCTTCCACGGCCGGGACCGGGGACGGGCGTTCGGCCTGTTCGGCGCCGTGGTCGGCCTGTCCACCGCGATCGGCCCGCTGCTGGGCGGGGTGATCCTGCAGTTCGCGGGCAACGAGGACGGCTGGCGCTGGGTGTTCTTCGTGAACTTGCCGATCGGGGCGGCCGCGCTGGTGTACGCGCTGCGGGTGCTACCGCGCGAGGACCGCACCGAGCGCCCGCACAACCTCGACCTGGTGGGCGTGGTGCTCCTCGGCGCGGGACTGCTGTGCCTGCTGCTGCCGCTGGTGGAGCACTCGGAGTCGCCGTGGTACCTGCTCGCCGCCGCCCCGGTGCTGCTGGCGCTGTTCGTGGCGTGGGAGCACTGGTACCGGGTGCGCGGCTACGCGCCGCTGGTCGACCTGCGGCTGCTCCGGATCGGCAGCTACTCCTTCGGCACCATGCTGGGGCTGCTCTACTTCGGCGGGTTCACCAGCATCTTTTTCGTGCTCGCGGTGTACTTCCAGCGGGGGCTGGGTTACTCGCCGCTGGAGGCGGGCCTGGCCATGACGCCGTTCGCGGTGGGCTCGGCGGTGTCGTCGGCGGTCAGCGGGCGCATCGTCTACCGCATGGGGCGCACGCTGGTGATCATCGGCCTGGTCGGTGCGCTGGCCGGGCTGCTGGCCACCGATGTGCTGCTGGGCCGGCACTTCGGGCAGATGGCAGGGCTGGTGACCGCGCTGCCGCTGCTGGTCGCCGGTGTGGGCAGCGGCATGGTGATCTCGCCGAACCAGACCGTCACGCTCAGCGAGGTCGACAGCGCGCAGGGCGGCACCGCCGCCGGTGTGCAGCAGACCGCCCAGCGCATCGGCACCGCGCTGGGCACCGCGACCGCTTCGGGCCTGTTCTTCGGAGCCCTGGAGGCCGGCGGCTACGACGAGGCGATCTCCAGCGGGCTGGTCGTCTCGGTCTGCTTCGTGGCCGCCGCGCTCGTCCTCGGCATCACCGAGCGGCTGGTCGTCGCGCGCCGCGGGCGCTGACGCTCACTCCCGCGCGGCGGCGGCCAGCCCGGAGTGGCGGCGGCCGTAGAGCAGGTAGATCGCCATGCCCAGCACCAGCCAGGCACCGAAGCGCAGCCAGGTGATGACGTCGAGGTTCGACATCAGGTAGAGGCACGCCACCGCGGCGAGGATCGGCAACCACGGCGAGAACGGCACCCGGAACGGCCGCTCCAGGTCCGGCCTGCGCCTGCGCAGCACCGGCACGGCCAGGGTGACGATGACGAACCCGGACAGCGCACCGATGCTGACCATGTCGGCGAGCTCGGAGATCGGCACGAAGCCGGCCAGCAGCATGATCACGACCGCGCCGCCGATGGTCATCCGGTGCGGGGTGCCCCAGCGCGGGTGGACCTGGGAGAGCTTGCGCGGAAGCAGTCCGTCCCGGCTCATCGCGAAGCCGATGCGCCCGATGGTGACCAGCTCGACCATCATCACCGAGGTCAGCCCGGTGACGGCGCCCAGCGAGATGAGGCCGGCGACCCACGGAACGCCCACCGACTGGAAGGCCGCCGCCAGCGGGGCGCCCTCGTCGATCTGCTGGTAGGGGACCATCGCGCTGAGCACGAGCGCGACCGCGACGTACAGCAGCGTGCAGATCGCCAGGCTGCCGAGCAGGCCGACCGGCAGGTCGCGCCGGGGGCGCTTGGTCTCCTCGCCGAGGTTGGCCAGCGCCTCGAACCCGGTGTAGGCGAAGAAGACGATCGCGGCGGCGGTGAGCACCCCGCCGAAGCCGTAGACCGACTGATCCATCCCGAGCAGCGCCTGGACCAGCGGTTGCTCCAGCAGGCTCGCGCCCCCCTCGGCGGGCTGGGCGGGCGGCACGAACGGCACCAGGTTGGCGCCGCGGAAGAAGAACAGCCCGGCGACGACCACCAGCACGCAGACCGAGACCTTGACCACGACCAGCGCGTTGGTCACCCAGGCCGACTCGCGGATGCCGGCGACCGCGACCACGGTCAGGACCGCGATGATCAGCATCGCGCCCACGTTGACCGTCGCGTCCTCGCCGAAGTACTCCGGCGGCAGCCCGAGCAGGTTGGAGACGTAGCCCGACCAGCTCCGCGACACCACCGCCGCACCGAGCGCGAACTCCAGCAGCAGATCCCACCCGATGATCCAGGCGAAGACCTCGCCGATGGTGGCGTAGGCGTAGGTGTAGGCGCTGCCGGCGGTGGGCACCGCGGAGGTCAGCTCCGCGTAGCAGACGGCGGCCAGCGCCGCGACCACGCCGCCGATGACGAACGAGAGCACGACCGCCGGACCGGCGTGGTCCTTGGCCTCGATGCCGGCGAGGGTGAACACCCCGGTCCCGATGATGATGCCGATGCCTATGCCGACCAGGTCCACCCCGGACAGGCGCCGGATCAGGCCGCCCTGCCGACCGCGGTTGAGCACGTCCTCGACTGGCATGGTGCGTAGCAGGCTCACGGCGAAGCACGGTACGGAACTCAGGTGTCGATGACATAACGCGGGTGGACCGTTGGTGTCGTGACCGCCGCCCGCGCCCATTGTGGACGTAGCGGGACGGGCGGCGCCGCGCCCGCCCCGCGGATCGTGCCGATCAGGCGGGGATGGCGCTGGTGTCGCGCTCCCACATCCGGTGCTTGGCCAGCACGGAGGCGAACTCGGCGATGAAGTTCGGAGGGAGCGCCCCGCCGGTCGCCGCGGCGGTCACCACGCCCGCGTCGTTCACGACGCCGTCGCCCGAGGACTCGCGAGCTTCGGAGACCTCGGCGCGCCGCAGCATCGCCAGCCCGGCGTCGCTGGCGGCGACCGGTTTGGCGTGCTTGTAGGCCTCGGAGACGAAGTGCACGGCCATGCCGTCGGAGGCGAGCGCACGCACGCTCTCCTCGCCGCCCGGCACGATCACGCCGTCGTAAAGGACCGAGGACATGGTCGGGATCGCGCGGTCCACTGTGACCTCGGAGGAGTCGGCGCCGCGCACCGACCCGTCGCGCGGGCCGAGGACCTCGGGGATCGCACCGCGCTCGGAGAGGCCGCGGCGGATCTGGTCGACCTCGGTGGCGTCCACGCCGTCAGCCACCAGCACCGCGATCTTGCGGGTGGCGATCGAGTCCATCACCGCGTTGGCCTGGCTGAGCGCGGGCGAGCTCATCCCGTGGTTGGGCCGGACCTCGTCGGCCGGCGGGTTGACACCGATGCCTTCGGCGACGGCGACGGCCATGCCGTGGTCGATGTGGTTGATCTGCTCGACCACCGCCTCGCGCACGTGGTGGTGGTCGACCTTGCCGAGCTCGAAGCGGAACGCGTCGACGATGTGCTCCTTCTCCCAGGCGGCCATGCTGTTCCAGAACAGCGTCGCCTGGCTGTAGTGGTCCTGGAAGCTCTCGCTGCGCCTGCGGATCTTGTGGCCTTCGACCTTCTCCTGGTAGTGGCTGAACGCACCGCCGCCGCCGACCACCGGGCAGCCGCCCGCCAGGCTGTTCGGCGAGTAGCTGGTCCGTCCCCTGTGGATCTTCTGCTGCCCGTGGCCGTCGCGCTGGTTGTTGGACACCTCGGCCAGCGGCCGGTTCACCGGGATCTGCGCGAAGTTCGGGCCGCCCAGCCGGATGAGCTGGGTGTCCAGGTAGGAGAAGTTGCGCGCCTGCAGCAGCGGGTCGTTGGTGAAGTCGATGCCCGGCACCACGTTGGCGGTGTGGAAGGCGACCTGCTCGGTCTCGGCGAAGAAGTTGTCCGGGTTGCGGTCGAGCACGAGCCTGCCCACCGGCCGCACCGGCACCTGCTCCTCCGGGATGATCTTGGTCGGGTCCAGCAGGTCGAAGTCGAAGTCGAACTCGCGTTCCTCCTCGACCAGCTGCACGCCGAGCTCCCACTCGGGGAACTGCCCGGCCTCGATCGACTCCCACAGGTCGCGGCGGTTGAAGTCGGGGTCCTTGCCCGCCGCCTTCTGGCACTCGTCCCAGGCCAGCGAATGCGTGCCCAGCATGGGCTTCCAGTGGAACTTCACGAACGTGCCCTTGCCCTCGGCGTTGACCAGCCGGAAGGTGTGCACCCCGAAGCCCTGCATCATCCGGTAGCTGCGCGGCAGCGCCCGGTCCGACATCAGCCACATCACCATGTGCAGCGACTCCGGTTGCAGCGACACGAAGTCCCAGAACGTGTCGTGCGCCGACTGGGCCTGCGGGATCTCGTTGTCGGGCTCGGGCTTCACCGCGTGCACGAAGTCGGGGAACTTGATGCCGTCCTGGATGAAGAACACCGGCATGTTGTTGCCGACCAGGTCGTAGTTGCCCTCGCTGGTGTAGAACTTCGTCGCGAAACCGCGCACGTCGCGCACCGTGTCGGCCGAGCCGCGCGAGCCGGCGACGGTGGAGAAGCGGACGAAGACCGGCGTTCGCTGGCTGGGGTCGGACAGGAACCGCGCCACCGTGTAGTCGGCCATCTTGCGGTCGTAGGGCTGGAAGTGCCCGTAGGCGCCCGCACCGCGGGCGTGCACGACGCGCTCCGGGATCCGCTCGTGGTCGAAGTGGGTGATCTTCTCCCTGGCGTGGAAGTCCTCCATGAGGGTCGGGCCGCGCTCGCCCGCCTGCAGGGAGTCGTCGGTGTGGTCGACGCGGACGCCCTGCTGGGTGGTGAGGTGGGTGCCCTGCGGGTCCTGGCGTACCTGATCGAGCTGCTCGTTCTTGTCGCGGTGCTGCGAAGCCATAGGGGAACCCCCGGGTGTGACGGTCACGGTCTGCAGAAGCAGGTTTCCCCGCGGCACCGGAGGTTTAAGCTCAGCCGAACGCGGGCAGGTGCCCGATGATCTCCGGGGCGCCGGCCACGATCAGGAAGTGCACCGCCCGTCCGGCCAGTCCGGCCAGCAGGAACCAGCCGAACCGGATGCCCGCGGCGCCGGAGGCGAAGCACATCAGGGTGAACGGCGGGATTCCCGGGATCGCGCTGAGGAACAGCACACCGCGGCCCCACCACGGGCGTTGCTCGTTCTTGTGCCGGAACCGCTCCATCCACCGGGCCCACCGGCTGCCGGCCCTGGCCCGGGTCATCCTGCCGAGCCGTTCACCGAGCGTGACGCTTCCCTTGCCCGCCAGGTAGAACAGCGTCTTGCCCGCCACCTGGCCGACCGCGGCCGCGAGTCCCAGCGCCCACCACACCGGGCCTTCGACGGTGGAGAGCACACCCAGCAGGTAGAGCTCGATGTTGACCACGGGGAACACGCTGCCCAGCGCGGCGGTGCCCGCGGTGGCCAGCAGCCATCCGATCATCGACATGCACCGTGGTCGCGAGGGGATCGGGCAGGCATCGGTCGTACTCCAGACAGCGGTAGGGGCCGCACGAGACTACCGGGTGTGTTCGGCGGCTCGGCCCCGGCGTGGGTCAGTCCTCGGCGTCAGGGTCCCAGCTCAGCAGCCGGACCCGGCTCACCGTGCGCAGGTGCCGTCGCATCGCGGTGACCGCCGCGCGCGGCTGCCGGTCCCGGATCGCCTCGGCGATCCGCTCGTGCTGCGCCAGCGACTTGGACGGCCGGTTCGGCTGGCGCAGCGACTCCTCGCGGCTCTCGGCGATCTCGGCCGCGATGGTGCGCATGAACTCCGCCAGCATCGAGCTGTGCGCGGCGGCGGTGACGGCGGCGTGGAAGCGCTGGTCACCGGCCTCGCCCCGATCGCCGGACTCGATCTGCGCGCGCATGTCGGCCAGCGCGGCGTCGATCTCGGCGAGGTCCTCGTCGGTGCGCCGTTCGGCGGCCAGCTCCGCCAGCTTGGTCTCCAGCGCCTCGCGCGCCTCCAGAACGTCGGGCAGGCGGCGCTTGCGGGCCACGAGCTCCTCGACCGGCTCGGCGTCGAGGCGGCCGCGGCGCAGGTAGGTGCCGCCGCCGTGGCGCACCTCGACCAGGCCCTGCACCTCCAGCACCACGATGGCCTGCTTGACCGAGGCGCGGCTGACGCCGAGCCGCTCGGCGAGCTGGCGCTCGGGAGGCAGCCGGTCGCCCGCGCCGAGCCCGGAGTCGGCCACGTGCTCCCGCAGCCGCTGCACGACCTGCTCGTACAGCCGCGGGCGGGCCAGCGGGCGCAGGGCCTCGGACAAGTCGGAATCCTCCGTCGGACCGGGAAGATCGGTCGCTAGTAAGGCTAGCACCGGGGGGCAGTGGCGCAGTGGCTGAGCCAATCAGCTCTTGACGCCGCGATCGACTCGGCGCAAAGTGGTTCAGCCAGTGAGCCACTGTGCCCGGGATCACCCCGCTCGGCGGAGCGCCCGGCACGGCCGACCTGAGCGAGGAGGGGCAGTGCCGCCCGAAGTCGTATCGATCCTTGCGCTCGTCGCCTGCTTCGTCGTCGCCACGACGTTGTCGGTGAACATGGGCGTGCTCGCCTTCGCGGCGGCGTTCCTGGTGGGAACGCTGGCCGGAGGGCTGTCCGAGGACGAGATCTTCGCCGGGTTCCCCGGCGACATCTTCGTCGTGCTGGTGGGCGTCACCTACCTGTTCGCCATCGCCAGGGCCAACGGCACCACCGACTGGCTGGTCCGGTGGTCGGTCCGGCTGGTCGGCGGCCGGCTCGCGGTGCTGCCGTGGGTGATGTTCGGCATCGCCGCGCTGCTGACCGCCATCGGCGCGGTCAGTCCCGCCGCGGTCGCCATCGTGGCGCCGATCGCGCTGAACCTCGCCGCCCGGCACGGGATCAACCCGCTGCTGATGGGCGCCATGGTCGTGCACGGAGCGCAGGCCGGCGGGTTCTCGCCCATCAGCGTCTACGGCGTGATCGTCAACGGCGTGGTCGCGGGCAACCGGCTGCCGGGCAGCCCGCTTGTGCTCTTCGCGGGCAGCTTCGCGGTGAACCTGGTGATCGCCGGTGTCGTGTTCGTGGCGCTGGGCGGAATCCGGTTGGTCCGAGCCGCGGCCACGGTCGGCGCCCCCGCGCCGAGCGGCGGTGCCGACAGCACCGACGCCGATGTGGCTCCCACCGAAGATCCGCGGCTCAATCGCGACCGGGTGTGCACCCTGCTCGGCCTGGCGGCGCTGGTGGTCACGACCCTGGGCTTCGGCCTCGACGTCGGGCTGGTGGCCATGACCGTGGCCGTGGTGCTCACGCTGATCTCGCCGAAGGCCGCGGCCGGCGCGCCCGCCGAGGTCACCTGGCCGACGGTGCTGCTGATCTGCGGCGTGCTGACCTACGTCGGAGTGCTCCAGGAGATGGGCACCATCGACTACGTCGGCAATGCGGTGGCCACGGTCGGAATTCCTCTGCTCGCCGCGCTGCTGCTGTGCTACATCGGCGGGGTGGTCTCCGCGTTCGCCTCGTCGGTCGGGCTGATGGGCGCGCTGATCCCGCTGGCGGTGCCGTTCCTCACCACCGGAAGCATCGGGGCGGTCGGCATGGTGACCGCGCTGGCCGTGTCGTCGACAGTGGTGGACGTCAGCCCGTTCTCGACCAACGGTGCGATCGTGCTGGCCAACGCCAAGGGCGTGGACCGCGAGGTGTTCTTCCGCAGGCTGCTGGTCTACGGCGCGATCGTCACGGCGGTGGCGCCGGCGGTGGTGTGGCTGGTCTTCGTCGTGCCGGGTCTGGGTTGACCCCGGACCGTGGTCGCTGCCGGGTCCGGGTTGGAGGAGCGAAGAGGTGGAGGTGCACATGGGTGCCGCAGAGCAGGTGCTGTTCCCGAAGCTGCGGGAGCCCGACGAGCGGGAGGCGCTGCGCTTCGGCGAGCGGTCCCTGGACTACCGCGAGCTGGCCGGGGTGACCGCGGCGCTGGCCGAGCGCGTCGGGCGGGCACGGAGGGTCGCGGTGTGGGCGACCTCGGTGCCGGAGACCTGCGCGGCGGTCGTCGGCGCGCTGGCGGCGGGGGCGGCCGTCGTGCCGATCAACCCCAAGGTCGGCGAGCGCGAGCTGGCGCACATCGTCGGTGACAGCCGGCCGGAGCTGCTGCTGGTCGCGCCGGGGTTCGAGGCGCCGGAGGGGCTCGGGGACATCCCGGTCCACGAGGTCGACCTCACCGTCCGCGGCGGGGAGCTGCCCGCGGAACCGGACGAGGAAGAGGCGGCGCTGATCGTCTACACCTCCGGCACTACCGGGCCGCCCAAGGGAGTGGTCCTGCCGCGCCGGGCGATCCGGGCCAACCTCGACGCGCTGGCCGAGGCCTGGGAATGGACCGCGCGGGACGTGCTGGTGCACGCGCTGCCGCTGTTCCACGTGCACGGCCTGATCCTGGGCACGCTCGGACCGCTGCGGCTGGGCGGAACCGTGCACCACCTCGGGCGGTTCTCCTCGCAGGGCGTGGCCGAGGAGCTCTCCGGCCCGGCCACGATGATGTTCGGCGTCCCGACCATGTACCACCGGCTGGCCGACGACGCGGAGAAGGACCCGCGGATCGCCGAGGCGGTCGGCGGGGCGCGGCTGCTGGTGTCGGGTTCGGCGGCGCTGCCCGCCGTCGAGCACGAGCGCATCGAGCGGCTCACCGGGCAGCGGGTCGTCGAGCGCTACGGGATGAGCGAGACGATCATGAACTGCGGGGTTCGCGCCGACGGCGACCGCAGGCCCGGCTACGTCGGCAGGCCGTTCGCCGGAGTGGAGCTGCGGCTGGTCGACGAGCAGGGCGCCGAGATCACCGAGAGCGACGACGAGACCGTCGGCGAGATCCTGGTGCGCGGCCCGAACCTGTTCACCGGCTACCTCAACCGCCCCGACGCCACCGAGGCCGCGTTCACCGACGGCTGGTTCCGCACCGGCGACGTCGCGACCCGGGCGGCGGACGGCTACATCCGCATCGTCGGCCGCCGCGCCACCGACATCATCAAGAGCGGTGGCTACAAGATCGGTGCGGGCGAGATCGAGAACGCGCTGCTGGAGCATCCCGCGGTCGCCGAGGTCGCGGTCACCGGCGAGGCCGACCCCGACCTCGGGGAGCGGATCGTGGCGTGGGTGGTGCAGGCCGCCGAGGTCGCCGAGCAGGAGCTCGCCGACCACGTCGCCAAGCTGCTGACCCCGCACAAGCGGCCGCGCGTCGTGCGGTTCGTGGAGGCGCTGCCGCGCAACGAGATGGGCAAGGTCATGAAGAAGGCGCTGGCGGGGTGAGGTGCCGCCATGGCTGAGACCGGTGCCCGCGTCCTGGTGGAGGCCATCGCGCGGCGGTTCGAGCGGTTCGAACCGCCCGCGGTGGCGTGCCGGGAGCCCGACGGCCCGCTGGGCTGGCCCGGCTACGGCGCCCAGCGCGAACGCGCGGCCCGCGCGACCGGCTCGGACGAGTCGGTGGTGTGCGGGCGGGGCGTGGTCGGCGAGCTCGAGGCCGTCCTCGTCGCGTTCGACTTCGGCTTCCTCGGCGGTTCCGTCGGCCAGGACGCGGGTGCCCGGATCGTGGCGGCCTTCGATCACGCCAGGGGGCACCGGCTGCCGGTGATCTCGCTGGTGGCTTCAGGCGGCAGCCGGATGCAGGAGGGAATCCTGGCGTTGAGCCAGCTCCAGCGCATCGCCGAGGCGTGCCTGCGGACCCGTCGGGAGGGGATCGCGCACATCGCGGTCCTGCGCAACCCGACGACCGGCGGCATGTGGGCGTCGCTGGCGGCGGGCGCCGACGTCGTGCTTGCCCAGCCGGGCGCGGCGGTGGCCTTCGGCGGTACCCGGGTGCGCGATCCGCGCGCGACGGGCGAGCCGTTCACCGCCGAGGGCAAGTTCGCCGACGGCCAGGTGGACCGGATCGTCGACGACGCCGAGCTGCCCGGCGTGCTGGCCGAGCTGGTCCGGCTGCTGCATCCGTCGCGGCTCGCCGGGCCGCCGGAACCGGCGCCGCTGCCCGAGGCCCCGGACGTGCCCGATCTCCCGGCCTCCGGCTGGGAAGCGGTCAGCCGTGCCCGCGCCGCTGATCGGCCGCGCGCCGGGTGGTACCTCGACCGCTACTTCTCCGCCCGGTTCGAGATCAGCGGCGACCGCGCGGGCGGGACCGACCCGGGGATGCTCTGCGGACTGGGGGAGCACGCGGGCAGGACGGTGGCATTCGCGGCGCAGACCGGCACGGCCAACACCCCGGCCGGCTTCCGGACCGCCGCGCGACTGGTGCGGCTCGCGGACCAGCTGGGCATCCCGGTGCTGACCCTGGTCGACACCCCCGGCGCGGCCAACGGCGCCGAGGCCGAGCGCGACGGGGCCGGGCCGGCCATCGCCGAGCTGTTCACGGCGGTGGCCGCGGCGCGGGTGCCGGTCACCACGCTGGTCATCGGCGAGGGGGGATCCGGCGGGGCGCTGGCGCTGACTTCGCCGGACCGGACCTGGATCACCGCCGACGCCTACTTCGCGGTGATCGTGCCCGAGTCCGGGGCTGCGATCCTCAAACGCGACCCGTCCGAGGCTCCGGAGGTCGCCGACCTGATGCGGCTGCGTCCGCAGGACCTGGTGGCACTCGGTTTCGTCCGGGGCATCGCCCGGTGACGAGATCACGCCAGCGAGTGAGTGGAACGCCTGCTCTGGGCCGTCCCCGCTGCTTTCGGTGATCAAAGACACCTGTCGGTGGTGGCGGACCGGGTGATTTCGTGTTCTAAACTCAGGCTAGCCTGACCAAGGTAAGGCTAGCCTGAGTAAAGGAGCGGGGGCCGGATGGACCGGACTGGGATCGCGGGCAAGGTCGCGTTGGTGACCGGCGCCGGCCGGGGGATCGGCGCCGCGGTGGCCACCGCCCTGTCCGACCTGGGGGCCACCGTCGCCGCCGTGGACATCGACGCCGACGAGGGGACCGCGGTCGCGGCGCGACTGGCCGAGCAGGGCGGCAAGGCCGGACCCTATGTGGCCGACGTCGCCGACGCCGCGTCCGTGGCCGGCGTCGTCGACCGGGTCGAGCGCGACCTCGGGCCCGTCGACATCCTCGCCAACGTCGCGGGCGTGCTGCACCCGGGCAAGGTCCACGACCTCGCCGACGAGGACTGGCACCGCACCTTCGCGGTGAACACCGACGGCGTGTTCCACCTCTGCCGGGAGGTCACCCGGCGGATGGTCCCGCGCGGGCGCGGCTGCGTGGTGACCGTCGGGTCCAACGCCGCGGGCGTGCCCCGCCACGGCATGGCCGCCTACGCGGCCTCCAAGGCTGCGGCGACGCTGTTCACCAAGTCCCTCGGGCTGGAGCTGGCAGAGCACGGCATCCGCTGCAACGTGGTGTCGCCCGGCTCGACCGACACCGACATGCTGCGCGCGCTGGCCGGCGAGGGCGACGCGAGCCAGGTGATCGAGGGCTCGCCGGAGACGTTCAAGGTCGGCATCCCGCTGCGCAAGCTCGCCGCGCCCGAGGACGTCGCCGACGCCGTGGCCTTCCTGGCATCCGACCGCGCCGGGCACATCACCATGCACGACCTGTACGTGGACGGTGGCGCGACGCTGCGCGCCTGACCTGCTCGCCAGCACCGCGACCGGTGCACGGAAAGGTTCACATGACCATCGACAGTGATATCGACACCGCCGGGGATCTCGACGAGATCGGCAAGCTGCTCGCCGCCGACGACGCCACCCGCCTGCTGGAGGCCTACGAGCCCGGCTCGTCGTTCTTCTTCTCCTCGGCGCGGGCGACGATGCTGGCGCGCGGTGTCGACGCCACCGTGCCCAAGATCGAGTGCGGGCGCAGCGGTCTTTCCGATCGGGTGGCGCAGTTCCTGACCGGTGCGCGCGACTTCGGCCGCCGCAACCCCCTGGTCGTCGGCGCGGTGCCGTTCGGCGAGAACCTCCCGGCGCACCTGGTGCTGCCCAGGGAGGTGGTGCGCGCCGCGCCGCCGAACGTGATGGTGCCCAGCGCGTCCGCGCCGAGGCCGCTGTCCTGCCGGATGCGGCAGGTGCCCGCGCCGGAGGAGTACGAGCGCGGTGTCGCCCGCGTCCTGCGGCGGATGCAGAGCGGGGAGCTGAGCAAGGTCGTCCTGGCCCGCTCGCTGGAGCTCTCCGCCGACGAGCCGATCGACGTGCGGCGGCTGCTGCGCAACCTCGCGCTCAAGGACCCCGGCGGCTACACCTTCGCCGTGGACCTGCCCGCGAGGGGCCAGGACGGCACCCGCGACTCCTTCGGGCCGCACCCGGAGCTGCACCGCACCTTCGCGGGTGCGAGCCCGGAGCTGCTGGTCTCCCGCCGCGGGATCAGCGTGCGGTCCAACCCGATGGCCGGTTCCCGGCCCCGCAGCGCCGACCCGCTGGAGGACCGGCGCCGCGCCGAGGAGCTGGAGGACTCGGAGAAGGACCTGCGCGAGCACGCCGCGGTCGTCGAAGCCGTCACCGACGCGCTGCGGCCGCTCTGCACCACGCTGCGGGTGCCCAGGCGCCCTTCGGTGGTCGCGACCGCCGCGATGTGGCACCTGGCCACCGAGATCACCGGCGAGCTGCGCGATCCGGACACCTCGTCGCTGGACCTGGCCGTCGCGCTGCACCCGACTCCGGCGGTGTGCGGGACCCCGACGGCCGAGGCGGGCCGGGCCATCACCGAGAACGAGCCGTTCGACCGCGGCTACTACGCGGGCGTGGTGGGCTGGTGCGACGCGGCCGGCGACGGCGAATGGGTCGTGGCGATCCGCTGCACCGAGGTCGAGGACGCCTCGCTGCGCCTGTACGCGGGAGCGGGCGTCGTCGCGGGTTCCGACCCCGCCGACGAGCTCGCCGAGACCTCGGCGAAGTTCCGCACCGCGCTGGCGGCCATGGGCCTGGACCACGCCCTGTGAGGGAGGATCACCTTGACTGACGACGAGATCCTGCCTGGGTGTCCGACCTGGCCCGCCGAGTTCGCCGAACGCTACCGGGCGGCCGGCTACTGGCGCGGTGAGACCTTCGGCCGGATGCTGCGGGACCGCGCGAACGCCCACCCCGACCGGGTCGCGGTGGTCGACGGCGACCGCAGGACCACCTACGGCGAGCTCGACGCGCGCGCCGACCGCCTGGCCGCCGGCCTGCGCGGGCTCGGCATCACCGCCCGCGACCGCGTCGTGGTGCAGCTGCCCAACATCGCCGAGTTCTTCGACGTCTGCTTCGCGCTGTTCCGCATCGGAGCCGTCCCGGTCTTCGCGCTGCCCTCGCACCGGCTGACCGAGATCGGCTACTTCTGCGAGTTCAGCGAGGCGGTCGCCTGCATCACCACCGACGTCGAGGCGGGCTTCGACCACCGGGTGCCGGCCGCCGAGGTCGCTCGGCGGGTGCCGGGGCTGCGCCAGGTCCTCATCGCGGGAGACCCGGGCGACTCCGGTTTCATCGCGCTGGAGCAGATCGACGGCGAGCCGACGGACGACCCGGGCCCGCGGCCGGGCGACATCGCCTTCCTCCAGCTCTCGGGCGGGAGCACCGGCGTGCCCAAGCTGATCCCGCGCACGCACGACGACTACATCTACTCCTTCCGTGCCAGCAACGACATCTGCGGCGTCACCGAGGACACCGTCTACCTCGGCGCGCTGCCGATCGCGCACAACTTCCCGATGAGCTCGCCCGGCACGTTCGGCGTCCTGCACGCCGGGGGCCGCGTCGTGCTGGCGCGCAGGCCGAGCCCGGACGAGGTCTTCCCGCTCGTGGAACGCGAACGCGTCACGATGGTCGCCGCGGTCCCGCCGCTGGCGCTGGTCTGGCTGGACGCCGCGGCCGGCACCGAGCACGACCTGTCGAGCCTCCAGGTGCTGCAGGTAGGCGGCGCCAAGTGCAGCGAGGAGGTCGCGCGCCGGGTCCGGCCGGTTCTGGGCGCCACCCTCCAGCAGGTGTTCGGCATGGCCGAGGGGCTGGTGAACTACACCCGCCTCGACGATCCGGAGGAGGTCGTGCTCACCACGCAGGGCAGGCCGATCTCCCCCGGCGACGAGGTGCTGGTGGTGGACGACGGCGACCGGCCGGTCGCCGCAGGGGAGACCGGGCACCTGCTCACGCGCGGCCCCTACACGATCCGCGGCTACTACAAGGCCGACGAGCACAACGCCAAGGCGTTCACCCCGGACGGTTTCTACCGCACCGGCGACGTCGTGGTCGAGGGCAGGGCCAAGGACCAGATCAACCGCGGCGGCGAGAAGGTGGCCGCCGAGGAGGTCGAGAACCACCTGCTGGCCCACCCGGCGGTGCACGACGCGGCGGTGGTGTCGATGCCCGACGACTACCTGGGCGAGCGCACCTGCGCCTTCGTGGTCCCGCGCGGCACGCCGCCGAAGGCCCGCGAGCTCATCCGGTTCGTCCGGGAGCGCGGGCTCGCCGGGTACAAGGTTCCGGACCGGGTGGAGTTCCTCGAGCGGTTCCCTCGGACCGGGGTGGGCAAGGTCAGCAAGCGAGACCTCCGGGAGGTCATCAGCCGCGAGCTGGTACCGGAGCTCGGCAAGGACGCAGGACGATGAGCGGGGGAGCGGTGGCGCTTCCGGCGATCGCACCGTATTCGGTGCCACGACAGGAAGAGCTCCCGGCCAACCGGGTGGACTGGCGGCCCGCGGCCGACCGGGCGGTGCTGCTGGTGCACGACATGGAGCGGCACTTCGTCAACGCCTTCACCCCGGGCCGGGAGCCGCTGACCGAGGTCGTGGCCAACATCCGCACCCTGCGGGCGAGCGCGCACGCCGCGGGCGTGCCGGTGGTCTACTGCGCGCAGCCCAGCGGGCGGCCGGGTGCGACACCGGTCCGGTGCGCGGAGCTCGCACCGGACCGCTCGCGCCGCCGTCAGGTCACTTCGACCAAGGCACCTGCGGAGACCGGTAGAAGTCGATCCCGAGCGCGGTCAGCCGGGGCCCCTGCGCGGCCAGCCGCTTCCTGAACGACTCCCAGTCGTGGGTGGCCGCCGGCGACCAGCCCAGCTCGGCGATGGCGGGCAGCCTCGGGAACGCCATGAACTCGATGTGGTCGGAGTTCTCCAGCGTCTCGCTCCACAGTGGAGCCTCCACGCCGAGCACTGCTTCCTCCGGCACGCCCTGCAGGTACCGGCCGGGGTTCCAGCGGTAGGCGGTGGCCACCTCGATGTAGCCTGCCCAGCTCAGCCCCAGCTCGGTGTCGGCGTCGTACTTCATGTCCAGGTAGGACTTGTTCGCCGGGGAGAGCAGGACCTTGTTGCCGCGGGCGACGGCCGGGGCCAGCAGCGGGTCGGAGTCGGTGGTGCCCCAGTACTGCAGCACCGAACCCGCCTTCGGCTCGGCCTTGGCGTACTCGTGCCAGCCGACCGCGGTCTTGCCGTACTTCTCGACCATCGGCAGGACCCGGCCCATGAACGTCTTGTAGTCCTCTTCGGACGTCGAGTGCGCCTCGTCGCCGCCGATGTGCAGGTACGGGCCGGGGGTGATGGCCGAAAGCTCGCGCAGCACGTCGTCGACGAACTCGTAGGTGATCTCCTTCGGCACGCACAGCGAGCTGAAGCCGACCTCGATGCCGGTGTAGAGCGGCGGGGCGACGCCGTCGCAGTTCAGCTCGGCGTAGGAGGCCAGCGCCGCGTTGGTGTGACCGGGCAGGTCGATCTCGGGCACCACGAGGATGTGGCGCTCGGCGGCGTAGTTGACGATGTCGGTGTAGTCCTGCTGCGTGTAGTAGCCGCCCGGGCCGCCGCCGACCTCGGTGCTGCCGCCGTATTCGGCCAGCCGCGGCCAGCTCTTGATCTGGATCCGCCAGCCCTGGTCGTCGCTCAGGTGCAGGTGCAGGCGGTTGACCTTGTACATCGAGATCTGGTCGATGTAGCGCTTGACCTGCTCGACGTCGAAGAAGTGCCGGGCGACGTCCAGCATCGCCGCGCGGTGGCCGAAGCGCGGCTGGTCGGTGATCTCACCGCCGGGCACCGTCCACGGCCCCTGCTGCACCTGGTCGCTCTCGACCGAGGCGGGCAGCAACTGCCGCAGCGTCTGCACGCCGTTGAACAGGCCCGCGGGGGTGCCCGCCTCGATCCGCACGTTCTCCCCGGTCACCGCCAACCGGTAGCCCTCGGCGCCGAGGTCGTCCGAGCGCTCGATCTCGAGGGCGATGTCGCCGGGGCGCGGGTCGGCGCCGACGACCGGCAGCTCGAACCCGGTGGAGGGGCGCAGGATCTCGCCGAGCTGGTCGCCGACGGCCTTGGCCTCGCCCTCGGCGCTGATCCGGGCTTTCTCGCCGAGCGAGAACTCGACGGCGGGATCGGGCTCGACGTGGGCCGGGGCGGGGATCACCTGGTGCATCCGGGAGTCCTGGGCTTCGACGCCACCCGCGACCGGCGCGGTCAGCAGACCGCCGGTCAGCAGTGCGCCGGTGAGCAGCGCCGCCACCGACGTCGCGCGGCGGGTCGGCAGGTGCTGCGATGATCGTTTCATGGTCTCACCGCTCGGGTCGGGGACAGCTGACCCACAAAGGTATAGACCAAATCCTGAGCGATAGAAGCGTCCGAACGGACGTACCGGACACCGCGCCCACCCGGGCTCGGGCCCGCGGGCGCGGGCTCAGCCGCCGCGCCCGCGGGTGAGCACCGCGCCTGCCGAGGCCAGCGTCACGCAGCACAGCCCGGCGACCTGCCGGTCCGCGAGCACCTCCGACAGCAGCAGGAGGCCCGCCGCCGCGCCGACGGCGGGTTCGAGGCTCTGCATTACGCCGACGGCGCGCGGCGGCAGCCGGCGCAGGGCCATCAGCTCCAGCGAGTAGGGCACCACCGCCGACAGCAGTGCGAGGCCGAGGCCGGGCAGCAGAGCGGCGGTCGAGAGCAGCGCCGTCCCGGACTCGGCGATGCCGAACGGCAGCGCCAGCACGGCCGCCCACGCAACCGCCAGCGCCAGCGGAGCGCCGTCAGCGGCGAGTTCCCCAGCCCGGCGGCTCAGCAGCAGGTAGCCGCCCATGCCCGCCGCCGACAGCAGCGCCAGCCCGACACCGACCAGCGGTGGCGCCGGGCCGGAAGGAGCGCAGAGCAGCAGGACTCCGGCGCCCGAGAGCAGCGCCCAGACCACGTCACGGGGCCGCCGGGATCCCGCGAGCGCCACCGTGAACGGGCCCAGCAGTTGCAGGCTCACCGCGACGCCGAGCGGAAGGTAGCGCAGTGCCGGATAGATGATGTTCATCGCCGCGATCGCAGTGCCGAACCCGACGATGAGCCCCCGCGGCCGCCACCCCGCGGGAATCCGCGGTCGCCACAGGGCGAGCAGCACCGCCGCGGCCAGCCCGAGTCGCAGCGTCACCACGCCTGCCGGCCCGACCACGCCGAACAGGTGCTTTCCCCATGCCTGCCCGAACTGCACGCTGCACACCGCACCCAGCACGAGCAGGGGCGGTGGTAGTCCGCGGTGCGCACGGCCTCGGCCGGTTCGGGCTGGCGGGGATTGCATGGCCCGAGTCTGCGATCACGGAGCCGTGCAGGTCCATTTCACATTTCTACCTACTACTGTGAAGAATCGACTACATGATCGACCTGCGACGCCTGCACGTGCTGAGGGTCCTGCGCGAGGAAGGCACCGTGACGGCCACCGCGCGGGCGCTGCACCTCACCCCGTCGGCGGTGTCCCAGCAACTGCGCCAACTGGCCGCCGACGTCGGCGCGGAGCTGCTGAACCACGAAGGACGACGGGTGGCGCTCACCTCCGCCGCGCACGTCCTGCTCGGCCACGCCGACACGATCGCCGCCGAGTGGGAACGCACCCGGGCCGACCTGGCCGAGCACTCCGACGGGGCGGCGGGGCGGGTGCGCATCGCCGGTTTCGCCAGCAGCTTCGGGTCCCTGCTCGTCCCCGCGGCCGCACGAGTGCGCGAGGCGAACCCGCGGCTGGAGGTCAGCCTGGCCGAGACCGACATCGACCAGGGCCTGCGGCGGTTGCTCGCCGGCCGGGCCGACATCGCGGTCCTGCCGGTGCCCGGAACGCCGCCGCTCGACGACCCGCGCTTCGACCAGCGAATCCTCCTGCGCGACCGGCAGGACCTCGTGGTGTGGACCGGTCACCGGCTGGCCGGCCGCGACGCGGTCGAGCTCGCCGAGACCGCGAGCGAGGACTGGATCGCGCCCCACCACGACCAGCACGAGCTGATCAGGGTCGCCTGCGCCGCCGCGGGCTTCACCCCGCGGGTCGCGCACGAGGCGGCGGAGTGGAGCTGCGTGCTGAGCCTCGTCGAAGGCGGCTTCGGCGTCTGCCTGCTGCCCGCGCTCGCCGGCGTCGCCGCCCACCGCGGACTCGTGCGGATCCCGCTGCTCGGCGAACCGGCCCCGGCGCGCAGCGTCCTGACCTGCGTCCGCAGGGGCAGCCGGGCGCAACCGGCCATCGCCGTCGTCATGGCGGCGCTGGAGGATGCCGCCCGCCGCGTGTCGAGCGGCTGATGCGGCACCGCACGGGCGGTCCGCGCCCGCCAACACCCGGCCCGGGGTCCCGTCAGCCTCCAGGGCGCAGAGCCGGGCGCAGGGCGTCGAGCACCGCCGGATCCTCGATCGTGGACGGCACCTTCGTCTGGCCGGTGTCGGCGATCTCGCGCATCGACTTGCGCAGGATCTTGCCGGAGCGGGTCTTGGGCAGCCCGTCGACGACGCTGACGTCCCGGAAGGCCGCGACCGGGCCGATCTGGTCGCGGACGGCGGCAACCAGCTCGCCGCGCAGCTTCTCCTCGTCGACCTCCACCCCGGCCTTGAGCACCACGAAGCCGCGCGGGACCTGGCCCTTCAGCGCGTCGCGCACGCCGATCACCGCGCACTCGGCCACCGCGGGGTGCTCGGCCAGCACGGCCTCCATCGAACCGGTCGAGAGGCGGTGCCCGGCGACGTTGATCACGTCGTCGGTGCGGCCCATGACGAACACGTAGCCGTCCTCGTCGACGTGCCCGCTGTCGCCGGTCAGGTAGTAGCCGGGGTAGCGCTCCAGGTACTCGCCGCGGAACCGGTCGTCGGCGTTCCACAGCGTCGGCAGCGTCCCGGGCGGCAGCGGGAGGCGGATGCAGATCGCGCCGTCCCGGCCGGTGGGCACGGGTTCGCCCGACTGGTCGAGGATCTCCACCTGGTAGCCGGGCACCGGCACGGTCGGCGAACCGGGCTTGACCGGCATCGGCTCCAGCCCGCGCGGGTTGGCGCAGATCGGCCACCCCGTCTCGGTCTGCCACCAGTGGTCCACGACCGGGATGCCCAGCTTGCCGACGGCCCACTGGTAGGTCTCCGGGTCCAGCCGCTCCCCGGCCAGGAACAGCGACCGCAGGCTGGAGATGTCGTGCTTGGCCAGCTCGACCGCGTCGGGGTCGACCCGCTTGATGGCCCGGAACGCCGTCGGCGCGGTGAACAGCGACTTCACCCCGTGCTCGGCGATCACCCGCCAGAACGCGCCGGAGTCGGGCGTGCCCACCGGTTTGCCCTCGTAGACGATCGTGGTCGCGCCCGCCAGCAGCGGTCCGTAGACGATGTAGGAGTGGCCGACGACCCAGCCGACGTCGGAGGCCGTCCAGAACACCTCGCCCGGCCCGATGTCGTAGATGGCCGACATCGACCACCGCAGCGCCACCGCGTGCCCGCCGTTGTCGCGGACCACGCCCTTGGGCCGGCCGGTCGTGCCGGAGGTGTAGAGGACGTAGAGCGGGTCGGTCGCCGCCACGGGCACGCAGTCCGCAGGTTCGGCCCCGGCCACGGCGTCGTCCCAGTCGAGGTCGCGCTCGCCGAGCGCGGCGGTGGCCTGCTCGCGCTGGAGCACGATGACCCGGTCGGGCCGGTGCTCGGACAGCCGCAGCGCCTCGTCGACGATCGGCTTGTACTCCACGACGCGGTTGGGCTCCAGCCCGCACGAGGCCGCCACGATCACCTTCGGGCGGGCGTCGTCCACGCGGGCCGCGAGCTCCCGGGGGGCGAAGCCGCCGAAGACCACCGAGTGCACGGCACCGATCCGGGCGCAGGCCAGCATCGCCACCGCCGCCTCGGGCACCATCGGCAGGTAGATCACCACCCGGTCGCCCCGCTCGACCCCCTGGGCGCGCAGGGCGCCCGCGAACACCGACACCCGCTCCAGCAGCTCCCGGTAGGTCCACCGCGACACGGTGCCGGTCATCGCGGAGTCCCAGACCAGCGCGTCCTGCTCGCCGCGGCCGTCGCGCACGTGCCGGTCGAGAGCGTTGAAGCAGGTGTTGAGGACTCCGTCGGGGAACCACCGGTACAGCGGCGCCCGCGAGTCGTCGAGTGCCCGGCTCGGGCTCCGCTCCCAGTCGATCGCGTCGGCCGCGTCCAGCCAGAACCCTTCCGGGTCCGACGAACTCCGTTGGTAGGCGTCGGCGTATGCGCCCATGACGATGTACCTCCCGCGCGTGCCGGACTGCTGACCGTGAGTGTCCTACCGCACCCGCGCGCTCGGCACCACCACGGCGCCGCGGCGGTGAACGAACGCCGAGCGGTCGGCGGACTTCAGCCCGGCGGGTGCGGGCCGCGACCGCCGGTGGTCACTTCGGCGACCGCCCCCGTCCACTTGTCGCCAGACGGGCCGAATCGGCGCGACAGGGCGTGATCGATCGAACACAATCCTTTGCAGGCCGGGGATTCGGGCTAACGACACACCGGGGTGGACCGACAACCGGTACGGAGGTGCTACCGGAGATGAGCACGGACACGTCGACTACGACGGAAACCGATTCGAGCGGAGCGGACCAGGCCGACCTGCCCACCGCGCCGCGCAGCGTGGTGTGGAGCGGCGGCCACTCCTACGTACTCGAAGGTGTCAGAGGCGCCCGCTGGGCCGGCGTCGACGACCGCCGCCGTGCCCGGTTCCTCACCGACGCCGACCTCCGCCGCCGGGGCTGGAGCCACCGTCCACGTTGAGCACCCCGCCGGGGGACGGACTGCCCAGCCGCCAGGACCGTTGCCCGAGGTGTGTGGCACCCTGATCGGTGCCGGATGCGCATACCCGCATCCGGATGCGGGTAGTTCGTGACAACCGTTTCGGGGAGGGGCTCGTGGTGCAGGACGCCGACGGCACCACGGAGAACACCGCGCGGGGAACCGGCTCGGAGCCGGACCCGGAGCGGTCGCGGCCCGCCGGATCGGAACAGGGGGCCGACCCCGGACTCGCGCGGATCAGGGAAGCCGCCGCCGGCGTCTGGGACGATCCGTGGCTGACGCTGCCGAACCTCCTCAGCGCGATCCGCCTGGCCGGCGTTCCGCTTTTCCTGTGGCTGCTGCTCGGCCCGCAGAACGACCTGCTCGCGCTGCTGGTGCTCGTCATCAGCGGCGCGACCGACTGGCTGGACGGCAAGCTGGCCCGCTGGTTGAACCAGTACAGCCGGGTCGGGGAGCTGCTGGACCCCGCCGCCGACCGCCTCTACATCGTCGCCACCCTGGTCGCGTTCGTGATGCGCGACGTGGTGCCCTGGTGGGTCGCCGCGGCGCTCAT
Organism: Saccharopolyspora erythraea NRRL 2338; assembly: GCF_000062885.1. NCBI lineage: Bacteria > Bacillati > Actinomycetota > Actinomycetes > Pseudonocardiales > Pseudonocardiaceae > Saccharopolyspora > Saccharopolyspora erythraea. The sequence goes on along the minus strand of NC_009142.1, from coordinate 4,209,701 downwards.
CGGACGCGACGTGGTGCTCACGCTGTGCCTGCCGGTGCTGCGCTACCACGGCTACGAGCCGCCCGAGGTGCACTACCTGGGCAAGGCGGCCACCTTCTGCCTGATGTACGCCTTCCCGCTGCTGCTTCTCGTGCAGGGCGACTTCACCTTCTCCGCGGTGGTCCGCCCGATCGCCTACGCCTTCACGTGCTGGGGCGGCGCGCTCTACCTGTGGGCGGGACTGCTCTACCTGTCCCAGGTCGTGGCCGCGGTCCGCGCGGCGCGCAGGGCGGCGCGGACCTGACCCGGGTGCCTTGCGGCCCGCGCTGTCGGCGAAATACGCTCGCCGGACCCGCCGGGCGATCTTCACCCGGTGGGAGCACACGGCTCTGGCAACACAGGAAGGGCGGGACCAGGTGACGGCCCCCGAACGGATCAGGTACACCAGCGAGCACGAGTGGGTTCTGCCCAGCGGTGAGGGCACCGTTCGCGTCGGAATCACCGACTACGCCCAGCGTCAGCTCGGCGACGTGGTCTTCGTCCAGCTCCCCGACGAGGGGAGCAAGGTGAGCGCGGGCGAGAGCATGGGCGAGGTCGAGTCGACCAAGAGCGTCTCGGAGCTCTACGCCCCGGTGGAGGGCGAGGTCGTCAAGGGCAACGAGCGCCTGGGCGACGAGCCGGACCTGGTCAACACCGACCCGTTCGGCGACGGCTGGATGGTCGAGATCCGGCCTGCCGACCCTGCCGCGCTCGACCGGCTGCTCGACGAGAACGCCTACCGGCAGTTGACCGACCAGGACTGATCGTCGATCTCGGCGGTGTCCTCGACCTTTGTCGGGACTCGCGCGCAACTCGCCGTTGACGACACGGTACGTTGGAAGACACTTCGCACGATCTATCCGCGTAGAGGAGAGCTCAGGTGAGCCACAACAGCGGCTCCGGCGACGTTCCGCCGGAGCAGTCACCGGAGACCACCTCGGTCTTCAGGCCCTTCCTCTCGGAGCCGGAAAGCACCGAGAGCGCGCCCGCGGAGCAGCCTGCCGCGTCCGGGGTGGACGCGCTGCCCGCAGGCGCCGCCCTGCTGGTGGTCAAGCGCGGCCCGAACGCGGGTTCGCGATTCCTGCTCGACCGGGACACGACCAGCGCCGGACGCCATCCGGACAGCGACATCTTCCTGGACGACGTCACGGTCTCGCGGCGGCACGCCGAGTTCCGCCGGGAGGGCAACGACTTCGTGGTCGTCGACGTGGGCAGCCTCAACGGCACCTACGTCAACCGCGAGCCGGTGGACACCTCGGTGCTCGCCAACGGCGACGAGGTGCAGATCGGGAAGTTCCGGTTGGTCTTCCTGACCGGCCCGATCGACGGGGGACAAGGCCGCTAGGTCGGCGTGAGGAACGGGCATCGGGGCGGCGCCGAGCAACCGGCGCCGCCCCGGTCGTTCGTGGTACTGCGCGAACCCGCGCGGCGACCCGGCCGGACCCGCCCGCGGATGCGCCGGCGCCCCAGCCGAATCACGTGTTTGCAGTTGGGTTTCGGGGCCTTCCGACCGCCCCTACGGGGCCGGTCGGCGGTGTATCGTGCTGAGTGTTGCTCAATGGTGAGCTCAGGTATCGGTTCTCGGCCTGCCGAGGCGCCAGGCCGCGGAAAACGGTGGCTGATCGACAGCCGAGGGATGGGCGTGTCCGCCGTATCGCGGGTAGCGTCGGAGACGCCGGTGCGAGATCCTCGACGAGGACGTCACGCCCCGGCGCGCTGGAGGAGGCGATTTGACGATGAGCAGTGAGATGCGCGTCGTCGGCGTGCGAGTGGAACTACCAGCCAACCAGCCGATCCTGTTGCTGCGCGAGACCGAGGGCGAGCGCTACCTGCCGATCTGGATCGGCTCGGTGGAGGCGACCGCCATCGCGTTGGAGCAGCAGGGCGTGCGCCCTGCGAGACCCCTGACCCACGACCTGCTCAAGGACGTCATCGGGGCGCTGGGGCGGGACCTGGAGCAGGTCCGCATCACCGACCTGCAGGAGGGCACGTTCTACGCGGAGCTCGTCTTCGACGGTGACGTGCGGGTCTCGGCCAGGCCGAGCGACTCGGTCGCGCTGGCGCTGCGGGTGGGTGTGCCCATCCACGCCGACGAGTCGGTGCTCGACGAGGCCGGGCTGATCATCCCGGACGAGCAGGAGGACGAGGTCGAGAAGTTCCGGGAGTTCCTGGACTCGGTCTCGCCGGAGGACTTCCGCGGCGCCGACACCTGAACCGGCGCCCGGTGCGGGCTTGGACGGGCCCCCGGCGCGCGGTCGCGCCGGGGGCCTCGTCGTCTCCCCGCGCGTCGCGTTGACCTCCCCCCTGGGCGGGCTTACCGTCGAAGACACGCGAATCGCCCGCTTGTGATTCCCGTGCGAGCTGCTCGTGCGGCGCGGGCGTTCGCAGCCCTGAGTCACGCACGGTCCAGGGCCTTGGCGGTCGGTCGGCATCATGCCGGACGAGGGGAGGCAGGCGTGGTCGAGCAGGCACCCAACCGGGATGCTGCCGCGGAGCAGGGTGAGCTGTTCCCGGACGCCTCGCTACCGGACGAGCTCGTCGGCTACCGCGGTCCGGCCGCCTGCCAGATCGCGGGTATCACCTACCGCCAGCTCGACTACTGGGCGCGCACCAAGCTGGTGGGGCCGTCCATAAGAGGTGCGGCGGGCTCGGGCTCCCAGCGCCTGTACTCGTTCAAGGACATCCTGGTGCTCAAGGTGGTCAAGCGACTGCTGGACACCGGTGTTTCACTGCACAACATCCGCGTCGCCGTGGACCACCTGCGCCACCGCGGCGTGCAGGACCTGGCCAGGATCACGCTGTTCAGCGACGGCACGACCGTCTACGAGTGCACCTCCGCCGAGGAGGTGGTCGACCTGCTGCAGGGCGGCCAGGGGGTTTTCGGCATCGCCGTCAGCGGGGCGATGCGGGAGATCAGCGGAACCATCCACGAGTTCCCCGCGGAGCGCGCCGACGGTGTGGAGGTCACCACGTCGGCCACCGACGAGCTGGCACGCCGCCGCCGGGACCGCCAGACCGGCTGACACCCGGCGGAGGCCGATGGGCCGGATGGGTGCGGTGCGTGGCCGCCGGGCGTGGTGCGAGGGTCCTCCCACGCCTCCAGATCAGGTAGGCTTCCCTGCATCGCAGACCCCGCGCGGGAGAGTCCGCGCCGGTAGGACACCGGTGCGGCGCCGAAGGAGCAACCACTCCCCGACAACCTCTCAGGCCAACCGGACCGCGCGGGCGAGATACCTCTGGAAAGCGGGTCGTCACGGCAGTGGTGACCCCGCCGACGGTGCAAGCCCGGGTGCGATCCGGGTGAAGCTCTCAGGCGTTCGCGCAGCGGACATTGACAGAGGGGGAGGGCAGCACCCGCCGTGCTGCCGAACCCTGTGTCCGCCGCGAAAGATCGAGGTTTGGCGATGACCGACGTGACCCATGACCGCATCCCGCTCGCCGCGCTGGAGCACGGCACCCCGTTCGCCGACCGCCACGTGGGTCCCGCTCCCGCCGAGCTGGCCCACATGCTGGACGTGATCGGGGTCGGCTCGCTGGAGGAGCTGGGCCAGAGCGCGGTCCCGGAGGGCATCCGCGAGCGAGACCTGCACCTGGCGCTGCCCGAGCCGGCCACCGAGGCGCAGGCCCTGGCCGAGCTGCGCGAGCTGGCCGGGCGGTGCCGCCCGCACGCCGAGATGATCGGCCTGGGCTACTACGGCACCGTCACCCCGCCGGTGATCCTGCGCAACGTGCTGGAGAGCCCGGCCTGGTACACCGCCTACACGCCGTACCAGCCGGAGATCTCGCAGGGGCGCCTGGAGGCGCTGCTGAACTTCCAGACGATGGTCGCCGACCTGACCGGGGTGCCGGTGGCCAACGCCTCGATGCTGGACGAGGCTACCGCGGCCGCCGAGGGCATGACCCTGGTCCGGCGGGCCGGGCGGTCGAAGTCGCCGAGGTTCGTCGTCGACGCCGACACCATGCCCCAGACGCTGGAGGTGCTGCGGACCCGCGCCGAGCCGCTGGGCATCGAGGTCGTGGTGGCCGACCTGTCAGAGGGCGCCTCCGGCCTGCCCGAGGGCGAGTTCTTCGGCGCGCTGCTGGCCTACCCGGGTGCCTCCGGCGCGCTGCGCGACCACGAGGCGGTCATCTCCGAGGTCCACGAGCGCGGGGCGATGGCCGTGGTGTCCGCCGACCTGCTCGCGCTGACGCTGCTGCGCGCGCCCGGTGAGATGGGCGCGGACGTCGTCGTCGGCACGACCCAGCGCTTCGGCGTGCCGATGGGCTTCGGTGGCCCGCACGCCGGCTACATGGCGGTCCGCAAGGGCATCGAGCGCCAGCTTCCGGGCCGGCTGGTGGGCGTCAGCGTCGACAGCGACGGCAACCTGGCCTACCGGCTGGCGCTGCAGACCCGTGAGCAGCACATCCGCCGCGAGAAGGCCACCAGCAACATCTGCACCGCGCAGGTCCTGCTGGCGGTCGTGGCGTCGATGTACGCGGTCTACCACGGTCCGGCGGGGCTGAAGGCGATCGCGACCAGGGCGCACCGGATGGCCTCCGTGCTGGCCGAGCGGCTGCGCCGCGGCGGCGTCGAGGTCGTGCACGGGGAGTTCTTCGACACCGTCGTCGCCCGGGTGCCCGGCAAGGCCGACGACGTGGTGTCCACCGCCCGCCGCGAGGGTGTGAACCTGCGCCGCGTGGACGGCGACCACGTCGGCGTGAGCTGCGACGAGACCACCACCCGCGCCCGGCTGGCCGCGGTGTGGAAGGCGTTCGGGCTCCCCGAGCAGCCCGACGTCGACGAGCTCGACGCCGAGACCCCGGACGCGCTGCCCACCAGCCTCCTGCGCACCTCCGAGTACCTCACGCACCCGGTGTTCCACACGCACCGCTCGGAGACCTCCCTGCTGCGCTACCTGCGGGAGCTCTCCGACAAGGACGTCGCGCTGGACCGCAGCATGATCCCGCTGGGCTCGTGCACGATGAAGCTCAACGCGACCGCCGAGATGGAGTCGATCACCTGGCCGGAGTTCTCCGGGCTGCACCCGTTCGCGCCCGCGCAGGACGCCGAGGGCCTGCTCAGGATCGTCTCCGACCTGGAGGGTTGGCTGGCCGAGATCACCGGCTACGACGCGGTGAGCCTGCAGCCCAACGCGGGCAGCCAGGGCGAGTTCGCCGGTCTGCTCGCCATCCGGGCCTACCACCACAGCCGTGGTGAGGCCGAGCGGGACGTCTGCCTCATCCCGGCCAGCGCGCACGGCACCAACGCCGCCAGCGCCATCATGGCCGGTCTGCGCGTCGTGGTGGTGCGCTGCGACGACCAGGGCAACATCGAGATGGACCACCTGCGCGAGGTCGTCGAGGAGCACAAGGACGACCTGGCCGCGATCATGATCACCTACCCGTCCACGCACGGCGTCTACGAGGACACCGTGCAGGAGGTCTGCGGGCTGGTGCACGACGCGGGCGGGCAGGTCTACGTCGACGGGGCCAACCTCAACGCGCTGATCGGGCTGGCCCGGATGGGCAAGTTCGGCTCCGACGTCTCGCACCTGAACCTGCACAAGACCTTCTGCATCCCGCACGGCGGCGGCGGGCCGGGCGTCGGCCCGATCGGTGTCCGCGCGCACCTGGCGCCGTTCCTGCCGAACCACCCGCTCCAGCCCGCGGCGGGCCCCTCCACCGGGGTGGGACCGATCAGCGCGGCGCCGTGGGGCAGCGCGTCGATCCTGCCGATCTCGTGGGCCTACGTGCGGATGATGGGTTCCGACGGTCTGCGCCGGGCGACGCTGACCGCCGTCGCGGCCGCAAACTACGTCGCCCGCAGGCTCGACGAGTACTTCCCGGTGCTCTACACCGGTTCGGGCGGCTTCGTGGCCCACGAGTGCATCCTGGACCTGCGGCCCATCACCAAGTCCAGCGGCATCACGGTGGACGACGTCGCCAAGCGGCTGGCCGACTACGGCCTGCACGCCCCGACGATGTCGTTCCCGGTCGCGGGCACGCTGATGGTGGAGCCCACCGAGAGCGAGAACCTGGCCGAGCTCGACCGCTTCTGCGAGGCGATGATCGCCATCCGCGCCGAGATCGACAAGGTCGCGGCGGGGCAGTGGCCGGCTGACGACAACCCGCTGGTCAACGCCCCGCACACGGCCGCGTCCCTGGTCGGGGAGTGGAACCACGCCTACGGCCGCGACGTCGCGGCCTACCCGCTGGGCACCCGCGTGGCGAAGGTGTGGCCGCCGGTGCGGCGCATCGACGGGGCCCGCGGCGACCGCAACCTGGTGTGCTCCTGCCCGCCCCTGTCGGCCTACGAGGGGTGACTGCCGGTCTCGGAGACATGCACTACGGTGGGTCACTCACGTGACCACCTCCGAGAGGAGTGAAAGCAATGCTCGCAATCAGTGAGAGCGCCGCAGAGGTCATCAAGGTCGTCCTGGCCGGCGGCGACTCGGCGGAGGGGTCCGGCCTGCGGATCGCCCCTGCGGGCGACGGCCTGCAGGCCTCCATCGCCGAGGAACCGCAGGCGGGTGACCAGGTCGTCGAGGAGTCCGGGGTGCGGGTGTTCCTGCCGGAGCAGGCCGCGTCCCTGCTGGACGACAAGACGCTCGACGCCGAGCGGGACGACAACGGCGAGCTGAGCCTGGCCGTCCGCGACTGACGCGACAAGACTCGACCGCCCGCCCGGACCTCATCCGGGCGGGCGGTTCGTTTTCGGGGCCGGTGTGCTCGATGGCCCGTGTTCTCGCGGGCTGGGGCTTTCGAGAGCCGGGTTGCTGCCAGGGATTGGCCAGAACGTGTCGATGGCAACTATCCTCGGCCGGCGGCTGTCCGACGTGGGCGGCCGGTGAGCGGGGAGGAATGCGGGCGTGACCACGACGCTGGCCATGCACATGAGCGACGGGCTGCTCAACGCGCCGACGTCGCTGCTGTTCGGCGGGGTGGCCATCGCGGGCGTGGGCCTGGCGCTGGTGCGGGCGCGCGCCGACCTCGACGACCGGACCGCGCCGATGGCGGGGTTGGTCGCGGCGTTCGTCTTCGCCGCCCAGATGATCAACTTCCCGGTGCTGCCGGGCGTGTCAGGGCACCTGCTCGGCGGCGCGCTGGCCGCGATCCTGGCCGGACCGTGGGTCGGAGCGCTGTGCGTGTCGATCGTGCTGGTGGTGCAGGCGCTGCTGTTCGCCGACGGCGGGATCACCATGCTCGGCGCCAACATCACCAACATGGCGCTGATCGGCACGGCCACCGGGTACCTGGTGGCCCTGGCCCTGCGCCGGCTCGCCGTGCGCAGCCGGGCGGGCCTGCTGGTGACGGCCTTCGCCGCGGCGTTCGTCAACACCGTCGCGGCCTCCTGCGGGTTCGTGCTCGAGTACGCGATCGGTGGCGCGGCCGGGTACGGCACCGGCGCGGCGGCGCTGGCGGTGATCGGCGTGCACTGCCTCATCGGCATCGGCGAGGGCATCATCACCGCGGCGACCGTGGGCGCTGTAGCCGCCGCGCGGCCCGACCTCGTGCACCTGCTGCGCACAGCGCGGCCGCGAGCAGTGGAGGAGAAGGCGCGATGACGGTTGTGGCGCGCAAGCGCGGCGCGGGTTTCCTGCTCGGGTTCGGCCTGGTCGCCCTGCTGATGGCGGCGGTGCTGTCCTACTTCGCCGACTCCGACCCCGACGGGCTGGACGCGGTCACCCAGCAGGGCTGCACGGTGGTCGAGACCGAGCAGGGCGAACGGCTCGACGGGCACTGCATCGCCCAGAACGGCACCGACCACCCGCTGGCGGACGGGCCGCTGGCCGACTACACCGTCGGCGGGGACGACCGGTTGACCGGTGTCGCCGGCGCGATCGGTGTGGTCGCGACCCTGGGGGCCGCGGGCGCCCTGTTCTGGGGCCTGCGGCGCCGGGGGACCAGCGGCCGCGGGGATGCCGGGGACACGCCTGGGGAGGACTGAGTGGGCGCCGGTCACGTCAGCGCCCTGCACCTGCCCGGCCCCTCGCGAGTGCACCGCGTGGCGCCGGAGGTCAAGGTCGTGGCGGCGTTGCTGGTCGTGGTGTGCGTGGTGGCCACGCCCAGGCAGGTGTTCTGGGCGTTCGCCGGCTACGCCGTCCTGCTTTTCGGACTGTCCAGGTTGGCCGAGGTGCCGTTGAGGTGGCTGTCGAGCCGCCTGCTGATCGAGCTGCCGTTCGTCGTGCTGGCGTTCCTGCTGCCGTTCACCGCCGCAGGGCCCCGCACCGAGGTGCTGGGTCTCGCGCTGTCGGTGGAGGGGCTGCTGGCGGGCTGGAACGTGCTGGCCAAGGGGACGCTCGGCCTGGCGACGTCGTTGCTGCTGGCCGCGACGACCGCGCCGAACGAACTGCTGCTGGGCATGCGGCGGCTGCGCGCACCGGCGATGCTCACGACGATCGCCTCGCTGATGCTGCGCTACGCCGAGGTGGTCGTGGGGGAGGCCCGGCGGATGCGGGTCGCGCGGATCGCGCGCGGTCACGATCCGCGGTTCCTGTGGCAGGTCGGCGCCACGGCGCGGGGCGTGGGCAGCCTGTTCATCCGGTCCTACGAGCGAGGTGAACGGGTGCACCTGGCGATGCTGTCGCGCGGCTGGAGCGGTGCCGTGCCGGACGCGCGGGCGGGCCGCACCCCGGCCGCCGCGTGGGCGCTGGGTATGGTGCCTCCCGCCATTGCCGTGCTGGTGCTGGGAGCCGCGCTGTGGACCGCATGACCGACGCCACCGACGGGGCGACGCAGACCAGGGCCACGACCGCCCTGCGGGTCGAGGGCCTGCGCTACAGCTACCCGGACGGGCACGAGGCCCTGCGCGGGGTGGACCTGAGCATCGCGCACGGCGAGCGGGTCGCGCTGCTGGGGCCGAACGGTGCGGGCAAGACGACCCTGACGCTGCACCTCAACGGTGTGCTGCGCGGTGACGCGGGGCGGGTGTCGGTCGGCGGGCTGGAGCTCACCGAGCGCCACGTCCGGGAGATCCGCAGGCGGGTCGGAGTGGTGTTCCAGGACCCCGACGACCAGCTGTTCATGCCCACGGTGCGCGAGGACGTCGAGTTCGGACCGCTGAACTTCGGATTCCGCGGTGCGCAGCTGGAGCAGCGCGTCGACGACGCGCTCTCGGCGGTCGGCATGACCGAGCACTCGGGAAGATCACCGCTGCACCTGTCAGGCGGCCAGCGCAAGCGGGTGGCACTGGCGACAGTCCTGGCGTGCGACCCGGAGATCCTGGTCCTCGACGAACCGTCGTCGAATCTCGAGCCGGTCGCCCGGCGCGAGCTCGCCGAGCTGCTGCTCGGCCTCGGCAGGACGATGCTGATGGTCACCCACGACCTGCCCTACGCCCTGCAGCTGTGCCCGAGGAGCGTTCTGATCGACGACGGCGTCGTGGTCGCCGACCGGCCCACCCGGGAACTGCTGGCCGACACCGAACTGCTCGCCGCGCACCGCCTGGAGCTCCCCTTCGGCTTCCGCCTCGACTAGCCGCGGCGGGGTCCACATCGGACTGTCGGCGGGTCGGTTCATCGAACCGCGGCGAGGCCCGCCGTGGCCGCTGATGCGATGGAAGTGCACGACGCGGCATGGTTGCCGGCGTGACCGCAACCCTGCATGCCGTGGCCGCGAACGCCCAGCACGTGTGCGAGTTGCTCGGCGAACTCCGCGCGGAACAGCTTTCCTTGTACGGGCATGCGGAGCCCGCCCATGCCGACCCTGCCGACTTCGCTGCACCCCGTGGGCTGTTCCTGCTGGCTTTCGCCCAGCAGCGCCCGATCGGATGTGGTGGTGTGCGGACCTACGAGCCCGGTGTCGCCGAGGTGCGCAAGATGTTCGTGCGGCCCGGCTACCGCGGACGTGGCATCGGCCGTCGCCTGCTCAACGAGCTCGAGGCAAGTGCGCGCGCGGGCGGTGCCCTCGAGGTCAGGCTCGAGACCGGCACGCGCAACGTCGAGGCGCTACAGCTTTACCGCACCGCCGGGTACCGCTCCATCCCCTCCTATGTGCCAGGGCGGGGCGAAGTCAACGTCGCATTCGCCAAGGCGCTGCACTGAAGGCGTGCTTCCACAGTGGGTGGGAAGTGGCGCGCGCTCCGTCATCCACTGTGGTCGGCAGGTCCGCGGAGCGGCGGTCAGCGATGCACCGGCTCGTGGACCTGCGCCCGTGCGTCGGGGGCTGCGCCCTCGGCCCAGCGCAGCAGGTCCCGGCACAGCTCGATCAGGCGTTGCCGCAGGACCGCGGCCTCCTCGGCGAACTCGCGCTGAAGCCGCACGTAGTCGGCGCGGCCGTCCGGCGTTTCGATCCGGACGGGGGTGTAGCCCAGTTCGCTCAGGTCGTAGGGGCTGGCGCGCATGTCCAGCTCCCGGACGCGCACGGCGAGGTCGAAGCAGTCGGCGACCAGTTCGGCCGGTACGAACGGGTCGAGCTTGTAGCTCCACTTGAACAGGTCCATGTTCGCGTGCAGGCAGCCCGGTTGCTCCAGCCGAACCTGGTCGGCCCGCTCGGGCTGCAGCGGGTTGAGCGGACGGGCCTGCGGAGTGAAGAAGCGGAACGCGTCGTGGTGCGTGCAGCTCAGGTTCGACGACTCGACGACCTCGTCGGTGCCTGCGTGCCCGAGCCGCAGCGGCCAGCCGGAGTGGCGGATCTGCTCGGGCGAGGTGCGGTAGACCATCGCCCACTCGTGTAGCCCGAAGCACCCGAGCCGCGGCTGCCGCGAGGCGGTGGCGCTGAGCAGCCCGAGCACGAACTCCGCGGTGCGCAGGCGGGCATCGGTGATCGTCTCGCGGCTCAGCGCCACCCCGTCGCCGGTCTCGGTGTACCCGCGACGGGCGAGGAACTGCTCACCACCGGCCAGCGCGACGCCGAAGCCCGGCTGCCAGCGCTCCAGCCGGGACGGGCGGAACGAGTAGTAGGTGAACAGGAAGTCCAGCACCGGGTGCTTGCGGCCGTCGTGGCGCCGTTGCCGGTGCGGTCCCGTCCACTGGCGGACCCGGTCCCGGTGGGCGCTCTCGCGGGCCCGCCACTCCGCCTCGGACAGCACAACCATCGCAGGCCAGGGTAGTGCAGGCCGCTGCCCGGCCGAGCGGGCGCCGGGCGGCGCCGCGGGCGGTCAGCCGACGAACCGGACCCAGTCGAGGTTCAGGAACCCGCCGTCCTGCTCGGAGGAGAAGACGAGGTAGACGTCGTGCACGCCGGACAGCGGCTGGATCTCGACCGGAACCGACTTCCAGGCACCGCCCGACGGGGTCACGTTGATCTTGGCGATCGGTGGGGCGTTGTAGTCGTCGACCCTGATCTCGATCTTGGCCTTCTCGCCTTCGGAGGTCCACTTCGCCAGACGCGCCGAGACCTCCCTGGTTGGCGAGGTGCCGAAGTCGACGTCGTCGAAGCGCAGCCAGTCGCCGTTCGCGACGGAGCCGACGTACCGACCGGCGCTCGGGGCGTCCGCCACCGCGACGGGCAGTACGCGCGACCGCGCGGAGCTCGCCTCGGCCTCCAGCCCGTCGTAGGGATCGGGCGGGTCTCCGGACTCGGGGACCGAGTCCGGCTCGTCGGCCACCGGGGGCTGCCCGGCCTGGCCGTCGCCGGGAGGGAGCCCGGGGGTCCCTGAACGCCCGTAGAGGAAGCCCGCCCCCGCTGCGGCGACCACCAGCACGACGGCCAGCGCGCCGAGCGCGGCGGCCACCCACGGACGCATCCGGCGCGAGTGCTCCTGAGGGACGGCCGTCGTGGTGGCGCTCTGGGAGGCCGGTTCGGACGAGCCGGGCGGCTCCTCCGCGGAGCCGGGCCGGGTCGTCAGCGTGCGCAGGGCGGGCGCCGCCGGGTCCAGGACGGCGTCGAAGGGCGCTTCCCCCGCGTCGCGCACCAGACCCATCAGCCGGCGGCGGACCTCGTGCAGCGGCATCCGCCGGGCCGGGTCCTTGACCATCAGCCCGCTCAGCACCTCGCCGAGCGGCCCGCTCATCTGGTGCTGAGGAACCGGGCCGTGGATGATCGCGCTGAGGGTGATCAGCGGGTCGCTGTCGCTCTCGTAGGGCAGCCGCCCGTGGGCCGCGGAGTAGAGCGTCGCGCCCAGGCTCCACAGGTCGGCCGCGGGGCTGGGCGCCTCGCCCTGGGCGATCTCCGGCGCGACGTAGGCCGGGGTCCCGAGCACGATCCCGGTGCGGGTCAGCGTCGACTCGGCGGCGTTGCGGGAGATGCCGAAGTCGCCGAGCTTGACCTGCCCGTGCTTGCCCAGCAGCACGTTCCCGGGCTTGACGTCGCGGTGGACGATGCCGACGCGGTGAGCCGCCTGCAACGCCGCCGCGACCCCGTCCACGAACACCGCCAGCTGCTCGTGGCTCAGCCGGGTGCGCTTGAGCACGCTCGACAGGCTCTCCGCGGGCACCAGCTCCATCACCACGAACGGGCCGCCCGCGTCGTCGGCGACGTCGTAGAGCATCACGACGTTGGGATGGGTCACCACGGCCAGCGAGCGGGCCTCGCGCAGCGCGCGCTCGCGGAACTCGGCCGCCTCCTCTTCCGGCACCCGCGGCGAGAGCCGGACTTCCTTGACGGCCACCGGGCGGTGCAGGAGCACGTCGGTTCCCGCCCACACCGCGCCCATGGCGCCGGTGCCGATCCTGGAGTCCATCCGGTATCGACCGGCGATCACCCGAGTGCCGCCGGTGGAGGTGAGGTCATTCGGGACGAACACCGGCCGATCATCTCTTACGACACACTGTCGTGTGAAATCTTCCGCCGATCGGGGTGGATTGTGATGTCGTCACGTGACATCCCGCTCCCGCCGCGCTCCCGCACCGACGCCGTTGCGTCGGCCGGTGGCGTGGTCGCGGCGGGAGCGGGACGGGTCACCCGGCGGTGCGGACGTGGGTGCCGTCGCGGACGGTGCCCACGTACTCCTCGACCAGGTCCTCCAGCGCCACCACGCCCAGCGGCCGGCCCGTGGCGTCCACGGCGGTCGCCAGGTGGCTTCCTGCACGGCGCAGCCAGGTCAGCGCCTCGTCGAGCCGGGCGTCGGCGGGGACCGTCGGCAGCCGGCGCACGCGCGCCGGGTCGACCGGGGTCGCCGGTTCCTCGCCCGCCTTGTCGAGCACGTCCTTTATGTGCAGGTAGCCCAGCAGGGTCCCGTCCTGGCCGCGGACCGGGAAGCGGGAGAAGCCGGTCGTCGACACCGCGTGCTCCACATCGCCCAGGGTGAAGTGGCCGGGCAGCGTGGTCAGCTGGTCCAGCGGTACCAGCACGTCGCGCACGACGTGCTCCACGGAGGACAGCGTCTGGGCGAGCCTGCGGTGCTCGGCCTGCTCCAGCAGGCCCTCGCGCCGGGACTCCACCAGCAGCTCGGCCAGTTCGGTCGAGGTGTAGGCGGTCTCCAGCTCGTCCTTGGGCTCGACCTTGAGCAGCCGCAGCACCGCGTTGGCCATCATGTTGAACAGCGCGATGAACGGGCGGGCGAGCTTGACGAAGCCCACCAGGAACGGCACCAGCCACAGCGCCAGCCGCTCCGGGTCGGCGATGGCGAGGTTCTTGGGCACCATCTCGCCGATCAGCACGTGCAGCACGACCACGAGCGCCAGCGCGATGGTGAACGCCACGGCGTGCAGCACCGGACCCGGGATCCGCAACGGCGCGACCAGCACCTCCAGCCGGTGCGCCACGGCGGGCTCGCCCAGCCGTCCCAGCCCCAGCGAGCACAGCGTGATGCCCAGCTGGGCGCTGGTGAGCATCAGCGAGCCCTCCTGGTTCGCCCGGATGACGGTCCTGGCGCGTGCGACGCCCTGGTCGACCAGCGCTTCGAGCCGGTCCCGCCGCGAGGACAGCAGTGAGAACTCCGCGCCGACGAACAGCGCGTTGAGCAGCAGCAGCGCGATGCCGAGGACGATGGCAAGCGAGTCGCTCACCGGGACACCTCCTCGTGCTCGGCGACCCGGCGGGTCAAGCGCAGCTCGGCGACGCGGTGCCGGTCCATGCGGGTCACCACCAGCTCCCAGTGGCCCTGCTCGACCTGGTCACCCGTCCTGGGGATCCGGCCGAGCTCGGCCAGCACCAGGCCGGCCACGGTCTCGTAGTCGCCCTCGGGCATCGCGAATCCGGTGGCGTCGGCGAGCTCGTCGGCGCGCAGCAGGCCCGAGATGATCCAGGAGTCGCGCGCCAGCGGCCGAACGGCCGCGGCCTCGCGTCCGTCGTGCTCGTCGCGGACGTCGCCGATGATCTCCTCCACGACGTCTTCCAACGTCACGATCCCGGCCGTCCCGCCGTACTCGTCGACCACCAGCGCCAGCTGCAGGCCGGAGCCGCGCAGCCGGTTCAGCAGCGAGTCGCCGTCGAGGGTTTCCGGCACGGTCGGCACCGGGCGCGACAGCGACCCCATCCGCGTGGTGTCGCGCTGGTCGGCCGGGACGCCGAACGCCTGCTTGACGTGCACGACGCCGTGCACGTCGTCGAGGTCGCCGCCGTGCACCGGGAACCGCGAGAAGCCGGTGCGCCGCGCGAGCTGGAGCAGGTCCAGGACGGTGGCGTCGGCCGCCAGCGACTCCACCCGCATCCGCGGGGTCATCAGCTCGTCGGCGGTGCGGTCGCCGAAGCGCAGCGACTTGTCCATCAGCTCGGCGGTCGCCTCGTCGAGCGTGCCGTGCTCGGCGCTGGAGCGCACGATCGAGCCGAGCTCGTCGGGGGAGCGCGCCGAGCGCAGCTCCTCCTGCGGCTCCACGCCGAAGCGCCGCACCACCCAGTTCGCGCTGTTGTTCATCGCGTCGATCAGCCAGCGGAAGATCTGCGAGAACGCCGCGTGGTAGCCGGAGACCGCGCGCGCGGTGGCCAGCGGCCGGGCGATGGCGAGGTTCTTTGGCACCATCTCGCCGAAGACCATCGACAGCGTCGTGGCCAGCAGGATCGCCAGCGCCAGCGAGAGCGCGCCCGCGGCCGACTCGGGCACGCCGAGCGCGGTGAAACCGGGGCGCAGCAGCTCACCGATCAGCGGCTCGGCGACGTAACCGGTCACCAGCGTGGTCAGGGTGATGGCGACCTGCGCGCCGGAGAGCTGGAACGACAGCGTGCGGTGCGCCCGCTGGACGCTCTGGGCGCGCCGGTCGCCGACCTGCGCGGCGTGCGCGTCGACCGTGCTGCGTTCCAGGGATGTCAGGGAGAACTCGGCGGCGACGGCGAGGCCGGTGCCGAGCGTGAGCAATGCCACGAACAGAAGGCCGAGGGCCGACAGCAGGATCTCCATCACCGGCCACCTCGGAAGCGGGCGCCGGAGACGTGAAGCGGAAAGCCGGGACTTCGTCCCGGCCTGGTACTGCCGTCAGGTGATTGTGCCTGGGGCACGGAAGAGGTCACTCCTCAACGGAAAGCGAAAAATACGGCACGAGTATATCCCGGTCGGACCAGTGCTCGGGTAACGACATCGGCATCACCGCCGGGCACGTCCCTGGTCGCGGGCGTCCCGCCCGAGCATCGCCAGCAGGCGCGTCTGCTCGTCGGCGTCGTCGGGCACCGGTAGCGGCGGGTCGAAGATTCCCATGTCCTGCCATGACGCGACCTGCGGTTCGAACACCGTGCGAACCACCGCGACGAGGTCGGGGTCCAGGCTGGTGTCGGACCGGATTCCGCAGGCCAGGTCCCACGCGTGGACGGTCAGGTCCAGGGTCATCTGCCAGCCGTAGTCCTCGGCCGGGATCACCCCGCCGGTCACGTGCACCTCGCCCGTCGCCGCGCCCGGCCGGTCCCACGCCTGCCGCGCCTGCGCGCTTGCCTCGGTCCAAGCCCCCTTCGGGTCGGCGCCGAGCACGTCCCCGTCGAAGCGGTCCCCGACCTCCTCCAGCGTGGCGCCGTCGAGCAGCCGCGGTGCCCAAAGCTGCTCGGACACCAGGTGCTGCACCAGATCGCGCACCGTCCACTGCGCGCACGGTGTGCCGTTGTCCCACTGGTCGTCGCCGATCGCGCGCACGCGGGTGTCGAACTCGGTCATCGCCCTGCGGTGGGCGTGCAGCAGTCGCATGCGTCCATCGTGGCTCGGAAGGCGGATGTGAGCATGCTCACGCACTATTGGCGCAGAAGTTGAACTGGGGGCGGAAGGCCTGGTCACGCGGTTGGTGTGATCGGCATCTCCGCACGTCGCCGGGGTGGCGGAATTCGCCAGCGGCGGCTTTGCGACTGGTGGCCCAGACCACCGTACGAGGGCGTAGCCTGCCGCAGAGTTGGCGGCTACCGCCGCGTAAAGATACGTACGAGAGGACGTGATCGTGAGTTCAACGGCCACGGTTGCGGACGCGCCGCAGCGGGGCTTCTTCGGGCACCCCCGCGGACTGTCCACGCTGTTCTTCACCGAGATGTGGGAACGCTTCTCCTACTACGGGATGCGCGCGATCCTGGGGTACTACCTGTACACCGCCGTCGCCGAAGGCGGGCTCGGCATCCCCGAGTCCACGGCGTTGTCGGTCGTGGGTGTCTACGGTGCCTCGGTCTACATGAGCGGCATCTTCGGCGGCTGGTTCGCCGACCGGATCATCGGCGCCCAGTGGGCGGTGTTCTACGGCGGGCTCGTCATCATGCTGGGCCACATCTGCCTGGCCATGCCCGGCGGTGTGGCCACAGTGGTCGGCGGCCTGGTGCTGCTGGTGATCGGCACCGGCCTGCTCAAGCCGAACATCTCCGGCATGCTGGGCAGCCTCTACGGCGAGCACGACACCCGCCGCGACGCCGGGTTCTCGATCTTCTACATGGGCATCAACATCGGCGGTTTCCTGGCCCCGCTGGTGTGCGGCTGGCTCGGCGAGAAGGTCAACTGGCACCTCGGCTTCGGCGCGGCCGCGGTCGGCATGGCGCTGGGCCTGATCCAGTACGTCATCGGCCGCAGGAACCTCGGCACCGCCGGTCTCAAGCCGGTCAACCCGCTGCCCGCCGAGCACAAGGGCCGCGTGCTCGGCCGTGCCGTCGCCATCGCCGTGCTGGTGGTCGGTGGGATCGCGGTGCTGGGATTCAGCGGGGTGATCGGGCTCGACGGCATGGTGAACCTGATCAGCCTGCTCTCGGCGGTGCTGCCGGTCGTCTACTTCGCGGTGATGCTCAGCAGCAAGCAGATCACCAGGATCGAGCGGGACCGGCTGGTCGCCTACATCCCGCTGTTCCTGGCGACCGCGCTGTTCTTCCTGCTCTTCGAGCAGCAGCCGAACACGCTGGCCAACCTCGCCGAGGCCGACACCCAGCTCGGTGTCCTCGGCTACGAGATCCCGGCGTCGTGGTTCCAGTCGATCAACTCGCTGGCGATCATCGCGCTGGCACCGGTGTTCGCGACGCTGTGGATCAAGCTGGGTGAGCGGCAGCCGTCGACCCCGCAGAAGTTCGTGGGCGGTCTGCTGTTCGTGGGCCTGGCGTTCCTGTGGGTCGTGCTCTCCAAGAGCGCGGCGGGCGACGGCGGCAAGCACATGGCGCTGATGCTGGCGATGGTCTTCGTGATCATGACCATCGGTGAGCTGATGCTCTCGCCCGTCGGGCTCTCGGCCTCCACGAAGCTGGCCCCGAAGGTGTTCGCCTCGCAGACGCTGGGCCTGTACTTCCTCGCCCCGGCGATGGGGCAGGGCCTCGGGGCGCAGGTCGTGAAGCTGTACTCGGTGGAGAACCAGCAGCTCTACTTCGGGATCGTGGGCCTGGCGACCATCGGCTGCGCGGTGCTGCTGGCCGTGGGCGCCAAGAGCATCAAGAAGTACATGCACGGCGTGAACTGACGCGAGCCACGACCGCGAAGCCGGTCCCGGCAGCTTCCGGGACCGGCTTCGCGCCGCCACGGGGCTAGCGCAGGCGGACGGCCTTCGGCTCCGGCTGCGGCTTGGCCGGGTCCGGCAGCGGGTGGCCGGGAACGCTGACGTCGTCGGCGGGAACCGTCCCGCGCACGAGGTAGTCGACCCCGATCCGGTCGGCTTCGGCGTTGCTGCCCAGGGCGAAGACGCCGTGCCCGCCGGCGCCCTTCTCGGTCACCAGGACCGAGGAAGGCAGCGCGCGGTGCATCCGCAGCGCTCCCTCGTACGGCGTGGCGACATCGCCCTCGGAGTTGAAGATCAGCACGGGGGGCAGGCCGCGTCCGGTGATGTGCAGCGGCCGCCGGCGCGGGGCGTGCCAGCTCGCGCAGGGTGCGACGGTCCACGAGTTGTACCAGGCGGCGAAGGGGTGCTCGCGCGCGATCGCGGCCGAGTCGCGCTCCCACTGCTCCCGCCGCGTCGGCCACGGCGCGTCCGCGCACTCCACTGCGTTGTAGATGGCGTTGCTGTTCTCGGCGGCCTCGTCCTTGGGCAGGACGCGCCCCACGAGCTCCCGGTCGTCGTTGTGGTTGCGCATGGCGCTGAACCCGTGCGCCAGACCGGTCCAGCCGTGCTCGCCGTAGAGCGCGTCGAAGGTCATGCCGATGAACTCCGCCGGGCCGAGCGGGCCGCGCGGCTGGGCGCGCAGCCCGTGCAGGATGGCCTCCCACGCGCCGCTGACCGCGGCGCGGTCGGTGCCCAGGTGGAAGACGTGGTCGTGCTGGGCGATCCAGTCGAAGTACAGGCCCAGCCGGTGCTGGGCGGCGACGTCCTGGCTGAGGTTGTTGCGGTACCAGACCGCCGAGATGTCCGGGTTGACCGCGCTGTCCAGGACCATCCGGTCGACGTGTTGCGGGAACAGCTCGCCGTAGACCGCGCCGAGGTAGGTGCCGTAGGAGTAGCCGAGGAAGCTGATGCGCTCCTCGCCCAGGGCCTGCCGGATGCGGTCCATGTCCTTGGCGTTGGACGGTGTAGTCAGATGGGGCAGGTAATGCCCGGCGCGCTGCGCGCACCCGTCGGCGTACTCGTCGGCGCGCTGCCAGTTGAGCTCGCGGGTGTGCGGCGAGTCCGGGTCCGGCAGCGGGTTCTTCCAGTAGGCGGCCGGATCGACGCAGGTGATCGGGGTGCTGTGCGCGGTGTGCCGGGTGTCGAAGCCGATGATGTCGTAGTGGGCCAGCACCTCCGGTGGCAGTGACCGGGAGAGCCCGCCCGCGAAGGCGACTCCGGGTCCGCCCGGCCCGCCCGGGTTCACCAGCAGCGAGCCGCGCCGGGCGGCGGGGTCGCGGGCGGGCAGCTTCGACACCGTCAGCCGCACCGTCGCGCCGTCGGGATCGTCGTGGTCGAGCGGTACGTCCAGCGGCGCGCACCGCATCTCCGGGTACGGGCGGCTGACGTCCTCCGGGCACGGCCCCCAGGCCGGCCCTTCGGCGTGCGCGACCGGGCCGGCCGCCGTGGTCGCGACCACGGCGGAACCGGCGAGGCCGAGCGCGATCGATCGTTTCACCGATCACTCCTAGCTGAGCTCGCAAACTGTCGAAAGTGGACTTTCGTCGAGCCTAGGAGGTCCGGTGCTCGCGTAAGGCGGTTCGCGCCCGCGTGTCGGGTGCGCGAACGAGGGAAAATGTGCTAAGTGCGGGTTTTCCCGACGTCGCATGTGGAGACGGGTCGCCAGTCCGTGCGGATTCGGTGTTATGCGCGAACCCGCGCGATTGCCTCGACGACGCGCTCGACGTCCTGCTCGGTCGTGCGCCAGTTGCTGAACGCCGCCCGCAGCGCCGGTACTCCCTTGTAGACGGTCGGGGTGAGGAAGAGTTCGCCGGTCTCGGCGAGCGCGTGCGCCAGCGCGGCGACCGCGGCCTCGGTCGGGTCGTCCTCCAGCGTGAAGCACACGACGTTGAACCGCACCGGCGCGAGCATCCGCAGTCCTGGCAGCTCGGCGACGCGCTCGCCGAGGAAGCGGGCCAGATGGACGGTGCGCTCGACGATCTCCCGGTGGCCCGCGCTCCCGTAGGCGGTGAGCGCGAACCACGCGGGCAGCGCGCGCAACCGGCGCGAGCTCTCCGGCGTCAGGTGCACGAAGTCGGGGTTCTCGCCGGGAAGACCGAGGTATGCCGCGGAGTTCTGGAAGATGCGCACCTGCAGGTCCGGCCGCGTGCTGAACTGCACGGCGCTGTCGTAGGGCACGTTGAGCCACTTGTGCAGGTCCACGCACACCGAGTCGGCCTGGTCGATGCCTTCGACGAGGTGGGCGTGGGCGGGGGAGAGCGCCGCGAACGCTCCGAAGGCGCCGTCGACGTGCAGCCAGAACGGGAAGCGCTCGCGCAGCTCGGCGATCGCTCGCAGGTCGTCGAAGTCGACGCTGTTGACGGTCCCCGCGTTGGCCACCACGATCGCCGGCCGCCCGTCGAGGCCGGCCAGCGCGGCCTCGAGCCGGTCGACGTCGACGGCCTCGCGGTCGGGCAGCGTGGGCACGAGGCGGACCGCGCCGCGGCCGAGCCCGAGCATCGACAGGGCCTTGTAGATCGTGGAATGCGGGCTGCCGGACAGCACCGGGACGTCGCCGAGCGCCCCGGCACCGGACTCGGCGGGGGAGACGCCGATGCGCTCGCCCGCCCATTCGCGGGCGATGGCCAGCCCGGTGAAGTTGGACATGGTCGCGCCGCTGACGAACGCGCCGCGGTGATGTCCGCCGAGACCGAACAACTCGCCCAGCCACCGCACCGTCTCGCGTTCGAGTTCCGCGGCCGACGAGTCCTGCGCGCTCACGGCGTTCTGGTCGTAGGTGCCGGTGAGCCAGTCGCCCACGAGGGCCGCGGGCGTGGTCCCGCCGGTGACGAAGCCCAGGTAGCGGGGCCCGGCGCTGCCGGAGAAGCCCGGCTCCCAGCGCTGGTGGAAGCGCGCCGCGGCGCCCTCCGCGCCGACTCCCTCGACCGGCAGCGCCGCGGGCTCCGGCATGGTGGGCGGGACGCCGACCGGCCGGGTCGCCAGCCCGGCCAGCGCGCGGACGGCCCGGTCGCGGGCGTCGGCCAGCAGCTCGGGGAAGCGTTCGAGGTCGGCGGCGAGGATCGGGTCCAACGTGGTGCTCCAGTCGGTGCGAGGACGGCGGATCCGACCCTAGACCGGCGCGGCGTGGGCGGCGCGGTCCAATCCGCACCCGCTGGACCGGTCCGCTGAGGACTCCGACGGCGCCCGGATGCGCGGCTACAGCCCGCGGTGGCGGCGCACGCTCTCCTCGACCAGGTCCAGCACCGGTCCGAGGTCGTCGGCGGGCAGCCCCATCGCCAGGTGCGAGACGAGTCCTTCGAGGACCAGTTCGAGGTAGGCGGTCAGCACGTCGACGTCGACGTCGTCGCGCAGGTTGCCCGCGTCGCGCTGCCACTGCAGGCGCGCCTTCGTCGCGGCGGTCAGCTGCTCGGAGCGCTGCGCCCACCGCTGCCGGAAGTCGGTGTCGGTGCGCAGCCGGCGCGAGACCTCCAGGCGGGTGCCGAGCCAGTCCGCGCCGGGCGTGCTGGTGCCGTCGCGCGGCTCGTCGAGCAGGTTGCGCATGACCTGCACGAGCCCCTGCTCGGCGACGACGTCGGCCATCCGCCCGGCGTCGTCCTCGGCCAGGGCCAGGAACAGCGACTCCTTGTCCTTGAAGTGGTGGAAGATCGCCCCGCGCGACAGGCCGGTGGCCTCCTCCAGCCTGCGGACGGTCGCTCCCTCGTAGCCGTGGCGCGCGAAGCAGGACCGGGAGCCGTCGAGAATCTGACGGCGCCTGGCATCGAGGTGATCCTGACTGACCCGGGGCATGAGCTGATCGTGGCAGGCGGTACCCGCTGATTGCAATCCGTACGTACGTTTTGCGGCGGCGTGTCCCGCGAGATGTCATTAGCAAATCCGTCCCGCCAGTACAAGGGGTGCGAGTGCGGCGGCAGAGCAGTAGCTTCGAAAGCCAGCCCACTACAGGTGGTGATCATGGTGACCCTGTCGATCGACCCCAGTGCCGCCGATTTCCCCACATCCCGCCTCCGCACCCGCGCGGAGGCGGAGGCCTACGTGGCGACGGTGTGCTTCAAGACCGGACCTCCCAGGCTGCACGGCATCGAGCTCGAATGGACCGTGCACCACGACGACGACCCCAGCAGACCGCTAGACCCCGAGGTGCTGATCTCCGCACTCGGCCCGCACGCCCCTCCCTCCCTGGTTCCCGGCAGCCCGCACCGGCCGCTGCCGAACGGGTCCTCGCTCACCGTCGAACCCGGTGGCCAGGTCGAGGTCTCCAGTCTTCCCTCACCCTCCGTGCGTTCCCTGTTCGACGTGGTCGCCGCCGACGCCGACCACCTCCGGCGGCTGCTGCGGCCCAGCGGCCTGTCCCTGGGGGAGCAGGGCACGGACCCGTGGCGGCACCCCCGGCGGGTGCTCCAGGTCCCCCGCTATGCGGCGATGGAAAGCGCGTTCGACCGCATCGGCATCGACGGCAGGCTGATGATGTGCAGCACGGCCGGGGTGCAGGTGTGCCTCGACGCGGGTGAGCCGCACCGGATCGCCCCGCGCTGGGCCGCGCTGCACGCGCTGGGCCCGGTGATGCTCGCGACCTTCGCCAACTCCCCGAAGCTCTTCGGCCACGACACCGGCTGGCTGTCGACCAGGACCCGCGCGGTGCTGCGGACCGACCCGCCGCGCACCAGACCGGGCCCGGTGAGCCCCGACCCGGCGACGGGCTGGGCCCGGCGGATGCTCGACACCGCGCTGGTGTGCCTGCGCCGCGACGGCGTGGACTGGACGGTGCCCGGCGGCATCAGCTTCGCCGAGTGGATCAGCGGCGCCCTGGCCGGGCCGCCGACCATGGACGATCTCGACTACCACATGAGCACGGTGTTCCCCCCGGTGCGCGCGCGCGGCTACCTGGAGGTGCGCTACCTGGACGCGCAGCCGGGCGACGACTGGATGCTGCCCGCGGCCGCGCTGATCGCCCTGTTCGAAGCGGAGTCCACGGTCGACGAGGTGCTGCGCCTGACGGCCCGGACACCGGGCCGCTGGATGCACGCGGCCCGGCACGGCCTGGCCGACCCGGTGCTGGCGAGCACCGCCGAGGCGGTCTTCGGGCTGGCCCTGCGCCGGATGGACCACGTCGACTGCCCGCCGGACCTGCCCGGGCGGCTCTCGGCCCACGTGGCGCGGCGGGTCGCGGGCAACCGCGACCGCAGGCTTTGATGCTGGAGGTATGACCAGTGCAGACCAGGAAGAGCCCCGCCGAGATGGGCGTGGAGCAGTTGCGGGCGCACGTGGCCGACGAGCTGGCCCGCACCAGGCGGCGCAGCGCGGTGCTGACCGACTCGGTGGATGACGAGGACCTGATCAAGCAGCACTCACCGCTGATGTCGCCGCTGGTGTGGGACCTGGCGCACGTGGGCAGCCAGGAGGAGCTGTGGCTGGTGCGCGACGTCGGCGGCGCGCCCGCCATCCGGCCGGACATCGACGATCTCTACGACGCTTTCAAACACTGCCGCAAGGACCGGCCGGAGCTGCCGCTGCTCGGGCCGGCCGAGGCCCGGAAGTACGTCGGCACGGTGCGGGACAAGGTCTTCGACCTGCTCGACCGGGTGCGGCTGGAGGGCAGGCAGCTGGTGGACCGGGCGTTCGCCTTCGGCATGATCGTGCAGCACGAGCAGCAGCACGACGAGACCATGCTGGCCACCCACCAGCTGCGCACCGGCGCGCCGGTGCTGACCGCCGACCCACCGCCGGTCGCCGCTGACGCCGGGTCGCTGCCACCTGAGGTGCTGGTGCCCGGCGGACCGTTCGTGATGGGCACCTCGACCGAGCCGTGGGCGCTGGACAACGAGCGGCCCGCGCACGAGGTCGAGGTCGACGCCTTCTTCATCGACACCACTCCGGTGTCCAACGGCGAGTTCCTGCGCTTCATCGACGACGGCGGCTACGACCGCGCCGAGCTCTGGTCGCCGGAGGGCTGGGCCTACCGCTGCCGCGCCGAGCTGCGCGCACCGCGGTTCTGGGAGCGCGACGGCGACGGCGACCGGTGGCTGCGCCGCAGGTTCGGCCACGTGGAGCCGGTACCCGCGCGCGAACCCGTCGTGCACGTCAGCTTCCACGAGGCGCAGGCGTACGCGACCTGGGCGGGCAAGCGGCTGCCGACCGAGCAGGAGTGGGAGAAGGCCGCCCGCTTCGACCCGCGCAGCGGGCGGTCGCTCCGCTACCCGTGGGGTGACCAAGACCCGTCGCCCGAGCACGCCAACCTCGGGCAGCGCCACCTGCAACCGGCCGACCTGGGCGCCTACCCGGCGGGTGCGGCACCGTGCGGGGCGCGGCAGCTGATCGGCGACGTGTGGGAGTGGACGGCGACGGACTTCCTGCCGTACCCGGGGTTCTCGGCGTTCCCGTACCGGGAGTACTCGGAGGTCTTCTTCGGGCCGGACTACAAGGTCCTGCGCGGCGGCTCGTTCGGCACCGACGCGGCGGCATGCCGGGGCACGTTCCGCAACTGGGACTACCCGATCCGGCGGCAGATCTTCGCCGGCTTCCGCTGCGCGCGGACGCCGCGCGCAGGCGAAACCCGGTGAGGCGGTCAGCATGTGCCGCCACGTCGGATACCTGGGCCCGCCCGTCCCGCTGGACGAGCTGCTGCTGACCCCGGAGCACTCGCTGCTGGAGCAGAGCTGGGCACCGCGGGACATGCGTTCGGGAGGGACGGTCAACGTCGACGGCTTCGGCGTGGGCTGGTACCGGGACAGCACCCCTGAACCGGCCCGCTACCGCACCGAGCGGCCACTGTGGACCGACACCTCGTTCACCGAGCTCGCGGGCGGGGTCCGCAGCTCGGCGGTGCTGGCCGCGGTGCGCTCGGCCACCGTCGGCATGCCCGTGGTGGAGACCGCGTGCGCGCCGTTCAGCGGTGACCGCTGGCTGTTCAGCCACAACGGGCGGGTCGACGGATGGCCGGACGCGCTGGCCAAGCCGGCCGCCGAGCTCGACGTCGTCGACCTGATGACGCTGGACGCCCCCACCGACTCGGCCGTGCTGTGGGCGCTGCTGCGGCAACGCCTGCGCCGCGGGCAGGACCCGGTGGAGGCCGTCGCGCGGCTGATGGGCGAAGTCCTCGCAGAGTCCCCTGGCTCGCGGATGAACCTGCTGCTCACCGACGGCGCCGCGCTGATCGCCACCACCTGGTGGCATTCGCTGTGGGTGCGGGAGGCCGGGGAGTCGGTCACGCTGTCCTCCGAGCCGTTCGGCCCGCAGCAGGACTGGACGGAGGTTCCGGACCGCAGCCTGGTCGTCGCCGACACCACCGGTGCCCGCGTGATTCCGTTGTCCGAGCTCGACGTCAGCTGAGCACCGCGGCGGGCAACCACCCCCGCCGCTTCGACGACATCCCGCCCGCGGGGGAGACGCGGGTGCGCCACGGACGGCACCCGTCCAGATTGGAGTTCCGCGATGAGCGAGCCCGAACTGATCGTCCACTTCACCGAGGCCGATGCCGCCCGCCAGCTGAGGGAAGACGCCCGCGCCGGGCTCACCGACAGCCCGAAGTGGTTGTCCCCGAAGTGGTTCTACGACGCCGCGGGCAGCGAGCTGTTCGAGCGGATCACCGAGCTGCCGGAGTACTACCAGACCAGGGCCGAGCACGAGATCCTGCGCCGCCACGCGGTGGAGATCGCCGAGCTGACCGGTGCCGCGACCCTGGTCGAGCTCGGTTCGGGGTCCTCGGAGAAGACCCGGCTGCTGCTAGAGGCGCTGCGCAAGACCGAGACGCTGCGCGAGTTCGTCCCGCTGGACGTCTCCGAGTCCGCGCTGCGCGCGGCGACGACCGCGATCGCCGTCGACCACCCGGAGCTGACTGTGCGCGGCGTGGTCGGCGACTTCACCACCGAGCTCGCCGCGTTGCGCGCGGGCACCGGCCGGATGGTCGCGTTCCTGGGCGGCACCATAGGAAACCTGCTGCCCTCGGAACGGGCGGAGTTCCTCGCCGCGGTGCGCGCGGCGCTGCGGCCGGGCGAGTGGCTGCTGCTCGGCACGGACCTGGTCAAGGACCGGCAACGCGTCGTCCGCGCCTACGACGACGCGCGGGGCGTCACCGCCGAGTTCAACCGCAACGTGCTGCGGGTGCTCAACCGGGAGCTGCGGGCCGACTTCGTCCCGGAGGACTTCACCCACGTCGCGCTCTGGAACACCGAGCAGGAGTGGATCGAGATGCGGCTGCGGGCCACCCGCGCGATGCGGGTCCGGGTCGCCGAGCTGGACCTGGACGTGGACTTCGCCGAAGGCGAGGACCTGCGCACCGAGGTATCGGCGAAGTTCCGCCGGGAGCGGGTCCGCGACGAGCTGGAGGTCGCGGGCTTCGGCCTGCACCGCTGGTGGACCGACGACGCGGGCGACTTCGGCCTGTCGCTGGCGGTGGCGAGATGACCTGGTCCGGCCGGCTCGGCCGGTGATCTTCTCAGCGGCCGCCTCCGCTGGGAGGATCGGCGGTGTGAACCCGTTGAGCAAGCTCGCGAAGTCCCTGGGCAAGCGGCAGTGGTTCGCCGACATGGGCAAGAAGCTGGTGCCCGCCGACCTCGCGGTGCAGAAGCGCACCGGCGGCCGGATCAGCCTGCTGCGCGCTGCCGGACTGCCGTACCTGGTGCTGACCGCCACCGGGCGCAGGAGCGGACAGCCGAGGTCGGTGCCGCTGCTCTACGCCCCGCATGGCGACGAGTTCGTCGTCGTCGGGTCGAACTGGGGGCAGCGGCACCACCCGGCGTGGTCGGCGAACCTGCTGGCCGACCCGGAGGCGACGGTGCAGGCGCGGGGCCGCGAGATCCGGGTCCGCGCGCGGCTGGTGACCGGTGACGAGCGGGAGCGCCTGTGGCGCGGCGTCATCACCGACACCTGGCCCGCCTACGACGAGTACGCCAGGCGGGCCGGTGACCGCGACATCCGGGTCTTCGTGCTCTCCCGCACCGAATGAGCTCTACAGCCGTCCGTTGACGCGCAGCAGCCGCAGGGCGTCGACGGTGACGCTGCCGCGCCACTCCGCCTCGGCGACCGGGGACCAGGCGAGGAAGTCGAAGTTCCAGCCGCCGTCGTCCTGCTGCGCGGCGGCGAGCCGGTCGAGGTGCGCCGCGACCACCGCGTCGCCGAACAGTTCGCGGGCGATGGAGTCCGGCCGGGGCGCGTAGTCCAGCGGTCCGTGCACCTCGCCCGAGGCGTCGGGATCCAGCTCGACCAGCCCGCCGTCCAGCAGCAGCGCCCCGACGGTCCGGAACGCCTTGTTCGCGCGCTCCACGTCGGGGACGTGCTGGAGGAACGCGAGCATGCCGAACATCTCGTAGGCGTTGACCCCGGGGCCGGCGTTCTCCACGCGGGACCACATCACGTCGGTTGCCCGGTCGAGCCACGGGTGCGTCGTCGCGCGCGAGTGCAGCACGCCCGCGATCTGGCCGGTGGACACCGGTGAGGCCGGCAGCCCCGGTTCGGGCACCCACCAGGGGGCGTGCGGCCAGCCCTCGACGCCGGGGTCGACGAAGGTGGCACCGCCTTCGCCGGGCGCGTTGCGTTCCAGCCAACCGCAGGCGCCCGCCACCAGCTCGGCGTCCCACGCGCCGGCTTCGTCGAGCGTCCGCAGGGCCATCGCGATCGCGGCGGGCTGGGTGTGCGGGCAGCGGCCGTCCGGTTCGAGGGCGTGTCCGAATCCGCCGTCGGAGTTGCGGTACGCGGCGACGGCGTCCCGGACGGCTCGGGCAGGCCCGTCCCGGAACAGGCGCTCGAACCGCCTCCGGTCCAGGACCCGGGTCTGGGCGCCGATGAACTTCTCCGCCGCGTCGATGTCAGGTTCGCGCATGCGCCCATTCGACCGCCTCGTCGCCGGCGGCGTATTGAACGAATCGGCCTACCGGTTCGGGCCGCCGACGACGCCGACCAGGATCGACCAGCCCAGCAGCCCCCGAGTCCGGGTGAGGTAGGCGGACTGGTTGGCGCGGGCCTGGGCCAGGATCTCCTGCCGCTGCGCGTGGTCGGGGTTGTCCCGGGCCCACCGGTGGGCGTTGGCCCAGCGCCCGGACTCGTAGCGGTCCCAGTCGTCGACGCTCGCCGAGACCAGCCCGGTGACGTCCACGCCGTGCTCCTCGGCGATGTGGACCAGCTCGACCAGGCTCGGCACCTCCTCGTCGGGCTCGCCGTCGTCGAGGTGCACCTCGCCGATCGCGATGCGCCCGCCGTCCCGGACGGCCCCGCACATCCACCCCAGCGCCGGCCGGTAGCCGTCCAGCGCGAAGCTGGCGCCGATGCAGGTGACGACGTCGTAGGCGCCGGCCTCGGGCTCGAACTCCGCGGCGGGACCGACGACGGTGCGCACGGCGGCACCCGCCTGCTCCGCCCGCTGGACGGCGGCGGCCGCGAAGTCCTCGTTGATCTCCAGCCCTGTCACGTCGGCACCCCGGGCGGCGAGCTCGACGTTCCACCAGCCGCGGCCGGAGCCGACGTCGAGGACCCGGTCCCCGGGCGAGACCTCGAGGTAGTCGGCCACCAGCCGCAGCTTCTCCTCGCTGGTCGGGTTCTGGACGTCGTGGGTGCTCTCCACGACCGAGTAGTAGTTCACGTCTGCCACGGGACAGCACCGTATCCCCGGCGCGGTGGCCGCCCGCCCACCGGTCAGTCCGCGGACGTGCTCTCGGTGTCCAGCTCGGGCGTCATCGAGGTGAACCCGGACAGGCACCGGAAGCACGGCATGCCCGCCGGCTGGTGGGCGACCTCGGCGAGGTGGGCGGGGATCTCCAGGCCGCAGTAGGTGGGCCATGCGGCAGGCCGCACGCCGTCCGGGGGCATGACCGACAGGTGCGCGTGGCGACGTGACTCTCCCACGACACCCGCGGCGTAGCGGACCGACACCGTGCGGCTCATCGCGCCACCTCGCCGACGCGACGAGAGCCGCGCGGGCACCGCCGCTGCGGTGCCGGCGACGGGAGTGCTGTGCGCCCGGCGGCGGGCGCGGGCGTGCTCGGTGAGGACGTGATCTCTGCTCCTGGGCGGTGCGCTCCCGGAAGTGCCCCCGGGGGCCGATCGCGATGGGCCGTTCGGACGCGGCCGGTGAACCGGACCATTGTCTCCACCTCCGACGGCGGGACGCGACCACCAACACGGGATGACGCGAGAATCAGTCGGATTAGACCCGTTCGGCCTAGCGTGCTCGGTTGTTGCGCCGGTCCCGCACACCCCGTCCGGAGCAGTCCCCCGTGGAACCGGTCGCGAGGTTCGTCAGAGCGAACGCAGGATCAGCAGCACCGCGCTCCCACCGGCGAGCGCCAGCACGCACGGGCGCATCCACCCGGCGTCCAGGTGGCGGCGCAGCGGCCCGGAGAGCGCGAAGCCCGCGGCCATGAAGGGGAGCAGCAGCAGGCTGCCGAAGATCTGCGGACCACCGATCTGGCCGGCGAGTCCGAGCGCCACCAGTGACAGGACGCTGCCGAAGACGATGTAGGCCGACAGCGTCGACCGGATGCGGGGCCCGGCCTCGTGCTGGTAGAGCAGTGCGACCGGAGGCGCACCGATCGACGAGGCGGTCCCCATCGCACCGCCCGCGAAACCGGCGGCCATCAGCGCGGCGGGCGTGGGTTTCGGACGCCACGACACGACCGACAGCACCAGGCACACCAGCACCAGCGCGCCGATGGCCACCGAGAACTGCCGCACCGGGAGCGCTGCGACGGCGTAGACGCCCAGGACGGTGCCCGGCAGCCGCCCGGCCACGGCGAACGACGTGCCGCGCCAGTCGACGTGGCCGAACTCGCGCCGCGTCGCCATCAGCGCCAGGACCAGCGAGGCGACCAGCAGCGGCACCGGCACCAACGCCCGGTCGACCAGTGCCAGCAGCGGCGCGGCGAGCAGGTTCATCCCCAGCCCGGCGCCGCCCTGCACCACGGCACCGACGAGGACGACCAGTCCGGCCAGGCCGAACATCACCACCGTGGACACCGACGTCCTTCCTCACCTGGGGCGGGACCGGTCGCGCCCCCGCGGCGACAGGGGGGAGGTGCCGCCGGTGCGCGACCGGTGGATCAAGGCTACACCCGCTGTTTCGCGCCGCTAAGGGTCGCGTCCGGCGTCCCACCGCCGGGACGACCGGCGACAATGACCGCATGGAACAGGCGCCCCGGAGGCCCACGATCAAGGACGTGGCGCGCTCCGCCGGAGTTTCGTACCAGACCGTCTCGCGCGCGATGAACGACAAGGCCGACATCGACCCGCGGACCAAGCGGCGGGTGCTGGCGGCCGCCGACGCGCTCGGGTACCGGCCCAGCCGGTTCGCCCGCGGTCTGGTCAACCCGGGTTCCACCACCCTCGGCCTGGTGGTGCCCGACGTGGGCAACCCATTCTTCCCCGAGGTCATCGCCGGCGTGATCGGCGCGGCTTCGCGGCGGGGCTGGCACGTCGTCGTGGTCAGCGGCGAGGGCAGGCCGGAGCAGGGCGCGCGGCTGCTGAGCTCGCTCACCGCGCAGGTGGACGCGGTGGTGGGGTACCTGGACCGCACCGACACCGACGAGTGGACCGCGCGGGTCCCGCTCGTGCTGCTGGACCAGGAGCACCCGGTCGCCGGTTCGGGGGCGGTCTCGGTGGACGTCGACGCGGGCGTGCGCGCGGGTGTCGGGCACCTGCTCGACTCCGGTCACGAGGTCATCGGGATGATCGACTGCGACGCGGGCTGCGACCGCAGCCAACGCCGGCGGACGTTCCTCGACGTGCTGCGCGAGCGCGGTACGGGCGACGCGGAAACCTACGTCGAACGCGGCGAGCAGTCGGCCGACGGAGGCGCCGCCGCCGCTCGGCGGCTCCTCGCCAGGCATCCCGAGATCACCGCGGTGTTCGCGTTCAACGACCTGGTGGCGGTGGGAGCGTTGCGGGCGTTGCGCACCAGCGGGCTGCGCGTGCCGCAGGACTGCGCGGTGCTCGGCTTCGACGGCCTGGCGCTGGGGGAGTGGGTCGAACCCAGGCTCACCACGGTGCGCATCGACAAGCACCGCCTCGGAGAGCTGGCGATGCAGGAGGTCGGGAGGCTGTTGGAAGAGCCGTCGGCGAAGACCTCGGAGCCGGCCCCCGTGCTCAGGCCGGAACTCGTGATCCGCGAGTCGGCCTGAGGCGGTCGCGGGGAGGTTCCAGATCCAAGTCACCGCGTCGGCGCTGTCCTCGCCGGAAAGCTTCTGAGACCCCGCGGCGGAGCGAGCCGGCGCCCGCACCGCAAGCGACTGCCGCCGCGTGCGAACAGCCTTGGTCCTTCGGAGGACGCCCGCTGTGCCGTTGACAGCTCAGCGGACTGCGGGCAATGCTGTGAACGTTCACGTGAACGTTCACGGGAGGACCGCGCCCCATGCCGACCGAAGTTGCCGCCGAGCGGCGGTTGTTCACACCCGGCGGCGTGGTCGCGGCGTGCGCGGGGTTCGCCCTGATCGGCGCGTTGCAGGCGCTCTACGGCCCGGCCATCCCCGCGCTGCGCGCCGATTACGGGCTCGGGCCTGCCGCGGCGGGCCTGGCGCTCAGCGCGCACTTCGTCGGCGGCCTGTTGGGAGTGCTGCTGTTCCACCGCGCGTTCGGCAAGCACGGCAACCGGCTCCTGCTCGCAGCGTCGTACGCGGCGATGGCGGTGGGGATCCTCGGCTTCGTGCTGTCGCCGTCCTGGCCGCTGGCGCTGGTCGGCGCACTGGTGGCCGGGCTCGGCTACGGCGGCGTCGACTACGGCCTCAACCACCTGTTCGCGCTCGGTTTCCAGCGGCGCGGCACGGCGATGCTCAACGTCCTCAACGGTTTCTTCGGCGTGGGCTCGGTGCTGGGACCCGCGGTGCTGTCCGTCGCCGGTGCCGAGAACTACGCGCCGGTGTTCGCCGGGTTCGCCGTCCTGGCGGCGGTGCTGGTCTTCGCGCTGGGAGGTGTCGGTGACCGCTGGCAGCCGGAATTCCACGTCGAGCCGGCGGCACCGCGTTCCGGCGCGCTGCGCCGCAGCCTGGTGATGGTGGTCGCCTTCGTCGTGCTCTACGTGCTCAACGTGGGGGTCGAGGCCGGCGTGGGCGGCTGGGAGCCGACGCACCTGGAGTTCGCGGGCTACAGCGCGGAGTCGGCCGCGCTGGCCACGGCGGTGTTCTGGCTGATGATGACGGTGAGCCGATTCCTGGTCGTCCCGCTGACGCTGCGCCTGACGGAGGCGACGATCATCGCGGGCTGCTGCGCCGGGATGGCGCTGTGCCTCGGGCTCGCGGTCGTACCCGCGCTGAGCCCGTGGGCCTACGCGGGGGTGGGCCTGTTCATCGGGCCCGTGTTCCCGACCGGCCTCCCGTGGCTCTACCGCAGCACACCGGGAGCCGCGGGAGCCGGCGCCCACGTAGTCGCGGCCTCGATGGTCGGCGGGGTGCTCTTCCCGCCGCTGCTGGGAGAGCTCATCGAGCTGTGGACGCCGGTCTCCGCGCCGATCGCCCTCTTCGGCGTCAACGGGCTCTGCCTGGCCGTGCTCTGGTGGATCTGGCGGCGGACCGCGGACCTGCGGCGCCCACGGCCCGGTGCCCAATTGGACGACAGAGCGAAGCGCACCCGCGGCCAGGGCTGAGTGCGGTCCTCGAACAGCCGCAGCTGCGTGGTCGGGAGATGCCGGCCGGGTACGAGCTCCGCGCGCGGGAGGGCTGCTTTGTCGTGACGGCGAACGGGCTCGGCGGCCCAGCCCGCGGATTCGCTGACGATGCCAGTCAGCGCGTCAGGTGGCTGCTGAGCCGGTCCAGGAACTCGGCCTGTGCCGGGACCAGCTTGCGGCGCGCGGTCTCGGGGGCGAACCACTCCGCGCGGTCGACCTCGGGGAAGAGCTGAGTCCTGCCGGATCGGGGCGGCCACTGCATCTCGAACTCGTTGCTGGTCAGCCGCGAGACGTCGAAGTCGCCCTCGGCAGCCCAGGCGATCACGACCTTGCCGGACTTCTGCCTGACGGTGCCGAGCTCGACGAGGTCCTCATCGGACAGCGCCAGTCCGGTCTCCTCCTGCACCTCGCGGATGGCGGCGGCTCGCGGGTCGTCGCCCTCCTCGTACTCGCCCTTGGGGATCGACCAGGCGCCCTCGTCCTTGTTCTTCCAGAACGGCCCGCCCGGGTGCACGAGCAGAACCTCGAGCTCCTCGCCCCGGACCCGGTACAGCAGTACCCCCGCGCTGCGCCTGCCCACGGCTACCTCCCCGTCTCGCCGACGGCCCGAGGATAGGTCGCGCGATCGCCGGAGTGCCGCGCAGGGCGGGATCGGGGACCCTGGGCGGGTGGAGCGGATCGTGCTGCACGTGGACCTCGACCAGTTCATCGTGGCGGTCGAGCTGCTTCGGCGCCCCGAGCTGCGCGGGCGTCCGGTGCTGGTCGGCGGCGTCGGCGATCCCACGCGCCGCGGGGTGGTGGCGGGCGCGTCCTACGAGGCGCGCGAGCACGGCGTCCGCTCCGGCACGCCACTGCGCACGGCCGCCGCGCGATGCCCGGACGCGGTCTTCCTGCCGCTCGACCGCGACGCCTACCTCGCGGTGTCGGCCGAGTTCATCGACGTGCTCCGCTCCGGGGGCGGGATCGTCGAGGAGGCGGGCTGGGACGAGGCGTTCATGCTGCTGGACACCGATGACGCGTGGCAGAGCGCGCTGCTGGTGCAGGCCGCGGTGCGGGAGCGGACGGGCCTGGCGTGCTCGGTCGGCATCGGGGACAACAAGCTGCGCGCCAAGCTCGCCTCCGGTTTCGCCAAGCCGGCCGGGGTTTTCCGGCTCGACACCCGCAACTGGTGGGAGGTCGTGGGCGAACGCCCGCCAGAGGCGCTGTGGGGAATCGGCAGGAAAACCGCGACGTACCTGTCCGAGTTCGGCATCTCGACCGTGCGCGAACTGGCCGGCGCCGATCCCGCCGCGCTGGCCGCGCGGTTCGGCCCCAACACCGGTCCGTGGCTGGTCGCGCTCGCCCGCGGCTACGACCCCACACCGGTGACCGACGAGCCGTACCAGGCGCGTTCTCACGGCAGGGAGGAGACCTTCGAGCGCAACCTCGTCGACCCCGACGAGGTGCGTGCGAACATCGCCAGGCTCGCCCACCGGGTCGCGGCCGACCTCGCCGCCGGTGACGAGGTCGCGCGCCGTGTGGTGGTCAAGGTGCGCCACGCCCCGTTCAGCACGCACACCCACGGCCGGGGCCTGGAATCCCCGACGCGGGAGCCCGAGGCCATCGAGGCGGCGGCGCTGCTCGCGCTGTCGGCGTTCGACCTGGACCGCCCGATCCGGCTGCTCGGGGTCCGCGCCGAGATCCGGTGACCGCCCGCACCGGTGAGTGCGCCCGATGCTCCCGATACATTCGGCGGTGAGCCGATCGAGGAGTGTGTTCGCATGGATCTGCCCGACTTGCCGGATGTTCACGAGCTGGCCCGGCAGGACACGGAGGACGGTGTGCAGCAGCAGATCGTCGGCGCGATCGTCGACCACGGAGGTGAGATCCTGCTGCTGCGGCGCCTGCCCGCCGACTTCCGGGGCGGGGCGTGGGAGTTCCCGTCGGGCAAGGTCGAGCCGGGCGAGGACCTGATGACCGCGCTGCACCGCGAGGTCGCGGAGGAGACCGCGCTGACCATCGCGCGGGTCACCGGCTACCTCGGCTCCTTCGACTACACCTCGCGCGCCGGCAGGCACAACCGCCAGCACACCTGGTCGGTCACCGTCGACGGCGCCGACGACGTGCGCCTGACCGAGCACGACGCCTACACCTGGGTGCGCGCCGACCAGGAGCACCCGGTCAGCGACGACCTGAAGAAGCTGATCAGCGCCCACTTCGGCTGACCGCCGTCCACTTCGGCGCTGGTACCGCGCCTTTTCACGCCTGCCACCACTCCACCGCGCACATGGCCGGGCATGCCTGCTGGGAATGCCTCGCGCCGCTGCTGCTTGCGTGCCGCGATGCACGACCGGCCGTGGCTGCACGCGGCGGTGCACCTGCAAGTCCTGCCGCGGCGTGCCTGTTCACCTACGCCGTGCTCGGCGGGACCCGACCCCGCCCCGCACCGGGCGCCGCCCGCGGTGCGGGCAGGGGTGCTGGTCGGCACGCTCGCCGTCCACGACGTGCTGGCCAAGCTCATCCACGCCGATCCGTCGGAGGGTGTTGCAGAGGCGCAAGCCCGCGTTGCCGACGAGCTCGTGTACTACGGGAGCGCATCGGTGGAGCTGGCGCTGATCGTGCTGGTGTGCCTGTCGTGGCCCGCGCTCCGAGCGCGCGTACCCGGCCCGGCCGCGCGCTGAAAACGGCCCGCGACACAAGAACGGGGCCCGCGCGCTTGTGGCGCGCGGGCCCCGTCCGCGGTTCCCCGCCGGATCCGGCGGGAGATCAGGAGCGGATCATCTTGCGCAGCACGTACTGCAGGATGCCGCCGTTGCGGTAGTAGTCGGCCTCACCGGGGGTGTCGATGCGCACCTTGGCGTCGAACTCCACAGTGGAACCGTCGGCCTTGCGGGCGGTGACCTTCACCGTCTCCGGGGTCTCACCGTCGTTGAGCTTGGTGATCCCGGAGAAGTCGTAGGTCTCGGTGCCGTCCAGCCCCAGCGACTTCGCCGAGGAGCCCTCGGGGAACTGCAGCGGGATGACGCCCATGCCGATGAGGTTCGAGCGGTGGATGCGCTCGAAGGACTCGGCGATGACGGCGCGCACGCCCAGCAGCCGGGTGCCCTTGGCCGCCCAGTCGCGCGAGGAGCCGGAGCCGTACTCCTTGCCGCCCAGCACCACCAGCGGGGTGCCCTGCGCGGCGTAGTTCTGCGCGGCGTCGTAGATGAACGACTGCGGGCCGCCCTCCTGGGTGAAGTCGCGGGTGTATCCGCCCTGCACGTCGTCCAGCAGCAGGTTGCGCAGCCGGATGTTGGCGAAGGTGCCCCGGATCATCACCTCGTGGTTGCCGCGGCGGGAACCGTAGGAGTTGAAGTCCTTGCGCTCGATGCCGTGCTCGCTGAGGTACTTGCCCGCGGGCGAGTCCGGCTTGATCGCACCGGCCGGGGAGATGTGGTCGGTGGTGACCGAGTCGCCCAGCAGCGCCAGCACCCGCGCACCGGTGATCTCCTCGACCGGAGCCGGCTCCATGCCCATGCCCTCGAAGTACGGGGGCTTGCGCACGTAGGTGGAGTCCGCGTCCCAGTCGAAGGTCTCGCCCTCGGGGGTGGGCAGCGAACGCCAGCGCTCGTCGCCCTTGAACACGTCGGAGTAGTCCTTGGTGAACATCTCCTGCGTGATGGCCGAGTCGATGGTCTGCTGGACCTCCTGCGGCGACGGCCAGATGTCGCGCAGGAACACCGGGTTGCCCTCGGTGTCGTCGCCCAGCGGGTCGTTGGAGAAGTCGAAGTCCATCGTGCCCGCGAGGGCGTAGGCGATGACCAGCGGCGGCGAGGCCAGGTAGTTCATCTTGACGTCGGGGTTGATCCGGCCCTCGAAGTTCCGGTTGCCCGACAGCACCGAGGTCACCGACAGGTCGTTCTCCTGCACCGCGGCCGAGATCTCCTCCGGCAGCGGACCGGAGTTGCCGATGCAGGTGGTGCAGCCGTAGCCGACGAGGTGGAAGCCCAGCTTCTCGAGGTACGGCCAGAGACCGGCCTTCTCGTAGTAGTCGGTGACGACCTGCGAACCCGGGGCCATCGAGGTCTTCACCCACGGCTTGCGGGTCAGGCCCTTGTCGACGGCGTTGCGGGCCAGCAGCGCCGCACCCAGCATCACCGACGGGTTGGAGGTGTTGGTGCAGGAGGTGATCGAGGCGATCACCACGGCGCCGTGGTCGAGCTCGAACTCGCCGTACTCCTCGGACTTCACCAGGATCGGGTTCGACGGACGGCCGTTCGACCCGTTGGCCGCCGAGTGCACGACCGGCTTGTCGCCCTCGCCGTGGTGGGTGACCGAAGGGGCGTCGCTGGCCGGGAACGACTCCTTGCCCGCCTCGTCCAGCGCGGCGTCGTCGGCGGTGCCGGTGACCTGGACGTAGTCGGTCAGCGACTTGCGGAACGACGGCTTCGCGGCCGAGACCTCGATGCGGTCCTGCGGGCGCTTCGGGCCCGCGATGGACGGGACCACGGTGGACAGGTCCAGTTCCAGGTACTCGGAGTAGTCCGGCTCGACGCTCGGGTCGTGCCAGAGGCCCTGCTCCTTGGCGTAGGCCTCGACGAGGTCGACCTGGGCCTGGTCGCGGCCGGTCAGCTTGAGGTAGCGGATCGTCTCGTCGTCGATCGGGAAGATCGCGCAGGTCGAGCCGAACTCCGGGCTCATGTTGCCGATCGTGGCGCGGTTGGCCAGCGGCACCGAGGCCACGCCCGAGCCGTAGAACTCGACGAACTTGCCGACCACGCCGTGCTTGCGCAGCATCTCGGTGATGGTGAGCACGACGTCGGTGGCGGTGGCGCCCGCCGGGATCTCACCGGTGAGCTTGAAGCCGACCACCCGCGGGATCAGCATCGACACCGGCTGGCCCAGCATCGCGGCCTCGGCCTCGATGCCGCCGACGCCCCAGCCCAGCACGCCCAGGCCGTTGACCATGGTGGTGTGCGAGTCGGTGCCCACGCAGCTGTCGGGGTAGGCCTGGCCGTTGCGGGCCATCACGGTGCGGGCCAGGTGCTCGATGTTGACCTGGTGCACGATGCCGGTGCCGGGCGGGACGACCTTGAACTCGTCGAAGGCGCCCTGGCCCCAGCGCAGGAACTGGTAGCGCTCCTTGTTGCGGCCGTACTCGAACTCGACGTTGCGCTCGAAGGCGTCGGGCTTGCCGAACACGTCGATGATCACCGAGTGGTCGATGACCAGCTCGGCGGGGGCCAGCGGGTTGACCTTGGAGGTGTCGCCGCCGAGGTCCGCGACCGCCTCGCGCATGGTGGCCAGGTCGACCACGCAGGGGACTCCGGTGAAGTCCTGCATGATGACCCGCGCGGGGGTGAACTGGATCTCGGTCGAAGGCTCGGCCTTGGCGTCCCAGCCGGCCAGGGCGCGCACGTGCTCGGCGGTGATGTTGGCACCGTCCTCGGTGCGCAACAGGTTCTCCAGCAGGATCTTGAGGCTGTAGGGCAGGCGCTGCGCGCCGTCGACCGCGTTCAGCCGGAACACCTCGTAGGAGGCGTCACCGACCTTCAGCGTGCCGCGGGCGCCGAAGCTGTCCTTGCTCGCAGGTGCAGTCACGTTCAACTCCATCTCGCGACGGGCGCAAGTTCGGGAACGACAGCGAGTCTCGCGCACGTCGGCCGAGCATGCGCGTGGACCCGGTGTCTCAGCACTAACAGTACGCTTGTCCTGTATTTGTCCTCAAGGCAGGGGGGACAAAGTTGGATCACATCTTCCGCACCAGGCAAGATGTGCCGAATTTCCGGGAGATGAGGCGCCGAAGCGGATCGCTTCGTGCAAGGTGTCGATCTTTGCCCTGACCCGGCAGGCGCTCGGCGGCGCTCGGGGAAGCCGGAAACCGGCTCGGAATTGGTCAGGCCAACATGCTTCCATGTCGACCGTGCGCAGCCTCCTCCAGCATCCCCGCTCCGGTGCCCTCGCCGTCGCGGTCGCCTCCGCCTTCTGCTTCGGCGGCTCCGGTCCGTTCGCCAAGCCGCTGATCAACGCCGGCATCCCGCCGCTGCAGGTCGCCTGGCTGCGGCTGGCCGGTGGTGCGCTGCTGATGCTGCCGTTCGCGCTCCGGCACGCCGCGGTGGTCCGCCGCGAGCCGAAGCTGCTGCTCGGCTACGGCGTCTTCGCCGTCGCGGGCGTCCAGGCCTGCTACTTCGCCGCCATCGCGCGCATCCCGGTCAGCGTGGCGCTGCTGATCGAGTTCCTGGGGCCGGTGCTGGTGCTGGGCTGGATCAGGTTCGTCCGGCGGCGGCCGGTGAGCCGGTCGGCCGCGGTCGGCGTGGTCATCGCGCTGGCCGGGCTGGCGTGCGTGGTCGAGGTCTGGTCCGGCCTGACCTTCGACCCGCTCGGCCTGCTGCTGGGGCTGGCCGCGGCGGCCTGCCAGGCCGCCTACTTCGTGCTCTCCGACAGCAGTGCCGAGGCCGACCCGCGGGCGCTGACCTCCTACGGCCTGCTCGTCGGCGCGGTGGTGGTGGCCGTCATCGCGCGGCCGTGGGAGATCGAGTGGTCGCGGCTGGCCGGCCAGGTCCAGCTCGCCGGGTACGCGGTGCCGGCGCTGGTCTGCGTCGCATGGGTGGTGCTGGTGGGGACCGTGCTCGCCTACCTGACCGGCATCGTCGCGGTGCGGCGTCTGTCGGCGCCGGTGGCGGGTGCGGTGGCGTTCCTGGAGCCTGTGGTGGCCACCGTGCTCGCGTGGTCGCTGCTGGCCGAACACCTCGGTCCGGTGCAGCTGGTGGGCGGTGCGCTGATCCTCGCCGGCGCGTTCATCGCCCAGCGCACCGCACCGGACAAGCCGGGGGAGCGGGAGCTGCTGGGCGTGTGAGGGCCGCTCAGGCGGCCACGCGGCGGAACGCGGACTTGGCCAGGCTGATGACCAGGGTCTCGATCAGCGCGATGGCCACACCGGTCAGAACGGTCGTCAGGAAGTTCATGGTGCTCGTTCTCTTCGCTCGGGAACCAACCTTGCACCGTCGACGGTGAACGGACGAGGTGAGCCGACGGTGGGTGCAACGTGACGGGCAGGTAAAACGCCTGCTAACAGTCGTGTCCCCCGGCGGCGCGCCGCTGTCACCGGCCGGTTGCGGACCCCTCACCGCCGCTCTGGAGCTGCCAGATCCAGACCGCGACCGTCGCCACCGCCGCGGCGGTGAGCGCGGCCAGCCACTGGTGGGCCAGCAGCGGGCTGCTGCCGAAGAACTGGCTCACACCCGGCACCTGCACGACCCCGGCGAGCACGACCATCGACGCCGCGCCGGCCAGCAGCACCAGCGGCGTCCTGCCCCGCATGGCCATGGTCTGGCCGAGCTGCGCCGACACCAGAGCCACCAGCCCCGCGGTGCGGGCCTGCCCCGCGGTGGCCAGCGGCCGCGTGAGCAGCCACGCCGCCGCCGCGGCACCCGCGGTGGCCGCCGCGCGGACGTAGACGTCCCGGTTCAGCGCGGCGCCCAGCGACACCTCCGGGCCCTCCGACAGCAGCTGCTCGGGCGTGGCACCCGGCGGCGGGCGGACGGCGATGGCCAGGGCGGGCAGCACGTCGGTGAGCAGGTTGACCACCAGCAGCTGGCGGGTGTTGGGTGCGGCGGCGGTACCCAGCAGCCCCGCCCCGAGTGTGAAGGCGATCTCACCGAGGTTGCCGCCCAGCAGGATCGACAGCGCGTCGTGCACCGAGGCCCACATCCCGCGGCCCTCGACGATCGCGTCGCTGATCGTCTCGATCCGGTCGTCGGCGATGACCAGGTCGGCGGCCTCCCTGGCGGCGGGCGTGGCGCGCGAGCCGAGGGCGATGCCGACCTGGGCGAGCTTGATCGCCGGGACGTCGTTGGCACCGTCCCCGGTCATCGCCACCACCCGGCCGCCCTGGCGCAGGCTGCGCACGATGCGGGCCTTCTGCGACGGGCTGACCCGGGCGAACACCGCGATCTTGGGCAGGTTGGAGGTCAGCTCGTCGTCGTCCATCGCGTCGAGCTCGGCGCCGTTGACCACGCGCCTGCCCCGCAGCATGTCCAGCTCGACGGCGATCGCCTCCGCGGTGCTGGGGTGGTCGCCGGTGATCATGATGACGTCGACGCCGGCGCGGGAGAGCCTGCCGACCGCTTCGGCGGCGGTGGGGTGCACCGGGTCGGCCAGCGCGAGCAGACCGTAGAAGTCCAGGTCCGCGACGTCGTCGTCGTCCAGCTCCGGCCTGGGGCTCGCGGAGCGCTCCGCGACCGCCAGCACCCGGTAGCCGAGCTGGGCGAGCCGTTCCACCTCGTCCTCGATCTCCACCCGCGCGTCGCGGTCGAACGGCCGCTCCCCGTCCTGCCCCAGCCACCGGACGCAGCGGCCCAGCACCACCTCCGGGGCGCCCTTGACGCTGACGCGGTGGCCTCCGGGCCCGGCGGCGCGCACCGCGTGGTAGCCGCGCGAGGGCTCGAACGGGAGATCGGCCAGCACCGTGAAAGCGTTGGTGATGCCGATCCCGGCCCGCTGCGCACCGTCGACGACGGCCTGGTCGGTCGGGTGCGCCAGCGGCCGGTCGTCCTCCGGCTCCGGGCTGGCGTGCACGGCGGTGGTGACGACCTGGCGCAGCCACGGGTCGAGGTGCTCGACGGCGCGGCTGGAGCGGCCGTCGGAGACCTCCCGCAGGCTGATGCGCCCCTGGGTGAGGGTGCCCGTCTTGTCGAAGCAGAGCGCGTCGACCCGGCCCAGCGCCTCGATCGTCTTCGGGCTGCGCACCAGCACCCCCCGGTCGGCCAGTCGCCGCGCCGCCGCGGTCTCGGCGACCGTGGCCACGAACGGCAGGCCTTCGGGCACCGCGGCCACCGCCAGTCCCACGGCGCGGCTGATCGCCTGGCCCGCCGGGTGGCCCCGCACCAGGTCGGCCACCGCCAGCGCCACGCCGGCGCCCGCCGAGATCGGGATCGTGCGCTTGGTCAGCGCGCTCAGCCTCGCCTCGACACCGCCGGTGCCGGAGCATGCGCCGCCGTCGTCCTGGGTCGTGGTGCTGCCGAGCTCGGTGCGCGAGCCGGTGGCGACCACGACGGCGATGGCGCGACCGCTGGCGACCACGGTGCCCTGGTAGAGCATGGAGGTGCGGTCGGCGACCATCGTCGCCCCGGTGGCCTGCGGTGACTTGGCGACCAGCTGCGACTCGCCGGTGAGGCTGGACTCGTCGAGCTCGACGCCCTCGGCCTCCAGCACCCGGCAGTCCGCGGGCACCCCGTCACCGGCGTGCAGCTCGACGATGTCGCCCGGCACGAGCTGGTCGGCGGGCACGGTCCGGGTGGTGCCGTCGCGCCGCAACCGCGCGGGCAGCTGCCCGGCCGAGAGCAGCTTGGCCAGCTCGCGGTTGGTGCTGACCCGCTGCACGCCGTCGACCACCGCGCTGGCGCCGAGCACGAACATGATCATGCCGGCGTCGAGGAAGGAGCCGAGCCCGGCCGAGACCGCCGCGCCCACGCCGAGCACCGCGGTCATCGGGTTGATCAGCCCTTCGATGGTCGCGGTCGTAACCCCCACCTCGGTGTGGTCGGTCTCCACCGGTTGCTTGCGGCGGGCCGCCTCCGGCTCGTCGAGTCCGCGGGGTGAGGTACCCAGCAGCGCGAGCACCGCCTGCACCGGCAGAGCGTGCCAGGGCGTGCGCGCCCGCGCGGACGGCGGAGGCAGGTGCGTGACCTGGATGCCCGTCCACGTCCCGGTGCCCAGGGCGCACAGCGTGGCCGCCTGCACGGGCATCGACGCCCGGGACGGGGCGGTCGCGGCGGGACCGAGCGCGCCGAACGCGGCTCCCGCGCAGGACCCGGCCACCGACAGCGCGGCGGCGTAGTTGCTCGCGCGGCGCGCGTAGGGCACGGCGGCCAGCAGCGTGTGCGCCTCGGCCGGGTTGATGCAGGAGACGTGCGCGCCCCAGGGCACCCGGCTCTCGGCGTCGGGCAACCCGATGCCGACGTCGGAGGCGAGCAGCGCCGAATGCGCCCGGAAGGAGACCACCGCGACGACGCGCCCTTCGGCCTGCAGGTCGCGCACGGACTGCGCCAGCCGGCTGCCGCCCGCCACGACCCGGTCTACCTCGAGCCGTTCCCCGAGCTTGCCGCCGATGCCGGCGACGGCCACGGTGCCGACCCCGCGCGCCGCGTCGACGAGCGCCTCGGCCAGCGGGTCGAGCTCCGGGGCGACGCTTGCGATGGCGACCGGTTCGGAGTCGTGCAGGAGCACCACGACGGTGCCGCCGCGCCGGCTCTCCTCCCTTGCGGCGTCGCGGATGTGGGACGGCAGCGCTGCTTTGCAGTCGGCCAGCGGCATCGTCGACCAGGCGCCGTTGCGCTCGCGCTTGCGGGGGTCGGCGGGGTCGATGAGCTCGTTGGCGCGCTCGACGAACGTGGTGATGTCGGTGCCGGGGTCGACGCCGAGAACGGTGTCGACGACGTCACGTCCGGTGCGCAGCACCGCCGCGTCGAAGACCACCGCGTCGACGCGGTCCAGCCGGCGCAGCGCGTCGGGGTCGAGCACGAGATTTCCCCGGTGCGACAGGGCGCTCGCGACCTGCGCGGCGAACGCCTCGCGTCCCGCCGAGCCCGGGCGGGGCACGCCCGCTGCGAGGGTGGCCAACGCGCGCTGGGGGAGCCGGGAGATCGCGAGCACCGCGCCGTAGCCGCCGAGGGCGAGCGCACCCGAGGTGTTGGCGACGCGTTCCACCGCGCCGTCGGGCAGCGGTACCGGACGCGGTGCGACCTCGACCGGTGCGCTGCGGTGCGCGCCCGCGGCGGCGTTCTGCTCCCACCGCCGCCACGCCTCGCGGCGGGCCAGGTACTCGCGCGTGGTGCACAGCCGCTCGCAGGTGTCGGTGAACAGGCCGAGCGGCCGCTGGGCCAGTGCCTGCGATGTCAGGCCGGCCGCGGCCAGCGAGGTGTCCAGGAACGTGCGGCCCACGGCCTTCTCGGCCGTGGATCGCATCCACGGCACGCTGCCGACCAGCGAGAAGGTGACCGGAACCAGCGAGGGCAGGGCCCGCACCGGCAGCACGGACGTGGCCATCGCGTAACCGAGTCCCGCGATGCCGAGGCCGACCGCGCCGACCTCGCGCAGCAGGAGCGCGGCGTCACCGGGGTGTTTGACGCCCTGGGCCGGGCGGCCGTCGAGGTCGTGGCGCTGCTCGAAGTCGGTTATGGCGTCGGCGAGCTCGTGCGGGGTGACCGTTTCGGGGTCGTAGGTGATCGCGATGCGGCCGAGGACCCCGTTGACTTCCGCGGACCTGACGCCGGGCATGTCCTGCAGCAGTACTTCCAGCTTTCCCGCGAGGGCTTCGGTGCCCGGACGGTGCAGTCCCCTGACGTCGAGGTGCGTCCGGTCCTCCGCGGCGAACATCCGCCGCCGGGAAGGCGAGGCGACCACGGTGCGGACGGCGTCCCACACCGGGCTCGCGAGTTGTGAAGCTGCTGAGATCACGCGCCCTAGCGCCATGTATCACACTCCTGCCGGATTCGCGGTGCATCGCGGCGTGCGCCACCGGAGAGCGGGTCACTCGGAGCTGCGGGAGCTCCCCTGCTTCGACGCGGACCCGCCGCGTCGCACCATCGCGGTGCCGGCACCGATTGCAAGAGCCACCGGCCACTCGATCACCGACAGCGCGGCACCGAGGCCGAGCGCGCCGTAGAAGGCGGCCTGGCCGGGGGAGGGCAGCCTCGAGCGCACCGAGCTGGCGGCGGAGTTGACCTCCTGCCGGGTCGGCATGTGCACGTCGGGGGTGTGGAAGCGCGCGGTGACGAACGGCAGGTTGACGGTCGCGCCCTGCGCCTTGTTGCCGCCGCTGGAGCGCGCGGTGCTCGCCTGTGCCGAACTGGTCTGGGCGGTGCTCGTCCGCGCAGCGCTGGTGCGGGATCGTGCC
Organism: Saccharopolyspora erythraea NRRL 2338; assembly: GCF_000062885.1. NCBI lineage: Bacteria > Bacillati > Actinomycetota > Actinomycetes > Pseudonocardiales > Pseudonocardiaceae > Saccharopolyspora > Saccharopolyspora erythraea. The sequence continues at coordinate 4,165,480 of NC_009142.1, read as the reverse complement.
GAAGTGGACCGCGCGGAGGTCGAGCGCGTCGAACGCGTTGATCCGGTGCGGGAACGCGCGGACGAGGACTTGGCGCTCGTGCTGGTGGAACGTCGCGCGGTGCTCCCGCCCGAGGTGCCGGTCTGGCGCGTGCCGGACTTCCTGGCGGCGCTCGAGCGCGAGGTGGCCTGCCTGGTGCCGCTACCGCTGCTACTGCTGCCAGCGCCGGCACTGCCGCGGGTCTGCCCGGACTTCCTGGCGGTCGAACCGCCGCGCCGCGTGCTGGACTGCCTGGTTTTCCTGGAGCTCGTTGTGGTAGCCATCAGGACCCCCTTCGCAGGTACTCGTAGTCCTCAAGCCTACGAGAGGGTGAACGGTCGATGAACCGTTTGGAGCAATGTTCTCTCGAACGAGGTGCGTTCCGGGCGTGCTCGGTCAGGCCGCGTCGACGTCTCGTTCCAACGCGTTGCGGTAGCGGCGTGCGACGAGTTCGACGACGCGGGGGTGCGCGCCGATGGGTTCGGCGACACCGGCGACCGGCAGCTCCGCGAGCGTCCGGTGGAACAGACCCGGCGCCAACAGGTACGGCGCTACGAACGCGCGCACACCGTCGCCGCACAGCTCGGCGGTCAGCGGTCGCGCGGTGGTGACGTAGCTGGGTCGCAGTCGCTGACCGCACCGGCGGCCGAGCAGCCGCGCGGCGGTGCGCACGTCGTCGAGTGCACGCGCGTCGGAGGAACCGGCGGCGGAGAACAGCACGCGGTCGCCGCGCCGCCATCCGGCGTCCCGGAGCCGGTCGAGCATCGCCTCGGCGAGTTCCGGTGCGGGTCCCAGCGGCGGGCAGACGGCGACCTCGGCATCGGGGCCGAGCTGCGCGGGCAGGTCGGTGCGGACGTGGTAGCCGGCCGCCAGGAACGCGGGCAGCACGACGGCCGGGCCGCCGATGGCGCGCAGTGCTTCGCCCACGGTCGGCCCGATGACGTCGACGTAGGCCACGTGCACCGGTACGTCGAGGACCTGGCGCGCCGCCTGTGCGATGCGGTCGATTTCGCGGGGACCGCACGGGTTCCTGGTGCCGTGGGCCACCAGCAGCAGCGGTGTCGTCACGGTCGCGGTCGTGCGCATGGTGCCTGGTCCTCCGTCGGTTCCAGCGGAATCCGGTATCCGCGTTTGATCACGGTCTGCACGAGCTCGGGCGCGCCGAGCGAGGCGCGCAGCCGGGCGATGGCCTGTTCGACGGCGTGCTCGTCGAGCGGGCGTTGCGCGGGCTGGCCCGCGTTGAGGGTTCCGGCAAGGTCGCGGCGCGCGATGACCCGGCCGGGTTGTTCCATCAGCGCGCGCAGCAGTGCTTTCGCGCTGGGGGAGAGCGGTTTGAGCTGGCCGTCGACCACCGCCGCGTGGCCCCGCAGCTGCAACCGGCGCCCGGCGACGGGCAGCACGCGCGCCCGTGCGGGCAACGCCTCGCACAGCGCGCGCACCAGTCCGCCGAGGCGGTAGCGCTCCGGCATCACCACGGCGATGCGGTGCTCGGCCAGCGGCGCGGCGGTCGCCGGTCCCACGCACGCCGCGAGCACCGGTCCGCGCAACGCCGACACGAGCCGGTCCAGGCGGCCGCGTTCGCCCGCCAGCGCCAGCAGGTTTTCCGCCGCGGGCGCGCTGGTGAAGGTGACCGCGTCGAGCTCGTGCGCGCATACGGCGTCGAGCAGGTTCTCCAGGCCGGTTACGTCGGTCGGCGCCGACCACCGGTAGACCGGCAGCTCCACGACGTGCGCGCCCGCCGCGCGCAGCGCCGCGGTGAACTCCGGCAGCGGCCTGCCGTGCAGTTGCACCGCGACGCGCCGTCCGGCCAGCGGCTCGGAGAGCAGCATCTCGAGCACCCCCGCGGAGGACTCCGACTCCGGCGACCAGGGGTCGGGCAGACCCGCCGCGCGCATCGCGCCCCTGGCCTTCGGCCCGCGCGCCAGCATCCGAGAGTCGTGCAACGCGCTCAGCAGGTCGTCGCCGACGCCCCAGCCCTCGGCGGCCTCGACCCAGCCGCGGAAGCCGATGCCCGTCGTGGCCACCACCACGTCGGGCGGCGCCTGGATGCACTCGTCCGTCGCGCGCCGCAGTTCCGTGTCGTCAGCCAGCGGCACGATGCGCAGCGCGGGGCCGTGCTGCACCCGCGCTCCGCGGCGTTCGAGGAGGGTGCCGAGCTCGTCGGCGCGGCGGGCCGAGGTCACCCCGACGGTGAACCCGGCCAGTTCGGGAGAAGCGGTCACGGAAGCCCGATCTCGACCACGTCGTCCTTGCGGCGCACCGCGAACGTCGGCAGCCGCGTGCCGGGGTCGTCCAGGCACTCGCCGGTCCGCAGCGAGAACACCTGCTTGAGCATCGGGGAGGCGACGGTGGGCTCGCCCTCGCGGTCGCCGACGATGCCGCGGCTGATGACGCCCGCACCGCAGTACGGGTCGACGTTGCCGACGGCGAACAGCTCGCCGTCACCGGTGCGGAACAACGCGACCGCGTGGTCGCCCAGCAGCGCGGGCACCCCGTACTCGGGGCTCAGCGACTCGTACGCGCAGATCTGCTGCCACTTCACGCTCGGACCTCCTGTCGGATCGACGGCATGGGAAGGGAGACGGGGCGGATCTGCCCGCGCTCCTCGGTGAAGCTGATGGTCGGGTCGGGTGCGTCCGGGGCGTTGACGAACGAGACGAAGCGCGCGAGCTTGTCCGGGTCGCGCAGCACGCCCGCCCACTCGTCGCTGTAGTTGCCGACGTGCTCGGCCATCGCGGCCTCCAGCTCGGCGGCGATGCCCAGCGAGTCCTCGACCACGACCTCGCGCACGTGCTCCAGCCCGCCTTCGAGCGACTCGATCCAGGCCGAGGTGCGCTGCAGGCGGTCGGCGGTGCGCACGTAGAACATGAGGAACCGGTCGATGAGCCGCACCAGCCCGTCGTCGTCGAGGTCGGCGGCCAGCAGCTCGGCGTGGCGCGGGGTGAACCCGCCGTTGCCGCCGACGTAGAGGTTCCAGCCCTTCTCGGTGGCGATCACGCCGAAGTCCTTCGAGCGGGCCTCGGCGCACTCCCGCGCGCAGCCCGACACACCGGACTTGAGCTTGTGCGGGGAGCGCAGCCCCCGGTAGCGCAGCTCCAGCCGGATGGCCATGGCCACCGAGTCCTGCACGCCGTAGCGGCACCAGTCGTTGCCGACGCAGGACTTCACGGTGCGCAGCGCCTTGCCGTAGGCGTGACCGGACTCGAAACCGGCGTCGACCAGCCGCCGCCAGATCTCGGGCAGCTGCTCCACCCGCGCGCCGAACATGTCGATGCGCTGACCGCCGGTGATCTTGGTGTAGAGGCCGAAGTCCCTGGCGACCTCCCCGATGGTGATGAGCTTGTCCGGGGTGATCTCGCCGCCCGGGATCCTGGGCACCACCGAGTACGTGCCGTTGCGCTGGAGGTTGGCCAGGAACCGGTCGTTGGTGTCCTGCAGGCCGGCGTGCTCGCCGTCGAGGACGTGGCCGCGGCCGAGGCTGGCCAGGATCGAGGCCACGGCCGGTTTGCAGATGTCGCAACCGCGTCCGCTGCCGTGCCTGCCGATCAGCTCCGAGAAGGTCTGGACACCGGTGGCGTGCACGATCTCGAACAGCTCGGAGCGGGACTGCGGGAAGTGCTCGCACAGCGCGTTGGAGGTGCTGACGCCGCATTCGGACAGCAGGTTCTTCAGCATCGGCACGCACGAGCCGCAGCTGGTGCCCGCCTTGGTGCAGCCCTTGACGGCGGGGACGTCGGTGAGCCCCTGCTCGGTGATGGCGCTGGTGATGTCCTGTTTGGACACGTTGTTGCAGGAGCAGACGATCGCATCGCCCGGCAGCGCGCCGGCGTCGACGCCGCTGCCCGCCGGCAGCAGGAGCTGCTCGGGCGGCGCCGGCAGCTCGCGCCCGACCAGCGGCCGCAGCACCGCGTAGGCGCTCGCGTCGCCGACGAGCACACCGCCGAGCAGCACCTGCGCGTCGTCGCTGAGCACGAGCTTGGCGTAGGTGCCGGCCGCGTTGTTGGCGTAGACGACCTCCAGCGCGCCGTCGGTCGTGCCGTGCGCGTCGCCGAAGCTGGCCACGTCGACCCCGAGCAGCTTGAGCTTGGTGGACATGTCGGCACCGGGGAAGCCGTCACCGGCGGCGTCCACGAGCTGCCCGGCGACCACCTCGGCCATCGTGTAGCCGGGCGCGACCAGCCCGTAGCAGCGCCCCTCGACCGCGGCGCACTCGCCGACGGCGTAGATGTGCTCGTCGCTGGTGCGGCACCGGTCGTCGACCAGGATTCCGCCGCGCTCGGCCCGCTCCAGCCCGGCCGGCTCGGCGAGCTCGTCGCGCGGGCGCACACCCGCGGAGAACACCACCACGTCGGTGTCGATGGTGGTGCCGTCGGCCAGCGTCACCCCGCGCACCCGGCCGTGTTCGTCGGCGTCGACGGACTGCGTCGCGGCGCCGCAGTGCACGGTGAGCCCGAGGTCGCCGACCAGGCGCGACAGCACCTGCCCACCGCCCTCGTCGACCTGCAACGGCATCAGCCGCGGCGCCATCTCGACCACGTGCGGGCGCATGCCGAGCAGCCGCAGCGCGTTGGCCGCCTCCAAGCCGAGCAGACCGCCGCCGATCACCACGCCTGGCCTGCCCTCGGTCGCGGCGTCGCGGATCTCGTCCAGGTCGTCCAGCGTCCGGTAGACGAAGCAGCCGTCGAGGTCGTGGCCGGGCACCGGCGGGACGAACGGTCGCGAGCCGGTGGCCAGCACCAGCGCGTCGTAGCCGAGCACCGCGCCGTCGGTCGTGGAAACCGTCCTGGCGTGCCGGTCGACGGCCGCCGCGCCGGTGTCCAGCCGCAGGTCCACCAGCGGGTCGTCGAGGAACTCGTGGCTGACCAGGCTCAGGTCCTCGGCGCTCTTGCCGTCCAGGTAGGACGACAGCGCGACGCGGTCGTAGGCCGGGCGCGACTCCTCGCCGAGCACGACGATCCGCCAGGTCCCGGCCGCGTCGCGGGCGCGCACCTCCTCCACGAGGCGGTGACCGACCATGCCGTGGCCGACGACGATCAGGGTGCGGGTCATGCGGCGCCCTCCTGTTGCTCTTCGGTGCGGGTGCGTAGTGAGCCGCAGATGCGGCGGACGTCGTCGGCGCAGCCACCGCAGCCGGTGGTCGCGCGAGTGGCCTGGGCGATGTCGGCGACGCTGCGCGCTCCCCCGTGCCACGCGGTGGTCAGCGCCTTCTTCGTGACGTTGTTGCAGCGGCAGACCACGGCGTCGTCGGGCAGCTCGACCGGGGTGGCGCGGGTGGCCGCGGCCGTGCCGAGCAGCAGGCCCAGCCGGTCCGAGGGGACCGGCAGGTCGCCGTCGTGCAGCTGGGTCACCGAGGCGATGGCCTGCGGGAAGCCGAACAGGACCGCGCCCGCGACGCGTTCGTCGGCCAGCGCGATCCGCGCGTAGCGGCCGCGCGCCGGGTCGGACAGCGTGACGACTTCGGCGTCGAGGCTGGCCAGCGCTTCGCGGGAACCGATCGAGACCAGGTCGATGCCGCGGGCCTTCAGCCGCGTCACGGTCTTGGTGCCGCGGTACCGGCCGCGCGCCCCGGTCAGCCGCTGGGCCAGCGCCTCGGCCTGCTCCCATGCGGAGGCGATGAGCCCGGACACCGTCCCGCCGTGTTCGGCGCAGTCGCCGACGGCGTGGATGTTCGGGTCGCTGGTGGCCATGCCGTCGTCGACCACGACACCGTGCGCGACCCGCAGCCCGGCGTGCTGTGCGAGCCCGGTCTCCGGTTCGACGCCGGCGCAGACCACGACCTCGTCGGCCAGCAGCACCTCGCCGTCGTCGAGGACGAGCTTGCCCGGTTGCCGCTCGACCGCCTTGCGCTCGAGCCGCGTCTCGACGCCGAGCGTGCCGAGCCGTTCGGCGAGCAGCTTGCCCGCGGTGGCGTCGAGCTGCCGGTCCATCGGGTACCTGCCGGGGTGCACCAGCACGACATCGGCGCCGCGTCCGGCGAGCGCGCGCGCCGCCTCGACGCCGAGGATCCCGCCGCCCAGCACCGCGACCCGGCCGCGGGGGAGCTCGGCACAGTCGGCGAGCGTGCGCAGGGTGCGGACGCTTCCGCCGTCGCGCAGTCCGGGGACGTCGGGCACGCGCGGGCGCGCCCCGGTGGCCAGCACCAGCTCGTCGTAGTGGTGGACGCCTCCGGTGTCGGTGTGCACCTCGCGGCGTGCGCGGTCGATTCCGGTGGCGCTCACCCCGAGCCGGACGTCGGCGTCGAGCGGGGGCAGCGCGATGCCGTCCGCGGTGAGCGAGCCGTCGAGAACCGAGCCGAGCAGCACGCGGTTGTAGGCGGCGTGGCTCTCGGCACCGAGCACGGTGATCGGACCGCTGTGGCCGTGGTGGCGCATCCGCTCGGTGAAGCGGTGCGCGGCGGGGCCGTTGCCGACGACGACGATGCGGCTCATCGGGTCACCTCCGGCTGGATGCGCACGGCGCTGACCTTGAACTCGGGCATCCGGCTGCGCGGGTCGAGCGCGTCGCCGGTGATGAGGTTGGCCCGCGCCTGGTCGGGGAAGTGGAACGGCAGGAACACCGTGTCGGTGCGCATGGTCCCGACCAGGCGGACGCGCGCCACGGTGTGCCCGCGCGCCGAGCTGACGCGGGCGAGACCGCCGTCGCTGAGCCCGGCCCGGTCGGCGGTGTCGGGGTGGATCTCCACGAACGACTCCGGTGCCGCGGCGTTGAGGTCGGGGACCCGCCGCGTCTGGGCGCCGGACTGGTACTGGGCCAGGACGCGTCCGGTCGTGGCGCGCAGCGGGAAGTCCTCGCTGGGCGTCTCGGCGGGGTCGCGGTGGTCGACCGCGGCGAACCGCGCCCGGCCGTCGGGGTGGGCGAAGCCGTCGAGGAACAGCCGCGGGGTACCCGGGTGCTCGGGGCCGGGGCACGGCCAGTGCAGGGCCTCGCCGTTGTCGAGGCGCTCGTAGGTGATGCCGGAGTAGTCGGCGCGCCCACCGCGCGAGGCGCGGCGCAGCTCGTCGAAGACCTCGCGGGGCGCGGTGGGGTAGCGGTGGCCGGGTTCGCCGAGGCGGGTGGCCAGGCCGTGCAGCACCTCCAGGTCGCTGCGCGCGTGCCTCGGTGGGACCTGCAGCCTGCGGCGGCGCAGGACGCGACCCTCCAGGTTGGTCATGGTGCCGTCCTCCTCGGCCCACTGGGTCACCGGCAGCACCACGTCGGCCATCCGCGCGGTCTCCGACGGCACGAAGTCGGCCACCACCAGCAGGTCCAAAGAGGACAGCCGCTCGGTGATGTGGCCCGCGTTGGGCGCCGAGACCGCGGGGTTGGACCCGAACACCAGCAGCGCACGCGGACCGCCTGCGGTGCCGAGGGCGTCGAGCAGCTCGTACGCGCTGCGGCCCGGTCCGGGCAGCGACTCCGGCGGCACGCCCCAGACGCCGGCGACGTGCTCGCGCGCCGCCGGGTCGGTGATCATCCGGTAGCCGGGGAGCTGGTCGGCCTTCTGGCCGTGCTCCCGGCCGCCCTGCCCGTTGCCCTGCCCGGTCAGGCAGCCGTAGCCGCTGCCCTCCGTCCCGGGCAGGCCCAGCGCCAGCGCGAGGTTGACGAAACCGGAGACGGTGTCGACGCCCTTGCTGTGCTGCTCGGCGCCGCGGCCGGTCAGCACGTAGGCGCGCTCGGCCTCCGCGAGCATCCGGACCGCGGTGCGCTGCGCGCTGACCGCGACACCGGTGACCCGCTCGACCCGCTCCGGCCACCAGGCCAGGGCCCGCTGCCAGGCGGCGTCGAAGCCGGTCGTGCGGGCGCGGACGTAGTCGGTGTCGGTCCAGCCGTCGACGACCGCGATGTGCAGCAGACCGAGCACCAGGGCCAGGTCGGTGCCGGGTGCGGGCTGCAGGTGCAGCGCCGCCTGTTCGGCGGTCGCGGTGGTGCGGGGGTCGATGACGACCAGCTCCGCGTGCCGCAGGTGCTGCATCAGCGGCGGCATGGTCTCGGCCGGGTTCGCTCCCGCCAGCAGCACCACGTCGGCCGATGCCAGGTCGGTGACCGGGAACGGCAGTCCGCGGTCGAGGCCGAAGGCGGCCGTGCCCGCCGCGGCGGCCGACGACATGCAGAACCGGCCGTTGTAGTCGATCTGGCTGGTGCCCAGCGCGAGGCGGGCGAACTTGCCCAGCAGGTAGGCCTTCTCGTTGGTCAGCCCGCCACCGCCGAAGACGCCGACCGCGTCCGGCCCGTGCTCGTCGCGGATCCGCCGCAGACCGCCGGCGACCACGTCGAGCGCGGTGTCCCAGTCGACCGCGGTGAGCCTGCCGTCGGCGCCGCGCACCATCGGGTTGCGCAGCCGGTCGGGCGTGTCCAGCAGCGCCGGGGCGGTCCAACCCTTCTGGCACAGCCCGCCGTTGTTGACCGAGAAGTCCGACGGTCGCACGGTCACACCCGCGCGTTCGCGGGAGAGCCGGGTGCCGCATTGCAGGGCGCAGTAAGGGCAGTGCGTTGCCACGGTGCGCAGATCAGGCATCGGCGCCGACCTTCGCCGAAACCCGGGTCGCCGACGCCTCCCTGGCGGCCGCACCCCGCAGGTACACCGCCCAGGTGACGACCACGCACGCCGCGTAGAAGGCGAGGAAGGTGAGCAGCGCGGCGTCCCCGCTCGCTGCCGCACCGCCGAAGGAGGCGCGGAAGGTGAGGTTGATGAACACCCCGCCGAGCGCGCCGACCGCGCCGGCGATGCCCATCACGGTCCCGGAGAACCTGCGGACCCAGGCGAAGGCCTCGACCGCGTCGCCGCCCTCGGTGATGGTCTGCTCGGCCTGCCGGGCGAACACCGCCGGAATCATCTTGTACACCGAGCCGTTGCCGATGCCGGTCAGCACGAACAGCACCACGAACGAGCCCAGGTACAGCGGGAACGAGTCGACCGCCGAGGCCACCAGCAGCATCCCGGTGCCTGCGGCCATGCCGATGAAGTTCCACAGCGTCACGCGCTCGCCGCCCCAGCGGTCCGACATCCAGCCGCCCACGGGCCGCGACAGCGAGCCCAGCAGCGGGCCGATGAAGGTGTAGGTCGCCGCCTGCAGCGGGGTGAAGTCGAACTGGTTCTGCAGCACCAGGCCGAACGCGAAGCCGTAACCGATGAACGAGCCGAACGTGCCGATGTAGAGGAACGAGATCCACCAGGTGTGCTTGTTGCCCGCGGCGGCGCGCAGCATCCCCGGCTCCCGGCGGACGGCGTCGACGTTGTCCATGCGCAGTGCGGCGAGCAGGGCCGCGACCACGATCAGCGGCAGGTACAGGCCGGCGACATAGGCGGGGCTGGTGCTGCCGACCGTCGCGATCACGAGCAGTCCGACCACCTGGATCACCGCGACCCCGATGTTGCCGCCGCCCGCGTTGAGCCCCAGCGCCCAGCCCTGGTGACGCTGCGGGAAGAAGGTCGTGATGTTGGTCATCGAGGAAGCGAAGTTCCCGCCTCCGACACCGGTCAGGGCGCCGATCACCAGGAACACCCACAGCGGCGTCCCGGGCTGCTGGACGAACCAGAACGTCAGTCCCGTCGGTACCAGCAGGATCGAGGTGGAGAAGATCGTCCAGTTCCGACCGCCGAAGCGGGTGATGCCCTGGCTGTATGGGATCCGCAGCAGCGCGCCGACCGCCGCAGGCGTGGTCACCAGCAGGAACTTCTCACTCGGCGAGAAGCCCAGGCCGATGGCCGGCGACATGAACAGCACCATGACCGACCAGATGCTCCAGACGGAGAATCCGATGTGCTCGGACAGGATGGACAGCCACAGGTTGCGGCGGGCCACGTACTTGCCCTCGCGCTCCCAGAACGCCTCGTTCTCGGGGTCCCAGCCCTCGATCCAGCGTCTGGAACCGGCTCCGGGGGAACGTGTCGTGCTCACCTGGCGTACCTCCTCGCGTCGTGCTGGGCCGACCTTAGGAACGGGGTGTTTCCAGGACCGGCGGTTCGCGTTACCGAGATGCAAAGCGGCCTTCACAAGATCGGCAGCCGCCTGTGTGAGGCGTGCGACGCAGGTCACGCCCGCATCGCCCGGCCGGGGGTGTGGGACGGTGGAGGGGTGACAGGACGAGGTGGCGACGCCGCCGCTGAGTGGCGGCGGGCGCGGGAGTTGTTCGGCGCGGCCCGGCGGATCACCGCCCTCACCGGGGCCGGGGTCTCGACGGCCTCGGGCATCCCCGACTTCCGGGGACCCAACGGGGTGTGGACCAGGAATCCGCAGGCGCAGCGGCTCAGCGACATCGAGAGCTACCTGGGCGACCCCGAGGTCCGCAGGCAGGCGTGGCAGAACCGGGCGCGGCACCCGGCGTGGAGCGCCGAGCCCAACGCCGCGCACCGGGCCTTCGCCGACCTCGCGGGCTCCGGCAGGCTCGGCGTCCTGCTCACCCAGAACATCGACGAGCTGCACCAGCGCGCCGGTCTGCCGGGGGAGAAGGTGCTGGAGCTGCACGGCTCGATGTTCGGCACGGTGTGCATGGACTGCGGTTCGACCGGGTCGATGAAGGCGGCCCTGGAGCGGGTGGCCGAGGGCGACGAGGACCCGCCGTGCCGGGCCTGCGGGGGCATCCTCAAGTCGACCACGGTGTCGTTCGGGCAGGCGCTGGACCCCGAGGTCGTCCGCGAGGGGCGCCGCGCGGCGCTGGACTGCGACCTGTTCCTGGCCGCGGGCACCTCGCTGACGGTGTACCCGGCCGCCGGGTTCGCCGAGCTGGCCGCCAAGGCGGGCGCCGATCTGGTCATCTGCAACGCCGAACCGACGCCCTACGACGACCTGGCCGCGGCCGTCCTGCGGGGTCCCCTGATCGAGGTGTTGCCGGAACTGGCCGCCGTCGCCTCGGACGACTCGCAGCGACCCCTCCGGACCTGGGGCGACCCCAGCACATGGACCTGACCGGCCACCACCGGTCGCCTTCCACCGCCGGCTGACGCGCCGGTGTGTTGTACGTGGGACGTGTGAGCCCTCGCGTTGCAAAAGTGGCAGTTTGCACCCCGAGCGGTGAGACTCCATTCAGCTCGCCGCCTCGTGCGAACAGGCGCGTCGAGGGCAGTAGGAGGAGGTGGCCGTGGTGGAGCTGTCCCGCGCGACGAGCAGAGCCGGCGCCGGAATCCTCACCGCGGTGACCGCCTTCGCGCTGGCCGTTCACGTCCCCGCCGCGGCCGCTCCGGAACAACCTCCGCCCGACCCGGCCGCGGCGACGTCGGAAGCGGGCCGGGTGGGGGAGCTGACCAGCACGCTCGCGGCGGCCGACGCCGAGCTGGTGGCTCTGGCGGCCGAGGTCGAGGTCAAGATGGAGGACGCGAACAAGGCGCGGGTGGACCTGTCCCGCGCCGAACGCGCCGCGCGCGATGCCCGGCGAGCGGCAGCCGCGGCCCGGGCCGAGGCCGACGCCGCCGCGGAGCGGATCGAGCGCCAGCGCCGCAGGATCGACGAGTTCGCGGCGAGCAGCTACCGGCAGGGCAGCGCGCTCGGCTCGGTGACCGCCTTCGCCGGCACCGGCAGTCCGGAGGAGCTGCTGGCGCGCGCGGAGTTCCTCGACGTGATCAGCCGGTCCGAGCTGGGCGTGCTGGAACGCCTCGAACGAGTCCGGGCGGACAAGGTGAACCGCGACTCGCTGGCCCGCGGGGCGGCGGCCGACGCCGAGCGCAAGCGGGCGGCCGCCGAGCGCGCGCGCCGCGCCGCCGAGGCCGCCGAGCGGACCGCCATCCAGGCCCAGGCCGGGCACCTGCGCCTGGCCGAGCGGCTGGCGGCCGGCCGGACCGCTGTCGAGGCGCAGCTCGCCGACGCCCGGGCGCAGGTGTCCGGGCTCGCCGGGCGGCCCGGGGCGGACGCCCGGTGGCCCGCGTCGCTCGGGATGGCGATCGGGGAGGGCTACGGCGGTGCCGACGGCGAGGCGGCGGACCCGAAGGTGGAGGCGGTGATCCGCCGGGCGCTTTCCCAACTCGGCGTGATCTACGCGTGGGGCGGAGGGAACGCCTCGGGCCCGACCAAGGGCATCCGCGACGGCGGTGTGGCCGACGCCAACGGCGACTTCGCCAAGGTCGGCTTCGACTGCTCGGGGCTCATGCTCTACGCGTTCGCCGCGGTCGGCGTCCAGCTCGACCACTACAGCGGCTACCAGTACGAGTCCGGGCGCAAGATCCCGCTGGACAGGATGCGCCGCGGCGACATGATCTTCTGGCGGGACGGTGCCAGCACGCACCACGTCGCGCTCTACCTCGGCGGCGGAAAGATGGTCGAGGCGCCGTACTCGGGGGCCCGGGTGCGCGTCACCGACGTCCGCTACGGCGGCATCGCCCCGTTCGCGGTCCGGATGTTCTGACCGCGTTGTTGTGACCGGGCGGTCGTGACCGGGCGGTTGTGACCGGGGTGGGCGCTGTTTCGGCGGTGCTGCGAGCATCAGCGGTATGACGTTGGCGTTCGCCGCGGTGGTGCTGGCCGGTGGGAGCGCGCGGCGGCTCGGCGGAGTGGACAAGCTCGGCCTCGCCGTCGGCGGCCGTTCGATGCTGGACCGCACGCTCGACGCGGTCGCGGGGGCCGACCCGGTCGTGGTGGTCGGGCCGCGCCGCGACACCGCGGCCGAGGTGGTCTGGGCGCGCGAGGACCCGCCCGGCGGAGGACCGCTGGCTGGTCTGAGCGCGGGCTTGCACGTGCTGCCCGAGGGCGTCGAGCTGGTCGCCGTGCTCGCGGGCGACCAGCCGCACCTGACCTCGGCGACCGTCATGCGGCTGCTCGGCGCCATCGGCTCGGCGAACGGTGCGGTGCTCACCGACGCCGACGGCATGCCGCAGTGGCTGCTGGGGGTGTGGCGGGTGCCGGCACTGCGCTCGGCGATGCCCGCGCAGGTGCGCAACCTTTCCGCGCGAGCGGTGTTCAAGGAGTTGGGACCGGTGCACGTGCCCGTGGTCGGCGCCGAGGCGTCGGACGTGGACACACCCGAGGACCTGCATCGCGCCCGAACCCGCAACCGTTCCTGACCGTTTTCGGCCGGCTTCCACGGGCCTGGCCACCACGCCCGTGATCACCACAGGCATCCATGAGTGGCCACCACGGGCGTGGTGATCACGGCTCCACGGGTCTTCGACCTGGGAAAAGATGGTTTCTCCAAGTGAATTATGACTGTGATTTCAGTGAAGAACGAAATCAATTCGCTGAGCGGAAAGCAACAGCCGGGCTGGCGAAGTCAGAGGACGGAATCAGCTCACGGGAGGGAACGGGCTGAGCCATTGAGGCGATGCGGGCGAGGCGGGACCGTGCGGCTGAAGGCCGCGATGGGCCCCGTCTGCCGTTTCGGCGGCGGGAGTGCGGGGTTGCCTGAGCACCGGCAGCCGCCGCAGGTGTCCGGCCGACTCGACCGCCGCGTCAGCCAGGGCTCGCCCCAGGTGCGGGCGCGGTGGTCAGGTGAGGGCGCTGTGGGGCGGCCAAGGTTGGTCAGCGAAGGGGAGCGGCGTGTGCCCGGCGCCCGCGTGCGTGAGTCTGCGGCAAGCGTGGTGGCCGTTCCCTGAGCGACCACGAACCCGTACCCCCACGGCGCCCACCGTCGTCACAGCAGCGGGCCGCCGTGCCTGGGCCATCCCCGCCGGCCAGGGGCACAGCGGCGGACCGTGCACGTCCGCGCGGTGGCTGCTGGGCCGGCGGTCCGCCGTGCCGAGCGGGCGCGTGTTCTTCACAGTGGTCACACCGGCCGTGCGATTGGCTGAGGATGGGCTGTTGCCCCCGCGCGTGGGCGGGGCGGTGGCGTGCCAGGATCTTGGTCGGCCGTACCGGCCGGACGGAGATGCCCGTGCGTGGGCCGACGACGCGGGCGAGAACAGGAGGCTGCAGAAGTGACCGAGCCCGGCAACGGTGAGGGCGGGACCGCGGGAGCGCCGGCCCGCGCCTCGGAGCAGGTGAACACGCCTGCTCGCGACGCGCAGCTGCTGGAGCGCACCGTCTTCGAGGTCAAGCGGGTGATCGTCGGCCAGGACCGGCTCGTCGAGCGGGTGCTGGTGGGGCTGCTCGCCAAGGGCCACATCCTGCTCGAAGGCGTGCCCGGCGTGGCCAAGACCCTCGCGGTGGAGACCTTCGCCCGGGTCGTCGGCGGTTCCTTCTCGCGGCTGCAGTTCACCCCCGACCTGGTGCCCGCCGACATCCTCGGCACCCGGATCTACCGGCAGGGCAGCGAGCGGTTCGACGTCGAGCTGGGGCCGGTGCTGGCCAACTTCGTGCTCGCCGACGAGATCAACCGCGCCCCGGCCAAGGTGCAGTCCGCGCTGCTGGAGGTGATGGCCGAGCGCCACGTCTCCATCGGCGGCGAGAGCTTCCCGATGCCGAGCCCGTTCCTGGTGCTGGCGACCCAGAACCCGATCGAGAACGAGGGCGTCTACCCGCTGCCGGAGGCGCAGCGCGACCGGTTCCTGTTCAAGCTGCAAGTCGAGTACCCGTCGGCCGAGGAGGAGCGGGAGATCGTCTACCGGATGGGCGTGGCCTCTCCGGAGCCGAACCCGGTGCTGGACCCCGACGAGCTGACCCGGTTGCAGGGCGTCGCGTCGAAGGTGTTCGTGCACCACGCGCTGGTCGACTACGTCGTGCGGCTGGTGCTGGCGACCCGGACGCCCAACGACCACGGGCTGTCCGACATCGCGGGCTGGGTCTCCTACGGCGCCTCGCCGCGGGCCAGCCTGGGCATCGTGGCCGCGGCGCGGGCCCTGGCGCTGGTGCGCGGCCGCGACTACGTGCTGCCGCAGGACGTGGTGGACGTGGTGCCCGACGTGCTGCGGCACCGCCTGGTGCTGTCCTACGACGCGCTGGCCGACGGCATCCCGGTCGACCACATCGTGAACCGGGTGCTGCAGACCGTGCCGTTGCCGCAGGTCTCCGCGCGTCCGCAGGGCGGTCCGCCCGCGCCGGTGGGTGCGCCCGCGCCGGGGCCGTCGGGTCCCGGTCACGCGCAGCCGCCCGGTGGTGGGCCCGCCTACGGGCAGGGGCCGCTCGGTCCGACCCAGCACCAGTGAGGGGAGGGCAGGTCGTGCCGGGGGCAGCCCGCGACGAGGGGCGACCGAGCTGGGCGCCGCCGTCGCTGGACAGCGGTCGGTTGCAGGCCGCGCTGAAGTCGCTGGAGCTGACCGTGCGGGGCAGGCTCGACGGGCTCCTGCAGGGCAACCACCTGGGTCTGGTGCCGGGTCCCGGCACCGAGCCGGGGGAGGCGCGGATCTACCAGCCCGGTGACGACGTGCGCCGGATGGACTGGGCGGTCACGGCGCGGATGAACGAGCCGCACATCCGGCAGACGGTCGCCGACCGGGAGCTGGAGACGTGGGTGGCGCTGGACCTGTCGCCGAGCCTGGACTTCGGTTCGGCGGCGTGCGACAAGCGCGAGCTGGCGGTGGCCGGTCTGGCGGCGGTGACGCACCTGACCAGTGGTGGCGGCAACCGGATCGGTGCCGTGGTCGACAACGGTGAGCGGCTGACGCGGATGCCGGCGCGTGGTGGTTCGGCGTATGCGCGGGCGTTGCTGAAGAAGGTCGTGGAGATGCCGCGGGCCGAGGAGGGCACGCGTGGTGATCTGGCGCGGTTGGTGGAGTCGCTGCGGCGGCCGCCGCGTCGGCGCGGGTTGGCGGTGGTGATCTCGGACTTCCTGGGGCCGTTGGAGTGGCAGCGGGCGTTGCGGGGGCTGGGCACTCGGCATTCGCTGCTGGCGATCGAGGTGCTCGATCCCCGGGATGTCGAGCTGCCGGATGTCGGCACGGTCCTGCTGTCGGATCCGGAGACGGGCAAGCAACGAGAGGTGCGGACGACGCCGGTGTTGCGCAAGGAGTTCGCCGCTGCGGCGGCGGCGCACCGCGAGGAGGTGGCGGCGGCGCTGCGGCGGGCGGGCTGCGCGCACCTGGTGTTGCGGACGGACTCGGACTGGATCGCTGATGTCGTGCGGTTCGTGATGGCGCGCAAGCGGGGTTGGTCCGGGGGAGCGGCTTGATGTTGAGTTTGTCGGGCTTCACGGCCCCGTGGTGGTTCCTGCTGCTGATAATCGTCGCCGGTCTGGTCGGTGGCTATCTGTGGGCGCAGCGCCGTCGGCGCAAGGACACGCTGCGGTTCAGCAACCTGGAGGTGCTGGACCGGGTGGCGGGCAAGGGCCAGGGGTGGTCCAAGCACGTGCCCGCGGCGTTGCTGGGTGTGGCGTTGATCCTGCTGACGGTGGCGTTGGCGGGGCCGACGGCCGAGCAGCGGATTCCGCGCAACCGGGCGACGGTGATGCTGACGGTGGACGTGTCGTTGTCGATGAAGGCCACCGATGTGGAGCCGAACCGGTTGGAGGCGGCCAAGGTGGCGGCCAAGGAGTTCGCCGATCAGTTGACGCCGGGTATCAACCTGGGTTTGGTGTCGTTCGCGGGTACCGCGACGGTGCTGGTGATGCCGACGACCGACCGGGCGAGCGTGAAGCAGGCCATCGACAACCTGAAGTTGTCGGAGGCGACGGCGACCGGTGACGGGATCAACGCGGCGATGTCGGCGATCGACTCGTTCGGGAAGATGGTGGGTGGTCCGTCGGGTGCGCCGCCCGCGCGGATCGTGCTGATGGCCGATGGCGGTCAGACGATTCCGCGGGAGCTGGACGCGCCGCGGGGTGCCTACACCAAGGCGCAGGAGGCGAAGAAGGCCAACATCCCGATCTCGACGATCTCGTTCGGCACCAAGCACGGCAGCATCGAGATCGAGGGTGAGCAGGAGTTCGTCGAGGTCGACGACGAGGCGATGCAGGAGATCGCGAGGTTGTCGGGCGGGGAGTTCCACAAGGCGGCCAGTGCCGAGCAGTTGCGGGAGGTCTACGCGACGCTCGGGGAGCAGATCGGCTACGAGATCAAGCACACAGATGCCAGCAAGCCGTGGTTGGTGCTGGGTACTCTTGCCGCGATCGTGGCGGCCGGGGTGGGTTTGTTCCTGGGTCGTCGGCTTCCTTAGACACTGCCTCGACACACCCGGGAGTGGTCGACCGTGCGCGGTTCGGGTCCTGCGGGCGCTGCGGAGTTCCTGCGCGAGTTCGTGAAGTCGCCGACGACGACGGCGGCGGTGGGGCCGAGTTCGCGGTTCCTCGCCGATCAGATGGTGGCTCCGGTGCCGGGTCGTGGTGAGCCGGTGGTGGTGGAGCTGGGGCCGGGGACGGGTGCGTTCACCGCGGCGATCCAGCAGCGGTTGGGTGGTCGTGGCCGTCATCTGGCGTTGGAGCTGAATGCCCGGTGGGCGGCTGATCTGGGGCGGCGGTTCCCGGATGTGGAGACGGTGTGCGCGGACGCGCGTGCGCTGCCGGAGCTGATGGCCGAGCGCGGGTTGCGGGCGGATGTGGTGGTCAGCGGTCTGCCGTGGGCGGCGCACACCGCGGTGGACGGGGTGCCGTTGGTGCGGTTGGTGGCTGACGTGCTGGTGCCCGAGGGGGCGTTCACGCAGTTCGCCTACACCTGGACGCGGTGGGCGCCGCCGGCGCGGCGGCAGTTGCGGGATCTGCGGGCGACGTTCGAGGAGACGGTGATCAGCCGGACGGTGTGGCGCAACGTGCCGCCGGCGCTGGTGTACCTGGCGCGCCGGCCGCGGTGAGGTCTGCCGCGGGTCAGTAGTCGGTGCGGAAGTTGCCGATGAAGGTGATCCGGTTGCCGTCGAGGTCGGTGGTGGTGGAGAGCCGGACGTCCTTGCCGGCTGTTTCGACGGGTCCGGTGGTCAGGCCGCGGTGGTCGAGTGCGGTGCGGTGCTGGTCGAGGTCGTCGACGGCGAGGTTGAGCAGGGCGGTGCCCGCGCGGGTGGGGTCGCGGTGGACCTGGACCCAGCCGTTGGTGGTGATCCGCCATTCGACGGGTCCGTCCATGGGGCGGTTGTCGGCGGGGCGGTCGAACAGGCGCTCGGACCAGGCGTCGGCGGTGTCGATGTCGGAGACCGGGACGACGGCCGGCAGGTGTTGGATGGGCATGTCGGCTCCTCGCGGTCCGGGGCCATCCTGTCCCGGTGTGGTGCTGGTTGTCCATTGTGTACTGGTTTTCCGGGTGTTGCGTGGCGGAGGCCTCATCGGTGGTGGGCGTCGGCTGATTGTCGTGTCCGCGGCGGCGGGGTTACGTTGCGGGGATGCCTGACGCCGTGGTCTCGGGGTTCCGCGAGGTGCCCCTGCTTGTGGAGCTGGGTGCGGCGCTGCTGCTGTCGAGCCTGATCGGGCTGGAGCGGGAGATCCGGGCGAAGAGCGCCGGGATGCGCACGCACGCGCTGGTCGGGGTGGGTGCGGCGGTGTTCATGCTGGTGTCGAAGTACGCGTTCGGGGATCTGCTGGTGTTCGACCGGGTGTCGTTCGACCCGTCGCGGGTGGCGGCGCAGGTCGTGTCGGGGATCGGTTTCATCGGTGGTGGGCTGATCTTCGTGCGGCGGGACGCGGTGCGGGGGCTGACGACGGCGGCGACGGTGTGGGTGGTTGCCGCGGTGGGGATGGCCTGCGGTGGTGGGTTGTTCCTGCTGGCGGTGGCGACGACGGCGGCGCATTTCGCGGTGGTGCTGGGCTATCCGCGGTTGCTGCGGCTGGTGCGGCGGTCGTTGCGGGAGCCGCAGGTGATGCGGATCGGCTACCTCGACGGGTACGGCGTGCTGCGCGGCGTGCTGACGTTGTGCACGAGCCGGGGCTGGCGGGTGCTGGATCTGGAGGTGGAGCGTGAGGACACCGACGACCAGCAGCAGCGGGTGGCGGTGGTGGCGATCCGGGTGAGCGGCAAGGAGCCGGTGTCGTCGTTGGTCGGTGAGGTGGGTGTGCTGCCGGGGGTGTTGCACGCGGCGGCGGGGGAGTCGGTGGAGCCCGGCTTCTGAGTCCGGGCGGTTCGTCCAGTTCGTACGTGTGAGCCATCCACTGTGTACGCGTTGTTGCCTGGGCTGGGGGCCGGAGGAAGCAGTCGTGAGCGCGTTCCCTGTTGTCCGCCTGGAGGCGCCGGGCGATGACCGGAACCCGTCATCGCCTGGTTCGGCAGGCCGCGCCGGGGAAGAATCGGCGCGGAAGCGGTGGCCGGGTGGAACGGGGGCGTGTGCGTTGTCGGAGTTCATCGAGGCGCGGTTCGAGGTGTTGGACGAGCGTTTTTCCGGGGTCGGCGGGGACGGGCTGGTCGAGCGGCTGCACAGCGGTTGCCGCTGGACGGAGGGCCCGGTGTACTTCGCGGCGGGGCGCTACCTGCTGTTCAGCGACATCCCCAACGACCGGTTGCTGCGCTGGGACGAGACCACGGGCGTCGTCGGGGTGTTCCGGGCGCCTGCCGGGTACACCAACGGTCACACCGTCGACCGGCAGGGCCGGTTGGTCAGCTGCGAGCAGGGGCACCGGCGGGTCACGCGCACCGAGCACGACGGCTCGGTGGTGGTGCTGGCCGATCGGTGGAACGGCAAGCGGTTGAACAGTCCCAACGACGTGGTCGAGCGGGCCGACGGGTCGGTGTGGTTCACCGATCCCAGTTACGGCATCGACAGCGATTACGAGGGGCATCGCGCTGAGACCGAGATCGGTGCTTGCCACGTCTACCGCGTCGATCCGGCCACCGGGGACGTGCGCGCGGTCGCGCAGGACTTCGACCGCCCCAACGGTCTGGCGTTCTCCGCCGACGAGCGGCGCCTCTACGTCGCCGACACCCGGCGCAAGCACATCCGGCTGTTCGACGTCGCCGATGACGGAGCGCTGTCCGGCGGCGAGGTGTTCGCCACCTGCGATGCGGGCAGCTTCGACGGGGTGCGGCTGGACGCGCTGGGCCGGGTGTGGGCGGCGGCGCACGACGGGGTGCACTGCTTCGACGCCGACGGCACGCCGCTGGGCAAGCTGCTGCTGCCGGAGGTGGTGTCGAACTTGGTTTTCGGCGGGCCCAAGCGCAACCACCTGTTCATGACGGCGAGCTCGTCGGTGTATGCGTTGCGGGTCAACTTCAACGGGGTGGCGTATCCGCGGTGAGCGCGCGGGCGACCAGCGTGGCCAGGTGCACCGGTTCGGTGCCGGTGGCCTGGCGCAGCTGGGTGCGGCAGCTGAAGCCGTCGGCGACGACGTCGGTGCCGGGCTCGGCGGCGCGCACCGCGGGCAGCAGGGCGTGTTCGGCGCAGGCCATCGACACCTCGTAGTGGCCGCGTTCGAAGCCGAAGTTGCCCGCGAGTCCGCAGCAGCCGGAGTCCAGCACGCGGGCGCGGGTGCCGGTGGCCTCCAGGGCGGCGCGGTCGGCGTCGAAGCCGAGCTCGCTGTACTGGTGGCAGTGCACCTGCACCAGCGACTCCGGGGCGCTGCCGGACTCGCGGGTCCATTGGGCGCGGGTGGGCTCGACCCATTCGGCGAAGGTCCGGGTCGCCTCGGCCAGCGCGGTGACGTGGGGGTCGTGCGGGGCCAGTTCCAGCGCGTCGTTGCGCAGGAACGCCGTGCAGCTGGGTTCCAGGCCGACCACCGGCAGTCCTGCCTGGACCTGGGGGCCCAGGACGCGGGCGGTGCGCCGGACCATTCGCCGGGCGATGCCGAGCTGGCCGGTGGAGGCCCAGGTCAGCCCGCAGCAGACCTGGCTGCGGGGCAGGTCCACGGTCTGGCCCAGCGCTTCCATCGCGGTCACCGCGTCCTGGCCGACGTGGGGGTCGAAGTGGTTGGTGAAGGTGTCGGGGAACAGCACCACCGACGGCTGTTCCAGGCGGCGGTCGCGTGCCGACCACCAGGCGCGCAGCGTCTGCCCGGCCAGCGGCGGGATGGCGCGTTCGGGGGCGATGCCGCCCATTCGCTTGAGCAGGCCCGCGGCTCTGCTGGTGAGTACGCGGTTGGCCAGCCGGGGGGTGTGCTGGCCCAGTGCCAGCCACAGCGGCAGGAAGCCCATCGAGTAGTGCGAGGCGGGTCGGGGGCGGTGCCGGTAGTGGTGGTGCAGGAACTCGGCCTTGTAGGTGGCCATGTCCACCCCGACCGGGCAGTCGGTCTTGCAGCCCTTGCACGACAGGCACAGGTCGAGCGCCTCGCGGACCTCCGGTGAGCGCCAGCCGCCGGTGATGACGCGTCCGGCCAGCATCTCGAACAGCAGGTGGGCGCGGCCGCGGGTGGAGTGCTTCTCCTCGCGGGTAGCGCGGTAGCTCGGGCACATCACCCCACCTGTGGTGTTCAGGCACTTGCCCATGCCCACGCAGCGCCGGGAGGCCGGGGCGAGGTCGCCGTCGTCGGCGTGCAGCGCCAGGGTGGTGCGGGTCGGGATGCGCGGGGGAGCGACCAGCACGCGCAGGTCGGAGTCCAGCGGGCGGGGGCGCACGATCTGGCCGGGGTTGAACAGGTCGTCGGGGTCGAAGGCGGCCTTGAAGCGCTCGAAGCCGCCGATGATCTCCGGCGGGTACATCCGCGACAGCAGCTCCGAGCGGGCCTGGCCGTCGCCGTGCTCGCCGGAGACCGACCCGCCGTGGGAGACCACCAGGTCGGCCGCGGACTCCAGGAACGACCGGTAGTCCGCCGCGCCGGAGGTGCTCATCAGGTCGAAGTCGATGCGCACGTGGATGCAGCCGTCGCCGTAGTGGCCGTAGGTGACGCCGCGGCGGCCGAAGCGCTCCAGCAGCGCGTCGAACTCCCGCAGGTATGCGCCTAGGTGCTCGGGGGGCACGGCGGCGTCCTCCCAGCCCGACCAGCGCTCGGTGCCGTCGGCCAGCCGCGTGGAGTAGCCCGAGCCCTCCTCGCGGATCTTCCACAGCGCGGCCATCCGGGTGGGTTCGACGTGCACGACGGTTTCGGCGCGCTCGCCCATGGCGCGCGCGATGCGCTGCGCGGCGGCCTCGGCCTCGGCGCGGTCGGCGCCGCCGACCTCCACCAGCAGCCAGCTGCGTCCGCCGGGCAGCAGCCGCAGGGCGGGGGAGGAGGGGTTGCGCTGGCCGACGACCTCGACCAGCTCCGAGCTCAGCCCCTCGATGGCCAGCGCGTCCAGTCCGCGCAGGTCGGTGACCTGGTCGGCGGCGGCGTAGCTGTCGGGGAAGCCCAGTACCGCCATCGCGCGGGCGCCCGGGGTCTCGACCAGGTGCACGGTGGCCCCGAGCACGGTCGCGCAGCTGCCTTCGGTGCCGACCAGGGCGCGGGCGAGGTCGAATCCGTTCTCGGGCAGCAGCTGGTCGAGGTTGTAGCCCGACACCCGGCGCCGCAGGTCGGGGAAGGAGCCGCGGACCAGTTCGCCGAGGTCGTCGCGCAGCGCGCGCAGGTCCTGGTAGAGCCGTCCGGTGCGGTCGCCCCGCGCGCACAGCGCGGTGAGCTCGTCCTCGGTGGTGGGGCCGGCCTGCAGGCGGGTGCCGTCGGAGAGCAACACGTCCAGCGAGCGGACGTTGTCGACGGTCTTGCCCCAGGCCACCGAGTGGGTGCCGCAGGAGTTGTTGCCGATCATGCCGCCGAGCGTGCAGCGGCTGTGGGTGGAGGGGTCGGGCCCGAAGGTCAGCCCGTGCGGGGCCGCCTGCACCCGCAGGGAGTCCAGCACCACGCCGGGCTGCACCCGCGCCAGGCGGCGTTCGGGGTCGAGTTCGAGGATCCGGTTCATGTGCTTGGAGAAGTCCAGCACCAGGCCCGGGCCCACGGCGTTGCCGGCGATGCTGGTGCCCGCGCCGCGGCCGGTGACCGGCACCCGGTGCGCGCGGGCCACCGCGACCGCGGCGGCGACGTCGTCTTCGTCGCGCGGGTAGGCCACCGCCGCCGGGACCTGCCGGTAGTTGGAGGCGTCGGTGGAGTACAGGGCGCGGGTGCCCGGGTCGAACCGGGCCGGTCCCCGCAGCGCCGCGCGCAGGTCGGCGGCGAAGTCCTGCGTGGTGGTCTGCATCTGCGCTCCCGAGGCGTGGTGGGTACGGCACCGCGCAGTGTGCCGTTGATCGGCACTGTAGGTGAACCACGACACGGGGGCCGGATTTCTGTATGGGTGCGATGAGAGCGGCCCGGTGCTCAGCCGATAGTGTCGCGGCTGGTTGAGAGCGAATCCCGGATTCGCGCAGGCTCGCATGTGGAGGTAGATCGACAGTGGCACGGTCCGTACTGGTGACCGGCGGGAACCGCGGCATCGGGTTGGCCATCGCGAGGGCGTTCCAGGCCGCCGGGGACAACGTCGCGGTCACCCACCGCGGATCGGGTGCTCCGGAGGGGCTGCTGGGGGTGCGCTGCGACGTCACCGACACCGAGCAGGTCACGGCCGCCTTCGACGAGGTGGAGGCCGCGCACGGCCGCGTGGAGGTGCTGGTGGCCAACGCCGGCATCACCGACGACGGGCTGCTGCTGCGGATGGACGACGAGCAGTTCGGGCGGGTCATCGACGCGAACCTGGCCGGGTCCTACCGGGTCGCCAAGCGCGCGGCGAGCAGCATGCTGCGGCTGCGCCGGGGCCGGATCGTGTTCATCTCCTCGGTGGTGGGGCTCTCCGGCGGCGCCGGGCAGGCCAACTACGCGGCGAGCAAGGCGGGCCTGGTGGGTCTGGCGCGTTCCATCGCCCGCGAGCTGGGCTCGCGCAGCATCACCGCCAACGTCGTCGCCCCCGGTTTCGTCACCACCGACATGACCGACGTGCTGGAAGAGGACCGCAAGAAGGAGATCCTCGGCCAGATCCCGCTGGGCCGGTTCGCCTCCACCGACGAGGTCGCGGGCACCGTGCAGTGGCTGGCCTCCGACGCGGCGGCCTACGTCACCGGCGCGGTGATCCCGGTCGACGGCGGCCTGGGCATGGGGCACTGACCGCCCCGGCCACGTCTCTCACACCTTTCTTTCTCGAGATTTCCAACGCAAGCGGAGGATGTACGTGTCCGGATTGCTCGAAGGCAAGCGGCTGCTGATCACCGGTGTGATCACCGACGCCTCGATCGCCTTCCACGCCGCCAGGGTCGCCCAGGAGCAGGGCGCCCAGGTCGTGCTGACCGGCTTCGGCAGGCTGGGACTGGTCGAGCGCATCGCCAAGCGGCTTCCCGAGCCGGCGCCGGTGATCGAGCTCGACGTCACTGACCAGGAGCACCTGGACGGGCTGGCCGACAAGGTGCGCGAGCACGCCGACGGACTGGACGGCGTGCTGCACTCCATCGGCTTCGCCCCCGCCAGCTGCCTGGGCGCGCCGTTCCTGGACGCGCCGTGGCAGGACGTCTCGGTGGCCCTGGAGGTCTCGGCGTACTCGCTGAAGTCGCTGACGACCGCTGCGCTGCCGCTGCTGGGCGAGGGCTCCTCGGTCGTGGGCATGGACTTCGACGCCCGGGTGGCCTGGCCCGCCTACAACTGGATGGGCGTGGCCAAGGCGGCGCTGGAGTCGACCAACCGCTACCTCGCCCGCGAGCTGGGCCCCAAGGGCATCCGGGTCAACCTGGTCTCGGCGGGCCCGGTGCGCACGATGGCGGCCAAGTCGATCCCGGGCTTCGGCGAGCTGGAGGAGAGCTGGGGCACCCGGGCGCCGCTGGGCTGGGACGTCAACGACCCGACGCCGGTGGCGCGCTCGGTGTGCGCGGTGCTGTCGGACTGGCTGCCCAAGACCACCGGCTCGATGATCATGGTCGACGGCGGGGTGCACGCCCTGGGCCAGTGAGCCGCAGACCCCCGCGCGAAGCCCCCGCATCCCCACGGGTGCGGGGGCTTTTCCGCGGCCGGGCACTGGCCGCACCCCGGGTGCGCGGCCACCGCGCTGCGGGGCCATGATGGTCCGGTGAGCTTTGACGCGTTGCTGTTCCTGTCGTTCGGAGGACCGGAAGGCCCGGAGGACGTCCGGCCGTTCCTGGAAAACGTCACCAGAGGCAGGGGAGTGCCGCCCGAGAGACTCGACGAGGTCGCCGAGCACTACCTGCACTTCGGCGGTGTGTCACCGATCAACCGTCTCAACCGGGACATGATCAAGGCGCTGGAGACCGAGCTGGCCGACGCCGGCGTCGAGCTGCCGGTGTACTTCGGCAACCGCAACTGGCATCCCGTGGTCGAGGACACGGTGGCGAGGATGGCCGAGGACGGGGTCGGCCGCGCACTGGTGTTCGCCACCTCGGCGTGGGGCGGCTACTCCGGCTGCAAGCAGTACCACGAGGACATCGTGCGGGCCCGCGAGTCGGTCGGCGAGCGGGCTCCGGACCTGGTGAAGCTGCGGCAGTTCTTCGACCACCCCGAGTTCGTGGCGGCCAACGCCGACGCCGTGCGCCGCGCGCTGGCCGCGCTGGAGCCCGGCCAGGCCGAGCGGGCGCGGCTGGTGTTCACCGCGCACTCCGTCCCGCTCAAGGCCGACGACCAGCCCGGTGCCGACGGCAGGCCGCAGTGGTACTCCCGCCAGGTCGCCGAGGCTTCCCGGCTGGTGGCCGAGGAGGCGGGCATCGCCGACTACGACGTGGTGTGGCAGTCCCGCTCCGGCCCGCCGCAGGTGCCGTGGCTGGAGCCCGACATCGTCGACCACATCGAGGCGCTGCACGGCCAGGGCACCCCGGCGGTGGTGGTCAGCCCGATCGGGTTCGTCTCCGACCACCTCGAGGTCATCTGGGACCTGGACAACGAGGCCAAGGACAAGGCCGCCGAGCTGGGCATGGGTTTCGTGCGGGCCGACACCGCCGGCACCGACCCGCGCTTCGCGAAGATGATCGTCGAGCTGGCCGCCGAGCACCTCAGCGGCCGGCCGCCGCGCAAGCTGTCGCTGCTGGCCGCCGCCGGCTGCAGCACCAACGGCGAACCCTGCGCGCCCGGCTGCTGCTGCTGAGGGAACTTCTCGGGCGGGTTTGCGTCGCGGTGTGTGGGCGGGCCGGTGTGGGCCGGGTCCCGCACCGCACGCGGCTGACGCCGCTCATGAGACAAGCACCGAGCCGAACCCGCACAAAGGAGGCGCCGCCCGGATCGGGCGGCGCCTCCTGGCGTTTGCGGGGGAAGTTCTTTCCGCGAGGGCGTCAGTGCTTGCCGGCGCGGTCGGACAGCACGCGGACCATCTCGGCCACCGAGGCCCGGCGCGCGGCGCGCACCGAGTCGAACAGCGGCCGCAGCGCCTCGGTGCGAGCGCGGGTCGCCGACGCCGACAGCGCCCCGCCGGGCGCGTCGTCGGTGGCCACCCACAGGATCGCCTCGACCTCCGAGGCGCGCTGCAGGATCCGCAGCGGACGCTGCGGGACGTCCTGCGGCCACGGCGGCTGCGGGCGCGAGGAGACGGTCTTGGCGATCTCGTCGCGCACCCCCGGGCGGTGCTTGGCGATGTCGAGGTCGATCAGGGTGCTGGCGGCCTCGCGCATCGCCGAGGACATGCCGTGCTCGGCTTCGGCGATCGGCAGGTGCTCGGCGGGTGGCAGCTCGTCGGCGAGCTCGAAGACCGTCCAGCGCACGACGCCCTCGGCCACGTTCTGGGGGACCAGGCCCAGACCGGCCTCGCGCAGCACCGCGGCCTCCCCGGTGCGCAGCGCCAGGCGCGCGAACGGGTTGGCGCCGCCGAGGCCGCGGACGTCGCCCGGCACGGGCAGCACCAGCTCGCCGCCGGCGGCGCCGGATCTGCGCAGCGCGGCCAGCAGCAGAGCGGGGCCCGCGGCGGGCTCATCGGGACCGGGCAGGTCCAGTCGGGTCGCGAGGTCCTGGTCGGCGGCGCGCACCTCGTGCGACTCGCCCCAGGGTTTCAGGGCATCGAGCACGTCATCCGAGGCGGCCGCGCCATGCAGCCACGCGGATGTCCATACGACCATCGTTGCGCTTGGGCAAGGCACGGCTGACAAGGGTACGGATTCGCGTGCGCTCGCGCGGGCGGGGGTGCGGCGGATGTGATCTGGCTCCAGCCGCCCCGCCGGCGCTCCGCGGGGTGTCGATCTCGCGGACCCCGGCACCGCGGGCCGGTAGGTTGGACCGCGTTCGCCGCCGGGAGCGTCGGCGGCCCCGACCTCAGCGCAGGCAGGAAGAGACACATGCATTACGGCAAGGACGTGCTCGCCGGCGGTCGGCGGCGCCGCGCGGTTCCCGAGGTGCCCGCCGAGCCCGGTCTGGTCGTCGAGGACCCGGCCAGCGGCTTCTGCGGCGCGGTCATCCGGCTGGAGAAGGGCAACGTCGTCCTGGAGGACCGCCACGGCAGGCAGCGGTTGTTCCCGATGCGCCCGGCCGCGTTCCTGTTCGAGGGCAAGCCCGCCACGCTCGTCGCGCCCGCAGCGCCCGCGCCGGCCCGTCCGGCTCGTTCCGCCTCCGGGTCGGTGCGCGTCGAAGGGCTGCGCGCCCGCCAGGCCCGCGGGAGCCGCATCTGGGTGGAGGGTCTGCACGACGCCGAGCTCGTCGAACGGGTCTGGGGCCACGACCTGCGCGTGGAAGGCGTGGTGGTCGAGCCGCTGCACGGCGTGGACGACCTGGCCGGGATGCTCGCCGAGTTCGCACCCGGTCCCGGACGCAAGGTCGGCGTGCTGGTGGACCACCTCGTCCCCGGCAGCAAGGAGTCCCGGCTCGTCGAGAGCATCACCGACCCCCACGTGATGGTCACCGGCCACCCCTACGTCGACATCTGGGAGGCGGTCAAACCCGCCGCGCTGGGCATCCCCGCCTGGCCCGGCGTGCCCCGCGGACAGGACTGGAAGCAGGGCGTGTGCGCGGCCCTGGGCTGGGGCGAACCCGCCGACGGCTGGCGGCGGGTGCTGGCCGAGGTCTCGACCTTCCGCGACATCGAGGCGCCGCTGCTGTCGGCGGTCGAGCAGCTGATCGACTTCGTCACCGCCGAGCAGGACTGAGCCGCCCGGTCACGCGTCGATCACATCCGCGAAACCACCCCACCCGGGGGTGGCCGTTCTGCCACCATGGAGACATGGTTCCCGCGCTGCTGTGGCTGATCGCCGGGGTCGTGCTGATCGCCGCCGAAGTCCTCTCCGGAGACTTCGTGCTGGTCATGCTCGGCGCCGGCGCGCTGGCGGCGGCGGGGGCCTCGGCTCTGGGGGTCCCGCTGGGACTGGACGCGGCGGTGTTCGCCGCGCTGTCGCTGGGACTGATCTTCCTGGCCCGCCCCGCGCTCAAGCGCCGGATGCGCGTCGAGCACGAGCTCAAGACCAATGTGGACGCCCTGGTCGGGCACAAGGCCGTCGTCGAGTCCACTGTGGATGCACACGGTGGACGGGTGCGCATCGGCGGTGAGCTGTGGTCGGCGAGGGCCTTCGACGAGACGCAAGTGATGCACAGCGGCCAGACGGTGACGGTCATGGAGATCTCCGGCGCCACCGCCGTCGTGTGGGCGGAACCGTGAGCAGGCTCCGCCCCGCCGCGAGGAACCTAGGAGGCTGACGTGGACCCGACCGGACTGATCGTGCTGGCGGTCGTGGCGCTGCTGGTGATCGTGATCGCGGTGAAGTCCGTGCTGGTGGTGCCGCAGGCGCAGGCGGCGGTGATCGAGCGGCTGGGACGGTTCCGCACCGTCGCCTCGCCGGGGCTGAACTTCCTGATGCCGTTCCTGGACCGGGTGCGGGCCCGCATCGACCTGCGCGAGCAGGTCGTGTCCTTCCCGCCGCAGCCGGTCATCACCCAGGACAACCTCACCGTCTCCATCGACACGGTGGTGTACTTCCAGGTCACCGACTCCCGCTCGGCGGTGTACGAGATCTCCAACTACATCGTCGGCGTCGAGCAGCTGACCACCACCACGCTGCGCAACGTGGTCGGCGGCATGAGCCTGGAGGAGACGCTGACCTCCCGCGACCAGATCAACACCCAGCTGCGCGGGGTGCTGGACCAGGAGACCGGGCGCTGGGGAATCCGCGTCGCGCGGGTGGAGCTCAAGGCCATCGACCCGCCGCCGTCCATCCAGGACTCGATGGAGAAGCAGATGCGCGCCGACCGGGAGAAGCGCGCCATGATCCTCAACGCCGAGGGTCAGCGGGAGGCGGCGATCAAGACCGCCGAAGGTCAGAAGCAGTCCCAGATCCTGGCCGCCGAGGGCTCCAAGCAGGCCGCGATCCTGGGTGCCGAGGCCGACCGCCAGTCCAGCATCCTGCGCGCCCAGGGCGAGCGGGCCAGCCGCTACCTGCAGGCCCAGGGCCAGGCCAAGGCGATCGAGAAGGTCTTCGCCGCGGTCAAGCGCGGCAAGCCCACCCCGGAGCTGCTGGCCTACCAGTACCTGCAGACGCTGCCGCAGATGGCCCAGGGCGACGCCAACAAGGTCTGGGTCGTGCCCAGCGACTTCGGCAAGTCCCTGGAAGGCTTCGCCCGGATGCTCGGCGCCCCCGGCGAGGACGGCGTGTTCCGCTACGAGCCCCCGCAGGAGGAGCCACCCTCGGCCCGCCCGGAGGACGAGGAGGAGTCGGTCCAGTCCTGGTTCGACGTCTCCACCAACCCCGAGGTCGCCGAGGCCGTGCGGGCCGCCGAGGCCGTGGCGCGCAAGGAGGTGCCCGGCCCGGCCAGCATCGGCGGGACCACGCCCGGTGCGCTCACCGGCGACGTCGGTGCGCTCGGCGAGCCCGGCGCGCTCGCGCAGCCGCCCGCCTCCGGCCAGCCGCCGGCCGTGCGGCCCGAGCAGCAGCGGCAGGAGCCCGAGCAGAACGGCTGAACCCCGTCGCCCCGAGGCCCCGGCGGAGCACGACTCCGCCGGGGCCTCGTGCGTCGTCACAGCTCCGGCGCACCGGTGTTGGGAATGCCCAGCTTCTCGGCGTAGGCGTCGTTGAGCCGGCCCCAGCCGTGGTCGAGCGCACCGGCGCCCCGGATCGGCTCCACCGGCTCGCCCGCCAGCACGTGCTCGGCCACGTCCAGGCACAGGTGCCAGCCCGCGGCGACCTTGGGCACCCACTCGCGGTCCTCGACGGTGTGGCGCAGCGTCAGCCGGGTACCGGTCGCGGTCTCGGCGAGCTCCCAGCGCAGCAGGTCGGTGCCCCACACGTACTCCAGCAGCCACGGCGGCTCGGCCCGCCGCACCGTCGACGCCAGGTCCTGCGGAGTCTCGCCGTCGATCATCGTCAGCGTGGCGGCGCCGGTGCTGCCCAGGTCGCGGTCGGCGGTGTAGGGCGCCCACGCGGCCAGTTGCTCCGGATCGGTCAGCGCGGCCCACACCTTGCGCGGTGAGTGCCGCAACTCGCGCACCATGACCAGGGTCCAGCCCCCGGACTCGGCGGCGCAGTCCACATCGCAGGGCGGGCTGGGTTCGAACTGCTGCGGGCTCATGGTTCCTCCACGGTGTCGAGGTGGTCTTGCAGGGCGTCGAGATGCCGCGTCCACAGTCGCCGGTAGGGGGCCAGCCACGCGTCGACGGCCCGCAGCGCCGCCGGCTCGATCCGGTAGACCCGGCGCTGGGCGTCGGTCCGGCACGAGATGAACCCGGCCTCCCGCAGCACCTTCAGGTGCTTGGACACGGCGGGCTGGCTGGCCGACAGCGCCGCCACGAGCTCGCCGACGGTGCGTTCGCGGTGCCGCAGCTCGTCGAGGATCCGGCGTCGGGACGGCTCGGCGAGCACGGCGAAAGCATCCACACCGCTATATTCTGGGCTGGTTATATTCCTGTCAAGGAATGTAGCCCGGTTTGCAGCCGATCAATATATGAAAAGTCTTCAGTGATGAGTGAAATGAATGCCCAACAAGCCGAACAGGAACAAGGCAGCGGAAAGCCTCAGCTCTCGCCGGTCTGCTCCAGGAGGGGGCCACCCGAGACGTCCAGCGCCCGGACCGTGTCGAGCAGGTGCGCGCGCAGGCGGGACTTGGCCAGTCCGGCGTCGCCGTCGCGGACGGCCTCGGCCAGCAGCGCGTGCTGGTGGGTGATGCGGGCCCGTCGGGTGTGGGTGCGCGCGGTGGCGGTGATGCGCATCTGCCGGTCGCGCAGCGCGTTGTAGAGGTCGTCGACGACGGGGTTGCCGGAGGCGGCGACCAGCCGGGCGTGGAAGGCGCGGTCCACCTCGTGCAGTTCGGCGTCGGTGAGGCCGCCGGCGTCGCAGGCGGGATGCTTGATGAGCTCCTCGCCGACCTCGGTCATCGTCTCGGTGCCCAGCGCGGCGAGCTTGTCGATGGCGAAGCTCTCCAGCGCCAGCCGGGCCTCGACCAGCGCGCGGGCCTCGGTCGGTGTCACCGGCACGACGAGGGCGCCCCGCTTGGGGTAGAGCTTGAGGAAACCCTCGGTCTGCAGGCGCAGGAAGGCTTCGCGGACCGGGGTGCGCGACATCCGCAGCGCGGTGGCGATCTCGCCCTCCGACAGCAGGTGGCCGTCGGGGAAGGAGCCGTCCAGCAGGCCGGTCTTGACGTGGCGGTAGGCCCGGTCGGCCGCCGGCGCCTCGGGGACGGCCGTTGTGGCGGGAGACACGGGGTCATGTGGTGTTGCGCTCGACACGCGCTCATCGTACTGGGGCCCCTCTTGTATCTAAGGTGCATACGAGCGTTTTCTTGGAGGTTCGTGTGCAGGCGTCGGCGCTGGCGGTGGAGCCGGTCGGAGATCAGCGGCATCAGCGACGGCACCGGCCGCCGCGCTCGGCGTGGCTGGTGTGGGGCGTGGCCGCCGTGTGCTACTTCGCCGCGCTGTTCCACCGCGCGAGCCTGGGCGTGGTCGCCCAGGAGGCGCTGGACCGCTTCCACACCGGACCGGCGGTGCTGGCGCTGTTCTCGGCCATGCAACTCGGGGTCTACCTGGCGTTGCAGGTGCCTTCCGGACTGCTGGCCGACCGCCTCGGGCCGCGACGGGTTATCACCGGGGGAGTGCTGGCGCTGGCGGTGGGATCGGCGGTGTTCGCGGTGAGCGGCTCGGTGCTCGGCGGCATCGCGGGCCGGGTCCTCATCGGCTTCGGCGACGCGTTCATGTTCACCAACGTCCTGCGGCTGGCCGCGCAGTGGTTCCCCGCCGACCGCTTCGGCAGGGTCGCGGCGCTGACCGGTCTGGCCGGCGGCCTCGGCCAGGTGTTCTCCACGCTGCCGCTGGGCACCTCCCTGCACGCCCTCGGCTGGACGGGGACCTTCCTCGGCGCGGCCGCGCTGACCCTGGCGCTGGCGGTGGCCGGGTGGCTGGTCATCCGGGACCGCCCGGCCGGCTACGCGCCCGAGGCGACCGGGCAGGCCGAAGGCATCGGGCACACCCTGAAGGTGGTCGTGGCCCAGCGCGGCACCCGGCATTCCTTCTGGGTGCACTTCGTGCTGATGGCCCAGTTCGTGGCGGTGACGACGCTGTGGGGCTCGCCGTGGCTCACCGACGCCCAGGGCCACGGCGAGGCCGAGGTCGGCACGCTGCTGATGCTGTGCGTGTTCGGCTTCATCGCGGGCACCTGGTTCGCCGGCCAGTACATCGCCGGCCGCCACCTGCGGCGGGAGCGGTTCACGCTGGGGCTGTCGGTGGCGGTGGTCGCGGTGTGGGCGCTGCTGGTGCTGTGGCCGGGCACGCTGCCGATGCCGGTGCTGGTGGCGGCGCTGGTCGTCATCGGGATCGGTGGCGGCGGGGCGATGCTGGCCTTCGACGGTGCGCGGGCGGCCAACGCCACGCACCGCTCCGGGGCGGCCTCGGGCGTGGTCAACATGGGCGGGTTCACCGCCGCCGTGCTGATCCAGCTGCTGGTCGGCGTGGTGCTGCAGGCGGTGGCGTGGCTGCCCGCCGCCGCGGCCTACCGCTGGGCTTTCGCGCCGGTGCTGCTGTTGCTGGTGCTCGGAACTCTCGCGCAGGCCTCGCGCAGGCAGCACCGAGCGCGATAATCGGCGAGCCGTCTCCCCGAGCGCGGCGGGACGGATAGGGTCGGGACCAACGTTGCACACGCTCGGCCGGTGGCCGGTCCACCGGTGGCGCGATGGAGGTTCTGTGACCACGGCGCTGGAACTGCACAACGTCGTCGGCGGCGAGCGCGTGGGGACCCTGGCGAGCGAGACGCTGCCGCTGGTGGACCCCAGCACGGGCGAGGAGTTCGGGATCTCGCCGCTGACCAGGTGGATGGACGTCGATGCGGTGATGGGCGTCGCGGCCGCGGCGTTCGAGTCGTGGTCGCAGACCACGCCCCGCCGGCGCCAGCAGCTGCTGCTGCGCATCGCCGACGCGATGGAGGAGCGCTCCGAGGAGCTGGTGGCCGCCGAGTGCCGCAACACCGGCAAACCGCGGGCGGTGGTGCGCGACGACGAGCTGCCGACGGCGGTGGACCTGATCCGCTTCTACGCGGCCGCGGCGCGGGTGCAGGAGACCGGTGCGGCCACCGAGTACCAGCCGTCGCGGACCTCCTTCGCCCGGCGGGAGCCGATCGGGGTCTGCGCGCAGGTCACCTCCTGGACCCACCCGCTGCTGCTGGCCGCGGCGAAGTTCGCGCCCGCGCTGGCGGCGGGCAACACGGTGGTGCTCAAACCGGCCGAGACCACGCCGCTGAGCTCGTCGCTGCTGGCCGAGATCGCCTCGGAGGTGCTGCCGCCGGGGGTGTTCAACCTGATCTGCGGGGACCGCGACAGCGGCCGGGCGATGGTGGCCCACGAGGTGCCCGGGATGTTCTCGATCACCGGGACCGTGCGCTCGGGCATGGAGGTCGCCGGGTCGACCGCCGCCGACCTCAAGCGCGCGCACCTGCAGCTGGGCGGCAAGGCGCCCGCGGTGGTGTTCGGCGACGCCGACCTGGACCGCGCGGTGCGCAGCATCGCCGAGGCGGCCTTCGGCAACGCCGGGCAGAGCTGCACCGCGGCCAGCAGGGTGCTGGTCAGCGCCGAGGTGCACGACGAGGTCGTGGAGCGGTTGTGCGAGCTCGCCGCCGCGATGCGCCCGGGGCCGCCGCAGGACCTGGACGCGGCGTTCGGTCCGCTCAACAGCCTCGGTCAGCTGGAGTCGGTGCAGGCGCACCTGGAGCGGCTGCCCGAGCACGCCCGGATCGCCGCCGGTGGCGCGCGCCGGGGCGAGCGGGGCTACTTCTTCGAGGCCACCGTGGTCACCGGGGTCGAGCAGGACGACGAACTGGTGCAGAACGAGGTGCTGGGGCCGCTGCTGACGGTGCAGAGCTTCGCCTCCGAGCAGGAGGCCCTCGAGCTGGCCAACGGGGTCCGCTACGGGCTGGTGGCCAGCGTGTGGACGCGCGACCACTCGCGGGCGATGCGGCTGTCGCGCAAGCTGCAGACGGGCACGGTGTGGATCAACACCCACCACCCGTTCACCGCTGAGATGCCGCACAGCGGTTTCAAGCACTCGGCTTCGGCGCGCGACTTCGGGCGCTACGGGCTGGAGGAGTACAGCCGGATCAAGCACGTCATGTCCTACGTGGAGGAATGACGGCGGCGCGGCCGGTCAGTCCGGGGTGCGCATCGCGATGGCCAGCAGCGCGGCGGCCGGGCCGGTCAGCCGCAGTCCCGAGCGCCACACCGCGTGCAGCGGGCGTCGCAGGTCCAGGCCGGTGACGCCGACCTCGGTGACGCGCTGCTCGGCCAGGTCGGTGCCCACCGCCAGGGTGCTCAGCACCGCCGGGCCCGCGCCGGCCACGACGGAGTTGCGCACCGCGGTGGTGGAGTGCAGCTCGAGTAGCGGTGCGACGGGGTCGGCGCCGACTTCGGCCAGCGCGCGGTAGAGGGTCTCGCGGGTGCCCGAGCCCTCCTCGCGGACGATGAGCGGGGTGGCGGCGAGCTCGGCCGGGGTCAGGGGCCTGCGCAGCCGCGCCCAGGGGTGTTCGGGCGGGACCACCACGACCATCCGGTCGCGGGCGACGTGGCGGATCGAGACGCCTTCGGGTGCCAGCGGCGTCTCGATGAAGCCGAGGTCGGCGTGGCCGTGGCGGACGGCCTCGGCGACGGCCTGCGAGTTGGTGACGTCGAGCTCGAGGTGGGTCTCGGGCAGGGCGCGGCGCAGCCGGCTGATCCAGGCCGGGGCCAGGTACTCGGCGACGGTCATGCTCGCCGAGACCCGCAGGCGCGGTTCGTGCTGGGCGCGCAGGGCACGCACGCCGTTCATCAGCCCGTCGACCTGGGCCAGCACCTGGCGGGCCCAGTCGGCGACGATGACCCCGGCGGGGGTGAGGGTGCAGCCCTGCCTGCTGCGTTCGACCAGTTCCAGCCCGAGTCCGCGTTCGAGGCTGCTGAGGCGTTTGCTCGCCGAGGGCTGGCTGACCCGCAGTTCGACCGCGGCCGCCCCGATGCTGCCGAGGTCGGCGACCAGCACCAGCAGGCGCAGCGATTCGGGGTCGGGCGGGGTCATGCCCCGAGGATAGGTCGCCGCCGCTGGCTGGGATCAGTCAAGAGTGGTAGCGGGCATGCAGTGGCGTTATGACGTCCTGCGCGGTCGACGGCTACGCGCGGCGGGTCGTGGCGGCGAGGCTGGGCTCGTGGCTGGAACGTTAAAACACCGCGAGGCGCTCGTCGAGGGGTCGTTGTGGCCGGGGCTGGCGTTGACCGGCGCCGCGGTGGCGCTATCGCTGGCATTGGCCGGGCTCGTGCCGTCGGTGAGCGCGTTGACCTCGGCGGTGGTGCTGGGCGTGGTCGCGGGCAACGTGCCCGGTGTGCCGTCGCGGGTGCGGCCAGGGCTGGCCTGGGCCACCCGCAGGCTGCTGCGCGCGGGTGTGGTGCTGCTGGGGTTGCAACTGGCGGTGGGGCAGGTGCTCGGCCTGGGCGTGGGCACGGTGGCGGCGGTGGTGCTCGTCGTCGGGCTGACCTTCGCCGGGACGCTGGTGCTGGGGCGCTGGCTGGGGGTGTCGCGCGGGTTGTCGCTGCTGGTGGCGACCGGGTTCTCGATCTGCGGTGCCTCGGCGATCGCGGCGGTGGAGGGTGTGGTCGACCGCGAGGACGAGGACGTGGCCGGCGCGGTGGCGCTGGTGACGGTGTTCGGTAGCGCCTCTATGGTGCTGCTGCCGCTGCTGGCCACCGCGACGGGCATGTCGCCGGAGGACTACGGACGCATCGCCGGGGGCAGCGTGCACGAGGTCGCCCAGGTGGTGGCGGCGGCTTCGCCGATGGGCGCGGCCGCGGTGGCGGTGGCGGTCGTGGTCAAGCTGAGCCGGGTCGTGCTGCTGGCACCGCTGGTGGCGGCGGTCAGCCTCGTGCGGCGCCGCGCGGCGGGCCGGGCCGCGGGCACGCGTCCGCCGCTGGTGCCGCTGTTCGTCGTCGGGTTTCTGGCCGCGGTGGCGGTGCGCAGCCTCGGGATGGTTCCCGGGCCCGTGCTCGACGTGGCCGGGCAGGTGACGACCGTGCTGCTGGCCGGCGCGCTGTTCGCGCTGGGCAGCGCGGTTCGGCTGCGGGCGCTGCTGCGCACCGGGCCGCGGGCCTTCGCGCTGGGCGCGGGTTCGACCGCGCTGGTCACCGCGCTCGCGCTGGCCGGCATGCTCGCGCTGACCTGAACGCGGTGCCCAGGTCAGCGCGATGGTGGCGGTTCAGCGGGCCGGGCGGCTCCACGGCCGGGCCTGCTCGAAGGCCCGGGCCGCCCGCAGCACGCGCGCGTCGGAGTGGCGCGGCCCGACGATCTGCAGCCCGATGGGCAGGCCCTCGGCGGTGAAGCCGCACGGGACGCTGGCGGCGGGCTGCTGGGTCATGTTGAACGGATAGGTCAACGGCGTCCAGCTGGTCCAGCGCGGCTGCGGCCACCCCGGCGGCACCTCCACGCCCGCCTCGAACGGCGGGATCGGCACCGTGGCGGTCAGCAGCAGGTCGTAGGTGTCGTGGAAGGCGCCCATGCGCTGCCCGAGCAGCATGCGGGTGTTGGTGGCCTCCAGGTAGTCCTGCGCCGAGTAGGTCAGCCCCTGGCTGACGATCTCGTGCAGGCCCGGGTCGAGCAGTTCCCGCTGCTCGGCGGTGAGGTGCTCGACGGACTTGGCGGCCCCGGAGAACCACAGGACGTGGAAGTCCTCCACCGGGTCGGTGATGCCCGGGTCGGCGTCCTCGACGATGGCGCCCAGGTCGGTGAAGACCTTCGCCGCGGCCGACACCGACTTGGCGATCTCGGGGTCCACGGTGGCGAAGCCGAGCCCGGGGCTCAGCGCGATGCGCAGACCGCGCACCCCGTCGTCGAGGCCGTCCAGGAACGAGGTGGTCATCGGTTGCAGCGCCGACCAGTCGCGGCTGTCCGGCTCGGAGAGCACGTCCATCATCAGCGCGGTCTCGGCCACCGTGGTGGTCATCGGGCCCGCGTGGGCCATCGTGCCGTAGGGGCTGGCGGGGTAGTGCGGCACGCGGCCGTAGGTGGGCTTGATCGTGAAGATCCCGCAGAAGGAGGCCGGGATGCGCACCGAGCCGCCGCCGTCGGTGCCGATGGCCAGCGGCGCCATGCCCAGCGCGACCGCCGCCGCGGCGCCGCCGCTGGAGCCGCCCGGGGTGCGGGTGGTGGCCCACGGGTTGCGCGTGATGCCGTTGAGCGTGTTGTCGGTGACGCCCTTCCACGCCAGCTCCGGGGTGGTGGTCTTGCCGACGAACACCGCGTTGTGCTCGCGCAGCCGCGCCACCGTCGGGGCGTCGACGCTCCAGTGCTGGTCGGGGTCTACGGTGCGGGAGCCGCGCAGCGTCGGCCAGTCCCGGGTGAGGAAGATGTCCTTGACGGAGGTCGGAACACCGTCGAGCCTGCCGACCGGCTCACCGCGCTGCCAGCGCCGCTCGGAGGCCCGCGCCTGCTCCAGCGCGCGGTCGGCGTCGACCAGGCAGAAGGCGTTGACCGCGCCGTCGGCCTCGTCGATCCGGCGCAGGGTGGCCTCGGTCGCCTCCACCGGCGACAGCTCGCCGCCGGCGTAGGAGTCCAGCATCTCGGTGGCGGTGAGGTCGGCTGCTGTCCGGGTGGTGTTGACCATCAGTTGCGCTCCGATCCGCTGACGTAGCCGCGTTGTTTGTCCACGACGTTGCGCAGCTGCCCGCCCTCGGCGTAGCCGCGCAGGTTGCTCAGGAACAGGTGCACGAGCTCGTCGGTCCAGCCCACCGTGTCGCCGGACATGTGCGGTGAGACCAGCACGTTGGGCATCTCCCACAGCGGGGAGGACTCCGGCAGCGGCTCGGTCTCGAAGACGTCCAGCGCGGCGCCGGCCAGCCGCTGCTCCTGCAGCGCCCGCACCAGGTCGTCCTGCACGACCAGCTCACCGCGGCCGACGTTGATCAGGCGTGCGGTCGGCTTGAACCGGGCCAGCGCGTCGGCGTCGATCAGGCCCTTGGTCTGCTCGGTCAGGGGAGCGGCGAGCACGACGTAGTCGAAGTCGCCGAGCACCCCGGCCAGCTCGGTGGAGGCGTGCACGTCGCCGAAGTCGGGGTCACCGCTGCGGGCCACCCGGCCCGCGCCGCTGACGGCCATGCCCGCGGCGCCGAGCAGTCCGGCGATCGCGCGCCCGATCGGCCCGGTGCCCACGACCAGGACCTTCTTGCCCTCGATGCGTTCGGTCTCGCGGTGCTGCCAGTGCTCGCGGTCCTGGAAGCGGACGCTGGTGTGCAGGTCCTTGGCGAACGACAGCACCGCGCCGAGCACGTACTCGGCCATCGGGCGGTCGAAGACGCCGCGGGAGTTGGTGAGCACGACCTCGGAGTCCAGCAGCTCGGGGAACAGCAGCCGGTCGACCCCGGCGCTGGCGGCGTGGATCCAGCGCAGCGAGTCCGCGGCGGGCCAAGCCGCCCGCACCGCGTCGGAGCGGAAGTGCCAGACGAACAGCACGTCGGCGCCCGGCAGCGCCTCGGCGAGTTGCTCCCCGGTGGCGTAGCGGACCTCGGCGACCCGCTCGATCTCGGACGTCGCGGAAGGAGTCGTGCCGCCGTGCAGGACGACGACGGTGGGTTGCTTGGTCATGACCTGCCTTGGAGGGAAGGAGGGGTTGTTCGGTGCCGAGACCGCTGTAACACGAATGCAAGAACAAGCGCCGGAGGAAGCATTGACACGCTATGAAGCGCTCGTAGGATTGTCAACAATCCGCGGGTGCGCTGGCCGGCGGGTCGGCCCGGTCCCGACCGGCGCCGGCCTGGTTCGAGTGGCGCGATGGGCCGGGACCCGCCGGGAGCAACGCAGTTCATCTTCCAAGCCCCTCACGCGAAACGGAATTCACGATGCCCAGGTACATGTCGATCACGCTGGAGAAGCGCGGTGTCTCCTGCGTGGCCGAGCTGCTGGACAAGGACGCCCCGCGGACCTGCGAGGTGGTGTGGCAGGCGCTGCCGCAGGCGGGCCCGGTCCACCACGCCAAGTACGCGCGCAACGAGATCTACACGATGGTGCCGCACTTCGCCGCCCAGGAACCCGGGCAGGAGAACCCGACGGTGACCCCGATCCCCGGTGACGTCGTGTACTTCTCCTTCCACGGCGGCATGCTCGACCGGGAGTTCAAGGAGGAGAAGGACATCCACGAACTGCCCGGCGTCATCGACCTGGCCATCTTCTACGGGCGCAACAACCTCCTGCTCAACGGCGACGTCGGCTGGGTGCCCGGCAACGTCTACGCCACCATCGTGGAGGGCCTGGACCGGATGGCCGAGGCCTGCAACGACGTCTGGCGCTCGGGCAGCGTCGGCGAACGTCTCGTCTACGACCGCCACGCCGGTTGACGGGGAGAGACGGATGCCGCCTGACTTCCTCGGGGCGGTGCTGGGGCCGGAGCCGCAGCGCGGCGTCGGCCTGATCGTTCCGTTCGACCTCGCACTCGACCGCGAGCTGTGGCGCTGGGTACCCGCCAGCGTCTCGCTCTACCTGACCAGGACGCCGTTCGTGCCCGTCCCGGTCACGGTGGAGATGGCCAACCTGGTCAGCGACGAGGCGGCGGTGCACAGCGCCACCCGCGACCTGCTGGTGCCCGAGCCGGAGGTGGTGGCCTACGCCTGCACCTCGGGCAGCTTCGTCAACGGGGCCACCGGCGAGCGCGCCCTGATCGAGGTCATGCAGGAGGCCGGGGCGCCCGCGGCGGTCACCACCGCGGGCGCACTGGTGCAGGCGCTGGAGATGCTGGGAGTGGGCCGGGTCGCGGTCGCCACGCCGTACGTGGCGGCGGTGACCGAGCGGCTGCACACCTACCTCGACGAGCACGGGGTCGAGGTGGTCACCAGCGTCGGCCTCGGCCTGCAGGAGCAGATCTGGAAGGTCGGCTACCGGCAGGTGATCGACATCGTGCGCTCGGCCGACCGCCCCGAGGCCGAGGCGATGTTCATCAGCTGCACCAACCTGCCCACCTACGACATCATCGGCCCGCTGGAGGCCGAGCTGGGCAAGCCGGTGCTCACGGCCAACCAGGTCACGATCTGGGCGGCGCTGCGGGCCATGGGCCTGCAGGCGGTGGCACCGGAGCAGCGGCTGGTGCAGGCGGTCGACCTGCCCGCCGCGTGACGATCGCGTCACGAATGCACATGCACGAAACGGCCCGCCGCGGACCGTGCGGTAACATTGTCAACAATCGACCGATGATCGGCGGCCCCGGGTGCCGTCCGGGTCCGCTCATCGGGGTTGAGGTGCCGACCGCCGTCCGCCGTGCCGTTGCCCGCACCCGCGGGTCCGAGCACATCCGGTGGCCCCGGCCACCGGCGACGACGAAGGATGGAGCCCCCGGTGTCGCACACCGCAGGAATCCTGTACCCCGGATACAGCGCCGAAGACGACTACCCGACCCTGGAGGGCCTGCTCGGCGGAGGCGTGCGCCTCCCGTTGGTGCACACCCTCATGCGCGAGGACGCCCACCGCGTCGATGCCCTGCTGGACGTCGGCTCGGAGGACGTGCTCTCCGAAGGGGCGGGCAAGCTGCTCGAACACGAGGTGCAGTCGGTGATCTGGGCCTGCACCAGCGGCAGCTTCGTCTTCGGCTGGGACGGCGCGCGAGAGCAGGTGGAGAAGCTGCAGGCCGTCACCGGCCTGCCGACCTCCAGCACCTCGTTCGCGTTCGTGCACGCCGCGGCCCGCCTCGGGCTGCAGCGGGTGGCGGTGGCCGCGACCTACCCGGCCGACGTGGCCGAGCGGTTCGTGGAGTTCCTGCAGGTGGCTGGCATCGAGGTGGTCAGGCTGTCCAGCCGGGGCATCATCACCGCCGCCGAGGTCGGCACCCTGGGCCGCGAGCAGGTGCTGGACTTCGCCGCGGCCAACGACGACGAACGCGCGCAGGCGCTGCTGATGCCCGACACCGCGCTGCACAGCGTGGCGTGGCTGGACGAGCTGGAGCAGCGGCTGGGCAAGCCGGTGCTCACCGCCAACCAGGTCAGCGCGTGGGAAGGGCTGCGCCTGGCCGGGGACCGCGCGGCCCGAGAAGGATTGGGAACCCTCTTCCGGCAGGCACCGGCGCAGGCCGAAGAGCAAGAGGGAGGGGAACGCGGCAGTTCCCCGAACTGAGGAGATGGTGTGTCGTGCTCGGATTGGACGAGCAGAACCAGCCCGGTGAGTTAGAGCCGGTGCAGCGCAAGTCGACCGCCGCGATCGTGGCCGACCAGCTGCGCTCGGCGATCATGTACGGCTCGTTGGCACCGGGGAGCCAGATGGGGGAGGCCGAGCTGGCCGCCCGGCTCGGGGTGAGCCGGGGACCTCTGCGGGAGGCGATGCAGCGGCTGGTCGCCGAAGGCCTGCTGCGCAGCGAGCCGCATCGCGGGCTCTTCGTCACCACGCTGGACGCCGACGACGTCCGCGACATCTACCTGGCGCGGCTGGCGGTGGAGCGCGCGGCCTGCGAGCAGATCGTGCGCCACCACCGGTTGGAGGCGGTGGCCGAGCTGACCGCCGCGCAGGGCCGCATGGTGGCCGCGGTGTCCAAGGGCGACTCGATCGAGCTCGCCGACGCCGACCAGGAGTTCCACGAGACGCTGGTGCGGGCCTCCGGCAGCCCCCGGCTGCAGCGCATGGCCCAGACCCTGCTGGTGGAGAAGCGGATGTGCCTGACGGCGCTGCAGGACAAGTACCACGCCGACGCCCAGGCGCTGCTGGACGAGCACCGCGGCATCGTCGACGCGATCGAGGCCGGCGACGAGGCCCTGCTGCTCACGCGCCTGGAGGCGCACATGAACGACGCGCTGGAGCGCCTCAACGGTTCGATGGCGCTCTGAGCGGCCGCTGACCGGGTGTTGCGGGCCCCTGCTCCCATCGGAGCAGGGGCCCGGTCATGTCGGGGCCCTGCCACGAGCGCCGTCACCGAGCCGACCCGCACACGCGGGTGGGGTCCTCGCCGGCTCGGCGAGGACCCCACCCGGGTCGGTCACAGACCGCCGACAGCGACGTACTTGGTCTCCAGGAACTCGTCGATGCCGACCTTGCCGCCCTCCCGGCCCAGGCCGGAGTGCTTGACCCCGCCGAACGGCGCCGCCGGGTTGGACACGATGCCCTGGTTGAGCCCGATCATGCCCGACTCCAGGGCCTCCGACACCCGCAGCGCCCGCTGCAGGTCGCGGGTGTAGAGGTAGCTGACCAGCCCGTACTCGGTGTCGTTGGCCTGGTTCACGACCGCCTGCTCGTCGGTGAAGGTGGTGATCGGGGCGACCGGCCCGAAGATCTCCTCCCGGTTGAGCCGCGCCGACACCGGCACGCCGGTCAGCACGGTCGGCTGGTAGAAGTAGCCGTCGCCCTCGCCGGGCGAGCCGCCCACGACGACCTCGGCGCCCCGGTCCAGCGCGTCCTGCACCAGCTCGGTGACCTTGCCCAGCTGGTCGGAGTCGATCAGCGGGCCGACCTCGACCTCGTCGGTGACGCCGCGGCCGATGCGCAGCGACCCCATCCGCTCGGCCAGCCGCCTGCCGAACTCCTCGGCCACGTCGGCGTGGACGTAGAAGCGGTTGGCCGCGGTGCAGGCCTCACCGATGTTGCGCATCTTGGCCAGCATCGCGCCGTCGACGGCGGCGTCGAGGTCGGCGTCGTCGAAGACGATGAACGGGGCGTTGCCGCCCAGCTCCAGCGACACCTTCAGCACCTGCTCGGCCGACTGCTCGATGAGCTTGCGCCCGACCTGGGTCGAGCCGGTGAACGACAGCTTGCGGGCGCGGCCGTCGCGGATCATCGGCTCCATCAGCTTGCCCGCGCTGCGCGAGGTGACGACGTTGAGCACGCCGTCGGGCAGCCCGGCCTCGATGAGGATGTCGGCCAGCGCCAGCATCGACAGCGGCGTCTGGTGGGCGGGCTTGATCACCGAGGTGCAGCCCGCGGCGATGGCCGGGCCGATCTTGCGGGTTCCCATCGCCATCGGGAAGTTCCACGGCGTGATCAGCAGCGCCGGGCCCACGGGCTGGCGCATCACCAGGAACCGGCCCTTGCCGTTGGGCGCGACGGCGTAGTCGCCGCCGATGCGCACGGCCTCCTCGGCGAACCAGCGGAAGAACTCCGCGGCGTAGGTGACCTCGGCGCGCGACTCCGTCAGCGGCTTGCCCATCTCCAGCGTCATCAGCAGCGAGAGGTCCTCGTGGCGCTGCATGATCAGCTCGTAGGCGCGGCGCAGGATCTCACCGCGCTCGCGGGGCGGGTGCTTGGCCCACTCGTGCTGGGCCTCGTGGGCGGCGGCCAGCGCGGCCAGGCCGTCGTCGGGGGAGGCGTCGGCCACCGAGCACAGCGCCCTGCCGGTGGAGGGGTCCTCGACCTCGTAGGTGCGGTCCTCGGAGGCGGGACGCCACTTCCCGCCGATGAGCAGTTGCTTGGGGGCCGCCTCGACGACGGTG
Organism: Saccharopolyspora erythraea NRRL 2338; assembly: GCF_000062885.1. Classification (NCBI taxonomy): domain Bacteria; kingdom Bacillati; phylum Actinomycetota; class Actinomycetes; order Pseudonocardiales; family Pseudonocardiaceae; genus Saccharopolyspora; species Saccharopolyspora erythraea. Next base: position 4,122,118 of record NC_009142.1, on the reverse strand, counting down.
CTCTCGCGTGGGTTCTGTTCGGTTGAGCGAGTCATGGCAGTGGCAGACCCTTCTGTCTGGAGACGGTGGACACCGACGCTGCGTGATGGTTGCATGTCACACGAGATTGTCAACAATCCTACAGCCTGAACGGGATCTTTCCTCCCCGTCGTTTGGAGTCGATCATGGCTGAGCTCTCACCGGTGCTGAAGCAGGCCACGCCCGTGCTGGCCGCCCGAGGGGAAGGCGTCTACCTCTTCGACGAGGACGATCGCCGCTACCTGGACTTCACCGCCGGTATCGGGGTGACCAGCACCGGCCACTGCCACCCGCGCGTGGTGGAAGCCGCCCAGCGCCAGGTGGGTACCCTCATCCACGGCCAGTACACGACGGTGATGCACCGGCCGCTGCTGCGGCTGACCGAGCGGCTCGGCGAGGTGCTCCCGTCCGGACTGGACCGCGTCTTCTACGTCAACTCCGGCAGCGAGGCCGTCGAGGCCTCGGTGCGGCTGGCGCGCCAGGCCACCGGGCGGCAGAACATCGTGGCCTTCGAAGGCGGCTTCCACGGCCGCACCATGGGCGCCGGCGCGCTGACCTCCTCCGGGGTCAAGATCCGCGCGGGCCTCGGCCCGATGATGCCCGGGGTGGCCTTCAGCCCGTTCCCGGAGACCTACCGGCACGGCTGGTCGCAGGCCGAGGCGGTGCGCTTCGCGCTGCGCGAGCTCGACCAGCTGCTGCTCACCGTCACCTCGCCCGCCGACACCGCGGCGTTCATCATCGAGCCGGTGCTGGGCGAGGGCGGCTACATCCCGGCGCCGCCGGAGTTCCTGGAGGGCCTGCGCGAGCGCGCCGACCGCCACGGCATCCTGCTCATCGTCGACGAGGTGCAGACCGGCGTCGGGCGCACCGGCAGGTTCTGGGGCCACGACCACGCCGGCATCCGCCCCGACATCATCATCACCGCCAAGGGCCTGGCCAGCGGCTTCCCGCTGTCGGCGATCGCGGCCGGACAGGAGCTGATGAGCAAGGCCTGGCCCGGCTCGCAGGGCGGCACCTACGGCGGCAACGCCGTGGCCGCGGCCGCCGCGCTGGCCACCCTCGACGTCGTACGTGACGAAAACCTCGTCGACAACGCCGCAGAGCAGGGCGCCCGCCTGAAGGAGGGCCTGCGCAAGGTCGCCGCCGAGTACCCGGTCATCGGTGATGTCAGGGGCCTGGGGCTGATGGTGGGCAACGAGTTCACCACCGACGACGGCCGGCCCGACACCGCCACCGCGACCCGGGCACACAAGGCCGCCGCCGAGCGCGGTCTGCTGCTGCTGACCTGCGGTCCGCACGGCAACGTGGTGCGGATGATCCCGCCGCTGGTGGTCAACTCCCAGCAGGTCGACGAGGCGGTCTCGCTGTGGTCCGAGGCCGTCAAGAACGCCGTCTCCGGCTGATCACCACAGCGGTGGTGGCGGGGTCGGGATCGCCGCCCCGCCACCACCGCTTCTTGACGCACAGAGTGGCCGCTCCTGCACCTGGGGGCACCAGATCAGGTGACGACTGATCACTGTTCGGTAGCACTGTGTGCCTTCCGATCAGGTGTCTGGAATGCTGCACGGCGGAAGGGACCGGTGCGCCCGGGCGCGCCGGTGAGTCGACTGGCGCAGGTGTGAGGTCATGAGTGATTGGTCGGCGGGCCCACCGCCGAAGGGCCGAAGGCCGCGGAGTGGCGACGCCTACGACTACTACGGTCGCGGCCGCGAGCGGGCCGCCGCTCCCCGTCCGGCGGGACCGCCCCCGGCCGGGCCGCCGCCGCGGCGCCCCGGCGGGCCCGGGCCGTCCGACGACGGCCGCAGGCCCCAGCCCCCGCAGCGCAAGCCGAAGCGGTGGGGCAGGCGCATCGGGATCACGCTGCTCGTGCTCGTGGTGCTGGCCGGCGGCCTCGTGTTCTACTTCGACTCGATGCTGCAGCGCACCGACGCGCTGGACTACCCGGGACGGGAGTCCAAGGACACCCCCGGCACCAACTGGCTGCTGGTGGGCTCCGACAGCCGCGAGGGACTCGACGACTCGCAGCGCGAGGAGCTCTCCGCGGGCAACGCCCCCGGGCGGCGCACCGACAGCATGATGCTGATCCACATCCCCGAGAGCGGTGGCCAGCCCGCCATGATCAGCCTCCCCCGCGACTCCTCGGTGCCGATCCCCGGCCACGGACGCGACAAGCTCAACTCCGCCTTCTCCTACGGCGGACCGCAGCTGTTGGCCCAGACCCTGGAAGGGGTCACCGGCGTGCACATCGACCACTACGCCGAGATCGGCTTCGGCGGCTTCGCCGACCTGGTCGACGCCGTCGGCGGGGTCGACGTATGCCTGGACCAGCCGATCAAGGACGACATGGCCCACATCGACCTGCCCGCCGGGTGCCAGGAGCTCGACGGCCCCAACGCGCTGGGCTTCGTGCGGGCCCGCTACGCGCTGGCCGACGGCGACATCGGCCGCGCGGCCAACCAGCGCAAGCTGCTGGGCGCGCTGGTGGACAAGGCGAGCAGTCCGGCCACGCTGTTCAACCCGTTCCGGCTGGTGCCGCTGGCCTCCAGCGCCAGCAAGACCTTCACCGTCAACAACGGCGACCACGTCTGGCACCTGGCTTCGCTGGGACTGGCCATGGGCGATCTCAGCGGCGGTCAGGGCGTGACCACCAGCGTGCCTTTCGGCGGCTTCGGCAAGGTCAACGGCCAGTCGGTGATCCTGTGGGACAAGGAGCGGGCCGCGGCGATGTTCGACGCGATCGCCAAGGACCAACCGATCCCCCCGGAAGTCCTCGACAACTAACGCTCCTCCACGTGGGAAGGGGGCGTGCCGGCCACTCGGCACGCCCCCTTCCCGCTGTTGTCAGGAGGTGAAGCGGGCCAACTGCTCGGGTCCGCCGTTGAAGGTGTTCTGGTCACCGGGGAACACGCCCCGGTCGGCGAACTGCCAGATCGTGTGGAACCTCCAGCCCGCGGGCAGCGCACCGGGCTCGGGCGCGTAGCGGGCCAGCCACAGCGGGTTGTTCGCCCCGAAGGAAGGGTTCCCGCCGGTGCACTGCTGCCACCAGCGCGTCGTGGTGTAGATCGCCGGGAACCGGCCGGTGCGCGCCCGGTAGGTGTCGCTGAACTCGGCGATCCACCGCGACATCCCCTCCGGCGGCAGCCCGTAGCAGGCGCCGCCGTAGGGGTTGTGCTCGACGTCCAGCGCCCCGGGCAGGGTGTGGCCGTCGGGCACCCACCCGCCGCCGTTGTCGACGAAGAAGTGGGCCTGCTCGGCGCCGCTGGAGCGGTCGGGCAGCGCGAAGTGGTAGGCGCCGCGGACCATGCCCACACCGCGCGAGCCGTCGTACTGCTGGGGGAAGTGCTTGTTGCGGAAGCCGACGCCCTCGCTGGCCTTGACGTAGGCGAAGCGGGCGCCGGCGTCCCAGGCCGCCCGCCAGTCGACCACGCCCTGGTGACCGCTGACGTCCATGCCCGCGACGCTGCCGGCGGGCGCGGCGTACCGCGGCGCGGACGTGTCGGAGCTGCGGCCGAGGCTGTAGCCGGCCCACGCTCCGTTCGGATCGCCGGGGTCGAGCCGGGGTGTTTGCGAGTAGGCGGCGTGCGCGCCCGGAGCGAGCGCGGTCAGCGCCGTTGCCAGGGCGCAGACCAGCAGCCTGCGCGGGCGGTACCGGGAAGAGCGTGCGATGCGAGATGGGGCCACTGCGGTTCGCCTCCTCGCTACGGCGGCGCCGCGAGCCCGCGGCACGGCATGGGTGAGCGGTCTTGCGCGCAACGCAGAATAATCCGGTCGCCGCGTCGGTGCTGTCCACATGGGACCATCCTGTTCCGCTGCAGCGGCCTGAAGAATTCGCAACGCCACACCCGGTCGGGTCCACCACACCGGCGTGTGATCACCTGAGTGTGATTCGAGTTTTCCCGGCTGGGGCGCGGAAATCGCGCTGCGTGCATCGTCGCGGCCTGCTCTCATCCGATCGAGGGTTGATGCGCCGCGCCTCAGGCGTGGCGGCGTCGCCAGGCGGCGTGACACGCGTCGGACGGCGTGTCGCGAGGACCGCTCATAGCCTGGGAGGACCGCGGCCGCCCGGATCAGCGAGGAGTGGGCTCAAGGCGCAGCAGGCAGACGACACCGCCCGGGTCCGGGAGCTCGTCGAGCGGTGGGCCAGGGCGGTCCGCGACCGAGACCTGGACGGCATCCTCGCCCACCACAGCCCGGACCTGGTGTTCTACGACGTCCCCGAGCCCGTCCGCTTCCGGGGCCTGGAGGCCTACCGCCGGTCGTGGGAGGAGGAGTTCTTCCCCTGGTTCGGCGACTCCGGCCTCTTCGAACTCGACGAGCTGGGAGGTCACCGCGGGCGCTGAGGCGGCGTTCTGCCACTGCGTGGTGCGCTGCGCGGGCAGCGGGCCGGGCGCCGATCCCGCCGAGCAGCTCGACGTGCGGCTCACGATGGGGCTGGCCAGGCGAGCAGGGCAGTGGACCGTCGTGCACGAGCACCACTCCGTGGCCGCGGACTGAACCGCCGCGCGCCGCTCAGCCGTCGGCGACGGCCGTGGCGTGCAGCCAGTCGCGCACCGGCACCATGCGGGGGAACGGCCGGAACTGCTCGACGTGCTCCAGCCGGAAACCCGCCCGCTCGACGGCGGAACGCGTGTCGCGGTCGAGGTGGCAGCCCGCGGCGACGCGGGTCCACACCGGAGTGAGCCGCCGCTGCCAGCGGCCGAGCGAACCGGGACTGCGCACGTGTTCGAGCACGGCCAGCCGCCCGCCCGGCCTGAGCACGCGTCGCGCTTCGCCCAACGCCCGGTCGGGAGAGTCGACCGTGCACAGCACCAGGGTGAACACCACGGTGTCGAAGCTGTGCGCGTCGAACGGCAGCGCCTCGGCGTGGGCGTCGCTGACGACCACCGGCACCCGGGCCCCCGCCGCGCGCGCGGCCAGACGCCGGCGCATCGCGGGGTCGGGCTCGCTGGCCACGACCCGCTCCGCGCTGCGGTAGAACGGCAGGTTCGCCCCGGTGCCCGAGCCGATGTCGAGGACCTGACCAGGCAGCTCGGCAAGCAGCCGCGCCCGGTGCGCGGCCAGCGCCCGCCGTTCCAGCGGACTCATCATCCGGTCGTAGACCGCGGCGAAGAACCGGTGTGCCCGCAGCATGATCACCTCGTCCGGTGGGCAGGGAGGAGTGTTCTCGAACATAGCCGCCGACGGCGCTGCAGCCGGGCAGGACGTGCCGAGTGGTCCGGCTACCGCGCCTGCCCGATCCGAGTAGCCGGTCTCCAGGAGGGGCAGTTCGCCGACCGAGACCAGGGGGTGACCGATATGTCCGAGTGGAGAAACCCCGGCACGTCGGGTACGTCTCGGGACATGGCACAGCGAACAGGACCGCGCCGCGGCGACCGGCGGCAACCGCAGACCGGCAGCGGGCGGCGGGACGAGCAGGCACTCCGCGACGAGCTCGGGAACATGCACGGCACGAGCTACGGGCGCTACAAGGCGCTGCGCGGCTCGTGGACCTTCGGCGGGTTCACCCTCGAGGTCCAGCGGGTCCAGCCCGACCCGTTCGCGCCCGCCAGCCGCTGCGAGGTGCGGGTGCCCGCGCAGGTGGCCGGCTTCCCGCGCGAGCTGTGGCACAACCAGGTGCGAGCCCGCGCGCTGGCCGGGTTCCTGGTGCGCGCCGCGCACCGGCGGCTGCGCGACAGCAGGCTGCGGGTCGACGCCGGCCGCCAGCAGGTGCTGGACCGCAGCGCCTGCCAGGTCGTCGACGGCGAGATCGTGCTGCGCCTGGGCATCGACCTGCCCGGCCGGGGCCGCACCATCGACGGCAGGCAGGCCGAGCACGCGCTGTGCGAGGACCTGCCCGCGGTGGTGGAGCAGGCGTTGCGCTTCGCCACCGCCGAGCAGACCCGGCTGCGGGAGTTCGTCGACTCCATCGAGGACACCGACGCCCTGCGGCGCGGACTCACCGAGCACGGCCTGGTGGCCTTCGTCGCCGACGGCTCGATCCTGCCGCGCCGCAGCGGCGTGGACGACCGCCCGCTGGCCGACGCGGTGCCGTTCCGGACGCCGGAGTCGCTGCGGGTGACGATGCGGGTGCCCAACCGCGGCGAGGTCACGGGCATGGGCGTGCCCGAGGGCATCACGCTGATCGTCGGCGGTGGCTTCCACGGCAAGTCCACGCTGCTGCGGGCGCTGGAGTACGGCATCTACGACCACGTGCCCGGTGACGGCCGCGAGCTGGTGGTCTGCCGCGACGACACGGTCAAGATCCGCGCCGAGGACGGGCGCCGGGTGCACCGGGTCGATGTCAGCCCGTTCGTCTCGCACCTGCCCACCGGCGCCGACACCGCCGACTTCTCCACCGACAACGCCTCTGGCTCCACCTCGCAGGCCGCGGCGATCTCGGAGTCGGTGGAGGCCGGGGCCGGGGTGCTGCTGGTCGACGAGGACACCGCGGCGACCAACCTCATGATCCGCGACGCCCGGATGCAGGCGCTGGTGGCCAAGGACTCCGAACCGCTGACGCCGTTCGTGGACCTCATCCGCCCGCTGTCGCGCCAGCGCGGGGTGTCCACGGTCCTGGTGATGGGCGGTTCCGGGGACTACATGGACGTCGCCGACCGGGTGCTGATGATGGATTCCTACCGTGCGCTCGACGTGACCGAGCGGGCGCGGGAGCTGGCTGCCAACCCGACCGGCCGGAATTCCGAGGCCGACGGCTTCCCGGCGCTGCGCGCCAGGGTGCCCGACCCGCGTTCGGTGGACACCGAGCGGCCCAAGGTGCGGGCCCGGGGCGTGGACGCCCTGACCCTCGGCGAATCCACAGTGGAGCTGCGGGCGGTGGAGCAGATCGTCGACCCCTCGCAGGTCACCGGGATCGGGCTGGCCCTGGTGACCTGCGTGCGCCGGGGGCTGCTCGACGGCGACCGGACGGTGGCCGAGGTGCTGGAGGCCTTCGCGGCCGAGGTCGCCGAGCGCGGCGTGCACGCCGTCGACGACCGCTACGTGGGCGACTTCGCCGTGCCGCGGACCTTCGAGCTCGCCGCGGCGCTCAACCGGCTGCGGACGCTGCGCGTGTCGCGGTTGGCCTGACCGGGTTTGGCGCCGCCCGGCAGGCGGGCATCTCGGTGGGGTGACCCTCACGACTCGATGTCGTGCGCGTGCGCACGCGCGGCGGAGGGAGGCCAGCGATGTCACGCAGCGGATTCGCCGCACAGGCCCGGGAAGGCTTCCAGGATCGCAGGCACGCCGGCAGGCTGCTGGCCGAACGGCTGCGGGAGCTGGAGCTGGTGGATCCCGTGGTGCTGGGCCTGGCCAGGGGAGGGGTGCCGGTGGCCGCGGAGGTCGCAGGAGCCCTGGACGCGCCGCTGCGGGTCGCGGTGGCCCGCAAGATCGGCGCGCCGGGCCAGCCGGAGCTGGCGCTGGGCGCGGTGACCGCGCAGGGCCCCGCCACCTACGACCCGCGACTGCTGCGTTCTTTCCACCTCGATGAACAGGCCTTGCAGTCCGACTGCGAACGCGAACGCGAGGAAGCGAGGCGACGGGAACGCGCTTACCAGAAGGGCGACCCGCTGCCACTGGCCGGGCGCGACGTCGTGCTGGTCGACGACGGGCTGGCCACCGGCGCGACAGCCCGCGCCGCCGTGCGGATGCTGCGCGAGTCCTCGCCGCGCTCGGTGGTGCTGGCCGTCCCGGTCGGAGCACCCGACGCTGTGGCCGCGCTGCGGCGGGAGGCCGACACCGTGGTGTGCGTGCTGCAGCCGGTCGCCTTCGCCGCAGTAGGGCAGTGGTACCGCAACTTCCGCGCGACCACCGACGAGGAGATCTACCAGGTGCTGGACGAGGTCGACACCGGCTGAGCGGACCGGCGCCGGGAGTTCAGGCCCTGGCCGCAGGGGAGCGGGGTCGCGAACGTCGGCCCCGGCGCCGAAGCGGCCAGGGCCGGTGCAGCGGCTGAGGCAGCGACGCCGAAGCAACGGGCCAGGGCAGAACCGCTCAAGGACAAGCTGTGCAGTCGGCGACTCGCTCCAGGCGGATCCGGCACCCGGTCGACAGGGGAGCGGGCGCCACGGCCGACCAACTGGACCAGCGGCTGGAGGCCCACAGCGCCGAACGCGGGTGCCCGTCGGAGCCAGCGCCGGCTCTGCTGTCCGGCCTCGCGGAGGAGGCGGACAGCGCCGGTGCGAAATCCCACATCCTGATCACCGGCTCTCATTTCAGCGGTGGTACCGCTACCAACCTCCTGTTTTGTTACCGTCTATGGTTTCAGTGTTGACCGAAACAAATCGTCCAGACCAAAAACCTCCACTTCTCGCCCGGAAGGGGATAGCCTCCTCGCCAAGCAAGAACACTCACGGGCCGGTAACCGGGTGGTTTTCCACACCGGTCGGGCGGCTTTGGGCGCGTCGGGGTAGATACGAGAACGGGACTCGGGTTGGCTGGTTGGTTATGACTGCCGCTGGACATTCCGACAAGCAACGGACCAACACCGGACGGCACTCGCCGCCGCGACGGACCGGTGCCAGACGGAGTGCCGAGTCCGGCGACGCCGAGTCCGGCTACTCCGCGGAGGTCGCCGCACAGCTCGGCGAGGCCGCCGCGCAGCTGGGCGCGCGGCTGGGCGATCCGGCGGTGGCGCACTCCGTGGCCGAGATCGAGGAGGTCGCGCGCGGGTTCTCCGCGGTGGCCGACGGGATGTCGCAGGGCATGGGCGGGGTCACCGAGTGGCTGCGCGCGGCAGGGCACGTCGGACCGGTGTCCGGGCACGCCAGCGTGATGGCCGACCGGCTCTCGCACGTCAGCAAGGAGCTGACCAGGCTCGCCGAGGCGATCGAGCAGGCGCGGCACAGCACCAACTGAGGCGACGGCTCCCGCTGCGGGAGCGGGTTCCTCCGTACGGGCCCTGAGGTTAGTTTAGCTAACAACATAGACTGCGGAGGTGACCGCAGACCTCTCCCGTGCCCAGCACACCGCGCCGCCGCAGCGCGCGGCCCGGCTCTCGCGCGGTCTGGTGCTCACCATCGCCTTCGGCGCGGTGCTGCAGGCGCTCAACGCCTCCACCATGGCCGTGGCGATGGTCGACATCCGGGAGCAGTTCCAGGCCGGTGCGGCCACCTCGTGGCTGATCTCCGGTCTCTACCTGGCCACCGCGGTCGGCTCGCCCACCGCGGGCAGGCTGGCCGACCTGTTCGGCCCGCGCCGGGTGTTCCTGTCCTCGCTCGCGCTGACCGTGCTGGCCTCGGTGGCCGCGCCGTTCTCGCCGAGCCTGGGGTGGCTGATCGCGTTCCGGGTGCTGCTGGGCATCGGGACCTGCGCGGCCTACCCGGCGGGGGTGGCGCTGCTGCGCCAGGAGGCCGACCGGCTCGGTCTGCCGCTGCCCGCGGGCGCGCTGAGCGCGCTGGCGATCGGCGGGCAGGTGATGATCGCGGGTGGCCCGGTCATCGGCGGGGTGCTCGTGCAGTACTGGGGCTGGCCGGCGATCTTCCTGGTCAACCTGCCGTTGGGGCTGGTCGGGGTCGTGCTGGCGCTGGTGTGGCTGCCGCGCGACCGGCGCCGGGCGCCGAGCGGTGAGTCGGTGCTGGGCAGGCTGGACCTGGTCGGGGCCGGGCTGTTCGCCGCGGTCATCGCGGTGCTGATGCTGTTCCTGCTGTCGCTGTCGGAGCAGCCGCGGTGGTGGCTGCTTGCGGTGTGGGTGCTGCTGACGGCCGGTTTCGCCGCCTACGAGCTGCGGGCGCGCAGGCCGTTCGTCGACGTGCGGGTGCTGGTGCGCAACCGGCCGCTGACGGGGACCTACCTGCGCACGGCGCTGACCTACGTGGCCTTCTACGTGGTGTTCTACGGCTTTCCGATGTGGCTGGAGAGCGCGCGTGGGCTGGATCCGGCGCAGGTCGGGCTGGTGGTGCTGCCGATCGCGCTGACGGCCATGGTGTCGGTGGCCGGGGCCGGGCGGCTGCTGCGGCGGATGGGGCACTGGCCGGTGCTGCTGGCGGGGTCGGTGGCGCTGCTGGTCGGCGGCCTGCTGCTGACGGGTCTGCACGCGGGCAGCGCGGTGGTGGTGCTGGTGCTGGTCGCGGCGGTGCTGGGCATCCCCAACGGGTTCAACAACATCGGCAACCAGACCGCGCTGTACGGGCAGGCCGACGCCGCCGATGCCGGGATCGCCTCGGGGCTGTACCGGACCTCTCAGTATGTTGGTGCCAACATCGCGGCGGCGGTGATCGAGCTGTGCTTCGCGGGCACGGCGTCCGACCCGGGCATGCACCGGCTGGGTACCGTCGTGGCGGTGATCAGTGCGGTGCTGCTGGTGGGCGCGCTGGCCGGACTGGCGGGTGGCCGGGTCCGGCGGTGACCTCCCGGTGGCGCACTGGTCGCGTCAGGTGTGGACGGACGCGGGCGGCGGTGGCCGCGGCCCGCGGTGTGCGTGGAGGTCAGTTCGTGAGTCGCGGCAGTGCCGGAGATTCCTCTGCCGCCTTCGACTCGCTGCTCAGCGAGTTGTTCGAGGTGCATTCCGCCGGTGGTCCGGCGGTGTCGCAGCCTGCGCCCGGGCCGGGCGGGCTGGAGCTGGGCAACCTGCTGGACGAGCAGGCCCACGAGGTGGTGTCGAAGGCGATCCGGGCGACCGTGGAGTGGGGCAGCCGGGAGCTCGACAGCGCTCACCTGCTGTGGGCGGTGACGCAGGTGGGGCCGACGGCGCGGATGCTGGGCGACTCGGGTGTGCGGGTGGAGGAGCTGGCCTCGGCGGTGCGGACGGTGGCGGGCACCTACGACGCGCTGGGCGGTCAGGCGCAGGGCAAGCCGGTGCTGTCGTCGTCGGCGCGGCGGGCGCTTCTCGGAGCGCACCAGCAGGCGTTGAGCGAGGGTGCCGACGCGGTGGGGGCGCGGCACGTGCTGCTCGGGCTGGCCACCGACGCCGACTCGGTGGCCGGGCGGGCGCTGGCGCGGGCGATGGAGCGCAGCGAGCGGACGCGGCCGAACGCGCGGCCCTCGGTGCTGAGCACGACGCCGAAGCTGGACGAGTTCGGCATGGACATGACCGAGCTGGCCAGGGCGGGCCGGCTGGATCCGGTGGTGGGCCGCTCGCAGGAGGTCGAACAGGCCGTGGAGGTGCTGGGGCGGCGCACCAAGAACAACCCGGTGTTCATCGGTGATCCGGGCGTGGGCAAGACGGCGATCGTGGAGGGCCTGGCGCAGCGGATCGTCGACGGTGCGGTGCCGTGGTCGCTGGCGGGCAGGCGGGTGGTGTCGCTGGACCTGGCCGGGATGGTGGCCGGGGCCAAGTACCGCGGCGAGTTCGAGCAGCGGTTCCGGGACCTGATGAACGAGATCCGCCAGCACCGCGACGAGGTGCTGGTGTTCATCGACGAGATCCACGGCATCGTCGGCGCGGGGGCCGGTGAGGGCACGATGGACGCGGGCACGATGCTCAAGCCGGCGCTTGCGCGCGGCGAGGTGCAGGTGGTCGGTGCGACGACGGTGGAGGAGTACCGCAAGCACATCGAGAAGGATCCGGCGCTGGAGCGGCGGTTCCAGCCGATCCTGGTGGCCGAGCCGTCGGTGGGTGACACGGTGGCGGTGCTGCGGGGCCTGCGGGACCGCTACCAGCTCCACCACCGGGTGGTGATCGCCGATGACGCGCTGGTGGCCGCCGCGCGGTTGTCGCAGCGCTACATCGCCGACCGGTTCCTGCCGGACAAGGCGGTGGACCTGCTGGACCAGGCGTGCTCGCGGGTGCGGTTGCTGCGGGGTGGTTCGCCGAACGATCCCGGTTCTTCGGCCGAGCACCAGCCGAGCGTGGGGCGTGACGACGTGGCCGATGTGGTGTCGCGGCGGACGGGGATCCCGGTGTCGGACCTGACCGCGGCCGACAAGCAGCGGTTGCTGGGGTTGGAGAAGGTGCTGCGGTCGAAGGTGATCGGTCAGGACGCGGCGGTGCGGTCGGTGGCCGAGGCGGTGCGGCGGGCGCGTGCGGGTCTGGCCGATCCGGAGCGGCCGATCGGCAGTTTCCTGTTCCTGGGGCCGACCGGGGTCGGCAAGACCGAGCTGGCGCGGGCTCTGGCGCGGGCGCTGTTCGGTGACGCGCAGCGGTTGATCCGCTTCGACATGGGCGAGTTCCAGGAGAAGCACACGGTGTCGCGGCTGATCGGGGCCCCGCCGGGCTATGTCGGCTACGGCGAGTCGGGGCAGCTGACCGACCGGGTGCGCAGGCAGCCGTACTCGGTGCTGCTGCTGGACGAGGTGGAGAAGGCGCACCCGGACGTTTTCAACACGTTGCTGCAGTTGCTCGACGAGGGGCGGTTGAGCGATGCGCAGGGGCGCAGCGTGGATTTCCGCAATGTCGTGGTGATCATGACCTCCAACATCGGTGCCGACCGCATCCTCGACGCCGGTGGCTCGGCCGGGGACTCGGCGCTGGAGCTGCTGGAGGAGCTGCGTTCGTTCTTCCGCCCGGAGTTCATCAACCGCATCGACGACGTGACGGTGTTCCAGCCGCTGGGCCCGGCGGCGTTGCGGGAGATCACCGGGCTGCTGCTGGAGCGGACCTACCAGCAGCTGCTGGCCCGGGGCATCGGCATGGAGGTCACCGAGGCCGCGGTGGCGTGGCTGGCCGAGCGGGGCCACCAGCCGGAGTTCGGGGCGCGGCCGCTGCGGCGGGTGATCCAGCGGGAGCTGGACAACCGGCTGGCGGCGATGGTGATCGACGGGGAGCTCTCGTCGGGACACCGGGTGCTGGTCGACGCCGTCGGTGAGGATCTGGTGCTGGAGGTGTCGGTGGAGTGGGAGTCCTCCGGTGGTCGGCACGCCGCACCGATGGGTGAGCACGTGTTCGGCTGAGCCGTGAGCTGGCAGTCTTGAGCCATGGTGGAGGCTGCCTTCGACGTGATCGGCGAGCGGTATGTGAAGGAGACCCAGGAGCTGCGCGCGCAGCGCCTGGCCGGGCAGTGGGTGATCGACCGGTTGCCCGCCCGGGGTGCGCGGGTGCTGGATCTGGGGTGCGGGACGGGTTTTCCGACCGCCGAGCAGTTCGACGGCGCCGGTGTCGAGGTGGTGGGGGTCGACGAGTCGCCGCGGATGCTGGAGCTGGCGGCGCGGCGCGTTCCCGGGGCCCGGCTGGTGCGCGGTGACATGCGGGCGCTGGATGCCGGGCTCGGTGATTTCGACGCGGTGACGGCGTTCTTCTCGCTGCTGATGCTGTCGCGGGCGGAGGTCTCGGCCGTGCTGGAGTCGGTGCGGGATCGGTTGCGGGGTCCGCGCCTGCTGGCGCTGGCGATGGTGCAGGGCGATTCCGACGCCGAGCGCATGTCGTTCCTGGGCGCCGACCTCACGGTGACGGCGTACTCGCCGCGCGCGTTGGGCGAGGTGGTCTCCGGCGCGGGGTTCGTGGTGGAGGAGCTGCGCGAGGTGGAGGTCGTGTGCGAGTCCGACCGGCCTTTTGCGGTGGAGCCGCAGGTGTTCGTCTACGCGCGGGCGGCCGGGTGAGGGCGGGGCAGCGCAGTTGTTCGAAGTGGGGCTTCTGCGCGGGGTAGTAGCGAGATCTGCCTGCGCACGGGGTCGGCGATCGCGACGGCAGCCTCGTCCACATCGGAAACCGCACCCTCCCGATGAAGCGTTCGGGAAGGCTTCGGCGGCCGCGGCTCCGCGCAGATCGTTTCGGGGCGCGGTGGCGCGGGTAGTTCGCAGTGGGACTGGCCGGCTGCAGGGGAGGCCGCAACATGCCGCGTTCACTCGCCCACAAGCTCATCGGCGCGCACCTGGTGGAAGGCGAGATGGTCCCGGGGCGCGAGATCGCCCTGGCCATCGACCAGACGCTGACCCAGGACGCGACGGGCACGCTGGTGATGCAGGAGCTGGAGGCGCTCGGGCTGGACCGGGCGCGCACCGAGACCAGCGTGCAGTACGTCGACCACAACCTGCTGCAGACCGACCAGAAGAACGCCGAGGACCACCGGTTCCTGCGATCGGCCTGCCGGCGCTACGGGCTGTGGTTCTCCAAGGCGGGCAACGGGGTTTCGCATCCCACGCACATGCAGCGCTTCGGGGTGCCGGGGGCGAGCATGGTCGGTTCGGACTCCCACACCTGCGCGGCGGGGTGTATGGGCATGCTGGCCATCGGGGTCGGCGGGCTGGAGGTGGCGATGGCGATCGCCGGCCGTCCGCTGCGGATCCGGATGCCGGAGGTGTGGGGCGTGCGGCTGACCGGGTCGCTGCGGCCGTGGGTGTCGGCCAAGGACGTCATCCTGGAGATGCTGCGCCGCCACGGGGTTTCCGGCGGGGTGCACCGCATCATCGAGTACCACGGGCCGGGCCTGGCGGGCCTGGCGGCGATGGACCGCCACGTCATCGCCAACATGGGGGCCGAGCTGGGGGCCACCACGACGGTGTTCCCGTCGGACTCGGCGGTGTGGGAGTTCCTGCGCGCCGAGGGCCGCGAGCGGGACTTCACCGTGCTCACCGCCGACGACGGCGCCGAGTACGACGTCGAGGAGACCATCGATCTCTCCGAGGTCGAGCCGCTGATCGCCCAGCCGTCGGCGCCGGACAAGGTGGTGCCGGTGCGCGAGGTCGCCGGTACCGCGATCGGGCAGGTGGTCATCGGGTCCTCGGCCAATCCGGGGTTGCGCGACTTCGCGATCGCGGCGGCGATGGTGCGCGGCAGGCAGGCCGATCCGGCGGTGAGCTTCGACGTCAACCCGACCTCGCGGGAGATCCTGGCCGACCTGACCCGCATGGGGGCCACGTTCGACCTGATCAGCGCCGGGGCGCGGATCCACCAGGCGGGGTGCATGGGTTGCATCGGGATGGGGCAGGCGCCGGCGGTGGGGCAGAACTCGCTGCGGACCTTCCCGCGCAACTTCCCCGGCCGGTCGGGGACGCGGGAGGATTCGGTGTGGCTGTGCTCGCCGGAGACCGCCGCCGCGTCGGCGCTGATGGGCGTCATCACCGACCCGCGCGACCTGGGGATCGAGTACCCGGAGCCGGCGTTGCCGGAGAAGGCGTCGGTCAACACCGCGATGCTGGAGCCGCCGCTGCCCGAGGAGCAGGCTCTGCAGGTGGAGCTGCTCAAGGGCACCAACGTCTCGGCGTTGCCGGAGTTCGACGAGCTTCCCGACCGGTTGGAGCTGCCGGTACTGCTCAAGGCGGGCGACGACGTCTCCACCGACGAGATCTCCCCGGCCGGGGCGCGGGCGCTGCCGTTGCGCTCCAACATCCCGGCGCTGGCCGAGTTCAGCTTCGCCGGTGTCGACTCCGACTACCCGCAGCGCGCGCGGGATGTCGTGGGCGGGCACGCGGTGGTCGGCGGTGACAACTACGGCCAGGGCTCCTCGCGCGAGCACGCCGCGATCGCCCCGCGCTACCTGGGGCTGCGGGTGGTGCTGGCGCGGTCCTTCGCGCGCATCCACTGGCAGAACCTGTCCAACTTCGGCATCGTGCCGCTGGAGTTCGACGACCCGGGCGACTACGACCGGATCGAGGTCGGCGACGTCCTGGAGCTGTCGGACCTGCGCCGCGAGCTTTCCGACAACGAGATCACGATCCGCGACACCAGCCGCGATCTGGTCATCCGCGCTCGGCACCGGTTGTCACCCCGGCAGGTGGAGGCCGTACTCGCGGGAGGCGTGATTCCGCTGATCGCCACTCGGCCGTGAGTGCGTGTCACACGAAAGTGGCGAGTCTTTGTTGGGAGTCGGACGGGCTCCTACGGTGGAGGCAGCAGCGGAGCAGACCCT